>NZ_FNEY01000006.1 GCF_900100305.1 Paracidovorax citrulli | reverse complement strand
CGGCGTACGCATCGAGCGCGTCATGACCGACAACGGCTCTGGCTACAAAAACGCCTTCCGCGCGGCCTGCGAGGAATTGGGCATCCGCCACATCCGCACGCGGCCCTATACGCCCAAGACCAACGGCAAGGCCGAGCGATTCGTACAGACCAGCCTGCGGGAGTGGGCCTATGCCAGACCCTACGAAAGCTCAGCCCAACGCACGGCTGCCCTGCAGCCCTTCATTGACGGCTACAACTGGTGCCGGCCACACTCCGCGCTCGGCCATCAGCCTCCCATCACACGCATTCCGGGTGTGAACAACCTCGTGAGACTCAACATCTAGAGCAGCTCCGCACCTTCGCCCTGGTGCTCGAGCTGGGGAGTTTTTCGGCGGCGGCGGAACGACTGGGGCTCACCCAGCCCGCCGTCAGTGTCCAAGTCAAGAAGCTGGAGCGCGCGCTGTCCGTGCGGCTGGTGGAACGCGTGGGAAGGCGCGTGAGCGCCACGCCCGCCGGCACCGACCTGCTCGCCCAGGTGCCCCACGTGGCGACCGCGGTGGCCAACGCGGTGAGCGCGGCGACATTCCATGCCGCCGGGGTGTCCGGCACCGTGCGCCTGGGCACGGGCCTCACGCCCTGCCTCTACTTCCTGCCGGGGGTGCTGCGCGACCTGCGCAAGCGCTATCCGTCGCTGCAGATCGTCGTGAGCACGGGCAACACGGAGGACTACGTACGCCAGGTCGAGGGCAACATCGTCGATGTCGCCCTCGTCACGCTGCCCGTCAACTCCCGCGCGATCGCCGCGACGCCGGTGCTGGAGGACGATTTCGTGGCCATCTGCCGGCGCGGAACCTGCCAGTGGCCCGACGCCGTGACCGCCGAGCTGCTCAGCGAGCAGCCGATGGTGAAGCTCGGCAACGGGACCACCACCCGCACCCTGGTGGACGAATGGCTGCGCCAGGGCACGGGGCCGCTGCGGCCGCCGGCGATGGAGTTCGACAGCGTGGAAGCCATCAAGGCCATGGTCGCGGCGGGCCTGGGCTGCGCGGTGCTGCCCCGCATGGCCGTGACCGGGCCGGGCAAGCACAAGGACCTGGAGATGCGTCCGCTCGAACCGAAGCTGCGGCGCACCCTGGCCTTCATCCTGCGGCAGGACAAGCCGGTGAATCGGGGCCTGAAGAAGGTGCTGGAAGCCATCGCGGACGGCGCCCGCGCCTTCAAGTCCAAGGACTGACGCGCCTGCGCGCCGCCGGGGCTTTCCCGGAGACGGGGCGTTCCATGCCACGGCACCCGCCGGCGCGGGCGCCGGGTATCCTGCGGGCGGTGAACTACGCGCAGCTCCTCTTCCCGGATTTCTCCCTCATCCTCTTTGGATACCTGATCTGCCGTTACACGGCCCTCGACCGGTCGGTCTGGCAGCCCGTCGAAGGCCTGGTGTATTACCTGCTCTTCCCGGTGCTGCTCTTCCAGTCGATCGTGAGGACCCCGATCCACCTGGGCGAAACCTCGGGCCTGATCGGCGCGGGCGTGCTCATGGGGCTCTGCGGCATCGGTCTGGCCTATGCGCTGCCGAAGATCCCCGGACTGTCGGGCCGCATCGATGCGCGCGACCATGCCGCCAGCGCGCAGGTGGCGTTCCGCTTCAACTCGTTCATCGGTCTGGCGCTGGCCGAGCGGCTGGCGGGCGCGCAGGGCCTGCAACTGATCGCCGTGCTCATCGGGGTCTGCGTGCCGATCTTCAACGTGGCGGCCGTGTGGCCCATGGCGCGCGCGGGCAGCCAGGGCTTCCTGAAGGAACTGGTGCGCAATCCGCTGATCCTGGCGACGGCTTCCGGGCTGGCGGCGAACCTGCTCGGCCTGCGCATCCCCGGATGGATGGAGCCTTCGGTGAACCGCGTCGGGGCCGCGTCGATCGCGCTGGGGCTCATGTCGGCAGGCGCAGGCATGCAGCTCGGACTGCTCACGCGCAGCACGCTGCTGTCGGCCTCGGTGCTCTCGATACGGCACCTCGTGCAGCCGGTGGCGGCGTGCCTGCTGGCACGCTGGTTCCGCCTCGACGGCGTGCAGACGACCGTACTGATGGCCTTCTCGGCGCTGCCCACCGCGTCCACCTGCTACGTGCTGGCCGCGCGCATGGGCTACAACGGGCCCTATGTGGCGGGCCTGGTGACACTGTCCACGGTGCTGGGCGTGTTCAGCCTGCCGCTGGCGCTGGGCTGGCTCGCTCCCTGAACGCTGCGCGCCGTCCGCTCATGCGGGCGGCGGCTCCGCCCCGGCGGCCGCCTGCGCCAGGGCCCAGGCCACGTGCTCGCGCACCAGGGGGCTCGGGTCGTTCGCGCGCGATGCCAGCGCCGCACGCAGGGCCGGATCGCCCGTGGCGCGCAGCGCATTGCCCAGCGCCACGGCCACGTTGCGCAACCAGCGCTCGTGCCCGATGCGGCGGATCGGCCCGCCTTCGGTCATGCGCAGGAAAGTGCTCTCGTCCCAGGCGAACCACTCGGCCAGCGGGCGCCCCGAGAGCCCCGGGCGCTCGTCGAAGTCGGGGACCTGCGCGGGCTGGGCGAACTTGTTCCACGGGCAGGCGAGCTGGCAATCGTCGCAGCCATAGACGCGGTTGCCCATGAGGGGCCGGAGCGCTTCGGGAATGGGCCCGGCATGCTCGATGGTGAGGTAGGAGATGCAGCGCCGCGCATCCACGCGCTGCGGCGCGACGATGGCGCGCGTCGGGCAGACGTCGATGCACGCCTGGCAGGAGCCGCAGTGCGCGCTGACGGGCTCGCTGGGCGGCAGGGGCAGATCGACGTAGATCTCGCCCAGGAAGAACATGGAGCCGGCTTCGCGGTGCAGCACCAGCGTGTGCTTTCCGCGCCAGCCCTGCCCGCTGCGGCGGGCGAGTTCGGCCTCCAGCACCGGCGCGGAATCAGTGAACACGCGGTGCCCGAAGGGCCCCACCGCGCCGGCGATGCGGTCGGCGAGCTTCTGCAGCCGCGCGCGCAGCACCTTGTGGTAGTCCCGGCCCCGGGCATAGACGGACACGATGCCTTCCCGAGGCCTGTCCAGCCGCGACAGTTCGGCCGCCTGCCACCCGCCCGGCGAGCCCTCCCGCTCCGCGGTGCGCGCCAGGGTCTGCCGCGGCAGGTAGTCCATGCGCACGGTGATCACGCTCACGGTGCCGGGCACCAGTTCCGCCGGCCGGGCGCGCTTGAGTCCATGGGATTGCATGTAGTGCATGTCCCCATGGAACCCTTGGGCCAGCCATTGCATCAACCCCGGCTCCGCCGACGACAAATCCACGCCGGCGACGCCAATTTGGGAAAATCCCAGTTCGCGGGCCCAGCCTTGCATTTGAGGAACGAGTTGACTGCTGCACGACATCACCCGGGGATTGTAGAAAGCCCCTCCGGAACCGACACCCTGCGAAGGGTCTGGCGGAGCGAGGACGACACCGCGGCATTCGCGCGCGCGCTCGCCGCGCAGCCCGCGCTGGCGAACGCCTTCGTCACCCTGCACGGCGACCTGGGAACGGGCAAGACGACCTTCGTGCGGCACCTGCTGCGGGCCCTGGGCGTACAGGGCCGGATCAAGAGCCCGACCTACGCCGTGGTCGAACCGCACGACACCGACGCCGGGCCGGCGTGGCATTTCGACTTCTACCGCTTCGGCGATCCCCGCGAATGGGAGGACGCAGGTTTTCGCGACATCTTCGCGGGCCCCGGCCTGAAGCTGGCCGAATGGCCCGAGAAGGCCGCGGGATTGCTGCCCACCGCCGACCTTGTCCTACAGATCGAAGCCCCCTCTCCCGCCAACGGCGCGTACGATGGCGACGGCACGGCCCGGCTGGCCCTGCTGCGCGCCGGCACACCCCTTGGCCGCACCCTGGTGCAAGCACTCCCCGCAGCATGAGCGAAGACGCCTCCCCCCTCCTCCACCCACCTGCCGCCTCCTTGCCCCCGCCCCATGGCCCATCGCGGCGCGGGCTGCTGCGCGCCGGGTCCCTGGTGCTCCTGCTCGGCTCCGCGCAGATCGCGCGCGGTGCCAGCATCGTGGCGGTGCGCGTATGGCCGGCGCAGGACTACTCCCGCGTGACCATCGAATCGGACAAGCAGCTCTCGGCCAAGCAGTTCTTCGTGGCCACGCCGCCGCGGCTGGCGGTGGACATCGAGGGCATCGACCTGAACCCCGAACTGCGCGAACTGGTCGCGAAGGTCAAACCGGATGATCCCAACATCGCCGGCATCCGCGTCGGCCAGAACGCTCCGGGCGTCGTGCGGCTGGTGGTGGACCTCAAGCGCGCCGCGCTGCCGCAGGTCTTCACCCTGCCGCCGATCGCCGCCTACCGGCACCGGCTGGTATTCGACCTCTACCCCGCCGAGCCCGAGGATCCGCTGGAAACGCTGATCGCCGAGCGCCTGCGGGACGCGGCGCCGGGAGCCGCCTCCGCGGGAGCGCCCGTCCCCGCGCCGGCCCCGCTGCCGAACATCGCAGCGGCACGGCCGGGAACGGCCGGCGATCCCCTGGGCGACCTGATCGCACAGCACAAACAGCCGGCAGGCAAGGCCGCGCCGCCGTCGCCCGGCGGGCTGCCGTCGGCGGCGCCCGGCCCCACGGCACCGGTGGCCACGCCCTCGGGCGCGCCAGCGGCGGTTCCCCCGGCAGTGGCCGCCGCGCCCGCCACGCCTCACACCGGCGGCGCGGCGCATCCCGCCGCCCCGGCCATCGCCAGGGCGACCGACCGGCTCATCATCATCGCCCTCGACCCGGGCCATGGCGGAGAAGACCCGGGCGCCATCGGCCCCGGCGGAACACGCGAGAAGGACGTGGTCCTCAAGATCGCATTCCTGCTGCGCGACCGCATCAACGCGACCACCGTCGGGGGCAATCCGATGCGCGCTTTCATGACCCGCGACGCGGATTTTTTCGTGCCGTTGGGCGTGCGGGTGGACAAGGCGCGCCGCGTGCAGGCGGACCTGTTCGTCAGCATCCATGCCGATGCCTTCACCACGCCGGCCGCCCGCGGCGCGAGCGTCTTCGCACTGAGCCAGAGCGGCGCCTCCAGCTCGGCCGCGCGCTGGCTGGCCAACAAGGAAAACCAATCCGACCTCGTCGGAGGCCTGAACGTGCGCAGCCAGGACAGGCATGTGCAGAGCGCCCTGCTCGACATGAGCACCACCGCGCAGATCAACGACAGCCTCAAGCTCGGCAGCGTGCTGCTGGGCGAGATCGGCAACATGGCCAAGCTCCACAAGCCACGGGTCGAGCAGGCCGGCTTCGCGGTGCTCAAGGCGCCCGACATCCCCAGCGTACTCGTGGAAACGGCCTTCATCAGCAACCCGGAGGAAGAGGCCAAGCTCCGCACGGCGGCCTACCAGCAGCAACTGGCGGATGCGCTGATGCGCGGCATCACCCGCTATTTCGCGAAGAACCCGCCGCTCGCGCGCAGCCGGTCCGTCTGAAATCCATGGCTCCGGGCCGGCCGGCAGCCGCAGGTCGCCGGGGTGTATTCAGGCATTGCCTTGCGGCGCCGGCTGGGCCACAGTTCCATCCACCCACGACGAAACGCCCCGCACCGGGGCCAGAGGAGTTTTCCATGGCTTTGCAGCATGCACGTTCCGCCGAAGTCGTCAGCGTCCGCCCGCTCGGTGCGGCGCTGGCGGAAACCGCCACCTCCGCCATCATCAAGGCCGCGCAGCTCGAAGTGATACGAGCTGTTCTGCCCGCCGGCAAGGAACTGCGCCAGCACGAGACCCCCGGCGAGCTCACGATCCAGTGCATCGAAGGAGAAGTGGAGCTGCACACCGCTTCGGGCGCGAGCCTGCTGCGCCCTGGCGACCTCGTCCACCTGCAGGCCCGTGCGGTCCATTCGCTGCGCGGGTTGACCGATGCCTCACTGCTGCTGACGCTGTGCCTCGTTCCCGAGTAAGGCTGCGAGCGGGACAGTAACGTCCTACAACCAGCGGTTGGAGCTGCTTACACACGCCTGGAGCGAGCGGAGCGATAGTGTGCACATGGGTAGAAGGACATTTCCTGAGCCTGCAATTCCACAAAGGAGCACACCATGAATTACCGCCACCTCCTCTCCGCCGCCGCCTGCGTCGCCGCACTGGGCCTGGCAGGATGCTCTTCCAATCCGTCCAATGCACAGATCGGCACCGGCGTCGGCGCCGTGGCTGGCGGTGTGCTGGGCAGCGCGGTCGGCGGCACCGCCGCCACCGTGGGTGGCGCAGCGGCCGGTGCGCTCATCGGCCACGAACTGGGCGAGGATCGCGACCAGCGCCGCCGCTGATCACCGGACGCCGTTCAGAACCCTTCCCGGAGCAGCCTGCTCTGCTCCGTACTCCCAGCCGCTCGCATGGCAACCGCCGTGCGAGCGGCTTTTGCATGGGCCTTGCGGAATCCCGGCCACTTGGCCACTTGCACGCCCGGATGCATAAAAGATATTTATTTTTACTCATGACTACACGAATAACCAATGAAGCTAGCAGCAGCTAGCATTCAGCGGTCCCTTTTGCAGAGGAAGGTCGCTGTCCATGGCCCGATTTCCCCACCCGCCGCGCACCGGAACGCCCCCCTGCGCCGAAGGGGGGCAGCCATGGCGGCCGGCACTGCGGTTCCGGGGAGCCGGCCCGGCGGCAGCAGGCGCCTTTCCGATGGCCGGGGACGACTTCAGCGCATTCGCCGAAGAGCAGGTCCTGCAGTTGCCCACCGCGCACGGCGGCCACCTTCGCTACCAGGACCGCGGCAGGGGCCCCGCCGTCCTGCTCGGCCACAGCTATCTGTGGAACTCCACGATGTGGGAGCCCCAGATCCGCGCACTTTCGCGCTGCTACCGCGTGATCGCGCCGGATCTCTGGGGCCATGGAGCGTCCGGCCCCTTGCCGCGCGGCACGCACGATCTGCAGGCACTGGCCGGTCACATGCTGTCCATGCTCGATGCCTTGCAGATCGACGAGTTCGCGGTGGTCGGCCTGTCGGCCGGCGGCCTGTGGGGCGCGGAACTGGCACTGCTGGCTCCCGAGCGGGTGCGCAGCCTGGTGCTCATGGGCACCCGCCTGGGCGCGGAACCCGCAGCGACGCACCGCCACTACGCAGGCCTGCTCGACGCGATCGAGGCCGCAGGACGTGTCACCCCGGCCCTGGCGCAGGCCATCGTTCCGCTCTTCTTCCGCGCCGGCACGGACATGGATGCCGAGCATCCGGCGGCGTTCGCGCGCTGCCTGGCGTCGATGCCCACCGACCGGCTGCGCGATTCGATCGTCCCCCTGGGCCGGCTCCTGCTGGCGCGGCGCGACGCGCCGGGCCAGCTGGCGGCGCTGGACCCGGGCACCACGCTGATGATGTGCGGCGACGGCGATACCGCCTGCCCGCCCCGCGGGATACAGGATCTGGCGCACTCGCTGGGCTGCGATGCCGTGCTCGTGCCGGCCGCGGGCCACATTGCGAACCTGGACAACCCCGAAGCCGTCAACCACCACCTGCTGCGGTGGCTGGAGCGCACGCTGCGCTGACGGCGCGGGTAGCGCCGATGCGCGGCCGCGCTTTCCCTGTCAGGCGGCCTGCCGGCGGCCCGCACGCCAGGCGCCGAAGATCGCGATCAGGCCCGGCACCAGGATCAGCGCCCAGATGATCTTGTCGAGGTTCGCCTGCACCCAGGGGAAGTTGCCGAAGAAGTAGCCCGCGGTGCAGATGCCCAGCACCCACAGCATGGCACCGCCCACGTTGTAGGCGGTGAACTTGCCGCGGTGCATTTCGGCCACGCCCGCCACGAACGGGGCGAAGGTGCGGATGAAGGGCATGAAGCGCGCCAGCACGATGGTGATGCCGCCATAGCGTTCGTAGAACGCATGGGCCTGCTCGAAGGCCCGGCGGTTGAACCACCGCGAATCCGGCCACTGGAACACCTTGGGCCCGAAATACCGTCCGATGGTGTAGTTGCACTGGTCTCCGAGCACGGCCGCCACCAGCAGCACGGCGCAGGCGATGGGAAAGCTCATCAGCCCGGCGCCGCACAGCGCGCCCACGATGAAGAGCAGGGAGTCGCCGGGCAGGAAGGGCATGACGACGACGCCCGTTTCCACGAACACGATGGCGAAGAGCAGCGCATAGACCCAGGGGCCGTACGCGGCCACGAAGGCCGCGATGTGCTTGTCCACGTGCAGGATGAAATCGATGAGGAACTGGATGGCTTCCAAGGCGGATCCTTCAGGAGCGGCGGAGCGGAAAAAGGGGTCGGAGGCACGGGCAGGTGCTTTCGCCCCGCGAAGGGGGCGGGCACCCGGCGGCGCGGCGCGTAACTCTAACCGCACTGCCTACAATGCCGCCCGATGACCCCAGAGCCAGCCCTCCCGCGCCGCCCGATCCGCGATCTTCCGGACGAACTGATCAGCCAGATCGCCGCGGGCGAAGTGGTGGAGCGGCCCGCGTCGGCCGTGCGCGAACTCGTGGACAACGCGCTGGATGCCGGCGCCCGGCAGATCACCGTGCGGCTGCTGGCCGGCGGCGTCCGCCTGATCGCGGTGGAGGACGACGGCTGCGGCATCCCGCCCGAGGAACTGCCGGTGGCGCTGCGCCGCCACGCGACCAGCAAGATCACCAATCTGCACGACCTGGAGTCGGTGGCGACCATGGGCTTTCGCGGCGAGGCGCTGGCCGCCATCGCGTCGGTCTCGGAGATGGCCCTGCTGTCGCGGACCGAGGAGCAGCCCACGGCCTTCCTGCTCGACGCGCGCAGCGGCGAGCTGCGCCCCGCGGCGCGCGCACGCGGCACCACGGTGGAAGTGAAGGAGCTGTTCTTCTCCACACCCGCGCGGCGCAAGTTCCTGAAGACCGATGCGACGGAACTGGCGCATTGCATCGAGGCCGTGCGCCGCCACGCGCTGGCGCGGCCGGACGTCGGGTTCGCGATCTGGCACGAAGGCAAGCTGGTCGAGCAATGGCGCGCGACGCTCGTCCCCCCCGCGGCCTCGGCGGACGGCACCGTGGACGATGCGGCGCTGGAGGAGGCGCTGGCGCGCCGTCTGTCCGACGTGCTGGGCGAGGACTTCCTGGCCGAATCGATCGCCGTGCGGCACCGCTCCGGGCCGGTGACGGTCACCGGGAGGGCCGGGCTGCCGGACGCCGCGCGCTCGCGCGCCGATCAGCAGTTCTGCTACGTCAACGGCCGGTTCGTGCGCGACAAGGTGCTCACGCATGCGGCCCGCAGCGCCTACGAGGACGTGCTGCACGGGCAGAAGCAGCCGGTGTATGCGCTCTATGTGGCGATCGATCCGATGCGGGTGGACGTGAACGTGCACCCCACCAAGATCGAGGTGCGCTTCCGCGACAGCCGCGAAGTCCACCAGGCCGTGCGGCATGCGGTGGAGAACGCCCTGGCGGCCCCGCGCGCGCAGGCGCTGGCGGCCGCCGCGCAAGGCGCTGCCGAAGCGGGCGCGCCCGCCGCGGGTTCGCCGGCGCCCCCCACTGCCCGCGTGGCGCCGCCCGCCGCCCTGCCCCGGCAGGCCGCGATGCATTTCGATGCCCGCCCCGGGCACCGCGTCACCGACCTGGAAGCGCTCTGGGGCCGCAAGGACACCGCGCCCTCCACACGGCCTGACGGCACCACGGACTTCGCGCCGCCCCCTGCACCGCATGCGCCGCTGTCTTCCGCCTCTGCACCGGGGGGGGCCGCCACCGTGCAGGAGGCTTCCCCGGCCTATGCCCCGGCCGGCGGTGCCCTGCCGGCCGTGGATACGCCCGCGGCCCCCCAGGGAGGCACGCCGGACGGCCCTGGCGCCTTCGCGGCAGTGCCCGACGCCCCTGCGCAGGCCGCGGCACCTTCCAGTGCCGAGCCGGCAGTCTGGCCGCTGGGGCGCGCGGTGGCCCAGATCCACGGCGTATACATCCTGGCCGAGAATGCCCAGGGCATGGTGATCGTGGACATGCACGCGGCGCACGAGCGCATCGTGTACGAGCGCCTCAAGGCCCAGGTGGACGCCAGCGAGCGCATCGCGAGCCAGCCGCTGCTGATTCCCGCGACATTCGCCGCCACGCCCGAGGAAGTGGCCACGGCGGAAGCCCATGCCGACACGCTCGACATGCTCGGCCTCGAAGTCTCGCCCTTCTCGCCCCGCACGCTGGCGGTGCGCGCCGTGCCCACCTCGCTCGCGCAGGGCGATGCGGTGGAACTGGCGCGCAGCGTGCTCGCGGAGCTGGCGGCGCACGATGCCACCACCGTGGTGCAGCGGGCCCGCAACGAGATCCTGGGCACCATGGCCTGCCACGGCGCGGTGCGCGCGCACCGGCGGCTGACGCTGGACGAGATGAACGCGCTGCTGCGACAGATGGAAGTGACGGAACGCTCCGACCAATGCAACCATGGCCGGCCCACGTGGCGGCAACTGTCGATGCGCGAACTGGACGCGCTGTTCCTGCGCGGACGCTGACACCCCTTCGAAGGACCTCCCCATGCCGCTCCACCGCGTTCCGCTCCGCCACCGCTTCTACCGGACATCCACGGTGCGCGGCCTCATGGCCCTGGCCGCCTTTGCGGCGGGGTCATCGCACGTGCATGCAGGCCGCCCGCTCACGGTGGACGACGCGGGTGTGAATGCCCCCGGCGAGGGCCACATCGAGATGTGGTGGGAAGGCGTGCACCAGGAGCGCGGCGCCGTCTTCGCGGCGCCGGCTTACGCGCCCCGCGCGCTTCCGGGGCTGGAAGTAGGCGCCCTGCTGGCGCGCGACCTGCACGGCCGCGCCACGCTGAACGGCCTGCAGGCGAAGTGGCAATGGACGGCTCCGCGCGACGGCGGCTGCCACGCGGCCAGCAGCGCCGGCCTGGTCCATGCCCACGGAGAGAACGGCAGCACGCTGGCGCTGACGGCGATCGGCACCTGTGCCATCGGCTGGGGGGCGGTGCACGCGAATCTCGGCGCCTTGCGGACACCCGAGAAACACTGGCGCCCCACCTGGGGCGTCGCGCTGGAATCGACCTGGGGCGCCGTCACGGCGCACGTCGAGGCGTTCGGCGAGCGCAACGGCCCACCCACCTACCAGACCGGAGCCCTGTGGGAATGGACGCCCGGCTGGCAGCTCGACGGCATCGTGGGGCGCCGCCAGGGGCGAACCCTGCTGAGCCTGGGCGTCAAGTACAGCTTCTGAGCGCCGCCCGCACGGCGGGGATCAGTCGTCGCGGGCAGCCTTGGCCTGGTCGGGAAAGTCCGAGAACACGCCGTCCACCCCCAGGCGATAGAACTGCCGGTACTCGGCCTTGGGATCGCCACGGTAGTCGGAGGCGAGCCGCTTGGCCTCGCTGCGGAACGTGTAGGGGTGCACGAACAGGCCGGCCGCATGGGCGTCGGCCACCACGCGGGTGGGCGACATCACGATGCGGTCGCGCTCGTCGATGACGCCGTCGCCGTTGAGATCGTCCGGCTTGCCGTCGTTGTTGGCGTCCTGGAGCCGCGTCGGAATGAGGTAGGGCTTCCAGGGGCCGATGCCGTCGGCATAGGTCCTGACCTCGCGCAGCCCCTCGGGCGTGAGCAGGCTGGCGAAGGTGCGTCGGTCGCCGGCCACCGCGAAGTCGTAGGGCTTGTCGTAGGGGGCGGTCAGATCGATGCTGCCGTCGGGTTTCACGTCGTTGCCGTCCACGAGCTGCACGAGGCGCACCTGGGTCTTCGTGCGCAGGTACTTGAGGTTGGACACCTCGAAGGACTGCACCATGACCGGCGAGGCCGCCTTCGTGTAGCCGTACTGCGCGAGCGTGTCGAGCAGCCGGTCTTCGAGCTTCAGGTTCAGGTTGGCGTGGTAGGTGGGATGCTTGGTCTCGATATAGACGCCCACGGTGCGGCCCGCCTTCGCTCCTTCGGCGCGGGCGAGGTCCAGCACCTCGGTGAGCGTGGGGACCTGGAAGCGGCCGTTGAAGGACTGGTCGCGCTCGGCCAGGGGCTGGATGGCGCGCAGGGTCTTGATCTCGGCCAGGGTGAAATCGGAGGCGAACCAGCCCTCCTCCTGCACGCCGTCCACCATCTTGCGGGTCTTGCGGCTGGCGAACTCGGGGCGCTGCGACACGTCGGTCGTGCCGGTGATGTTGGGCTCGTGGCGGGCGATGAGCACGCCGTCTTTGGTCGCCACCAGGTCCGGCTCGATGAAGTCGGCGCCCAGTTCGATGCCGCGGCGGTAGCCTTCGAGCGTATGGTCGGGCAGGTAGCCGGCGGCGCCGCGGTGGCCGATCACCAGGGCCTTGGAGCCGTCGAGGGTCGGATGGGTGCCGCCGTCGCCGCCGCAGGCGGACAGGGCTGCGCACGCGGCGGCGGCCAGGACCGTGCGGCCGGCGGACACCAGAGCGGCGGCCGGGCCGCCCGCGATTCGTTGCGTCGTCATGGATCTCTTCTCCGTTGTGAATGGACGGTATGCGTCCGCGCGCACTCTGTCGGTACCGCATGACAGCCCCGTGACACCGCCGCCCCTCCTCCGGACGCGCGGCAAAAACCCGGATCAGCGGCACCCGGACAGGGTAATTCCAGGGTTCGGCCCGTCAACCCGGGGAACCATGGTGCGTTTCTTGCAGCATGTCCTGCAGCCCGCACGGGCCCGACGAACTTTCCCACCCGACCGGAATCTGTTCATTTCGATGAAACGCTGGCCCCTTTTCTCCTCCCTCGCGCTCGCCCTCGCAGTGACGGCGGGCTGCGCCACCCTCGACGCGAAGCAGCGCGAATGGATCTTCCAGCCCAGCGACCGGGCCTGGGGAGGCGCGCAATCCACCGACGACATGCAGGACGTGTGGATCGCGTTCGATTCGCGCGCCACGGGCAAGGCGGAGAAACTCCACGGGCTCTGGATGCCCTCGGACCGGGCCGATGCTCCCGTGCTGCTGTACCTGCACGGCGCGCGCTGGAACGTTTCCGGCTCCGCCGGCAGGATCCGGCGCATGAACGACATGGGTTTCTCGGTGCTGGCGGTGGACTACCGCGGCTTCGGGCGCAGCAGCCCGGCCCTGCCCTCCGAGGCGACGGCCCTGGAAGACGCCCGGGCGGCCTGGGACTGGCTCGCCGCGCGGGAGCCCCGGGCGCCGCGCTACATCTTCGGCCATTCGCTGGGCGGGGCGATCGCCATCGACCTGGCCGCCATGGTGCCGGACGAACAGGGCACCATCGTGGAGGGAACGTTCACCAACATTCCCGAGGTGGTGGCCACGTTCAAGTGGGGGTGGCTGCCGATCTCGGGCCTCATCACGCAGCGTTTCGAGTCGGTCCGCAAGGTGGCGCACATCGGCTCGCCGCTGCTCGTGGTGCATGGCAGCGACGACAGCCTGATCCCGCCCACCCTGGGCAAGCGGCTGTATGAAGCGGCCCAGGGGCCGAAGCGTTTCGTCCTGGTGGAGGGCGGCACCCACCACAGCACCAACAGCGTGGGCGAAGCGCAGTACCGCGAGGCGCTGGCGGACCTGTTCCGCATCCCCGCCGGCCCGATGCCCGCGCGTGCGCCGGCGCAAAGGGCCACGGCCCCCGGCTCCGCGGCCTGACCCGGGGCACGGCGCGGCTGCCCCCTTCCGGTCAGCCGCCTGCGACGGCAGCGGCCGCGGCCTGCCCCCGTGCCGCCAGGATCTCAGGCAGGTGCCCGCCGATCCAGTCGGCCAGGGCCTGCACATGCAGGCCGACCTTGCGCCCCAGAGGCGTCAGGCGGTACTCGACGTGCGGCGGAACGACGGGATAGGCCCGGCGCTCCACGAAACCATCCCGCTCCAGCACCTGCAGCGTCTGCGCCAGCATGCGCTCGCTCACGCCGCCCACCTTGCGCCGCAGCTCGCTGAACCGCAGTGTGCCGTCGTCGAGCGCCACCAGCACCAGCACGCCCCAGCGGCTCGTGACGTGCTGCAGGATCTCCCGCGCCGGGCAGTCCGGCGACAGCACATCGCCCCGGCGCATCAGTTCGGCCAGGGGGAGGGACGCCTCGACGCCGGAGGCTGGAGGCGGCGGGCGCGACGGCCCCGAGCCTGCTTCCGGGGAATGGGGGATGGTGGCACGCAGGTTCATCACTTACCTTTTTGTAGGTACTTACGAAAAGTTTGCTGGATGGGTATTGTCGCGTCTTCGTTCACTCGTCACAAGGACAAAGACATGATCGCCATCACCGGAGCCTCCGGCCAGCTCGGCCGCCTCGCCATCGACGCGCTGCTGCGCAACGCTCCCGCCGGGGACATCGTGGCGCTGGTGCGCACCCCGGCCAAGGTGCAGGACCTCGCCGAACGCGGGGTCGTGGTGCGGCAGGCCGACTATGCCGATCCTGCCGGTTGGGACGCGGCCCTGCAGGGCGTGCGCCGGCTGCTGCTGATCTCCGGCAGCGAAGTCGGGCAACGGGTGGCGCAGCACCGCACCGTCATCGATGCCGCGCGACGCGCGGGCGTGGAACTGCTGGCCTACACCAGCGTGCTGCGCGCGGACACCTCGGCCCTGGAGCTGGCCCGCGAGCACCGGGACACCGAAGCGCTGCTGCGGGAATCCGGCGTGCCCCACGTGCTGCTGCGCAACGGCTGGTACACCGAGAACTACCTGGCCGGGGTGGGTGCCGCGCTGCAGCACGGCGTGCTGCTGGGCAGCGCAGGCGAAGGCCGCATCGCATCGGCAGCGCGGGCGGACTATGCCGAAGCGGCCGCCGCGGTGCTGCAGGCACCGGACCAGGCCGGCAAGGTGCATGAACTGGCGGGCGACAGTGCGTACACGCTGGCGGAACTGGCTGCGGAAATCTCCCGCGCGTCGGGGCGGTCCATCCCCTACCGCGACCTTCCCGAAGCGGAATACGCCAGGGTCCTGGAAGGTGCGGGCCTGCCCGCGGCGTTCGCCGCGATCCTGGCGCAGTCCGATGCCGCGGCGGCGCAGGGAGCGCTCTTCGACGGCGGCGGCCAGCTGGCACGGCTCATCGGCCGGCCGACCACGCCCTGGCAGGGCCAGGCGGACGAAGCCGTCCGCGCCGCCATGCCGGGCTGACCTGCCGGCCGCGGGCAGGCACCGGGCGCTGGTACGCTCCGGGGGATCATGTCCACTCCCCCTTCCCTGCCGGCCACCGGTGTGCCGGCACCCCACCTGCCCCGCGGAGCGGCCGCTCCGGCGCTTCCTGCCTGCCTCGCGCTGGCAGGCCCCACCGCATCGGGCAAGACGGCCGGGGCGCTGGCCCTGGCCCGCGCGCTCGCGCCGCACCGGCCCGTGGAAATCGTGAGCGTGGATTCGGCGCTGGTGTACCGCGGCATGGACATCGGCACGGCCAAGCCGACGGCCGCCGAGCAGGCGGCCGTGCCACACCACCTGATCGACATCCGCGATCCGCTGCAGCCCTACAGCGCGGCCGAATTCGTGGCCGACGCGCAGCGGCTCGTGCGCGAAATCCAGGCGCGTGGCGCCCTGCCGCTGCTGGTGGGGGGGACGATGCTGTACTTCAAGGCGCTGTGGGACGGTATCGACGACATGCCGCCGGCCGACGCCGCCGTGCGGGCCCGACTGGAAGCACAGGCCGCGGCCGAAGGCTGGCCGGCCCTGCACGCGGAACTGGCCCGCGTGGATCCGCAGACGGCGGCCCGGCTCGCGCCCGGTGACAGCCAGCGCATCCAGCGGGCGCTGGAGGTCTGGCACGTGTCCGGGCGACCGCTGTCGAGTTTCCACACCCGCTCCCGCGCGGCGGGCGAAGCGGCAGGCGCGGCACGCATGTCCATGCCGCTCTTCTCCCTCGAGCCGCAGGACCGCGCCTGGCTGCACGGTCGGATCGCACAGCGCTTCGACGCCATGCTGGACGAGGGCTTCGTGGAGGAGGTCCGGCGGCTGCGCGCCCGCGGCGACCTGCACCCGGACCTGCCCTCCATGCGGTGCGTCGGCTACCGGCAGGCCTGGGAGGCGCTGTACGAAGAAGCGCGCACCGGCCGGCTGCCGCTGGCGCAGTTGCGCGAACGCGGCATCGCGGCCACCCGGCAGCTCGCCAAGCGGCAGGTCACCTGGCTGCGCAGCATGCCCTGGCGCCATGCGATCGCCTGCGACGCACCGGATGCCACGCAGCGGTGGGTGGCGGCCGCGCTGCATGCGCTCGGAGTTCCGGCATGACACCGGACGCGCATGCCGTCCCGCCTGCCGCGGCGCCACTGCTGCAGGTCCGAGGCCTGGCCCGGCACTACGGCACGGACACGCCGGTCTTCCGCGATGTCGATCTTGCCGTGCAGCCCGGGGAATTCATCGCCATCGTCGGCGAATCCGGCGTGGGCAAATCCACCCTGCTCAATTGCCTCGCCGGACTGGACCATTGGCAGGCCGGCAGCGTGCGCCATGGCGCGGCCGACCTGGGCACCATGGACGATGCGGAGCGCGCCCGCTGGCGGCGCGCGCATGTGGGCTTCGTGTTCCAGGCGTTCCACGTGCTGCCGCACCTGGACGTGGCGCAGAACGTGGCACTGCCACTGATGCTGCTGGGCCGCAGCGACCCGGCGCGGGTGGACCGCATGCTGCAGGCCGTAGGGCTGCAGGGCCTGGGAGCGAGGCTGCCCCATCAACTGAGCGGTGGCCAGTTGCAGCGCGTGGCCATCGCACGTGCGCTGGTGCACGGCCCGGGCCTGCTGCTGGCCGACGAACCCACCGGCAACCTGGACCCGGCCACCGCGGAACGGGTGATGGACCTGCTCGTCGCGCAGACGCGCGACCACGGGGCGGCGATGGTGCTCGTCACCCACTCGCTGGCCGCGGCGCAGCGCGCCGACCGCACGCTGCGCCTGACCGCGGACGGCATCCGGCCGGAGGGCATCGCGGTCGGCTGAACCGCCCTGGACCGCCCTATTCGATCGCGAGCCGCTGCCCGCCGGTGCCGCGCTTCTTGGGCAGCGTCAGCGTGAGCACGCCATGGTCGTATTTCGCCTTCGCTTCCTGCGTGTCGATCTCGGCCGGCAACTGGAAAGAGCGGGCCACCGCGCCGTAGTAGCGCTCCGAGCGCAGCACCTTGTCGCCTTCGGTCTGCTGGTCGTGCTGCCGCACCTCGGCGCGCAGGCTCACGACGTTGCCGTCGAGCGAGACGTGGATGTCCTCCTTGGGCACGCCGGGAATCTCGGCGTGCACGGTATAGCCGCCGTCGTTTTCCTTGACGTCCACCTTGATCTGCTGCGGCGTGGGCAGGCCGTCGCCGTGCAGGGGGCGCACGTAGAAACCGGGCGCGAAGTCCTTGAAAAATTCGTCCAGAAGACCGCCACGGGTCACGAGTGAATTCATGATGAGCTCCTTCGTCGTGTCGAACATCGGGGTTGGAAACGGGCCGGCATGCCGGCCGCACTGCCCATATAGGCCTGCGGCCATGCGCTTCAAGACCCCGTGCGGCCTCCCGGCACGGGCCGTGACGGCGGCGCCACAATCGCTCCATGCTCGCCTTGCTCCGCACCTTTTCCTGGCAGGAACTGCGCCGCCATCCCTGGCGCACTGCGGTGGCCGTCGCCTCCGTGATGCTGGGCGTCGCCCTGGCTTTCGCGGTGCATGTGATCCATGCCTCGGCCCTCTCGGAATTCAGCCAGGCCGTGCGCGCGGCCGGCGGCCAGCCCGACCTGCAACTGCGCGCCGCGCAGGGCGACCTGCCGGAGGCGCTGTACGGCCCCGTGGCCACCCATGCCCTGGTGGCACGGGCGGGCCCCGTGCTGGAGGTCTCCGTGCAGGCCTCCGCTCCCGGGCGCGGCCCGGTGGCGCTGCGCGTGGTGGCGGCGGATGCACTCCTGCTCGGCGCCATGGCGCCGGAACTCGCGCCGCGGCCGTTCCCGGACGCGGGCCGGCTCGCCATGCTGTCGCCCGCCACGCTGTTCCTCAATGCAGCCGCGATGCAGGCCCTGGGCCTGCCGGCGGACCACGGCAGCCCGGTCACCTTGCGCCAGGGCCTGGCCGGGCACGCTGCCCGGGTGGCCGGTACGGTGGCGGCCGCCGGGCCGCCGCTGGCGGTGATGGACATCGGCGCGGCGCAGGATTTCTTTGGCCGTGCGGGCCGCCTGAGCCGCATCGACGTGCAACTGCAGCCCGGGCGGCGCGTGGAGGATTTGCAGGCAGCGCTGCCGCAGGTGCTGCAGGCCGCGGGCCTGGAGGCCGCCGATGCGGCGGGCATCGCCGTGGTGCGGCCGCAGGACACCGACCGGCGCACGGACGACCTCTCCCGTGCCTACCGGGTGAACCTGACCGTGCTGGCCCTGGTCGCGCTTTTCACCGGAGGCTACCTGGTGTTTTCCGTACTGGCACTGAGCGTGGCGCGCCGCGGTCCGCAATTCGCGCTGCTGGCGGTGCTCGGCGCCACGCCACGCATGCGGCGGGCCCTGGTGCTGGCCGAGTCCGCCGCCCTGGGGGCCGCCGGCAGCGTGGCCGGCATTGCGCTCGGCACGGGCCTGGCCGCGCTGGCGCTGCGCGCCATGGGCGGGGACCTGGGCGGGGGGTATTTCGAGGGGGTGCGTCCCTCGCTGCAGTGGAGCGCCGGCGCCGCCCTGCTGTATGCGGCGCTGGGAACCGCGGCCGCGCTGGCCGGGGGCTGGTGGCCCGCGCGCTCGGCGGAACGGCTGGCCCCGGCCGCCGCGCTCAAGGGAGCGGGCACGGCCTCCGACATGCAGCCCCGCCTGGCACTGCCCACGCTGTGCGCCGCGGCGGGGTGCGCGCTGGCATTCGCGCCGCCGGTGGCGGGACTGCCACTGGGTGCGTACGCATCGGTCGCACTGCTGCTGGTGGGCGGCATCGGCCTGCTGCCGGTGCTGGTGCACGGGCTGTTGAGCCTGCTGGCCCCCTGGGCAGGCCGTCGCCCGCTGACCATGCTCGCCGTGGAGCGCGCCCGGCGAATGCACGGCATGGCGGCCGTGGCGGTCGGCGGCGTGGTGGCCAGCCTGGCCCTGGCCGTGGCATTGACCGTGATGGTGGCCAGCTTCCGTGGCTCGGTGCTGCAATGGCTGGATACCGCGCTGCCCGCGCCACTGTACCTGCGCGCGGCGGGCGCCGGAGGGGGTGGTGGCGACGCGCCCTTTCCGCCGGGGTGGGACGACACCGTGGTGGAGCTGCCCGGTGTGGAACGGGCCGAGGCGCTGCGCATCGGCAGCCTGCTGCTGGATCCCTCGCGACCCGCGGTGGCGCTGCTGGCACGCTCCTTCGCGCGCGGCGCGGCTCAGACACTGCCGCTGCGCGACGCACCGCTGCCCGTGCCTCCGGGCCGTATCGCGGTGTATGTGAGCGAAGCGCTGGCCGACCTGTACGGGGTGCGGCCGGGCACCAGCTGGCCGGCGCTGTCCCGGGCGATGGCCCTGCGCGCGCGGGGCGCCGGCCAGCCCACGGCCGAGTTCTTCGTCGCGGGCGTATGGCGCGACTATGTCCGCCAGTTCGGCGCGGTGGCCATGGAGCGCGGCGACTACATCCGGCTCACGGGCGATGCCGGCATCGACGATCTGGCGATATGGCCTGCCCCGGGCACGGACGAGGCCGCGCTGCGCTCCGGGATCACGGCCCGGTTGCCGCAGGCGCTGCGCACAGGCGGAGAGCCCGCCATCGAGTTCAGTACCGCGCAGGCGATCCGGGAACGCTCCCTCGCGCTGTTCGACCGCAGCTTCGCCGTGACCTACTGGCTGCAGGCCGTGGCCATCGGCATCGGCCTGTTCGGCATCGCCGCGAGCTTCTCTGCACAGGTGCTCGCGCGGCGCAAGGAACTGGGCCTGCTGTCGCACCTGGGCCTGACGCGTCCGCAGATCCTCGGCGTGGTGTCGGGCGAAGGCGCGGCATGGACCACCGCCGGGGCGGTCGCGGGCCTGGCGCTGGGCTGCGCCGTCTCGGCCGTGCTCGTCCATGTCGTGAATCCGCAGAGCTTCCACTGGACCATGGAGATGCGCATCCCCGCGGCGCGGCTGACGCTGCTGTGTTGCGCGGTCGTCGCCACCGGCACGGCGGCAGCGTGGCTTGCGTGCTACTCATCCGCGTCCCGCCATGCAGAACTTGCCCTCAGAGAAGACTGGTGAACCCCAAAAAGAGGGTGTCCCGTGATGCATTCGTTTCAATTTGCCGCAGAATGACTTTAATGAATAGCCATGGGGCTCCGGGGAGGACGCTCCATGACAAAGTGCCCAAGCACTGACGAGGCTGTTCCAACGATTACTACATTCGTCGCAGCCACCGGCCATCTGCGCCGGCCTGCAGGTCGCACCGGAGGAGGTTTTTCATGCTTCGTCATCCACTGCGCTGGCTTGCCGGCGCTGCGCTTGCGCTCACCCTTTGCACGCCGGTCGCGGCCCAGTGGGTGGTCCCGCCCGGCTCCTCGCTCGACGTGCCTCCCGGGGGCGCCGTGGATATCGCCTGCACGTCGCTGGACATGCAGGGCACGCTGAATCTCAGCGGCGGCACGATCTCGGTGGACTCCTCCGCCACCTTCGCTTCCGGCTCCAACGTGACCGGCTCCGGCGGCACCATCTCGGTGGGCGGAGACCTCATCGCCACGGGCCCGGTGAACACGGGCAACAACACCCTCGTGCTGCGCGACGGATGCGACCCGGGCAACACCTCCCAGATCAGCGGCAACATCGTCGTGCAGAACCTCGTGCTGCAGAGCACGACGGGCCGCACCTTCGTCCTGCCCGCAGGCGCCAACATCACGGTGCTGGGCTCGCTCACGATCCAGGGCACCCAAGCGCAACCGGTGCAGCTCACGTCGGCCAGCGGCACGGCCGTGGTCAACCTGGGCCCGAACGCCACCGTCACCCGCGATTTCGCCAGCGTGCCGCCCACGGTGCAGATCGGGGCCGCGCCGGCGCCGACGCCGACGCCGATACCCACGCTCAACGAATACGGTCTGGCGCTGCTGACCCTGCTGATCGGCGCGCTCATGGTCTGGAAACGCCGCGGACCGGCAATGCGCCTGCAAAGTGCAGACTGATTGCTCCCCGGCACGGGCTGGATGTCCATCTGCGTCCGGCGCGAGCCGCCAACATATCGATAGGAAGTCAAGAGAGGGTTAAACCATGCCGAAGAAACGCCCGGGCCGTCATTGGGCCGCCACCACGCTGTGCTCCGTCCTCGCCCTGCATGCCGCAGGCGCGCTCGCCGCGGACATCACCGTCACCCCCCCCTGCGGGCGGCGGCTTCGTCGTCAAGGGGGGCAACCAGGAGCGGCTTCGCGTGCAGGGCACGGGAGAGGTCTATGTTCCCGGCCTGTCCTCGACCGGCACGAGCAACACCCTGACCTGCTATGACGCGGGCACGGGACAGCTCACCAGGTGCGCCCCCGGCGTGGGCGGCGGCGCGACGGGAGCCACGGGCCCCCTGGGCCCCACCGGGGCGACGGGCCCTGCCGGCGCCACGGGTGCGACCGGTGCCACCGGCGCGGCCGGCCCGACGGGCGCCACCGGGGTGACCGGGGCCACAGGACCCTCCGGAACAGGTGCTACCGGCGCCACGGGCCCGACAGGCGCCACGGGCGCTACCGGAGCCACGGGACCGACCGGCCCGACGGGCGCCACGGGTGCAGAAGGAGCCACCGGGGCGACCGGCCCGACCGGCGCCACGGGTGTGACGGGCCCCCAGGGCACACAGGGCCCGCAGGGTATCCAGGGCATCCAGGGTGTTCAAGGCAACACTGGAGCGACAGGTCCCACCGGGGCCACCGGGCCTGCAGGTACGACCGGCAATACCGGCGCGACCGGGGCCACGGGCCCGACGGGAAGCGTGGGAGCACTGACCAAGACCTCGGCCAACGATGTATGCGGCGGCAGCGGACTCAAGGAAGTGACGGCCACCTGCAGCGTGGGCAACGCGGTTTCGGGTGGATGTCGCACCGATGACCCTCTGGTGAACCTGCTGACCCAGACCTACAAGAGTTCGGACAACCAATGGAAATGTTCGTACTCCTGCTCATCCGCGGTAAGCATCACGGCGGAGGCGTACTGCCAATAATGCACCGGTGGCGCGAAATGGCGCGCCGCTCCCGCGCAAGCGGGCAGCTGCCCAACCGCGTCCGGATGTCGTGAGCCGCCCCCGCATCTGCCTCAACATGATCGTGAAGAACGAGGCGCCGGTGATCACCCGGTGCCTCGCTTCCGTGCGGCCCTTCATCGACCACTGGGTGATCGTGGACACGGGCTCCACGGACGGCACGCAGGACATCGTGCGCGATTTCCTGCGGGGCGTGCCTGGCAGCCTGCACGAGCGGCCCTGGAGAAACTTCGCGCACAACCGCAACGAGGCGCTGGAGCTCGCCCGGCCGCAGGCGGACTACGTGCTCTTCATCGACGCGGACGAGCAGTTGCGCGTGCCCGAGGGGTTCGCCTGGCCCGCGCTGTCCGCGGACGGCTACATGTTCACCTGCCGCATGGGCGACTGCGAGTACCTGCGCAATGCCATGATCGCCGCGCGCGTGCCCTGGCGCTGGGAGGGCGTGCTGCACGAGTTCCTGGCCGCGCCCGCGCACGCGCCCTGGCAGCCGCTGCCCGGCCCGGTGATCGATGTATCGCACGACGGCGCCCGTGCCCGCGATCCGCAGACCTACCTGCGCGACATCGCCGTGCTCGAACAGGCGCTGCGGGATGAACCCGGCAACACGCGCTATGCGTTCTACCTGGCCCAGAGCCTGCGGGACGCGGGCCGGCTGCAGGAGTCGCGCGAAGCCTACCGCCGGCGCGCGGCGATGGGCGGCTGGGACGAGGAATGCTGGTTCGCGGTCTTCCAGGTGGCTGTGCTCACCGAACGCCTGGACGGCCCGCCGCACGAGGTGCGGGAGGCGTACCTCGCGGCCTACGCGCAGCGGCCGGCGCGCGCGGAACCCCTGTGCGAGCTGGCCCGCTACCACCGGCTGCGGTCGGAGTTCGCGCTGGCCCATCTCTACGCCCAGCAGGCGGCGCGCATGCCGCGGCCCGCGGACATCCTGTTCGTGGATGCCGGCGTCTATGCATGGCGCTCGCTCGACGAACTCGCCGTGAGCGCGTTCTATGTGCAGGCCTTCGAGCAGGGCCGCGAGGCACTGCAGAAGCTGCTGCGCGAGCGGCGCTTTCCTGCCTCCGAGACCGCGCGCATCGAGGCCAACCGGCCCTTCTTCGGGCTATAGGGCAGATGCGAACCGGCTCGCATGGCGGCCGCGCGCCTGCGATACTTCCCGCATGACCGCACTCCCCTCCTCCGGCGCCGCGCCCGGCGGCTGGCTGCACCAGGCCATCGCGCGCATCGAGGCCGACTACCACCGCAGCGCCGACACGCATCTCATCCCGCTCAACCTGCCGGCCTATGCGGCCCACGGCATCGACCTCTACCTGAAGGACGAATCCACCCACCCCACGGGCAGCCTGAAGCACCGGCTCGCGCGCTCCCTGTTCCTGTACGCGCTGTGCAACGGCTGGGTGCACGAAGGCTCGACCATCGTCGAGTCCTCCAGCGGCTCCACGGCGGTGAGCGAGGCGTATTTCGCGCGGCTGCTGGGCCTGCCTTTCGTGGCGGTGATGCCGCGCCGCACTTCGGTGGAAAAGGTGGCGCAGATCGAGTTCCACGGCGGCCGCTGCCACTTCGTGGACAGCCCCGCCGAGGTGTATGACGCGGCACGGGCGATCGCGGCCGACACCGGGGGGCACTACATGGACCAGTTCACCTATGCCGAACGGGCCACGGACTGGCGCGGCAACAACAACATCGCCGAGAGCATGTTCGTGCAGATGCAGCGCGAGCGCCACCCCGTGCCGCGCTGGATCGTGGTCGGTGCCGGCACGGGGGGCACGAGCGCCACCATCGGCCGCTACATCCGCTACCAGCAGTACGCGACGCAGGTCTGCGTGGCCGATCCGGCCGGCTCGGTGTTCAGCGCCTACTGGCGCTCGGGTGACGGCACGCTCACGGCCGCAGGCTCGCGCATCGAGGGCATCGGCCGCCCGCGCGTGGAGCCGAGTTTCATCCGCACGCTCGTGGACCACATGGAGGAAGTGGCGGACACCGATTCGGTCGCGGCGATGCAGGTGCTCTCGCAATTGCTCGGGCGGCGCGTCGGCCCCTCCACGGGCACCAACTTCGCGGCCATGCTACGCCTGGCCAGCGGCATGCGCAAGCGCGGCGAGCAGGGCTCGCTGCTGTCGCTGCTGTGCGACTCGGGCGAACGCTACCTGCCCACCTACTTCGACGAGGCCTGGGTGGCCGGCACCATCGGCGACTGCGCGGCCGCGCGCGCCGGCATCCAGGCCAGCATGGACGCCTGACGATGCCGGGCCGCCCGACGCGCCGCGCCTGCCTCGCCGCAGCGGTCGGCGCCGCGTCCGCCAGCGCGTGGATGCCCTGGCCGGCACACGCGCTGCCCGCGCGTACCCTGGCGTTTCCGCGCGACCACGGCAGCCACCCGGACCTGCGCACCGAGTGGTGGTACATCACCGGGCACGCCCATGCGGACGGCCGGGACTGGGGCTTCCAGATCACCTTCTTCCGCTCCCGGGTGGACGAGACCCGCACGCTGCGCTCCGCCTTCGCGGCCCACCAGTTGCTGTTCGCGCATGCCGCGCTCACCGACGTGCGCGGCGGCCGGCTGCTGCACGACCAGCGCATCGCGCGCGCGGGCTTCGGCGTGGCGCAGGCCCAGGAATCCGACACGTCCATCCGGATCGGGGACTGGTCGCTGGCCCGCAGCGGCACGGCGGACGGTGGCAGCCGGTACGCGGCCCGCATTCCGGCGGAACGCTTCACCCTGGAACTGGAGTTCGACAGCACCCAGCCGCTGATTCTGCAGGGCCGCCAGGGCCTGTCGCGCAAGGGGCCCGAGCCGGAGCAGGCGAGCTACTACTACAGCCAGCCCCAGCTGGCGGTGCGCGGCACGATCGCGCTGCCGGGCAGGCGCCTTGCGATCGGCGGGGACGGCGCGAACAACAGCGGCGCCTCCCGCACGGCACGCGCCTGGCTGGACCACGAATGGAGCGAGGCCCTGATGCACCCCGAGGCCGTGGGCTGGGACTGGATCGGCATGAACCTCGATGGCGGCGGCGCCCTCACCGCCTTCCGGCTGCGGCGCCAGGACGGCAGTGCGCTCTGGGCCAGCGGTTCGTTCCGCGCAGGTGCGAACGCCACGCTGCAGGTCTTCGAGCAGGCGGAGGCCATGGCCTTCACGCCCCTGCGCCACTGGACCAGCCCGCGCACCGGCACGCGCTATCCGGTGGCCTGGCGCATCGACACGCCCGCCGGCCGCTTCGGGGTGGATGCCCTGGCCGACGACCAGGAACTGGACAGCCGCGGCTCCACCGGCGCGATCTACTGGGAGGGCCTGAGCGTGCTGCGCGACGCTTCCGGCAGCGAGGTGGGCCGCGGCTACCTCGAACTGACGGGGTACGCAGGCGTGCTGCGACTGTGATGCCCGGACCTCTTGGGCAATCAAGCGCAAGCCCTGTTCAAGACGTCTGAATAACCGGAGCCTCACCCATCAGATGGCCGCGGAGCAGGCCACGCCGGCAGACGCCGTGGAACCGGCTTTGCCGGGCCACCGGCGTCGTCTCCCTGCGGGGCTGAGGGCTGCGGCTCCGGGCCTGCCTGCGCAGGCCTGGACGTGCCTGAAGAGCTGCCGCCTCTGGCGGCTGCACGGAGGCGCCTCTGGCGACTCAGGGGGTTTTCCTAATTCTCGCCAGGATCTCCCCCATGATCCCGCGGCGGAACGCGAGCACGCAGACCACGAAGATCAGGCCCGTGACGATGGTCACCGATTCGCCCAGCGTGCGGAACCAGTCCACGCCCGTGAGGGACGCGAGCAGGTTGCCGAATTCGCCGATCTTGTTCTCCAGCAGCACCACCACGGCGGAGCCGACCAGCGGGCCGGACAGCGTGCCCAGGCCGCCGACGAGGGTCATCAGGATCACCTGGCCCGAGGCCGTCCAGTGCACGTCCGACAGCGTGGCGAAGCCCAGCACCAGCGTCTTGAGCGAACCGGCCAGCCCCGCGATGGCGGCCGAGATCACGAAGGCCAGCAGCTTGAAGCGCTGCGTGTCGTAGCCCAGCGAGATGGCGCGCGGCTCGTTTTCCTTGATGCCCTTGAGCACCTGGCCGAACGGCGAATGGATGGTGCGCACGATCAGCAGGAAGGCCGCCACCACCACGGCCAGTGCCACGTAGTACATCGTCACGTCGCTGGACAGGTCGAGCACGCCGAACAGCTTGCCGCGCGGCACGCCCTGCAGGCCGTCCTCGCCGCCCGTGAACGGTGCCTGCAGGCAGGCGAAGAACAGCATCTGCGCGAGCGCCAGCGTGATCATCGAGAAGTAGATGCCCTGGCGGCGGATGGCCAGCCAGCCGAACAGCAGGCCCAGCAGCGCGCCGCCGGCCGTGCCCAGCACCAGCCCGATCTCGGGCGTGAGGCCCCAGACCTTGATCGCATGGCCGGTGACGTAGGCCGCGCCGCCCAGGAAGGCGGCATGGCCGAAGGACAGCAGCCCCGTGTAGCCCAGCAGCAGGTTGAAGGCGGAAGCGAACAGCGCGAAGCACAGCAGCTTCATCACGAAGACCGGATAGGCGCCGAGGAACGGCGCGGCGATCAGGCCCAGCAGCAGCAGGCCGTAGCCGAAGGTGGCGAGATTCTTGTGGTGCATGTGCGCGGCCCCGTCCTGGTCACTTTTCCTTGCCGAACAGGCCGGCGGGGCGGATGAGCAGCACCACCACCATGATGACGAACACCACGGTGGACGATGCCTCGGGATAGAACACCTTGGTGAAACCCTCGACGACGCCCAGGCCCAGGCCCGTGAGGATGGAGCCCATGATGGAGCCCATGCCGCCGATCACCACCACCGCGAACACCACGATGATGAGGTTCTGCCCCATGAGGGGCGTGACCTGGTACACGGGGGCGGCCAGCACGCCCGCGAACGCGGCCAGTGCCGCGCCGAAGGCGTAGGTGAGCGTGATCATCACCGGCACGTTGATGCCGAAGGCCTCCACCAGGCGCGGGTTCTCGGTGCCGGCGCGCAGGTAGGCGCCGAGCTTGGTCTTCTCGATGACGTACCAGGTGCCGATGCAGACCACGATGGACGCCGCCACCACCCAGGCGCGGTAGTTGGGCAGGATCATGAAGCCGAGGTTGGTGGCGCCTTCCAGCAGTTCGGGCGTGTCGTACCCCAGGCCCGAGACACCGTAGATGGAGCGGAACACGCCCTCGATGAGCAGCGTGAGCCCGAGCGTGAGCAGCAGGCCGTAGAGGTGGTCGAGCTTGTAGATCCAGCGCAGCAGCAGCCGCTCGATCACCACGCCGAAAAGGCCGACGACGAGCGGCGCCGCGACGAGCATCACCCAGTAGTTGATGCCGAAATACGACCCCGCCATCCAGGTGAGCAGCGCCCCCAGCATGAACAGCGCGCCATGCGCGAAGTTGATGACGTTCAGCAGGCCGAAGATCACCGCCAGCCCCAGGCTGAGGATGGCGTAGAACGAGCCGTTGACCAGCCCCAGCAGGAGCTGGCTCAGCAGGGCCGGCAGGGAGACACCGAAGATTTCCATGGGGAGTCGGCTAGGGGATGCGGGTGGATGGCGCTCAGGCGGTGCGGATCATTTCCAGAGCGCGCACTTGCTCTCGGCCTTGGTGGCGAACACCTGGTCGCCGGGCAGCTTCTTCACGAGCTTGTAGTAGTCCCAGGCGCCCTTGGATTCCGCGGGCGTCTTCACCTGCATGAGGTACATGTCGTGCACGTAGCGGCCGTCCGGGCGCAGCGTGCCGCTGTTGAAGAAGTCGTCCATCTTCATGCCGCGCCAGGCCTCCATGACCTTGTCGGCCTCGATGCTCTTGGCGGCTTCCACGGCCTTGAGGTAGTTCATGGTGGCCGAGTAGTCGGCCGCCTGGATCTCGGTCGGGCGGCGCTTGGTCTTCTCCATGAAGCGGTCGGCGAACTTGCGGGTCTCGTCGTTCAGGTCCCAGTACCAGCTGGTGGTGAACTGCAGGCCCTCCGTGGTCTTCAGGCCCAGGCTGTGGATGTCGCTGAAGAAGATCAGCAGGCCGGCGAGCTTCATGTTCTTGCCGATGCCGAATTCCTTGGCGGCCTTGATCGAGTTGATGGTGTCGCCGCCCGCGTTCGCCAGGCCCAGGATCTGCGCCTTGGAGTTCTGCGCCTGCAGCAGGAAGGACGAGAAGTCCGACGCGTTGAGCGGGTGCCGCACGGAGCCCACCACGGTGCCGCCCTTTTCCTTCACCACGCGGGAGGTGTCGGCCTCCAGCGCATGGCCGAAGGCATAGTCCGCCGTGAGGAAGAACCAGCTCTTGCCCCCCGCGTCCACGATGGCCGCGCCCGTGCCCTTGGCGAGCGCCACGGTGTCGTAGGCGTAGTGCACGGTGTAGGGACTGCACTGTTCGTTGGTCAGCGCCGAGGTCGCCGCGCCGTTGTTGATGAAGACGCGCTTCTTCTCCTGCGCCACCTTGGCCATGGCCAGCGCCGTGCCCGAGTTGGTGCCGCCGAAGACCATGGTCAGGCCCTGCGTGTCGATCCACTCGCGCGCCTTGCTGGCCGCGATGTCCGCCTTGTTCTGGTGATCCGCCGTCAGCAGCTCGATCGGCATGCCGAGCACCTTGCCGCCGAAATCGTCGATCGCCATCTGGATCGCCACCGCGCCGTTCTTGCCTTCCACGTCGGCGTACAGGCTCGACATGTCGGTGATGAAGCCGATCTTCACCTTGCCGTCCTGCTGCGCCTGCGCGGCCGAGGCCGCGAAGAGTCCTGCGGCGCCGAGCGCCAATGCCAGTTTGTTGATTCCGTTTGCCATGGTCCTTGTCTCCTTCTGTTGTCGTTCGTCCATCGCGCGAAAGCGGCTGTCAGGCGGAGCGCGTCACTTCCAGAGCGCGCACTTGCTTTCGGCCTTGGTGGTCCACACCTGGTCGGCGGGCAGCCTGGCGACCACCTTGTAGTAGTCCCACGGCTCCTTGGATTCGGCGGGCGACTTCACCTGCATCAGGTACATGTCGTGCGCGAAGCGGCCGTCCGGGCGGATGCTGCCCTTGGCGTAGAAGTCGTCGATGGGCGTGGACTTGAGCTTTTCCATCACCTTGTCGGCGTCCGTGCTCTTGGCGGCTTCCACCGCCTTGAGGTAGTTCATGGTGGCCGAATAGTCGGCCGCCTGGATGTCCGTGGGCATGCGCTTGGTCTTGGCGAAGAACTTGCGGCCGAAGGCGCGCGTCTTGTCGTCGAGGTTCCAGTCCCAGCTGGTCGTGAGCAGCAGGCCTTCCGTGTTCTTCAGGCCCAGGCTGTGGATGTCCGTCAGGAACACGAGCAGCCCCGCCATCTTCATGCTCTTGTTGATGCCGAACTCGCGCGCGGCCTTGATGGCGTTGATGGTGTCGCCGCCCGCGTTGGCCAGGCCCAGGATCTGCGCCTTGGAGTTCTGCGCCTGCAGCAGGAAGGACGAGAAGTCCGACGCATTGAGCGGATGCTTCACGCTGCCCAGCACGCGGCCGCCCTTTTCCTTCACCACCTTGGCCGTGTCGGCCTCCAGCGCGGCGCCGAAGGCATAGTCGGCCGTCAGGAAGAACCAGTCCCTGCCGCCCTGCTGCACCACCGCGCCGCCCGTGCCCTTGGCCAGCGCCACGGTGTCGTAGGCGTATTGCACGGTGTAGGGGCTGCACTGCTCGTTGGTCAGTGCCGAGGTGCCGGCGCCGTTCACGATGAAGACGCGCTTCTTCTCCTGCGCCACCTTGGCCATGGCCAGGGCCGTGCCCGAGTTGGTGCCGCCGAAGAGCATGGTCAGCCCCTGCGTGTCGATCCACTCGCGCGCCTTGCTGGCCGCGATGTCGGCCTTGTTCTGGTGGTCGGCGGAAACCAGTTCGATCGGCATGCCCAGCACCTTGCCGCCGAAGTCGTCGATCGCCATCTGGATCGCCACCGCGCCGTTCTTGCCCTCCACATCCGCATACAGGCTCGACATGTCGGTGATGAAGCCGATCTTCACCTTGCCGTCCTGCGCCTGCACGACCGGGGCGGCGCACAGGCCGGCGAGGCCGAGCGCCACGGCGAGGGTCTTGAAGGTCGCGATGGTGCGTGGGTGTTTCTTCATGTCGTCGTCTCCTGAGGCTGGGTGGTCGTTCGTTCGGTCGGTTCGGGTTCGGCGCGTCACGGGCGGGCGAAAGGCCGGCGGCTCACACGCCCAGCAATTCGTTCAGCACGGGCATGCGCTGCTCCAGCTCGGCGGCGCCGAACTGCAGGGCGATGCTGCCGTGCTCCATCACGTAGAAGCGGTCGGCGAGCGGCGCGGCGAAGCGGAAGTTCTGCTCCACCATCACCACCGTGTAGCCCTTCTGGCGCAGCGTGGTGATCATGCGCGCCAGGGCCTGCACGATGACGGGCGCGAGCCCTTCGGAGATCTCGTCGAGCAGCAGCAGCTGCGCGCCCGTGCGCAGGATGCGCGCCACGGCCAGCATCTGCTGCTCCCCGCCCGACAGGCGCGTGCCCTGGCTGTGGCGGCGCTCCGCGAGATTGGGGAACATCGCATAGATCTCGTCCAGCGGCATGCCGGCGCGGCCCGTCTTGAGCACGGGCGGCAGCAGCAGGTTCTCCTCGCACGACAGGCTGGAGAAGATGCCGCGCTCCTCGGGGCAGTAGCCCACGCCCAGGTGCGCGATGCGGTGCGTGGGCATCTGGATGGTTTCCTGCCCGTTGATCTTCACCGAGCCCTTGCGCGAGCCGGTCAGGCCCATCACCGCGCGCAGCGTGGAGGTGCGGCCCGCGCCGTTGCGGCCCAGCAGCGTGACCACCTCGCCGGGCTGCACGACCATGTCCACGCCGTGCAGCACGTGCGATTCGCCGTACCAGGCCTCCAGGCCGCGGATTTCGAGAGCGGGGGACGATGCCATCTCAGTGATCCAATGCGCAGATTGCGGCCAGCCGCCGTTGAAAGCAGCACGGCCTTTCCGCTCCGAAGGCCGCGGAGCAGGCCAGGCCAGCAGACGCCGTGGAACGGGCTTGGCCCGGCCACTGGCGGCGTCCCCCTTCCCGCAGGAGAAGGGGGAAGGCGCGAAGCGCCACAGGGGGTTGGCGCATCATCAGTGGGCTCCCTGCAACTGGCCGTCGGTCGTGCCCATGTAGGCCTCCATGACCTGCGGATTGCGCGAGACCTCCTCGTACGGCCCCTCGGCCAGCACGGCCCCGCGCTGCAGCACCGTGATGCGGTCCGCGATGGTGGAGATGACTTTCATGTTGTGCTCGACCATGAGGACCGTGCGGCCCGCCGACACCTTCTTGATGAGCTGCGTGACGCGGTCCACGTCCTCGTGGCCCATGCCCTGCGTGGGCTCGTCGAGCAGCATGAGCTCGGGCTCCATCGCGAGCGTCGTGGCGATCTCCAGCGCGCGCTTGCGGCCGTAGGGCAGGTTGACCGTGACCTCGTCGGCCAGGTCGGCCAGGCCCACTTCCGCGAGCAGTTCGCGTGCCCGGCTGTCGAGGTGCGCCAGGCTGCGCTCGCTTTTCCAGAAATGGAACGAGGTGCCAAGACGGCGCTGCAGGCCCAGCCGCACGTTCTCGGTGAGCGTCAGGTGCGGGAACACGGCCGAGATCTGGAACGAGCGGATCACCCCGCGCCGGGCGATCTGCGCGGGCGCCTCCCGCGTGATGTCCGCGCCGTTGAAAGTGATGGTGCCGGAGGTGGGCTCCAGAAACTTGGTCAGCAGGTTGAAGCAGGTGGTCTTGCCCGCGCCGTTGGGGCCGATCAACGCATGGATGGATCCGCGGCGCACCGACAGGTTCACATCGCTCACCGCGGTGAAGCCCTTGAATTCCTTGGTGAGATGGCGGGTTTCGAGGATGACGTCGTCGCTCATGGGGCAGGAGCCGCTCCGTGGTGGGCCCGCCGGCATGCCGCGCGAGAAACGGCGGCGCATGCCGGGGGGCAGGGTTGCGGTGCATCGTATGCCGCCCTGCCGAAGGCCAGGAACTGGGACAAATGCCTATGTATAAACGCCTAAGCAACCACCCCCCGCCCTGCCGCAGGGGCCGTTCCATGCGGGCGCGGCTCCCCCTGGAGACCCATCGACTTCAAGGACCATGACCGTCCACAGGACATTGCGGGGCATTGGTGGAACGCTATATTTTAAATAGCAAACATCCGTCACGACCAAGGCGCTCTTCGTGCGGGCCGCCACCTTCTTACACTGGGATCACCATGCCAGCCGCCTCCGCACCGCACCGCCATTCCGCCACGCCCCCGGGAAATCCCTCGCGCCCGCCGACACGCGCCCTGGCGGGCCTGGTCCCCTTCCTGCGGCCGTATGCGGGCCGCATCGCCCTGGCCCTGGTGTTCCTGGTGCTGGCAGCGGTTGCCACGCTGGCCTTTCCCGTGGCCCTGCGCTCGCTGATCGACGGCGGCCTGCTGCCCGGCGACCGCGGCGCGCAGGCCATGGCGCTGCGGGAGCACTTCGGGCTGCTGTTCGGCGTGGCCGTGGCGCTGGGCGTGTTCTCGGCGGCACGTTTCTACCTGGTCAGCTGGCTCGGCGAGCGGGTGACCGCCGACCTGCGCAACGCCGTTTACGCGCACGTGCTGCGCCAGAGCCCGGCCTTCTTCGAAACCACGCAGACGGGCGAGGTCCTCTCGCGCCTGACCACCGACACCACGCTGGTGCAGACCGTGGTGGGCTCCTCCCTGTCCATGGGCCTGCGCAACGCGGTGATGGGACTGGGCGCGCTGGGCATGCTGGTCTGGAGCCATCCGCGCCTGATGGCCGTCGTGCTGCTGGGCATCGTGCTCGTGGTCGCTCCCACGGCCTGGATCGGGCGGCGGGTGCGGCAGCTGTCGCGCGACAGCCAGGACCGGGTGGCGGACGCCAGCGCGCTCGCGGGCGAAGTGCTGAATGCGATTCCCGTGGTGCAGAGCCACACGGCGGAGGCCCGCGAAAGCGCGCGCTTCCAGGCCTCCACAGCGCACGCCTTCGATGCCGCCGTGCGCCGCAGCCGGGCGCGCGCCGCCCTGGTGGCCTTCATCATCGTCGCCAACGCGGGGTTGCTGCTGTGGGGCCTGTACCGTGGCACACAGGCCGTGCTGGCCGGCGACATGTCGGCCGGGCAGCTCGGCGAAACCGTGATCTACGTCATGCTGCTGGCCGGCGCGGTCGCCGTCCTGGGCGAGGTCTATGGCGACCTGCTGCGGGCGGCCGGCGCGACCGAGCGGCTGATGGAACTGCTGGCGGCCCGCCCCTCGATCGCCTCGCCGCCGGCCCCCGAGCCCTTGCCCGCAGCCAGCCAGGGCCTGCGCGTGGATTTCGAGCATGTCGGTTTCCACTATCCCTCCCTGCCCGCGCAGCCCGCGCTGCGGGACTTCGACCTGCACATCCAGCCCGGCGAGACCGTGGCGCTGGTGGGCGCGAGCGGCGCCGGCAAGACCACGGTCTTCCAGGTACTGCAGCGCTTCTACGACGTGGATCCGGCGCAGGACGGCGGCGGCCGCATCCTGCTGGACGGCCGGGACCTGCGCACGCTCGCGCTGGACGACTTCCGGGCCCGCATCGCCGTGGTGCCGCAGGATGCCGTGGTCTTCTCGGCCTCGGCCCGCGAGAACATCCGCTACGGCCGGCCCGGTGCCAGCGACGCCGAGGTGGAGGCCGCCGCGCGTGCGGCCTTCGCCCACGACTTCATCGCCGCCCTGCCGGAAGGCTACGGCACCTTCCTGGGCGAGCGCGGCGTGCGCCTGTCGGGCGGGCAGCGCCAGCGCATCGCCATCGCCCGCGCCCTGCTCAAGGACGCGCCATTGCTGCTGCTCGACGAAGCCACGAGCGCGCTGGACGCCGAAAGCGAACGCATGGTGCAGGCCGCCCTGGATGCCGCGCTGCATTCGCAGGGCCGGCGCCGCACCACGCTGGTGATCGCCCACCGCCTGGCCACGGTCCAGAACGCGGACCGGATCGTCGTGATGGAACAGGGCCGGGTGGTCGAGCAGGGGCGGCACGCGGAACTGATGCTGCGCGGCGGCCCGTATGCCCGCCTCGCGGCGCTGCAGTTCACGGCCTCAAGGCAGGCCGCCGTCCCGCGGGGCCGCACGGCGCGGCCTTTCGCGCTATTGCAGGGTTTCCTTGGCGGCGGCAGGCAGGGGCAGCGGCAGCACGGGGATGCCCTCCTCCAGCAGCTGCACCGTCTCCTGCACGCTGGCCTGGCCGCGGATGGGCCGGTCCTCGGCGTCGCCCTCGTGGATGCGGCGCGCCTCCTGGGCGAAGCGGCTTCCGACATCCTCGGTATGGGCCATCACGTGGCGGGCGAGCCGCAGCCACGCAGCCTGCAGGGCCCGGGACGCGGGCCCCTCTGCCCCGGGAGCGCACGGGCCGGACGGCATCGCCTGGCCCGCCTGCGCGGGAGTGCCGGGCACCGCCACGGACGCTCCGGCGGAAGACTTCAGGTTCAGCCGGGGCGCGCTGAGCATCTTGCGGATTTCCCGGCTGCCGCACAGGGGGCACTCCACCAGGCCACGGGCAAGCTGGTCCTGGAAATCCGCTTCGGATGCGAACCATCCCTCGAAGGCATGGTCGAGCGCGCAATGCAGGTCAAGCACCTTCATGATGATGAAACGAAGTCCGTGGCGTGTACGTTCACATGCGCGGGCGACGGTATGGGCGCCTGCGGGCCGCCGTCAGCCCCTGCGGCGCAGCAGGTAGCGATAGACGAAACCGGGAAAGGCCAGCGTCGCGAAGAGCGCGACCGTGATGGCATAGAACTCCCAGCCCTGCGGAGCGATCTGGCCGGCACGCTTTTCCAGAAGCAGGGCCAGCCCGCCCACCAGGAAGTAGAACAGCAGCCATTCCCCCAGCCGTGCCGCCAGGGGCTTGGAGGGCACCGCGCGGGGCCCGACCACCAGCCAGCGGTGGTTGCAGAACGGCAGATTGGCGGCCAAGAGGGCCGCCACGATCACGAGCCAGATGGAGGCGGAGGATGACACGGGAAGCGATCGCAACAGGTCCGGAGGCAGCGCCCTTCCCCTCTCTCCACCGCCGCGCCCGCGTGGTGGCGGAGCGCGATGGAGCGGGAATGGCGGCCGGCCTCCGCAAACGGTCGTTCAGGTGGCCAGTGCGCGCACCACCGCGTCGGCACACAGTGCCATCAGGCCGCCCGGCACGAGGCCGAGGACCAGCACCAGGGCGCCGTTCACCGTCAAGACCATGCGCACGTCGAGCGGCGCGGACACGCTGGTGGCCGTCAGCGGTGCATCGAAGTACATCACCTTCACGACGCGCAGGTAGTAGAACGCGCCGATCAGCGACATCACGACGGCGAACACGGCCAGCGCGATGTACGGGGCCTGGCCGGAAGCCACCAGGGCCTGCAGCACGGCGAGCTTGGCGTAGAAGCCCACCATCGGGGGGATGCCCGCCAGCGAGAACAGGCAGACGGCCATCACGCCGGCGTAGAGCGGGCTGCGCTGGTTCAGGCCGGCCAGGTCGGAGATCTCTTCGCTTTCGAAGCCTTCGCGCGCCAGCAGCAGGATGATGCCGAAGCTCGCCAGCGTGGTCAGCACGTAGGTCAGGATGTAGAACATCGCCGAGCTGTAGGCGTTCTCGACCGCGTTCGCATCCACGTTGCCATTGATGACACCCGACAGCAGGCCCAGCAGCACGAAGCCCATCTGCGCGATGGTGGAGTACGCCAGCATCCGCTTCAGGTTCGTCTGCGCGATGGCCGCCAGGTTGCCCACCAGCAGCGAGCCGATCGCCAGCACGGCCAGCATCTGCTGCCAGTCGATGGCCAGCGGCAGCAGGCCATCGACCAGCAGGCGGATCATGATCGCGAAGGCGGCCAGCTTGGGCGCGCTGCCGATGATGACCGTCACGGCCGTCGGGGCACCCTGGTACACGTCCGGAATCCACATGTGGAACGGCACGGCGCCGATCTTGAACGCGAGGCCGGCCACGACGAACACGAGTCCGAACACCAGCACCTGGTGGCGGATCTGGCCCGAATTCACGGCCTTGAAGACCTGGCCGATGTCGAGCGAGCCGGTGGCGCCGTAGAGCATCGAGAGGCCGTAGAGCAGGAAGCCGCTCGCCATCGCGCCGAGCACGAAGTACTTCATGGCGGCTTCGGTGGCGGTCGTGTGGTCGCGGCGCAGCGCCACCAGCGCGTAGCTGGAGAGCGTGAGCAGTTCCAGGCCCAGGTAGATCACGAGGAAGTTGTTGCCCGACACCATGACGAACACGCCCAGCAGCATGAACATCGAGAGCGTGAACAGCTCGCCGCCGCGCAGCATGCCGCGGTCCGCCGCATAGGGCCGGCCATAGACCAGCGTCACCATCACGGCGATGGTCGCGGAGCACTTGAGCCAGTTGCCCATGGCGTCGCTCACCACCATGTTGCCGAAGCCGTAGAACGTGTTGCCGCTGCTCGCGTACATGCCCTGCAGCACGGCCACCACGGCCAGGGTGAGCATGGTGAGCACGTAGGTGCCGGTGCGACGGGCGCTCGTCACGCCCAGGTCCACCAGGGCGATCACGCAGGCCATCACCAGGAGCACGATCTCCGGGTACACCGCCAGCCAGCTGATGTTGTCAATCATCTCGGTCTCTCGTTGTCAGTCGGTTCAATGGAGCTTGGTCTGCGCCACGTGCTTGAGCAGCTCGGCCACCGACACGTCCATCACGTCGGTGAAGGGGCGCGGATACAGGCCCATGTACAGCACGGCCACGGCCAGCACGCCCAGCACCAGGAATTCGCGGGCGCTGATGTCCAGCAGGCCGCGCACGTTGTCGTTGCCCACCGGGCCGAGATAGACGCGCTTGAACATCCACAGCGTGTAGGCGGCGCCGAAGATCAGCGCGGTGGCTGCAGCCAAGCCGATCCAGAAGTTCGCCTTCACGGCGCCCAGGATCACCATCCACTCGCCCACGAAGCCTGCCGTTCCCGGAAGGCCGCAGTTGGCCATCGCGAACAGCAGCGCGAAGGCCGCGAACTTCGGCATGGTGTTCACAACGCCGCCGTAGGCCGCGATCTCCCGCGAGTGCACGCGGTCGTACAGCACGCCGATCGAGAGGAACATCGCGCCCGACACGAAGCCGTGGGCGATCATCTGCACCAGGCCGCCCGAGACGCCCAGGTCGTTGAAGATGAAGAAGCCCAGCGTCACGAAGCCCATGTGCGCCACGGACGAATACGCCACCAGCTTCTTCATGTCCTTCTGCACCATGGCCACGAGGCCCACGTAGATCACCGCGATCAGCGACAGCGCGATCATCAGCCACGCCCAGTGGCGCGCGGCATCGGGAGCGATGGGCATCGAGAAGCGCAGGAAGCCGTAGGCGCCCAGCTTCAGCATGATGGCCGCCAGCACGGCGGAGCCGCCCGTGGGCGCCTCCACGTGCACGTCCGGCAGCCAGGTGTGCACCGGCCACATCGGCACCTTCACGGCGAAGGCCGCGAAGAAGGCGAAGAACAGCAGCGTCTGGGCGCGGGCCGACAGCGGCAGCTGGTGCCAGGTGGCGATGTCGAAGCTGCCGCCGGACTGGTTGTACAGGTACACCAGCGCGATCAGCATCAGCAGCGAGCCGAGCAGCGTGTAGAGGAAGAACTTGAAGGCCGCGTAGATCTTGTTCGGGCCGCCCCAGATGCCGATGATCAGGTACATCGGGATCAGCGTGGCCTCGAAGAACACGTAGAACAGCAGGCCGTCGAGGGCGCTGAACACGCCGATCATGAGGCCCGAGAGGATCAGGAACGCGCCCATGTACTGGTTCACGCGCTCGGTGATCGACTCCCACGACGCGATCACCACGATCACCGTGATGAAGGCCGTCAGCGGCACGAACCAGAACGAGATGCCGTCCAGGCCCAGGTGGTAGTGCACGTTGAAGCGCTCGATCCAGAGCAGCTTCTCCACGAACTGCGCGGCGGCCGTGCCGTTGTCGAAACCGCTGAGCAGCGGCAGCGTCACGGCGAGGCCGATCAGCGAGCCGATCAGCGCGATCCAGCGGACGGCGCGCGCCTGATCGTCGCGCCCGAAGGCCAGCAGCAGGGCACCGAAGGCGATCGGCGTCCAGATGGCAAGACTCAACAAACCCATTTTTCTTGTTCCTCTACTTGTTGAGCCACACGAAGTACGTCATGAGCCCGAACACGCCCAGGATCATCACCAGCGCATAGTGGTAGATGTAGCCCGACTGCACCCAGCGCACGATGCCTGCGACCCAGCCCACGACCTTCCAGGAACCGTTCACCACGGCGCCATCGATCACGGCCTGGTCGCCACCCTTCCACAGGCCCGTTCCCAATGCGCGGGCACCGCGGGCGATGATGTTCTCGTTGATCCAGTCGAGGTAGTACTTGTTCTCGAACAGGGTGTAGATCGGCATGCAGGCGCGCTTGATCGCCGCCGGCAGGGCCGGGTTGACCATGTACATGTAGTAGGAGAGCGCGACGCCGGCCAGGGCCAGCCAGAACGGCGCCGCCTGCAGGCCGTGCAGGGCCATCGCCACCGGGCCGTGGAACATCTCCGACAGCTCGGCCATCGCGGGGTGCTTGGCGGCATCCACGAAGATCACGTCCTTGAAGAAGTCGCCGAACAGCATCGGCTGGATGGCCAGGAAGCCGATCACCACCGAGGGGATCGCCAGCAGCACCAGGGGCACCGTCACCACCCAGGGCGACTCGTGCGGCTTGGCGTCGTGGCCATGGCCGTGGCCGTGGTCGTCGTGCGCATGGTGGTCGTCGTGGTGCGCGTCCGGGTTCTGGTCGTAGCGCTCCTTGCCGTGGAAGACGAGGAAGTACATGCGGAACGAATAGAACGCTGTCACGAACACGCCGGCCAGCACGGCGAAGTGCGCGAAGCCCGCGGCCGGCAGCGTGCTGGCGTGCACGGCCTCGATGATGCTGTCCTTGGAATAGAAGCCCGAGAACAGCGGCATGCCGATCAGCGCCAGGGAACCCAGCAGCGAGGTGATCCAGGTGATGGGCATGTACTTGCGGACGGCCCCCATCCAGCGGATGTCCTGGTTGTGGTGCATGCCCATGATCACCGAACCCGCGCCGAGGAACAGAAGCGCCTTGAAGAACGCGTGCGTCATCAGGTGGAACACGGCCACCGAGTAGGCGGAAGCACCCAGTGCCACGGTCATGTAGCCCAGCTGCGACAGCGTGGAATAGGCCACCACGCGCTTGATGTCGTTCTGGATCATGCCCAGGAAGCCCATGAACAGGGCCGTGATGGCGCCGATCACCAGGATGAAGTTGAGGGCCGTGTCCGACAGCTCGAACAGCGGCGACATGCGCGACACCATGAAGATGCCGGCGGTCACCATGGTGGCCGCGTGGATCAGCGCGGAGATCGGGGTCGGGCCTTCCATCGAGTCGGGCAGCCACACGTGCAGCGGGAACTGCGCGCTCTTGCCCATCGCGCCGATGAACAGGCAGATGCAGATCACGGTGATGAGCATCCAGTCGGTGCCGGGGAAGCCGATGGTGCCGAGCTCGCCCGACCTGGCGAAGATCTCGCCGTAGTTCAGCGTGCCGGTGTAGGCGGCGATCAGGCCGATGCCCAGGATGAAGCCGAAGTCGCCGACGCGGTTCACCAGGAACGCCTTCATGTTGGCGAAGATGGCCGTGGGCTTGTTGAACCAGAAGCCGATCAGCAGGTACGACACGAGGCCCACCGCTTCCCAGCCGAAGAACAGCTGCAGCAGGTTGTTGCTCATGACCAGCATGAGCATCGAGAACGTGAACAGCGAGATGTACGAGAAGAAGCGGTTGTAGCCGTCGTCCTCTTCCATGTAGCCGATGGTGTAGATGTGCACCATCAGCGACACGAAGGTCACCACGCACATCATCATGGCGGTGAGCGTGTCGACGAGGAAGCCGACTTCCATCTTGAGGCCGCCCACCACCATCCAGGTGTAGAGCGTCTCGTTGAAACGGGCACCGTCGAGCGCCACGCTCTTGAACGTCAGGGCCGAGAGCACGAACGCGACGAACACGCCGAGGATCGTGAGGGTGTGGCTCGCGCGGCGTCCGATGCGGTTGCCGCCGAAGGCCGTGCCGAGGATGCCGGCGAGCGCGGAGCCCGCCAGCGGCGCCAGCGGCACCGCGAGGAGCATCGAAGCGGAGAGGGTTTGACTCATTCTTGAAGACCTTGCAAGTACCGGCGGATCAGCCCTTGAGGGTGTTGAGATCTTCCGCGTCGATGCTGGACTTGTTGCGGAACAGCAGCACCAGGATCGCGAGGCCGATGGCGGATTCGGCCGCGGCCACCGTCAGGATGAAGAACACGAACACCTGCCCGTGCATGTCGCCCAGGTAGTGGGAGAACGCGACGAAGTTCATGTTCACGGCCAGGAGCATCAGCTCGATGGCCATGAGCAGCACGATGAGGTTCTTGCGGTTCAGGAAGATGCCGATCACCGACAGCGCGAACAGCATCGCGCCCAGCGACAGGAAATGGCCCAGGGTCAACGTCATGCCTTCTTCTCCTCGGCGGCTGCGGGGGCCGCCGCTTCTTCCGCGGGCTTCTGCGTCGCGGCGACCTTCACCAGTTCGACGCGGTCGGCGGCGCGCACGCGCACCTGCTCCGAGACCTTGGTCACCTTGGTGTCCTTGCGCTGGCGCAGCGTCAGGGCGATGGCGGCGATCATCGCCACCAGCAGGATCACCGCGGCGATTTCCACCGGGTACAGGTATTCGGTGTAGAGCAGCTTGCCCAGCGCCTTGGTGTTGGAGTACTGCACCACGTTGCCGGCCGCGTCCACCATGGCCGCCACGGCCTTGGGTTCATCCATGCCGCGGAAGCCGCCCATCAGCACCGCCGCCATTTCCAGCGCGATCAGCGCGCCGATGAAGGCCGCGAGCGGGAAGTGCCGCCAGAAACCCTGCCGCACGGTGTCGATGTGGATGTCCAGCATCATCACCACGAACAGGAACAGCACCATCACGGCGCCCAGATAGACCAGCACGAGCGCGATGGCCAGGAACTCGGCCTTCAGCAGCAGCCAGATGGCGGCGGCCTGCGAGAACGCGAGGATCAGGTGGAGCACCGCATGCACGGGGTTGCGCGCGGTGATGACCCGGAAGGCCGCATACAGCAGCACGACCGAGAACAGATAGAAGAAACCAGTCTTGGCGTCCATGAATCGGATCTTGTGAAAAGTGGTTCAGGAGCCGCTGGTCAGCGGTACTTGGCGTCGGCCGCCTTGGCAGCGGCGATCTCGGCCTCGTAGCGGTCGCCGACCGCCAGGAGCATGTCCTTGGTGAAGTACAGGTCGCCCCGCTTCTCGCCGTGGTATTCCAGGATCTGCGTCTCGACGATCGAATCGACCGGGCAGCTCTCCTCGCAGAAGCCGCAGAAGATGCACTTCGTGAGGTCGATGTCGTAGCGCGTCGTGCGGCGCGAGCCGTCGGCACGCACGTCCGACTCGATCGTGATCGCGAGCGCCGGGCAGACCGCCTCGCAGAGCTTGCAGGCGATGCAGCGCTCTTCGCCGTTTTCGTAGCGGCGCAGCGCGTGCAGCCCGCGGAAGCGCGGCGACAGCGGAGTCTTCTCTTCGGGGAACTGCACCGTCACCTTGCGGCGGAACGCGTAGCGGCCGGTCAGGGCCATGCCCTTGACCAGTTCCACGAGCATGAAGCTCTTGAAAAAGTCCTTGAAGGAAAAAGATGTCGTAGCAGCAGCAACAGCAGCCATGATGTCGTGTCCCGCTTATTTCCAGATGTTCCAGGGCGACAGCAGCCATCCGCCCACGATCAGCAGCCACACCAGGGTGACCGGAATGAAGATCTTCCAGCCCAGGCGCATGATCTGGTCGTACCGGAAGCGCGGGAAGGTCGCGCGGATCCAGATGAACATGGACACCACGAGGAAGGTCTTGAGGCCCAGCCAGATCCAGCCCGGGATGAAGTCCAGGGCCGCCACCGGCGACAGCCAGCCGCCCAGAAACATGGTCACGCCCAGGATGGACACGAGCCACATGCTGGCGTATTCGGCCAGGAAGAAGATCGCGAAGCCCATGCCCGAGTACTCGACCATGTGGCCGGCCACGATTTCCGCCTCGCCTTCCACCACGTCGAACGGATGGCGGTTGGTTTCGGCGACGCCGGAGATCAGATAGACGATGAAGATCGGCAGCAGCGGCAGCCAGTTCCAGGACAGGAACGACAGCCCGGCGTTCGCCATCGTGCCCTGCGCCTGGCTCAGCACGATCTGCGTGAGGTTCATGCTGCCCGAGACCATGATGACCACGAGGAAGCAGAAGCCCATGGCGATCTCGTAGCTCACCATCTGGGCCGATGCGCGCAGCGCGCCCAGGAAAGCGTACTTCGAGTTCGAGGCCCAGCCGGCGATGATCACGCCGTACACCTCGATCGAGGTGATCGCCATGATCAGCAGCAGGCCGGCGTTCACGTTGGCCAGCGCCACGTCGGGACCGAAGGGGATCGCCACCCAGGCCGCGAGCGCGGGCATGATGGCCATCACCGGGCCCAGCACGAACAGGCCCTTGCTGGCCGCCGCGGGCTGGATGATTTCCTTGGTGAGCAGCTTCAGGCCGTCGGCCAGCGGCTGCAGCAGCCCGAACGGGCCCACGCGGTTGGGGCCGTGGCGCACCTGCATGAAGCCCAGCAGCTTGCGCTCCCAGAGCGTGAGGTAGGCCACCGCGCCCATGAGCGGCGCCACGATGGCGACGATCTTGAGCAGGTTCCAGAGCACGGGCCACACGGCGCCCGTCCACCAGGACTGCGCGACGAGGTTCAGCCCGCCGTTGTAGAGCGCGTCGATCATGCTGCGGCTCCTTCCACGGCGACGGTGGCCTGGCGGCCGTCGGCCGTCAGCTGCAGCGAGGGCGCGCGGCGCACGAGGCTGTCGAGCTGGTAGATGGCGGCGACCACGGGCTCCGGCGTGCCTGCGGCGGCCGGCACGGCGGGTGCCGCGGACGTGGTGTTGGCAAGGCGGTCGGCCGGCAGGTGCGTCGGCAGTTCGGCGCCGGTGGCGCCCACGGCGTGGGCCAGCACCTCCTGCGAGGTCTCGAAGCCGATGCCCTGCAAGCCCAGCAGGTTGCCGAGCACACGCAGCACCTTCCAGGCCGGACGGGCGTCGCCCAGCGGCTTGACCACGGCGTGGAAGCTCTGCAGGCGGCCTTCGGCATTCACGAAGCTGCCGGAGGTTTCGGTGAACGGGGCGATGGGCAGCAGCACGTCGCTGAATTCCAGGTTGGTCTTGAACGGGCTCAGCGTCACGACCATCTCGGCCTGCGCGAGCGCCTGTGCGGCGCGGGCACCAGCGGCGGAATCGTGCACCGGCTCGGTATTGAGCAGCAGCGCGGCCTTCAGGCCGCCGGCCAGCATGCGGCCGGCATCGAGCCCGCCCTGCCGGGGCTGCGCCCCCACGAACTGCGCGCCGACGGTATTGGCGGCTTCGGTCAGGTAGCCGACCACCGCGCCGGTCTGCGCGCCGATCCACTGGGCCAGCGCCAGCAGCGACGATGCCTGGGCATGGTGCGCCGCGGCATTGCCGAGCAGCACGGCACGGCCTTCGCCGGACGCGAGCGAACGCGCCACGGCCAGGGCCGCATCGGTCACACGGCCGGACGCCACGGGCGCGGCCACGCCACGCTCCTGGGCGACGGCGGCAGCGATGTCGGCCAGCGCGGCGGCCCACTCACCCGCAGGCGCGACGATGGATTGCGCCATCGGCATGGCCCAGTCGTAGGCCACGGAATTCAGCGCGCTCACGGCGCAGCCCTTGCGGGCCGCCTGGCGGATGCGCTGCGCGAACAGCGGATGTTCCTTGCGCAGGTTGGAGCCCACGACCAGCACGGACTGCAGCGTGGACAGCGCCGCGATGGGCATGCCCAGCCAGCGGACGCCTTCCGGCGCGGTGAATTCCGCGTTGCGCAGGCGGTAGTCGATGTTGTCGCTGCCCAGGCCGCGCACCAGCAGCGTGGCCAGGTGCAGTTCTTCCAGCGTGCTGTGCGGGCTGACCAGCGCGCCGATGCTCTGGGCACCGTGCTCGGACTGGATGCCGCGCAGGCCGTTGGCCACGTATTCGAGGGCCGTCTGCCAGTCCACTTCCTTCCACTGGCCGCCCTGCTTGAGCATGGGCTTCGTCAGGCGGTCGGGGCCGTTCAGCGCTTCGTACGAGAAGCGGTCGCGGTCGGCGATCCAGCACTCGTTCACGTCCTCGTTCTCGAACGGGACGACGCGCATGACCTTGTGGTTCTTCACCTGGACGATCAGGTTGGCGCCCGTGGAATCATGCGGGCTGACCGACTTGCGGCGCGACAGCTCCCACGTGCGGGCGCTGTAGCGGAACGGCTTGCTCGTGAGCGCGCCCACGGGGCAGATGTCGATCATGTTGCCCGACAGCTCGGAATCCACGGTATCGCCCACCACGGTGGTGATCTCGGAATGCTCGCCGCGGTGGATCATGCCCAGCTCCATCACGCCGGCCACTTCCTGGCCGAAGCGCACGCAGCGGGTGCAGTGGATGCAGCGGGTCATCTCCTCCATGGAGATCAGCGGGCCGACGTCCTTGTGGAAGACCACGCGCTTTTCTTCCTCGTAGCGCGAGGAGGAGCCGCCATAGCCCACGGCCAGGTCCTGCAGCTGGCACTCGCCGCCCTGGTCGCAGATCGGGCAGTCCAGCGGATGGTTGATCAGCAGGAATTCCATGACCGACTGCTGGGCCTTGATGGCCTTGTCGCTCTTGGTGCGCACGATCATGCCCTGCGTCACGGGCGTGGCGCAGGCGGGCATCGGCTTGGGAGCCTTCTCCACGTCCACCAGGCACATGCGGCAGTTGGCGGCGATGGAGAGCTTCTTGTGATAGCAGAAATGAGGGATGTAGGTGCCCGCCTTCTCGGCCGCATGCATCACCATGCAGCCTTCGGCGACTTCCACCTTCTTCCCGTCGAGTTCGATTTCAACCATATGCGTTTCTCGCGATCAGGCGGAGGCCGGAGCCTGGGGGCTCGTCTTGTTGCGGATCAGCGCCTCGAATTCCGGACGGAAGTGCTTGATCATCGCCCGCACCGGCATGGCCGCCGCGTCGCCCAGGGCGCAGATGGTGCGCCCCTGGATGTTGTCCGCCACCGAATTGAGCAGGTCCAGGTCGCCTTCGCGGCCCAGGCCGTGCTGGATGCGGTCGATCACGCGCCACATCCAGCCCGTGCCTTCGCGGCAGGGCGTGCACTGGCCGCAGGATTCGTGCGAATAGAAGTACGACAGGCGCAGCAGGCTCTCGACCATGCTGCGCGAGTCGTCCATGACGATCACGGCGCCCGAGCCCAGCATCGAGCCGGCCTTGGCGATGGAGTCGTAGTCCATCGTGCATTCCATGATGATGGACGCGGGCAGCACCGGCGCGGACGAACCGCCCGGGATCACCGCCTTGAGCTGGCGGCCCTTGCGCACGCCGCCGGCCAGTTCCAGCAGCTTGCTGAACGGCGTGCCCAGCGGGATCTCGTAGTTGCCGGGCTTCTCCACGTCGCCGGACACCGAGAAGATCTTGGTGCCGCCGTTGTTCGGCTTGCCGCAGGCCAGGTAGGCCGCGCCGCCGTTGCGGATGATCCAGGGCACCGCCGCGAAGGTCTCGGTGTTGTTGATCGTGGTGGGCTTGCCGTACAGGCCGAAGCTGGCAGGGAACGGCGGCTTGAAGCGCGGCTGGCCCTTCTTGCCTTCCAGCGATTCCAGCAGCGCGGTTTCCTCGCCGCAGATGTAGGCACCGAAGCCGTGGGCGGCATGCAGCTGGAAGCTGAAGCTGCTGCCCAGGATGTTGTCGCCCAGGTAGCCCGCGGCGCGCGCCTCTTCCAGCGCGGCCTCGAAACGCTCGTAGGTCTGGAAGATCTCGCCGTGGATGTAGTTGTAGCCCACCGAGATGCCCATCGCGAAAGCCGCGATGATCATGCCCTCGATGACGATGTGCGGGTTGAACTGCAGGATGTCGCGGTCCTTGCAGGTGCCCGGCTCGCCCTCGTCGGAGTTGCAGACGAGGTACTTCTGGCCCGGGAACGAGCGGGGCATGAAGCTCCACTTCAGGCCCGTCGGGAAGCCCGCGCCGCCACGGCCGCGCAGGCCGGATTCCTTGACGGTGGCGATGACCTGGTCCTGCGTCATCGGCTCGCCGCCGTCGACGCCCAGGATCTTGCGCAGGGCCTGGTAGCCGCCGCGCGCCTCGTAGTCCTTGATGCTCCAGTTCGTGCCGTCGAGGCCCGCGTAGATCTGCGGCTCGATGTGGCGGTCGTGGAAGCAGGTCTGGACGCCCGTGGCCTGGAACTGCGAGAGGATCTGTGCTGCGGTGGTCATGCCTGTCCCTCCGCCTGGCGCAGGCCGTCCACGAGCTGGTCGAGCTTCTCGTTGTCCATGAAGCTGCACATCGTGCGGTCGTTCACCAGCATCACGGGCGCATCGGCGCACGCGCCCAGGCATTCGCACTGCTGCAGCGTGAACAGGCCGTCGGGCGTGGTTTCGCCCATGGTGATGCCGAGCTTCTTCTCGAGGTGGTGCAGCGCCTTCTGGCCGTCGCGCAGCTGGCACGGCAGGTTGGTGCAGACGTTGAGCTTGTACTTGCCCAGCGGCTGCTGGTTGTACATGTTGTAGAAGGTGGTGACTTCATGCACGGCGATCTCGGGCATGCCCAGATAGCTGGCGATCACGGCCTCGCTCTCGGTGCTGACCCAGCCCTGCTCCTGCTGCACGATGGACAGGCAGGCCATCACGGCGGACTGCTTCTGCTCCGGCGGGTACTTGGCCACCTCGCGGGCGAAGCGCGCGAGCGTCGCCTCGGTCACCAGCGATGCGCCGGCGGCTTGCTTCGTTTCGGTACTCATCGGTCAATCTCTCCGAACACGATATCCATCGTGCCAATGATGGCCACGGCATCGGCGATCATGTGCCCGCGCGCCATCTCGTCGAGGGTCGCGAGGTGGGCGAAGCCCGGTGCGCGGATCTTGAGCCGGTACGGCTTGTTGGCGCCGTCGCTCACGAGGTAGATGCCGAACTCGCCCTTCGGGTGCTCGACGGCGGCATAGGCCTCGCCCTCGGGCACGCGGAACCCTTCGGTGAAGAGCTTGAAATGGTGGATCAGCTCTTCCATGTTCGACTTCATCGACTCGCGCGACGGCGGCGCCACCTTGTGGTTGTCGGTGATGACGGGCCCCGGGTTGGCCTTGAGCCAGTCCACGCACTGCTTGATGATGCGGTTGGACTGGCGCATCTCCTGCACGCGCACGAGGTAGCGGTCGTAGCAGTCGCCCGTCTTGCCCACGGGGATGTCGAATTCCACGCGGTCGTAGGCATCGTAGGGCTGCTTCTTGCGCAGGTCCCAGGCGATGCCCGAGCCGCGCAGCATCGGGCCCGTCATGCCGAGGTTCAACGCGCGCTCCGGCGTCACGATGCCGATGTCCACGGTGCGCTGCTTCCAGATGCGGTTGTCGGTCAGCAGCGTTTCGTACTCGTCCACGCACTTGGGGAAGCGCTGCGTGAAGTCGTCGATGAAGTCCAGCAGCGAACCCTGCCGGTTCTGGTTCAGCACCTCGATCGCCTTGGCGTTGCGCACCTTGCTCGCCTGGTACTGCGGCATGCTGTCGGGCAGGTCGCGATAGACGCCACCCGGACGGAAGTAGGCCGCGTGCATGCGCGCACCCGACACCGCCTCGTACATGTCGAACAGGTCTTCGCGCTCGCGGAACGTGTAGATCAGGATCGTGGAGCTTCCGCAATCGTTTCCGTGCGATCCCAGCCACATCAGGTGGTTCAGCAGGCGCGTGATCTCGGAGAACATCACGCGGATGTACTGCGCGCGCAGCGGCACGTCGATGCCCAGCAGCTTCTCGATGGCCAGGCAGTAGGCGTGCTCGTTGCACATCATCGAGACGTAGTCCAGCCGGTCCATGTAGGGCAGCGACTGGATGAAGGTCTTGTGCTCGGCCAGCTTCTCGGTGGCGCGGTGCAGCAGGCCGATGTGGGGGTCGGCGCGCTGCACGACTTCGCCGTCGAGCTCGAGCACCAGGCGCAGCACGCCGTGCGCGGCCGGGTGCTGCGGACCAAAGTTCAGGGAGTAGTTCTTGATTTCAGCCATCGTGGATCGCCTGAATGCGCTAGAAGCGCCTCAGTGCAGGCCTCCGTACTTTTCTTCGCGGATGATGCGGGGCGTGATCTCGCGCGGCTCGATCGTCACCGGCTCGTACACCACGCGGCGCGCCTCGGTGTCGTAGCGCATCTCGACGTGGCCCGACAGCGGGAAATCCTTGCGGAAGGGATGGCCGATGAAGCCGTAGTCGGTCAGGATGCGGCGCAGGTCGTCATGGCCGTCGAACACGATGCCGTACAGGTCGAAGGCTTCGCGCTCGTACCAGTTGGCGGAGTTCCAGATGCCGGACACCGACGCCACCACGGGAAAGTCGTCGTCCGGGCAGAACACCTTCACGCGCACGCGCTGGTTGAGGCTCACGGACAGCAGGTGCGACACGACCGCATAGCGCGGGCCTTCCGTGCCCACGTCGCCGTAGGTGGAGTAGTCGATGCCGCAGAGGTCCATGAGCTGCTCGAACCGGCAGCCGGGCGCGTCGCGCAGCAGCTGCATCGCGGCAAGATAGTCGGCGGCCGAGACGGTCACCGTGAGTTCGTCGAGCGCGAGCACGATGTCGCGCACCTTGTCGCCGAGCGCAGCGGCGACCGCGTCCCGTAGAGCCTCGGGTCGGATGGCAATGGCTGTCATGCTGGAGAACCCTTCAGACGCGGGCGATGGTATGGGTGCGGCGGATCTTCTGCTGGAGCTGGATGATCCCGTAGATGAGCGCCTCGGCGGTCGGGGGGCAGCCCGGCACGTACACGTCCACCGGCACGATGCGGTCGCAGCCGCGCACCACCGAGTAGCTGTAGTGGTAGTAGCCGCCGCCGTTGGCGCAGGAGCCCATGGAGATCACCCAGCGCGGCTCCGACATCTGGTCGTACACCTTGCGCAGGGCCGGGGCCATCTTGTTGCAGAGCGTGCCGGCCACGATCATCAGATCGGACTGCCGGGGGCTGGCGCGGAACACCTCGGCGCCGAAGCGGCCGATGTCGTAGCGCGCCGCGGCGGCATGCATCATCTCGACGGCGCAGCAGGCCAGACCGAAGGTCATGGGCCACAGCGATCCGGTCTTGGCCCAGTTCACCACGGAGTCATAGCTCGTGGTGATGAAGCCTTCCTTCATCACGCCTTCAATCATCGTGTCGTTCCTTGTGAAGCCCCGTCATTCCCAATCCAGGGCACCCTTTTTCCACTCGTAGGCGAAGCCCACGACCAGGATGGCCAGGAAGACGATGACGGCGACGAAACCGGTCATCCCCACCTCGTGCAGCGCGACCGCCCACGGGAAGAGGAATGCGATTTCCAGATCGAAAAGAATGAAGAGGATGGCGACGAGGTAGTAGCGCACGTCGAACTTCATGCGCGCATCTTCGAAGGCCTCGAAGCCACACTCGTAGGGGGAGTTCTTGGCCGCGTCGGGCCGGTTGGGTCCCAGCACGTAGCCCAGGACCAGGGGCACCACCCCCACTCCGATGCCGACCAGGATGAACAGAAGAACGGGGAGGTATTGATCGAGGTTCATCTGGAGGGGTACTCACCGCTGGGGCCGCACCCCCATTCCTGCGATGAGGAATGGCCGGGCGGGCTTGCTTGTGTGTTGGTGCCGTCGGCGAGACTCGAACTCGCACAGCTTTCGCCACTACCCCCTCAAGATAGCGTGTCTACCAATTTCACCACGACGGCTGATGTCTGCATCTGGATGGCATGAGGAACCCGAAGGGCTTTTTGGCTTTCCAGACAATCCCGGATTCTACTCCGGAAAAACCCGACTCTCTATGAATCGGTTACTTTTCCGACAATTATTTTGTCGGGATCTGCGCTGCGCCAGAAGCTGGCGCCGCGGGCGGCACGGCGGACGCCGGAGCGGCCGGCGTGGACGAAGGCGCCACGGGCTGCACGGCGGCAGGCGCGGCCGCCGGGGTCTCCAGCACGCTGCCGACGCCGGCGGGGCGGACGTTGCCGAAATAGGCCAGCGCGAGCGTGGCCGCAAAGAACACGCCGGCCAGCACCGCCGTCGAGCGCGACAGGAAATTCGCGCTGCCGCTGGCGCCGAACAGGCTGCCCGAACTGCCGCTGCCGAACGCGGCGCCCATGTCGGCGCCCTTGCCGTGCTGGATGAGCACGAGGCCGATCATCGCCAGCGCGGCCAGCATCTGCACGGCCAGGATCACATTCACGAGCACATTCATTTCTTCTCTACTCCGGTTGGGTTGCGCGGTGCCGTTCAGGCGGCCGCTGCGATGATCTGCAAAAAGTCCTGGGCCTTGAGCGATGCGCCGCCCACGAGGCCTCCGTCGATGTCGGGCTGGGCCAGCAATGCGGCCGCGTTCGCGGCGTTCATGCTGCCGCCGTAGAGCAGGCGGATGCGGTCCGCATGCTCGCTGGCAGCCGCGAGCTGCGCGCGCAGCACGGCATGCACCTGCTGTGCCTGCTCGGGCGTGGCGGTGCGACCGGTGCCGATGGCCCAGACGGGCTCGTAGGCCACCACGGTCTCGCTGATGCAATGACCGTTCAGGTGGATGACCGCGGCCAGCTGGCGCTTGACCACGGCTTCGGTCTGTCCGGCCTCGCGCTCGGCCAGCGTCTCGCCCACGCATACCACCGGCGTGATGCCGGCGGCCAGTGCGCGCTGCGCCTTCTCGGCCACCTGCTCGTCGGTCTCGCCGTGGTACTGGCGGCGCTCGGAATGCCCGACCAGCACGTAGCGCACGCCGAATTCCTGGAGCATCGCCGCGGAGACCTCGCCCGTGTAGGCGCCCGCTTCGTGCCGGGACACGTCCTGCGCCGCCAGCGCGATGGCCGAGCCTTCGACCAGGCCCTGCACCTGCGCGAGGTAGGCCGCCGGCACCGCCACGGCCACATCCACGTTCTGGTACGCGCCCGCCTCGAGGCCGCCGCGCAGCGCCTGCAGCAGCGCGGCATTGGCACCCAGGGTGCCATTCATCTTCCAGTTGCCCGCGATGAGTTTCTTCTTTGTCATGCTGTCCACGTCAAAACGATCTTGCCGGCATGCTGGCTCGACTCCATGAGCGCATGGGCGCGGGACGCCTCGGCCGCCGGGAAGGTGCTGTGCACCACGGGCCGCACGGTGCGTGCCACCAGCAGCGGCCACACCCGCTCGCGCAGGGCGGCCGCGATGGCGCCCTTGAACGCGACGGAGCGTGGGCGCAGCGTCGAGCCCGTCACCGTGAGGCGGCGGCGCAGCACCAGCCCCGCATCGAAGGAGGACTGCACCCCGCCCTGCACGGCGATGATGACCAGGCGGCCATCCTCGGCCAGGCACTCGACCTCGCGCGCCACATAGTCACCCGCCACCATGTCGAGGACCACGTCCACGCCACGGCCATCGGTGATGCGCCGGGCCTCGGCCACGAAGTCCTGGGTCTTGTAGTTGATGGCATGGTGCGCGCCGAGCTCCAGGCAGGTACGGCACTTCTCGTCCGACCCCGCCGTCACGATCACGGTGGCGCCGAAGGCGCGGCCGAGCTGGATGGCCGTGACGCCGATGCCGCTGCTGCCGCCCTGCACCAGCAGGGTTTCGCCGGCCGCGAGGCGGCCGCGGTCGAACACGTTGCTCCACACCGTGAAGAAGGTCTCGGGCAGGGAGGCTGCCTCCACGTCGCTCCAGCCCTCGGGCACCGGCAGGCACTGCGCGACGGGCGCGACGCACCATTCGGCATAGCCGCCGCCCGCGACCAGCGCGCACACGCGGTCGCCCACCTTCAGGCCGGCCGCGGCCATCGCCGACCCGTCGCCTTCCGCGATGGTGCCGGCCACTTCGAGCCCGGGCAGGTCGGAGGCGCCCGGCGGGGGCGCATAGTGCCCCTTGCGCTGCAGCACGTCGGGCCGGTTGATGCCGCTGGCCGCGACGCGGATCAGCAGCTCGCCGACGCCCGGCCGCGGCACCGGCCGCTCGGCGAGACGCAGCACTTCCGGGCCGCCGGAGCCCGCGATTTCCACGGCACGCATGGTGGTCGCCATACTGGATCCCCAGGGATGTCAGGTTTCAAAAGGAGGCCGGACCGGCCAGGGCCGGTCCGGAGGTCACCGCCGCCGGAGGCGGGGCCGAAGCTCAGGCATCCATCTGGCCGGAGTGCTCGCCCGCGCCAGTGGATTGCTGCTGCTGTTGCTGCTGGTCTGCACCGGCGGGTTCGCGGCGCTCACGGCGCTCGCCGCGTTCCGGGCGGTCGCCACGGTCACCGCGGTCACCCCGTTCGCCACGCTCGGCGGGCGCCGGACGGCCGCTGTCGCCCATCGGGCGGTCCAGCAGCGCACGCATGGACAGCTTCACGCGGCCCTTCTCGTCGGTCTCGAGCACCTTGACCTTCACGACCTGGCCTTCGGTCAGGTAGTCGGTCACCTTTTCCACGCGCTCGTGGGCGATCTGGCTGATGTGCAGCAGGCCGTCCTTGCCGGGCAGCAGGTTGATCAGCGCGCCGAAGTCCAGGATCTTGACCACGGGGCCTTCGTAGATCTTGCCGATCTCGACCTCGGCCGTGATCTGCTCGATGCGGCGCTTGGCCTCGTCGGCCTTCGCGCTGTCGGTGGAGGCGATGGTGATCGTGCCGTCCTCGTCGATGTTGATCTGCGTGCCGGTCTCTTCCGTCAGCGCGCGGATCACCGCGCCGCCCTTGCCGATCACGTCGCGGATCTTCTCGGGGTTGATCTTCATCGTGTAGAGCTTGGGCGCGAAGCTGGAGACCTCGGTCTTGGCCTCGCCCATGGCTTCCTGCATCTTGCCGAGGATGTGCAGGCGGGCTTCCTTGGCCTGGGCCAGGGCGACCTGCATGATTTCCTTGGTGATGCCCTGGATCTTGATGTCCATCTGCAGGGCGGTGATGCCGGCCGTGGTGCCGGCCACCTTGAAGTCCATGTCGCCCAGGTGATCTTCATCGCCCAGGATGTCGGTCAGCACCGCGAAGCGGTTGTCTTCCTTGATCAGGCCCATGGCGATGCCGGCCACGTGGGCCTTCATCGGCACGCCGGCGTCCATCATCGACAGGCAGCCGCCGCAGACGGAAGCCATCGAGGACGAACCGTTGGACTCGGTGATCTCGGACACCACGCGGATGGTGTAGGGGAACTCTTCCTTCGTCGGCAGCACGGCGACCAGCGCGCGCTTGGCCAGGCGGCCGTGGCCGATCTCGCGGCGCTTGGTGGAGCCCATGCGGCCCACTTCGCCGGTGGCGAAGGGAGGCATGTTGTAGTGGAACATGAAGCGGTCTTCGAACTCGCCGGCCAGCGCGTCGATGCGCTGCGCGTCGCGTTCGGTGCCCAGCGTGGAGACCACCAGCGCCTGCGTCTCGCCGCGCGTGAACAGCGCGGAGCCGTGCGTGCGGGGCAGAACGGAGTTGCGGATCTCGATGGGGCGCACGGTGCGCGTGTCGCGGCCGTCGATGCGGGGCTCGCCGGCCAGGATCTGGCTGCGCACGATCTTGGCTTCGATGTCGAACAGGAGGGCCTCGACCTTCACCGCGTCGAAATCGGCGCCTTCGGCCTTGAGCGACTCCAGCACGGAAGCGGACGCCTCGCGCAGGGCCTGCGTGCGGGCCTGCTTGCTGCGGATCTGGTAGGCGGCGCGCAGCTTCTCCTCGGCCAGTTGCGTGACCTTGGCGATGAAGGGCTCGTCCTTGGCGGCGGGCTGCCAGTCCCACACGGGCTTGCCGGCGTCGCGCACCAGTTCATGGATGGCGTTGATGGCGATGCGGCCCTGCTCGTGGCCGAACACCACGGCGCCCAGCATGATGTCTTCGGACAGCTGCTGCGCCTCGGACTCGACCATCAGCACGGCGGCTTCGGTGCCGGCGACGACCAGGTCCATCTGCGAGTTCTTGCGGGCGGTCTGGCCCGGGTTCAGCACGTATTCGCCGTTGATGTAGCCCACGCGCGCGGCGCCGATCGGGCCGTTGAACGGAATGCCGGACACCGACAGGGCCGCGCTCACGGCGATCATGGCCGCGATGTCGGCATCGACCTCGGGGTTCAGCGACACGGTGTGGATGACCACGTGGACTTCGTTGTAGAAGCCTTCGGGGAACAGCGGGCGGATCGGGCGGTCGATCAGGCGGCTGGTCAGCGTCTCGAGTTCGCTGGGCTTGGCTTCGCGCTTGAAGAAGCTGCCGGGGATCTTGCCGGCGGCATACGTCTTCTCGATGTAGTCCACCGTCAGGGGGAAGAAATCCTGGCCGGGCTTGGCGGACTTGGAGGCGACGACCGTGGCCAGCACGACCGTGTCGTCGATGTTGACCAGCACGGCGCCGGTGGCCTGGCGGGCGATCTCGCCCGTTTCCATGACGACGGTCTTGTCGCCCCACTGGAACGTTTTCGTGACCTTGTTGAACATGCTCATGGTTGCTCCATCAGAGTGTGGCCGGCACGGAAAGATGCCGGCGGGTGGGTGGATGCAGCAATCCAGAACACGATGCCATTCCAGCGGCCCTGCCTGCACCCGGCGTGGCGCGCCAGGGCCGTTGGAATGACACAGCTTCGCTCTGCTATTGCGGCTTCCGAAGTAGAAAACGCCTGAGTCAGCGTGCTAACCCAGGCGTTCCGCATGCGAATGCGCTTACTTGCGCAGGCCCAGCTTGGCGATCAGGGCCGTGTAGCGGTCGGCGTCCTTGGCCTTGAGGTAGTCCAGCAGCTTGCGGCGGCGGCTCACCATGCGCAGCAGGCCGCGGCGGCCGTGGTGGTCCTTGGCGTGCTGCTTGAAGTGGGGGGTCAGCTCGTTGATGCGGGCCGTGAGCAGGGCCACCTGTACTTCGGGGCTGCCGGTATCGTTGGCGGCGCGGGCGTTGTCCTTGATGACTTCGGCCTTGACGGAGGATGCGATCATTGGTTTTTCCTTGAGTGTCGGAGCCGGCGGGCATCGCGCGTGGCGAGGCTGCGGCCCCAGGTTTTGACTTGCGCCGCGGGCTGGAACGGCCGGCGGCGTGCGTCTTGCACCATGCAAAACCCTGGGATTATACCGCGCCGGCCTTTTCGAGCCATTTCCGCAGGCGCGCCACCCCTTCCACCAGCCGCGCGGGGTCGCGCGAGGCGAAGCACCAGCGCAGCCAGCCCTCCCCTTCCGGGCCGAAGGCATTGCCGGGCGCCAGCCCCAGGCCGGCCTCCGCAACGAGGCGCTTGGCGGTGGCCATCGCGTCGCCGTGGCCGTCCATGCGGAAGAAGGCGTACATGCCACCGCTGGCCGCATGGGCATGCACGCCGGGCGCCGCCTGCAGCAGCGGCAGCAGGGTGTCGCGGCACAGGCGCATGTGGGCGGTGACGCGCGGGACGATTTCCCCCTCGTGCTGCAGCGCGGCGATGCCGCCGCGCTGCGTGAAGACGCTCACGCACGAGGTGTTGAACTCGATCAGCTTGCCCATGTGGGCTGCCAGTGCCGGCGGCAGGACGAGCCAGCCCAGCCGCCAGCCCGTCATCAGGAAGCTCTTGGAGAAGCTGTGCACCACCACCAGGCGGTCCTGCGACGCGGCGAGGTCGAGGAAGCTCGGCGCGCAGCCGTGGGGCGTCGGCTCGTAGTACAGGCGCTCATAGACCTCGTCGGCCAGGATCCAGGTGCCCGTGGCGCGGCAGTGCTCCAGAATCTCGCGCTGCTCGGCCGCCGACAGCGTCCAGCCCGTCGGATTGTTCGGGGCGTTCACCACCAGCAGCCGCGTGGCCGGCGTCACGGCGCGCTTCAGGGCGTCCATGTCCAGCGCCCAGGCGCCGTCCTCGCGCGGGCGCAGCGGCAGGCACTGCAGGCGCGCGCCCAGGATGCGCGGCTGCGCCACGAGATTGGGCCAGACGGGCGTGACGGCGACCACCTCGTCGCCCGGGTCCACCAGGGCCTGCACCGCCAGCATGAGGCCGCTGACCCCGCCGGAAGTGACGGCGATGCGTCCGGCATCGATGGCCGGGCCGTGCAGTCGCGCCATGTAGGCGGCAATGGCCTCGCGCAACGCGGGCAGGCCGAGGTTCTGGGAATAGAAGGTTTCACCAGCGCGCAGCGAGGCGATGGCGGCCTCGTTCACCACGTCCGGGGTGGCCTCGTCGCTTTCGCCGAACCAGAACGCGAGGACGTCGGGCCGACCCATTCCGGCGTTGGCGACTTCGCGGATCTTGGATTCTTCGAGGTGGACGAGGGTATGGCGCATGGAGTGTCGGGGCGGCGAAGCGCTACATTGTCGAGCCGGAGGAACTTCCATGCAATCGAAGACAAACCCTTCCCGCGCCGCCGTGGTGGTGCTCGTGGGCGCCCTGGCCATGGGTACCGCGGCCGCGGCCGACCGAAATGCGCCCGCGCCCCTGGGCGCCAACGCTGCGTCAACGGCCCCCCAGGCCGAAGCCAGATCCCGCGCGCGCGCCAAGGCGCCGCGCGTGCGCAGCAGCCCGCCCTCCTCGTCCGCCGAGACGCCCGCCCAGCGGGAACGCCGGCTGATGCGGGAATGCAGGGGGCTGCCCAACGCTGGCGCCTGCCTCGGCTACGCCCGCCGCTGAGCATGGCCGCTTCCGGACCTCCCCGCACGATGGTGATCCCGCCACCGCCGCCGGGGCGTTGTCCGACAGCTCGGCGGCAGGGGCCGCGCTATACCTCGGGCACCCCGCACTCCATGCACCGCAGAATTCCCATGCCCGAAGGCCCTGCCGCCCTCCTTCCGCGCGCCCGAGCCGCCTTCGGGCGCTGGGGCGCCATCCTGGCCCTCGCCCTGGCCACCGCCGCCTGCAGCGGCCTGCCGCAGAACGTGGAGCGTCCGGAATCCAGCGCCCTGCCCGCCGCGGCCGCGGCGGACACCCCGCTCGCGCGCATCGTGGACGAACGCAGGCAGGCGGCCGGCGCCCGCCATGCCTCGGGCTTCCTGCTGTTGAGCGGGCCGCAGGATGCCTACGGCAGCCGCCTGGCGCTGGTGGAGGCCGCCCGCAAGACGCTGGACCTGCAGTACTACGCCATCCACGCGGATGCCAGCAGCGAGCGGTTGCTGCGCGGCGTCGTCGCGGCGGCGCGCCGGGGGGTCCGCGTGCGGGTGCTGCTCGACGACTTCCACAGCACGGGGCGCAATGCGCTGGTGATGGGCCTGGCGTTCCAGCCGAACATCGAGATGCGCATGTTCAACCCCGTCGCCGGCCCGCGCGGCTCCATGGTGGGCCGGCTGTGGGGATCGCTCACCGACTTCTCGCGCGTGCAGCAGCGCATGCACAACAAGCTCTTCATCGCCGACAACACCATGGGCGTGACCGGCGGGCGCAACCTGGGCGACGCCTACTTCGGGCAGGCCGATTCCGGAAATTTCGTCGATCTGGACGTGCTCGCCGCCGGCCCCATCGTCGCGGAGATGTCGCGCAGTTTCGACGCCTACTGGAACAACCCGCGCGCCTACCCGGTGCAGTCGCTCATCACGCGCGAGGAACTGCGGCGCCTGCGGCAGCAGACGCTCGACCGCTATCCGGAGCGCGGCGGCGCCGAGGGCGAGGCCGGAGCCGCGCCCGGCGATCGCCCCCCCGGCGAAGGAAGAGCCCCTGCCGCGGCCAGCGACGGCCCCCGCCCCCCCGACGGGGAGCCGCGCCCCGCGCCCGGCGAGCCCTCCGCCGACAAGCGCGCACGCGTCTGGAACGAGCAGCCGATGAACCTGGGCACGGCGCCCTTCGTCTGGGCGCCGGCGGTCCTCCTCGCGGACCGGCCCGCGAAGATCGCCGCGGAGGGGGAAGCGGCCAGCATCCGCAGCACTGCGCCGGGCACCGCGCTGGACGTGCGGGGGCTCCGGGGCACAGTGCCCCCCGCATCCCAGGCAGCCAGTCCGGCCGCGCCCTCGGGCGGGCTGCTGCAGGCGTCGGCCGGACGTGCCGCAGAGGGCGATACCGTGGTGGACGGCCTGCTCCACCTGCTCGGCCAGGCGCGCCAGGACCTGCTGGTCATCTCGCCCTACTTCGTGCCCGGCGACGACATGAAGCGCGCCTTCGCCGATGCCCGCGCCCGCGGCGTGCGCATCCGCGTGCTCACCAACTCGCTGGCCTCCAACGATGCGCCGATCGCCCACGTGGGCTACGCACGGCACCGCGAGGAACTGCTGTCGTTGGGCCTGGAACTCTACGAGTTGCGCAGCGAGCAGGCCGGCGTGAAATCCGCCTTCGGCGATTCCGGCGCCAATGCCACCGGCAGCTCCCGCGCGATGCTCCACTCCAAGGTGCTGGTCCTGGACGGGCGGCTGATCGTCGTCGGCTCCATGAACCTGGACCTGCGCTCGCAGCTGCAGAACACCGAGATCGCCCTGCTGATCCAGAGCCGCGATCTGTCGCGCATGGCTTCGGCGCAGATCGAGACCGCCATGCGGGAGGACGCTTGGCATGTCGAGCGATTGCCGGACGGCAGCCTCGTCTGGCGGGCTCCGCAGGGCAGCGGGCTGCAGGGCGCCACGCACGAGCCCGACGCCAGCCTGGGCCTGCGGATGCTGCTGCGGCTGCTGGGGCCCCTGGCGCCGGACCATCTGCTGTAGGCAGGCCCTCTGGCAACGCTCAGGGCCTCACGCCCCGCCCGTCTGCGCCTCCACCCAGGCGGTGATGGTGCGCTGGTCGGTGACCGTGCGCACCTGCTGGTAGGCGGCCTCCGCCTCGGGAAAGCGCCGGCGCAGCAGGTTGAGCCACTGCTTGAGCCGCCCCGCGCGCTGGCGCGGCTCCAGGTCTTCGCAGACCGTGCGCCAGAACACGCCCAGTTGCGGCAGCAGCGCCTCCCAGGCGAGCGCCGGGGCATGGGCACGGCCCGCCTCGGCCGCGCGGATGGCCAGGGCCAGGCCCGGGTCCGCCACGATGCCGCGGCCCAGCATGAGGGCATCGCCGCCCGAGAGCGCCCGGCAGCGCATCGCGTCCTCCACCGTCCAGATCTCGCCATTCGCGATCACGGGAATGCGCACGGCCGCGCGCAGCGGCGCGACGAGCTCCCAGTAGGCGGGCGGGCGGTAGCCGTCGGCCTTGGTGCGGGCATGCACCACCAGTTCGCAGGCTCCGCCGGCCTCCGCCGCCTGGGCGCACTCGCGGGCCAGCGACGTGTCGTCGTAGCCCAGCCGCATCTTGGCGGACACCGGCATCTCCGGCGGCACCGCCCGGCGCACCGCGGACACCACGGCGGCGATGCGCTCGGGCTCGCGCAGCAGCGCGGCACCACCGCCGTGGCGGTTCACCACCTTGGCCGGACAGCCGAAATTCAGGTCAATGCCCTCCGGTCCCAGCGCGGCCAGCCGCGCCGCATTCTCTGCCATGCTGGAAGGGTCCGATCCCAGCAGCTGGGCACGCACCGGCACCCCTGCGGCCGTGCGCCCTCCGTTGCGCAGCTCGGGGATGTAGCGCAGGAACACCTTGTCCGGCAGCAGCGTGCCGGTCACGCGGATGAATTCGGAGACACAGCGGTCCACGCCGCCCACGCGCGTCAGCACGTCGCGCAGGACGAAGTCGAGAAGCCCCTCCATGGGGGCGAGCAGCAGCAGGGGAGGTTGGGACATCGGGGCAGGGGCGCCCGCACCGGAGGCCGCGTCATCGCGGCGTCATCGGAGTGCGGTGGAATGCAGCCTTCCATTGTCGCCAATGTCCCGCCCTCTCCGCACTCCATGCTGCTCTTGAAGACCGACAAGGCCCGCCTGGAACTCTCCCCGGGCGTGCGCACCCTCAGCCTGCGCGAACGCTCATTGCTGCTGCTGGTCGACGGCCGGCCCGCGGCCGAGCTGGAAGCGCTCTACCACGGCGCCGGCAAGGACATCGTGGCCCGCCTGCTGGCGGACGGCTACCTCGCGCAGGCCGGCGGCGCGGCGGCCCCGGCGCCTGCCGCCACACCGTCCGCAGCCGCCGTGCCGCGCCAGGCGCCATCCGGGGCCCCGCCGGAAGCCCCGCCCGCGCCTTCCAACGCGCTGCGCTCGCTCGCGGGCGCACGCATGTACCTGTTCGACATCTGCGAGCGCATGTTCGCGCGGCGCAACCCCGCGCTGGCCCAGAACTTCCTGGACGCGCTGCGCGGCGCGCGCGACCGCGACAGCATGATGGATGTCAGCGAGGCCTTGCTGGAAGAGATCGAACTGCTGGCCGGACCGGAACGGGCCGCCACCGTGCGCCGGCGCATGGAGCAGTTGCTGCCCACGCCGGCCTGACACGGCGCGCCGGAGGGGCTTGCGGCCCGCGGCCTCAGGCGACGCCCAGCCGCCAGAGCGAGGTGGTTTCCGCCGCTCGCGCCGCGTGCAGCGGATCGGAGGCATCCGCCGCCTTCCCGTGGCGCGGCCGGACGTCGTGCCGGCCCAGCACCCGCAGGCCCGCGGCCTCGATCCAGCCGAGCAGTTGGACGCGCGTGCGCAGATCCAGGTGCTCCGCCAGGTCCGAGAGAATCAGCCAGCCCTCCCCGCCCGGCTCCAGGTGCTCCGCCAGGCCGCCGAGGAAGCCCCGCAGCATGCCGCTGTCCTCGTCATAGACCGCACGCTCGACGGGAGCGGCGGCACGCGCCGGCACCCACGGTGGATTGCACACCACCAGGGGCGCGCGGCCCGGGGGAAAGAGATCGGCCTGGAGGATGTCCACGGCCGGCAGCACGCGCAGGCGCTGCAGGTTCTCGCGCGCGCAGGCCAGGGCCCGGGGGTCCTGGTCGGTGGCGACGACACGGCGCACGCCGCGCCGCGCGAGCACGGCCGCGAGCACGCCGGTGCCGGTGCCGATATCGAAGGCCAGCGCAGCCGCGCCCGCGGGCAGCGGCACCTGCGCCACGAGATCGATGTATTCACCGCGCACGGGCGAGAACACCCCGTAGTGCGGATGAATGCGGTTGTCCGGCGGCGCCCCCAGGGCGGGAATCTCCACGCCCTTCTTGCGCCACTCGTGCGCGCCCACGAGACCCAGCAGCTCGCGCAGCGAGGCCACGCGGGGCGTACCGTCGGGAGCGCCCCAGGCCTCGGCCAGCGCCGGCCGCCAGTCGGGTGCACGCCGCAACGCGATGCCATGGTCGCCTTCCACGGGAATGAGCAGCATGCCGAGCACCCGCGCCCGCTGGGCCTGGGCCTGGCGGTGCAGGTGGAAGGCCTGCGACGGTGCGGTGGCCGGCGCGGCCGCCGCCTTGCCGCGGCCCTTCGCGCCGCCGCGCGGCCGGCCCCGGCCGTCGGCCCGGCGCATCAGCGCCTGAAGCAGGTGCCGGGCATTCTGGAAATCCCCCTGCCACAGCAGCGCCGTGCCTTCGCAGGCCATGCGGTAGGCCGCGTCGGCCGGCAGCGTGTCGTCGGCCACCACCACGCGGCGCGGCGCGGCGACGCCGGCTTCCGAGTGCCATTGCGCGCTGCGGTCCTGGCCGCCGTGGTTCCAGTGGATCATGCCGGGCAAAGACTCTGGCGGATCAGTTGAGGGGGCGCTGCAGGCGCACTTCCTCGATCTTCACCCCGCCGATGACGGCGGTCTTGGCGGTGGACATCTCGCGCTTGAAGCCGGCGAGCTCATGGAAGCGCAGCGCGCGCTCGTTGCGCATGGGCACCCACGCGGTCACGTTGGTGCAGCCTTCCTGCTGCAGGCCCTCGCGGGCGGCATCCCAGAGGGCCACGCCCACGCCCTGGTCCCAGTGGGACGGCGCGGCATAGATGGCCCAGATCTCGCCGGTGGTGGGGCGGGACTTGGCATCGCGCGAACGGTCGAAACCGACGAAGCCGACGATCTTGTCGCCTTCCACCGCCACCTGCACCTGGGGCTCGCAGTACTCGATGGCTTCGCGCCAGTACGCCTGGCGTTTCTCGACCGAAGACATGGCTTTCAATTGGTCGTCGGGAACAAGGCCGCGGTACGCTTCCATCGCGGACTGCGTATGGATCTGGGCGATGGCTTTGGCATCGCGGAGCGTTGCGGGACGGACCTGAATACTGGCCTGAATACTGGACATTGGGAACGAACGGAACAGAAGAAGAAAAAAAGGGGAGCGGAACGCAAAACCCACGATTGTCGCGCAATTGGTTTTCGGGCTCCAGTCCATGGGTGCCGCATGCCCCGCGGACAGGTCGCGCGAAGCCTCGCGCGGTGGCCGGAAAGCCCTCCGGCCCCCGGCGGAAACAGGGCCTGCCGCAATGCGGCCAAGGCCGTCAGAGCCAGCGCCGCAACAGCTCCAGCACCCGGTCGAAACGCGCGCCGTAGGGCGGATGCAGCAGATTGCCGAGCGACCACCGGGACTGCACCAGCACGGATTTCTGGTGGCAAAAGCGCAGGAATCCGTGCTCCCCGTGGTAGGCGCCCCAGCCGCTTTCGCCGACACCGCCGAACGGCAGGTTGTCGTGCGCGACGTGCAGCAGCGTGTCGTTCACGGTGACGCCGCCGCTCACGGTGCGGCGCAGCACGTCGTCGCGCGCCGCCTCGCTGCGGCCGAACCAGTAGAGCGCGAGCGGGCGCGGTCCGGAATTGATGTGGTCGATGGCGTCCTGCAGGCGGTCGTAGCCGAGCACGGGCAGCACCGGCCCGAAGATCTCCTCCTGCATGATCTGCATCTGCAGCGTGGCATGGAACACCAGCACCGGCGGCATCTGCCGCGCCACGCCGTCTCCGATGCCCTGCGGAGGCGGCGGTGGCGAACCCGGCACGGGGTCGAGCACATGCACCTCCGCGCCCTGCGTCTGGGCCTGCTGCAGCATGGTGCGCAGGCGCGCGAGGTGGCGCGAATGGATGATGGAGGCGTAGTCGGGATTGCCCTCGAAATACGGGAACAGCTTCGCCACGGCGGCGCGGTACGCCTCCGCGAACGCCCCCTCGCTGCCGCGCGGCAGCAGCACGTAGTCGGGCGCCACGCAGGTCTGCCCGGCATTGAACAGCTTGCCGTGCGCGATCTTGAGCGCGGCATCCTGCAGGTCGCAGTCCGCGTCGATGATGCAGGGCGACTTGCCGCCCAGTTCCAGCGTGGTGGGCGTCAGGTGCGCGGCGGCGGCCTGCGCGACCTTGCGGCCCACGGCCGTGGAACCCGTGAAGACGAGATGGTCGAAGGGCAGCGACGCCACCAGCGCGGCCACGGCCGCGTCGCCCTGGACCACGCAGAATTCCTCGGGCGAGAAGAATTGCGTCACCAGCGATGCGAGCTGGGCGGACGTATGCGGGGTGAGCTCGCTGGGCTTGAGCATCACGCGGTTGCCCGCCGCGAGCGCGCAGATGGCGGGCCCGAGCGCGAGCTGCACCGGATAGTTCCACGGAGCGATGACGCCCACCACGCCCAGCGGCTGGCGCTGGATGAAGGCATGCGCGGGCTGCAGGTGCAGCGGCGTGTGCACGCGGCGCGGCTTGCTCCAGCGCGCCAGGTGCCGCAGCGTGTGCGCGAGCTGGGTGCGCAGCATGAACAGATCGGCCACCTCGGTCAGGCGCGGCGAGCGGATGCCGAAGTCGGCCTGCACGGCCGCCGCGAGCGCAGGCCCGTGCTCGTCCAGCAGCTTGCGCATGCGCAGCAGGCGTTCCCGCCGCACCAGCAGCGGCGTATCGGGCTGTTCCCGGCTGGCCTGCCGCTGGAGTTGGAAGTGGTGGCGGATGTCGTCTGGCGTCATGCGGCAATCATAGGGAGGGCCCTCGCAACGCCATGTAAACGGGCGTCTCCAAAAGCCAGGGTAAGCCCGTGCGGGCGGGCGCCGGCCTGCCGCGGCGGCGCCGGCCGGTCACGTCACACCTTGCCGGGCAGGTCGCGCGGCTGCACGTCCACGACGTCCGCGCGCGCGCCGGGCAGTTCGGCCGAGCGCAGCGAACCCGGTTCCCCATCGGCGGGCTGGCTTCGCCGGCCCGCGGCCGACCAGCGCGCGGTGCTCCGGTACACCGTACTCCAGCCTTCGCGCGGATCCATGCGCATCGTCCACGGCGTGGCGGGCTGGCCCGTGAGCCGCGCCCAGAGGGAACGCACGCCCCACACTACCGCGAGCAGCGCCACGGCGATCAGCAGGCTCAGGAAAAACACCGCTCCCACGGCCACGACCGCGAGGCGCACGATCCACCGGATCACGCCGGCCAGGAAATCATTCAAGGCACATCCTTTCCACACAACATCGAACTTACCCCACCGCGGCCGCTTCGCCGAAATGGAAGACCCCAGGGTCCTGTACGGGATCCACGTTCACCGGGATCACGCTCTTGGGCGGATAGCGGCCTTCCAGCAGCAGCTTCGAGAGCGGATTCTCGATGCGCTGCTGGATCGCGCGCTTGAGCGGGCGGGCGCCGAACACCGGATCGAATCCCACCTTGGCCAGCTCGGACAACGCGCCGGGGGACACCTGCAGGTGCAGGTCCATTTTCGCCAGGCGCGCTTCCAGGAGTTGCAACTGGATGCGTGCGATCGCTTCGATGTTCTTCGCGTCGAGCGCATGGAACACCACCGTTTCGTCGATCCGGTTGAGGAATTCGGGCCGGAAATGGTTCTTGAGTTCCCCCCAGACCGCTTCCTTCACGTCGTCCGCGTCCTGGCCGACCATCGCCTGGATCAGGTGCGAGCCGATGTTGCTCGTCATCACGATCACCGTGTTCTTGAAGTCCACGGTACGGCCCTGGCCATCCGTCAGGCGGCCGTCGTCGAGCACCTGCAGCAGCACGTTGAACACGTCCGGGTGCGCCTTCTCGACCTCGTCGAGCAGCAGCACGCTGTAGGGCTTGCGGCGCACGGCCTCGGTCAGGTAGCCGCCCTCCTCGTAGCCCACGTAGCCGGGCGGCGCGCCGATCAGGCGGGCCACGGAGTGCTTCTCCATGAACTCGCTCATGTCGATGCGCACGAGGTGCTCCTCGCTGTCGAACAGGAAGCCCGCCAGCGCCTTGCACAGCTCGGTCTTGCCCACGCCCGTGGGGCCGAGGAACAGGAACGAGCCCATCGGCCGGTTCGGATCGGCGAGGCCCGAGCGCGAGCGGCGGATGGCGTTGGCCACGGCCGCGATGGCCTCGTCCTGGCCCACCACGCGCTCGTGCAGCTTGTCTTCCATCTGCAGCAGCTTGTCCTTCTCGCCCTGCATCATCTTCGAGACAGGGATGCCCGTGGCGCGGCTCACGACCTCGGCGATCTCCTCGGCGCCCACCTGGGTGCGCAGCAGCCGGTTGGGCGTGGCGGTGCCGTCGGTGCCCTCTTCCTTGGCCTGGGCTTCCTTGAGCTGGCGTTCCAGGTCGGGCAGCCTGCCGTACTGCAGTTCCGCGACCTTGTTGAAGTCGCCCTTGCGCTTGAGCTCCTCGATCTGCAGCTTCACCTTCTCGACCTGCTCGCGCACCTGCTGGCTGCCCTGGGCCTGCGCCTTCTCGGAGGTCCAGATGTCCTCCAGGTCGGCGATTTCCTTCTGCAGCTTGCCGATCTCTTCCTCGAGCAGTGCCAGGCGCTTCTGCGAGGCTTCGTCTTTTTCCTTTTTCACGGCCTCGCGCTCGATCTGCAGCTGGATCAGCCGGCGGTCGAGCTTGTCGATGGCCTCGGGCTTGGAGTCGATCTCGATCTTGATCTTGGCCGCGGCCTCGTCGATGAGGTCGATCGCCTTGTCGGGCAGGAAGCGGTCGGTGATGTAGCGGTGCGATAGCTCGGCCGCGGCCACGATGGCCGGGTCGGTGATCTCCACGCCGTGGTGCAACTCGTAGCGCTCCTGCAGGCCGCGCAGGATGGCGATGGTCGCCTCCACGCTGGGCTCGCCCACGAGGATCTTCTGGAAGCGCCGCTCCAGCGCGGCGTCCTTCTCGATGTACTTGCGGTACTCGTCGAGCGTGGTCGCGCCCACGCAGTGCAGTTCGCCGCGTGCCAGGGCCGGCTTGAGCATGTTGCCCGCGTCCATGGCGCCCTCGGCCTTGCCCGCGCCCACCATGGTGTGCAGCTCGTCGATGAAGACGATGGTCTGGCCCTCGTCCTTGGCCAGTTCGTTCAGCACGGCCTTGAGCCGCTCCTCGAACTCGCCGCGGTACTTGGCGCCCGCCAGCAGCGCGGCCATGTCGAGCGACAGCACGCGCTTGCCCTTCAGGCTCTCGGGCACCTCGCCCGCGACGATGCGCTGCGCCAGGCCTTCCACGATGGCGGTCTTGCCCACGCCGGGCTCGCCGATGAGCACGGGGTTGTTCTTGCTGCGGCGCTGCAGCACCTGGATGGCGCGGCGGATCTCGTCGTCGCGGCCGATCACCGGGTCGAGCTTGCCGGCCCGGGCGCGCTCGGTGAGGTCGAGCGTGTATTTCTTCAGTGCCTCGCGCTGGCCCTCGGCCTCGGCGCTGTTGACCTGGGCGCCGCCGCGCACCGCGTCGATCGCGGCTTCGAGGCTCTTGCGCGTCAGGCCGTGCTCGCGCGCCAGCTGGGCGGTATCGCCCTTGCCGTCCACGAGCGCGAGCAGGAAGAGTTCGCTCGCGATGAACTGGTCGCCGCGCTTGATCGCTTCCTTCTCGGTGGCCTGCAGCAGGCGGCCCAGTTCGGGCCCGACCTGTACCTGGTCCTGGCCCTGCACCTGGGGCAGCCGCTTGATGGCGTTCTCGGCCGCCGTCTGCAGGGCGGCCACGTTGGCGCCCGCCCGCTGCAGCAGCGCGCGCGGGCCTTCCTGCTGCCGCAGCATGGCGGCCAGCAGGTGCACGGGTTCGATGTAGGCGTTGTCATTGCCCAGCGCGAGCGATTGCGCATCGGCGAGGGCTTCCTGGAACTTGGTGGTGAGTTTGTCGAGACGCATGGTCTGTGGTCCTCCGGAACTGGTGGGCAATTGAGGGGCCTGCCCGGAGTTTTCAAGCCGCCAGCGCGGCATGCGCATCGCACACGCGGCACCGCCGCTACCAAAAGAGGAGCAACCATGCTCGCGGCGGAGAGACGGCGCAGGGATTTCTCGTGCCGGCCATCGGGACCGGCACAGGCCGATCAGGCGTTGTGGCCCGACACGATGCCCCAACGGGCCAGCGCCGCGTCGTCGCTGACGCGCGCGTCCACCCAGCGCGCCCCCAGCGGAGTGGTTTCCTTCTTCCAGAAAGGTGCCTGGGTCTTGAGGTAGTCCATGAGGAACTCGCAGGCCTGGAAGCTCTGGCCACGGTGGGCCGAGGTGACGGCCACCATCACGATCTGGTCCTGCGGCGCCAGCAGGCCCACCCGGTGCACCACGCGCGCGCCGAAGATGTCGAAGCGCCGCAGGGCTTCGTCCACCATGGCCTCGATGGATTTCTCGGTCATGCCGGGATAGTGCTCCAGCTCCATCGCCGCCACGGCGTCGCCGTCGCTGCGGTCGCGCACCGTACCCACGAAGCAGCAGACGGCACCCACGCGTCCGTCCCGCGCACGCAGCGCCGCCAGTTCGGCCGAGACATCGAAGTCCTGCGGCTGGATGGAAACCCGGGCGCGGCCTTCCGCGCGGGCCGGAGGAATGGAAGACAACGGATCGGCCATGGCGGTCACGGCGCCCGGTGCAGGCGGGGCGCGGCGAGCAGCGCGCGCTCTTCCTCGATGAAAGCATCGAGCTGGCGGCGCACCGCGGTATCGGACGGAACGCCCGCCAGCAGCGCCTGCAGCCGCGCGACGTCGCCCGCCGAGGGCGCGACCTTGATCTGCGCCATGGCGGCCTGCGTCTGCCCGCCCCGGATCAGGGCGAACACCTTCGCGGCCCATGCGTTCTTGTCCTGGCGTGCCATGCGGTCTTCCTCGTGCTCGTGTGCGTGATGTCCAGGCCGGATTGTCCACGGGAACGGCCGCCGCGCGACCGGTTTGCTACAGTGGCCGCCCATGGCCACGCAGACCATCACCACCGAACTCTACGTCCTGTTCCCTTCGCCACGCAACCAGCACCGCGGGGTGTATGCGCACCAGGTCTTCGTGCCGCATCCGTATGCGCTCATCCACCTGCCGGACTACGGCCTGGCCGGCCCGGCCAGCCTGTTCGCCGCATGCCGGCGGGAGGACAACAAGATGGGGCAGCTGGTCACCTTCGAGCAGGCGGACGATGCCCGGCGGTTCGAGCGGCTCTTCACCCCCGACTGACCCACGGCCGGCCCTGCCCCGCGCTGCCCATGCACGACGACAACCAGATCCACGTCCCGCCCTCCTTCACCGCGCTCTACAGCGACGCGCGCCAGCGCCTGACCGCGCCCTCGGCCGAAATACGCGAACGCTACGAACTGTGCGAGGACCTCGCCAACCACCTCGTGGAGCAGGCGCAGACGCTCTACCACGTGCAGGCGCCGTCGGAGACGGAGATCCTCGGGCGCATCCACGCCGGCCTGTGCACCCCCGGCGCCGGCGTGTCGCCCATCGAGGCGCGGTGGATCACGCTGCGCCTGGCGGAACTGCTGAACTGGCATAGCCCCGAACTACCCGAGGTGCCGGCGTCTTCCGGCTAGCACCAACAGGCGCCGTCCGGGTTTTCGTTCCAGGCAGGCTGTCTTCGCATCCAAAGCACTACCCAGGTCACTGGAAGACGATCCTCATGGATTTTGGAGATATCCACCATGGGAAATCAATGCATCGGAGGTTCTTCTTCGGCCAGCAGGTCGTCTCGCCGTGCGGCTTCGCACCATGCGCCTGCAGAATCGAGTGCGCGCACTGGGCGCGGCTCTTCTTCCCAGCCATCCGGCGGAGGAGCGCTCGGCGGTTTGCGGCGCCGTAGCGCGCAACCGCAGCAAACCGCCGCACAACTCCAGCGGGCCTACGACGAGGTGACCGATCTGCTGAACCGTACGGCGAGCAACCCGGCCTTCCGAACCCAGCAACAGGAGCTTCACAGTCTGCAGGGGGAAATCGCAATAGCCCTGCCGCTGGGAGAACAGGTAGATGGGCTCGACACACGGCTGAACGAATTGAGGCAGCAACTGCAAGGCACCCAGCCCTTCACGGAACCCGAGGTGGTCTATCAAACGCCCCGGCAGGCCGCATCGGCGCAGCCGTCCTGGAACGACATCTCGATACCCGACGACATCCGGAGCGACGATGGAAGCGACAGCGATGCTTCCGGCCACATGAGCCCGACATACCAGTTCAGCGACTGGCGTTGACGCCTCTGCATCGCACGGGCGTTATGGCCCTCTTCGCGAGGGCCGCTCGCCCGGCGGGCGCACTTTGAAACGCGCCACGGCACTTATTGACAGCGCTTTTACGGCACCGCCGATACACTGCGGCGCATGCCTCTCGACCCAGCGCTGTCTCCTCCCTCGATGCCGCGGCCGCAGCGCGCCCGCGGCGATTTCTCCGGCCTGTGGGTCCCCCTGGTGACGCCCTTCAGCCCGTCCGGCGACGCGGTGGACCATGCCGGGCTGGACGCCATGGTCCGCCGGCTCGCGCGCGAAGGCATCGCGGGCTTCGTGGCCTGCGGATCCACCGGCGAAGCCGCAGCGCTGGATGGAAAAGAGCAGGACGCGGTACTGGCCACCATCCTGGAAGCGGCCGGTGGCCTTCCGGTGGTAATGGGCCTGTCGGGCCACCACCTCGAACACGCGGTGCAGCGCGCCCGCCACCTCGGCGCATTGCAGCTCGCCGGACTGCTCGTGCCCGCGCCGCACTACATCCGGCCGTCCCAGCCAGGGCTGCTGCAGTGGTTCCACGCGATCGCCGACGCGAGCGCCGTGCCACTCATCGTGTACGACATTCCCTACCGCACGGGCGCCATGCTGGAACTGGGCACGCTGCGCACGCTGGCGGCCCATCCCAATATCCGGGCCCTCAAGGACTGCGGCGGCAACGTCTCCAAGACACAGGCGCTGATCGCCGACGGAGCACTGCAGGTGCTGGCAGGCGAGGACGCCAACATCTTCACCACGGCCGCGCTCGGCGGGGCCGGGGCCATCGCGGCCAGCGCCCACTGGCAGCCCGCGCGGCTGGTGCAATGCCTGGAAGCCATCGAGCGCGGCGACCTCGGCCGGGCACGTGAGCTCTGGCGTGTCCTCCTGCCGCTGATCGAGGCCTTCTTCGCGGAGCCCAACCCGGCACCGCTCAAGGCGCTCCTCGCCGCGGAGGGATGGATGGACGGCGCCCTGCGCGCGCCCATGGCGCCGGCTTCCGCGGCACTCGCCCTGCGCCTGCAGGAGGCGGCGCGCGCCCAGGCCCACCAATTGCAAGCTTTGGACCAGGCAGCGGCCTGATCCGGCGGGTTCAGCCGCCCGTCACGGGAGGAAAGAACGCGATCTCCGCGCCTTCCGAGAGTGCGGCTTCCTCGCGGCACAGCACCTGGTCCAGCGCCGTGCGCACGGCGCGTCCGCGCGCCAGGCTCTCCGCCCACGGCCCGCCGCGCGCGATCAGTGCATCGCGCAATGCGCCCACCGTGCCGGCCTGCGTGGACAGGGTCTCGCTGCCCTGCCCCACCGCCTCGCGGATGGACGCGAAATACCGCACGGTGACCGTCACGGCGGGAGAGGATGAAGGGGTCGTACCGGAGGTCATGCGAGCAGATCGGACAGGGGGATGAAGCGCACCGTGTCGCCACGGGCGATGGTGCGGCCCGGCGGGTTGTCCACCAGCCCATCGCACCAGGCCGCGGAGGTCAGCACCCCCGAACCCTGGTTCGGGAACAGTTCCAACCCGCCGTCGGCATCGCGGCGCACGCGCAGGAACTCGCGCCGCTTGTCGGCCCGCGGCCAGTGGAAATTCGCCCTCGCCTCCACGGCGCGCGGAACGACATCCTGCACGCCCTGCAGACACAGCAGGAACGGCCGCACCAGGATCGCGAAGGTGACGAGGCTGGACGCCGGATTGCCCGGCAGCCCCATGAAATGCACGCGCTCGCCGATGCGGCCATAGGCGAAGGGCTTGCCCGGCTTGAGCGCCACCTGCCAGAGGTCGATGCGCCCGAGCGCGGCCACGGCGGGCTTCACGTGGTCTTCCTCGCCCACCGACACGCCCCCGCTGGTGAGTACCAGGTCGTGCGCCGCCGCGGCGTCGGCCAGCGCCTGCTGCGTGGCATCGCGCCGGTCGGGCACGATGCCGAAATCCGACACCTCGCAGCCCAGCCGCAGCAGCATCGCGCGCAGGAAGAAGCGGTTGCTGTTGTAGATGGCACCCGGCGGCATGCGCTCCGGGGGCACCTCGCCAGGCATGACCAGTTCGTCGCCGGTGGAAAACAGCGCGACGCGGGGCCGCCGCGCCACGCGCAGCCGGGCCAGGCCGATGCTGGCCGCCAGCCCCAGCGCGGCCGGCGTCAGCCGCGTGCCGGCCGCGAGCACCGTCGCGCCGGTTTCGATGTCCTCGCCCGCACGGCGCACCCACTGGCCCGGCTGCGGCACGGCCTGGATGCGCACGCGTGCGCCGCCATCGAGCGCCTCGCAGTCCTCCTGCATGCATACGGCATCCGCGCCGGGCGGCAGGGGTGCGCCCGTGAAGATGCGCGCGGCCGTGCCCGGCTCCAGCGGCCGGGGCGCGGAGCCCGCCGCGATGCGTTGGGACACCGGCAGTTCGATGGAGAGGGAAGCACCCGCCGCAGCAACGTCCGCCCGGCGGACGGCATAGCCGTCCATGGCGCTGTTGTCGTGCGGCGGCACCCGCAGCGGCGATACGGCATCGGCCGCCAGCACGCGGCCGTCGGCCTCGAAGGTGTCCACTTCCTCCGCGCCGTCCAGCGGGCCGGCCTGCGCGAGCAGCTCCGCCAGCGCATCGTCCAGGGACCTGAGCGGCGGCCGGGCAGCCGCAGCAGCCGCGCTCATGCCCGGGCCTCCGCGGCGCGGTACGCCCAGCGTTCGCCGCTGGCACGCAGCCAGTCGGCCAGCACGGCCGGCGCATTCACGTCGAAGACCGGCAACGCGCCGGTCGGCACGGGCAGGCGCTCGCCCGGCACGTCGGCCGCCACGGCCACGACGCATGGGTCATCGGGGAAGCGCAGGGGCTGGGCGGGATAGTCGCCGGCAGGCGATCGCCACACTTCGATCTTGGGCAGGTCGCTCTCCTTGAAGCCTTCGACGAACACCCAGTCCACGGAGGCGTCCAGCCGGGCGATGAGGTCGTGCACCACGGGCTCGGCCGGCTGCTCGTACTCGCGCATGAGTGCCATGCGCAGGTCGGACGAGGCCACCACCTCGTAGGCGCCCGCCGTGCGGTGCCGCCACGTGTCCTTGCCGGGCTGGTCGATGTCGAACCGGTGGTGGGCGTGCTTGACCACCGACACCCGCAGCCCGTGCGCGTGCATGAGCGGAATGAGCCGCTCCACGAGCGTGGTCTTGCCACTGTTGGAGAAACCGGCGAAACCGACGACTTTCATGCATGCCCTCCGTGGATGTGCCGAGGCCGGAAGAGCGCCGCGCGCGGCGCCGAAGCAACCCGCGTCTGCGCGCGTCACCCGGACCCTGCCCGGCGCTCAGGCCGCTGCGGCGGTCCCGTCGCAGTGGCGCGTGATGTAGGCCTTCACCAGATCCACGTCGGCCGGCATCACCTGCACGCGCTTGGGCAGGCGCTCGATGCCGTCGAACTTCGCGGGGCGTTCGGGAGCATGGCCCAGAGCCTCCTGGATCGTCTCGGCGAACTTGATCGGCAGGGCGGTTTCCAGCACCAGCATCGGCACGCCCGGCTCGGTGTGCTCGCGCGCCACCTTCACCCCGTCGGCGGTGTGCGTGTCGATCGTGATGCCGAAGCGCTGGAAGGTGTCGCGGATGGTCGCGATGCGGTCCGCGTGCGTGCTGCGCCCGCTCACGAAGCCGTAGCGCGACGCGGCCTCGGCGAAGCGCGGATCGCCGCTGAGGTCGAAGCGGCCCTCGCGCACCACGGCCTCGCCGAACAGCCGGCGCGTGGCCTCCGCGTCGCGGCCCAGCAGGTCGAACACGAAGCGCTCGAAATTGCTGGCCTTGCTGATGTCCATCGACGGGCTGGACGTCTCGTGCGTATCGGCGCTGCCGCGCACGCGGTAGATGCCCGTGCGGAAGAACTCGTCGAGCACGTCGTTCTCGTTGGTCGCCACCACGAGCTTGTCGATGGGCAGGCCCATCATGCGCGCCACGTGGCCCGCGCACACGTTCCCGAAATTGCCCGACGGCACCGTGAAGCTGACCTTCTGGTCGTTCGACTCGGTGGCCTGCACGTAACCCGCGAAGTAATACACCACCTGGGCGAGCAGCCGCGCCCAGTTGATCGAGTTCACCGTGCCGATCTTGAAGCGGCGCTTGAACTCCAGGTCGTTGCTCACGGCCTTGACGATGTCCTGGCAGTCGTCGAACACGCCTTCGATGGCGATGTTGAAGATGTTCGCGTCCTGCAGGCTGAACATCTGCGCCTGCTGGAAGGCGCTCATGCGGCCGTGCGGGCTCGTCATGAACACGCGGATGCCGCGCTTGCCGCGCATCGCGTACTCGGCCGCGCTGCCGGTATCGCCGCTGGTCGCGCCCAGGATGTTGAGCTCTTCGCCGCGCCGGCCCAGTTCGTACTCGAACAGGTTGCCCAGCAGCTGCATCGCCATGTCCTTGAACGCGAGCGTGGGGCCGTTGGAGAGCGCCTCCAGCCACAGGCTGTTCTCCAGGTGGCGCAGCGGCACGATCTCGCCCGTGCCGAACACCTCGGCGGTGTACGTCTTCTCGCACAGGCGCTTCAGGTCGGCCGCCGGAATGTCGTCGATGTAGAGCGACAGGATCTGGAACGCCAGCTCCGCGTAGCCCTGCTCGTGGTAGGCCGCGCGCAGCCGCGTGAGCGCGGCGTCGTCGATCTGCGGGTAATGCTCGGGCAGGTACAGCCCGCCGTCGGGCGCGAGGCCTTCGAGCAGGATCTCGCAGAAGCGCTTGCGGTCCGCGTGGCCGCGTGTGGAGAGGTATCGCATCAGTTCAGCTCCTCCTTGCGGACACGCACGATCGGCCCCAGCACCGTGGGCAGGGCCTGCATCTGCGCGATCGCTTCGTTCATCGTACCCTCGCGCGTGTCGTGCGTGAGGATGATCAGGTCGGTGTGCGTGGCGCCCTCGCCGCCCACCTCGTCGGCCTCGCGCTGCAGCACGGCGTCGATGCTGATGCCGGCGCCGGCCAGCAGCCCCGTCACCTTGGCGAGCACGCCGGCCTCGTCGGCCACGCGCAGGCGCAGGTAGTAGCTGGTGACCACCTCGGCCATGGGCAGCACGGGCAGCGCATCGCGCGCCTCGTCGAGCGTGTTCGGCTGGAAGGCCAGGTGGGGCACGCGGTGTTCAGGGTCGGCCGCCGCCAGGCGCGCGATGTCCACCAGGTCGGCGATCACGGCGCTGGCCGTGGGCTCGCTGCCCGCGCCCTTGCCATAGTAGAGCGTGGTGCCCACCGCATCGGCCTGCACCACCACGGCATTCATCGCGCCCTCCACGTTGGCGATCAGCCGCTTGGACGGCACCAGACTCGGATGCACGCGCAACTCCACCCCGCCCTCGCGCCGCTTGGCGATGCCCAGCAGCTTGATGCGGTAGCCGAGCTGCTCGGCATAGCGGATGTCCGCCGCGGCGAGCTTGGTGATGCCTTCCACGTACGCCTTGTCGAACTGCACCGGGATGCCGAAGGCGATCGCGCTCATGATCGTGGCCTTGTGCGCCGCGTCCACGCCCTCGATGTCGAAGGTCGGGTCGGCCTCGGCGTAACCCAGGCGCTGCGCCTCCTTGAGCACCGCGTCGAAGTCGAGCCCCTTGTCACGCATCTCCGAAAGGATGAAGTTCGTCGTGCCGTTGATGATGCCCGCGATCCACTGGATGCGGTTGGCCGTCAGGCCCTCGCGCAGCGCCTTGATGATCGGGATGCCGCCGGCCACCGCGGCCTCGAAGGCCACCATGACGCCCTTGGCCGAGGCGGCCGCGAAGATCTCGGTGCCGTGCACCGCCAGCAGGGCCTTGTTGGCCGTGACCACGTGCTTGCCGGCCGCGATGGCTTCCATCACCAGCGCCTTGGCCACGCCGTAGCCGCCGATCAGCTCCACGACGATGTCGATGTCGGGGTTGGCGATCACGGCGCGCGCGTCGTTCACCACCTGCACGCTGTCTCCGGCGACGGCGCGGGCGCGCTCCACGTCGAGATCCGCCACCATGGCGATCTCGATGCCGCGGCCCGCGCGGCGGCGGATTTCCTCCTGGTTGCGTCGCAGCACGTTGAACACGCCGCTGCCGACGGTGCCAATGCCCAGCAGGCCCACTTGGATCGGTTTCATGATCGGTATCTCAGTCAGTCAGATGGTGCCGCAGCGCGCGAGAGGGATGAACGCTGCCGGCGATGGTTGGATGGAGAGAGGACATGCCGCGCCCGGCCGCTCACTCGGCAGCAGCGGCCGCGTGCTTGCGCCGGTACTGCTCGAGGAAGCCCGCGAGCCGGCCGATGGCCTCGCGCAGGTCGTCCTCGTGCGGGAGGAACACGATGCGGAAATGCTGCTGGTCCGGGTAGTTGAAGCCCGACCCCTGCACCAGCATCACGCGGGTGGCGCGCAGCACTTCCATGAAGAACTGGCGGTCGTCGGCGATGGGGTACATGGCCGGGTCGAGGCGCGGGAACATGTAGAGAGCCGCCTTGGGCTTCACGCAGCTCACGCCCGGGATCGCCGAGATGAGTTCGTAGGCCAGGTCGCGCTGCCGGCAGAGGCGCCCGCCTTCGCGGACCAGATCGTTGATGCTCTGGTAGCCGCCCAGCGCGGTCTGGATCGCCCACTGCCCGGGCACGTTGGAGCCGAGCTTGATGTTGGCGAGCATGTTGATGCCCTCGATGTAGTCGCGGGCCACGGCCTTGTTGCCCGACACCACCATCCAGCCGGCGCGGTAGCCGCACGAGCGGTAGGCCTTCGAGAGCGAATTGAAGGTGAGCGTGAGCACGTCGGTCGAGAGGCTCGCCATGGCGGTGTGGCGCTCGCCGTCGTAGAGCACCTTGTCGTACACCTCGTCGGCCAGCAGCACGAGACCGTGGTCGCGCGCGATCTGCACGAGCCCGCGCAGCAACTCGTCGGAATACAGCGCGCCCGTGGGATTGTTCGGGTTGATCACCACGAGGCCCTTGGTGCGGGGGGTGATCTTGGCGCGGATGTCGTCGAGGTTCGGCATCCAGCCGTTGGCCTCGTCGCAGAGGTAGTGCACCGGCCGGCCGCCGGACAGGCTGGCCGCCGCGGTCCAGAGCGGATAGTCGGGCGCCGGCACCAGCAGCTCGTCGCCGTCGTCGAGCAGCGCATTGGTGGCCATGGTGATCAGGTCGCTCGCGCCATTGCCCAGGTAGATGTCGTCGAGCGTCACGCCCTTCACGCCCTGCTGCTGGCTGTAGTGCATCACGGCCTTGCGCGCGGCGAAGATGCCCTTGCTGTCCGAATAGCCCGCCGAATTCGGCAGGTTGCGGATCATGTCCTGCTGGATCTCCTCGGGCGCATCGAAGCCGAACGGCGCGAGGTTGCCGATGTTGAGCTTGATGATCTTCTGGCCCTCGTCCTCCATCTGCTTGGCCGCATCCACGATCGGGCCCCGCACATCGTAGAGAACGTTATTCAGCTTCGCGGACTTGTGGATCGTCTTCATCGTGCGAAAGGCCCGGGGCGCACGCCGCGGGGCCAGGAAGAGTGAACGGTATGGCGCCGGAGAACGCTCCCCGATACCCCGCCAGGCGGCGCAGCCTCTGGCGAAACCTATTACTTTACCGCACCGCCTGCAGAAGCGGGCCAAGGACGGGGCGGCGGGGGCCATACCGCGAATCCTGCGGATTCAGACGAAGCCGAATCACCCTGTCAACAACGTGCCTCTCCACCCCAAAAGCCCGCGCCAAGCGGGCTTTGTTATTTTCACCGGCCTGCCACGCCTGCCACACAGCGGCTTCCTGATCCTCGGCCAACGTCGGCGGACGGCCATGGCGCTTACCCCTGGATATCGCGGCCACCTGGCCAGCGATGACGCGCTCCCTGATGATGCCGCGTTCGAGCTGGGCCACAGCACCGAGGACCTGGATCATGAACATCCCCATGGGCGTCGTCGTGTCGAGAGGCTCATTCAAGCTGCGGACCTGTGCGCCAGCAGCCTTGATGCGGTCGAGGATCGCCAACAGATCTACGAGGGAGCGCGCAACGCGATCCAGCTTGTAGACCACGAGCACGTCACCAGCGCGCAACGACTTCAAGCAGCGCTGGAGCTCGGGACGTTGGCCGATGCTGCTCGCCTTCTCCTGGTACACCTTCTGCACGCCAACGGCCTTCAGTGCGTCGAGTTGCATGCGGTTTTCTTGTTCGCGGGTAGAAACCCGGGCATATCCAATGTGCATTTCATCCTCCTGGCATGTAGTTTTGCCGCCAGGAATCACGTACGAAGGCTGAAAAAGACAGGTTTCTCAAGCGCGAGTCAGGCGCCGCAGTACCGCAAGGGCAATGGGCCGCGGAGGGGCCAGGACGGGGCACGAAGGCCCGGAAAGGCCGGCGGGGATACCACGGTAGCGGTCATGGTCACAAGGGCGCGCTAGGGCTGCTCTGCGCATTGCGGCGGGTACGTCGCGCGGCATGCCCCCAACATGGGGCGATGCCCCATACCCCAAGTCAGGGAACGATGGCGAGCAGCATGCCCAGGATGAAGCAGGCCAGGCCGATGCCAAAGAGCGTGTCCGTGAGGCTGGAGCGAACACGCTCCAGGCGCTCATCGAAGGCCCTCGCCGCGGCCATGAGGAGCAGCACGGAGCCGAGGATCGACATCACAAGAGACAGCATTGCATGGCTTTTCAGTAGCCGTATTCGGCGCGGATGGCGGCCCGCAGGTCGCCGATGGTAGGGCTTTGGTCGCGGGCGGCCAAGACCAGCTCCGGCGGCTCGGGCGGGCTGTACTCCGGACGTTCGGCGAACGTGCCGCCGGCGAGGACCACGACAGGCGGCGCGGTGTGCGCGCGGCACTCGAAAGGCTCACGCTCCACCAGGTGGCCGGCGGTGTCGTAGCACGCGCAACGCGTCTTGCTGGCAACGCAGCCAGCGAACACCGGGGCAGATGCAGGAGCAGCAGGAACCGCCGCGGCGCCGGCCTGGGCGACGACAGAGGACGACGAGGCGGCAGCGGGCGCGGAAGCAGCGGCAAGCGGTGACGAGGCAGGCGCCTTGCCGGAGACTTCGGCGGTCGAGGACTTGCCGCTCACGCGGTCGTTGATCCGCTGAATCGTGGTGGGCGCGAAGTAGGCCACGGCCGCGAGGCCGATCAGGACGAACCACACCAACCCGGGGAGCTTGCGCGGCTGCTTCGTGTGAACCTCCGCAGACCGGTACAGCTTCATCACCTTGCCGCTATAGCGCCACGGAGACTTAGTAATGGCCTTGCTGTACTGCAGCGAGCGCGACACGTGGTCCCACTCGTACACGACGGCCATTTTCATGTTGGCGACGCGGCGAACGTGCAGGTGCCGGCCGCCCAAGGCGTGCGTGTGGCGGTCCGTGTTCATAACGGACTGGGTGATGAGCACGAAGTCCACGCCCATGTGGCGGTGCGTGTCAAGGGCCTGCACGTCGGGCGGCACCTTCGAGCCGTTGGCGCGCGGTGGCCACATCTTCTGGAACTCATCGATGACGATCACCGATCCAGGCTTGGCCCACTGGTGCCAGTTGCGGGCGCTGGCCTCATTGCCCTTGAACTGCCATTCGTTGCCGGTAGCGATCCACTCGCCGCCAGTCTCCACCAGCTCATGCTCGATCAGCAGACTGGTGATGTTGGTGTAGATGGTGCGCGGCACCTCACGTTCGCCGCCGTCGCCGTCCGGAACCTTGATGGTGGCGCCGACCAACGGCAGCAGCAGTTTCTCAATCGCGAGGAGCGTCTTGCCGGCACCGGGCGTGCCGGTGATGATGGTGATCATTGCGGGTTCACTCCGAGGATCTTCGTAGCGTTCTGGATGTGCCAGAGCAGCACTCGCAGCGCCACGGCGCCAACGATCATGCTCAGGCCAACGCCGCCGCCAGCCAGCAGGAAGACGTTGAGCACGTCCACGGGCAGGCTGTTGACGGACGCCACCAGACGGGCCTTGAGGGCATCGACGGCAACGTCGAGGCCCACGATGGTGACGACGCTGAAGCCCAACGACGTGAGGATGCGGGCCAACAGCGGCTGCATCATCGACAGTAGCCAAGTACCGAGCTTCATGCGCCATCCCTCGCTGCGCCGCTCACGACCATGAAGGCTATGTATGTGCAGATGATGATGAGCACCGGCCGCACGTACGAGGTGATGTAGCCGCAGCTTTGCTGCCAGTCCCAAATCTTCATGTTCTGGTGCGCCACGTTGGCATAGATATCGGCCGGGCACGCCCCGCCGCCGAACAGGTTCTCGTCGCTGTAGCTGACGTTCCGCGTGGCCTTCGGAATCTCTCCGGAGGGCGTGTCAAGGTCGGCGCACGCCAAGCTGTCCGGGTTCTTCTTGCAGCCGTCGCCATCATCCTTGTCGTCGGGCGTCTCGTCGGGGTTGGTGGTGGTAGTCGTCGTGACCGGCGAGCAGGTTCCATCGCCCACGCATCGCTGAGTCACCGTGGTGGTGGACGTGTTCGTGATCCTGTTCCCGTCGGTCTGGTAGTTATTGGTAGTCTGCTTCACCGTCTTGCTGCCATCGGCATTGGCAGTCTCCTCCTTCGGCCCCTGGACCTGCGACGGACCGGTGACGGTGGGTGCGCTGGGCAGGGTGATATCGCCGCCCTTGTCGAGGATGTCGGAGACAACCTGTGCAGGCACTTCGGGCGCGTCCATGTACGGGGCGATGTCGTCCATCGAGGCAGGCATCCAGTCGGTCCAAGTGGCAGTGGTGCTGCGGTTCTGCGGCTCGAATTTCGCCTTGGTCCACGAGGTGGGCGACGGGCTCCATGCGTACTCATAGGAGCACTGTGTCTGGCTGATGACGGAGATGTTCTGGTAGTAGGCTCCACCACCGTCACGTGAGGCCTGCAAATGGGCATTGCAGGCCTGCGACAAGCTACGCACCCAGGTCTTGCCGTCGGGCAGTAGGTACTCCCGGCAGTCAGCGGAACAGGAGCCCTCTTTCTGCAGCAAGAAGGGCTTGTCGGGATAGTCGGCGGCGTCCTGGTTGATCCCCACGTTGCCCTCATCCAGCCAGCCCTTGATGGCAGGGGAGGCGGCAGCGATACCGAGGCAAATCAAAGGGTTCTTGCACAGCATGCCGAGCGCGTCCACGACAGCGGATTTGGGCACTTTGTAGGAGGCTTGGAAAGGGTACTTACTTCCGGCGAAAAACACATCGCCAGCGTGGCCCATGGTCATCATGCCGGGACCGGAAGGGTTGCCAGAACCGGAAGCGCCGATGTACCAGCCCGAATTGCCGATCTGGCTTCCGACGTGGCCGGTGGGGATCGAGCCCACGCTGCCGACAGAACCAGAGGAACCGGCCTGATTCGGACGGATGGAGGCCACCTTGCCGGACTCGCTCACCGAGTAGCGGAAGCCGGACATGCCGGCCTTGTTGATCGCACCGCAGGTCAGCGGAACGACACCCAAAGCAAGAGCGCAAGCCCAAGCGCGTAGAGGATTTCGACGGAAGAAGGCATGACTAGTCCCTGTCATGGTCAACCCTGAAAAGGTCATAGAGCCGCCGCAGGCAGAAGATGACCATGGCGGCGCCGAAGAACAGCAAGAAAAGCTCCCCCAGGTCCGCGAGCGTGTTCGCGTCCGGGGGGGCCGGCTGGACCAACACGGTCAGGGTTTGACCGCCCGTGTTGTCAGCCATGGATCACCAGCCCATCTTGCGCTTGAGGGCCAGCAGGCCCCAAATGACGACGCCGGCGCCCATCATGGCGATGACGGCGCTGGAGGCATCGGCCTTGAAGTCGTCGATGGCTTTCTGCACACCCTCAGGCAGGGCAGCGTGCGCGGACGCAGCGGACAGGGCCAACACGGCGCCTGCAGATGCAGCGCGGCTGCCGAACTTGCGGGCAACGCCCAGGGTTTTTGCGAACATGTGATTTCTCCAGGTTGGGGAAGCTGCGGGATTGCAGCGGATAACCCTGCACGCAGGGCTACCAGCTGACATCACGCAGCGGGGCGTTGCGCAGGCGCAGACGGGGCCGGAGAGGCCTTCACGGGGACGACGGAGACGATCTCCTGCCGGCGCTGGCCGTAACGCATGACGTCCTGCATTTCGAGCTCGCAGACCACGGGGAGCTCGATGCCATCGAGCTTGCGCAGCACCACCGGTTCGCACTGGTACTCACTGCCCATGAGGCCGCGTGCGCCCTTCCCCACGATGGGGAGCGCGCAGAACAGCTTGCCGATGGCGTAGGGCTGCCCGGTCTTCTTGCTGACACCCTCGGAAATCTCGATACCGATCACATGTGCTTTCATGGCCTTTTCTCCTGGTTAGCGACAGACGACGCCGCGATGAATCCGGCCAGGGTGGCCTTTTCCAGTCGTCTTGGGACGCCTGGCCGGGAAATGAGGTCTAGAAGGTCGTCAGCAGGCACGTGGCCGCGCATGACGTGCACGAGCTTTCCGTAGCCGACGCTGGCGTGGTGGACCATCGTTTCAAGGCTGAGCTCGCCTTCCTTCTGATGAGTGGCGATGCGCTCGCCAGCAGCCGGCAGCAGGCGCTGCAGGCACTCGTAGGCGCCGACGAAGTACTCGTCACAGCGGGTGAGCACATCGAGCGGAACGTCGCGATCCTTGTTGCGGATTTCGACCTCGAAGCGCGTCCACTTGTCGCCGCTGCCTGGTGCGAGCTGCAGGCCCTTTTCGTAGGCGCGGAGCATCTTGCCGTTCTCGCGGCGGCCAATCTCCAGCGTGCGGCCGTAGAACGGTTCGGGTGACAGCCAGTCGCCGGGCGTGCTGTGGCGCGGCGGGCGGCCCTCGCCGGCGGTGAACTCTCCGGCCTCCATCCAGGCACGGGCGTCCTCGACGGTGAACTCGCCATTCAGGCAATCGACGGCCAGGTCAACGCGCGTGATCGTCGTTTCCCACTGGCGGCCCAGCCACTCCTGCATGCCCTGCCAGTCGCTGATGCGGCTGCAGGCCGTGCCGGAGAGGTCCAGGCGCGCACGACCACGCATGCGGTCACCGCCCCAATCCAGCAGGGCCACCTGGTGGCGCGCGCCATCGTCCAGGCGGACATACAGGCGAGCGCCCTCGGAGAAGCCGAAGTGGCCACGGCCAGCCTCGGCCTCCACCTTGAGCCCGAAGCCATGGAGCAGGTCCAGGACCGTCGCCACGACGTGTTCGTCGGGCTCAGGCTTCCACGTCGCCGTCAACCAATCGACCTTCGCGCGCTGCTTGGAAGTTTCCCCCAGTGTTACAGCACTGGGGGAGAGCCCGGCGCCCTTCGGCGTGCGGCGCTCCGCTTGCCCGCCTGCGGCCGCCCGGCTCATTGCCCCACCTCCTGCGCACCAGGTGCAACTGCCTGCGCACGCGCGGCGGTCGGTTGGATGGCCTCCACGGTGGCGGTAAAAGGCGTGTCCCAGCGGACAGTGCAGCCGCTCTTGCGAAGCTGTGCGACGTAGCCTTCGAAGGCCTGCAGGGACGTGAAGCGCTTGATGCGGTGGCCGTGGGCCAGCATGCCCGGCGGGCATGCAATCTCGTAGCTCTTGGGCATGTGGATAAGGGCCGAGCCGGCCATGGGTGCGGTGCTCATGCGCGGCGATCCCCAGGACGGGGAGGCATGCCATTGGCGCGGCGGCGGAACGCTGCGGCACGCAGCAGATCAGGATCGCCAGAGGCTTCCTCATTGGTGATCAACTGCTCCACCATCAGGCGGCGATGCTTGGCAACGGTCATCGGCTTGCCTTCGTACATCTCGCCCACAGCGGGGAACACGCGGTCATCGACCAGGCACGGCTCCAGGTCCTGCGCCTGGCTCTCCAGCAGATCGCGCTGACGGGCCAGGAACGCGAGCTGAGCCTCGCCGGGCTTGCGCTGCAGCTTGTGGCTGTTGCAGATGCCGCCGCTGGTCACTTCGAGCTGGTGCAGCGTGCAGGCCGTGCGAGGGGCAATGACCGGGCTGTCGTGTCGCGTCACCTCGAAGTGCGCGCAGTTGCGGCAGCCTGGCCGCTCTCCCGGGGTCTGGTAGCCCACCTGGGCGTGCTTCGCAACGAGCCTCATTCCCACAACCCCGTGTGTCGATTCATGCGGGGGCCGGCATAGCGGCCAGATTCAGCAATGCACGCATTGCACTGCAAGAGGAAGTCATCTCCAGATGGCCCGCCACAGGCAGGACAGGTGCCCGCCCCCTGCCCAGCACCGGCCGCAGCCGCCAAGCCAGGAACCGGTGCCGCTTGGGTGGCAGGGGGAAGGCACTCGTTGTCCCCAGCTTGGGGAACCATCGTCAGGCTGGAGATGTGGCGGTAGCCGTACCAAGAGCCGTCGGCGGCCTCCAACACGGCTACGTTGCCCTCCAGGGCGCGGACTCTCAGCTCAATTTGGTCGGCGGTCAGGACGACGGCGCCGGGGGTGATTTGGTGGTGCATGGCGGCTGCGGTTGTTACTTCGATTACGATCTGTAATCAAGAACCCCGAAGCTAGCATGATTACAGACAGTAAACAAGAATTTTGCTTACAGTCGGTAGTCTTTTTTTTTAGGAGCGTGACATGCACACCACGATGGACCTACTCGATCGCGCGAACGACCTGATCCCGTCCGATGCTGAATGGTGTAGGCGGTTGGCGGTATCGCGGACGACGCTTGCCGTAGCGCGCGTCCGGGGGCGATTGACGCCTACTGTTGCGGGAGCCCTGGCGGAGGCGATCCACGAAGACCCCAAGCACTGGATCGCCGTGGCAGCCCTGGAGGCCGCGCCAGAAGGGCATTTGAACAGCCACCTGTGGAAGCTGGTCCAAGGTGGGGCAAAATCATAATTTGACCACAGTTCCACGGTGGATCCCCGCCCCGCTCCGCCGGGCGCCGTGCCGGCCCGCAACGCACTCCCGAAGGCGCCTCTCCCCATGAAATTCCAGCCCGACCGCTCCGAAGCCCAGACCATCAGCGCCTACGGCGCGGACTGGATCGCGGTCGATGGGGAAAAGCTCACGGGCAGCGTGGTGATCGGCTCCCGGGGCGAGCGGAGGGAATGGCAGTGCAACCGCTTCGAGGACCTCACCGCCGAGCATTTCGCGCTGCTGGCGGAACTCGACGCGGAAGTGGTCATCTTCGGCAGCGGTCAGCGCAACCGTTTCCCGCCACCGGCGTGGCTGCGGCCCCTCATGGCACGGCGCATCGGCCTGGAAACCATGGACACCCAGGCCGCGTGCCGGACGTACAACATCCTGGCGGGGGAAGGCCGCCACGTGGTCGCCGCGCTGCTGCTGGAACCCAAGGCGTGAAACGGGCGTGGATCTTGGTTACAGACCTGCGATTCGCGAAAGAGTCCGTTTCAAGGTAAAATTACGGGTTGCGGTCGGAGGCCTTCCAAGAGCAATAACACACAACTCCTCCGGCTTTTCAACGACTACATCAAAGATTGAAGTGCCATGGCGATCGTTGTCAACAAACCCCTCCCCGAATTCGAAGCCAACGCGACCGGTGGCATCAAGGTCTCCAACACATCGCACCTCGGCCAGATCCTGATCCTGTACTTCTACCCCAAGGACAACACCCCCGGCTGCACCACCGAGGCCATGCAGTTCCGCGACAAGTACGAGGATTTCGCCCAGGCCGGCGCCGCCGTGTTCGGCGTGTCGCGGGACAACATGAAGTCCCACGACGACTTCAAGGAAAAGCTGGAACTGCCCTTCGAGCTCATCGCCGACACCGAAGAGAAGATGTGCCACATGTTCGGCGTGGTCAAGAACAAGATCATGTACGGCAAGAAGGTCAAGGGCATCGAGCGCAGCACCTTCCTCATCGGCCCCGATGGCGTGCTGGTCCAGGAATGGCGCGGCCTCAAGGTGCCCGGACACGTGGACGAGGTTCTCAAGGCCGTGAAGTCCATCAAGGCCCTCAAGAAGGCGGCGTAAGCGCCTACAGCCGCGCCGCGCGCGGCATGCCGGGAGTGCCACGGCAACCGTGCATAATGGTTTCAATGCTGCTGCACGACGCAACGCTCCCCCACCCCCACAAAGCCGCCTCGGTCTCCAGGCGGCTTTTTGCTTTCTGACTCCCTCCCGTCCTCCTCCCAAGGCCCGCACCATGCCCCTGCCCCCCGCACCGACGAAACGCGCCGCCCTGCTTTCTCCGGATGCCTTCCGCGCCACCGCCAAATCCCGCATGGAAGATCCGCAGACCGAGGAATCCCTGGAAGCAGCCAGCCCGGCGGCGCTGCCGGACGGCAGCACTTCCGCGCCACGCAAGGCGGCCAGAAAATCCGCCCGCGGCACCACCGCCGCCAGCACGGGCAGCACACGCTCCGCCGCGGCGCCTGCCGCCATGGAACAGGCGCCGGCGCCGGTGGCTGCGCCCTCCGCCACGGCGCCCGGCACATCCCGGCGCACCGCCAGGCGCACCGCCCCGGCCACGGCGCCAGCCCCCATCCAGGCCGTGGCGCCTGAAGCCCAGCGCGGGTTGCCTGCCGTCCGCGCGGCCGCACCCGCGCCCGAGGCGGCCGCCCGTCCCCGCAAGGGCCGCGGCACCGGCCCCACGAAGATGTTCGTGCTGGACACCAACGTCCTGCTGCACGACCCGACCAGCCTCTTCCGCTTCGAAGAGCACGACATCTTCCTGCCCATGATCGTGCTGGAGGAGCTCGACGGCCACAAGAAGGGCATGACCGAAGTGGCGCGCAACGGCCGGCAGGCGAGCCGCACGCTCGACCAGCTCGCCGCCACCCAGGGCGCAGATATCGCCCGCGGCCTCAAGCTGGATGCCACGGGCCAGCGCGCGGCCGGCGGCTGCCTGTACTTCCAGACCGAACCGCTGGATTACCATCTGCCCACCAGCCTGCCACCCGGCAAGGCCGACAACCAGATCCTGGGCGTCGTGGAAGCGCTGCGGCACAAGTACGCGCCGCGCGAGGTCGTGCTGGTGTCCAAGGACATCAACATGCGCGTCAAGGCGCGCGCGCTCGGCCTCACCGCCGAGGACTACCAGAACGACAAGGCACTGGAAGACGGCGACCTGCTGTACTCCGGCGTGCTGGCCCTGCCGGCCGACTTCTGGACGAAGACCGGCAAGAACGTCGAGAGCTGGCAAAGCGGCGCGCACACGTACTACCGCATCGGCGGGCCGATCGTGCCGCAGCTCATGATCAACCAGTTCGTCTATTTCGAGGCCCCCGGCGAGCCCAGCCTGTTCGCGCGGGTGACGGAGATCCGCGACAAGACCGCCGTGCTGCAGACCCTCAAGGACTACGGTTCTGCCAAGAACACCGTCTGGGGCGTGAACACGCGCAATCGCGAGCAGAACTTCGCGATGAACCTGCTCATGGACCCGGAGGTCGATTTCGTCACGCTCACCGGCACGGCCGGCACCGGCAAGACCCTCATGGCGCTCGCCGCCGGCCTGACGCAGGTGCTCGACGAGCGCCGCTACACCGAGATCATCATGACCCGCGCCACCGTGAGCGTGGGCGAGGACATCGGCTTCCTGCCCGGCACCGAGGAGGAGAAGATGGGCCCCTGGATGGGCGCTCTGGACGACAACCTCGAATTCCTCGCCAAGGGCGACGGCGGCAATGCCGGCGAATGGGGCCGCGCCGCCACCAACGAGCTCATCCGCAGCCGCATCAAGATCAAGAGCATGAACTTCATGCGCGGCCGCACCTTCCTCAACAAGTACGTCATCATCGACGAGGCCCAGAACCTGACGCCCAAGCAGATGAAGACGCTGATCACGCGCGCGGGCCCGGGCACCAAGATCATCTGCATGGGCAACCTCGCGCAGATCGACACGCCCTACCTGACCGAAGGCTCCTCCGGCCTCACCTACGCGGTGGACCGCTTCAAGGGCTGGCCGCACAGCGGGCACATCACCCTGGCGCGCGGCGAGCGCTCGCGCCTCGCGGATTTCGCGAGCGAGGTGCTCTGACGCATGGCCATCAGCTGGATCACGGCACTGCAGCTCGTCCCGTGGGACAAGGTGATCGAAGCCTCTCCGCAGCTCATCAAGGCCGCGAAGGGGTTGCTGCGCAGCCGTGGAGCCCAGGAAGCCGAACAGGCGCAGGCGGACGAGGAGGCCGCACGCCTGGCGGCATCCACCGCCCCGTCGCCACAGGAACTGGCCCTGCAGCGCATCGGCGCCCTGGAGGACCAGGTGCAGGCGCTGGAGCAATCGCAGCGCCAGGCCCTGGAGGTCATCGAGCAGCTGGCCCAGCAGAACGCCCAGCTCGTCGCCACCGTGAGCGCCCTGCGCACGGGCGCGCAGCGCCTGGCGGTGGCCTGCGGGGTGCTGGGCGTGGTGCTGCTGGGGATGGTGGCCTACACCGTCGCCAGGGCGTAGGGCGGCGCAGGCCCGTCCTGGCCGGCGTCAGAAATCGTCGCCCGACCCCATGGCGAGGTTCTCGAACCGCGTCTGGTTCTTCTGGAAGAACAGCTTCACCGTGCCGGTGGGGCCGTTCCGCTGCTTGCCGATGATGACCTCGGCCACGTTGGGCTCCTTGGAGTCCTTGTTGTAGTAGTCGTCGCGGTAGATGAACATGATGATGTCCGCGTCCTGCTCGATGGCGCCGGATTCGCGCAGGTCGGACATCATGGGACGCTTGTCGGTGCGCTGCTCCACCGAGCGGTTGAGCTGCGATAGCGCGATCACCGGGCACTGCAGTTCCTTGGCCAGCATCTTCAGCCCCCGCGAGATTTCGCCCAGTTCGGTGGCCCGGTTGTCGGCACTGCCCGCGCCCGAGCCGCTCATGAGCTGCAGGTAGTCCACCACGATCAAGCCGAGCTTGCCGCACTGGCGTGCCAGACGGCGGGCATTGGCCCGCAGTTCCCCCGGGGTGAGCCCCGGCGTTTCGTCGATGTGCAGCGAGACGGTACGCAGCCGCTCGATCGCCTCGGTGAGGCGCGGCCATTCCTCGTCCGTGAGCTTGCCGGTCCGCAGGTTGCCCTGGTTCACGCGGCCGATCGAGCCCACGATACGCACGGCCAGCTGGGCGGCGCCCATTTCCATCGAAAAGATGGCCACGGGAAGGCCTTCGTTGAGCGCCACGTGCTCGGCAATGTTCACGGCGAACGAGGTCTTGCCCATCGAAGGGCGCGCGGCCAGCACGATCATGTCGCCCGCCTGCAGTCCCGAGGTCATGCGGTCCAGGTCGGCGAAGCCGGTGGGGACCCCGGTCACGTCCATCGGGTTGTCCGCCATCTCCTGCACCTGGTCCAGCAGGTCCACCACGAGGGTGTCGAGCGACTGGAAGCCCTGCTTGTTGCGCGAGCCCTCTTCGCCGATGGCGAAGATCTTGGATTCGGCCTCGTCCAGGATCTTCTCGACCGTCTTTCCCTTCGGATTGAAGGCCGTCGTGGAGATTTCGTCGCTCGCCGTGACGAGCTTGCGCAGGATGGAGCGCTCGCGCACGATCTCCGCGTAGCGGCGGATGTTGGTGGCGCTGGGAACGTACTGCGCCAGATTGTTGAGATAGGCCAGCCCGCCCACCTCCTCGGCCTTGCCCAGGCTCTGCAGCTCGCCGAAGACCGTGATCACGTCCGCCGGCTTGCTGGCATTCACCAGCTTGCCGATGGCCGAATAGATGAGCTGGTGCTCGTGCCGGTAGAAATCCCCGTCCACCAGCAGGTCACCCACCCGGTCCCAGGCCATGTTGTCGAGCAGCAGGCCGCCCAGCACGCTGGACTCGGCCTCCAGCGAATGCGGTGGCATGCGCAGCCGGGCCACCTCCTGGTCCGCCGGGGCGGCAGACGCGAAATCGGATTCGTGCAGCGGAGGGAAGTCGGAACTCATGGCAATCGATCCTTGCGCTTCCGGCACCACAGCGGGGCCGGAAACTGTCGGTCAGTGGACAAGTCTGTGGAAAAGCCGTTCACAGCCGGTGGGCTGGCGGTGCATGGATGCGGCGCCAGAAAACGCAAAAGCCGCCTCGGGAGGCGGCTTTTGCCGGGTGGAAAGCGCTCCGGCTTTCTTGCCGATCAGGCGGTTTCGCCGTACACGGACACGGTGACTTCCACCACCACGTCGGTGTGCAGGGCCACGCTCACCGTGGAGTCGCCCACGGTCTTGATGGGGCCGCTGGGCAGGCGGACCTGCGACTTGGCGATCTTGTAGCCTTGCTTGTTCAGCTCTTCGGCGATGTCGTGGTTGGTCACGGAGCCGAACAGGCGGCCGTCCACGCCGGCCTTCTGCGTCAGCTTGACGGTCGTGCCGCCGAGCTTCTCGCCCTGGGCCTGGGCTTCAGCCAGCTTGGCGGCTGCAGCCTTTTCGAGTTCGGCGCGCTTGGCTTCGAATTCGGCCTTGTTGGCTTCGGTGGCGCGGCGTGCGCGGCCCGAGGGGATCAGGAAGTTGCGTGCGTAGCCGTCCTTGACCTTGACGATTTCGCCCAGGTTGCCGAGGTTGACGACTTTGTCGAGCAGGATGATTTGCATGGCTCTTGCTCCTCAGATCTTGTGCTGGTCGCTGTAGGGCACCAGGGCCAGGAAGCGCGCACGCTTGATGGCGGTGTTCAGCTGACGCTGGTAGATGGCGCGCGTGCCGGTCAGGCGCGCGGGGATGATCTTGCCGTTTTCGGCGATGAAGTCACGCAGCGTGTCGACATCCTTGTAGTCGATCTCTTCGACGCCGGCGACCGTGAAACGGCAGAAACGCTTGCGCTTGAACAGCAGCGACTGGGTGTTGCGCTTCGGACGCTTGTCCTTGTTGAACTTCTTGAACGTGGCCATTTGGAAGCCTCTTGAAAATTAATCTTGTTGAATGTCCTGGATGTGGAACACCAGACCCTTGGCGTTGCGCGGCGTGGCGAGGAAGCCCTGGAAGGTCCAGAGGCTGCCCAGTGCCTGCCGGGCGAGGCGTTCGGCCAATGCGCCGAAGGCCACTGCCTTCACAACCGCCGCAACGTCTCGCTGCACGCCAGCCTCGGACTGCTTCGAGCCGTGCTCGAGCTTCAGGTCCAGGGCGGGCAGGCCGGCCGGGGTGTACCGCAGAGGCTTGGTCTCCGCGATGCAGGCCGTCAGCGTCACGCTGTTGCAGGGTTCCACAGCTCCCGGGAAAGCGGTCGGATCAGCGCTCGTTGGCAGCGGCGAACTCGGCCTGGCTGGCCTTGCGTGCCTCTTCGCGCTCGACGGTCTTCATCATCGAGGAAGCGCCGGTCTCGGCCTTCTTCTTCACGACGGTCAGGTGGCGCAGCACGGCGTCGTTGAACTTGAAGGCATGCTCCAGTTCAGCCATCACGGCCTGGTCGGCCTCGATGTTCACGCACAGGTAATGGGCCTTGGCGAGCTTGTTGATCATGTAGGCCAGCTGGCGACGGCCCCAGTCTTCCACGCGGTGGATCTTGCCGCCGCCGGCGGTGATCATGCCCTTGTAGCGCTCCAGCATGGCTGGAACCTGTTCGCTTTGATCCGGATGGATCAGCAAGATGATTTCGTAGTGACGCATGCTTTTCTCCTTCTGGGATGAGCCACCCGCCGCGTCATGTGAAGCAGTGTGGCAAGGCAAAGCCGGCGATTATAGCCCTACCCCCGCCGGCTTGTACACTCCTTGCGCCGGCATGTGCGCTCCGCCCCCCGTTCGGGAGGCAGATGCCGGAATTTGGCGGGACTTCGCTTGAAATCCCTCCCTTTGCACCCAGGTGCCGTGCGTCCATCGTTCATTCACCTACACCAGAACAACCGACATGTCCGATCAACAGCATTCAGCCCCCCAGAACGCCGCGGCGACGGCGTCTCCGTCCGACAGCCCCGAAGCCGTGGAGGCGACCATGGCCGCGCATGCGGCGGACGAGCTGGGCCGCCTGCAGAACGAACTGGCCGAGCTCAAGGCCAAGAGCGCCGACCTCGCCGACCAGTTCCTGCGCGCCAAGGCCGAAGCCGAGAACGCCCGCCGCCGCGCGGACGAGGAAGTCTCCAAGGCACGCAAGTTCGGCATCGAGAGCTTCGCCGAGAGCCTGCTGCCCGTGGCCGACAGCCTGACGGCGGCGCTCGCCATCAAGGACGCCACGATCGAGCAGCTGCGCGAAGGCACCGACGCCACGCTGCGCCAGCTCACCTCCGCCCTCGAGCGCAACAAGGTGCTGGCGATCCAGCCGGGCGCCGGCGAGAAGTTCGACCCCCACCAGCACCAGGCCATCAGCATGGTGCCCGCCGAGCAGGAGCCCAACACCATCGTGTCCGTGCTGCAGAAAGGCTACGTCATCGCCGACCGGGTGCTGCGCCCGGCCCTCGTCACGGTGGCGGCACCGAAGTGACGCCCCCGTCCGGCCCTCGCCGCCCGGTACGCCGCGGAAAGAAATTCCCCGGGCCGACGGCTTGAAGCCGGACAAGTTATCCACAAGTTACTGGCTATCCAAATCCTTCAAGATCGCGGAGAAAAACATGGGAAAAATCATCGGTATCGACCTGGGCACCACCAATAGCTGCGTCGCCATCATGGAGGGCAATACGACCCGCGTGATCGAGAACAGCGAAGGCGCCCGCACCACCCCGTCCATCATCGCCTACCAGGAAGACGGCGAGATCCTCGTCGGCGCCTCGGCCAAGCGCCAGGCCGTGACGAACCCCAAGAACACCATCTACGCCGCCAAGCGCCTGATCGGCCGCAAGTTCGAGGAAAAAGAGGTCCAGAAGGACATCGACCTCATGCCCTACACGATCGCCAAGGCCGACAACGGCGACGCCTGGGTGGAAGTGCGCGGCAACAAGCTGGCCCCGCCGCAGATCAGCGCCGAGGTGCTGCGCAAGATGAAGAAGACCGCCGAGGACTACCTGGGCGAGCCCGTCACCGAGGCCGTGATCACGGTGCCGGCGTACTTCAACGACGCCCAGCGCCAGGCCACGAAGGACGCCGGCCGCATCGCGGGCCTGGACGTCAAGCGCATCATCAACGAGCCGACGGCCGCGGCGCTGGCCTTCGGCCTGGACAAGCAGGAGAAGGGCGACCGCAAGATCGCCGTCTATGACCTGGGCGGCGGCACGTTCGACGTGTCCATCATCGAGATCGCCGATGTCGATGGCGAGAAGCAGTTCGAAGTGCTCTCCACCAACGGCGACACCTTCCTGGGCGGCGAGGACTTCGACCAGCGCATCATCGACTACATCATCGCCGAGTTCAAGAAGGAACAGGGCGTGGACCTGTCCAAGGACGTGCTGGCCCTGCAGCGCCTGAAGGAAGCCGCCGAGAAGGCCAAGATCGAGCTGTCCTCCTCCGCCGCGACCGACATCAACCTGCCCTACATCACGGCCGACGCCTCGGGCCCGAAGCACCTGAACATCAAGCTGACCCGCGCCAAGCTGGAAAGCCTGGTGGAAGAGCTGATCGAGCGCACCATCGCTCCCTGTCGCACGGCCATCAAGGACGCCGGCATCAGCGTGTCGGACATCCACGACGTGATCCTGGTGGGCGGCATGACCCGCATGCCCAAGGTGCAGGAAAAGGTCAAGGAATTCTTCGGCAAGGAGCCGCGCAAGGACGTGAACCCCGACGAGGCCGTGGCCGTCGGTGCCGCCATCCAGGGCCAGGTGCTCTCGGGCGACCGCAAGGACGTGCTGCTGCTGGACGTCACCCCGCTGTCGCTGGGCATCGAGACCCTGGGCGGCGTGATGACCAAGATGATCACGAAGAACACCACGATCCCGACGAAGTTCGCGCAGACCTTCTCCACCGCCGACGACAACCAGCCGGCCGTGACGATCAAGGTGTTCCAGGGCGAGCGCGAGATCGCCAGCGCCAACAAGCTGCTGGGCGAGTTCAACCTGGAAGGCATTCCGCCGGCCGGCCGCGGCGTTCCGCAGATCGAGGTGACCTTCGACATCGACGCCAACGGCATCCTGCACGTGAGCGCCAAGGACAAGGGCACGGGCAAGGAGAACAAGATCACCATCAAGGCGAACTCGGGCCTGTCCGAGGACGAGATCCAGAAGATGGTGAAGGACGCCGAACTCAACGCCGCCGACGACAAGAAGAAGCTGGAGCTGGTGCAGGCCCGCAACCAGGGCGAGGCCGCGGTCCACAGCGTGACCAAGAGCCTGTCCGAGCACGGCGACAAGCTCGAGGCCGGCGAGAAGGAGACGATCGAGGCCGCGGTGAAGGACCTCGAGGCCGCGCTCAAGGGCGAGGACAAGGCCGCGATCGAGGAAAAGACCAACGCCCTGATGGCCGCGAGCCAGAAGCTCGGCGAGAAGATGTACGCCGATGCGCAGGCAGCCGCCGCGGCGGCGGGTGCCGGCGCGGAAGCCGGTCCGGCCGCCGGCCAGGCCGCGTCCTCCGCGGGTGGCGCGTCCTCAGCTCCGCACGACGACAACGTGGTGGACGCCGAAGTGAAGGAAGTCAAGAAGGGCTGACGACGCCACGCGCACCCACCGGGCGCGCGTGCCTTCCCTAGCCGCCGCGCCGTGCCCTTTCCCCCGAGGGCCTGCGCGGCGTTCGTGTTCCCAAAGGACCCGAAAACACCATGTCCAAACGAGACTTTTACGAAGTCCTGGGCGTTCCCAAGAACGCCTCGGACGAAGAGATCAAGAAGGCCTATCGCAAGCTGGCGATGAAGCACCACCCGGACCGCAACCAGGGTGATGCCGCCAAGCCGGCCGAGGAGAAGTTCAAGGAGGCCAAGGAGGCCTACGAGATGCTCTCCGATCCGCAGAAGCGCGCGGCCTACGACCAGTTCGGCCATGCCGGCGTCGATCCGAACATGCGCGGCCCCGGTGGCGCCGGCGCGGAAGGCTTCGGCGGTTTCGCGGAAGCGTTCGGCGACATCTTCGGCGACATGTTCGGCGGCCGCCGGGGCGCGGGCGGCGGGCGGCAGGTCTATCGCGGCAACGACCTCAGCTACGCGATGGACATCACGCTGGAGGAGGCCGCCAAGGGCAAGGAAGCGCAGATCCGCATCCCGTCCTGGGAGAACTGCGAAACCTGCCACGGCAGCGGCGCCAAGCCCGGCACCAGCGCAAAGACATGCACGACGTGTTCGGGCACGGGCACGGTGCAGATGCGCCAGGGCTTCTTCAGCGTGCAGCAGACCTGCCCGCACTGCCGCGGCACGGGCAAGATCATTCCCGAGCCGTGCGTCACCTGCCACGGCCAGGGCAAGGTCAAGAAGCAGAAGACGCTGGAAGTGAAGATCCCCGCCGGCATCGACGACGGCATGCGCATCCGCAGCGTCGGCAACGGCGAGCCGGGCACCAACGGCGGGCCTCCGGGCGACCTCTACATCGAGATCCGCCTGAAGAAGCACGAGATCTTCGAGCGCGACGGCGACGACCTGCACTGCCAGGTGCCGGTGAGCTTCATCACCGCGGCCCTGGGCGGCGAGATCGAAGTCCCCACGCTGCAGGGCAAGGCCGCGATCGACATCCCCGAGGGCACCCAGGCCGGCAAGCAGTTCCGGCTGCGCGGCAAGGGGATCAAGGGCGTGCGCGCCAGCTATCCGGGCGACCTGTACTGCCACATCGTGGTGGAAACGCCCGTGAAGCTCACCGAGCACCAGCGCAAGCTGCTGCGCGAACTGGACGACTCCCTCAAGAAGGGTGGCGGCAAGCATTCGCCCAGCGGCGAGAGCTGGACCGATCGGCTGAAGAACCTCTTCACCTGACCGCCCCGCATGCCCGCTGCAGGCCGCCCGCGCACCGCGCCGGGCGGTTTTTTTTGTCCCGGTGTCCGCCATCGCGATGTGCGACGTCGTGTTTCGCGACGGCCCGCCCCATCCATACAGGAGAAAATACCACCCAGACTTCTCTTTCGAAGAAGCCCGACGCCCCGCCCCATGAAAAATCCCGACCGCCATTTCGCGCGCCGCATCGACCTGACCTCGCTGCAGCTGTTCGTGGCCGTCTGCGAGCTGGGCAGCATCGGTCGCGCCGCGGAGCGCGAATTCATCGCGGCCTCCGCGGTCAGCAAGCGCCTGTCGGACCTGGAGACGGCCGTGGGCTCCGCGCTGCTGTACCGCCACAGCCGGGGCGTGACGCTGACGCCGGCGGGCGAGAGCCTGCTGCACCATGCGCGCACCGTGCTCTTCGGGCTGGAGCGCATGCAGGGCGAACTGAGCGAATACGCCGACGGCGTGCGCGGCCATGTGCGGGTGCACGCGAACATTTCCGCCATCGTGCAGTTCCTGCCCGAGGATCTCGGGGCCTTCGCCAGGGAACACGCCCAGGTCAAGATCGACCTGCAGGAGCACCTGAGCCCCGACGTCCTGCATGCCGTGCGCGAAGGCGCCGCCGACCTGGGCCTGTGCCATACCGGCGACGGCGCCGAACCCCAGGAACTGCAGAGCCGCCCCTACCGCAGCGACCGGCTGGTGCTCGTGGTGCCCGAGGGGCATCCGCTGGCGGGACGGCCCGCGGTCCGGTTCGAGGACGTGCTCGACTGGGACATCGTCGGGCTGCAGGCCAACAGCAGCATCAGCCTCGCCATGCGGCGCGGCGCGGCGCGTGCCGGGCGGCCCCTGCGCCAGCGCATCCAGGTCACGGGCCTGGACGCCATGTGCCGCATGATCGACAACGGCCTCGGCATCGGGCTGCTCCCCGACCGGGCCTTCGCGCTGATGCGCGGCGTGGGGCGGCTGCAGCCGGTCGCCCTGGACGAACCCTGGGCGGAACGCTCGCTGCGGCTCGTCGCGCGTGACTTCGGCAGCCTGCCCGTGACGGCGCGGCTGCTGGCCGACCATCTGGCACCGCCGGAACGCAAGACCTCTTCCTAGAATCCACCCACCCATCCCCACCCTGAACCAGCCCAAGAGAGAACACACCATGGGACGCACCCTCTACGACAAGATCTGGGACGAGCATGTCGTCCATACCGAAGAGGACGGCACGGCCATCCTCTACATCGACCGCCACCTGGTGCATGAAGTGACCAGCCCGCAGGCGTTCGAGGGCATCCGCCAGGCCGGCCGCAAGGTCTGGCGCGTCAGCTCCATCGTCGCCACGGCCGACCACAACACGCCCACCACCGGCTGGGAGCGCGGCTACGACGGCATCGAGGACCCGATCAGCAAGGAACAGATCACCACGCTGGACAAGAACATCGCCGAAGTGGGCGCCGCCGCCTTCTTCCCGTTCATGAGCAAGCGCCAGGGCATCGTGCACGTGATCGGCCCCGAGAACGGCGCCACCCTGCCCGGCATGACCGTGGTCTGCGGCGACAGCCATACCAGCACGCACGGCGCGTTCGGCGCCCTGGCGCACGGCATCGGCACCAGCGAGGTCGAACACGTGATGGCCACGCAGACCCTGCTGGCCAAGAAGGCGAAGAACATGCTGATCCGCGTGGAGGGCCAGGTCGCCCCCGGCGTGACGGCCAAGGACATCGTGCTGGCCATCATCGGCAAGATCGGCACGGCCGGCGGCACGGGCTACACCATCGAGTTCGCGGGCCCCGCCATCCGCGCCCTGAGCATGGAAGGCCGCATGACGGTCTGCAACATGGCCATCGAGGCCGGCGCCCGCGCCGGCCTGGTGGCGGTGGACGACAAGACCATCGAGTACGTGAAGAACCGGCCGCTCTCCCCCACCGGTGTGGAATGGGATCAGGCCGTCGCCTACTGGAAGACGCTGCATTCGGATGCCGACGCCCACTTCGACACCGTCGTCACCTTGAACGGCGCCGACATCGTTCCGCAGGTCACCTGGGGCACCTCGCCCGAGATGGTGCTGGGCGTGGACGCCAGCGTGCCCGACCCGGACAAGGAAAAGGACCCGAACAAGCGCAGCGCCATCGAGCGCGCGCTCACCTACATGGCACTGGAGCCCGGCAAGCCGCTGAACGACATCTTCGTGGACAAGGTGTTCATCGGCAGTTGCACCAACAGCCGCATCGAGGACATGCGCGAAGCCGCTGCCGTGGTGAAAAAGCTGGGCCGGAAGGTGGCACGGAACATCAAGGTGGCGATGGTGGTGCCCGGCTCGGGCCTGGTGAAGGAACAGGCCGAGCGCGAAGGCCTGGACCAGGTCTTCAAGGCCGCGGGCTTCGAGTGGCGCGAGCCCGGCTGCTCCATGTGCCTGGCCATGAACGCCGACCGCCTGGAGCCGGGCGAGCGCTGCGCGTCCACCAGCAACCGCAACTTCGAAGGTCGCCAGGGCGCGGGCGGGCGCACCCACCTCGTCAGCCCCGCCATGGCGGCCGCCGCGGCCGTGCACGGGCACTTCGTGGACATCCGCAAGTTCGCCTGACCGCCACCAGCCCCTCCAGGAATCCGCCATGAAAACTTTCACCGCCCTGTTCGCGCTGGCCCTGGGCCTGCTGCTGGCCGGCTGCAACACCGTCAAGGGCATGGGCCAGGACGTGCAGCGCGCCGGCAGCGCCATCGAGCGCGCCGCCAAGTAATCCGAACCGAACCGCAACGGACACTGCCATGCAGAAATTCACCCTCCACAAAGGCCTCGTGGCCCCCATGGACCGCGAGAACGTCGATACCGACGCCATCATCCCCAAGCAGTTCCTGAAGTCGATCAAGAAGACGGGCTTCGGCCCCAACCTGTTCGACGAGTGGCGCTACCTGGACCAGCCGGGCCAGCCCGGCGTGCCGGAATCGGCCCGCAAGCCCAACCCCGATTTCGTGCTGAACCAGCCGCGCTACGCGGGCGCCTCCATCCTGCTGGCGCGCAAGAACTTCGGCTGCGGATCGAGCCGCGAGCATGCGCCCTGGGCGCTGGACCAGTACGGCTTCCGCGCCATCATCGCGCCGAGCTTCGCCGACATCTTCTTCAACAACAGCTTCAAGAACGGCCTGCTGCCCATCGTGCTGCCCGAGGCCACGGTCTCCCAGCTGTTCGACGAGGTGCATGCCTTCCCGGGCTACGAACTGACCGTCGATCTGGAGCGCCAGGTCATCGTGCGCGCCCAGGGCGCCGAGATCCCGTTCGAGGTGAACGCCTTCCGCAAGTACTGCCTGCTCAACGGCTTCGACGACATCGGCCTCACGCTGCGCCAGGCCGACAAGATCCGCGCCTTCGAGGCGGAGCGGCTGGCCACCAAGCCCTGGCTCGCGCACACCATGCCGGCCTGATTCCCCGAGACCTTCTTCGCAACCGCACCCAAGAGAACTACCAATGAAAATCGCAGTCCTGCCCGGCGACGGCATCGGCCCCGAAATCGTGGCCGAGGCCGTGAAGGTGCTCGAAACGCTCGACCTTCCCTTCGAGATGGAATCCGCCCTGGTCGGCGGCGCGGCCTACGAGGCCCACGGCCACCCCCTGCCCGAGTCCACGCTGACGCTCGCCCGGGAAGCCGATGCCGTGCTGTTCGGCGCCGTGGGCGACTGGAAGTACGACAAGCTCGACCGCCCGCTGCGTCCCGAGCAGGCCATCCTGGGCCTGCGCAAGAACCTCGGCCTGTTCGCCAACTTCCGCCCGGCGATCTGCTACGAGCAGCTCACGCACGCCTCCAGCCTCAAGCCCGAACTCGTCGCGGGCCTGGACATCCTCATCATCCGGGAGCTGACGGGCGACATCTACTTCGGCCAGCCGCGCGGCCGCCGCACGGCCACCGACGGGCATTTCCCCGGCGCCGAGGAAGCCTTCGACACCATGCGCTACAGCCGCCCGGAGATCGAGCGCATCGCGCACGTCGCCTTCCAGGCCGCGCGCAAGCGCAGCAGGAAGGTCACGAGCGTGGACAAGGCCAACGTGCTGGAAACCTTCCAGTTCTGGAAGGACGTGGTCACCGACGTGCACAAGGAATACCCCGACGTGGAGCTGGAGCACATGTACGTGGACAACGCCGCCATGCAGCTGGTGAAGAAGCCCAAGGCCTTCGACGTGGTGGTGACGGGCAACATGTTCGGCGACATTCTTTCGGACGAGGCCTCCATGCTCACGGGTTCCATCGGCATGCTGCCTTCGGCCAGCCTGAACAGCAGGAACCAGGGCCTGTACGAGCCCAGCCACGGCAGCGCGCCCGACATCGCCGGCCAGGGCATCGCCAACCCGCTGGCCACCATCCTGTCGGCCGCCATGATGCTGCGCTTCAGCCTGAACCAGGAAGCCGCCGCCCAGCGCATCGAAGCCGCCGTGCAGAACGTGCTGGCCCAGGGCCTGCGCACGCCCGACATCTGGAGCGAGGGCACGACCAAGGTCGGCACGGCGCAGATGGGCGATGCGGTGGTGAAGGCCCTGGCGCGCTGACACCTTACCCGTTCCACTTCCCGACCAGCGGCCCACAAGGGCCGCTTTTTTTCGGCTGCCGCCCGGCGCATCATGGGTCCGGATGCGGCCAGACGGCCAGCGCGGCCCTGCGCAGACTTCCAGGCATGTTCCACCACCGCACCGGAGTCCGCAGCATGCCTTCCCTCGACCACCGAATCGCCATCGTCACGGGCGCCAGCTCGGGCATCGGCAGGGCCGCCGCCCTGCTCTTCGCGCAGCAGGGCGCGCGCGTCGTGGCCGGAGCGCGGCGCCAGGCGGAGCTGGACCGGCTCGTGGCGGAGATCCGGGACGCCGGCGGACAGGCCACCGCGCTGGCCGGCGACGTCCGCGATGCCGCCTACGCCGGGGCCCTGGTGCAGGAGGCGGTCGGGCGGTTCGGCGGGCTGGACATCGCCTTCAACAACGCCGGCACGCTCGGGCCCCTCGGCTCCACGACCGACATCCATCCGGATGACTGGCGCCACACGCTGGACACCAATCTCGGCAGCGCATTCCTCGGCGCGCGGCAGCAGATCCCGGCCATGCGGGAACGCGGCGGCGGCTCCGTCATCTTCACCTCCACCTTCGTCGGCTACACCGCCGGGTTCGCGGGCGTGGCGGCGTACGCAGCCAGCAAGTCCGGCCTCATCGGGCTGGCACAGGCCCTGGCGGCCGAATATGGCGCCGAAGGAATACGCGTCAATGCCCTGCTGCCCGGCGGCACCGACACCCCCATGGCACGCGAGATGAACGGCAGCCCCGAGGCCCTGGCCCAGGTAGCCCGGCTGCACGCCCTGCGGCGGCTGGCGCGCCCCGAGGAAATCGCGCAGGCGGCGCTCTACCTGGCGTCGGACGCTTCGTCTTTCGTCACCGGCACCGCGATGCTGGTGGACGGGGGCATCTCGGTCCTGCGCGGCTGAACAGCGCGGCCACGTGTGGCGCTGCCGCGACGCGGACCGGGCTCCCGCCGCCTGCATGCTAACTCCGCGTACGCCGCGCCCCCGTGCATCCGCTAAAATCGCTCTTCATGTTTGCCGCCCGCCCGTTCGCCCTGAACACCGCCTCTGCCGCCCTGGCAGGCGTGGCCACGCGCGCATTCACCACCAAAACCACGACCACCATTAAGGGCTGATCCAGCCTGGTTCGTCGTGCGCCCTTCCTGGCCCTGACGAGCCAGGCGAGCAGTCCCGGTCGGGTACTGTTTTCTTAAACCGAAAGGGCGTTGAAATGAGCAAGTTGGTAGGGTTGGTCGGCTGGCGCGGCATGGTCGGCTCGGTCCTGATGGAGCGCATGGAGGCCGAGGGCGATTTCGGCCTCATCGAGCCGCTTTTCTTCTCCACCTCGAACGCGGGCGGCAAGGCTCCGGCGCAGGCGAAGAACGAAACCACGCTGCAGGATGCGTTCGACATCAACGCCCTCAAGCGCTGCGACATCATCCTCACCGCCCAGGGCGGCGACTACACGAGCGAAGTGTTCCCCAAGCTGCGCGATGCCGGCTGGAAGGGCCACTGGATCGACGCCGCCTCCACGCTGCGCATGAAGGACGATGCCGTGATCGTGCTCGATCCGGTGAACATGCCCGTCATCAAGGATGCACTCGCCAAGGGCGGCAACAACTGGATCGGCGGCAACTGCACCGTGAGCTGCATGCTGATGGGCGTGGGCGCGCTCTACAAGGCCGGCCTCGTCGAGTGGATGAGCACCCAGACCTACCAGGCGGCCAGCGGCGGCGGCGCGCAGCACATGCGCGAGCTGCTCACGCAGTACGGCACGCTGAATGCCGAAGTGCGCTCGCTGCTCGACGATCCGAAGAGCGCCATCCTGGAGATCGACCGCAAGGTCATCGCCAGGCAGCGCAGCCTCTCCGAGGCCGAGACCGCCAACTTCGGCGTGCCGCTGGGCGGCAGCCTGATCCCCTGGATCGACAAGGACCTGGGCAACGGCATGTCGAAGGAAGAGTGGAAGGGCATGGCCGAGACCAACAAGATCCTCGGCCAGGGCGAAGGCTTCGGCACCCAGGCCGTGCCGGTGGACGGCTTCTGCGTGCGCGTGGGCGCCATGCGCTGCCACAGCCAGGCACTGACCTTGAAGCTGAAGAAGCACGTGCCCGTGGCCGACATCGAGGCCATGATCGCCGCCGACAACGAGTGGGTGAAAGTGGTGCCGAACACGCGCGAAGCCACGCTCCGTGACCTGACGCCCGTCGCCGTGACCGGCACCATGACCATCCCGGTCGGCCGCATCCGCCAGCTCGCCATGGGCCCGGACTACATCGGCGCCTTCACCATCGGGGACCAGCTGCTGTGGGGCGCCGCCGAGCCGCTGCGCCGCATGCTGCGCATCCTGCTGGACGCCTGAACGCAGCGTCTTCCTGCCCGGGCTGACGTAACCGGGATACAGGATTCACGCACGCTTTGTTACGAGTCGTTGTCCTACGACAACATGCAAAAACAGTCTCTCGCGGCCCTCCCATGGAGGTGATCGCGGGGGCCCGGCGCCTCGCTTGTCACTGCAAAACATTGATGCTATGGTGCTTTTTACATATTTTCACGCGAGAGCGCGGAACCGGGGTTCACCCCGCTTCCGCGCTTTTCGCGAAAGCTCAAACTTGATCGGCTGATGGCACACATGCATCGTTGGAAACTATCTGCTCTGGCCGCGGCGGCCCTCGTCTCGACCGGCTTCTACACCTCCGATGCCAGTGCCCTCTCCCTCGGGCGCCTGTCGGTCCAGTCGGCCCTGGGCGAGCCGCTGCGGGCCGAGATCGACCTGCCCCAGATCACGGCCGCCGAAGCGGAATCCCTGCGCGCCGCGCCGGCTTCCGCGCAGACGTACCGCGCGCAGGGCCTGGAGCTCTCCCCCACCCTCAACGACCTGCAGGTCCGGCTGCAGCGCAAGGCCGATGGATCCATGGTCCTGCGCCTGACCACCACCCGCCCCGTCAACGACCCCTTCGTGGACCTCGTGCTGGACACCAGCTGGAACGCGGGCCAGCTCGTGCGCAGCTACACCCTGCTGCTCGACCCGCCCGCCAGCCGCCGCGAGGCGCCCGCCCCCACCGCCACCGCGCAGGCGGGCGCGGCCCCTTCGCCCGTGCCGCAGGCCCCGTCCCGCCCGGCAGTGCCCGCGCCGCAGCCGCGCGCCGAGGTTCCGGCCCCGTCTTCCGCGGCAGCACCTGCGCCGGCCTCACCGCCACCGGCCCGCCCGCAGCGCCCCGCCGCCGCGCCGGCACTGGCACCCGCGGCAGCGTCTGCGGGCGCCGCAGAGAGCGTGCTGGTACGCCCCGGCGACACGGCCGGCCGGCTGGCCGGCACCTACCGCCCTGCCGGGGTCTCCCTGGACCAGATGCTGGTGGCCATGATGCGCGCCAACCCGGACGCCTTCATCCGCGGCAACGTGAACCGCATGAAGGCGGGCGCCGTGCTGCAGATGCCGAACGAGACGCAGGCCCGTGCCACGCCGCCGGCGGAAGCGCGGCAGATCATCGCCGCGCAGAGCCGCGACTTCAACGAATTCCGCCGCCGGCTCGCGGGCGCGGCCCCTTCCGCCGAGGTGGCCGCGGCAGAACGCTCGGCCAGCGGCCGCGTGCAGACGCAGGTCGAAGACCGCAAGGCCGCGACCGCCGCGCCCGACCGGCTCACGCTCTCCAAGGGCGCCATGCGCGGCCAGCGCGCCGCCGAGGAGCAACTGGCACGCGACAAGCAGGCCGGGGCCGACTCCGCCCGCATGGCCGAGCTGTCCAAGAACATCTCCGAACTGAACAAGCTGGGAGCCGCTTCCGCACCCGCGGGCGCACCCGCGCCGTCCGCTGCCGCCTCGGCCGCGCAGCCCGGCCGCATCGCCGTGCCGGTCGGCACCCCTGCGGCCTCGGTGCCGGCCCCCGCGGCATCCGCGACCGCTCCCGCGCCGGCCCCCGCGCCGGCGGCCAGCGCACCCTCCGCGGCACCGGTTGCCGCTGTGGCTTCGGCAACGGCATCCGCTCCGGCGCCGGCTCCAGCGCAAGAAGCGGCGGCCTCCGCGCCAGCCGTGGCCGAGGCCCCGGCCTCCGAGGCCTCGGCCGCTGCAGCGCCCGCCCCGGCTCCGGCCGCGCGCCCGCAAACGCCTCCCCCGGCCGCGCCGCCGGAAGAGCCCGGATTCCTGGACTCCCTGCTGGAGAACCCGATGTTGCCCCTGGCCGGGGGCGGCCTGCTGGCCCTGCTGCTGGGCTATGGCGTCTATCGGACGGTGCAGAACCGGCGCAACCGCAATGCGGTGGACAGCTCCTTCCTCGAAAGCAAGCTGCAGCCGGACTCCTTCTTCGGCGCGAGCGGCGGACAGCGGGTGGACACTGCCAGCAGCCAGCTCACCACGGGGGCATCGTCCATGGCGTACTCGCCCAGCCAGCTCGACGCGGGCGGCGACGTGGACCCCGTGGCCGAAGCCGATGTCTATCTGGCCTACGGCCGTGACCTGCAGGCGGAAGAAATCCTCAAGGAGGCCTTGCGCCACAGCCCCGACCGTACCGCGGTGCACGTGAAACTGGCAGAGATCTACGCCAAGCGCCAGGACCGCAAGGCGCTCGGCGCCGTGGCCCAGGACGTGTTCCGGCTGACCGACGGGCAAGGCATGGACTGGAACCGCGTCGCGGACCTCGGCCGCAGCATCGACCCGGAGAATCCGCTGTACCAGCCGGGGGGCCGCCCCCCGATGCTGGACGACGATGCCGCGCACAGCCTGCCTGCCGAAGGATTCCCCAGCACGCTGACCGACGGCCGCGCGGTTGCTGGCGCCGCCGCCGGGGCAGCTGCAGCCACCGCAGCAGCGATGCCGCCCGACCTCGACCTGGACCTGGATCTCGACCTGCCGGACGATGCCCTGACCGAAGCGCCTGCCCAGCCGCCTGCGGCGCCCGGCGCCTTCGCAGCGGCGACGGCTGCAGCCACGACGCCATCTCCGGCCAGCGCCGCACCGGCGCCGGCAGAGGCTGCGGAGCCGGTGCTCGAGTTCGACCCGTCGCCCACCTCTCCGCTCCCGATGGCCGGCAGCGCCGCTCCGCAGTCCGCGCCGGCTCCGGAACTGGACTTCCCCGATGATCTGTCGCTGGCAGACTCGGCCCGCGCCTCGCTGGAGCCGGAGGCCGCACCCGCTTCGGCCCCCGTTCCCCTCGAATTCGACCTGGGCGATCTGTCGCTGGACCTGGACGCGCCCTCCGCCGGCCGCGTGGAGCCGTCCACCGCTGGAGCAGAACCTGCCCCCGCCGCCGCGGAGCCTGGCGAAGCAATGGGCGATGCCGCCGGACTGCCGGACGACCCGCTGGCCACCAAGCTGGCGCTGGCCGAAGAGTTCAATGCGATCGGGGACGCCGAAGGCGCTCGCACCCTGGTCGAGGAAGTCATCGCGGAATCCTCGGGCCCGCTCAAGGCCCGGGCACAGCGCCTGCTGGCCGAACTGGGCTGATGGTCCGGCAGTCCGCGACCGGGCGGGCCCGGCGCACGGGCGGGCGGCCATGAGGGTGGCGCTGGGCGTCAGCTACAACGGTTCCGCCTACCGCGGCTGGCAGAGCCAGCCCGGGGGGGCGACCGTGCAGGACCGCCTGGAGGCGGCCCTCGCGCGCTTCGCCACGCACGAGGTCTCCACGATCTGTGCCGGGCGCACGGATGCGGGGGTGCACGGCCTCATGCAGGTGGTGCACTTCGACACGCCGCTGGAGCGGACGCCGTTCTCCTGGGTGCGCGGCACCAATACCTTCCTGCCGCCGGACATCGCCGTGCAATGGGCGCGGCCCGTGCCGGAAGCCTTCCATTCGCGCGCCAGCGCCACGGCCCGCCGGTACGCCTACGTGCTGCTGCAGTCGCCCGTGCGCCCGAGCGTGGAGGCGGGACGGGTGGGCTGGGTCTTCCACGCGCTGGACGGGGATGCCATGCGCGCTGCGGCACGGCACCTGCTCGGAGAGCACGACTTCACCTCCTTCCGCGCATCCGCATGCCAGGCCAAGTCACCCGTCAAGACGCTGCGCCGCATAGAGATCACGCAGCGCGGCACGGGCGGGGTGCCGGCAGGGCAGGCCCCGGGCGACCGTGGCGACGTACCCACCTGCTACTGGCGATTCGAGTTCGAGGGCAATGCCTTCCTGCACCACATGGTGCGCAACATCATGGGATGCCTCGTGGCGGTCGGCCAGGGACAGCATCCGGCGGACTGGATGCACGCCGTGCTGCAGGCGCGCTCGCGGGACGCGGCGGCGCCCACCTTCTCCCCGGACGGTTTGTACTTTCTCGGTCCGCTCTACGATCCGGCCTGGGGACTGCCCGATCGCACCGCTGCGTATGATTGGCTGCCCTGACGGCAGGCCCCGCGGCTGAGCCGTGCATTGCCCGGCGCCCGGCGGGCCCGCTACGCGCCTGCGGCAGCCCATCCGCATACCTTCATGTCTTCGCCCATGCCTTCATCCGCCCCTGACACGCCCCTGCCGGAAAGCCGGCGCGGCGACGCTCCAGTTCCCCGCACGCGCATCAAGATCTGCGGCATCACCCGCGAGCAGGACCTGGACGCCGCCGTCCAGGCCGGAGCCGATGCGGTGGGATTCGTGCTGTATCCGAAGAGCCAGCGCGCGGTGACCGTGCAGCGCGCCGCCGCGCTCGCGCGCCGCCTGCCCCCCTTCGTCACGCCCGTGCTCCTGTTCGTGAATGCCGAAGCCGCCGAAGTGGCAGCCGCCTGCGACGAGATCCCCGGCGCCACCCTGCAGTTCCATGGCGACGAAAGCCCCGCGGCCTGCCAGGAGGCCGCGGGCGCGGGACGGCGGCCCTTCGTTCGCGCAGCCCGCATTCCCCTGGACGCGAACGCGCCGGCGTTCGACCTCGTACAATTCGCCCACCAATACTCACGCGCCCAGGCCATCCTGCTCGACGCCCATGTCGAAGGCTATGGCGGCGGCGGCAAGGCATTCAATTGGTCACTCCTTCCACCAAGCGTCGGCTCTCACCTCGTTTTATCTGGTGGACTCACGCCTGCAAACGTGACCGATGGCATCTTGCAGGTGCGGCCGCGCGGCCTTTCGCTCGCGGTTGACGTCAGTTCCGGCGTGGAAGCCGAAGGCCCCGACGGCCGTCCGCTGCGGGGCATCAAGGACGCCGGCAAGATCCAACGCTTCATCGCCGCCGTGCGCGCGGCCGATGGGCATTTTGCGAAGAACGATTGATGCTTTCCTACCAACAGCCCGACGCTTCGGGCCACTTCGGCCGCTATGGCGGCAGTTTCGCGAGCGAGACGCTCACGCATGCCCTCACCGAGCTGCGCGAGGCCTATGCCCGCTACCAGAACGACCCGGAGTTCCTGAAGGAATTCCACAGCGAACTCGCGCACTTCGTGGGCCGGCCTTCGCCGATCTACCACGCCGCGCGCATGAGCCGCGAGATGGGCGGCGCGCAGATCTTCCTCAAGCGGGAAGATCTCAACCACACGGGCGCGCACAAGATCAACAACGTGATCGGCCAGGCCATGCTCGCCCGCCGCATGGGCAAGCCCCGCGTGATCGCCGAGACCGGCGCTGGCCAGCACGGCGTCGCCACGGCCACCATCTGCGCCCGCTACGGCCTGGAATGCGTGGTGTACATGGGCGCGGAAGACGTGAAGCGCCAGAGCCCGAATGTCTATCGCATGAAGCTGCTGGGCGCCACCGTGGTGCCCGTGGAGTCGGGCAGCCGCACGCTCAAGGATGCGCTCAACGAGGCCATGCGCGACTGGGTCGCGAACGTGGACAACACCTTCTACATCATCGGCACCGTGGCGGGCCCGCACCCCTACCCCATGATGGTGCGCGACTTCCAGAGCGTGATCGGCACCGAATGCCTTGCCCAGATGCCCGGCATGCTGGCCGGGCAGCGCATCGCCGCCGAGCACCCGGACGCGGTGATCGCCTGCGTGGGCGGCGGCAGCAATGCCATGGGCATCTTCCATCCCTACATCCCGCACGAGAAGACGCGCCTCATCGGCGTGGAGGCGGCCGGCGAGGGGCTGGACAGCGGCAAGCACTCGGCATCGCTGCAGCGCGGCAGCGCGGGCGTGCTGCACGGCAACCGCACGTTCATCCTGCAGGACGAGAACGGCCAGATCACCGAGACGCACAGCATCAGCGCCGGCCTCGACTACCCTGGCGTCGGGCCCGAGCATGCCTGGCTGCAGGAGATCGGCCGCGCCGAGTACGTGGGCATCACCGACAGGGAAGCGCTCGACGCCTTCCACTACCTCTGCCGCACCGAGGGCATCATCCCCGCGCTGGAGTCCAGCCATGCCGTGGCCTACGCGATGCAGCTCGCCAGGACCCTGCGCACCGACCAGTCCATCCTCGTGAACCTTTCCGGCCGGGGCGACAAGGACATCGGCACGGTGGCGGATCTCTCCGGCGTGGATTTCTACGACCGCCCGTCCATGCGGGGCCATGCCGTCAAGGGAGGGCCCGCGGCATGAGCGCCGACATGACGACTTCCGCGTCCACGGCACCGCTGGCCGCCCAGGGGCGCATCGCGGCGACGTTCGCCGACCTGCAGGCCCGCGGCCGCAAGGCCCTCATTCCCTACGTGACCGCCGGCTTCCCGTTCGCGGACATCACGCCCGCGCTGATGCACGGCATGGTGGAGGCCGGCGCCGATGTGATCGAACTCGGCGTGCCGTTCTCCGATCCCATGGCCGACGGCCCGGTGATCCAGAAGGCCGGGGAGAAGGCCCTCTCCCTGGGCGTGGGCATGGCCCAGGTGCTCGGCTATGTGCGCGAGTTCCGCCAGCGCAACACGAAGACCCCGGTGGTGCTCATGGGCTACGCCAACCCGGTGGAACGCTACGACCAGCGCCACGGAGACAACGCCTTCGTGCGCGATGCGGCCGAGGCCGGCGTGGACGGGGTACTGATCGTGGATTACCCTCCCGAAGAGTGCGAGGACTTCGCAGCCCGGCTGCGCGCGCATGGCATGGACCTGATCTTCCTGCTGGCGCCCACCAGCACGGAGCAGCGCATGCAGCAGGTGGCGCGCGTCGCGAGCGGCTACGTGTACTACGTTTCGCTCAAGGGCGTGACCGGCTCGGGCGCCCTCGATACTTCGGCCGTGGAAGCCATGCTGCCGGTGATCCGCCGCCATGTGCACATCCCCGTCGGCGTGGGTTTCGGCATCCGCGATGCGGCCACCGCGCAGGCCATCGGCCGTGTCGCGGATGCCGTGGTGATCGGCAGCCGCATCATCCAACTGCTGGAAGACCAGCCCCACGAGCGGGTCGTGCCCCTGGCCGTGGACTTCCTGCGGGGGGTGCGCAAGGCGCTCGACACGTAGAATCCAGGGATCATCCCCCTGAGCGGCTTTGCCGCTTCCCCCTTCTCTCGGCTTCGCCGGGAAGGGGGACGACGCCAACGGCCCGGCCGAGCCGGTTCCGTGGCGTCCACTGGCCTGGGCCGCGCCGGTTTGAAGGTTGCGGCGCTGCGGTCTGCCATTCATTTAGAGGAACACACCATGTCCTGGCTCGAAAAACTCCTGCCGTCCAAGATCCAGCAGTCCGACCCGACGGAGCGCCGCCAGGTGCCCGAGGGGCTGTGGATCAAGTGCCCGAGCTGCGAGACCGTGCTCTACAAGACCGACCTGGAGCACAACCAGAACGTCTGCCCGCATTGCAGCCACCACCACCGCATCAATGCCCGCGCGCGCCTCGACGCCTTCCTGGACGCGGAAGGCCGCTACGAGATCGGCCAGGAAGTGCTGCCGGTGGACGCGCTCAAGTTCAAGGACAGCCGCAAGTACACCGAACGCCTGAAGGAAGCGCTGGAAAATACCGGCGAGACCGACGCGCTGATCGTGATGGGCGGCTCGGTCAAGAGCATCAACGTCGTCGCGGCCTGCTTCGAGTTCGATTTCATGGGCGGCTCCATGGGCAGTGTGGTGGGCGAGCGCTTCGTGCGCGGCGTGGAAACCGCCATCGAGCAGAAGGTGCCGTTCATCTGCTTCACCGCCACCGGCGGCGCGCGCATGCAGGAAGGCCTGCTGTCGCTCATGCAGATGGCCAAGACCAATGCTGCGCTCACCCGGCTGGCCAAGAAAGGCCTGCCCTACATCAGCGTGCTGACCGACCCGACCATGGGCGGAGTCTCCGCCGGCTTCGCCTTCGTGGGCGACATCGTGATCGCCGAGCCCAAGGCGCTCATCGGCTTCGCGGGCCCGCGCGTGATCGAATCCACCGTGCGCGTGACGTTGCCGGAAGGCTTCCAGCGGGCCGAGTTCCTGCAGACCAAGGGCGCCGTGGACTTCATCTGCGACCGCCGCGAACTGCGCGACACCGTGGCCAGGAGCCTGGCCATGCTCCAGCGCCTGCCGGCCGACTCGGTCGCCTGAGCCACCGCCACACAAAAAAAAGCCGCCGGCCCGGCAGGGGTGCGGCGGCTTTTTTGCGCCTATCGCATCACGGCGCCCTGCAGGTGGCCCAGCACGATCATCACCACCTGCAGCAGGACGATGGCCACGAGGGGCGAAAGATCCACTCCGCCCAGCAGGGGGATCACACGGCGCAGGGGCCGCAGGATCGGGTCGCAGAGGCGCCCGATGACATCCGCGATCGGCGAGCGCGTCTGCACCCAGGAAAGGATCGCGCCGACGATGAGCAGCCCCATCATCCCGGATACCGCCGCCCGCGCCAGCCCGAACAGGGCCATCCAGGGCAGCCATGCCAGGCCGAGCAGGCCGCCCAGCAGCAGCCACAGCAGCAGGTACTGCGCGAACTGGATCAGCAGACCCGCCACGAAGCTGGACCAGTCCCAGCGGCCGGTGGGGGGAATGATGCGGCGCAGCGGCATCACCAGCCAGTCGCTGAGGGCGAAGACCAGCCGGCCGACCGGGTTGGAAAAGGGAACGCGCTGCGCCTGCATGTACAGGCGCAGCAGGCAGGCGCCGGTGAGCAGGCCGCCGATCACGTCCAGCAGGAAAGAAGCAATCTGGAAGAGCATGGGACCTCGTCGTAGGCGGGCCCGTCGCGGGCCCGTTCGCCGTGGGATGATAGCGGGCCGTACAGGCCCCGCCCATGACCTTCGCCCCACCTCCCCACGAGCCCCCGCCCCAGGCGCCGCTCACGCTCAGTTCGCTGCCGCTGTTCCCCCTGGGCACGGTGCTCTTCCCGGGGGGCCTGCTGACCCTGCGGGTGTTCGAAGTGCGCTACCTGGACATGGTGCGCAAATGCCGCCAGGCCGGGGCACCCTTCGGCGTGGTGGCCCTCACGGACGGCCACGAGGTGCGCCAGGCCGGTGCGGCGCCCGAGAAATTCCACGACGTGGGCACGCTGGCGGCCATCTCGGAACTCGACGACTCCCACCCCGGGCTCATCGCCATGAAGGCCCAGGGGTCGGAGCGGTTCCGTATCGTGCGCCGCCAGTTGCTGCCGCACGGTCTCTGGATCGCCGACATCGAGCAGTTGCCGCCGGACGTGGCCGTGCCCGTGCCGCCGGACCTGCGCAAGGCAGCGGCGGCCCTGGAACAGGTGCTGGCACGCCTGCGCGACCGCAGCCCCGACGACGGCAGCCTGCCCCTGCCCAGCGCCGCCCAGCTGGACGACTGCGGCTGGGTGGCCAACCGCTGGTGCGAACTGCTGCCGGTGCCCATCGACCTGAAGCAGCAACTCATGCAGCTCGACAGCCCGCTGCTGCGGCTCGAACTCGTGGGCGACGTGCTGGACCGCACGGGTATCGCGCCATGAGCAGGCTCCGCGCCATTCGGCCAGCGCCCGGCATGCGTACGCCGTGAAAGTCCTGCAGGTCATCACCAAAGGCGAGACAGGGGGAGCGCAGAGCCATGTGCGCACACTGTGCGCCGCGCTCTCCACGCAGGGGGTGGCAGTGCAGGCCGCCATCGGCGGAGCCGGCCCGCTTTCTCCCTTGGGCAGGTATCTGGAAACCCTGGGCCTGCATGTGCATGGCATTCCCTTGCTGGACAACGGCTTGCGACCGGTCCGCCTCCTGCGGGCCACGCGTGATCTGCTCCGCATCGTGCGAGCGGAGTCTCCGGACCTGCTGCACGCCCACAGCGCCATGGCGGGCGTCGCAGCGCGTATCGCCGGGGCATTGTCGGGTGTTCCCGTGATCTACACCGTGCACGGCTTCGCATTCAAGGCCGGCAATGCCTGGCCGCGCCGGGCGGTGGCCTGGACCACCGAGGCGCTGCTGGCCCCGCTGACCAGCCGCATGGTCTGCGTCTCGGAACACGAGCGTGCCCTTGCGCGCAGCCTGCCGCTGCCGAGCTGGCGCCTGGAGACCGTCGTGAACGGCGTTGACGACATCGCCGTTCCCGCCGATGCCACGGCATGGAAGCGCGAAGGCACTTCGGTCGCCATGGTCGCCCGCATGGCACCGCCGAAGCGGCACGACCTGCTGCTGCATGCCCTGGCCCGGCTCAGGGACACGACCGGACAGCATGGCTCCGCCACGCTCCTGGGGGACGGCCCCGACAGGCCGGCCCACGAAGCGCTGGCAGCCCGCCTCGGCCTGCAGTCGTCGGTCGATTTCAAGGGGGACGTGGACGACGTACCCGCGCAGCTCGCACGCCACGGGATCTTCGTGCTCATGTCGGACCACGAAGGACTGCCCGTTTCGCTCATCGAGGCGATGCGTGCGGGCATGGCGATCGTGGCCAGCGATCTGCCTGGCGTGCGCGAGCTGCTGCCCGAACCCGGGCACGCCCTGCTCGTGCCCGCGGACCCGGAAGCCCTCGCCGCTGCACTGCGACAATTGATGGAGTCCCCCGCGCTGCGCGCCCGGCTCGGCGCTGCCGCACGGCAGCGCTACGAACGGCACTACACCGCCGAGCGCATGGGGTCTGCGGTGCGCGACGTCTATGCCGCCGCCCTGCGGCGTTCCCGCTCCTGAATGGCATGAACAGCATTCCCCAACGCGAACTTGGCTCTTCCACGGCGCACCGGCAAGGCGCGCTGCTGCGCTGGTCGCTGGCGGGAACGGTGACGCTGCTCGCCGCCTATCTGATCGGGCTGGAACTGCAGCGCCGCGGCTGGGCGACCTACCAGTTCCCCGCAACCGTCCTGTGGTGCGCCATCCCCTACGCCATCGCGTCGTACTGGCTGTACAGCGGCGCCCACCTGCCGCGTTTCGAGGGCAGGAGCTTTCTCTTCGTGGCGACGGCCGTGCCGTACCTGGCGGCTCCGCTCGGCTTCGCGCTGCTGCAGCGCCCCTATTCCCGGGGAGCCGTGTTGCTGTCGTACCTGCTGTCGCTGGCGTGGTTCCTGGCCGGCCATTGGCGCGACCTGCGCCGGCACGGCCTGTGCCTGATCTATCTGGACGATACCGTCCCGCAGCGCCTGCAGGCGCTCCTGGGTCCCGGCGCAGACGAAGCGCGCAGAAAGGACATCACGCTCATGCCCTGGCCGGAGCGGGGCCTGGACGACGCAGCCGCCTCGGGCTGGGCCGGCGTGGTGCTGGACCGGCATGCCCCCTCCCACGCGGCCCGCGACCGGAAAATCAGCGGTTTGCGGCTGCAGCACATCCGCCTCTACAGTGTCGAAGCGGTGGCCGAACTGCTGAGCGGCCGGATGGTGCTGCCTGAAAACCATGCGCAGGATTTGTGGACACTGGACGGCAATCCGGCCTACGACACGGTCAAGCGCATGGTGGACCTGGCCGCCACGCTGGCCACACTGCCGCTTTGGCTTCCCCTGTGCCTGGTCGCGGGCCTGGCGGTGAAGCTCGATTCCCCCGGCCCCATGCTCTTTTCGCAGTTGCGCGTGGGCCGCAACGGGCGCGAATTCTGCATCTGGAAGCTGCGCAGCATGCGCCATGCGCCAGCGGAGCAAGGCGCGCGTTTCGCGCAGCCCAACGACGATCGCATCACGCCGGTGGGCCGCTTCATACGCCGCACCCGCCTCGACGAGCTGCCCCAGTTGTGGAACGTCCTGCGGGGCGACATGAGCCTGATCGGCCCGCGGCCCGAACAGGCGGAATTCGTGTACAGCTTCGCGGAACGCATCCCCGCCTACCCCTACCGCCACCTGGTGCGTCCCGGCCTGACCGGCTGGGCGCAGGTGCAGCAGGGCTACGCGGACAGCGAGGAGCAGACCGCCGTCAAGCTCAGCTACGACCTCTACTACGTCGCGCACTATTCCGTGGCACTGGATCTGCTGATCGCCTGGAAGACGCTGCGCATCGTGGCCAGCGGATTCGGCTCCCGGTAGCAGCGTGGCCTCAGGACATTCCCACCCGCGCGCGCGCGACCAGCACGTCCGCCCCCAGCGGCCGCCGGCGCACGAGGCCCCGCAGCAGGCGCCCCTTGAGGCTGCCTGCCGGACTGACCATGCATCCGCGCAACTCCTCGACACGCAGGCCGGCATCGGCCAGCACCTTGCTCAGGGTGTAGGGCGAGAACCAGGCCCGGTGATCGGTATTGACGCGCTCGACGCCGCCCAGCATGTTCACCGCGTTGCGCAACGCAAGTCCGTTCGGCACGGACACCACGAAATCCGCGGCGGGAAAAACCTGCGCGAGCCGCGCCATGAACGCCGCTGGATCGCCCAGATGTTCGAGCACATCGGGAACCATGACGAGATCCACACCGAGCCCCCGCAGGAAGCCTTCGGATTCCGCGGCGTGGATGTCCAGCGCATGCACATGCTGGAATCCGAGGAGCCGGGCGGCCTCCACCGCCTGCCGGTTGATATCGATGCCATGGCATTGCCGCGCGCTGCGGCTCAGGCGCGCATGCAACCAGCCGCCGTCGGCCACCCGCGCGGCGATCAGCGGCTGGTGATCGGCAAACCCCACATGCAGCACCGATCGCCCGGCGCACCATTGTTCGAGCAGGTCGCCGCGCGCCAGCGGAGCGAAGGACATCCGGGGCTGGTACCGGAAATCGTCATCGAAGTCTTCGCCCGATAAGTATCTGGAGATTGCATCCATGTCCCGATTATCCCCAGGCACCTGCACACCGCCACGGATCTGCCTGCTGCACGATGCGCCGGCGGCCGGCGGCGTGGCGACGGTCACCCGGGCACTGGTGGAAGGGTTGCGCGAAGCGGGCTGGCCGGTGGACATACAGCATGCCGCGCCGCAGAGGGGGTCGGCCCTGCTCGCAGCGGCCCGGCGCAGCGATGTGCTCCTCGCCGCGCACAATTTCCGCCCGGCCTACGTGGCATGGGCCCTGGGCCTCGCGACGCGCAGGCGCGCTGTGGTGTGGGTGCACGGGCCGGTCGATACCGTGCTGGAACAGGCCCATGCCGGAGCCGGAAAGCAGGCGTGGCTGCGCTGGCTCTACGGGCGCGTCTCGCATTGCGTATTCGTCTCCGGAGCATCGCAAGCGGCATTCCAGCGGTTCATGCGGGGTGGCAGCCGGAAGTCCCCCGTGCTGCGCGTCGTGCACAACCCGGCCCCCCCATCCTCCGCCCCTGCGCAACCGGCACCGGCCATGAAGAGACACGGCCCCGTACGCATGGGCTACATGGGGCGCCTGTCCGCCGAAAAAAACCCGCAGCTGCTCCTGGAAACACTGCGCAGGCTGCCGCCCGAATTCCACCTGTCATTGGCGGGCGACGGGCCTTTGCGCGGCGACCTCGAGGCCACCTCGAAGGATCTGCAGCAGGCGGGACGGCTTCGATGGCTGGGGCATGTCGAAGACAGCGCCGGTTTCTGCCGCGAACAGGATCTGACCCTGCTCGCTTCGCGCTATGAAGGCTGCCCCATGGCCGCGCTGGAATCGCTGTCGCTGGGGGTGCCCTGCGTCGGCGTTCCCATCCCGGCCCTGCAGGAAATGCTGCAGGACCACGCGCCTTACCTGCTTGCACGAGAAAGCTCGGCGCAGGCCCTGGCCGATGCCGTACTGGCCACGCTGCGCAGGCCCGCCGCGATCGTGCAGGCGGATTTGCAGCGCGTTCTGGAGCAGTACCGGCATGCGGACTTCCTGGCGGGGTGGCAGTCGGTGCTGCGGGAGGCGTCGGGACGATGCTGATCCATTTCATCCATTCCGGGCAAGCCTACCTGCCGGAACTGGGAGCCTACTCCGCGTTCCTGCAGCAGTCCGGACACCAGGCCGTGCTCCACAGCCATCCCGGCACGGTACCCGGCGATGCCGAGGTACTGTGGTGGATCTGCGGGCTCGTGCCCCCGGCCAGCGCCCGGCGCCATTCCGGGGCGTTCCAGGTGCACGAATACGCGTCGGCATCGGTGCCGCCCTGCGCCTGGCTCAAGGACAGGATCAAATCCTGGCGCCAGCCCACTCCGGATTACCGGATCTTCCAGAACGCCTGGGTGCGCCAACGGCTCGGGTTCAACGACGGGATTCCGTTCGAGTACCGCGACATGGGCGTTCCAGAAGCCTTCCTGTCGCGCTCGGGCACGCGGCGCAGCACACGTTTCGACTTCGCCTACCTCGGAGACATGGACCGTCTGCGCGGCTTCGCGCCGCTGCTGCAAGCCCTGGCACCGGCCGGACGCACGCTGCTGCTCATAGGGGAGCCGCCCGGCGACCTGCGGGCCTCACTGGGCCGCCTGCCCAACGTGACGATGGCGGGACGCGTGCCGCAGGGCGATGTCCCGGCCCTGCTCGCGCAGGCGCGCTACGGCCTGAACCTGGTGCCGGTACGCGCCCCCTACGACCGGCAGACCTCCACCAAGCTGCTCGAATACTGCGCAGTCGGGCTGCCCACCGTCTCCACCGACTACCGCTGGGTGCGGGAATTCGAGCGCACGGCGGGCGCGCGGTTCATCTACCTTCCCGCCCACGCGACGGTGGCGCGCTATGCGGATCTGCTGGGAACCGGCCTGGACGAGCAGCCCCGCACCGTCCCGCCGATGCAAGCGCATGCCTGGAATGCGCTGCTGGCCCGCATGCACATATGGCGCCGATGGCAGGAGCGCGCATGAAACTGCTCGGCACCACGACGCATATCGCAGCCGCGAGCGCCGTCTCGCTGGCAGCCCAGGGGCTCTTCGGACTGCTCATGCTTCGGCTTTTCCAGCCCCGGGAGGTGGGGCTTTTCACGGTGGTGAGCCAGATCGGCTTCTTCTGGATGACGCTGGCGCTTGCCCAGAGCCAGCTGCGGTTCCTGGCCAACATCCACCACCCTCCGGGCCTGGCCCTCCGGGAAGCCATGCGCGCCAGCCTGTGGCGCTGGGCCCTTCTGCTTCCGATCGCGGCGACGGCCGTCTGGCTGGCGGACCTGGGACGCCCGGGCGCATGCCTGGCCTGGGCGGCCCTCCTGGCACTGCTGCAGCTGGGCTGGTACCTGGCACAGCCATGGACCCTGCGCACGGCATCCGCGCAGTCGGCCGCCCTGGCCCGGTCGGTCCCGCCGCTCGCCGCGCTCGCGGCGGCTGGCAGTGCAGGACTGCTCCTGCCTGGCGCCGGTGCCACGGCGCTCTTCGCGGCGGCGGCTGGCAGTTACGCGATCGGCGCGCTCTGGCTGTTGCGTCCCGCGCGCGATGCACGCACCTTGCCGGCCCCACCAGAAGAAGACCATCGCACGCCAGGAGAAACGCACCCGTCGCAGCAGGACGACCGGGGCCCGCTCCTGCGCATCGCACACACCGCCGCCGACGCCGCGGCAGGGATGGCGGTTCTCGTCTTGTGGCAGCGCTTCCATGGGGCCACGGAAGCAAGCTATCTGGCCGTTCTGCTGCGGCTGCTCGGACTGCTGCCTGCCGTGGTGTACGCCGCGTGGCCCCAGGTGCTGCTCTCACAGGGGCGCGAGCATCCCACGCTGTCACTGCGGATCGGGCTGGCGGGCGCGGCCTGCACCATGCTGGCGGGCCTGGCCGCCGCCTGGGCGCTCCATGCAGGGTGGATTCCATCCGCATGGCAGGGCCTGGAAGGCTATCTGGTACCGCTGGTGATCTGGCAGGGATGCGCCTGCCTTTTCGCCGCGCACGGCCATTTGCCTTTCCAGCGCGGACTGGCGCGCCCCTTCTCATGGGCCGCCATCGGGTTCGACGGGCTGCAAATGGCCGTCCTGTGTCTTCCGCTCGCCTGGCCCGGCATCGATCCGGTGGCGCACATATGGACCCTGGCAGGAACATCTGCTGCCGTCCTGCTGGCCATGGTGCGCTGGATGACGGGCAAAAAACTAAAATAGCGGGTTCAGCCAGTCCACCAGCCGCTACCACGGCGCATACGCTCGTTTCTATGCTCCCCCCCCAGAATCCTTCCGCGCCCACCGCCGCCCCCTCCGACGACAACCAGCTCATCGCCGAGCGCCGCGACAAGCTCAAGTCCCTCCGGGAGGCCCAGGCACAAGGCAAGGGCGTGGCCTTCCCCAATGACTTCAAGCCCGCGCACCATGCGGCCGACCTGCAGGCGCAGTACGCGGAGACCGAGGCAGAGACGCTCGAAGCCAACCCCGTGCCGGTGAGCGTGGCCGGCCGCATGATGCTCAAGCGCGTCATGGGCAAGGCCAGCTTCGCCACCGTGCAGGACGGCTCGCTCGGCGCGACCCATGGCCGTATCCAGCTGTACGTGACGCGCGATGCGATCGGCGAAGAAGCCTATGCCGCCTTCAAGCACTGGGACCTGGGCGACATCGTCGGTGCCGAGGGCACCCTCATGAAGACCAAGACCGGCGAGCTCTCGGTCAAGGTGACGAACCTGCGCCTGCTCACCAAGAGCCTGCGCCCCATGCCCGACAAGTTCCATGGCGTGGCCGACCAGGAAGTGAAGTACCGCCAGCGCTACGTGGACCTGATGACCGACGAGGCGGCTCGCAGGCGCTTCATCGCGCGCAGCAAGGCCGTGAGCGGCATCCGCGAGTTCATGGTGCAGCACGGCTTCCTGGAGGTGGAGACACCCATGCTCCACCCCATTCCCGGCGGCGCCAATGCCAAGCCGTTCGTGACCCACCACAACGCGCTGGAGCAGGAGATGTACCTGCGCATCGCGCCCGAGCTCTACCTCAAGCGTCTGGTGGTCGGCGGCTTCGAGCGCGTGTTCGAGATCAACCGCAACTTCCGCAACGAAGGCATCTCGGTGCGCCACAACCCCGAGTTCACGATGATGGAGTTCTACGCGGCCTACTGGAATTACCGCGACCTGATGGACTTCACCGAACAGCTCGTGCGCGACGCGGCCACGAAGGCGGCGGGCAGCCTGCAGCTCACCTACCAGGGCCGCGCGGTGGACCTGTCGCAGCCTTTCGAGCGCCTGACGATCCGCGAGGCCATCCTGCGCCACACCGACGCCGGCGACGGCGTGGACGATGCCGCCTGGCTGGTCGCCGCGCTGCGCAAGCTCGGCCTCTCCGAGGAGAAGGACCGCCTGTCCACGCGCTCGCTGGCAGGCCTGCAGGTGCTCTACTTCGAGGAGACGGTGGAGGACAAGCTCTGGCAGCCCACCTTCATCATGGAACACCCGACCGAGATCAGCCCGCTGGCGCGCGCCAACGACACGCGTCCGGAGGTGACGGAGCGCTTCGAGCTCTACATCACGGGCCGCGAATTCGGCAATGGTTTCTCCGAGCTCAACGATGCGGAGGACCAGGCCGCCCGCTTCCAGTCGCAGGTGGAAGCCAAGGACAGCGGGGACGACGAAGCCATGTATTTCGACCACGATTTCGTCCGCGCCCTCGAGTACGGCATGCCTCCCACCGGTGGCTGCGGCATCGGCATCGACCGGCTTATGATGCTGCTGACCGACAGCCCCAGTATCCGCGACGTGATCCTGTTCCCCGCCCTGCGCCGGGAGCATTGAAGCCGCTGCGGCCATGCACCCACCGCCCGGTCCGTAGAGAGGAAGGCCGATGACCGCCATGCCCCCCACTTCTCCCGCCGCCCCAGGGCGGCATGGCGATCCCCTCCCTTCGGCGGGTCCCTTTTCCGTCATGGTCGTCGAAGACCAGGCCTCCGTGCGGGCCGCCCTCGTGGCCGAGCTCCGGCATGCGGGAGTGGCCGACGTGATGGAAGCGGCCTCCAGCGACGTGGCCCTGCAACTGTTCAAGCTGCGCCGTCCCGACCTGGTGCTGCTGGACATCCGGCTCTCGGACGAAAAAGACGGCTACTGGGTCGCCCAGCAGATGCGCGAGGCCGAGGCCGGTGGATGGACGCCGATCATCTTCCTGTCCGGCCTGGACAGCGACCTGGATGTCTGGCGCGGCATCGAGGCCGGCGGGGACGACTACCTCGTCAAGCCCGTGAAGCCCATCGTGCTGGTGGCCAAGCTGCGCGCCATGCGGCGCCTGCTGGACATGCGCCGCAGGCTCGTGTCCATGTCCGAGGAACTGCACCTGGCCAACCAGCGCCTCAACGAGATGGTGGAGGTGGACCAGCTCACCGGCCTCGTCAACCGGCGCGGCTTCGACCGCATCCTGCACAGCGAGATCCTCGCTGCGCGCCGCGACGGCATGCCGCTCACGCTGATGCTGTGCGATCTCGACCACTTCAAGCGCTTCAACGACGCCGTGGGCCATGTCCAGGGCGACGCCTGCCTGCGCGAAGTGGGCCGGCTGCTCAAGGAAGTGTGCGTGCGCCCGCGGGACGTGGCGGCACGGTACGGCGGCGAGGAGTTCGCCCTCATCCTGCCCAACACGCCGCGCTCCGGAGCGATGACCTTCGCGCGCGCGCTCGGCAAGCTCGTGAGCCAGCGCGCCATCGCGCACCCCGACTCGCCGCTGGGCGCGAACCTCACGGTTTCGGGGGGCATCACCACCTGCGTGCCGGACGACAGCACCAGCGCCGAAGCCATGCTGATGCGCGCCGACGAGGCGCTCTACGCCGCCAAGGCCCAGGGCCGCGCGCGCTTCTTCAGCTTCGAGATGCAGATGGATACCATCGAGCAGTTGCGCGGCTGACCCCCTGCGCCGCCACGCGCGCTTCCCGCCCCGGCAGCTGCGGGAACGGCCTGCGGCCCCCCGCCGGCAGGGATGCTCCCTCCGTGGGTGAGCCATCCTTCTGTTCTTTCCCAAACCATTTCCCGGACGTTGACCGCTTTGCCCCCCTTGTCCATGACCCGGCTCCGCACCTATTTTCCCGACTGGATGCAGGAATGGCTCGACATCATCGTGCCGGGCCTCCAGATCGTGCTCATCCTGGTGCTCGCCGTGCTGCTGCAACGGACGCTGCGCCGCCTGCTCGAACGCGCGGGACGCCACTACCACTGGCCCATCGAGCTGATGGTGCCCATCAACGGGCTGGTGCGCTGGATCATCATGGGCAGCGCCGTACTGCTGGTGCTGGAGCGGCTGGGGGTTTCGGCCACCGTGCTGTGGACGGCGTTCACGGGCTTCGCGGCAGTGGGCGCGGTCGCCTTCTTCGCGGCGTGGAGCGTGCTCTCCAACCTGTTCTGCGCCCTGCTGATCTTCACCGCCGGTCCTTTCCGTCTGGGCGACTACATCGAGGTGCTGGACACCGCGGAAAAGCCTGGAGCCAAAGGCCGCGTCGTGGACATCAACCTGCTCTACACCACGCTCGAAGACTTCGACGGCACGCCGGATGCGCCCGTGCTGCTGCAGATCCCCAATGCACTGATCTTCCAGCGCGTGGTCCGGCGCTGGACCAGTGCGCCGCCCCGGCCGGCGGATGCGGCGAAGACACAGCCCCCCGCGCCCGCGCATTCCACGGATCCGGTAGCGCCGGACACCCCCTCGCTGCCAGCAGCCTGACAGAGAACCCGGACCGCCCTCCGCCACCTTCCATTCAGGATCTCAGCCGCCTTCGTGCGGCTTGTGTCCGCCCCCGTGGTGCGGCGCCTGCGGCTGCGGCGCGGGCCGGGGTTCGCGCAGGGCCTCGTGCATGGCCGGCCGCGGCACGGGCTGCTGCGGCGCATGCATGGCCGCCGCGACCGGCATGCTGCGCGGCTCGGCATGCATGGGCTGCTGCTGCACCGGCTGCGGCATGTGGACGGGCTGCTGCATGCGCGGAGCAGGCACCGCCATCTGGCGAGGCTGCTGCAGAGCATGGGCCATCGACATCTCCGCCGGCATCTGCGGGCGCTGCGACGGCGCCGGCATGGGGGCAGGAGGCGCCACGAAGGCGGCATGCGGGTTCCGGTTCTCGGGCATGGCGGGGTTGGCGCGCCCGTTCTCCGGTCGCGGCTGCAGTCCTGCCGGAGCCAGGCCCATGGCGGACGCCATGGCCGGGGCCGCCGGGTTGCTCCGGTGTCCGGCAGCATGCTGTGGTTCGACGGGACGCTGCAGTTCCGGGAAATGCCGAGGTTCCAAGGGACGCGTGCCATGGCCGGCGCGGCTGTCCTGGAACACCGCGGACAATGGGCGCGGCGCGCCGGGCACGGCCGCAGCGCCCGGCTGGGCGAAAGCGTGCGCGGCGGCGGGCTGGCCCGGCGCCACCGGCATCGGTGCCCGGCCCGGGCCCTGCATGAGGGCCTGGGACTGGTGGAAGCCGTTCCGGTCGCCGGCCAGTGGCGGGGCCTGCATGTGGCGCTGCTCGAACGGCATGGGCCGCTGCCCTGCCGCGTGGCTGTCCTGCAGTGCCGCGGCCAGCGCCTGGCCGTGCGGTCCGTTCGGGCCCATCGGAGGTGCCATGGCAGCGCGCACGGGTGCGGCCGGCCCACCGGCGAATCCCATGGCGGGCGCACCCGGTGCAGGCAGGCCCGGCGGCTGGCCCGGGGCGTTCACATAGACATTGCGGTTGTTCACCGTGATGCGGTTATGGATGTTCTCGATCACCGTGGGGGAGTTCGACACGTAGGTGGCTCCGCGGTACACGACCGCAGGCCCCCAGGCGGGCGGCGGCGGGGCGGGACCCCAGGCGATCGGCGGCGGAGGCGGAGGTCCCCAGTGCAGATTCCAGTCGTTCCATCCCCAGCCATGGTGGTGGCTGGTGGCCAGCGCGCCCACCAGGACGCCGGCACCGAAGGCCAGTGCACCCACGGCCACGGGATCCGGCCCCGCGGCGACCGCCACCGGTGCCGGCTGCACCACCGGCACGGCCCAGCGGTAGCTGGGATACACGGGCACCGGCGTGCCGTACACCACGGCCGGGTCATAGCGCGGCACATAGACCGTCTCCACCTCGGCAGGCTCGATGGTGATGACGGTGGGTGGCGGTGCGACCACCGCCGGCCCCTGGTACAGCGCCACGGGTGCCTGCGATGGCGGCAGCGGCGGCGGCAGGGAACGGGCTTCCACCGTCGCCACGCGCAGGCGCGGTGAACTCTTCAGCGTACCGGCATGGGCGGCGCGGGCACGCATGGCCTGTATGGCGTTCATCACGTCGGCAGGATCGTGGTAATAGGCCTTGCCGAGAGCCGTCGTCCAGGGCAGGTTGGAGGCCATCTGCTCCAGCACATTGGGAAACGCCGTCAGCGACTTCACGCTGGGATCCCAGGGCTGGGGATCCACCGCATTCACCAGGGCGCTGCCCTTCAGCCCCGGATTCTGGGCGAGCCAGGTTTCAGCGGCAGAGACCTGGTCCGGGTAGGTTGCGCCGGCGAGCACCTGGGCCACGAGCTTGTCGGGATAGAGTGCGATCGGGGCCACCATCTGGTAGAGGACGTCTGCGGACGGCGGCGTGTAGGCCACCGGCACCGCGGCAGGCGCGGCTGCTGCGGCGGGCGCTGAAGCCGCGGGCTCCGGCGCGGGCACGCTGGCAGCCGCCTGGGGAGCGGGCGTCGTGACACGTTCGCAGCCGGCCAGGGCGCATGCGGCCGCGATGCAGGTGACGGCCGTGCCCCATACGGCTCGGTGGGGCCGGGCGGAGACGGCGACTTCAGGGAGAGCAGGATCACGCACCATGGAAAGACCTCCGGCAAGGGCCGCGCCGCCCTCATGGCCGCGGGCACTGCTTGCTGTTCGTAACGCCATGCTTGGGCACGCGTTGACGCAGTGTGTAGCCCGATGTGTCCGGCCAGCGGCCGCGCAATGCCATCCACGGCGCGGTTTTCCCGTGCGCCCCGGCTTGTTGCGAAAAACAAGCCATGCGCGGCACGCGAATCATTCAGTTACAAACAATCTGGCCCTCAGGGCAGGCAATCCAGCGCCCTCAGGTAATCCGGCTCCAGCATGAGCTCGTCCCAGGGATGGGGCAGCGTCTGTGGAAGCAGGGCGAGCCGGCGGGCCTCGCTGTCCGGACTGGGGCGCCAGCGCCCTTCGCCGCGTGCGCGCTCCAGGGCATCGAGCACATCGTCGAGCGCCCTGCCCTGCTCGCGCCCCTCGCCCACCAGGCTCTGGTTGCACAGCAGCACCAGATCGCAGCCGGCATCCAGGGCCGCGAGCGTGGCGGTCGCGAAGTCCACCACGGCGCCATCGATGCGACGGGCGCCCTCCATGCTGAGATCGTCGCTGAACACCGCTCCGCCGAACCGCAGGCGCTGGCGCAGGATGTCCTGCAGCCACCGGCGCGAGAACCCTGCCGGAAGCCGGTCCACGCGCGGATAGATGACATGCGCAGGCATCACGCCGGCCAGCGTGTTGGACAGCCAGGCATAGGGTGCGGCGTCATTCGCCAGGATCGCGCCCAGATGGCGCCGATCCACGGGGATGTCGGTATGCGAGTCGGCCGCGACGAAGCCGTGCCCAGGGAAATGCTTGCCGCAATGCGCCATGCCCGCCTTGAGCATGCCGTGCGCCACGCTTTTGGCCAGCATCGCCACCACGCGCGGGTCGCGGTGGAAGGCCCGGTCGCCGATCACGCTGCTCGCCGAGGCGCTGCCTGCGGACCCGTCCCCGCCCGACGGCCAGTCCAGATCCAGCACCGGTGCGAACGAGAAATCCACGCCGCAGGCGCGCAACTCGCTGGCCAGCACGTAGCCGACGGCGCTGGCGGCATCCATCGCGCGCATCGCGCCGGTACCCGGGCCCTCGCGGCCGTCGTCCATCCACAGGGCGCCCAGTGCCCGCATCGGCGGCAGGTGGGTGAAACCGTCGGTGCGGAAGCGCTGCACCCGGCCCCCCTCGTGGTCCACGCAGATGAGCAGGTCGTCCCGCACGGCCTTGATCGAGGCCGTGAGTTCCAGCAGCTGCGCGCGGTTTTCCCAGTTCCGGGCGAAGAGGATGATGCCTCCGGTGAGCGGATGGGCCAGGCGCCTGCGGTCGGCCGGAGTGAGCGCCGTGCCGGCGATGTCGAGGATGAGGGGTGCGTGTTCGATGTCGGCAGTCATGCAGGAAACGGAATACGTGCGTAAAAAGAAAGGAGGGATGCGGCAGGGCGGCTCAGGCCGGAGGGGCTGCACGGCATCCGGGCGGGCGCCCTCGCCCGGGTCCCCGCGCTCCACCACGCAGAAGCTCGCCGCATAGTCGCTCTCGTCGGTGACGCTCAGGTGGCAGCGCAGCCCCTGCGACTCGAACCAGGCCTTGAGGGCGCCGTGCAGCACGATGACGGGCTGGCCGCTGGGCAGCTTGGCCACCTCGCAGTCCCGCCAGGTCATCGGCATGCGCATGCCCATGCCGATCGCCTTGCTGAAAGCCTCCTTGGCGGAAAAGCGCGTGGCCAGGTAGCGCACGCCGCGCTCGGGCCAACGCGCGCTGCGTTCGCGCCAAGTCGCGAGTTCGCCGGCCGCGAGCACCTTTTCGGCGAAACGGTCCCCATGGCGCTCCAGGCCCGCCCGGATGCGGCGGACATCGCAGATGTCGGTACCGATGCCGTAGATCATGCGCCGGCCTGCCGCTGCGCCATGCCGGCATCGATGCAGCGCTGGTAGGCCTGCACGGCGGCGGCGTAGCCCAGTTCCAGCGCATCCGCGACGAAGGCATGCCCGATCGACACCTCCATCAGGCCCGGCACGCGTGCCACGAAGGCCGCGAGATTGTCCCGGTTGAGATCGTGCCCGGCGTTCACGCCCAGCCCGGCCTCCAGCGCCGCCCGGGCCGCATCCGCGTAGCGCACGAGCTGCGCCTCCTGCGCAGGCGTGCCCCAGGCCGCGGCATAGGGTTCGGTGTAGAGCTCCACGCGGTCGGCTCCCACGGCACGCGCGGCGGCCATCTGCGCCGGCTCCGCATCCATGAACAGGCTCACGCGCACGCCCAGCCCGCGGCATTCGGCCACCAGGGGCGCCAGGCGCTCGGCGTCCTGCGGAAAGCTCCAGCCGTGGTCGCTGGTGAACTGGTCCTCGCCGTCCGGCACGAAGGTGGCCTGGTGCGGACGCACGGCGCAGATGAACTCCATGAGGTTCTGCGACGGATTGCCCTCGATGTTGAACTCGCGGTCCGGCCACTGGCGCAGCAGCGCAGCCAGCACGGGCACGTCGTCCGCCCGGATGTGGCGCCCGTCCGGGCGCGGATGGATGGTGATGCCCTGCGCGCCCGCCTCCAGGCACCGCAGCGCGGCGCGCTCCACGCTGGGAATGCCCAGGTGGCGCGTGTTGCGCACCAGGGCCACCTTGTTGACGTTCACCGACAGGGCAGTACGCACGGAATGCTGGGTCATAGGGATTGGAGATCGATCATGAGCTGCCGCGTCCGCAGCATTGGACTGCCGCAATGGTATTGCAGCAGAGCACGCAGCTGCGGCTTGAGATCCGCGGCCGGAGACGCGCTGGCGGCGAGCCCCGCCACGATCGCGCGCAGCGTGGCCGTGTAGGGCTGGGCCTCGCCCAGCGAGCGTTCCAGCTGGCGCCATTGCGCACCGCCGAGCGTGCTGCGGTCCGAAGGAAGGGCCGGCCGCAGGCCGGCCTCCGGCACGAGCGCGTAGCGGGCCGCCGGAGCCAGCGGCGCCAGCGTGGACGTTTCCACATCCAGCGCGGGCAGCAGCCCGATCTCGCGCAGCAGCAGCAACTCGAAACTGCGCAGCACGGGCTCCAGCGCGTCGCCGTGTTCGCTCGCCAGCACCCGGACCACGCCCGCGTAGGCGTCGAACAGCGCGGCATGCGTGTCCTCGCGCGCCAGCAGCCGCATCAGCAATTCATTGAGGTACAGGCCCGACAGCAGCGCGTCGCCCGTCGGCATGACGTGTCCACCCACCCACTCGGCCCCCTTGAGCCCATGCACCTCCTCCCGCCCCTCGCCGTTCAGCGTATAGGTGATGCGCAAAGGCTGCAGCGGCAGCAGCACGGGGCGGAAATTGGACGTCGGCTTCTTCGCCCCCCTGGCCACCAGCGCCACCCGCCCATGGTGGCGCGTGAACACGTCCAGGATCAGGCTGGACTCGCTCCAGTCGTAGCGGTGCAGCACATAGGCGGGTTCGTCGGAAATACGGCGTGCGGCCATGGAGGGCTATGCAATCAATCGCGGCCTGGCGTTGGCAGGCAGAGCGCAGCAGGCCATTGTCCCGAAATCGGATAACCGAAGATGCATGCCGGGACGACGGCACATGGGCTACGTGCGGCCTCGACCCGTCAGAAGGCCGCGGAGCAGGCCATGCCAGCAGATGCCGCGGAACGGGCTTTGCCCGGCCGCAGGCATCGTCCCCCTGGGGGAAGGCGCCGCGGGCGACTCAGGGGGGAGTCACTCATACCCGAAGGACCGCACCCGGGCCTCGTCGTCCGCCCAGCCGGAACGCACCTTGACCCAGACCTCCAGGAACACCTTGGCGCCCAGCAGCTTTTCGAGCTCCATGCGGGCGTCGGTGCTGATGCGCTTGAGGCGCTCGCCCTTTTCGCCGATCACCATGGCCTTGTGGCCATCGCGCTCCACGACGATCGTCGCCGCGACGCGGACAAAGCGCTTGTGCGTCTTGCTGGGCTCTTCCTCGAACTTGTCGATCACCACGGTGGAGGTGTAGGGCAGCTCGTCGCCGGTGAAGCGGAACAGCTTCTCGCGCACGGTCTCGCTCGCGAGGAATTTCTCGCTGCGGTCCGTCAGCTCATCCTCGGCGTACCACCAGGGCTGCTCGGGCAGGTACTTCTCGCAGATCCCGAAGAGGCGTTCGATATCGCCCTTGTTCTTGGCCGACATCGGCACGAACTCCGCGAACGGATGCCGCTCCTGCATGCCCTTGAGCCACGGGGCGATCTCCGCGCGGCGGTGCACGGTATCGAGCTTGTTGGCGATGAGCAGCGTGGGGATGCCGGGCTTGAACAGCGACAGCACCTTGGCGTCGGCCAGCGTGAAGCTGCCGGCCTCCACCACGAAGAGAATCAGATCCACGTCGCCGATCGCCCCCATCACCGTCTTGTTGAGCGACTTGTTGAGCGCCGTGCTGTGCTTGGTCTGGAACCCCGGCGTATCGACGAAAACGAACTGGGCCGCACCCATGGTGCGGATACCGGTGATGCGGTGGCGCGTGGTCTGCGCCTTGCGCGAGGTGATGCTGATCTTCTGGCCCACCAGCGCGTTCATGAGGGTGGATTTGCCGACATTGGGCTTGCCCACGATGGCGATGAGCCCGCAGCGTTGCGGGCCCTGGGCCACCGGGGCCTCCTGCGCGCCGGAGCCGGTCCCGGCTGCGGCGGGCACGGCCGCGCCGGGGCGTGCCGCCGCCAGCATGGCCTCCAGGTCGTCCTGGAGTGCGCCGGGAACGGAGGGAGGAGAGGAGTTCATGGGTGTTTCGCTTTCAGGGTGGCCAGCATGGCGGCGGCGGCAGCCTGTTCGCCCGCCCTCCGCGATCCGCCGATGCCGCGCTCGGTCAGGCCCAGTTCCGGGATGTCGCATTCCACGTCGAAGGTCTGCCGGTGGGCAGCCCCCACCGTGGCGACCACGCGGTACTGCGGCAGCTTCATTTTGCGGCCCTGCAGCCACTCCTGCAATGCGGTCTTGGCATCCTTCTCGGCCGCCGGCATGCGAGGATTGATCTCCACGTCCTGGTAGAGCCGGTGCACCAGCGCCTCGGCGCACTGGTAGCCGGCATCCAGGTAGACGGCCCCGATCAGGGCTTCCAGGGCATCGGCCAGGATGGACGGGCGCTGCTTGCCACCGGATTTCGTCTCCCCCTCGCCCAGGCGCAGCACCTGCGGCAACTGCAGGCCCAGGGCCAGGCTGTGCAGCGCCTCCTGGCGCACCAAGTTGGCGCGCACCCGGGAGAGATCGCCTTCCGGCAGGTCGCGCAGGCGCTGGTAGAGCAGGCTCGATACGGCCAGGTTCAGCACCGAGTCGCCGAGAAACTCCAGGCGTTCGTTATGGTCGGCCGAGAAGCTGCGGTGCGTGGTGGCCCGCTGCAGCAGGGATGGATCGGAGAAAACATGCTGCAGGCGGTCCTGCAGCGCGGAAAGGCTGGGTGAAACCAAAACGGAAGAAGGAAGAAAGGGTCAGTTGGTCTGGTCGCGGAAGCGGTACACCAGGTAGGCGGGGCCGACGAGCGCGATCTCGCGCGAATAACTGAAGGACACCACGATCTTGTCGTTGCGCTTCGTCACTTCGAGGTCGTTGCCGGTGACGGAGCTGATGTTGTCGATCGCGGCTGCGCGGTCGAAGGAGGCCCGCACTTCCGGCACCGTGGACGCCTCGCGCGCCGCCTTGGCGGCCGCCTTGCGGATGGCCTGGTACTCCAGGAAGATCGGCACCGACTGGCCGCCGATGGCGAAGACCGCCACCGCGAACACGGCCAGGAACACCAGCCCGATGAAGGACAGGCCACGCTGGCGGGAGCGGCGGACAGGCCGCGGGGTGTTCGATGCGCAGCGAGGCAGGTGGTGCTGATGCAGACCCATGGTCCGGACCCTCTTCTTTGGTATGTCTTGAAGGAAGCGCCGCGGTCTGCGGCAAGCCGTTACTGGAAGCCGCCGATGCGCTTCAGGTTGCCGAAATTCATCCACACGAAAAAGGCCTTGCCGACGATGTTCGCGTCGGGCACGAAGCCCCAATAGCGGGAATCGAACGAATTATCGCGGTTGTCGCCCATCATGAAATAGTGGCCCTCGGGCACCTTGCACACCACGCCTTCCACGCTGTAGCGGCAATTCTCGCGGAAGGCGTAGTCGCTGGCTCCCTGGATGAACGCCGGCACGTCGGGGTTGTTGATCATGCGGTGCGGCCTGGCGCCCAGATGCTCGTCGTACTGCTTGAAGTAGCGCATCGTGTCCTCGTCGAGGAAATCGGGCAGCGCCGTGGTCTCGACCGGCTTGCCGTTCACCGTGAGCCGCTTGTTCAGGTAGGCGATCTCGTCGCCCGGCACGCCGACCACGCGCTTGATGTAGTCCATGCTGGGCTGCGGCGGATAGCGGAACACCATCACGTCGCCGCGCTGGGGCGGCGTGCCCTGCGTGATCTTCTTGTTGATCACCGGCAGCCGGATGCCGTAGGTGAACTTGTTCACGAGGATCAGGTCGCCCACCAGCAAGGTCGGGATCATCGATCCGGAGGGGATCTTGAACGGCTCGAAGAGGAACGAGCGCAGCACGAAGACGATGGCGATCACCGGGAAGAGTCCCGCCGTCCAGTCCAGCCACCACGGCTGCATCAGGATGCGGTCCTTCGCCTCCTGCACGTCGCCGTCCACCTTGGCGATGCCCATGCGGTCCAGCTCGGCGCGCCGCTGCACGGCCGCCTCCTCGATGGCCTGGGCCGCGCGGCGGCGCCGCGGCAGGAAGACGAGGCGCTCGGCCAGCCAGTAGGCGCCGGTCACCACCGTCGCCAGCAGCAGCAGCAGCGCGAAATTGCCTTCGATGGCGCCCACGTACCAGGCGCCCACGTAGCCGACGAAAGCCGCCAGGATCGCGGCGGTCACATATTGCATGGCTTGCATCGGATCACTCCTCCACTTGCAGGATGGCCAGGAAGGCTTCCTGCGGCACTTCGACGGAACCGATCTGCTTCATGCGCTTCTTGCCCGCTTTCTGCTTCTCGAGAAGCTTGCGCTTGCGGGTGATGTCCCCCCCGTAGCATTTCGCCAGCACGTTCTTGCGCAGGGCCTTGATGGTCTCGCGCGCGATGATGTTCGCGCCGATGGCCGCCTGGATCGCCACGTCGAACATCTGTCGGCTGATGATCTCGCGCATCTTGGCGGCCACCGCGCGGCCGCGGTAGGCCGACTGGCTGCGGTGGACGATGATGGACAGCGCATCCACCTTCTCGCCGTTGAGCAGGATGTCCACCTTCACCACGTCGGAGGCGCGGTACTCCTTGAACTCGTAGTCCATGGACGCATAGCCGCGCGACACCGACTTCAGCTTGTCGAAGAAGTCCAGCACGATCTCGCCCAGCGGCAACTCGTAGGTCAGCATGACCTGGCGGCCGTGGTAGGCCATGTTCAGCTGCACGCCGCGCTTCTGGTTGGCCAGCGTCATCACCGGGCCCACGTATTCCTGCGGCATGTAGAGATGCACGGTGACGATCGGCTCGCGGATCTCCTGGATGCGGCCCTGGTCGGGCATCTTGGAGGGGTTCTCCACCATGATGACCTCGCCATCGCCCTTGACCACTTCATAGACCACGCTGGGCGCGGTCGTGATCAGGTCCTGGTCGAACTCGCGCTCCAGGCGCTCCTGCACGATCTCCATGTGCAGCAGGCCCAGGAAGCCGCAGCGGAAGCCGAAGCCCAGCGCCTGCGACACCTCGGGCTCGAAATGCAGCGAGGCATCGTTGAGCTGCAGCTTCTCCAGCGCGTCGCGCAGCTGGTCGTACTCGCTGGCTTCGGTGGGGTACAGGCCCGCGAACACCTGCGGCTGGATTTCCTTGAAGCCGGGCAATGCCTGCTCGGCCGGACCCAGGTTGTTGGGCAGCTTCTTCTCCAGCGTGATGGTGTCGCCCACCTTCGCGGCCTTCAACTCCTTGATGCCGGCGATGATGTAGCCCACCTCGCCCGCGTTCAGCGCATTGCGCGGCTCGTTAGCGGGCGTGAACACGCCCAGGTTGTCGGCGTTGTAGGCAGCGCCCGAGGCCATCATCTTGAAGCGCTCGCCCTTGAGCAGCCGGCCATCGACCACGCGCACCAGCATCACCACGCCCACGTAGGGATCGAACCAGCTGTCGATGATCATGGCCCGCAGCGGCGCATCGGGATTGCCGCGCGGCGCGGGCACCTTGGCGACGATGAGTTCGAGGATCTCGTCGATGCCCATGCCGGTCTTGGCGGAGCAGGGAATCGCATCGGTCGCGTCGATGCCGATCACGTCCTCGATCTCGGCCTTGGCGTTGTCGGGATCGGCCTGCGGCAGATCCATCTTGTTGAGCACGGGCAGCACTTCCACGCCGAGATCCAGGGCGGTGTAGCAGTTGGCCACCGTCTGGGCTTCCACGCCCTGCGAGGCATCGACCACGAGCAGCGCGCCTTCGCATGCGGAAAGGGAGCGCGACACCTCGTACGAGAAGTCCACGTGTCCGGGCGTGTCGATCAGGTTGAGGTTGTAGACCTGGCCATCGCGGGCCTTGTATTGCAGCGCGGCCGTCTGGGCCTTGATGGTTATCCCACGCTCTTTTTCGATGTCCATCGAATCGAGCACCTGTGCTTCCATCTGGCGCTCTTCCAGGCCGCCGCAGCGCTGGATCAGGCGGTCGGCGAGCGTCGATTTGCCGTGATCAATGTGCGCAATGATCGAAAAATTTCTGATGTGATTCATCAACGAGAAGCGACAAGTAGTTGAATTAGAACGGCGCGCACAAGAAAAAAGGGCGCGTCAAGCGGTGACGCGCCCTGAACCAACAATCTTTGGCAACTGCGATGGTTGGAGCTTCATTGTAGGCAAAAAGGCCGACAGGGAAAGCCCGCATCATGACCGGCAGGGCGCGTTGCCACCCTGCAACGCAATATTTATGCACAGCTTATTCACAATATGACGGCACATCATGAGAACAACTTGTGGGCGATCTGTGGAACACCTGTGCATGGAACGGGGCGATCCCATATGGTGATGTTACAGGCTTTGCATATGCAGGTCTGCCATGAAAAACGTGCAGCATTCTATCCAAATGCATAGATAGAACTTTTTTTCCCGGCCCCGGGGGCGCAGGCGCCCCCTCCAGGGGGGACTCATCCTGCGCGGAAGGCCCCAATTCCCACTCCGGGATGGGGACTCTGCCCCGGACAGCCGCCGGACATCAGCGGCTCGGACGGATCACGGCATATTGGGTCCAGTCGCCCCTGCGGAACAGCACATTGATGGGCTTGGATTTGTCGGCCTTGGCCAGCACGGCTTCGAAGTCCTTCATGCCGGAGATCTCGGTATTGGCGACGCCCAGGATGACGTCGCCCTCCCGCAGCCCTGCACGGGCCGCGGCATCGGTCACGCCCGTCACGCGCACCCCGCCCTTGAGCTTGAGCTCCTTCTTCTGGGCATCCGTCAGATCGACCGCCGCCAGGCCGAGCTGCAGCGCGGCAGGCGATGCCTTGGGCTTCGCGCCTCGGTCGCCGGCTGCGGCCGTCGGCCTGTCGTCGGGTTCCACCTCCGCCACCGTGATGGGCAGATCCTTCGTGGCCCCGCGCCGGAACACCGTCACCGTGCTCTTGTTGCCGGGCTTGGTGTTGCCCACGAGGCGCGGCAGGTCGGAAATCTTGTCGATGCTCTTGCCGTCGAAGCGGGTGATGATGTCGCCCGCCTCCACGCCGGCCTTGTCCGCCGGCGAGCCGGTCTCCACGCCCGTCACCAGCGCACCCTGGGTCTTGCCCAGGCCGATAGACTCCGCAACGTCCTTGGTGACCTGGCCGATCTGCACGCCGATGCGCCCGCGGGTCACGCGCCCCGTGGCGCGCAGCTGGTCGCTCACACGGATGGCCTCGTCGATCGGGATGGCGAAGGAGATGCCCATGAATCCGCCGGAACGCGAGTAGATCTGGCTGTTGATGCCCACCACTTCGCCGCGCATGTTGATGAGCGGGCCGCCCGAATTGCCGGGATTGATGGCCACGTCCGTCTGGATGAACGGCAGGTAGTCGCCCGTGTCGCGCTGCTTGGCACTCACGATGCCGGCGGTGACCGTGTTCTCGAGGCCGAACGGCGAGCCGATGGCCATCACCCATTCACCGACGCGCAGCCGGTTCATGTCGCCGACCTTCACCGCGGGAAGCCCCGTGGCGTCGATCTTCACCACCGCCACATCCGTGCGCTTGTCCGAACCCACGATCTTGGCCTTGAATTCACGCTTGTCGGTGAGGGTGACGAGCACTTCCTGCGCGCCCTCCACCACGTGGGCATTCGTCATCACGTAGCCGTCGGAGGTCACGATGAAGCCGGAACCCACGCCGCGTGGCTGCTCTTCGTCGGGGCGCTGGGGACGCTGCTGGCGCGGAACGCCCGGCATGGGCAGGCCGAAGCGCTTGAAGAACTCCAGCATTTCCTCGTCCATGCCGCTGGTGGAGGAGCGGTCGGGCGCCTTCTCGATGGTCCGGATGTTCACCACCGCCGGGCCGACCTGGTCCACCAGGTCGGTGAAGTCGGGCAGGCCCTGCACCAGCGGCGGCGGGCTGGCCGTGGCAGCCTGCGCATGCAGCGCACCGGCGGGGAACAGGGCGACGGCTCCAGCGGCAGCGAGGGAGCGGACGAGTGTCCGGAAACGCGATGGGTCACACGGCATGGAAAACATGGAAGACCTTTCTTTCTTTTCGGGGCAAATCGCCGATGTTGTGCAAAAACGCATGCGAAGGTGTGAAGGACAAGGCCGTGTTTGGTTCCCTGCGCCGCGGCGGCATTCCACCGGCCGCGCGCCCGGTTCAGCGCACGGGTTCGATCTGCTCGACCAGTTGCCGCAGGGTTTCCTGCGGCACTTCGCCCACGGCGGTGAGCCAGATGGAGCCTCCGGCCACCCGCTGGGCGAGGGTCTGGGTGGCACCCATGTCCATGCGGCGCGGCTCGCCGGCATGGCGCGCGGCGTCGTAGGGGTCGAAGAACAGCGACACCGTTGCCAGGCCGTCCGAGAAGATGCACTGCAGGGGGGGCATGGGCATCCTGGCCAGCACGGCCGGATCCCGCTTGTAGCAATCGCCGGGGACAAACCCGGCCACGGGCCGGCTCAGCTGCCAGCCGGCCTCCCGCGCCGTCGTCTTCACCAGCGGAACGGCCAGCAGCCGGAACCCGCGGGTATCGTCCATCTGCGCCGCCAGTTGCGGCACGGTGGGAGGTGTATCGAAGTCGATCTGCGAGAACGCCGCCTGCTCCAGCACCTGGCCACGCAGACCCAGCGTCTGCAGCTTGACGACCAGGCCGCTGGGCCGCGCCATCCAGATGCGGTAGCCGAAGCGCAATCCGTCCCGGGGCTCCAGCCACAGGATGCTGGCATCCTGCCCCGCCACCCGGTCGCTGCCGAGGAACCGGGCCCGGTAATGGCGCAGCACCGCGCTGCTTTCGGCCTGCGGCAGATGGGGGAACAGGCCCGGCATGTCCCGCCGCTCTTCCTTCACCACCCGGGCCTTCGGCAGGAAAGTGCGTACCAGATCGTCCTTGCGGAATACGGTGCGCGGCGAGCCATCCAGGGCCTCGATGCGCTCGATCTGCACCTTGCCGTCCGTCGCGTGCCAGATGCGGGAACTGGTCATGCCCCCCGCGGAAGACCACACCACGAAGCTGCCGCGATAGCTCTGCTCGCGCGATGCCCGGTGGATGCGCTCCACCCAGTCCTCGATTTCCGCCTGGGCCTGGGCCTGGGCCTGGGACGCGGATGCATGCGCCGCAACGGAGGGGACCGGATTGCCCGAGGTGCCCTCTCCGGACGCTGCCCAGGCGGCGTACCACGGCGCGCCCGCCAGCAGCGCCGCAAGGGCCGGCACCGCCATCGTCCTCACCCAACAACGGCCGTGCTGGAATCGCGGCACCCAGCCGTCGGCGTTCCTCGGACCTGCCAATCCCGATCTCCGGTAGTGCAAGCGCTCAGCGCTGGGGCGTTTCGAAGGTGGCATTGCGCAGGAAACCTGCCGGCATCTGGAGCGCGGAAGCGCCCCCGTACTGGCGGTGCGCCGCCAGCAGTTCGTCGAGGCGGGGATCGCGCAGCATCACCTGCGGTTCGCCCGCGGGGTCGGTGGCAGACACCAGCGTCGTGGCGGCCGGCACCTCCATGCGCGACGGCACGGCAGCCAGCCGGGTTTCGCCGCCGGCCGACGGTCCGCCGGACAGGCCGCTCCAGCCCAGCACGCCGACCGCGGCCAGCGAAGCCAGGCCGGCGACCATCTTCCAGCGGAACACGGCGGCATTCGCCGCCTCGCCCTGGGATTGGATGGCAGCTGCCAGGGGGACGGCGGCTTCCGGCAGAGCCACCTCGGCAGCCGGCCGTTCCTCCCGTGCCAACTGGGCCATCACGCGATCGGCCAGGGCGGCATTGCCAGGGCGGGCCAGCTCGGGGGAGCGCAGCACGTCACCGATCAGGTGATAGACGGCCCAGGCCTCCTGGCCTTCGGCAGTCCGGGCATAAGCGAAGGCTTCGCCCCACTCGGCCTCACTGATGCCGCCGTCGGCCAGCGCGGAAAGCTGCTCACGCATTGTCGGGTCGTCTTTCATGCTTCTCACCTGCTATCGTCCTTGGGCCGGCACGCTGCCCCGGCCTCCCGGGCACACCTGCATCACCAGCGCTTGCCTGTCTGCTTTTCCAGCAAAGGTCGCACCCGGGCGGAAATCGCCTCCCGGGCACGGAATATCCTCGATCGCACCGTTCCTATGGGGCACTGCATCACCTCGGCGATTTCTTCATAGGTCAGGCCTTCGATCTCGCGCAGCGTGACCGCCTGGCGCAGATCCTCCGGCAGCGCTTCCATGGCCGTGTTGACCGCCGCGGCAATCTCCTGCGCAGCCATCACGGTTTCCGGGGTTTCGTCGCTGGTTAGTTCGTGTCCGATACGGGAAGTTTCATCCTCGTCCTCTCCGCCGCGCAATGCGTTCTCGGAAATGACGGGATTGCGCTTGATGTCCATCAAGGCCTTCTTCGCCGTATTGACCGCGATGCGGTAGAGCCAGGTGTAGAACTGCGCTTCTCCGCGGAACTGGTGCAGTGCGCGGTAGGCCCGCAGGAAGGTTTCCTGGGCGATGTCCTGCACCAGGTCCGAGTCGCGCACCATGCGGCCGATGAGGCGCTCGATACGGCGCTGGTATTTCACGACCAGCAGCCCGTAGGCCCGCTGGTCGCCGGACACGGTGCGCTCCACGAGCTGGAGGTCGCTGTCGGCAGGGGAAGGCGGGGGCAGGGAAGCGTTCATGTATTCGTAAGCTCACGCATCTGGGCGATGAGCAGGGGGCATCGTCGGCCCCTGGGCTGCGGGCTCCCGTCTGGGGCGCGAATATACCGCACGGCGGAGCGCAGCCCATCCGGCGGCATGGCGGCCAGGCTCCAGGCCCAGCCATGCATGGCGGCCGTCCTGACCCACGAAGCGCACCAGCAGGAAACGCTGCAGATCCAGTGCGACCTCCAGGCGCCCGCACAGCGGGGAGGATGCCCTGCCACGGTCCAGGGACCACAGCAAGCCATCCCATGCAAGGACGCCGGAGGTCCAGCGGGTTGCCGCGCGCCAGCCCAGCAGGGAGACCCAGCCCCACAGCCCCAGGCCACAGGCGACCGTCCAGGCAGACGGGCCGCTTCCGGAAACGGCCCATGCCGCCCAGGCTGCGAAACCCGCGAGGCTGAGCCCGAGAACCCAGCCGCGGAGCCGATGTTCCGCGCCTGCGGGGTGGCGCAACACCGGAGCGTGGAACTCTTCCCGCGCGAGATCGGCCATGGATCCGGAGCCGCGACGGCGGTGCGGCCGTCAGATGCGCCGGAAAACCAGCGTGCCGTTCGTGCCGCCGAACCCGAAATTGTTCTTCACGGCGACGTCCATCTTCATGTCGCGGGCCGTATTGGCGCAGTAATCCAGATCGCACTCCGGATCCTGCTCGAAGATATTGATGGTCGGGGGCACTTTCTGGTCGTGCAGCGCCAGCACGGTGAAAACGCTCTCGATGCCGCCGGCGCCGCCCAGCAGGTGGCCCGTCATCGACTTGGTCGAGCTGACCACCATGTTCCTGGCATGGTCCCCGAGGGCCGCCTTGATGGCGTTCGTCTCGTTCAAGTCACCCAGCGGCGTGGAGGTGCCGTGGGCGTTCAGGTAATCGACTTCGTCGGCGTTGATGCCCGCATTGCGCAGCGCCGCCAGCATGGCGCGCCGGGGCCCGTCCATGTTGGGAGCGGTCATGTGGCCGGCGTCCGCGCTCATGCCGTAGCCCGAGAGCTCGGCGTAGATCTTCGCGCCACGGGCCTTCGCATGCTCGTACTCCTCGAGGACCAGCACGCCCGCGCCCTCGCCCAGCACGAAGCCGTCCCGGTCCTTGTCCCAGGGACGGGACGCGGTGGCCGGATCGTCGTTGCGCGTGGACAGTGCCCGCATCGCCGCGAAGCCGCCCACGCCCAGGGGCGAGACGGTGGATTCCGTGCCGCCCGCGACGATCACGTCGGCATCGCCGTACTCGATCTTGCGCGCGGCCTCGCCGATGCAGTGCAGGCCGGTGGTGCACGCCGTGACGACCGACAGGTTCGGCCCCTTGAAGCCGAAGCGCATCGACACGTGCCCCACCACCATGTTGATGATGGAGGCCGGGACGAAGAAGGGGGTGATGCGCCGGGGGCCGCGATTCTCGAGCTCCGCGTGCGTGTTCTCGATCAGCGGCAGGCCGCCGATGCCCGAGCCGATGATGCAGCCGATGCGGTTCGCCAGGTCCTCATCCAGCGCCTCGCCCACGGGCAGGCCCGCGTCGCGCACGGCCTGGTCGGCCGCGGCGATGCCGTAATGGATGAAGCTGTCCATCGTGCGCGCATCCTTGGCGCTGATGTAGGCGTTCAGGTCGAAATCCTTGACCTCGCCAGCGATCTTGCAGGCGAAGTTCGAAGCATCGAACTTGGTGATGAGGCCAATGCCGGACTGGCCGGCCAAGATTCGGGCCCAGGCTTCCGCCACCGTGTTACCGACGGGGGTGATGCAACCCAGGCCGGTCACGACGACGCGACGACGGCTCATGCGCTAAGACTCTTTCGTGCTGATGCGGGACCGCTAAGGGCGATCCGCGGGGGGAGGCGGAGACCGGACGGTCAGGCCTTCTGGTGGGTGTTCGCGTAGTCGATGGCGTTCTGCACCGTCGTGATCTTCTCTGCGTCTTCGTCAGGGATCTCGATGCCGAACTCGTCTTCCAGCGCCATCACCAGCTCCACCGTGTCGAGGGAGTCGGCACCCAGGTCGGCCACGAAGGCCTTTTCATTGGTGACTTGCGACTCTTCCACGCCGAGTTGTTCGGCGATGATTTTTTTGACACGTGCTTCGATATCGCTCATGGTTTCCCTTTGGGGGTTGTGAATGAATCCGCGATTCTAGCCGGATCGAGATACACCTCGAAATGGCCCGCCGGGCGGAACAACCAGCGTCAACTTCCATCAATTACATGTACATGCCGCCATTGACATGCAACTCCTGGCCGGTCACATAGCCCGCGTCGTCCGATGCGAGGTAGGCGACGGCCTTGGCGATGTCCGACGGCTGCCCCATGTGCCCCATCGGAATCTGCGTCTGCAGTGCCTTGTGCTGCTCCTCGGAGAGCTCGGCGGTCATGTCGGTGCGGATGAAACCGGGGGCCACGCAGTTCACCGTGATGCCACGGCTGCCCAGCTCGCGGGCCAGCGAGCGCGTCATGCCGGCAAGACCCGCCTTGGCTGCGGCGTAGTTGGCCTGGCCCGGATTGCCCGAGGCACCCACCACGCTCGTGATGTTGACGATGCGCCCATAGCGCTGCTTCATCATCGGCCGCATGACGGCCCGGCAGGCGCGGAATACCGCCTTCAGATTCGTGTCGAGCACGGCATCCCAGTCGTCGTCCTTCATGCGCATGGCAATCTGGTCGCGGGTGATGCCGGCGTTGTTGACCAGCACATGCAGGCCGCCCTGCTCTTTCACGATGCCGTCGATCAGCGCATCCAGCGCGGCGGCGTCGTTCACGTCGACGGCGGCGCCCCGGCAGCCTTCGTGGGCGGACAGCGCCTGGGTGATGCGCTGCGCGCCGTCTTCGGTGGTCGCCGTGCCGACGACGCGGAAGCCCCGCGCCGCCAGTTCGGCAGCGATGGCGGCACCGATGCCGCGGGAGGCACCCGTCACCAGGGCGATGCGGGCGGCGTTGTCAGGGGAATTCGAAAGGGTCATGGTGTCTCTCTGGTCAGCCGTCTCAGGCCAGCAGTTCGCGGGTTTCCTGCAGGGATGCGGGATCGTACACCGAGCCGCCCACCAGGGTCGCGTCGATGCGCTTGGTCATGCCCATGAGCACCTTGCCAGGGCCGCACTCGATGACGTGGGTGGCACCCCGCGCCTTGAGCGCACCGATGCACTCCACCCACCGCACGGGGCCGAAGGCCTGGCGGTAGAGCGCATCGCGGATCGCATCCGCCCCCCGCTCCACGGCCACGTCGATGTTGTTGACCACGGGAATGCGGGGGGAGGTCAGGGACAGGCCGGCCAGTGCCTCGCGCAGCTTCTCGGCAGCCGGCTTCATGAGGCTGGAGTGGAAAGGCGCGGACACGGGCAGGGGCAGCGCGCGCTTGGCGCCCGCGGCCTTGAGCATTTCGCAGGCTTCCTCGACGCCCGCCTTGGTACCGGCGATGACGGTCTGGGCCGGGTCGTTGAAATTCACGGCCTCGACGACATCCGCGCTGCCCGCGCCGAACGCCGCGGTGGCGTGGGCGCAGCCTTCCACCACCTTGGCCGATTCGAGGCCGAGGATGGCGGCCATGGCACCCATGCCCACGGGCACGGCTTCCTGCATGGCGGCGGCGCGCAGCCGAACCAGCGGAGCCGCCTGCGACAGCGTGAGCACGCCGGAGGCCACCAGGGCGGAATATTCACCCAGGGAGTGGCCGGCCACCGCGGCGGGTTGCGCGCCGCCTTCCGCGAGCCAGACGCGCCAGGCCGCCACGCCGGCGACCAGCATCACGGGCTGGGTGTTGGTGGTCAGCGCCAGGGCTTCCTTGGGGCCTTCATGGATCAGGCGGCCGATGTCCTCGCCGAGCGCGTCGGAGGCTTCCTGGACGGCTTCGGCCACGGCGGGATGGTCACCCCAGGCGTCGAGCATGCCGACGGATTGCGATCCTTGTCCGGGAAAAACGAATGCGAAGTTCTTCGTGGTCATGAGGGAAATTCAGGTCATACGAGTCACCGGGGCCGTGCTTCGGCGCAGGCCGCGGCAGCACTCAGAGCGTGAGCAGCACGGCGCCCCAGGTGAAGCCCCCACCCACGCCTTCGAGCAGCAGGTTCTGGCCGGGACGGGCCTGGCCGGAGCGCACGGCATGGTCGAGCGCCAGGGGAATGGATGCGGCCGACGTGTTGCCGTGCTGGTCCACCGTGACCACCACCCTGTCCATCGGCAGGCCCAGCTTCTTGGCCGTGCCCTGCATGATGCGGATGTTGGCCTGGTGGGGAATCAGCCAGTCCACGTCCGACTCCTTCAGGCCGGCCTTGTCCAGCACGGCGCGGGCCGCCTTGTCGAGCACCCCCACGGCCAGTTTGAAAACGGCCTGGCCATCCATCTTGAGCAGCGGATCGCCGAGGATCTGGCCGCCGTACACGTTGCCCGGTACGCACAGGATGCCGACGTGCCTGCCGTCGGCGTGCAGGTCGCTGGCGAGGATGCCCGGCGTCTCGGAGGCCTCCAGGACCACCGCACCCGCACCGTCGCCGAACAGCACGCAGGTGGTGCGGTCGTTGAAATCGAGCAGGCGGCTGAACACTTCGGAGCCCACGACGAGGGCGCGGCGGGCCGCGCCGGAGCGGATCATGGAATCCGCCACCGTCAGCGCATAGATGAAGCCGCTGCACACCGCCTGCACGTCGAATGCGGGGCAGCCATTGGCGCCCAGCTTGTTCTGAAGGATGCACGCAGTGGAAGGGAAGACCATGTCCGGCGTGGACGTGGCGACGATGATGAGGTCGATGTCCGCAGGCTGCACGCCCGCAGCATCGAGCGCCTGCCGCGCCGCCTCCAGTCCCAGATCGCTGCTGCACACGTCCCGCTCGGCGAAATGCCGGGCGCGGATGCCCGTGCGCTCCACGATCCACTGGTCCGAGGTCTCAACGCCCCGCCCGGCCAGTTCGGCCACGAGGTCGGCATTGGTCAGACGGCGCGGGGGCAGGCTGCTGCCGGTGCCTGTGATACGGGAATAACGGCTCATTCATTGGGGCCCGAAACGGTCAGTCAGGGCGACGGCTGCGCGGCGGCGGGCCCCAGCAGGGGAGCGGCATGCGCAACCCGCGAACGGACTCGATCGAGCAGGTTGTTGCGGGCCGTATCATACGCGCGGATCAAAGCCTGCTCGAATGCCAATATGTCAGCCGACCCGTGGCTCTTGAAGACAAGCCCTCGCAGCCCGAGCAGCGCCGCACCGTTGTAGCGCCGGTGGTCCATGCGCCGCATCAGCGCAGATAACACCGGATAGGCCACAACTGCCGCGATTTTCGTGAAGATGCTGCGCTTGAACTCCTGCTTGAGCGCGCCGACGATCATCGATGCGACCCCCTCGCTGGCCTTGAGCGCCACGTTACCCACGAAACCGTCACACACGACGATGTCCACCGTGCCCTTGAAGATGTCATTGCCTTCCACGTTGCCATAGAAGTTCAGGTCACCGGATTCGGCCGCGGAACGCAGCAGCTCGCCGGTGCGCTTGATGACTTCGTTGCCCTTGATGACCTCTTCGCCGATGTTGAGCAGGCCGACCGCGGGTTCTTCCGTTCCCTCGTGCAGTGCCGACACCAGGGCCGCGCCCATGACGGCGAACTGCAGCAGATGCTCCGCGCTGCAATCCACGTTGGCCCCCAGGTCCAGCACGGTGGTCGCGCCGCCCCGGGCATTGGGCATCTGGGTGGCGATGGCGGGCCGGTCGATGCCGTCCAGGGTCTTCAGGAGGTAGCGCGCAATCGCCATCAACGCGCCGGTATTGCCCGCCGATACGGCGACCTGGGCCGCGCCGTCCTTCACCTGCTGGACCGCCACGCGCATGGAGGAGTCCTTCTTGCGGCGCAGGGCCACCTCCACGGGGTCGTCCATCGAGACGACCTCGCTGGCCGGGACGATCTGGGCGCGCTCGTGCGCGAACCCGCCGAGGCTCTCGGGCTGGCCCACCAGCAGCAGCCGCGCTTGCGGATGGTGTTCGAGGAATTGGCGGCAGGCCGCCAGCGTGACGCGGGGGCCGTGATCGCCCCCCATGCAGTCAACAGCCAGTGTGATCATGGGCGACTCGCCGGATCGCACGCGAGCGGGACCCGGAAAAAAGAAACAGCGGACAAAACAAAGGCCCGCGCTACCGCATGTGTAGCAGCGGGCCTGTGCGCGCAGGCGAAGATCAGGCTTCGGACTTGTTCTTCAGCACCTGGCGGCCACGGTAGAAGCCGTTGGGGCTGATGTGGTGGCGCAGATGGGTTTCGCCGGTGGTGGGCTCGACAGCGATGCCGGGCACCGTCAGGGCGTTGTGCGAACGGTGCATGCCGCGCTTGGAGGGGGACTTTTTGTTCTGCTGAACAGCCATGGTGGCTCCTGGTCTTGAAAGGGTGGGTTGGTAAAAACGCGATCAGCCCATTGAAGACACGAGGGGATTCGCGCGAAGCCCATGATTATAGCCCAAATGGTTTTTCAACCCCCAGGCTTGCCGGTCTTGAGGGATGCGAGCGCCGCGAAGGGGTTCGGCTTGTCCGCGCTGGCCGCCTCGAAATCCTCGCCGCTGGAGGCCATCCGCACCGGAGAAGGACATTCGTCGTGCCGGGGCACGAGCGGCAGCGCCATGAGGAGCTCGTCCTCGATCAGCTCGCGCAGATTGAATTCGCGGCTCAGAGCCAGCAGGTCTTCCTCGCTCTCGTCGTCGAGCGCCTCGGCAGTCGCCTCGTCGGCGACGAACCGGAATTCGCGATCGACCTCCAGGGGGACATCCACCGGCCCGAGGCAGCGCTGGCAGGTCATGGGGAACGCGGCGCGCACACGCAGCCGCAGCCATACCTGGCCACCGATGCCGTGCGTGGTCCGCACTTCGCCGTCGGCCGTCCAGTCCACGAGCAGGTCAGGGTGCAGCCCTTTGGCCTCCTGGGCCAGCCGCTCGTATTTCAGGAGCGAATCATGGCCGGACAGATGACCGCCCGCCTGCGCGAATGCCTTGACGTCGAGGCGCTGGGGAGAGAATTCCTTGGTCATGGCGGCAGTGTAAGAGAATCGCCGCCATGTCTGCCCCCGCTTTCCCTCCCCGCCCGCTGGTACTGGGCTCCACCTCCCGCTATCGACGCGAACTGCTCGCCCGGCTGGGGGTGCCTTTCGACGTTTCCGCGCCCGATGTGGACGAAACCCCTCAGCCCGGCGAGTCGCCACGCGATCTGGCACTGCGGCTCGCGCAGGCCAAGGCGCGAGCCGTGGCGCGGCGCCACCCCGACGCGGTCGTCATCGGCTCCGACCAGGTGGCGGACCTTTCCGGCACCCCGCTGGGCAAGCCGGGCACCCATGAACGGGCGGTGGCCCAGCTGCAGCGCATGCGCGGTCAAACCGTGGTGTTCCAGACGGCCGTGACCGTGACCTGCGCCGCCACGGGTTTCGAGGCCACCGATCTCGCGCCGGTGGAAGTGCGCTTCCGGGATCTTTCCGATGAAGAGATCGAGCGCTATCTGCGTGCCGAACAGCCCTACGACTGCGCGGGCAGCGCCAAGAGCGAAGGCCTGGGCATCAGCCTGCTGGACGCCATCGTGAGCGACGATCCCACGGCGCTGGTGGGCCTGCCGCTCATCCGCACCTGCCGCATGCTGCGCAACGCGGGCCTGGTGCTGCCATGACGGAGCACGCCCGCACTCCCCTGGCGCCCGATGCGGCCGGCACGCCCCGGCAGCGCGGCACGCTGTACCTCGTTCCGGCCCCTCTGGACTTCGGATGCGATGGGCAGGCTCCGCTGGAAGATGCCCTTCCCGCAGGCACCCTGCGGAAAGCGGCAGCCATTACCCACTGGATCTGCGAGAACGCGAAGAGCACGCGCGCCTACCTCAAGCGCATCGATGCGCTCCATCCGCTGGCAGCGCCGCTGCAGGGCCAGTCCATCACCGAGTTGCCGCGCGAGGTCCACAAGAAGGGGGACCACCAGGGCGCCTCCGGCGGCGCGGCCGGCTTCGATGCCAGCCCGTTGCTGGCTCCGGCGATGGCAGGCCACGACATGGGGCTGGTCAGCGAGGCCGGGATGCCTGCCGTGGCGGACCCCGGCAGCTCGGTCGTGCGCGCGGCCCATGACCTGGGCGTTCGCGTGGAGCCGCTCACCGGCCCCGTCTCGCTGCTGCTCGCCCTGGCGGCCAGCGGCCTCAACGGCCAGAACTTCGCGTTCAACGGCTACCTGCCGCAGGATGCGGCCCAGCGCGCGCAGCGCATCCGGGAACTGGAGGCGCTGGCGCTGCGGCAGGGACAGACGCAGCTTTTCATCGAAACGCCCTACCGCAACCCCGCGCTGTGGCAGGCCCTGGTCAAGACGCTGCAACCCCACACCCGGCTGGCATTCGCCAGCGGCCTGACCCTGGCCGGCGCCCGCACAGCCAGCCAGCTCGTGCGCCACTGGCGCCAGCAGCCCGACGTGCTGGACAGTCGCACGCCCGTCGTGTTCGCCATTGGACGCTGATCCCGGGCAGGAACGAAAAAGAGGCGCCGCGGCGCCTCTTTTTTTGCTGGAAGTGAACCCGCCTGTTCAGCGCACCGCCGGCAGGCTGGCGCCCAGGGCGCGGATGGCCGTTTCGCCCATGGCAGCGCCGAACTTCTTCACCAGGCGCTCGGCCACGTTGTCCCGGCGCGTGTAGTCGATGATGTCCTCGGCCTTGACGACCTCGCGGGCCACGTAATCGAGGTTGCCCAGGTGGTCGGCCAGGCCCATGTCGACGGCCTGCTGGCCCGTCCAGAACAGGCCGCTGAACGTGTCCGCCGTGGGCTTGAGGCGATCGCCCCGCCCTTTCTGCACCACCTGGATGAACTGCTGGTGGATCTGGTCGAGCATGGCCTGCGCATACGTACGCTGCTTCTCCGACATCGGGCTGAACGGATCGAGGAAGCCCTTGTTCTCGCCCGCCGTGAGCAGGCGGCGCTCCACGCCGAGCTTTTCCATCGTGCCGGTGAAGCCGAATCCGTCCATCAACACGCCGATGCTGCCGACGATGCTGGCCTTGTCCACGAAGATCTGGTCGGCTCCGGCCGCGATGTAGTAGGCGGCGGAGGCGCAGGTTTCCTCGACCACCGCATAGACCGGCTTGTTGTACTTGGCCTTGAGCCTCAGGATCTCGTCGTTGATGATGCCTGCCTGCACCGGGCTGCCGCCGGGGGAGTTGATGAGCAGCACCACGGCCTGGGAGCCGGAGTCCTCGAAGGCACTGCGCATGGCCGCGACCACGAATTCCGCGCTCGCCTCGGCACCGGACGCGATCTCGCCCTTGATGTCCACCACGGCGGTGTGGGGCGTGCTTTTGCTGGGCGCCGCAACGTCGCGCGCAAGCAACACCCAGGCCACGGCGACCAGGAAAACCAGCCATGCCATGCGGGTGAAAACACGCCAGCGGCGCGCGGAGCGCTGTTCGGAGAGTGTGGCGAAGACGAGTTTTTCCAGCACGTCGCGCTCCCAGCCCGGGGGCTTGCCGGCGGCGGCGGGGGTGTCTTTTGCTATTTTTTCAGGAGCACTCTGGGCCCACAGGTCAGGTGTGGACGACGGATCAGCTTCCAGGCCGGAGGGTTCTTTCCGGGTCGGATCGGTCATGGGATGTCTCAGAATTCCACGGGTTGCAATTGGGAGCCAGTATGCCAGCGCACCACTCCGGACTCTTCCGAAATTGCGATCTTCACCAGTCCGCCACGGCAGGGGCCGCCGGCACAGGCGCCGGTATCGGGGCGGTAGGCAGCGCCGTGCGAAGCGCACAGCAGCCAGTGCCCCGTGTCGTCGAAGAAGCGGTTGGGCTGCCAATCCATCTCCATGGGCACGTGCGTGCACTGGTTCAGGTAGGCATGGACCTGCCCCTGGTAGCGGATGGCGAAGGCACGGCAGGGCTGCCCGGCCCACACGACATCGAAGGGAACGGCGTCGCCGCCCTCCCGCAGCGCATCGCTCGGGCACAGGGGAATGGCCGCTCCCGGGGCGTCGGTCATGTTCGGTGCTCCAGCAGCGGGCCGGCGCGATCAGCCGTTGCGCACCAGCCAGTCGTGCAGATCGGCCACGGAATGGGCGACGTGCAGCGGCTCCAGCGCATGGAATCCGGAGGGCTCGTGCGCTCCGTAGCTCACTCCCACGCCGGCGCAGCCGGCCGAGCGGGCCATCTGCAGGTCGTGGGTGGTGTCGCCGATCATCAGCAGGCGCCCGGGCGGCACGCCGAACTCCGCCATCAGCTCCTGCAGCATCAGGGGGTGCGGCTTGCTGGCGGTTTCATCGGCCGTCCGGGAGCCGTCGAACATGCCCCGCAGCGAAACCGTGTGCAGGACTTCGTCGAGCCCCCGGCGGCTCTTGCCGGTGGCCACGGCCAGCAAATGGCCGCAGGCGCGCAGCTCTTCCAGCATCGGCAGCACGCCCTCGAAGAGGCTCAGGTCGTTCTGGTGGCGCGCATAGTGGTAGCCGTAGCGGCTGCGCAGTTCGGCATGCTTTTCGCGCGGCACGTGGGGGGCGGCATGCGCCAGCGCCTCCATCAGCCCCATGCCGATCACCCAGGCGGCATCGCGGTCGCTGGGCACCTGCCCTCCCACGTCGCGCACGGCATCCTGAATGCAGCGCACGATGATGGCGGTGGAGTCGAACAGGGTCCCATCCCAGTCGAAGGCGATGAGATCGAAGCGGCGGGCACGGGTGGCGGACATGGGGCGGCGGGCGTCAGGTGGGAGCGGGAGCGGCGGGCAGGAAGCCGGACAGCTCCGCCGGCAGCTCGGCATGCAGTTCGATGCGCTCGCCGCTGGCGGGGTGGCTGAACTGTAACCGCCATGCATGCAGGAACATGCGGCGCAGGCCGTGCTTCTGGACGCGGCGGTTCAGATCGAAGTCGCCGTACTTGTCGTCGCCCACGATCGGGTGGCCCCGGCTGGCCAGGTGGACCCGGATCTGGTGGGTGCGGCCGGTCTTGATCGTCACCTCCAGCAGCGCCATGGCGGGCAGCCCCTCGGCCGGCCGGGCCGGCACGCGGCTGCGCACCTTCACGAGGGTGATGGAGCGCATGCCGTCGGGATCGTCTTCCGTGGTCACACGCACCCGGCGCTCGCCGTCGGCCTGCAGGTACTTGTGCAGGGGTGCGTCGATGACCTTCAGGCGCTCCGGCCACTCGCCCGACACGAGGGCCAGGTAGGTCTTGCCGGTTTCGCGCTCGCGGAACTGGTCCTGCAGGTGCGTGAGCGCCGAACGCTTCTTGGCCACGAGCAGGATGCCCGAGGTTTCCCGGTCCAGGCGATGCACCAGCTCCAGGAAACGGGCCTGCGGGCGCGCCTGGCGCAACTGCTCGATGACGCCGAAGCTCACGCCGCTGCCGCCATGCACCGCCACGCCGGCGGGCTTGTCCAGGGCAACCAGGTGCTCGTCCTCCAGCAGCAGGGGAAACTCCCTGGCCGGTGCGGGCCGTTCCGCCTTTGCGGCCACCTTGTCGGAAATGCGCACGGGTGGCACGCGGACCACGTCACCGGCCTCGACGCGGGTGTCGGCCGCGGCCCGCCCCTTGTTGATGCGGACCTCGCCGCTGCGGATGATGCGGTAGACATGCGTCTTGGGCACGCCCTTGAGTTCACGTATCAGAAAGTTATCCAGCCGCTGCCCCGCGGACTCGGCATCGACCTCGACCCAGCGCACGGCCAAGGCACCCGGTTCGGAGGCGGCGGGGGGGCGGCCGGGCGCCGGTTTGGCCCCTATAATGTGTTTCACCTGTGCGACGTTGTGTAAGTGGTTGATTTTTCTGGAGTTTAGTCCACCCGGCCCGACACGACGTACAGGAAGGTCGATGCCAACGGGCGTCGTGCGCGCAGATTGCAGGCCGGTTGCCTGCGAAGGCCTGCATGCCGCCCGGCCCGGCTGACAAATTGAAACACCCAAACGGAATCCCCAACCGGCAGGCCGCCTCTCCACGGAGATCGCCCCTGCCGCGGATCAAAGCGAAAACATGTTGGCGCTGATGGCTTGGATCATGGCACTGTGGCAGGGGCACAAGCCCCTGGCGCGGGCCGTCCGCATGCCCGATGCGCCCGCATGGCGTGCCCTGCCGACGACATTCTTCCCGGCCAGGAAGCACGCTTCCTCCATCGCCTCCATCCACGCCCCACCACCCCGGCTGCCGAGCTAGTCAACAGCTTCGCGGCCGCCTGGCTTTCAGCGGCAATTCCCTTCGTTTCAGTGCGTCGGCCCTGGCATCCATGGCTCCTGAAGAGCCTGTGTCAACGGTTGAACCCGGGACGCACGCAGCTCCTGTGCTGCGCGGCGTCCCGCACCCATACGAAGAAGGAAACGCATCATGAAGCGGATGCTCATCAATGCCACGCAGCCCGAAGAACGGCGCCTCGCCATCGTGGACGGCCAGAAGCTGCTGGACTACGAGATCGAGATCGAGGGACGCGAACAACGCAAGGGCAACATCTACAAGGCGGTCGTCACCCGCGTCGAGCCCAGCCTGGAAGCCTGCTTCGTGGATTACGGCGAGGACCGCCACGGCTTCCTGCCCTTCAAGGAAATCTCCCGCCAGTATTTCGCCGAGGGCGTTTCGCCCAGCCAGGCCCGCATCAACGACGTGATCCGCGAAGGCCAGGAGCTGCTGGTTCAGGTCGAGAAGGAAGAACGCGGCAACAAGGGCGCGGCCCTGACCACCTTCGTGTCGCTGGCCGGCCGCTACGTGGTGCTGATGCCCAACAACCCGCGCGGCGGCGGCGTGTCGCGCCGCATCGAGGGCGAGGACCGTGCCGAACTCAAGGAGGCGATGGACCAGCTCGAGTACCCGAAGGGCATGAGCATCATCGCGCGCACCGCCGGCATCGGCCGCTCGGCGCCCGAGCTGCAATGGGACCTGAACTACCTGCTCAAGCTCTGGACCGCCATCGACGGCGCCGCCAGGGGCGGCAAGGGCGCCTTCCTGATCTACCAGGAATCCTCCCTGGTGATCCGCGCGATCCGCGACTACTTCAACAACGACATCGGCGACATCCTCATCGATACGGACGACATCTATGAACAGGCGCAGCAGTTCATGTCGCACGTCATGCCCGAGCATGCCGCCAAGGTCAAGCGCTACCGCGACGACGCGGCGCTGTTCAGCCGCTTCCAGATCGAGCACCAGATCGAGTCCGCCTACGCCCGCACGGTGACCCTGCCCTCCGGCGGCGCCATCGTGATCGACCACACGGAAGCGCTGGTGTCCGTGGACGTGAACTCGGCCCGCGCCATCAAGGGCGGCGACATCGAGGAGACCGCCACCCGCACCAACCTGGAAGCCGCCGACGAGGTGGCCCGCCAGATGCGCCTGCGCGACCTGGGCGGCCTGATCGTGATCGACTTCATCGACATGGAGGAGAGCAAGAACCGCCGCGAGGTCGAGAACCGCCTGCGCGACGCGCTGCGCCAGGACCGCGCCCGCGTGCAGTTCGGCACGATCAGCAAGTTCGGCCTGATGGAAATGAGCCGCCAGCGCCTGAAGCCCTCGCTGAGCGAAGGCGCGCACATCCGCTGCCCGCGCTGCGACGGCACGGGCCACGTGCGCGACACGGAAGGCTTCTCGCTGCAGATCCTGCGCATGATCCAGGAAGAGTCCATGAAGGACAACACGGCCGCCGTGCACTGCCAGGTGCCGGTGGAAGTGGCCTCGTTCCTGCTCAACGAGAAGCGCACCGAAATCGCCAAGATCGAACTCAAGCAGCGCGTGAGCGTGCTCATGGTCCCCAACAAGACCATGGAAACGCCCAAGTACAAGCTCGAGCGCCTGAAGCACGACGACCCGCGCCTGGACCACATCGCCGCGAGCTACAAGCTGGCCGAGGAGATGGAGGACCCGACCACGGTGACGCGCCGCTCCCAGGAGCCGACGAACAAACAGACCCCGGTGATCAAGGGTGTGCTGCCCGATGCGCCGGCCCCGGTCGCCGAGCCGCGCCCCGAAATGCCGCGCACGGCGGGCGCACGCAACGGCGCGCACGCGGCCGCCCCGGCACAGCCGCCTGCACCGGCCCCCGCGCCGGCGCCGGCTGCGCCCCAGGAACAGGGCTTCTTCGCATGGCTCAAGAGCCTCTTCGGTTTCGGACCGCGTCCGGCTCCGGCACCGGTGTCCGCGCCGGTTGCGGCGCCTGCCCCCGCCCCTGCCGCCGACGCCCCGCGTGACGGGCGCCGCGGTGGAGGCCGGCGCGGCGGACGCGACGGCAACGGCGGCGGTCGTGACGGGCAGCGCGAGAACGGTGCCGCGGAAGGCCGCGGACGCCGCGGCGAGCGCGGAGAACGCCCCGAGCGTGCCGAAGGCGAAGCGCCACGCAACGGCCGGGGTCCGCGCGATGCCGAGGGCCGCGAAGGCCGGCCGGCACGGGAGCGCGATCGCGACCGTGAAGGCGGACGCGAGAACGGACGCGATGCATCCGTTCGCGCCGAAGGAGATTACGCGCCGCGTAATGGCCGTGAAGGCCGTGAAGGCGGCCGCGGCCGCGAGCGCCGGGAGTCCGGCGACGCTCCGCGCCAGCAGCCGCTGGGCACTGACGCCGGCATGGGGGCCGTGGCCCCGGACGTCGGCATCGAAGGCCAGGGTGCCGCCCCGCAGGAGCGCGGCGAGCGGGGCCCTCGCAACGGCGAGCGCCGGGAACGCCGGGAACGCGGCGGCGACCGCCGTCCGCGCGGAGAGGAAGGCCAGGCCGAGTTCGTGGACACGTCCCCGATGGCCTCGCTGCCCGATCTGGACCTGACCGGCGGCGAAGCCGGCAGCCCGGCCACGGGCTCCACCCCGGGCGAGGAGCCGCGCCGCGAACGCCGGTCGCGCGACCGCTATGGACGCGACCGCCGGGAGCGCGCGCCGCGTGAAGGCGCCGAGGTGGAAACCGCACCGGTGACCGAGACCACCACGGCGCAGGCCGTGCAGGACGTGGCCGGCGAAGGCCCTGCCCAGGAAGCGCCGCGCCGCAGCTACTTCAGCCAGGGTGGCGGCGCCCCCGCGCCCACCGCCGCGGCGGTGGCATCCGAAGCCTCGCACGGCGAAGCGCCCGCGGAACCTGCGCAAGCCCCCGCAGGCATCCCGGCGGCAGCGCCGGCACCTGCCGTGGCCGCCGCCGCGGTGCCGGTCCCCGTGCCAGTCCCGGTCGCCACGCCAGCGCCCGCACCGGCCGCAGCCGCGGCCGTGCCGGGACTGCCACGCGTGCAGGCCTTCCAGCTGCCGGTGGATGAGCTGAACCGGATCGCCGAAAGCTCGGGCCTGCAGTGGGTGAACTCCGATGCGGAGAAGATCGCCGCCGCGCAGGCAGCGATCGCCGCGGAGCCCCGCCCGGTGCATGTGCCGCGCGAGCGGCCTCCGGCCGTCGTGCTGGACGAAGGTCCGCTGGTGCTCGTGGAAACACGCCGAGATCTGCGCGACCTGAAGCTGCCGTTCGAGCAGCAGCCCTCGTCCGTCGCCTGACGGATCCCGACGGCCGGCGGCGCCACTTGCCTGGCGCCGCCGGCCGTCCGCATTTCCCCGCACCGTCCGTTCGCACCGAGGGAATCCGCACCGATGCTGTTCCTGCTGTCTCCCGCCAAATCCCTGGACTACGACACCCCGCTGCCGCCAGGGCTGGCCCACACCCTTCCCCCGTTCATCCATGAATCCACGCAGCTCATCGAGGTGCTGCGTGAGAAGTCTCCGCAGGAGCTGGCGTCCCTGATGGGCATCAGCGATGCGCTGGCCGGGCTCAATGCCGCGCGCTATGCCGCCTGGTCGCCGCGGTTCACGGCGGCGAACGCCCGGCAGGCGCTCTTCGCTTTCAACGGCGATGTCTATGAGGGCCTGGACGCCCGGAGCCTGGACGGCGACGGATTGCGCTGGGCGCAGGACCATGTCGCCATCCTGAGCGGCCTCTACGGCGTGCTGCGCCCCCTCGACCGGATGCAGCCCTACCGCCTGGAGATGGGCACGCGGCTGGCCACCGGCGCAGGCGCCAATCTCTACCGGTTCTGGGGCAAGCGCATCGCCGAGCACCTGAACCAGCGCCTCGCGGCCGACGCCACGCCGGTGGTGGTGAACCTCGCTTCCCAGGAATACTTCAAATCCGTGGACACCGCCGCGCTGAAGGCCCGCGTGATCGAATGCGTGTTCGAGGACTGGAAGGGGGGCCGCTACAAGATCATCAGCTTCCATGCCAAGCGCGCCCGCGGGCTGATGGCGCGCTATGCCATCCAGCACCGCGTGGTGGCCCCCCGCCAGCTGGAAGGTTTCGATCTCGAAGGCTATGCGTTCGACGCATCCGCCTCGGCGCAGGACCGCCTCGTCTTCCGCCGCAAGGACGCCGGCTGAAGCGCCCGAAAAACCGCACACCGCGGCCGTGTTTTGCACGGGGGTTAACGTACCCGATTGCCGATGGCCGCCCGACCCACTTTCCCGACCGAACACATGTCCGCCAACCGCCCCGTTGCAGCGCGCGCCGACACGGACGCCGCCCTCTCCCAATCCATCACGCCGGAGCTGCGCACCTGGATCGTCGCGCAGGCGCAGGCGGGCTTCGGCGCGCCCGCCGTGCTGCAATCCATGCTCGACGCGGGCTGGAGCGAGGAAGTGGCCACCTATGCGATGGAACACGTGCTGCGCGAGCACCTGGACACGCTGGCGGTGCAGCAGGGCCATCCGGCAGCCTCGCGCGTGCCCGAGCCGGACCTGGCGGAGTCCCCCGGCAGCATCGACGTCGGCGACCGCCGCGTGGACGTGCTCATGGCCATGGCCCAGCCGCGCGTGGTGCTGTTCGGCAACCTGCTGTCGCCCGAGGAATGCGACGCCATCATCGATGCGGCCCGCCCCCGCATGGCCCGGTCGCTCACCGTCGCCACGCGCACGGGCGGCGAGGAGGTCAACGATGACCGCACCAGCAACGGCATGTTCTTCCAGCGCGAGGAAAACCCCGTGGTGGCACGGCTGGAGGCGCGCATCGCCCGGCTCGTGAACTGGCCCCTGGAGAACGGCGAGGGCCTGCAGGTGCTGCACTACCGGCCCGGGGCCGAATACAAGCCCCACTACGACTACTTCGACCCCGCGGAGCCCGGCACGCCGACCATCCTGCGCCGGGGCGGGCAGCGGGTGGCCACGATCGTCATCTACCTCAACGATCCGGAAAAGGGCGGTGGCACCACCTTCCCCGACGTGCACCTGGAAGTGGCTCCGCGCCGTGGCAACGCGGTGTTCTTCAGCTACGAACGCCCCCACCCATCCACGCGCACGCTCCATGGCGGAGCCCCCGTCGTCGCAGGCGACAAATGGATCGCCACGAAGTGGCTGCGCGAACGGCGTTTCGAATGAACGACGCCGGCGGACACACCATGAATACTCCCGACCAATCCCAGCTGGGCCGCGTCTCCGGCTATGCCGACCAGTACGACGCCTCGCTGCTGTTCCCCCTGCCCCGCCAGCCCAAGCGCCACGAAATCGGCGTGACGGGCACCCCGCCCTTTTTCGGGGCGGACCTGTGGACCGCCTTCGAGCTGTCGTGGCTGAACCTGCGCGGCAAGCCGCAGGTCGCCCTCGCGCACATCACCGTTCCCTGCGAGACCCCCAACATCATCGAGAGCAAGTCGTTCAAGCTCTACCTGAACAGCTTCAACAACACGCGATTCGCGGATGCCGCACAAGTGCAGACGCGCATCCGGACGGACATCAGCGAGGCCGCGTGGCGCGGTTCGGACCGCCAGGCGACCGTGGGCGTGAAACTGGTGCTGCCCGAGATGTTCGACCGCGAACCCGTGCAGGAGCTCGACGGCCTGCTGCTGGACCGCCTGGACGTGGAGTGCACGCACTACACCCCCGCCCCGGAGCTGCTGCATGCGAACCATGGCGAGGCCCCCGTCACGGAAACGCTCACCAGCCACCTGCTCAAGAGCAACTGCCTGGTGACCGGGCAGCCGGACTGGGGCAGCGTGCGCATCGAGTACAGCGGAGCCCAGATCGACCAGGCCGGCCTGCTGCGGTACCTGGTCAGTTTCCGCAACCACAACGAGTTCCACGAACAATGCGTGGAGCGCATCTTCATGGACCTGTGGACGCGCTGCCGCCCGATCAAGCTGTCGGTGTACGCGCGCTACACCCGCCGTGGCGGGCTGGACATCAACCCGCTGCGCACCAGCCACCCCCAGGCGCTGCCAGCCAACGTCCGCACGGCGCGGCAGTGAGGCGGCCGCCGCGGCCCGTCAGTCCCCGGCACGCCGCAGCTGCTCGAGCCGCGCGGCGATGGCATCGACATCGAGCGCATCCTCGGCATGGGCCAGATAGGTTTCGAGGTCCGACACCGCTCCTTCCGCATGGCCCAGTTCGGCCCGCGCGAGGCCGCGGTCCCGCCACTCGCCCCAGGCATCGGGCAGCAGCACCACCAGCCGCTCCTGCACGGCCGCGAGGCGTCCCCAATCCTGCTGGGAACGGTGGATTTCCTTCAGGTTGCGCAGCATGCGGGCGATGACCTCGCGGGCCGGGGCGGCCTGCAGGTAGAGCCCCAGGGGCACCTCGAAATCGTCCACCAGGCCGCTGCGCCGCCGGAACGGCTCCAGACGCTCGGCCAGGTCTTCGCGGGACAGGGACTGGCCCGTGGTCGGGTCCAGCACCACCTGTCCGCGCGGCAGCAGCACCTTGACCATGAAATGCCCGGGAAACGAGATGCCCCGCGCATGCAGTCCGAGCCCCTGCGCCAGTTCCATCCACAGCACGGCCAGCGAGATCGGGATGCCGCGGCGCGTGCGCAGCACGGCGTTCAGATAGCTGTTGTCCGGGTCGTAGTAGTTGTTGACGTTGCCGCCGAAGCCCAGGTCGTGGAAGAAGAACTGGTTGAGCGACCGCAGCCGCTGCAGGGAGGATGCGTCCTCCGGCAACCGGCGACGCACCCGGGCCAGCAATTGGTCCATGTCGCCGAGCAACTGCTGCACGTCGAATTCGGGGTACTCGTCGTGGGCGATGCAGGCCGCAGCTTCCAGTAGCGGAAAATGCTCGTCGCTCTGCACGAGAGCGGCGAAATATTCGAGCGGTGTCGGTAGGGAATAGCTCAGAGGCATGCCAGCGGTTGTACGGGCGCGCGCCGGGGGGCGTCAAGCAGACGCATTCCACGCATTGGTAAAATTTCTGTCGGGCTTCAGCGGCGCAGCAGCTGGCGCAGTTTCATCCCGGCCGCCCACAGCGCGCCGAAATACAGCACCGCCGCCCCCGCCAGGAACACCGCGAGCCATCCCACCCGCTGCGCCTCGTGCGCCCGCATCGCGATCCAGTCGATGTACCGGCTGGCCCAGATCAGGAAAATCGCCAGCAGTGCGCTGGCCGCCACGACCTGCAGCAGCAGCCGGCCCCAGCCGGGCTGCGGCTGGAAGCTGCCGCGGCGCAGCAGCCCCACCAGCAGCCACAGGGCGTTCACCAGCGCGCCCAGCCCGATGGACAGCGCCAGGCCCGCATGTTCCAGCGTCGGCACCAGGACGGCGTTGAGCAGCTGGGTCACGCAGAGCACGACCACCGCGATGCGCACGGGAGTGCGGATGTCCTGGCTGGCGTAATAGCCGGGAGCGAGCACCTTGATGGCGACGAGCCCCAGCAACCCCACGCCGTAGCCGGCGAGCGCCAGGGCGATCTGCCCCACGTCGCCGTCGTGCAGCGCACCATGGTGGAACAGCGTGGCCACCAGCGGCTGCGCGAAGGTGAGCAGGGCCACGGCGCACGGCACGGACAGCACCACCACGATGCGCAGGCCCCAGTCCAGCATGGCGGAATAGCGCTGCGCGTCGCCGGCGGCACGGGCGGCCGCCAGCTGCGGCGTGAGCACCACGCCCAGGGCGACGCCCAGCAGCGAAGTGGGGAACTCCATCAGGCGGTCCGCGTAGAACAGCCAGGTGACGCTGCCCGGGGCCAGGTAGGAAGCGATCTGCGTGTTGATCATCAGGGAGATCTGCGCCACGCCCACGCCCAGCAGCGCCGGCCCCATGAGCACGAGGATGCGCCGCACCCCCGGCGCCTGCCAGGCGGCCCGGACCGCGCCGGGAGACATGCCGATGCGCGGCAGCAGCCGCAGCCGGTGCAGCGCCGGCAGTTGCACGGCCAGTTGCGCGATGCCGCCCAGCATCACGCCGCCCGCCATGGCGTAGATGGGCTCGATGCCGCGGGCGGCCAGTTGCGGCGCCCCCAGCCACGCGGCCAGGATCATGCAGAGGTTGAGCAGCACCGGCGTGGCCGCCGGCACGGCGAAGCGCTTCCAGGTATTGAGCACGCCGGCGGACAGCGCCACCAGCGACATGAAACCGATGTAGGGGAACATCCAGCGCGTCATCAGCACGGCCGCATCGTAGCCCTGCGGGTTCTGCCGCAGGCCGCTGGCCAGCAGCCAGACCAGCAGCGGAGCGCCCAGCACGCCCGCGAGGCAGGAGGCCAGCAGCACCCAGAAGAGCGCGGTCGCCACGCTCGAAATCAGTTCGCGCGTGGCGTCCTCGCCCTGCTGCGCCCGGTGCGTGGCCAGCACGGGCACGAAGGCCTGGCTGAACGCCCCTTCGGCGAAGAGGCGGCGAAACAGGTTGGGAATGCGGAAGGCGACGTTGAAGGCGTCGGTGAGCGCGCTGGCCCCGAACATCGATGCCATCAGCAGATCGCGCGCCAGCCCCGACACGCGGGAGGCCAGGGTCAGCAGGGAGACGGTGGAGGCGGCTTTGAACAGGGACACGGGCAGGAGTGTATGCGCTGCGCCCGCCGTCACAGGCCGGGGATGATGGACAGGGGAGACCGCCTTGCGCAAGCCTGGGCTATAATCGCCGGCTTTGCTGACATCATCCTCAGACACCTAAGGAATCCATCATGGCATCTGCCAAGCCCAAGAAAAAGAACCCCCGCCTCGCCTCCGGCCGCAAGCGCGCGCGCCAGGACGTGAAGCTGAACGCAGCCAACACCTCGCTGCGCTCGAAGTACCGCACCGCCGTCAAGAACGTCGAGAAGGCCGTTCTGGCCGGCGACAAGACGAAGGCGTCCGAACTGTTCGCCAAGATGCAGTCCGTGGTCGACACGATCGCCGACAAGGGCATCTTCCACAAGAACAAGGCCGCTCGCGACAAGAGCCGCCTGTCCGCCAAGGTGAAAGCCCTGGCACTGGCCGCCTGACCCTCTTCAGGCAACAGCCCGGGCGGCCCCGCCGTCCGCCGTTTGCAACGGGTGCGCTGTCAGCAAGAAAACGAGAAACCGCCTTCGGGCGGTTTTTTCGTTTCCGGCCTCTGCCGCCGGCCGCGTGGAGCCGCATGCGTATCGCCGCGGGTTCATGCACCGCAATACCATGGACTGGGAAAGTGAAACTTGTTTTTTGTAAAGGTTTTCACTTTGGTGGGACAATCCCGCTTCCAAAATTTCCCGTTCTCCGGTAGCGATGCCCGGCCTGCCCTGATGGCAGGCCTTTCGCGCGCAGCCGTCGTGTTCCATGAAAAAGACGTTCAAAGCCTTGTCCGGCACCCTCTTGGTGCTCGTCCTGGCCGCTGTACTGTTCCTGTACTGGCCCCTGTTCCCCCGCTCCGTCCCCCTGCCGAAAACGACCAGCCCATCGATGTGGTGATGGTCGGCGCCGGCACCATGAGCACGACACTGGCCACCTATCTGCAGGAACTGCAGCCCGACTGGAAGATCCAGGTCTTCGAGCGCCTGGATGGCGTGGCCCTGGAAAGCTCCAATGGCTGGAACAACGCGGGCACGGGGCATTCGGGCTTCGCGGAACTGAACTACACGCCGCAGCTTCCCGACGGCTCCATCGAAACCAGGCGCGCCGTGGGCATCGCCGAGCAGTTCGAGGTGTCGCGCCAGTTCTGGGCACACCAGGTCGGCCGCGGCGCCATGCAGGCGCCGGGCACCTTCATCAACCCGACACCCCACATGAGCTTCGTCTGGGGGGATGACAACATCGCCTACCTGCGCAAGCGCCACGCCGCGCTGGTGAGCAATCCGCTCTTCTACGGCATGCAGTATTCGGAGGACCAGGCCCGCATCCGCGAATGGGCTCCGCTGATGATCGAAGGCCGCGATCCGGGCCAGAAGGTGGCCGCCACCTACATGCCCCTGGGCACCGACGTGAACTACGGCGCGGTGACCACCCAGCTCATGGAGGGCCTGCGAAAAAGCCCGAACTTCACGCTGAGTCTGCAGCACGAAGTGCGCGCGCTGCGCCAGAACGCCGACAAGACCTGGAACGTGACCGTGGCCCAGCTCGCCGAGGGCGGCAAGGAGAAGACCATCAAGGCCCGCTTCGTCTTCGTGGGCGCCGGCGGCGCGGCCCTCAAGCTGCTGCAGGCATCGGGCATTCCCGAGTCGAAGAACTACGCAGGCTTTCCCGTGGGCGGGCAGTTCCTCGCCACCGAGAACCCCGAACTCACCGCACGCCACGGCGTGAAGGCCTACGGCATCGCCTCCACCGGCTCCCCGCCGATGTCGGTTCCGCACATGGACGCCCGCAACCTGGACGGCAAGCCGGTCGTGCTCTTCGGGCCCTTCGCCCTGGCCACCACGAAGTTCCTCAAGCACGGCTCCTGGTTCGACCTGTTCTCTTCCGTCACGCACGACAATCTCGTGGGCATGCTGCGCGTGGGCATCCACAACCTCGATCTGGTGAAGTACCTGCTGCAGCAGGCGGAACTCACCGACGAGGACCGCTACAGGGAACTGCAGGCCTACTTCCCGCAGGCGAAGCGCGAGGACTGGCGCCTGGTGACCGCCGGGCAGCGCGTGCAGGTGATCAAGCGCGATCCCGAGAAAGGCGCCGTGCTGCAGTTCGGGACGGAGATCGTGACCGACGCCGATGGCACCATCGCGGCCCTGATGGGTGCCTCTCCCGGGGCATCGACGGCGCCCTACATCATGCTGAACCTGATGGCCAAGGCATTCCCCCAGCAGATGACGGACGCCGGCTGGAAGCCGCGCCTGCAGAAGATCATCCCGTCGTATGGCCGCAAGATCAACGAAAGCGCCGCAACGACCAACGAGATCCGGCGCATGACCAGCGCGGCGCTGCACCTGCCCTACCTGGACGTTCCGGCAGACCTCTCCCCGTCCGCCACGCCACCGGCGGCGCCGGCCGCCGTGATGCCGGCCGCTCCGCGCAACCAGAACAAGGAAATGCAGGCACTCTGAGGCCAACGCCCCGGCGTCCCGCCTGGCCGCGCTGATGGCAATGCCACCAGCGCGGCTTTTTCATTGCCGGCGGGGCGACGGGCTCATGGGAAACGGGGATGGGGGAGCGGACGCGCAGCCCGATGGCCTGGAGCGGCGCGCCCGGTTCGCGGAAAGGCAGGACCCAGCGGGGCTCAGGCCTTCCCAGGGGCAGGAACGCCGTCCGGCAGCAGGCAGGCCTCGGCCACCTGCAGGCCGTTGTCTCGCGCGAAATTCATGACGAAGTCCCAGGCCATGGGCTCATGCGTCTGGAGGTCGCGGTGGACCACCACGCACTTCACGCCATTCATGGTGGTGGGCACGCACCAGGGGGAATAGCTCAGATGGCTGCCGGGCCTGGCGCCGCCGGGCCGGAACTGGCCCATGACCCCCGCGAGGCGCTCTGCCCAGTCGCTGGGGCGGAAGGTTTTCCCGTCGTGGGTGATGCCTTGGATGAAGACTTCTTTCGAGTTGGGGGAAACCATGGGGGATCGGGGGGTCGTGGAGTGGAATCGCCGCAGGATCGCCGCCAGGCGCTACTGACCAGCATTCTAACTCTTATATAAGAGCTACCCATCCCAAAGACCCTGGCGTTCCCCCGGCCCGCATGGCTGTGATGCGCAATCGGCAATGGCTCCATCATGCCCTGCACCTAGAATCGTGCCTTCGCGCGCCGGGCGGCCTTCTCCCCGGACCGGCGCATTCTTTCCCGATTCGCATCGAACGCCTGGAGATCTCCGCATGAGCGCTTCCGCCCAGCCCGCCTCGCCCCACGTGATGAACACCTACGGCCGCCTGCCGATCGCGCTCGAGCGAGGCCAGGGCTGCAGGGTCTGGGACGTGGACGGCAAGCAGTACCTCGACGCGCTGGGCGGCATCGCCGTGAACACGCTGGGCCACAACCACCCGAAGCTGGTGCCCGCGCTGCAGGAGCAGGTGGCCAAGCTGATCCACAGCTCCAATTACTACCACGTGCCCCTGCAGGAGCAGCTCGCCGCGCGGCTGGTGGAGCGTTCCGGCATGACCAACGTGTTCTTTTGCAATTCCGGGCTGGAGGCCAACGAGGCCGCGCTCAAGCTGGCGCGCAAGTACGGCCACGACAAGGGCATCGGGCGCCCGCAGATCGTGGTCTATGAGAAGGCCTTCCACGGCCGCTCCATCGCCACCCTGTCGGCCACCGGCAACCCGAAGGTGCAGGCCGGCTTCGGCCCGCTGGTCGAAGGCTTCATCCGCGTGCCGATGAACGACATCGAGGCCATCCGCCAAGCCACGGAGGGCAACCCCGACGTGGTGGCCGTGTTCTTCGAGACCATCCAGGGCGAAGGCGGCGTGAACCCGATGCGCATCGAGTACCTGCAGCAGCTGCGGCAGCTCTGCGACGAGCGCGGCTGGCTGATGATGATCGACGAGGTGCAGTGCGGCATGGGCCGCACCGGCAGGTGGTTCGCGCACCAGTGGGCCGGCATCGTGCCGGACGTGATGCCGCTGGCCAAGGGCCTGGGCTCGGGCGTGCCGATCGGCGCCGTGGTGGCCGGCCCCAAGGCCGCGAACATCTTCGCGCCGGGCAACCACGGCACGACCTTCGGCGGCAACCCGCTGGCCATGCGTGCGGGCGTGGAAACCATCCGCATCATGGAAGAAGAAGGCCTGCTGCAGAACGCGGCCGACGTGGGCGCCCACCTGAAGGCGGCCCTGCAGCGCGAGCTGGGCGGGTTGCCCGGGGTGAAGGACATCCGCGGCCAGGGCCTGATGCTGGGCATCGAGCTCGACCGGCCGTGCGGCGTGCTCGTGGGCCGTGCCGCGGAAGCCGGCCTGCTGCTGTCCGTCACCGCGGACAGCGTGATCCGCATGGTGCCCGCGCTCATCCTCACGCGCGAAGAGGCCGACGAGATCGTGTCTCTGCTCGTTCCGCTGGTCAAGGCCTTCCTGGCCGAATGAAAGCTCCCTCCGACATGAAGCACTACCTGCAATTCAAGGATTTTTCCGCTCAGGAATACGCCTATCTCTTCGAACGCGCGGCGGTCATCAAGGGCAAGTTCAAGCGCTACGAGAAGCACCATCCGCTCACGGACCGCACGCTGGCCATGATCTTCGAGAAGGCCAGCACGCGCACGCGCGTGAGCTTCGAGGCCGGCATGTACCAGCTCGGCGGCAGCGTGGTGCACCTCACCACGGGCGACAGCCAGCTCGGCCGCGCCGAGCCCATCGAGGACAGCGCCAAGGTCATCAGCCGCATGGTGGATCTGGTCATGATCCGCACCTACGAGCAGACCAAGATCGAGCGCTTCGCGGCGCATTCGCGGGTGCCGGTCATCAATGGCCTCACCAACGAGTTCCATCCCTGCCAGATCCTGGCGGACATCTTCACGTTCATCGAGCACCGGGGGTCCATCCAGGGCAGGACGGTCGCCTGGGTGGGCGACGGCAACAACATGGCCAACACCTGGCTGCAGGCGGCCGAGCTGCTGGGCTTCACCGTGCATGTGAGCACCCCCTCCGGCTACGAAGTGGACAGCCGCGTCGCGGGCGTGGTGGCCGGGTCGCATTACAAGGTGTTCAGCGACCCGCTGGAAGCCTGCCGCGGCGCCGACCTCATCACCACCGACGTGTGGACCAGCATGGGCTACGAGGCCGAGAACGAGGCCCGCAAGAAGGCGTTCGCCGACTGGTGCGTGGACGCCGAGATGATGGCCGCCGCGCGGCCGGAGGCGCTCTTCATGCACTGCCTGCCGGCGCACCGCGGCGAGGAAGTGGAGGCGGACGTCATCGACGGCCCGCAGTCCGTCGTGTGGGACGAGGCGGAAAACCGCATGCACGTGCAGAAGGCGCTGATGGAGTACCTGCTGCTCGGCCAGGTCGCGTGAGGCGCCTGCCTCAAGCCTAGCGGCGCTCCACCTTTCTTCACTGCCATGGCCGCTCCCGATCGCCGCGCGCTCCTGAGCCGCTGGGATGCGCTCGGGGCGGCCCTCTCGCGGCAGGGCCCGGCCTGGACGGCGGAGGGCCGCCGGCTGCTGCGCCACTGGTCGTTCTGGCCGCGGGCGTACCACGACACGCACCACCTGCAGGCCTGCCTCGACCACTGGGACGCCGCGCGCAATCTGGCCGGCCACGGCCCGGGTGCGGAGACCGCCACCGAGGCGATGGACGACCCGCGTACCGTCGCCCTGGCGCTCTGGTTCCACGACGCCGTTTACTGGCCCTGGTCGGGCCGCAACGAGGAGCGCAGCGCCCGCTGGGCACGCAGCTTCCTGCAGGGCCAGGGCCTGCCTGCCGACACCGTGAGCACCGTGGAACGCCACATCCTCGCGACGTGCCACGGCCACGCGTCCGCAGTGACGGGCGACGACCGCTGGGTGGTGGACATCGACCTCGCCATCCTCGGCCAGCCGCCCGCGGTGTATGCCGCTTTCGAGCGCAACGTGCGGCGCGAATACCGCTTCGTGCGCTGGCCCCGCTACCGCGCCGGCCGCTGCGCGATCCTGCGCTCGTTCCTGGAACGCCCTGCGCTCTACGACACGGAATGGTTCCGAAGCCGTTATGAAGCGCAGGCGCGGGCGAACCTGGCGCATGCGCTGGACGTGCTGGGTGCCGGCGGCGCGTTCTGATCGCGCGGAAAGCCCTTCATGAAAATTCAGGCGTCGCCGCTGCCCTCGCCCGCGCGCGGCTTCGCTGCGTCCCCGTCGTGCGCCCGGCCCTGCGCGGGCGGGTGGAAGACCATCGGCTGCACAACCTCATGGCTGCCCGCCGCCGCGCGGGGCTGCGTCGAGCAGCCGCCCGCGCCGCCGGTTCCTTCACCGCTGCCACAGCTGTCGCAGCCCCCGCAGCCGGCCGGCCCGGCCAGGGCCGGATGCACCGCGCCGAGGCGGCTGCGCCAGCGCCGCGGCAGGTAGCGCCACGCGACGTAGAGCACGGCTGCGGCGACGATCAGGCCGACGATGATGTCCTGGGCCATGGCGGTTCAACCTCCTCCGAGAGCGAGTGCGATGCGGTAGGTGACGAAGCTCGCGGCATACGCCAGCCCGAACAGGTAGCCCACCATGATGAGCGGGTAGCGCCAGCCGTTGGTCTCGCGCCGCACCGCGGCGATGGTGGAGATGCACTGCGGCGCGAAGATGAACCACACCAGCAGCGACAGCGCCGTGGCGAGCGACCAGCTGCCGGCGATCAGCGGCCCCAGCTGCGCGGCGGCATCGTCGCCGGTGGCGGAGAGCGCGTACACCGTGCCCAGGGCGCCTACCGCGACCTCGCGCGCGGCCATGCCGGGCACCAGCGCGATGCTGATCTGCCAGTTGAAGCCGATGGGTGCGAACAGCACCGCGAGCGCGCTGCCGATGCGGCCAGCGAAGCTGTATTCGATGGCCGGGCCCGTGGCGCCTTCGGGCGCGCCGGGGAACGACGACAGGAACCACAGCAGGATGGTGACGGCCAGGATGATGCCGCCCACGCGGCGCAGGAAAATCAGCGCCCGCTCCCAGAGGCCCAGGCCCAGGCCGCGCAGGCTGGGCCAGCGGTAGGCGGGCAGCTCCATCAGCAGCGGCGTCGCCCCGGTGTTGCGGCGTGCCAGCTTGGCCACGGCCGCGACGGCCATGGCGCTCACGATGCCGCCCACGTACAGGCCGAACAGCACCAGGCCCTGCAGGTTGAACACGCCACCCACGGTCCGCTCGGGGATGAAGGCGGCGATCAGCAGCGCATACACCGGCAGCCGCGCCGAGCAGGTCATCAGCGGCGCGATCATGATGGTCACCAGCCGGTCGCGCCAGTCGGGAATCGAGCGCGTGGCCATCACCCCGGGAATGGCGCAGGCGAAGCTCGAGAGCAGCGGAATGAACGACCGGCCGGAGAGCCCCACCGTGCCCATGACGCGGTCGAGCAGGAACGCGGCGCGCGGCAGGTAGCCGGAATCCTCGAGCACGAGGATGAAGAAGAACAGGATCAGGATCTGCGGCAGGAACACCACCACGCCGCCCGCGCCCGCGATGATGCCGTCGGTGAGCAGGCTGCGCAGCGTGCCTTCGGCCATGTGGGCATTGATCCAGGCGCCGGCCGCGGCCGTGGCGCCCTCGATCCAGCCCATGGGGGCCTCGGCCCAGCTGAACACCGCCTGGAACATCAGGAACAGCGTGGCGGCCAGCAGCAGCAGGCCCCACACCGGGTGCAGCACCACGGCGTCGATGCGGTCGTCGCGGCGCAGGCTCACCTGGGGCTCGCGCACGGCGAGGTCCATGATGCGGCGCACCTCCTGGTGCAGTTCCGCCACCTGGGGCTGCGTGCCGCTGCCGGCGGCAGGCGACGGTACTGCTGGTGCGGCCAGCGCCGAAGGCTGCGCCTGGTCCAACCACTGCAGCAGCTCGCGCACGCCCCCGGCGCGCACGCCCACGGTGCCGATCACCGGCATGCCCAGCTCGCGCGACAGCACCTCGCGGTCGATCGTGATGCCCTGGCGCTCGGCCATGTCGCTCATGTTGAGCGCCAGCACCATCGGCAGGCCGAGCGCGCGGGCTTCGAGCACCAGGCGCAGGTTGAGCCGCAGATGCGTCGCGTCGGTCACGCACACGAGCAGGTCGGGCAGCGGCTCGCCCGCGCGCCGTCCCGTAACGATGTCGCGCGTGACGGCCTCGTCGAGGCTGTGGGCGTTCAGGCTGTACGTGCCGGGCAGGTCGAGCACGCGCACGCGGCGGCCGCCGGCGGTCTGCAGGTGCCCTTCCTTGCGTTCGACGGTGACGCCCGCGTAGTTGGCGACCTTCTGCCGTGCGCCGGTCAGCAGGTTGAAGAGCGCGGTCTTGCCGCAGTTGGGGTTGCCCAGCAGGGCGATGCGCAGCGGCTGCGCGGATGCGGTGGACGCCTGCGCGGTCATGCCGTGGCCTCCGGCTGCACCTGCACCAGCGCCGCCTCGTGGCGCCGCAGCGCGAAGGTGGCCTGGCCGATGCGCACGGCCAGCGGATCGCCGCCGGGGAAACCGCTGGCCACGACGCGCACGGGCTCGCCGGGCAGGAAGCCGATTTCCATGAGGCGCTGCACGAGGGCCTGTTCGCGGTCGTCCCGCGCGGGCTGGAGGGCCGCGACATGCGCGGGCACGCTGCGCGGCAGCCGGTCCAGCCCCAAGGTCGATGACGGGGCGGTGGGCCGGGCGCGCGCAGGCCCGGCCGCGTCTTCAGCGTTCGTTTTCATGGGTGTTATTGTTGGTAATGATATTAATTCTCATTCTACAGACCAAGCCCCCGGAGGCCTTGCGATGGATCACAGACCCCTGCCGGCCGTGATGGTTCTGGGGAATGCCTGGATTTTCTCTCGTCCCGGCGAGAGAGGGACAGCCGGTGGCCGACATCCCCGCCGCGTTGGGCACAATCCGGCCCGCAACGTTCCCGGATTTTCATGAGCATCCACCCCTGCCTGAGCTGCGGCGCCTGCTGCGCGAGCTTCCGCGTCGATTTCTCGGTCCACGAATCGGAGGATGAAGGGGGCAGCGTGCCCGCCGGCCTCACGGTGGAAGTGAACGCCGGCCTGCGCCGCATGCGCGGGACGGACCACGCGCCCCCGCGCTGCGCCGCGCTGTCGGGCACGGTGGGAACGCGGGCGGCCTGCGGCATCTATGAATGGCGGCCGTCGCCCTGCCGCGAGTTCGAGGCCGGCAGCGAGGCCTGCGGCCGGGCGAGGCGCCGGCACGGCATGGGGCCGCTGCCGGAAGGCTTCATCCTGTAGCCGGCACGGGGAGGCCGCCGACGCGGCCCTTGAACTCCTGCAGCGAGAAATAGCTGTGCACACGCCGCACGCCGGGCAGGCGGTGCAGGCGGTTCTGCAGCAGCTGCGAGTAATCGTCCAGGTCGCGCGCGACCACCACGAGCATGAAATCCTCGGGCCCGGAGATGCCGTGGAACATGACCACCTCGGGAATGGCGCACACCGCCTCCTCGAAAGGCAGCGACGAAGCTTCGGTCTGGTGGTCGATGCCCACCATCACGAACACCATCACTCCGAGTCCCAGCGCCCGGCGGTCGAGCGCGGCGTGGTAGCCCGCGATCACGCCTTCTTCCTCCAGCCGCTTCACCCGCCGCCAGCAGGGCGATTGGGACAGGTGCGCGATCTGCGCGAGCTCGCCCGAGGTCAGGCGGGCGTCGTCCTGCAGGGCCGCCACGATCTGGCGGTCGGTCCGATCCAGTTCCGTTTGCATAAATTTTTCCCCATCCAGCCACACGGGGCAGATTTTTCCAATTTTCAGAGCTGTAGGGATTAAACGACACCACGCGCCGCTGCCCTGCCTAGGATGCGCGCGTTGGCAGCGATGCCGCCCAAGGAGCGCCCATGACCACCCCCCGCATGCTGTGGGACATTTCCGCGCCGGTACACGCCGGCAGCCCGGTGTTCCCCGGCGACACGCCCTATTCGCAGCAGTGGTGCGCCACGATCGGCCCGCAGTGCCCGGTGAACGTGAGCGCCCTCGCGATGTCGCCGCACGTCGGCACGCATGCGGACGCGCCCCTTCACTACGACCCGCAGGGAGCGACGATCGGCGACGTGCCGCTCGATGCCTTCATCGGCCCCTGCCGCGTGATCCATGCGATCGGCAGGGGCCCGCTGGTCGCATGGGAGCACATCGCCCACGCGCTGGGCGCCGACCGGCCCGCCCTGCCGCAGCGCGTGCTCGTACGCACCTATGAACGCATGCCGCTGGACCGCTGGGATGCCGCGCTGGCCGCCTACGCACCGGACACCATCGAACGCCTGGCCGACCTGGGCGTGGTTCTGGTGGGCATCGACACCGCCAGCATCGACCCCGCCGACAGCAAGTCGCTGGACAGCCACCAGGTGATCCGCCGGCGCGGGCTGCGCGTGCTGGAGAACCTCGTGCTCGACGAGGTGCCAGAAGGCGACTACGAACTGATCGCCCTGCCGCTGAAGCTCACCACGGCCGACGCCTCGCCCGTGCGCGCGGTGCTTCGGACGCCGGCCTGACACGGCCTTCCCGCCGCCCCCTTCCCGATCTCTTGCCCTGCCCTTGACCATGACCACACTCGACGACTGCCGCGCACTGGATGCGCACGACCCCCTGCGCCCGCTGCGCGGCCATTTCCAGCTGCCCGACGGGGTGATCTACCTGGACGGCAACTCCCTGGGCGTGCTGCCGAAAGCCGCCCCCGCGCGCATCGCCGAGGTGGTGGCCCGGGAATGGGGTACCGACCTGATCCGCTCGTGGAACAGCGCCAGCTGGTTCGACCTGCCGCAGCGCCTGGGCGACCAGCTCGCGCCGCTGATCGGCGCCGGGGCCGGCGAAGTCGTCTGCACGGACAGCACGTCCATCAACCTCTACAAGGTGCTGAGCGCCGCGCTGAACATCGCCCGCGAGGACGCGCCCGCGCGCCGCCGCATCGTGAGCGAGCGCAGCAACTTCCCCACCGATCTCTACATCGCCGAAGGCCTGTGCCGCGAGCGCGGCCTGGAACTGGTGCTGGTGGAGCCCGAAGAGATTCCTGCCGCGCTCACGGGCGACGTGGCGGTGCTGATGCTCACGCACGTGAACTACCGCACGGGCGCGATGCACGACATGGCGGCCGTCACCGCCGCGGCGCATGCGCAGGGCATCCTCTGCGTGTGGGACCTGGCGCACAGCGCGGGCGCGGTGCCGGTGGACCTGCGCGGCGCGGGCGCGGACTTCTCGATCGGCTGCGGCTACAAGTACCTCAATGGCGGCCCCGGCGCCCCGGCGTTCGTCTGGGTGCATCCGCGCCATACCGGCCGCTTCTGGCAGCCCCTGTCGGGCTGGTGGGGCCATGCAGCGCCGTTCGCGTTCACGCCGGACTACCAGCCCGCCCCGGGCATCGCGCGCTACCTGTGCGGCACGCAGCCGATCATCAGCCTCTCGGCGCTGCAGTGCGGTCTGGACGTGTTCACCGCCGCGCAGCCGCTGGGCGGCATGCAGGCGCTGCGCGCGAAATCGCTGGCGCTCACGGACCTGTTCATCCGGCTGGTGGAGGAGCGCTGCGCCGGCCACGGCCTGGGCCTGGCGACGCCCCGCGAGCACGCGCGGCGCGGCTCCCAGGTGTGCCTGACGCGCGACGAGGGCCAGGGCGTGGACGGCCAGGGGAGCGGCGCCTACGCGATCGTGCAGGCGCTGATCGCGCGCGGCGTGATCGGCGACTTCCGCAAGGGCGACGGCGGCCAGGGACCGCACAAGGACATCCTGCGCTTCGGCTTCACCCCGCTCTACCTCGGCTTCGAGGACGTATGGAATGCCGTGGAGCACCTGCGCGCCGTCCTGGACAGCAGCGAATGGCGCCGCCCCGAGTTCAACCAGCAACACGCCGTGACCTGAAGGCCGGCAGGAGACATCGCACCATGTGCCCCCACGCCACGCAAGCATCCAGCGCGCCTTCGTCCGCGGCCGCGGCCTCTTCCGCGCACGCGTCCCGGCCCGAAGCCATCGTGCACGACGAGCGCGCGCAGCTCGATTTCAGCCGCGACATGAGCTATGGCGACTACCTGCAGCTCGACGCGATCCTGAACGCGCAGAAGCCGCTGTCGCCCAACCACAACGAGATGCTGTTCATCGTGCAGCACCAGACCAGCGAGCTGTGGATGAAGCTCATGCTGCACGAGCTGCGCGCCGCGATCGACCATGTGGCGCGGGACGACCTGCCGCCGGCCTTCAAGATGCTGGCCCGGGTGTCCAAGATCATGGAACAGCTGGTCCATGCCTGGGATGTGCTGGCCACGATGACGCCGCCCGAGTACAGCGCCATCCGGCCCTATCTCGCGCAGTCGAGCGGCTTCCAGAGCTACCAGTACCGCTGCATCGAGTTCTCGCTGGGCAACAAGAACGCGGCGATGCTCAAGCCGCATGCGCACCGGCCGGACCTGCTCGCGCAGGTGCAGGCCGCCTACGAGGCGCCCTCGCTCTACGACGAGGCACTGCGCCTGCTGGCCCGCCGGGGCATTCCCGTGCCCGCGAGCCACACGGACCGCGACTGGACGCAGCCCTATGCCGGGAGCGATGCGGTGGAGGGCGCCTGGCTCGCCGTCTATCGCGATACGCAGCGCTACTGGGACCTGTACCAGCTGGGCGAGAAGCTCACGGACCTGGAGGATGCCTTCCGCCTCTGGCGATTCCGCCACGTGACCACGGTGGAGCGCGTGATCGGGTTCAAGCGCGGCACCGGCGGCACGGGCGGCGTGAGCTACCTGCGGCGCATGCTGGACGTGGTGCTGTTTCCGGAGATCTGGCGGCTCCGCACCAGCCTTTGAATCCTCCTGCGTCGCGTTCGGCGCATTGCCAGGGCGGGTAATCGGGGTACGCTGGCACCTATACGGCGGTGCTGTGCACCATCGCCGGGCTGCTCGCCGCGGGCGCGCTCGCCTACCGGCTGCTGCCGGGACCTGCGGCCATCGCTTCCGCGGCCTCGCCCCGGTAAAGCCAGGGCTGGTCGAGCAGACGCGCTCCGAGCAGGCGCAGGGAGGCGTCGCGGGCCCAGCGCACGGGGCCCCTGGCATGGAAGATCCTGCCGTTGCGCTCGGCCCTGGCCTGCACGCGCGCATTGCGCCGCCACCGTCCGGCCGCGTAGCGCGCCAGGCGGCCCGGCACGTCGCCGCCGCCACCGGACAGGGCCAGCCCGAGCGCGGCGGCATCCTCGATCGCCATGCCGGCGCCCTGCGCCAGATAGGGCCGCATCGGATGGGCGGCATCGCCCAGCAAGGCCACCCTGCCACGCGCCATCTCATGCGGTCCGGACAGCGGAGGCCGGTCGGACAGCGGCCAGAGGCGCCAGCCGCCGCCCGCTTGCGGCACGGCGCGCACCAGGTCTTGCAGCTCCGTGCAGGTGGGGCGCAGCGCCCCTTCCAGGTCCCCCGCGTTGCCGGCATGGTCCCAGTGGTCGAGGTCCTCCGGCGCCCGTCCATGGCGGATGGCGACGATGTTCATGAGTTCGCCCCTGCGCACCGGATACTGGACCACATGCAGGCCCGGCCCCAGCCAGGCCGTGACCTGCGTCGTGCGCAGGCGCTCGGGCAGTGCCTGCTGCGGCACTACCGTCCGGTAGGCCAGGTGGCCGGATATCCGCGCGGGCTCCGCCCCCAGCATCCGGGCGCGCGTGGCGCTGCGCAGTCCGTCGGCCCCGACGAAGGCGGCCCCTTGCACCGGGTGCCCCGCCACCGTTCGCACCGTGACGCCTGCTGCGTGCTCCCAGTGGTCCGCGATGGTCTCGCCGAGATGCAGCTCGACGCCGGGACGTCCGCGCACGGCCTCCAGCAGCAGGCCGTGCAGGTCCGCGCGGTGGATTGCCACATAGGGGGCTCCGTAGCGGGACGCGATGGCCGTGCCCAGCGGCATGGCCGCCAGCACCCGGCCATCCAGCGCGCTGCGCACCTGCAGCCGTTCGGGATACGCGGCGACGGCCTGTAGCGCGGACTCCAGTCCCCAGGCATGCAGCAGCCTCACCGCATTCGGCCCGAGCTGCACTCCCGCGCCCACTTCGCTGAAAACGGGGGCGCGCTCGTACAGGTCCACCGACCAGCCCGCGCGCGAAGCCGCGAGGGCCGCGGACAGGCCTCCGATGCCGCCGCCCGCGACCAGGAGCACGGTCTGTCGTGTATGTTGCATGGGCCGATTGTGCGGGCTGGCCCGGGCGCCGGAGGCGAGGCAGGTCAAACCCGGGCGCCGCCGTGGCGGAGAATCACAGCGCGGGGCGCAACGCCCTCTCCAGCACGGCGGCGGGCGCGGGCCGCCCGAAGAGGTGGCCCTGGAACGCCTTGCAGCCGTGGCGCTGCAGGAATTTCAGCTGGCCCGTGGTTTCCACCCCTTCGGCGACCACCTCCAGGTCGAGGCTGCGGGCCAGCGCCAGGATGGTCCGCACGATGGCGGCATCGTTGGGATCGGTCAGCACGTCGCGCACGAAGCTCTGGTCGATCTTGAGCTGGTCCAGCGGCAGCCGCTTGAGGTAGGCGAGCGACGAGTAGCCCGTGCCGAAGTCGTCGATGGCGAAACCCACCCCGTGCGCCCGCAGTTGCTCCATGCGCGCGATCACGTCTTCCACGTCCGCCATGAGCAGGCTCTCGGTGAGCTCGATCTTCAGCAGCCGCGGCTGTGCCCCGCTGCGGCGCAGCGTCTGCAGCAACTGGTCCACGAAATCGGGCTGGCGGAACTGGCGCACGCTCACGTTCACCGCGAGCACGAGCTGCGCCGTGGCGGCGCTCCGGCTCCACGCCACCAGTTGCGCGCAGGCCCGTTCCAGGACCCATTGCCCCAGCGCGACGATCAGTCCGCCCTGCTCCGCCGCGGGGATGAATTCCCCGGGCATCACCAGGCCGCGCTGCGGGTGGCGCCAGCGCACCAGCGCTTCCGCGCCCAGCATGCTGCCGTCGCCGTTCACGAGCGGCTGGTAGTGCAGCAGGAGTTCGTCCGACTCGAGCGCGAGCCGCAATTCCGATTCGAGCGCCGCGCGCGCGAGGACGGCCTGCAGCATCGAGGGATCGAAAAAGCGGATCGTGTTGCGCCCGGCGGCCTTGGCCTGGTACATGGCGAGGTCGGCATGCTTGAGCAGGTCGTCCACGCCGGCCCCGTCCCCCGTGCCGCCGCCGAACAGCGCCAGCCCGATGCTGGGCGTGCTGTGGTGGTGTCCCATCCCCCCGACCGCATAGGGCCTGCCCAGTGCCGCGGTGATGCGGTTCGCCAGCACGGCCGCATCGGCACGGGCCCGGTGCATGTCGCCCGGCAGGCCCTCCGCCAGCACCACGAACTCGTCGCCGCCGAACCGGCTGACCGTGTCGCCCGCGCCAGCGCAGGCGAGCAGGCGCTGCGCGGCCTGCACGAGGAGGCGGTCGCCCATGTCGTGCCCGAGCGTGTCGTTGAGGTCCTTGAAATTGTCCAGATCGAGGAAGAGCAGTGCTCCATGGCTGCGCTCCCGCGCCGCCGTGCCGATGGCGCGGCGCAGGCGGTCGGTGAGCAGGCGCCGGTTGGGCAGCCCGGTCAGCGGGTCGAAGAACGCCAGGCGCTCGATTTCCGCGTCCACGCGCTTGCGCTCGGTGATGTCCCGGCCGACGCCCCGGTAACCCAGGAAGGCGCCGTCCGCGCTGAAGACCGGGATCCCGCTCACGGAGACCCAGGACACGCGGCCGTCGGCCGCGGTACGCTGCAACTCCAGGTCCCGGAAGGGCTGGCGGGCCGCCAGGACGCGCCGGTGCTCCGCCCAGTCTTCCGCCGAGAGATTGGGCGCACCCAGTTCCCATCGTGTGCGGCCGACCGCCTCGTCCACGGCGATACCCAGGCCGTTGAGACCCTGGTTGAAGTGGACGAAACGGTGCTCGGCATCCTGCTCCCAGTACCAGTCGGAGGACAGGTCGCACAGGCTGCGGAACCGGGCCTCGCTGAGCCGCAGTTCCGACTGCAGCAGCATGTGCGGAGTCACGTCGGAAAAGGTGCGCAGCCACTCCCCTCCCGGCAGGGGCGCAGTGAAAACCTCGAGCATGCGCCCGTCGGGTGTCTTGCGCCAATAGACGCCCGGGGGCGGAACGCCGTCGCCACTCTCCACGTAGGGCCGTCCCCGCTCGTCCACCCGCTCGAAGCCGGGCCCGAAGTCGCCACGCCGCGTCTGCCATTGCTTGAGTTCCGCCAGGGTGGGGGCGGCATCGAGCAAGGTGCGCGGCAGGTCGAGCATCTCGGGAAGGCGGTCGTTGTAGAAGCGCACACGGCGATCCGTCCCGAGGATGAGCAGGCCCGAGGCCATGTGGTCGAGCGCCGTGCGCAGCATTTCAGGCGTCGCGGCGTGGCCGGGAGGGCTGGCGACCCCGCCCCCTTCCTGCCGTGCCATCCCAGGCCGCGTCCCGCCGAAGCTGTTCCGTTCGCAGGAGGCCAGCAGGGCCGCCAGCCGCAGTGCCAGTTCGCGCATCGTGCCGTCGCCCGGCCCCGATCTCAGGACATAGTCTCCGGGCCCGGCACGCAACGCGCGGGCCGCCAGCGCCTCCTGCTGCGGCTGGGCGTCGAGGTAGAGCAGCAGCGGCAGGCGCCGGCCGGGCTGGACGGACCATGCCGGCAGCGTGCCCGCATGCGGCGGCGGCACCAGCACCACGGCGTCGAAGCCCGCGCCCGGGCCGGGCCCTTCGCGCAGGGAGAACCAGGACACCGGGACGACGTCCCACGCATGCCCCCATTGCCCGCCCTGCGATGCCAGGGATGCCGCCGCCGCGGAGCATTCACCGGCCGTCCCGGAATCGATCCATCCGATCCGCATGTCAGACCGCCACGCCGGCGGTTCCCAGGACCCTGGAGGGCTCCACCGCAACGGGAAGGTCGTGCTCGCGCTCGAAAGCCTCCAGCGGCACCGGCCTGCCGAACAGATAGCCCTGGAAGCCCTCGCAGCCGTGCAGCTTGAGAAAACTCAGCTGGCCGGCGGTTTCCACCCCTTCGGCCACGACCTGCAGATCGAGGCTCTTGGCCAGCGCAAGAATGGTGCGGACGATGGCGGCGTCATTGGGGTCGGTGAGCACGTCGCGCACGAAGCTCTGGTCGATTTTCACCAGGTCGAGCGGAAGGCGCTTGAGGTAGCTCAGCGACGAATAGCCGGTGCCGAAATCGTCCAGCGCGAAGCCCACGCCGACCCGCTTGAGCTGCGCCATGCGGCAGATCGTGTCTTCCACATCGCCCAGCAGCAGGCTTTCGGTGAGTTCGAGCTTGAGCCGCTGCGGGTTCGCCCCGGTGCCCGCGAGCGTTCCCAGCACCTCCGCCACGAAATCGGGCTGGCGGAACTGGCGGGCGCTCACGTTCACCGCGATGGTGAACGACGCCGTGGCGGGGTGCGTGGCCCAGCGCACGAGTTGCTCGCACGCGGTCTGCAGCACCTGCCGGCCCAGCGGGAGGATGAGGCCGGTCTCCTCGGCGAGCGGGATGAAATCCGCGGGGCTGATCAGGCCTTTCACGGGGTGCCGCCAGCGCACGAGCGCTTCCGCGCCGCACAGGCGCGTGCTGCCGTCCACGATCGGCTGCAGGTGCACGGTGAGTTCATGCCGCGCGATGCCCTGGCGGAGGTCGGACTCCAGCTGCGAACGCGCTGTCACCTGGGCCTGCATGTCCGGATCGAAGAACCGCTGGGTGTTCCGGCCCGCGGCCTTGGCCTGGTACATGGCGAGATCGGCGCGCTTGAGCAGTTCGTCCACGGTACGCCGCTGGTCGCCGAAGAGGGTGATGCCGATGCTGGGCGTGCTGTAGTGCTGCTGCGCGCCCATCTCGAAGGGCCGGTTGAGCTGCGCGAGCAGTTTCTCCGCGACCTGCTCGGCCTGCAGCGCCGCGAGGGCGGTGTCGGCGTCCAGGCCTTCGAGCATGACCACGAATTCGTCGCCCCCGAAACGGGCCACGGTATCGGAGGTGCGCACGCACTCCTGCAGCCGCTGCGCCACCTGCACCAGCAGGCGGTCGCCCATGTCGTGCCCGAGCGTATCGTTGAGGTCCTTGAAGTTGTCCAGATCGATGAACAGCAGCGCACCCAGCTTCTCGTTGCGCTGGCAGGCGGCGCCGGCCCGCTGCAGCCGGTCCAGCAGCAGGCGCCGGTTCGGCAGCCCGGTGAGGGCGTCGAAGAAGGCCAGCAGCTCGATCTGCTGCTCGGCCTTCTTGCGGTCGGTGATGTCGCGGCTCACGCTGAGCAATCCCGTGACGTGCCCGTGCATGTCACGGATCGGGGTCTTGATGGTTTCGAAGTAGCCGGCATAGCCATCCTCGGCGAAGGTGAGCGTTTCCTCGTACACCAGGGGTTGCCAGGCGGCCATCGCCCGCTCGTCGAGCTGGCGCACGCGGGCGGCTTCGACGGGAGTCATCAGTTCCTCGTCGCCCAGTCCGACGATGTCGCGCTCGCGCCGGCCCAGGTAACGCTCGAACACCGGGTTGCAGGAGAGGTAGCGCCCGGCAGCGTCCTTGAGGAACACCACGTCCGGAATGGCGTTGACGAGGCTGGCGAGCCGCGAGCGCTGCTGGCTGAGCTCCAGCGCCAGGTGCTTCTGCTCCGTCACATCGACGGCGAACACCATGATCGCCACGACGCGCCCGTCCGGCCCGGTTTCCGGAATGATGGTGGTGTGGAAGAACTCCGGCCCGGCCCCCCTGTAGGGCGAGCGGTAGTCGAACACCACCGGCCGCCCCTGCAGGGCCTGCAGCATGTGCGGATGCAAGGACTGCAAGAGTTCCGCGGACAGGACGTCGGAAGCACGCTGCCCCTCCAGCTCCTGCGGTGTGCGGCGCAGCCACTGGGCCTGCGACGGATTGACGTAGAGGATGCGCAGGTCGCGGTCGAGCCGGGAAATGCCCCCCGGCATGCGGCCCAGCAGGCTGGCGAGCTGGATTTCGTGCGCCCGGCTCAGGTCCTGGGCCTCCCGCTGTTGCGTCACGTCGGTGAGGACGCCGTCCCAGATGACGCGGCCGCTGCCCCCCTGCAGCAGCCGCGGCGAGGAACTCAGCCGTATCCACCGCGGCGCGCCGTCCATGCGCCGCATGCGCACCACCGACTCCCCCACGCCCATCGTGCGGTAGGAGACTTCATCCGCCTCGGCCTGGGCCGCCCGGTCTTCGGGATCGATGCGGTCGAACAGGCGCTGCGCATCCTCCATGACGTCGGCGGCGCTCACCCCCACGAGCCGCTCCAGCGCCTCGCCCATGTGGACGAACCGACGGCGGCCGTCGGGCTCGCGGACCATCTGGTAGGGCACGCTGTCGGGCAGGTTGCGACCGAGCAACTGCAGGCGCGACTCGCTTTCGCGCAGGCGGGACTCCGCCTCCCGCAGCCGGGCGTAGGGCATGCGTATGCCGGCGATGAAGACCGCCTGGAACAAGAGGGCATAGCCCGCCACGTGCAGGGCGTGCGCGAGCATGCGGGCCCAGTAGAACCGCTCCGGCGGAACCGCCATGAGGAACTGCGCCGCCGCCATCGACACGGCGGCGGCGGCCATGGTGCGGCGCCGGCCATGGCGTTTCACCGAAGCGTCCGTGCGGCGCTGGCGCATGCCGTAGAACAGGCACGCGGACAGGGCCATGAGCGTCCCGGACACCAGCGCGGCGATGCGTAGCGGGGCATGGCCCGCAGCCACCAGCCAGTCGCGCGGCACGTCCGTCGTGGCCGTCCAGGCGATGGCCAGGGACGCCAGGGCAGACACCAGGGCCCAGGCCATGCCCGGGCCCGCGGCCGAAGCACGCAGGGCGAACAGCAGCAGCGTCACCGACTCCACGCCATGCCCCCAGAGGGAGAAATAGCGCGAAACCGCCACCTGTGCGTCCTGGCCCGTCCCCAGCGGCTGGTGCGGCAGGACGCCATGGAGGAAGTTGCAGACGGCGGCAGTCGCCAAGCCCGCCACCAGGATGTTGGCGCGGCCCTGGGCGCTTTCATCCAGCATGTGCAGCGATACCGACACGGCCAGCACGCCGATCAGCACCGCCACCATGTCCAGGAATTGCTCGACGACGTAGGGGCCGCCCAGCCCCGTGTCCAGCAACTGCATGACGGGGATGAACATCGCCGCCATGCCGACCACCAACAGCACGGCAGTGGCCGCCGGGCTTTCGGAGAACAGGGCGCGAAGGAAGGAGCCGGAGGACGGCGGGCGGAACAGGCGCATGGAGGGGTCGATGGGGCGGCCGTGACGGATTTATGGATTGAACATATCGTCACAAGTGTATCGATCCCGCCGGCCGGCCGGCTGCCGCCGGTCCGTCCGGCAGCGCGCCCGTCAGGCGGTCAGCAACTGGCGCAGCACATAGGGCAGGATGCCTCCGGCACGGTAGTAGTCCACCTCGATGGGCGTATCGATGCGCAGCGTCACCGTCACCTCCTGCTGCGAGCCGTCGGCGCGGCGGATCACGAGCCGCGCGTCGCTCTGCGGCGTGAGCGCCGGATCCGGCACCACATCGATGGTTTCGTCGCCCCGCAGCCCCAGGGATTCCCAGGAGTCAGCGCCCCGGAACTGCAGCGGCAGCACGCCCATGCCCACGAGGTTGGAGCGGTGGATGCGCTCGAAGCTGCGCGCGACCACTGCCTTGATGCCCAGCAGCTGCGTGCCCTTGGCCGCCCAGTCGCGGCTGGAGCCGGTTCCGTATTCCTCGCCGGCGAAGATCACGGTGGGCGTGTTCTGCGCCATGTACTGCATCGCCGCGTCGAAGATGAACATCTTCGTGCCCTGGTGGGAGCCCTCGTTCTGGAAGATGGTCAGCCCACCCTCCTCCCGCGATCCGTCCTCCTTCGGCGGGATCATGAGGTTCTTGATGCGCACGTTGGCGAACGTGCCGCGCATCATCACGTCGTGGTTGCCGCGGCGCGCGCCGTAGCTGTTGAAGTCCTGCTTCATCACGCCGTGCTGCAGCAGCCACTGGCCGGCGGGCGAGGTTTCCTTGATCGACCCGGCCGGCGAGATGTGGTCGGTGGTGATCGAGTCGCCGAAGAGGGCCATGATGCGCGCGCCCAGCACCGAGGCGCTTGCGCCTTCCGACGCCTCCAGCGCGAAGTTGGCGAAGAACGGCGGCTCGGCGATGTAGGTGCTCGCGGGCCAGTTGTAGGTGTCGCCGGATACGCCCTGGATCTTGCCCCAGAGGGCTCCCGGATCGGTCTTCACCTTGCCGTAGTTCTCTCGGAACGCCTTGCCGTTCATCGCATGTTTCATGAGCTGGTGCACTTCGTCGCTGCCGGGCCAGATATCGCCCAGGTACACGTCACGGCCGCCGCGCCCCTTGCCTACCGGCTCGGTCATCAGGTCGCGCAGCACCGTGCCGGCGATGGCATAGGCCACCACCAGCGGCGGGCTCGCGAGGAAATTGGCCTTGATGTTGGGATGGATGCGCGCCTCGAAATTGCGGTTGCCCGAGAGCACGGCGGCGCAGACGAGATCGCTGCCCGTGATGGCATCGTTGATCTCGGGCGCGAGGTCGCCCGCGTTGCCGATGCAGGTCGTGCAGCCGTAGCCCGCCACGGCGAAGCCCAGTTTCTCGAGGTAGGGCAGCAGGCCGGTTTCGCTCAGGTACTGCGTGACGATGCGCGAGCCGGGGGCCAGCGAGGTCTTGATGTGCGGCTGGACTTTCAGGCCCGCCTCCACGGCCTTCTTGGCCAGCAGGCCGGCGGCCAGCAGCACGCTCGGGTTCGAGGTGTTCGTGCAGCTCGTGATGGCGGCGATCAGCACGTCGCCGTTGCCGATCGTCGGGTCGGAGCCCTTGGCCGGCAGGCGGATGGACGGATCGGCGTGCTTGACCGCGAGCTTGGGCTTGTTGTGCTCCATCTCCACCAGGAAGCGCGGGCCGCCCGCGGGTGCATCTTTCTCGTCGGGGACGTCCTCGCAGACTTCCTCCTCGCCGCGATGGATGTGGTGGCGCGTGTGCAGCAGCTCGGCGGGGCGGTTGAAGCCGCTTTCGGCGGCCGGCCTGGAGAAGAGCGCCGTGAACTGCTCCTTCACCTTGCCGAGTTCGATGCGGTCCTGCGGGCGCTTGGGACCCGCGAGGCTCGGGGTGACGTCGCCCAGGTCCAGCCGCACCACCTGCGAGTAGTCGATCTCACCCGCCTTGGGCACGCCGAACAGGCCCTGCGCGCGGAAGTACGCTTCGAAGGCTTCGATCTCCGCCTTGGTGCGGCCCGTGCCCTTGAAGTAGTCGATGGTCTTCTCGTCCACCGGGAAGAAGCCCATGGTGGCGCCGTACTCGGGCGCCATGTTGCCGATGGTCGCGCGATCGGGCAGCGACAGCGTGCGCGTGCCCTCGCCGAAGAACTCCACGAACTTGCCCACCACCTTGTGGCGGCGCAGGATCTCGGTCACCGTCAGCACGAGGTCGGTGGCCGTCACGCCCTCGCGCAGCTGGCCCGTGAGCTCGAAGCCCACCACGTCGGGCGTGAGGAAGTACACCGGCTGCCCGAGCATCGCGGCCTCGGCCTCGATGCCGCCCACGCCCCAGGCGACCACGCCGATGCCGTTGATCATGGTCGTGTGGCTGTCCGTGCCAACCAGGGTGTCGGGGTAGTGGACGCCATCGGCGCGCTGGTGCACGCCGCGCGCGAGGTATTCCAGGTTCACCTGGTGGACGATGCCGAAGCCCGGGGGCACCACCCCGAAGGTGTCGAACGCCTGCATGCCCCACTTCATGAATTCGTAGCGCTCGCGGTTGCGCTGGAATTCGAGCTTCATGTTCAGGTCCAGGGCCTTCTTGGTGCCGTAGTAATCGACCATGATGGAGTGGTCCACCACGAGATCGACCGGAACGAGCGGCTCGATCTTCTTGGGTTTCCTGCCCAGGCGCTGCGCCACGCTGCGCATCGCGGCCAGGTCGGCCAGCAGGGGCACGCCGGTGAAATCCTGCAGCACCACGCGCGACACGATGAAGGGAATCTCGTCCTTCCGGTCGGCGACGGGCTGCCAGTTCGCGAGCTGCTCCACGTGCTCGGGCGTCACCTTCAGCCCGTCGCAGTTGCGAAGGACGGACTCCAGAACGATGCGGATCGATACCGGCAGCCGCCGGACGGAGGGGAACTTCCGCGCCAGGGCGGGCAGGGAATAGAACTGGCCGCTTTTACCCGACCCGGTGGTGAATGTCTGCAAAGTGGATGCGAACGCGTGGCGCGGAACCACGGGGGACTTCGAGGCCATGTAGCACTACTCCTTTAATGGGGCGACAACACTCCCATTTTGGCAGTCCGGGATTTCAATGCAAATGTAGGGCGAAGGCTGCGGGCCTGCCCCAAGCCCAGGGCGCCGCAGAAAGCGCCCCGCGGCGCGGGGAATGCTCCGCTCCGCCCGCGGGTGGAATCCATCGCGCACATGGAAAGCGCCAAACTCCTGCAATAGCACAGCAGAAAATGTGTTAAGCACGCGCGTGGCAGATATTGCCGAGGCACCGCGGCGCCCGCGTGCATACCTGTCGGAACGGACAGCCAGCGCATTGCGCCATTGCCGAGGTGGGGAAGACGGACGGCCTGGCAATCGACAAAAGGCCGGGCTGTGCATTCACGGCCAGCCTCCTGCGAAGAGGAATCGGTGCATGCAGGTATTCATCCTCGCCGGAATGGCCTGGGGAATCACCATGGCAACCCGATCGGCAAGTGGCCGAAGACAATAAAAAACCCGCCGGAGGCGGGTTGAGTCAGCTCTACGGGAAAGGCCGGCTGGCACGGTGGCCAGTGCGAAGCATCCGGCCTGGCTGCGCCATCAGATGGCGAATTGTTCGCGATTTTCGCCCTGGATCCACTTGGGCGCCTTTCCGCGGCCCGTCCAGGTCTGGCCAGTGGCGGGATTGCGGTATTTCGGGGCCACCTTGGTACCGGCGCTCGCGCTGCGTGCGCGGCCCGAAGGGAATACGTCTTCCGCCTTGAGGCCGTACTCGGACACGAGCGAACGCACCTGGGCGATCGCATCCGACAACTCGCGGCGCCGTGCCTCGTTGATTTGCTGCTCGAGTTGTTCGCGCTGCTTCAGCAGTTCCTTGTAGCTGGTGTTCATGTCGGTCATGAGTGTGGAGTGGATAACAAGGCTCGCATTATAGAAACTATTTTTGATTACGTGCAGGTTTCCGGGTATTCACCGAAACAAACCCTATGGAGCCCGACGGGAACTTTGAAAGCGGAAACCTCTCGAATCCCGCCCTCGCCCCGGCCGCCTGCCAGGGCTTTCTCGGTGAATCACAATAGCGCTCTTCCATAAAACGTGCCGCCCACGGCCCCATACTCCCATGGCCCTCTACTGCATTGGCGATATTCAAGGCTGCGACGCGGCGCTGCAGCGCCTGCTCGACACCGTGGATTTCTCCCCCAGCCGCGACACGGTTTATCTGCTGGGAGACCTCGTGAACCGCGGTCCGCAATCGGCGGAAGTGCTGCGGCGCTGTGCACGGGGCGGCGACAGCCTCCGCGCCCTGCTCGGAAACCACGATCTGCATTTGCTGGCCGCCGCCCACGGCGCGCGCAAGCCGTCACGGCGCGACACCCTCGCCGGGGTGCTGCAGGCACCCGACCGGGATGCGCTGCTGGATTGGCTGAAGCGGCAGCCGCTGGCGCGCGAACACCGGCTGGCGGGCGAACGGCTGCTGATGGTGCACGCGGGCGTGCTGCCCTCCTGGACGGCCGACGCCACGTTGGAGCACGCCGCCGAAGTGCAGGCAAGGCTCCAGGGCGATGCGCTGCCGGAATTCCTGCACGCCATGTACGGCAATGCACCGGACCGGTGGAGCGACGAACTGTCCGGCATGGACCGCTGGCGGGCCATCGTGAACGCGCTGACGCGGCTGCGTTTCTGCACGCCCGACGGCCGCATGGATTTCGACAGCAGCGAGGCGGCGGATGCCGCGCCGGACGGCCTCGTTCCGTGGTTCGATGCGCCCGGCAGGCGCACGCGCGGCACGCTGGTGGCATTCGGGCATTGGTCCACGCTCGGCTGGATGAACCGGCCGGACCTGCTGGCGCTGGATACGGGTTGTGTCTGGGGAGGCTGCCTCAGCGCCGTGCGGTTCGGTGCCACGCTGGCCGAGCGCGAGCACATCAGCGTGCGCTGCGAGCAGGCGCAGGCACCTGGCTGAGATCCGGGCCCGCCGGAGGCCCGGACGTGCCGCCGGTCACTGGCCGGACGGCGTTTCCACGGCCGGCATGGCGGCCTTGAAGAGCGCGGCGACCTTGCGCTTGGGCTTGATGTTGGCGGAAATGCCGCTGCGCGCGGGCTGCTGCCGGGAGGCGGCCTCCCAGGTGGGCGCCGCCTCGGCCGACGGTGCCTCGTACGGCTTGTCGAAGAACGGATCGCGCGCGGCGGCGGGCGTGCGGTAGCCGCCCTGCGGCCGGGAGTCACGGCCTTCGCCACGGCTGTCCCGCCGTCCACGCGCATCGCCGCCGGACTCGTCGTCGCGCCAGCCGCGGCGGCCGTCGTTGAAGCGGCCGCGCGGGCGGTCCTCTTCCACTTCCAGGGCCTCGAGATCGATCTTCTTCTTCGTGAGCTTCTCGATGTCGGCCACCAGCCGGGCATCGCTGCTCGACACCAGCGTGACGGCGAGGCCGGAGGCGCCCGCGCGGCCCGTGCGGCCGATGCGGTGCACGTAGTCTTCGGCGTTGAAGGGCACGTCGAAATTGAACACCGCAGGCACGTCCTTGATGTCGAGGCCGCGGGCCGCGACGTCGGTGCACACCAGCAGATCCACCTCGCCGCGCTTGAAGGCGTCCAGCGCCTTCAGGCGCTCGTCCTGGCTCTTGTCGCCGTGCAGCGCGGCGGCCTTCAGGCCTTCGCGCTCCAGGGTGCGCGACAGGCGCGCGCAGCCCAGCTTGCTGTTGACGAAGACGAAGGCCTGCTTGACACCGCGCGTGCGCAGCACGTGGTGGATGGCGCGGCGCTTGTCGTCGTCGTTCACGCTGTAGAAGCGCTGCTCGACCGTGGAGGCGGTCTCGTTGGGGCGGGCGACCTCGATGGTGACCGGGTTCTGCAGGTAGCTGCCCGCCAGTCGCTTGATCTCCGGCGAGAACGTGGCCGAGAACAGCAGCGTGGTGCGCGTCTTCGGCAGGTAGCTCAGGATGCGCTGCAGGTCGGGCAGGAAGCCGATGTCCAGCATGCGGTCGGCCTCGTCGAGCACCACGTACTCGACCTGGTTCAGGACCGCGTTCTTGGCCTCGATGTGGTCCAGCAGGCGGCCCGGAGTGGCCACGAGGACTTCCACACCCTTCTTGAGCTCCAGCGTCTGGGGCTTCATGTCCATGCCGCCGAAGACCACGGTGCTGCGCAGTTTGGTGTACTTGGCGTAGAGGGCGATCTGCTGGGCGACCTGGTCGGCCAGTTCGCGCGTGGGCAGCAGCACCAGGGCGCGCACGGGATGGCGCGCCGGGGAGGTGGAGCTGTTCTCGTGCTTGAGCAGGCGCTGCAGCAGCGGCAGCGAGAACGCCGCCGTCTTGCCGGTGCCGGTCTGCGCGGCGCCCATCACGTCCTGGCCGGTGAGCACCACGGGGATGGCCTCGGCCTGGATGGGGGTCATCGACGTGTAGCCCATCTCGGCCACGGCGCGCGCCAGCGGCTCGGCCAGCGATAAATTGGAGAAAGAACTTGTCATGTGCGGCCGTTATTGTCGCACCAGCCCTTCCCCGAGGCCACGGGAACGTCCGCACGGCCGGCGGGGTGGCATTTTTTGCTGCATTTTCGATAGCATCAAACCCTTGGATTCAAAGGCTCCTGACAGAGAAGGTATCGCAGGCCTTGATGCTTCCGCCCTGCAGGCCGGTCTGGAACCAGCGCTGGCGCTGGGCGCTGGAGCCGTGGGTGAAACTGTCCGGGACGACCGCTCGGCCCGCTGCGCGCTGCAGCGCGTCGTCGCCGATCCTGGCGGCGGCGTTCATGGCCTCTTCCACGTCGCCCTGCTCCAGGATCTGCCGCGCGTTCTGCGCATGGTGCGCCCAGACGCCCGCGAAGCAGTCGGCCTGCAGTTCCAGGCGCACGGAGAGATGGTTGTATTCCACCTGGCTCACCCGGCCGCGCATCTGGTCCACCCGGCCGCTGATGCCCAGGAGGTTCTGCACGTGGTGGCCCACTTCGTGCGCGATCACGTAGGCCTGGGCGAAGTCGCCCGGGGCGCCGAGCCGGTTCTTGAGCGTCTCGTAGAAACCCAGGTCGATATAGACCTTGCGGTCCGCCGGGCAGTAGAACGGGCCCATGGCCGATTCGCCCCGGCCGCAGGCGGTGGGCGTGGTGCCGCGGAACAGGACGAGCCGCGGGTTCTGGTAGGTCGAGCCGTTCTGGCGGAAGACATCGGCCCAGACGTCTTCGGTGTCCGCGAGCACGGTGGAAACGAACCGGCCCATGGTGTCGTCCGCCGGCGGCCGGTGGGCCGGGGCCTGCTGGGTCTGCACGTGGGCGGGCGGCCCGCCGCCGCTCAGCAGGCCGAGGATGGTCAGGGGATTGATGCCGAACACCCATCCGCCGATCAGCGCGACGACGATGGTGCCGATGCCGATGCTGCGTCCCCCGAACACCGGAAAGCCGCCTCCACCGCCGCCGCCGCCTTCGTCACGGCGGTCCTCGACGTTGTCCGATTCGCGATTGCCTTCCCATCTCATCGTGCGCACCCTGAAAAATCCATGCCAGTGCGTGATGGTACGCCGGCCGGGGTGGTCTCAGCGGGCCTCGAGGCCGGCGGACGGCGCCCATCCGGCGTCGGCCTGCGCTGTCTTGCCTGCCACGGCCAGAGGGCCGCCCGCCGTGGATTGCAGGCCCCGCGCCACCCAGGCGTGCTGTTGCTGTTCGGCATGGCGGACATGGTCTTCCAGCACCCAGGCCATGGCGGCGATCTGCAGCACGATGACGGTGGCGCCTGCGGCCAGGACGCCCGGCCGGATGCCGGGACGGGAGGGAGCTTCCATCCGGGATGCCGCGGATGACGGCTCTGCGTGAAAGTGGTCCATGGGAAGGCTTTCTCGGGAGACGGTCTGGCGCGTCAGCGGTGGGACCAGTGCAGGCCGGCCACCGCAGGCTCCGCATCCTCGAAGTAGGCAGCGAGTTCCTTCACCAGCCCCTGCAGGGTCTCCCCGGGCAGCCGGCGCGCGAGCGCGATCTGCTCCAGCGCATAGGCGCGGTCTCCGAGCATCATCGCGGCGCTGATGCAGTGGCCCCGGGCCGCCATCTGCAGCAGGAACGCGTCGAGCGTCTGCGCCGGCCAGTAGCGCGGGCCGCAGGGGTGGGGGCCCTCGGCGCGGTGGTCGGCGGGCGCGCCTGCCCGGGCGGAAGGAAGCGGGAAGGAGGCAAGCATGGCGAAGTCCTCGGCAAAAGAACGTATGTGTCAGTCTGCCGGCTTTTTGTGACAACCATCACGACATGCAACGGCATACCTTGATGCACATGCTAGAGATCCGACCCGGCCTTCGCACCGGAGAAACAGGCCGCCCGCCTGTAGGACACGCGCCAGTCGCGCACCCGCCGCGCGCTGTTCAGGCCTTGGGCAGCGTGACGCCGACCTGTCCCTGGTATTTGCCGCCGCGGTCGCGGTAGCTCACCTCGCAGACCTCGTCGCTTTCGAAGAACAGCACCTGGGCGCAGCCCTCGCCGGCATAGATGCGCGCCGGCAGCGGCGTGGTGTTGCTGAACTCGAGCGTCACGTAGCCCTCCCATTCGGGCTCGAAGGGCGTGACGTTCACGATGATGCCGCAGCGGGCATAGGTGCTCTTGCCCAGGCAGATGGTGAGCACGTTGCGCGGGATGCGGAAGTACTCCACGGTGCGCGCCAGCGCGAAGCTGTTGGGGGGGATGATGCAGCTGTCGCCATGGAAATCGACGAAGCTTTTCTCGTCGAAATGCTTGGGGTCCACCACGGTGCTGTGGATATTGGTGAACACCTTGAATTCGGGCGCGCAGCGGATGTCGTAGCCGTAGCTGCTGGTGCCGTAGCTGATGATCTTGCGGCCGTCGTTTTCGCGGATCTGGCCGGGCTCGAACGGCTCGATCATGCCGTGCTGTTCGGCCATGCGGCGGATCCATTTGTCGCTCTTGATGCTCATGTGCTCTTTCTCCTCGGCGTGCCATGCGGACGACGGCACGCGGACGCGATACTACTCTTTTCATAGCAGGCCCGGACGGCCCGCAGGGTACTTCAGGGGTGAACTCCCTCCGCGGCAATCACCGCGCGCTCGACGAGCCGGTCATCGCCCAGCACGATCATCGCGAACAGCAGCTCGTCCAGGCTGGCGGCCTGCGCCGTCTTGCGCGCGAGCATCGGGGTGGCTGCGGGGTCCAGCATGACGAAGTCCGCCTCGCAGCCCGGCTGCAGGTTGCCGATCACGCCCTCCAGCCCCAGCGCGCGCGCCGCGCCGGCCGTGTGCTGCCACCAGAGATGGCCGGGTGGCAGCGAGAGGCCCGGCTTGGTCTGCCCTTCGCGCCCCACGTAGTAGGCGGCGAGCATGGTGTGGAAGGGGCTGAAGCTGGTGCCCCCGCCCACGTCGCTCGCGAGGCCGTAGCGGAAGCTCACGCGGTCGGCGCCCGCATAGTCGAAGAAGCCGCTGCCGAGGAACAGGTTGCTGGTCGGGCTCACGGCCGCGACGGTGCGGGTGTCACGCATCAGGGCGCGGTCTTCGTCGTCGAAGTGGATGCAGTGGGCATACACGGCGCGCTCGCGCATCAGGCCGAAGCCGTCGTACACCGCAAGGTAGCTGCGCGCCTGGGGAAAGAGCTCGAGCGCCCAGCGGATCTCGTCGCGGTTCTCGGCCACGTGCGACTGGATCCACACGTCGGGGTATCGGGCCGCCAGTTCGCCCGCCCCGCGCAGCTGCGCCTCGCTGCAGCTGGGAGCGAAACGCGGGGTGATCGCGTAGCCCAGGCGGCCCCGGCCGTGCCAGCGGCGGATGAGGTCTTCGGTGTCGGCGAGCGACCGGGTGGTCTCGTCGCGCACGCCGTCGGGGGAGTTGCGATCCTGCAGCACCTTGCCGGCGATGAGGCGCAGGCCGCGCGCCGCGGCCTCTTCCATCAGCGCGTCCACCGAGGCCGGATGCGAGGTGGCGAAGGTGAGCGCCGTGGTGACGCCGTTGCGCAGCAGCTCGTCGATGAAGACGGTGGCCACGCCGCGTGCGTAATCCGGATCGCAGAAGCGCGACTCGTGCGGGAAGGTGTAGTTCTCCAGCCAGGGGAGCAGCCCTTCCGCGGGCGAGCCGATGACGTCGGTCTGCGGGAAATGCACGTGCATGTCCACGAAGCCGGGCGCGATGATGCGGCCGGGCCGGTGCGTGACCGGCAGGCCGGGAAAGCGCGGCGAGAGTGCGCGCCAGTCGCCCGCGGCGACCACGCGCTGCACGCCGTCCGGGCCGGGGCCGATGGCGAGCAGGCCGTCTTCGTCGTAGAGCGGGCGGCCGTCGGCGTCGAAGCGCAGCAGTGCGGCACGCAAGCCGTGGGTGGCAGCGTCAGGGGTCGGGGGCGGGGTCGGCGTGGGCATGCGGGAATGATGACATGGCGGCCCTTCGCGGGCGCACGTGAGGCAGATGAATGGATGGGTGGGTGAGTGGGTGCGCGGGAACGGCGCCCTAAGGGTGCTGCGGGCCGCTCTAACGCGCCTGGCGCTGCACGCCTTCCACGAGCCAGTCCATGCGCAGGATCTGCCCGTCGTCCAGCGTGCGGCCGGCGGCGATCACCTCGCGGCCGGTGTTGTCCCGCACGGGAGCGGCGCCGGCCGCGAACGGGTGCAGGCGCCCGCGGGCGATGTCGTCCTGGCGCGCGAGCACTTCCTTGCGCACGGCGGGCGGCACGCGGCTGCCGAAGCCTTCCACGCGCACCATGCCCTCGCGCACGCCGCCCCAGAGGTTGCCGCTCGTCCAGCGGCCTTCGCGCACGGCGCGCACGCGTTCGGTGTAATAGGCGCCCCACTGGTGCGTGACGGCGAGGACCTGCGCATCCGGTCCCACGCCGCGCATGTCCGAGTGGTAGCCGATGGCCAGGCGCCCGCGCTCCTGGGCGGCGGCCATCACCGCGGTGGAGCCGGTATGGAAGGCCACCACGTCCACGCCCTCGTTGAACAGGGCCATCGCCGCGTCGCGCTCCCTGGGCGGATCGAACCAGACGTCGAGCCAGACCACCTTCACGGTGGCCTGCGGATCGACGGAGCGCATGCCGAGCGTGAAGGCGTTGATGCCCTGCAGCACTTCGGGAATGGGAAAACCCGCCACGAAACCCGCGACGCGCGAGCGCGTCATGCGGCCCGCCGCCACGCCCGCGAGGTACCGGCCCTCGTAGTAGCGTGCGTTGGCGGTGGCCACGTTGGACGCGGTCTTGTAGCCGGTGATGGATTCGAACTTCACCTCCGGGAAGTCGCGCGCCACGCGCAGCGTGGGCTCCATATAGCCGAAGCTGGGCGTGAAGATGATCTGGTGGCCCGTGGCGGCGAGGTCGCGGATCACCCGCTCGGCGTCCGCGCCCTCGGCCACGTTCTCGACGTAGGTGGTGCGCACCTGCGGCCCCAGGGCCTTTTCGACGGCGCGGCGGCCTTCCTCGTGCTGGCGGGTCCAGCCGGCCTCGGTGATCGGCGACACATAGACGAAGCCGGCCTTGACCGGCGCGGCATTGGCCGGTGCGGCGGGCCGCTGCGCGAAGGCAGCGGGCGACAGGAAAAGACAGGCGGCCGCGAGCGCGGCAGCGAGGTTTTTGTACATGGTGGTCCTCTACATGGTCCCGGAACTGGAAAAAGAAAAAGGCTGCCGGGACAGCAGCCTTTTGTCCGCCTCTGCGGAAGACAGGGGCGGGATTTTATCCGCGGCCCGCCTTCCGCGGGCCCGGAGGGGCCTTTCGGATCAGACCGGCGACACGACGCCGCGCCCGGCGAAATGCCCTTCCGCATTCGCCAGGAACCGGTCCACGCTGGCCTGCACGGCTTCGGGCGACCAGCCGGCCACGTGGGGCGTGAGCACGATGTTGTCGAGCCCGACGAGCGCCTCGGGCGGGTGCGGCTCGCTCTCGTACACGTCCAGGCCCGCGCCGGCGATGCGGCGCCCGCGCAGCGCATCGGCCAGCGCCTCGGTATCGACCACGCTGCCGCGCGCGATGTTCACGAGGTAGCCCAGCGGGCCGATGGCGTCGAGGATGTCGGCGTTCACCGCATGCCGCGTGGCCGGACCGCCGGGCGTGGCGCACACCAGCACGTCGCACCATTCGGCGAGGTCGCGCAGGCTGGAGAAGTACTGGTGCGGCACGCCTTCCCGCGGATTGCGGTTGTGGTAGCCGATCTGCATGTCGAAGCCGGACGCGCGGCGCGCGATCTTCTGGCCGATGGTGCCCAGCCCGAAGATGCCCAGCCGCTTGCCGGACACGTTCGGCGGCAGGCCGATGGCATCGCGCCAGACGCCCTCGCGGCAGAGCCGGTCCAGCGGGCGCAGGCCGCGCACGATGGAGATGAGCAGGCCGAAGGCATGGTCGGCCACGCAATCGTCGTTGGTGCCGGCGCCGTTCGCCACGGAGATGCCCCGCGCCCGGGCCGCGTCGAGCGCGATGTTCTCGTAGCCGGCCCCCAGGGCGCAGATGAGCTCGAGCCCGGGCATGGACTCGATTTCCTGGGCCGTGAGGCCGATGGAGCCGATGGTGAGCACCGCGCGGAAGCGGCCGCCCTGCGTGGCGATCGCCTGGGTGCGGTCGTTGGGGGTGGGCGCGTAGTGCAGGTCGTAGGCGGCGGCGATCTGGGCCTGGTGCTGCGGCGACAGGGTGTTCAGGGCCAGGAGGGGAATGCGCGGGGTGGACACGGTGGAAGCTTCCAATCCAACAATCAAGGTCGGCGCGCGCCCGGGAATCGGGCGCGGGCATGCCGCGGCGGCGCCAGGGGCCGCGGCGGCATGCCGGCCGGGTATGGTGCGATTGTGCGCCAGCCCGCGGCCGCGGGGAACTATGGCCGCACCGTCTGGGTGCGGAAATTCGCGTCCGCGGCGATCTCGGCTTCCGTGAATGGCACGCGCACCCATTGCTTCGCCGAATAGGCCTGGGTGTAGTCGCCCTGGTGCGGCGAGGCCGGGTCGTCGGACAGCGAATGGGTGAGCAGCGTATGGGCCTGCACCCCGCCCGACGGGAAGGTGACCACCTGCAGGTAGCTGTTGCCGTGCGGCTGGCCGTCCATGGCGTACCCCCCCTGGTCGATGGGGTTCTCCGAGCAGGTGATGGTGAAGTAGCCCATGCCGCCGCAGCCGCCGAAGAGGGGCAGTTTCTTGCCGCCGCGGGTGGCGAAGAGCACGTCGCCGCGCCGTGCATCCACCGCGAAACCGCTCTGCGCCACCTTGGTCACCGCGGCACCGAAAGCCTGCCGCAGCGCGCCCGCTGCCGCGGGGTTCAGGTCGCGCGGCGTGTTCAGCGGATCGGCCGGGTCGAACGGCGTGGTGTAGAGCTGGGCGGCGGGCACCTGCACGCGGCTCCAGAACTCATCCCACACGTGCGAACCGCGCGCATCGCTGTTGCCGGTGTTGTCCCAGGCGCGCAGGGCGGCGCAGGCGGAGGCGACGTCCACGGAGGAGCCGCCGACCGTGACCTGCGGCGATGCGCAGACCAGGGCGAGCGCCTGGTCCTTGAAGCGCTCGGCGCTGAAGACGCGGCTGTTCAGGACCATCTGGCGCACGATGGCGCTGGTGGCCTGGCGGCCGCCGTAGCCGTCGGTGCCGGCCAGGCGCTGCAGCGCCATGGTGTGGCCCAGGCGCGTGCGCAGGCTCTGCTGGGCGCCGGTGGCGCCGAAGATGGGCGCGTAGCCGGTGAGCGGCGCATTGGCATTGGCGAGCCAGTAGCTGTCGTTCATGTTGCCGACGTAGTCGTCGCGCTGCAGGTTGGGCATGCGCGACGGGCCGATGGCGCCCTTCTGCGCGGAGTCCGGGTCGGACTGCCAGTCGCAGGCGCTGCGCGAGCCGTCGAAGAACGGCACGCCCGGCAGCGCCGCGGCGACGGCCTTGCCGTAGGCCGTGGTGCAGGAGACCAACTGGCCGGCGGACACGTTGGGCACCGCGCCCATGTCGGCGTACCAGGCCCTGGCGCTGCCGCGGCCCACGGCCACGGTGTTCACCCAGGGGATGGCGGCCTCCTCGCGCTGGATGGCGATGAACTCGTCGAGCGAGCGGGCCTGGTTCCAGCGCATCCAGTTGCGGAACGTGCGGTAGTTCTCGCCGTTGATGTCGCGGATCACGAAAGCCGTGGACTGGTTCCAGGCCAGGGCCGGGTTGAGGCCTGCCAGGTTCACCAGCGGGCCCATGTCCGTCTTGTAGAGCGTGCGGGTCACATCGACCATGCCCGAGGCCGTGCGGTTCTGCACCGTGATGGTGGAAGCCGCCATCTTCACGGGGGCGCCGTCGCGCAGGTAGCTGGTGGGATCGCCCGCGGCCAGCGTGAGCTGGAAGAAGCCGAAGCGGCGCGCGGTGGAGACCGTATGGCTCCATGCCACGTTGTCGTTGAAGCCGATCAGCACCACGGGGATACCGAGGAACGACACGCCGCTCACGTTCAGTTCGTTGCCGATGGTGAGCTGCGCCTGGTAGAAGCGGTCGGGCCCCTTCCAGTACCAGTGCGGATTGCCGAAGAGCAGCGGGCTGGCGTCGCCCGTCCCTGCCGTGCCGAAGCCGTACATGTTGCTGCCGATGCCCGCCGTGCCGCCGACCTGCAGTTCCGGGGCACGGGACCGGGAAGCGCCAATGGCCGCGACCCCGGCGGTCTCCGCCCGCGTGGCGGCCGGCGCCGTGGCGTTGGCGATGGCCGCCGCGAAGTTGCTGTAGCCCCCCGCCAGGTTGGCGGCGAACATGCGCCGCCAGATGTCCTGCGCGGTGATGGGCTGCACCCAGGCTTCGTTGCGGCAGGCCGCGTGGGCGCCGCCGTCGGACTTCAGGTCGCCCAGGTAGCGGTTGTAGCCGGCGGCGAAGCCCTCGACCATCTGGCGCAGCTTCTCCGGCTGGGCCGCCGTCATCTTCTCGACCACGTCGGCAGAGATGACGTGGCGGTGGAAGAAGTCCGAATCGATGTTGAGCGGCCTGCCCAGGGTGCTGTTGTAGATGACCTGCGCGGACCCGCCCAGGTAGCGGGAACGCTCGCCGCGGTAGGTGAGGAACGCGTCGGCGAGGGTGCAGAGGTTGTCCTGCGCCTGCGCGTAGCCGTAGCCGAAGCCGGCGCCGCCCCAGGTGGAGGCCTTGATGTGCGGCACGCCCATGGCGGTGCGGCGGATCTCCGCGCTGTAGGGGGAAAGGTCACCGCCGCCGCCGCCACCGCCGCCACAGGCGGCCAGGCTTGCGACGACGCACAGGGAAAGCGGCCGCAGGCCGCCACGGATCGTCATGCGCATGGTTTTTCGTCTCCTGGGATGGGCCCTTCAGGCAACGGATGGCCGGGGGCTGCCAGAGCATAGGGACAAATTGCGGGGAACGCTTGTACGCAGCGGCTACGTCCCGCGCCGGACGGCGCTTGCCGGGGCCCGCGCCGGGTGCCATGCCGTCTGCGCGCCATCGTCCACGAACACGTCCACACGGCTCGCGTCCGCCAGGAAGGGGGGTGTCAGGCCGAAGCACCGCTGGAACGTGCGGCTCATGTGCGCACCGTCGGTGAAGCCGCCTGCGAGCGCGATATCGGTGAGGGGCATGTCCGAGGCCATCATCTGCACGGTGCGGCGGATCTTGGTCCACAGCAGGTAGCGCCTGATCGACAGGCCCGTCTGCTCATGGAAGAGGTGCGTGAGCCGGCCGGGGGACAGGCACGCCACGGCCGCCAGCTCGCCCAGCGCAACGCTTTCTCCGTGGATTCCGGCGTCGCGCACGCACTGCAGCACGAGCTCCACGCGGGGGTCGCTGCGCGGACGCGGCGCAGCGCGGCCGCCGGCGGCCTCCAGCATCGCGCTGCTCAGGCGGCGCAGCGAGGCGCTGTCCAACTGGCCGTGCAGCGCGCCCTCGAACACGTCACGCTGCGCTCCGAAAGCGGCCGCATCCAGCGGCAGGATGCCCCGCCCCCCCCAGGCGCGCGGCCAGCCGGCGGAACGTATCGGACGCGGGGTCGACATTCAGCGACAGCAGCCCGCAGCCATCGGCGTCGAGCCGGCGGGGTATCTGCGGAGCCACCAGGGCGGCGGTGCAGCGCAGCACCGAGCCGTCGAGCGCGACCAGCGTGAAGGGGCGGCCGGTGGCGGACGCCAGCAGGGCGGCCGCCGCGCGGGCGGTGAAGCCGGACTGGATCGCTTCCGTGATGTAGAAGAAGCGATCACCCCAGAGATGCAGCTGGTTGTGGATGGGCATGCGGATATATGCCGCAGCCCCGGTTCGCCGGAGGCGCGGCCCTGGAGCGGTTGGGCTCTCAGGGGAATTCTCGCGCCACCACTGCCCCGCCGTCGATCCGCAATGACCCGTGGAAAACCCGGGATTCCGGACCCGTTCAGCGCCGGGCTGCGAAACCCGCGAAGCAGGCCTGCAACTGGCGCCGCCAGGCCTGCTTGTCCTCGTCCGGAACGAAGCTCGCATCGAAACTGTTGGATGCGAGCTGGTAGGCATGCGCCGCCGTCAGCGTGGGAACGGCCTCGAACAGGCGCACGAAATTCGTGTTCAGGTAGCCCCCGAAATAGGCAGGGTCGTCCGAGTTCACCGTGGCCGCCAGGCCCGCGTCCAGCAGGGCCTGGATGTTGTGGTCCGCCAGGTCGGGGAAGACGCACAGCTTCTCGTTGGACAGCGGGCAGACGGTGAGCGCCACGCGCTCGGCGGCCAGCCGGCGCATCAGGGCCGGGTCGTGCACGGCCTGCACGCCGTGGTCGATGCGCTCGGCGCGCAGCACGTCGAGCGCGCTCCAGATATAGGCCGGCGGCCCCTCCTCGCCCGCGTGCGCGACGCGGTGCAGGCCCAGTTCGCCGCAGCGCGCGAACACGCGGGCGAACTTCTCCGGCGGGTGGCCCACCTCGCTCGAATCCAGGCCGACGCCGATGAAGCGGTCGCGGTAGGGCAGCGCCTGCTCCAGCGTCTCGAAGGCGTCTTCTTCGCTCAGGTGGCGCAGGAAGCACAGGATCAGCGAGGCGCTCACGCCCAGTTGCGTCCGGGCGTCCTCGCAGGCGCGGTGCAGGCCGTGGATCACCACGTCGATGCCGACGCCGCGCGCGGTGTGCGTCTGTGGATCGAAGAACATCTCGGTGTGCACGATGTGGTCGGCGGCCGCGCGCTGCAGGTAGGCCCAGGCCATGTCGTAGAAATCCTGCTCGTGCAGCAGCACGCTCGCGCCGGCGTAGTAGATGTCCAGGAAGCTCTGCAGGTTGGTGAAGGCGTAGGCGGCGCGCAGCGACTCCACGTCGGCATAGGGCAGCGCCACGCCGTTGCGCTCGGCGAGCGCGAAGATCAGTTCGGGCTCGAGCGAGCCCTCGATGTGCATGTGCAGCTCCGCCTTGGGCATGGCGCGCAGCAGGTCGGGCAGGCGCTCCGTGGCGATGCCGCCGAAATGCGGCGGAGGTGCGGTAGGGGAATCGGTCATGGGGAGCCTTTGGGGAGGAAGGGCGGCACGGATGCGCGCAGCGCAGAGCATAAGGCGCCCCGGGGCGCGCGGGCTACCAGGCGGAATCGAGCCCCTGCAGCGCGCGCCGGGCCAGCAGGAAGGTGGCCGCGTTCCAGCTCTGGCCCGCCATGCCCATGGGCACCAGCGTGCGGCCGTGGAACCACTCGGTGAAGCGCCAGTCGTCGAGCGCATTGGCGTGGGCCAGCTTCGCCAGTTCGGTCCAGCCGGCGCGGCGCAGGCCCAGGCGGGCCAGCGCCATCACCCAGAAGCCGCCGACGAAGGGCCAGATGCCGCCGTTGTGGTACTGGTGCATGAGGTTCTGGCGGTGCCGGCCCATGTAGGCCCGCCACAGGTCGTGCTCGTGGGACAGCGGATGCAGCACGACGCGCACGGGCAGGGAGCTGCCCGCATGGGCGGCCTCGATGGTGTTGACGATGCTGTGCGCCATCGCCTCGTCGGCGAGGCCGGACTGGATGGCCAGCAGGTTGCCGAACACATCGCCCTCGTCGCCCACCACCGCCAGGTTCACGAAGCTCAGGAACAGGCCCGGGTCGCGCCGGCCGCGCCGGGCGTAGTGCTGCAGCAGCCGGGCGCGGTGGTATTCGGGCAGGTCGCGCTGGAACGGGTTGAAGAGATGGTTGAAGTGGTGGTGCGTGTCGTCCGCCTGGCAGAGCGAGAAGCGGCGCTTGACGTCGAACCACAGGGCGTTGGTGTAGAGCACGTACCCCGAGCGCGGCATGATGTCCGCCCAGTCGCTGGCCTCGTTCTGCTGCAGCAGCCGGAAATGCTGGTGCTCCTGCGCGAGCAGCCAGCCGATGGCGCGCTCGACGCCATCCGCCCAGCGGTCCCCCTCCACCGCGCCGTGGCGGCGCACGTGGTCCACCGCGATCAGCCACCACAGGGTGGCGTCGATGCAGCCCAGGTACCAGAAGTCCGCGTCGCGGCCTTCCGGGTCCACGTACTTGGGAATCTGCCCGTTGGGAGCCTGCTGCGAGGCCAGCGCGTCGAGGCTGGCGACGGCGCCCTCTTCCAGGGACGGCACGCCGGTGCCGCACATCGCCATGACGCACATGGCCGCGTCGCGCCCGAAGATCCGCGTGTAGCGCCGGGCCACCGCCGCCGCGGTGCGGCTCGCGGCCAGGATGCCGTGGGGCGTGAGGTTGCGTTCGAGCAGCGCGAGGGAGGCTTCCGAACAGGCATCGATCAGCGCGAGGGAGTGGGCGTCGAGGGAATGGTCTGTCATGGCATGCGATGGGCTGGCGGGCGGGCAGCGGACGCGGCATGCGCCCGGCAGCCCCACAGGGCCGTGCGGTCCGGCGCCCTTTCGGGCATGGAGCATCGGAACCGGCACAGGTTCCATTGTGCAGCCGGACGCGGAACTGTCCATCCCCCTGGACCGCGGCCGGGCTCGCCCGGCAACGCCTCAGCAGGTGCCGAAGGTGATGCCGCAGCCGCGCAGGTAGCGGCGGTAGGCGGAAGAAGCCTTGTCCGCGGCGGTGTGCAGTTCCGCCCGCAGGTCCAGGGGCAGGCGCCTGGGCTCCTGGGATTCGAGCACCGGCTGGTCCTGCGTGAAGATGGTGTGCTGGAAATCGCGCAACCTGGCGTCCGGCGAATCGAAGTCCGCCACCGCCAGCCGGAACCACACGCGGCTCGACTCCGGCGTGACGGGGCAGATGTAGAGCGCGATGGATTCGCGCCAGCCCTCCACCGCCGTGGTGCCGGATTCCGGCAGCTTGGTCAGCACGGCCGCGTACGGGCCAGTCACTTCGTAGGTGTATTCGACCTGCGCCGCCGTGGTGGAATGCAGGTTGGACTGGGGCTGCCAGGCCTTGCAACCGGTGGCCAGCAGGCCGGTCGGCGTCGGCTCCACGCGGTAGTCGTCGATGGCCGCGGCATCGCGCGCGCCCAGCCAGCCTTCGTGCACGAAGCCGAAGTGGGACATGTCGAGAAAGTTCTCGACGATGCGCGGCGCGCTGGCCGCCACGTCGTACGGGCCGCAGTTGAGCTTGCGCAGGCGCGCGTCGCTCTCGGCGGCGAAGGCGGGTAGCGGAAGCCCGGCAGCAATGGCGTCACCCTCGCCCTCGCCTTGCGGCCCGGCGGCCAGCCGCACCCAGAGCAGCCCATGCGCTTCCTGCACGTCGAAGGCGCCCGCGCGGTGCCCGGCCGGCGGCTGGAACTGCGGCAGCGCCGGCACGTGCACGCAGCGCCCGCGGCCCTCGAACTGCCAGCCGTGGTAGGGACATTCGAGCCGGCCACCTTCCACGCGGCCGAGCGACAGGCGCGCGCCGCGGTGCGGGCAGCGGTCGACGAAGGCATGGGCACGGCCGGCATCGCCCCGCCAGAGGACGAGCGGCTGCCCGAGCAGGTGCGCCGCGAGCGGCGCGGCCCCCAGGTCGCAGGCCGAGGCGACGGGGTGCCAATGGTGGTGTTCGATCATCGTGGGAAAGTGGCTGTGGTCCGCGGGACGGGCCGCAAGGGCCGCCCGCGCGGAAAGCATAAGGGCAAGCACGGGGGATGCCAGGGCGGCGAGCTGTTGCGCAGCATGGCCGTGAGCGGTGCGAGCGCATCCCTCTGCTGCCCGACATGCCCACGCTGGACGAGTCCGGCGTGAAGGGTCCTGCTGGGCCTGCCCGATCTGTTCCGCTACCCCGACTTCCACGCGCGGATGCAGGCGCTGCGCGATGCGCCCGCCGCGGTCCACGTGATCCCCTGGTGGGCCACGCCAGCCAGCCGCGGCATCGAGGGTGTGGGTCAACGGCCGGCGGGCCTGGGACGGCCGGGAGCCGACGGGATTGCGGCCGGGCCGGGTGCTGGAGCGCTGACGAAAAAGGGCCGCCCATGGGCGGCCCTTTCGCCATCGGGGCGAGCCCCGCGGATCACTTCTTGTCGCCGCCCGGCACGGTGCCTTCCACGCCCTTGACGTAGAAGTTGATGCCGGAGAGGAACTTGTCGTCGGCGACCACGTCCTTGGCGAGCAGTTCCTTGCCGTCCTGGCCGAGGATCGGGCCCTTCCAGATCGCGAACGAACCGTCCTTCAGGCCGGCCTTGACCTGGTCCACCTTGGCCCTGGTCTCGGCGGGCACGTCGTCGGCGATGGAGACGAGGTCGATCGCGCCTTCCTTCACGCCCCACCAGCTCTGGCCGGTGGTCCACTTGCCTTCGAGCACGTCGCGCGTGGCCTTCACGTAGTACGGGCCCCAGTTGATGACGGCCGAGCCCAGGTGGGCCTTGGGGCCGTAGGCGGTCATATCGGTGTCCCAGCCGAAGGCGCGCTTGCCCTTTTCCTGCGCGGTCTTGAGCACGGCGGGCGAATCGGTGTTCTGGAACAGCACGTCGGCGCCACCGTTGATCAGCGAGGTGGCGGCTTCGGTTTCCTTCGGCGGGCTGAACCATTCGTTCACCCACACCACCTTGGTCTTGACGTTCGGGTTCACCGACTGCGCGCCCAGCGTGAAGCTGTTGATGTTGCGGATCACCTCGGGGATCGGCACCGAGCCGACCACGCCCAGGGTGTTCGACTTGGTCATGGCGCCCGCGATCACGCCGGCCATGTAGGCGCCTTCGTAGGTGCGGCTGTCGTAGGTGCGCACGTTGGGCGCGGTCTTGTAGCCGGTGGCGTGCTCGAACTTCACGTCGGGGAAGTCGGGGGCGATCTTCTGGATCGTCTCCATGTAGCCGAAGGTGGTGCCGAAGATCAGCTTGTTGCCCTGGCCGGCCATGTCGCGCAGCACGCGCTCGGCATCGGCCGACTCGGGCACGCTCTCGACGAAGCTGGTGACGACCTTGTCGCCGAATTCCTTCTCGATGGCCTTGCGGCCGTTGTCGTGCGCGAACGACCAGCCGCCGTCGCCCACCGGGCCGACGTAGGCGAACGCGATCTTCAGCGGCTCGGCCTTGGCCGCGGGGGCCGAGGCGGCGGGCGCGGACGCGGGCGCCTGCGCAGGTGCCGGCTCGTCCTTCTTGCCGCAGCCCGCGAGCGCGGCGGCGGCCAGGGCGGAAAGCGCGGCGGCCTTCATCAGCGAGCGCTTGTGCAGATCGGTCATGTCGAATGTCCTTCCAGGGGAAACAGGTGAGAGAAGAAATCGGAAACGTTTGGAAACGGCAATGATGGCACGGCGCGGCGACCCGGTCAGCCCCCGGGATGGAACGGCTTGCCCAGCGAGGCCGGCATGTTCGCGCGGATCCAGGCCGGATTGCGCGAGATCAGCGCCAGCACCACGATGGTGGCCACGTAGGGCAGCATGCTCAGGAGTTGGCTGGCCACCTGCACGCCCGTGGCCTGCAGGTGGAACTGCAGCATCGTCACGCCGCCGAACAGGTAGGCGCCAAGCAACACCCGTGCCGGGCGCCAGGTGGCGAAGGTGGTAAGTGCCAGCGCGATCCAGCCGCGGCCGGCCACCATGCCTTCGACCCAGAGCGGCGTATAGACGGTGGAGATGTAGGCGCCCGCGAGCCCGCACAGCGCGCCGCCCGCCACCACCGCCGCGAGGCGGATGCGCCGCACCGGGTAGCCGAGCGCATGCGCGGATTCGGGCGATTCGCCCACCGAGCGCAGCACCAGGCCCGCGCGCGAGCGGTAGAGGAACCAGGCGAGGCCCGCGGTGAGCGCCATCGCGCCGTACACCAGCGGATGCTGGCGGAACAGCGCCGGGCCCACCAGCGGCAGGTCGCCCAGCACCGGCAGCGCGTACCGCGGCAGCGTGGGCAGCTTGGCCTGCACGTACTGGATGCCCGCGAAGGCCGAGAAACCCGCGCCGAACAGGCTGAGGGCCAGGCCCGTGGCGTACTGGTTGGTGCCCAGCCAGATCACCAGCACGCCGAACACGGCCGCGAGCAGCGCCCCGGCGCCCATGCCGGCCGCGAAGCCCGCCCAGGTGCTGCCGGTGTGCACGGCGGTGGCGAAGCCCGCGATGGCCGCGCAGAGCATGATGCCCTCGGCGCCGAGGTTGACGATGCCCGCCTTCTCGTTGATGAGCAGCCCGAGCGCGGCGAGCGCCAGTACGGTGCCGGCGCTGAGCGTGGAGCCCAGGAGCAGTGCGTAGGCTTCCATCACGCGGCTCCTTTCCGGGCCGGCGCGCCGATCCAGCGCACGCGGTAGGCGATCAGCGTGTCGCAGGCCAGCAGCGTGAACAGCAGCAGGCCCTGGAACACGCCCGTGAGCGATTTCGGCAGCCCGAGGCGCGACTGCGCGAGCTCGCCGCCGATGTAGAACATGCTCATGAGCAGCGCGGAGAACACCATGCCCACCGGATGCAGCCGCCCCACGAAGGCCACGATGATGGCCGCGAAGCCGTAGCCCGCCGGCACGTAGGGCGTGAGCTGGCCCAGGGGACCGGCCACTTCCAGCGCGCCCGCCAGGCCGGCCGCGCCGCCGGAGATGAGCAGCGCCGTCCACAGCGCACGGCGCGACGAGAAGCCGGCGTAGCGCGCGGCGGCCGGGGCGAGCCCGCCCACCTGCTGGGCGAAACCGGCCCGTGTGCGGAACAGGAACACCCACAGCGCGGCGGCAGCGGCCAGCGCGATCGGCAGGCCGATGGTCACGCGCGAGCCCTGCATCAGGCGCGGGATCTGCGTCACCCGCTCGAAGGTGCGGGTCTGCGGGAAGTTGTAGCCCATCGGGTCCTTCCAGGGACCATAGACGAGGTAGCCCAGCACCAGCGTGGCCACATAGACCAGCATCAGGCTCACCAGGATCTCGTTGGCGTTGAAGCGGTCGCGCAGCAGCGCGGTGATGCCGGCCCAGCACATGCCGCCCAGCACGCCCGCCACCAGGATGGCCGGAACGATCCACGGCCCGGTGGTCTTGTCCGCCAGCAGCGCGATGCCGCCCGCGGCCACGGCGCCGATCACGTACTGGCCCTCCGCGCCGATGTTCCACACGTTGGAGCGGAAGCACACGGCCAGCCCCAGCGCGATCAGCAGCAGCGGCGTGGCCTTGACCATGAGTTCGCCGATCGCGTACTGCGTCTTGATCGGCTCCCAGAAGAACACCTGCAGGCCGCGCACCGGGTCCTTGCCCAGGGCGGCGAACAGCAGGACGCCGATCAGCACGGTGAAGGCCAGCGCGAGCAGCGGCGAGCCATAGGTCCACAGGCGCGAGGCCTGCGGACGCGGTTCAAGCTTGAGCATGCACGCCCTCCGGATGGTCCTGGCTTTCCCGGCGGCCCAGGTGCGCCTGGACGTCGGCGTTCCACAGGCCGCTCATCCATTCGCCGATGCGCTCCACCGTGGCGTCCGCCCGGTCGATGGAGGGCGACAGGTGGCCCTTGGCGATCACGTGCAGGCGGTCGGAGATCTCGAACAGTTCGTCCAGCTCCTCGCTCAACACCAGCACCGCGCATCCCGCGTCGCGCAGCGCCAGGATCTCGCCGCGGATCTGCGCGGCAGCGCCCACGTCCACGCCCCAGGTGGGCTGCGAGACGATCAGGAGCTTCGGGCCGGCGTCGATCTCGCGGCCCACGATGAATTTCTGCAGGTTGCCGCCGGACAGTGACTTCGCCGCAGCCTGCGGGCCGCCCGCCTTCACCTGGAAGCGCTCGATGATGCGGCGCGCCTGCGCGGCCAGCGCGCCGGTGCGCACCCAGCCGCCCGCGCCCACGCAATCCGAGCGCGTGAGCAGCAGGTTGTCCGCCAGGCCCATGGTGGGCACGGCGCCGCGGCCCAGGCGCTCCTCGGGCACGAAATGCAGGCCCAGCGCACGGCGCGCGCGCGGGCCCATCCGGCCGGCCGGGCGGCCCGCCACGCGCACCATCGCAGGCGCGGCGCGCGTGTCCTCGCCCGAGAGCGCGTAGAGCAGTTCCTTCTGGCCGTTGCCCGAAACCCCCGCGATGCCGACGACCTCGCCGGCCCGCACGGAAAAGCCGACGTCGATCAGTTCCACGCCGAACGGATCTTGCCGCTGCAGGCTGAGGCCCTCGACCTCCAGCACGGCCTCGCCCGTGCGTGCGGGCCGGTGCTGCAGGGCCGGCGGCTCCGCGCCGATCATGAGCCGCGACAGCGAGGCGTTCGATTCTTCCGCCGGATTGCACACGCCCGTCACCTTGCCGCCGCGCAGCACCGTGCACGCGGTGCACAGCGCGCGGATCTCGTGCAGCTTGTGGCTGATGTAGAGGATGCTGCAGCCCTCGGCGCTCAACTGGCGCAGCACCACGAAGAGCTTTTCCACCGCCTGGGGCGTGAGCACCGACGTGGGCTCGTCCAGGATCAGCAGGCGCGGCGAGGTGAGCAGCGCGCGGATGATCTCCACCCGCTGCATCTCGCCCACCGACAGGGTGTGCACCGGCCGCAGCGGATCGATGTCCAGCCCGTACTGCGCGGCAGTGTCCCGGATGCGACGCGTGACCTCGGCCAGCGCCAGTCCCTTGTCCAGCCCCAGCCAGACGTTCTCGGCCACCGTGAGGGTGTCGAACAGGCTGAAATGCTGGAACACCATCGCGATGCCGAGTTGCCGCGCCTCCTGCGGATTGCGCACCGCCACCGGCCGGCCGTCGAACCACACCGCGCCCTCGTCGGGCTTGACCGATCCGTAGATGATCTTCATCAGCGTGGACTTGCCGGCGCCGTTCTCGCCGAGCACCGCGTGCACCTCGCCGGGCTGCACGGTGAGCGACACGCCGCTGTTGGCCACCACGGCCGGGTAGCGCTTGGTGATGCCCGCCAGCTGCAGGCGCGGTGGCGCACCGGCGGCAGCTGGCGGCATGGGGGGAGCATTCATGCGGGCGATTGTCTCTTGGATTGAATCGGGCGGCGCAGAAAGAAGAGCGCCCGGCGGTACCATGCAAGCCCCGTGCCGTACCGGTGCGCGGAATGCTGCTCCGGTGCCCTCTATCATCCGAAGAGTTCTTCCGGTCTCCATCGGGCCTTTCACCGACGACACCATGGTTCCCTCTCCGTACCGCGGTGCCCTGCTGCCCCGCTTCGTCCTGTGCTCGGCCCTGTGCGCCGCTGCCGTTCATGCAGGATCCGCCCCTGCCCTGCCCCCGGCCCAGGAAGACCAGCGCCGCACGGAAGCCCGCCCCTACCCGCACGCGCTCGGCCCGGTCCAGGGCATCCGGATCCGCAGCACGCGCTACTTCGATGCCGACAACCGGCCCTGCGCCGCGCCGCCGCCGAAGTCCCGCGCGGTCACGCCCCGCCATGTGCGGACGTTCCTGCGCAAGGCCGTCCCGGTGTCGCAGATCGACGTGATGAACTATCACGGCGCGTTCGGCGAATGCATGAGCGACTGGGTGGACGTGACGTTCGCCGATGGACGGCGCGTGCGGATGACCTTCGCGGCAGACAGCGGCGTGGCCTACCTCGCGCCCCTGGTGGACGGGAAGGAAGGCGAGGTGTATTTCTACGTCTGCGAGGACTGCGGCCGCTAGCTGTTGAGTCTCACGAGGTTGTTCACACCCGGAATGCGTGTGATGGGAGGCTGATGGCCGAGCGCGGAGTGTGGCCGGCACCAGTTGTAGCCGTCAATGAAGGGCTGCAGGGCAGCCGTGCGTTGGGCTGAGCTTTCGTAGGGTCTGGCATAGGCCCACTCCCGCAGGCTGGTCTGTACGAATCGCTCGGCCTTGCCGTTGGTCTTGGGCGTATAGGGCCGCGTGCGGATGTGGCGGATGCCCAATTCCTCGCAGGCCGCGCGGAAGGCGTTTTTGTAGCCAGAGCCGTTGTCG
>NZ_FNEY01000018.1 GCF_900100305.1 Paracidovorax citrulli | reverse complement strand
GCAATGATCTTGGCCACGACGCCGGCGCCGACCGTACGGCCGCCTTCGCGGATGGCGAAGCGCAGGCCTTCTTCCATGGCGATGGGGTTGATCAGCTTGACGGTGATCGACACGTTGTCGCCGGGCATGACCATTTCCTTGTCGGCCGGCAGCTCGATGGCGCCGGTCACGTCGGTCGTGCGGAAGTAGAACTGCGGACGGTAGTTGTTGAAGAAGGGCGTGTGGCGGCCGCCTTCGTCCTTCGACAGCACGTACACCTCGGCCGTGAAGTGGGTGTGCGGCTTGATGGAGCCGGGCTTGCACAGCACCTGGCCGCGCTCGACGTCTTCACGCTTCGTGCCGCGCAGCAGCAGGCCGACGTTGTCGCCGGCTTGGCCCTGGTCCAGCAGCTTGCGGAACATTTCCACGCCCGTGCAGGTGGTCTTCTGCGTGTCGCGGATGCCCACGATTTCGATTTCTTCGCCGACCTTGATGATGCCGCGCTCGACACGACCCGTCACCACGGTACCGCGACCGGAGATCGAGAACACGTCTTCCACGGGCATCAGGAAGGCACCGTCCACGGCGCGCTCGGGCGTCGGGATGTAGGTGTCCAGGGCTTCGGCCAGCTTGTCGATGGCTTGCTCGCCCAGGGGGCCCTTGTCGCCTTCGAGGGCCAGCTTGGCCGAGCCGCGCACGATGGGGGTGTCGTCGCCGGGGAAGTCGTACTTGTCGAGGAGTTCGCGCACTTCCATCTCGACGAGCTCGAGCAGCTCTTCGTCATCCACCATGTCGCACTTGTTCAGGAACACGATGATGTAGGGCACGCCCACCTGGCGGGCCAGCAGGATGTGCTCGCGCGTCTGGGGCATCGGGCCGTCGGCGGCCGAGCACACCAGGATGGCGCCGTCCATCTGGGCGGCACCGGTGATCATGTTCTTGACGTAGTCGGCGTGGCCGGGGCAGTCCACGTGGGCGTAGTGGCGGTTGGCCGTCTCGTATTCCACGTGTGCGGTGTTGATGGTGATGCCGCGGGCCTTTTCTTCGGGCGCTGCGTCGATTTCGTCGTACTTCTTGGCTTCGCCGCCGAACTTGGCGGACAGCACCGTGGCGATCGCTGCCGTCAGCGTCGTCTTGCCATGGTCCACGTGGCCGATCGTGCCCACGTTCACGTGGGGCTTGGTACGTTCGAACTTACCTTTTGCCATTTCTCAACTCCAGAATAAAGAGCAATGCCCGTGTGTTGGTTTTACGTCTGCATCGCATTGCGGATTCCTTCGCCACGGGCAACGAAGGGCATGCGATCGCAGACAGAAATTGATTTCCTAGCGCCACCCCGACCTTCCTGTTCGAAAGGCCGCGGAGCAGGCCACGCCAGCGGCACGCGCGGGACCGGCTTTGCCGGACCGCTGCGTGCGCCCCCTTGAGGGGGAGGCGCCGCAGGCGACACAGGGGTGGTACTTACTTCGCGCGGGCGGCCATGATGGCTTCGGACACGTTGCGCGGAGCTTCGCTGTAGTGCTTGAACTCCATCGTGTACGTGGCACGGCCTTGCGTCGCGGAGCGCAGCGCGGTCGAGTAGCCGAACATTTCCGACAGGGGCACTTCGGCCTTGATGGCCTTGCCGCCGCCGACCATGTCGTCCATGCCCTGCACCATGCCGCGGCGGGACGAGAGGTCGCCCATCACGGTACCGGCGTAGTCTTCGGGCGTCTCCACTTCCACGGCCATCATGGGTTCCAGGATGACCGGACCGGCCTTCTTGCAACCTTCCTTGAAGCCGAAGATGGCGGCCATCTTGAACGCCAGTTCGTTCGAGTCCACGTCGTGGTACGAACCGAAGTGCAGCGTGACCTTCACGTCCACCACCGGATAGCCGGCCAGCACGCCCTGGGTCACGGCTTCGTTGATGCCCTTTTCCACGGCCGGGATGAATTCACGGGGAACCACACCGCCCTTGATGGCGTCCACGAACTCGATGCCCTTGCCGGCTTCGTTCGGCTCGATCTTGAGCACGACGTGGCCGTACTGGCCCTTGCCGCCGGACTGGCGCACGAACTTGCCTTCGGCCTCTTCCACCGTCTTGCGGATGGTTTCGCGGTAGGCCACCTGCGGCTTGCCCACGTTGGCTTCCACGCCGAACTCGCGCTTCATGCGGTCCACGATGATTTCGAGGTGGAGCTCGCCCATGCCCGAGATGATGGTCTGGCCGGATTCCTCGTCGGTCTTCACGCGGAAGGACGGATCTTCGGCGGCCAGGCGCTGCAGCGCGATGCCCATCTTTTCCTGGTCGGTCTTGGTCTTGGGCTCCACGGCCTGCGCGATCACGGGCTCGGGGAACACCATGCGCTCCAGCGTCACGATGGCTTCGGGATCGCACAGGGTTTCACCCGTGGTCACGTCCTTCAGGCCCACGCAGGCGGCGATGTCGCCGGCGCGGATTTCTTCCACTTCCAGGCGTTCGTTGGCGTGCATCTGCACGATACGGCCGATGCGCTCCTTCTTGCCCTTGACGGGGTTGTAAACGCTGTCGCCCTTGGAGAGCACGCCCGAATACACGCGCACGAAGGTCAGCTGGCCCACGAACGGGTCGGTCATCAGCTTGAATGCGAGGGCCGAGAACTTCTCGTTGTCATCCGCCTTGCGGGTGGTTTCGGCTTCGTCTTCGTCCGTGCCGGCCACGGGCGGGATGTCCACGGGCGAAGGCAGGTAGTCGATCACGGCGTCCAGCATGCGCTGCACGCCCTTGTTCTTGAACGCCGTGCCGCACAGCATGGGCTGGATCTCGGTGGCGATCGTGCGCGTGCGCAGGCCGAGCTTGATCTCTTCCTCGGAGAGGTCGCCCTCTTCCAGGTACTTGTTCATCAGCTCTTCGGACGCTTCGGCAGCGGCCTCGACCATCTTCTCGCGCCATTCCTTGGCGGACTCCGCCAGGTCGGCCGGGATCTCTTCGTAGTTGAACTTCATGCCCTGGGAGGCTTCGTCCCAGATGATGGCCTTCATCTTGAGCAGATCGACCACGCCCTTGAAACCTTCCTCGGCGCCGATCGGGATCACGACGGGCACGGGGTTGGCCTTCAGGCGCAGGCGCATCTGGTCATAGACCTTGAAGAAGTTGGCGCCGGTACGGTCCATCTTGTTGACGAACGCGAGGCGGGGCACCTTGTACTTGTTGGCCTGGCGCCAGACGGTTTCCGACTGGGGCTGCACGCCACCCACGGCGCAATAGACCATGCAGGCACCGTCCAGCACGCGCATGGAACGCTCCACCTCGATGGTGAAGTCCACGTGGCCGGGGGTGTCGATGATGTTGAAGCGGTGCTCGGGGTAGGACATGTCCATGCCCTTCCAGAAGCAGGTCGTGGCGGCGGACGTGATCGTGATGCCGCGCTCCTGCTCCTGCTCCATCCAGTCCATGGTCGCAGCGCCGTCGTGCACTTCGCCGATCTTGTGGTTCACACCCGTGTAGAACAGGATACGTTCAGTCGTCGTGGTCTTGCCAGCGTCGATGTGGGCCGAGATACCGATGTTGCGGTAGCGCTCGATGGGAGTCTTGCGTGCCATGATGGTCTTTCGTTAACAGCCAAAGAGCCCGCCCGCCGGTGGGGCGGATCGGGCTCCAGGCCTTCGAGATGAAGGGATGGGCTTAGAAGCGGAAGTGGCTGAACGCCTTGTTGGCTTCCGCCATGCGGTGCACTTCGTCACGGCGCTTCATCGCGCCGCCACGGCCTTCCGTGGCTTCCAGCAGCTCGTTGGCCAGGCGCTGGGCCATGGACTTCTCGCCGCGCTTGCGCGCGGCTTCCTTGAGCCAGCGCATCGACAGGGCCAGGCGACGCACGGGACGCACTTCGACCGGCACCTGGTAGTTGGCACCACCGACGCGGCGGGACTTCACTTCCACCATGGGCTTCACGTTGTTGATGGCAACGGTGAACGCTTCCAGGGGATCCTTGTCGGGGTGCTTCTTCTGGATGAGTTCCAGGGCGCCATAGATGATGCGCTCTGCAACTGCCTTCTTGCCGCCTTCCATGATCACGTTCATGAATTTGGACAGCTCGACATTGCCGAACTTCGGGTCCGGCAGGATTTCACGTTTGGGGACTTCGCGACGACGTGGCATTTCTGACCTCTATCTTTGCTTCAGTTGGCGCCTTTCCAGGCACCGCGAGAGCCATTCAGGACTCCCACTTACTCGACCCACGCAGAACACCTGCGTTCGGGGCCACTACGCTGCTTCACCGCGCCACGCGGGAACAGCACCGAAAATTCTTCGAAACGCAGGGCTTACTTGGCCTTGGGCTTCTTGGCACCGTACTTGGAACGGGCCTGCTTGCGGTCCTTGACGCCTTGCAGGTCAAGCGAGCCGCGCACGATGTGGTAACGCACACCGGGCAGATCCTTCACACGGCCGCCGCGGACCAGCACCACGCTGTGTTCCTGCAGGTTGTGGCCTTCGCCGCCGATGTAGGAGATGACTTCGAAGCCGTTGGTCAGGCGCACCTTGGCGACCTTCCGCAGAGCGGAGTTCGGCTTCTTGGGCGTCGTGGTGTACACACGGGTGCACACGCCACGGCGCTGGGGAGAGTTTTGCATCGCGGGGCTCTTGGACTTGGTCGTTTCGACCTCGCGCCCCTGACGCACGAGCTGGTTGATGGTTGGCATGAATCGTCCCTAAACGTGAAAACTTCGCCCAATGGATTCGAATCGAGCGAAGACGTGATTCCCTTCGGAAATTCCGAAAAGCCTTCTAATGTATCAGTTTGCCCGGGGCGAGGCAAGGACCGGCGCCGCCGGCCTCCCGCCACGCGCAGCGCGCATCACTTGATCCAGAGCCGGATGGCATCCCAGGCACGGCCGAAGATGCCCGCCTGATCGACGGTCTCGAGCGCCACCAGGGGCACCTCGGCGATCTGCTGTTCGCCCAGCGACACCTTGAGCGTGCCGATGGATTGGCCCTTCGTCAGCGGTGCGACCAGCGGGTCCTGCCGGACGACCTGGGTCGTGATCTTGCCGGCCGAACCCGACGGCACGGTGACGACGATGGGATCGGGGCGCCCGATCTTGATGGTGTTCTGCACGCCTTTCCAGAGCGCCGGGGTGGCGGCAGGCTGGCCTGCATCGAACAGCTTGACGGCATCGTAGGCGGTGTAGCCCCAGTTCAGGAGCTTCTGGCTTTCGTTGGCGCGGGCGCTTTCGCTGGCTGCACCGAGCACGATGGACAGCAGCCGGCGCTGGCCGATGTTCGGGAAATCGCGCTTGGACGTGGCGACCAGGCAATAGCCCGCTGCCGCGGTGTGGCCGGTCTTGAGGCCATCGACGGTCGGGTCGCGGAACAGCAGCGCATTGCGGTTGGTGCCGTTGGACGGCGGCGTGCCCGGGTAGGCGTAATGCTTGGTGGAGTAGTAATGCATGTACTCCGGGAAATCCTTCATGAGCCGCGTGGCGAGCACGCTCAGGTCGCGCGCCGTGGTCGTGTGGCCGGGCTCGGTGAGGCCCTCGGGATTCTTGTAGGCCGTGTTCTTCATGCCCAGGGCCCTGGCCTGGTCGTTCATGAGCTTGACGAAGTTCTCGGCCGTGCCGCCCACGCCCTCGGCGAGGGCCATGGTGGCGTCGTTGCCCGACTGCACGATCATGCCCTTGATGAGGTCTTCCACCGGCACCTGCATCTTGGGATCAATGAACATGCGCGAGCCCGGCATCTTCCAGGCGCGCTCGCTCACGGGGAGCCTCTGCTCCAGCGTGATCTTCTTGGCGCGCAGCGCATCGAACACCAGGTAGCCCGTCATGAGCTTGGTCAAGGACGCCTGCTCCACGGGGGCGTCGATGTCCTTGGCGGCCAGTACCTGCCCGGCGGTCACGTCCAGCAGCAGGTAGTTGCGCGCGGCGATCTCGGGCGGCTGGGGCGCCTGCACCTGCGCCCAGAGTGCGGCAGGCGCGAGCGCGGCGGCCATGGCGAAGGAGCGCAGCAGGGGCAGGAAGGACTTCAGGGAGGCATGCATTCGGAACGGTCCGGGAAGAAGGGGAACTGGGGGATAGAAAGAAAGAGGAGGCGGGCGGCAGGCAGCCGGCGGCCTGCCCCTCAGGCCTGGGAAGTCAGGTGCCGCATGACCAGGCTCTTGAGCAGCGGCAATTGTCCGTGAAAGAAATGCCCGCCACCGGGCACGACTGTCACAGGGAGTGTCTGCGGGCGCGCCCAGTCCATCACGGCAGCCAGGGGCACGGTGTCGTCCTGCTCGCCGTGGACGACCAGCGTGCGGCCATGGGCCTCGGCCGGCACGGGCGCGACGGTGAAGCGGCTGGCGGCCGTCCCCACGAGCACGGCGCGTTCTATGTCGCGCGCGCCCCAGAGCCGCTCCAGGGCGTGGCTGGTGACGAAGGCACCGAAGGAAAACCCGGCCAGCGCGATCGCACCGGCGGGCGCCGCCTGGTCGATGACCGCGAGCAGGTCGTCCAGCTCTCCGCGCCCTTCGTCGTGGGCGCCGGCACTGCCGCCGACGCCCCGGAAATTGAAGCGCACGGCCGTCCATCCACAGGCGACGAAGGCCCGGGCGAGGGTCTGCACGACCTTGTTGTCCATGGTGCCGCCGAAGAGCGGATGGGGATGGGCGATCACGGCCACGCCGCGCGGGGCGTCGCCCGCGGCCGCGGCGGCCGGGTCGCGCAGCGCCTCGATGGCACCGGCCGCGCCGGAGAAGGTCAGGCGTTCAGTCTGGGCGTTCACTTGTCTGCAGTATGAATTGGCCACACGCGCCGCCCCAGAGAAGGCGGCCCGCGGACCGAAATGCGGGAAGGCCGGGGTCTGAGCCCGGATCAGCGTCCGAGTTCCGGCGGGGTGAGCAGCCGCTCGACCACCTGGCCGTTCTTGAGGTGGGACTCGACGATCTCGTCGATATCGCTGGTGTCCACGTAGGTGTACCAGATGCCCTCGGGGTAGACGACCGCGACGGGCCCGCCCGCGCAGCGGTCCAGGCAGCCGGCCTTGTTCACGCGCACCTGGCCGGGACCGGCGAGCTTTTCGGCCTTGACGCGCGCCTTGCAGTGGTCGAACGCCTCCTTCGCGCCGTGGTGGGCACAGCTGTCCTCGCCGTTGATGCGGTCGTTGAGGCAGAAGAAGATGTGGCGGGCGTAGTAGCCGCGGGACGGGGAAGTGTCTTCGGTCATGCCCGGATTCTAGGAGGCGGGGGCCGTGCGTGCCTCCGGCGCCGGGCGGCTGGCGACCTGCAGCACCACATACACCAGCGTCGCATAGGGCCAGAGCCAGCCGAGCCACTGGCCCAGGCCGTAGAAGCGGATGAAGCGCCCCTGCTCCCAGGCCAGGAGGGTTTCCGCGAAATAGGCGCTGGTCGGCGCCTGGTTGAGCAGGTTCAGGTGCCAGACCAGCACGAGCAGCAGCAGCACCCCGGCGGCGCGGCGCGGCAGTGCCACGAGCAGCAGCGCCGCCACCAGCCCCGCGACGATCCCCACGCGCGCGGGCAGGCCGAGCCACTCCCAGGCGTGGGCCGGGCCATAGCTGAGCGCGGCGGACAGCGCGGTCACCGCCACCCCGGCGGCGACCATGCCGCAGGCATAGGCCACGCGGCGGCCGACGCTCCGGATCACGCAGTAGCCCAGCAGGCAGGGGACGAGCAACCCGAGCAGCACCGCGAGCAGTTCCGCCCCGGGCATCAGGGGCTCCAGCGGCGCGTCGCGCACCGGCAGCCATTCGAGGAACGGGGTGTCGGCGAGGATCTCGGCCAGCGCGGATTCCAGGCGCTCCCACATCTGGCCGAGCCCGAAAGGCACGGCCGCGGGAAACAGCAGCGCGGCCGGCCAGAGCGCGATGAGCACCAGGGCGCCGCTCGCGTCCTGCACGAACCAGCGCGCGCGGAACCGGCTCCAGCGGGCGATGGCCCCCAGCCGCTCCAGCAATGCGGCCAGGAGCGCTCCCAGCAAGGTGCCGGCCGTGTTGAGCAGCAGGTCCGTGTTGGACGGCACCCGGCGCGGCAGGTAGATCTGCAGAAGCTCCATGAGCATGGAGAGCATGCCGCCGGACAGCACCGCCACCGCCACGGCGGCCCGGGGCCAGCCGGTGCGCAGCAGCGCCAGGGCCAGCAGGAAGCCCAGCGGTGCATAGCCGGCGATGTTGATGTTGACGTCGAACCAGGTCCAGTAAGGCGGCGGAACCCGGGCCGTGAGAAAGACCAGCGGGGAGATGCCCTGCTCGCGCCAGCCCTCGAAGGGAAACAGGCTCGCGAAGACGATGAGCGCGATGTAGGTCAGCGCGAGCGGCCAGGCGGAGGTCTTGTGCACGGCAGAGCGCGCCCGGCTCAGAACGGCTTGACGACCACCAGTACCACCGCGGCCACCAGCATCAGCACGGGCACCTCGTTGAACCAGCGGTACCAGCGGTGGCCGTGGCTGTTGCGCCCGGCGGCGAACTTGCGCAGCAGGACGCCGCAGGCATGGTGGTAGCCCACGGCCAGCACCACCACGGCGAGCTTGGCGTGCATCCAGCCGTTGCCGGGGCCGCGGCCGATGCCGTAGCCCAGGTAGAGCCACAGGCCCAGGGTCAGCGCGGGCACCGCCAGCAGCGTGGTGAAGCGCAGCAGCTTGCGGGCCATGAGCAGCAGGCGCTCCCGCTCGGCGGTGGAATCCGGAGGCACCATGGCGAGGTTCACGAAGATGCGTGGCAGGTAGAACAGGCCCGCGAACCAGCTGGCCACGAAGACGATATGGAAGGCTTTGACCCAGAGCATGGACCGCAGTGTACGTGCCGCGGGGAGCCCGCCGGTGGCACGCACGTCCCGAAACGGGAGCACAATTTCGGGATGCATCTCTCCAGCCCCCCGCCCTTTCCCCAGCACCGTCCCCGCCGGCTGCGGCGCGACGCGTTCACCCGCAACCTCGTGCGCGAGCACCGGCTGTCACCGCACGATTTCATCTATCCGGTGTTCGTGCATGAAGGCGCGAACCACCGCCAGGCCGTGCCCTCGATGCCGGGGGTGGACCGGCTGAGCCTGGACCTGCTGCTGCCCGTGGCGGAGGACTGCGTGCGCCTGGGCATCCCGGTGCTGGCGCTGTTTCCCTCGATCGACCCGGCACTCAAGACGCCGGACGGCAAGGAGGCGCTGAACCCTGACGGCCTGATCCCCCGCGTGGTGCGGGCGCTGAAGAAGGAATTCCCCGACCTGGGCGTGCTCACCGATGTGGCGCTGGACCCCTACACCAGCCACGGCCAGGACGGCATGCTCGACGAGACCGGCTACATCCTGAACGACGAGACGGTGGAAATCCTCGTCGGACAGGTGCTCACGCATGCCGAGGCGGGGGTGGATATCGTGGCACCCAGCGACATGATGGACGGCCGGATCGGCGCGATCCGCGAGGCTCTGGAGGCGCAGGGCCATGTCCACACCCGCATCATGGCCTACAGCGCGAAGTACGCGAGCGCGTTCTACGGCCCGTTCCGCGATGCCGTGGGCACGCGTGGGGCGCTGGGCAAGGCCGACAAGAACGTCTACCAGATGGACCCGGGCAACACCGACGAGGCGCTGCGCGAGGTGGCGCTGGACATCGCAGAGGGCGCGGACATGGTCATGGTCAAGCCCGGCATGCCGTACCTGGACGTCGTGCGCCGCGTGAAGGACGAGTTCCGCGTGCCGACCTTCGCCTACCAGGTGAGCGGCGAATACGCCATGCTGAAGGCCGCCGCCGCCAACGGCTGGCTCGACCACGATGCCGTGATGATGGAATCCCTGCTCGCCTTCAAGCGCGCCGGCGCGGACGGCATCCTCACGTATTTCGCGCGCGATGCCGCGCGGCTGCTGACGAAGTAAGGGTCCCATGTCGCCGATCTGGACAGGGCCAGAGAAAGAAGAAGACCAACGCGGGGGGCGGCCTTGAGCGAAGACTCCAACGGTACGGTCCGCGTCTTCCACATCCAGCCGCAGGGGGCACGCGAGCTGGACGCCATTCCGCAGCGCATGCCCGCGCAGGGCTTCGTGTGGATCGCGTGCACCCGCGTAACCTTCTCGGCGCGGCTGGGGGCGCTGCAGTCGGCCCTGCAGGCGCTGGCGGGCCAGCAACTGGTCGATCTGCACGTCTCCGATCTGCTGAACGCGCAACTGCCTTCGCATTACGACTACACGTCACAGTACGACGTGCTGGTGTTCCGCCGGCTGAGCGCCACCCAGTGCGATACCGGCGAGGTGCCCGGCCTGGCGAGTCTCACCGGCCTGGGTTCCAGGCGCGCCGGGCCGCCGGTGCTGCGGCGCATCGATACCAGCCCGGTCGGCTTCGCGGTGTTCGACCAGGTGCTGCTGTCCGTGCATCCGGACGACTGCACCGTGCGCGATGCCTTCGCCGCGCGCCTGCTCACCGCCAACCAGCCCGCGCCGCCCCCGGCACCGGCGCAGGAGCCGGCGGCGGAAACCGCCACGCCCGGGCTCCCCACCTCGGAGACGCTGGCGCGCGAGCAGCGCACCGGGCCGGCGCCGGGCTCGCGCCTGCCGACCAGTCCGGCGGACCTGATGCTGCGCGTGGTGAACCTGATCGTGGACAACTACCTGGACCTGCGCCGCGAACTCTCGCGCCAGCTGGACCACTGGCAGGCCGAACTGCTCAAGCCGCGCGGGCGCTTCGCCAACTGGAGCGCGCTGCTGGATGCGCGGCTCACGCTGCACCAGCTCGACGAGATCTGCGAGGACCAGCGGGCCGCCGTGCAGGACTGGGTGGACACGCTCGAGACCTGGGCACTGCCCGACAACCCCGCCGCGCTGCGCGAGCTGGAACTGCTCAAGGTGCGCAGCCGCGACGTACTGGAACACATCGAACGCGTGGTGCACCACGTACGCCGCCTGGAGCAGAGCACCGAAACCGCGGTGCAGATGCACTTCAGCGTGCAGAGCAACCGCACGAACGACATCATGCGCACGCTCACCGCCCTCACGGCCGTGTTCCTGCCGCTGAACCTGATCGCGGGCATCTTCGGCATGAATTTCGAGTTCATCCCGCTGGTCCACAAGCAGGACGGCTTCTGGTGGGCCATGGCCACGATGACGGTGATCGCCATCGCGCTGGTGGCGCTGTTCTGGCGCAAGCGCTACCTCGCACGCACGGGCCAGCATTGATCGTCCCGCCCACCATGCCTTCGCCGCCGGCACCGCGACCCATCGTGATCGCAGGACCGGCGGCACGTTCCCGGCGCTGCGGGAGCGCCTGGGCGACTTCGAGGACTGGGTGCAGGCGGGGCTCGCCTGCACCGCGGCGCCCGTGCTCACCATCGATGCGGCGCAGGACGAGGGCATGCCCGAGCCCGCATCCATCGCCGGCGTGGTGGTGACCGGTTCGCACGCCATGGTCACGGACCGGGCGCCCTGGAGCGAGGCGCTGGGCGGCTGGCTTGCCCGCGCCGTGGCGGCGCAGACGCCCGTGCTGGGTATCTGCTACGGCCACCAGTTGCTGGCCCATGCGCTCGGAGGAGACGTGGCGGACCATCCAGGAGGATGGGAGGTCGGCACCGTGGAGGTCGCAATGGCCCCGGACGCCACGAGCAGCGACGCGCTCTTCGCCGAACTGCCCGCGGCCTTCCATGCCCAGGTCGTCCATCGGCAATCGGTGCGCCGACTGCCCGCCGGGGCAGTTCGGCTCGCGGGCAATGCGTTCGAACCGCACCAGGCCTTCCGGGTCGGCCACTGCGCGTGGGGGGTGCAGTTCCATCCCGAATTCGGGCCGGACGCGATGCGCAGCTACATCGACACGCTGGCCGCCGACCTGCGCCGCGCCGGCCGCGCCCCCGATACGCTGCGCGAGCACGTCCGCGCGACACCGGAGGCGGCCGCGCTGCTGCGCCGTTTCGCCTGGTTCTGCCTGAGCAACCACCGCCGGACAGCCTGATCCCTCCAGGCCCGCCAGGCCTTCCCCCCGCCTGCCGGAGGACACGCCTCCCACCGCTATGCCAACGGGCCGACCGGGGTGCCCTGCAATCAAAGACTTGACATTATTTGATTAGTCAATTAATGTCACGGCATGCACTCACCCCACGACGCCACGCCCTCCGTCCATCCAGAGCTGATCGAGCAGAGCATCGGCTACCAGATGCGCCGCATCGTCAGCCTGATGGGCAACGAGGTGGACCGCCGGGTGGAACCCCTGGGGCTGACCGATGCGCAATGGCGGCCCCTGCTGCGCATCTTCCTGGCTTCGGGCCAGGAAAGCACGGTCGCGGCCCTGGCACGCGTCTGCCAGCTGGACGCAGGCGGCATGACGCGGCTGCTGGACCGGCTGGAGGCCAAGGGCCTGTGCCGCCGCGAGCGCTCGCAGGAGGACCGCCGGGTGGTCAACCTCGCCCTGACCGAAGAAGGCCAGGCCGCCGCGGCCCAGTTGCCGGAATTGCTGCAGGACCTGCAGCGCACCGCCCTGCACGGGTTCAGCGATGCGGAAGCCGCCGCGCTGCGCCGCTACCTGGCCCGCATCTACGACAACCTGACCACGCGGCTCACGCCGCCGCCGGACGCCCAGTAAGACCCCCCGGCCCCTCTTTCCGAGAGCACGACACAACATGAAAAACCTTCTGGCTCCTTCCTCCTCCGTTGCGGCGGTGCCGCATGCGCAGCCGGCTGGCGATGCCGCAGGACCCCGCTGGCAGGCGGTGGCGCTCTACGCCGGCACGCTGGCCTTTGCGCTGCTGGGGCTGACGGCCTGCGCCGACATGTCCGGCATCGCGCCCCGGTCGCAGATGCGCGACGCGGCCTCCCTGGGTCTCGCCGCGCATGCCGAGGGCGTGGCCGATGCTGCGCGCGCCTTCGCCGACCCGGCCGTGGCATCCGACTGGTGGCGTGGTTTCGGCGACGCGCAGCTGGATGCACTCATCGAGCAGGCCTTGTCCCAGAGCCCCGACCTGAAGCTCGCCGAAGCGCGCATCGCCCGGGCACAGGCTTTCACGGAAGGCACGCGCGCCGCCGACCGCCCGCAGGTCAATGGCAGCCTGGACGCCACCCGCCAGCGCTACAGCTCCAATTCCATCTATCCGCCTCCCCTGGGCGGCAGCACGAAAAACAGCGCCACGGGGCGCCTCACGGGGAGCTGGGAGCTGGACTTCTTCGGCAAGAACCGCGCGGCCATCGACGCCGCAGTGGGCAGCGCCAACGCGGCCATCGCCGACGCGCAGGCCGCCCGGGTGCTGCTGGCTTCCAACGTGGTGCGGCAGTACGTGGAACTCGCACGGGTGGAGGCCCAGCTCGGCGTGGCGCAGCGCACGCTGGAACAGCGCACCCAGACCCTGGCGCTGGTGCGCGATCGCGTGGCGGCCGGCCTGGACACGCGGCTGGAAGAGCGCCAGAGCGAAGGCAGCCTGCCCGAGGCGCGCCAGCAGATCGAGGCGCTGCGCGAGCAGGCGGCCATGGCGCGCAATGCGCTGGACGCGCTGGTGGGGCAGCCCGGTGCCGCGCAGGCCCTGGTGCCGCCGCCACTGTCGTCCCTGCATGCCATCGCCCTGCCCGCCGCACTGCCCGCGGACCTGCTGGGCCGGCGCGCGGATATCGCCGCCGCGCGCTGGCGCGTGGAAGCCGCCACGCAGGACGTGGCCATGGCGAAGGCACAGTTCTATCCCAACGTGAGCCTCACGGCCTTCGTGGGCCTGGCATCGCTGGGGCTGGACAACTTCGTCAAGGGCGGCAGCCGCGAATGGGGCGTGGGCCCGGCCATCCGCCTGCCGATCTTCGAGGCGGGCCGGCTGCGCGCCAACCTGCGCGGCAAGGCCGCCGACGTGGATGCCGCCGTCGAGAGCTACAACGCCACCCTGCTGGACGCGCTGCACGAGGCAGCCGACCGGATCGCCTCGGCACGCTCCATCGACCAGCAGGCGGCCGAGCAGCGCGAAGCGCAGGCCTCCGCCGAGAGCGCCTACGCCATCGCCCAGCAGCGCTACCGGGCCGGCCTGGGGAACTACCTGAACGTGCTCACCGCCGAAACCAGCGTGCTGCAACAGCGCCGCCAGGCCGTGGATCTCGCGGCGCGCCGCCTGGACAACCAGGCCCGCCTGGCGCGCGCACTGGGCGGCGGCTATGCCTCGCAGGCTCCCGTCCTGGCAGCGGGCCCGCAGATGCCCGCCGCATCCGGCACCGCGCACTGACCTTCCCCCCCCCCCTTTATCCGCTTGCCCCCCGTACCCTTGCCGCGCGGACGATGGCCGTTCCCGCGGGGAGACATCACCATGAACGCACCCCAGAACGCTTCCGCCCCCTCCAACGCCCCGGCCACCGCGCAGGACGCCAAGGCCCGCCGCCGCAAGACCCTCGTGGCCCTCGCCGCCGTGGTCGTCGTGGCCGGCGCGGGGTGGGGCCTGTACGACTGGCTCGTCCTGAGCCACTACGAGAGCACCGACAACGCCTACGTGCAGGGCAATGTCATCCAGATCACGCCACAGACGGGCGGCACGGTGATGTCCATCATGGCCGACGATACCGACTTCGTGAAGGCCGGCGCACCGCTGGTGCAGCTGGACCCGGCCGACGCCCGCGTGGCGCTTGCCCAGGCCGAGGCGGGCCTGGCCCAGGCCGTGCGGCAGGCGCGCACCGTGTACGTGAACAACGGTTCGCTGAACGCGCAGATCACGCTGCGCCAGGCCGAGGTGGCCAAGGCGCGGTCGGACGTGGCGCGCGCCCAGGAGGACCTGAAGCGCCGGCAATCACTCTCGGGCAACGGCGCCGTCTCCAAGGAGGAGCTGCAGCACGCGCAAAACCAGGTGGACGCGGCCCATTCGGCCCTGGCCGCCGCGCAGGCCGGCGTCGAAGCCGCACGTGAACAGCTGACCAGCAACCAGTCGCTCACCCAGGGCGTGCCGGTGCAGGAGAACCCCAACGTGCTCGCGGCGGCGGCGAAGGTGCGCGAAGCCTATCTCGCCGAACGCCGCACGGCCCTGCCCGCCCCGGTGGACGGCTATGTCGCCAAGCGCACGGTGCAGCTCGGCCAGCGCGTGGCGCCCGGCGCGCCGCTCATGACCATCGTGCCGCTCAGCCACGTGTGGGTGGACGCGAACTTCAAGGAAAACCAGTTGCGCAACCTGCGCCTGGGCCAGTCCGCCACGCTCACGGCCGATCTCTACGGCAGCAAGGTGGAGTACACGGGCAAGGTCGTCGGGCTGGGCGTGGGCACGGGCGCGGCGTTCGCGCTGCTGCCCGCGCAGAACGCCACCGGCAACTGGATCAAGGTGGTGCAGCGCGTGCCCGTGCGCATCGCCCTGGATGCCGAGCAGCTCAAGGGCCATCCGCTGCGCGTGGGCCTGTCCATGGACGTCACGGTGAACACCCAGGACCGCACAGGCGCACTGCTGGCGGACGCGCCGCGTGCCGAGGCGGTGGCGCAGACGGCCGTGTATGCCGGCCTGGACAGGGGTGCCGACGAAGAAGTGGCCCGCATCGTCGCAGCCAATGCAGGGCCGGCCCCCCGTGCCGGCAGCCGGACGCAGGCCCACTGACCGCGGCGGCGCCCTCCCCTTTCGGAGCCTCCATGTCCTCTCCCACCCACACACCGCCCCTGGCGCCGCCGCCGCTCGAAGGCAGCGCGCGCATGTGGGGCACGCTGGCCCTCTCGGCGGCCACATTCATGAACGTGCTGGACACGTCGATCGCCAACGTGTCGCTGCCCGCCATCGCGGGCGACCTGGGCGTGAGCCCCACGCAGGGCACCTGGGTCATCACCAGCTTCGCGGTGGCCAACGCCATCGCGGTGCCGCTCACCGGCTGGCTGTCGCAGCGCTTCGGGCAGGTGCGCCTGTTCGTGGCCAGCGTGACGCTCTTCGTCATCGCATCGCTGCTGTGCGGGCTGGCGCCCAACATGGCCACGCTCATCGCCTTCCGCGCACTGCAGGGTTTCGTGGCCGGGCCGATGATCCCGCTGTCGCAGTCGCTGCTGCTTTCCAGCTACCCCAAGGCGCTGGCCGGGCTGGCCATGGCGATGTGGTCGATGACCACGCTCATCGCGCCGGTCATGGGGCCGTTGCTGGGCGGCTGGATCACGGACAACATGACCTGGCCGTGGATCTTCTACATCAACGTGCCGGTGGGCATCGTGGCGGTGCTCGTCACCTGGGGCATATTCCACAAGCGCGAATCCGAGCGGCGCGCGCTGCCGATCGACTCCGTCGGCCTGGCCCTGCTCGTCATCTGGGTGGCGGCGATGCAGGTGATGCTGGACATCGGCAAGGAGCATGACTGGTTCGCTTCGCCCTGGGTCGTGGCCTGCTGTGTGGTGGCCGTGGTGGGCTTCATCACCTTCATGGTCTGGGAGCGCGGCGAGGAGCACCCCGTGGTGGACCTGTCGCTCTTCAAGATCCGGAATTTCTGGGCGGGCGCGCTGGCCACCTCGGTGGGCTACGGGCTGTTCTTCGGCAACGTGGTGCTGCTGCCGCTCTGGCTGCAGCAGTACATGGGCTACACGGCCACGCAGGCGGGCATGGTGATGGCGCCGGTGGGCCTGCTGGCGCTGGTGCTCTCCCCGGTGGTGGGCAAGAACATCGCCAAGGTGGACCCGCGCCGTTTCGCGACCTTCGCCTTCCTCGTGTTCGCGCTGGTGCTGTGGATGCGCTCGCGGTTCAATACGCAGGCGGACCTGGCGACCATCATGGTGCCCACCATCATCCAGGGCATCGCCATGGCGTTCTTCTTCATCCCGCTGGTGACGCTCACGCTGTCGGAGATCGCGCCGGCGCGCATTCCGTCGGCGTCCGGGCTGTCGAACTTCATGCGCATCACGGCCGGGGCCATCGGCACGTCCGTGTCCACCACGCTGTGGGAGCGGCGTGCCACGCTGCACCATGCGCAGTTGACCGAGGGCCTGCAGCAGGGCGGGGTGGCCGTCACGCAGACGCTGCAAGGGCTGCAGGCGGGCGGATTGACGGCGGAGCAGGCGCTCGCGCAGGTCGAGCGGCTGGTGAACCAGCAGGCCTTCATGCTGGCGGCCAACGACATCTTTTATGCGTCGGCCGTGCTGTTCCTGCTGCTGATTCCGCTGGTCTGGCTGGCCCACCCGGTACGTGCCAGTGCCGGCAGCGCGGACGCGGCGGCGGGTGCGCATTGACTGGACCTCTCCCCTGAGCGGCTGCAGGGGGGACGACGCCAGTGGCCCGGCAGAGCCGGTTCCACGGCGTCGGTAGCCCTCAGCCCAGGTACTTCGCGAAGAACGCCAGCGTGCGTTCGCGCGCCAGGTCCGCGGACGGTGCGTCGTAGGAGCCGCGCTGGTCGCAGTTGAAGCCGTGGTCGGCTTCATAGACATGCACCTCGACGTCCGGGTGTGCCTTGCGGAAGTCCTCCACGCCTTCCAGCGGGATGTAGTGGTCGCGCTTGCCGAAGTGCGCGATCACCGGGCAGCGCGGGGTGCGGGCCACTTCCTGGCCGCCCGTGATGCCGCCGCCGTAGTACACGGCCGCGGCCGACAGGCCCCGGAGTTCGCACGCCGCCCGCCAGGACAGCAGGCCGCCCCAGCAGTAGCCCACGATGCCGACCTTGCCGCCGCTCTGCTGCGCCGCATGGTCGATGGCCGCCTGGATGTCGGGCAGCACGCCCGCGCCCGGCAGCGCTTCCACTTGCTGCTTCAGGCCGAAACCTTCCTTCATGTCGTCGTCGGTGTAGCCCAGTCCCACGCCGGGTTGCACGCGCGCGAAGGTGGCGGGCGCCACCGCGAGGTAGCCCGCGGCCGCATAGCGGTCGGCCACGGAGCGGATGTGCGAGTTGACGCCGAAGATCTCCTGCAGGACCACCACGGCGCCGCGCGCCCGGCCTTCGGGCCGCGCCACCCAGGCTGGCACCTTGAAACCATCTGCCGAGGCCAGATCCACGAAACTGCCCATGTTGTCACTCCTTCGATATGAACGGGTTGAGCGCCCCCGGGGGGAGGGAGCGGCGGGTACCGATCGCAGCAGCCGGACCGCGCCGGGCGCGGCAGTGCTGTAATCGCGCCACGGCATTCTTGCAGGAGACGCACCCATGGACAAAAAAGTGGTTTTGGTGACGGGAGGCAGCCGGGGCATCGGCGCCGCCACCGCCCGGCTGGCCGCCCGGCACGGCTGGGCCGTGGCGGTGAACTATGCGCGCGATGCCGCTGCGGCGGGGCGCGTGGTCGATGCCATCCGGGAGGAAGGCGGCGACGCCGTGGCCATCCAGGCGGACGTGGCGGACGAGTCGCAGGTCGTGGCGCTGTTCGAGGCGGTGGACGCGCAGTGGGGCCGGCTGTCGGGCCTGGTGAACAATGCCGGCGTGGTGGACGTGCCGGCACGCGTGTCCGAGATGAGCGGCCAGCGGCTGCGGCGCATGTTCGACATCAACGTGCTGGGCAGCTTCTACTGCGCCCGCGAGGCAGTTCGGCGCATGGGCCTGCAGCGCGGCGGCCAGGGCGGCAGCATCGTCAACGTTTCCAGCGCCGCAGCCCGCCTGGGTGCCGCCCACCAGTACGTGGACTACGCGGCAGCCAAGGGCGCCATCGACGTGCTCACGGTGGGCCTCGCGCGCGAAGTGGCCGCGGAAGGCATCCGCGTGAACGCGGTGCGGCCCGGCCTGATCGATACCGAGATCCACGCGAGCGGAGGGTTGCCCGACCGTGTGCGCGACCTTGCCCACCAGGTGCCCATGGGCCGGGGCGGCACGCCGGAAGAAGTGGCCGAATCCATCGTCTGGCTGCTGTCGGACGCCGCGAGCTACACCACCATGAGCCTGCTGGACGTTTCCGGCGGCCGCTGAACCGGACACCCCATGGACCTCAAGCCCCTCATCACCCTGCTGGCCATCGTGAACCCGCTGGCCATCGTGCCCTTCTTCATCCACTACACCGACGGTTTCTCGCCGCGGCAGCGGCGGCGCACCATCCAGGTGGCGGCCTTCAGCGCGTTCTGCGTCATCGCGGCCTGCGCGCTGCTGGGCCTGCAAATCCTGGAGTTCTTCAACATTTCGCTGCAGAGCTTTCAGGTGGGCGGCGGCATGCTGCTGCTCATCAGCGCGATGAACATGCTCAACGCCCAGCCCGCGGAAGCGAAACCGCACACGCACGAACTGGAAGAAGGCGCCGAGAAGGCCGCCCAGGGCGACAGCATCGCCGTGGTGCCGCTCACCATCCCGCTGCTCACCGGGCCCGCGAGCATGTCCACCGTGGTGATCTATGCCGACCGGGCGCAGACCGTCTGGCAGCATCTCGCTCTGGTGGGCTACGGTGTGGTGATCGCCCTGGCCACGGCGGTGTGCTTCGCGCTCGCCGACCCGATCGCGCGCGTGCTGGGCAAGACCGGCATCAACGTGATGACGCGGCTCATGGGCCTGATCCTGGCCGCGCTGGCCGTCGAGGTGATGGCCGATGGGCTGGGCAAGCTCTTTCCCGTCCTGGTGGCGCGCTGACCATGGCCGCCCGCCTGCTGCTCGTGGAAGACGATCCGGCCATCGCGCGCACCGTGGCCTACGCCCTGGAACGCGATGGCCTGGCGGTGAGCCACAGCCTGCTGCTGGGCGATGCCCGCGGCCTGCTGCGCGCCCACCGCTTCGACCTGCTGGTGCTGGACGTGGGCCTGCCCGACGGCAGCGGCCTGGATCTGCTGCGCGAACTGCGCCAGCAGGGCAGCGCCCTGCCCGTGCTCATGCTCAGCGCCCACGGAGAGGAGATCGACCGCGTGCTGGGCCTGGAACTCGGTGCCGACGACTACCTGCCCAAGCCCTTCAGCCCGCGCGAACTGGCCGCCCGGGCCAAGGCCCTGCTGCGCCGTGCCGCCGCGCCTGCGGCGGCGCCCGCCTCCCCGGTCACCGGCCCCTTCCATGACGACGCCGCCGGCCAGCGCATGCACCTGCACGGAAGACCGCTGGCGCTCACGCGCCGGGAATACCGCCTGCTGTCCCAGCTGCTCGCGGGCGCGGGCCGCATCCACACGCGCGAGGCCCTGCTGGCCGGAGCCTGGGGCGGCGACAGCGAGAGCACCGACCGCACCGTGGACACGCACATCAAGACCCTGCGCGCCAAGCTGCGCGAGGCCGACCCGTCGCGCGAGTACATCCATACCCACCGGGGCATGGGCTATTCACTAGAGGTATGAAGCCGCCCCTGACGCGCTTCGCGCCATCCCCCTTCCGCTGGCAAGGAGCTTGACCCATGCGCCTCGGGCTGCGGCTGCTTTTCGCGTTCTTCCTCATCAACGGCATCGCGGCATTCTTCGTGCTGCGGGTGTTCACGGCCGAGATCAAGCCCAGCGTGCGGGAGGTGATGGAGGACATGATGGTGGACACCGCCAACCTGCTGGCGGAGCTGGCGAGCGACGACCTCGCGAGCGGGCGCCTGGCGGCCGGCGCGCAGAACAGCGATTTCGCGCGCCACGTGCAGCGCTACGCGAGCCGGCCGGTCGATGCCTCCATCTGGGGGCTGTCCAAGCAGACGCTGGATTTCCGCATCTACGTGACCGATGCGCGCGGGCGCGTGGTCTTCGATACCGAGCGGCGCGCCGTGGGCGATGACTATTCGCAGTGGCGCGACGTGGCCCGCACGCTGCGCGGTGAATACGGCGCCCGCGCCACGCGCGACGTGCAGACCGACGACACCAGCGGCGTGATGTACGTGGCCGCGCCGATCTGGATCGACGGCCCCCCGGGCGGCGAGCGGCGGATCGGAGGCGTGCTTACCGTCGCCAAGCCGACGCGCACGGTGCAGCGCTTCATCGACCGGGCCGAACGCAAGGTGCTGCAGGGCGGATTGCTGCTGCTCGCGCTCTCCGCGGCCGTGGGCGTGGCCGTCACCGTATGGACCGTGTGGCACGTACGCCGCCTGCGCGACTATGCCCTCAGCGTGCAGGCACCGGGCGACGGGGGCGGGCCGCCGCCCGCCGTGCCGCGCGTGCCCGGAGAACTCGGCGACCTCGCGCGGGCCATGGACCACATGCGCGAACGCCTCGCGGGCCGCGACTACATCGAGGGCTACGTGCGCGCCCTGACCCATGAACTCAAGAGCCCCGTGGCCGCCATCCGCGGCGCAGGCGAGTTGCTGCAGGACGACCTGCCCGGGGACGATCGCCGGCAGTTCGCGGCCCAGGTGGTGGACCAGAGCGAACGGCTGCAGCGCCTCGTGGACCGCCTGCTGGAGTTGAGCAAGCTGGAGCAGCGCCAGCACGCGGAGGCCGGCGCCGCACCGGTGGCCCTGCGCGCCTGCGCCGAGGCGGCCCTGCGCCAGTGCGAGGCGCGGGCCTCCCAGCGCGGGGTGCGTCTGCAGCTGGAAGGGGACGGAGGAAGCGGTCCCTGGGAGGCCGAACTCATCACCCTGGCCCTGGGCAACCTCATCGACAATGCCATCGACTTCTCGCCCGAAGGCGGCACCGTGCGCGTGGTGCTGGACGGTGCCGCCGCTTCGGTGCAGGACGAAGGACCGGGGGTGCCGGACTACGCCCTGCCCCGGCTGGGCGAGCGGTTCTTCACCACCGCACGGCCGGACGGCACGCGCAGCGGCTCGGGACTGGGGCTGGCGATCGTGAAACGGGTCATGGCGCTGCACGGCGGCCGGCTCGACGTGGCCAGCACCGCCCGGGGACTGCGGGCGACCCTGGTACTGGCCGGCTGACGATCACCCCGGGGTGCGCAGGCCGGCGGCTCGCGCCGGGCCGGATGGCGGCGCACGCCACTTCACGCTCGCCTCACACGCCTCATTTCCCCCTCACACCCGGAGCCGAGACTGCTCCTCCACCACCACTCTCCGGAGGAGCACTCCTTGAAACACCCCTTTCTCGCCAAAGCCGCGGCGCTCGTCGCGGTCACCCTGCTGCTGCTGTTCGGGCTCGGCATGATCGACAACATCGTGCGCGACCGGCAGCACTACCGCAGTGAAGCCACCCGCAGCGTGGCCCAGAGCCTGGCGGGGCCGCAGACGCTGCTGGGACCGGTGCTGCACAGCGCCTGCGTGGAAACCTGGGATGCCGTGACCGGCAAGGGGGAGGAGCGCCGCACGACCGAGCAGCGGCGCGAATTCCTGCTCACGGCCATGCCCGAATCGCTGCAGGTGCGGTCTGGCGCCGCGATGCAGCAGCTTTCGCGCGGCCTGCACCAGGTCAACGCCTATACCCTCCAGGCCCACGTCACCGCGCGCTGGGCCACGCTCGCGGACCTGCGGCCGCACGCCACGGTGGAGGGATCGCGCATGCAGTGCGGCGCGCCCATCCTCATGCTGGCCGTGGGCGATGCACGCGGCATCCGCGCCGCACGGGTGGAGGTCGATGGACAGCCGCTGGCGCTCAAGCCCGGCACCTTCCACCCTACCTACACGCGCGGCCTGCACACGCCGCTGCCGGAATCGCTGCGCGGGCGCGGCGAGCCCCTGAGCGTTTCCGTGGATCTCGAACTGGTGGGCACCGAGCGGCTCTCGATCGTTCCCCTGGGGGGCAACACCGACGTGCAGTTGCAGAGCAGCTGGCCGCACCCGTCGTTCGGGGGCCGCTTCCTGCCGTCGGAGCGCACGATCGGCGACGATGGGTTCACGGCGCGCTGGCACCTCTCCGCGCTGGCCACCACAGCGCAGCAGGACGTGGCCGCCAGCCGGCGGCTCTGCGAAATCGGGGGCGATACGGCGCCCTACGAGCCGCCCGCCGCGGCCGAGGCGGGCTGCGCCGACGCATTCGGCGTGTCCTTCATCGATCCCGTCAATCCGTACTCGCTCTCGGACCGCGCCACGAAATACGGCGTGCTGTTCATCGCGCTCACCTTCGTGGCCGTGGGCCTGTTCGAGTTGCTGCAGCAGCTGCGCGTGCACCCGGTGCAGTACCTGCTGGCGGGCAGCGCCCTGTGCAGCTTTTTCCTGCTGCTGGTGAGCCTGTCCGAGCACCTGCCTTTCGGCACGGCCTACGCTGCGGCGGCCGGCGCGTGCGTGCTGCTGCTGACCTACTACGCCTGCCACATGCTGCGCAGCGTGCGGCGCGGCCTGCCGTTCGGCGCGGGCATCGCCCTGCTCTACGGCCTGCTCTATCTGCTGCTGCAACTGGAGCAGACGGCGCTGGTGGTGGGGGCGCTTTTGCTCTTCGCCGTGCTGGCGTTCGTGATGGTGGCCACCCGCAAGCTGGACTGGTATGCGCTGTCTTCCGGTGGCCGGGCGCTGCCTTCCACTGCGCGGACGGAGGCCGGACAATGAGCGGGGACACCGCCGCCATCGCGGATGCCGCCCGGCGCAGCGCCGCGGCCTGGTCGGGATACCTGTCGTCGTGGCAGGAGCCCGGGGCGGCCACGGCACCCGCGCTCCTCGGCCCGGAGGAGACCGCCCGGCTGGAACGCTACCGGGACCGGTTGCTGGCGGCGTGGGAAGCCCGGGACCGCGATGCCTTGCGCAGCGCGAAGCAGGCCGTACTCCAGACGGCCCGCATGCGCCCGGCACCGAGCCCGGTTTTCACGCAGGCCATGCGCCTGCTGGCCTGGCGCATGGCCGCACTGCGCCTGGGGCGTTCGCGCCTGTGAGCATGGGCCATGCGTGCAAGGGAGGCTGCGCTGGCGCCCGGTGATGCGGAGGCATCGAAGCCGAGAATCGAGTCACCGGGCGAAGGCGGCGACACCGGCTCAGGCGGCGGTGGCGGCCCGACTTTCGGTTTCCGGCCCCGTCGAATCGCTGGAACACGCGCCGCCGCAACCATGAATGGGCTCGGCCGGCAGCGCGCCGGGCGCATGCACAGTGCCGCTGGCGGGATCGTAGCCCACGCGGCGCAGGTGCAGGGCCAGCGCAGCATCCATGGTCTGGGTGTGCTGGGGGAACCACACCGCCAGCTCGCCAGCCATGTGGCGCAGCACGGCAGACTCGCCCGCCTCCGCGCGGGCCGTGCCCTCGCCCATGACCTGCAGCACCACCTTGTGCTGCAGGCTGTGGCAGTTGCCGGAGGCGAAGCGGGTGGCGGCCATCCAGGCGTCTTCGCGTGCGAAGTGCTCCGTGGTGTGGGCCACGAGCGCACGCCATGCGGGCAGCAGCGCCTCGTCGCCCGCCTGTTCGACGGCGGCCAGCAGGGCGACGAACTCCTCGTGCGTTTCATCCATCAGGGGCAGGTCCAGTGCGAGACCCTCCGACCATTGCAGTGCGGCCATGCATCTCTCCAATCCTTGGCTTGCGATGAGCGATGCAGCTTAGGCGCAGCCCCGGCCGGGAGCTTTGATGCAGGTCAGCCTTCGGGCCCTGGTGCGGGCATGCCATGTCTCCCGGCATGGCCACAAAAAAAGGCCGAAGCCCCCGTCAGGAGACCTCGGCCCACAGAGGGCCATGGCGTGGCGTGCCATGGCTCCCACCAGTACGCTTACTGGTTGTACATGCGCTTGGCGTCGGCAACGCACTTGTCCTTGGCATCGCCGTTCATGGTGTCGCAGCGTTCCTTGGCGGCCTTGTAGTCGGCTTCGCGCTTCTCTTCGGCAGCGTCCTTCTTGGTTTCCGCCACCTTGGCATTCTTCTCTGTCATGGTGTCGGCGGGCTTGGCCTGGGCGCGGGCCACCTTGGCGTCTTCCTTGGCCTTCACGTGGGCGGCCTTGGCATCCTTCTGGCAGACGCTCTTGGCGTCGCCCTGCAGGTCGTCGCACTTTTCCTTGGCGACGTCGTAGGCGGCATCCGCGCGGGCCTCGGCCACCTTGTAGGTGTTCTTGTCGCTGGGCTTGTACTGGGCTTCCAGCTCGGCCTTGGCGATCTTCTCGTTGCCCTTGGCTTCCTTCTGGCAGACGTCCTTGGCGTTGCCCGTCATGCCGTCGCACTTGGCCTTGGCGGCCTTGTAGTCGGCGGAGATGCGGTCGTTCGCGGCCTTGTGCTCTTCCTTGGTCATGGCCATGCCGGACGTGGCGAGCAGGCCGGCGACGGCCAGGGCGAGCAGATTGCGTGCGTGCTTCATTGTTTTCTCCTCAAGTCAGTGAAGGGGTTGGTTTTCAGAAAATGCTGCGAGAGAGCAGGAGTCCGAACGGATCACTTGTCGAAACGGAAATCGGGGTGGCGCTCCTGCCAGGCCTTGAGTTCCTCCTCGGCGGCATCGCGTGCGAGGCCCTGGCGCTCCTGCAGCTTGCCCAGGAACTGGTCGCGCTTGCCGGCGACCACATCGAGGTCGTCGTCGGTCAGCTTGCCCCACTGCTCCTTGATCTTTCCGGTGAATTGCTTCCAGTTGCCCTTGATGGTGTCTTCGTTCATGGACGTGTCCTCTCTTCGGTGCGTCGCGTCCGCCATCCACTCCAGTGCGGGGTGGAACCCTTGCGGGATGCGATGGAGGCACTGTAAAAGTCGGCCTGGCATGGTCGCGTAGGTTCGCGGGGTATGGCCGCGTCAGCCCAGGACTACTGCCCACGTGAGCACCCAGGCATAAAAAAAGGGCATGCAAGCATGCCCTTCGGGGTGGAGAGAGGCGCCGCCACGGGCGCGCTGTCAGTGGGCCAGATGCAGGCCGCACTCCCGGTTGTCTTCGCCTTTGGTCGGATCCACGTAGTCGAAATTGTTGGGCAGGCCCTGCGCCTGGCAGTACTCGTACAGGTCCTTGGAGCTCCAGTGCAGCAGCGGCGCGACCTTGACGAGGCCGTCGGGGTTGAGGCTCACCGGATCCATCCGCGCACGCACGGCCGTATCGGTGGCGCGCAGGGCCGTGAACCAGACCTTGGGGGCCGTCTCCCGCAGGGCCCGCGCGAAGGGCTCGAGCTTGACCTCCTGCGTGAACGCGGCGTGACGGGGGTCGTCCAGCGCAGGCGTGGGACCGTCCACCGCCTCGCGGTGGGCACGCGAGCGCAGCGGCAGGTAGATGCGCAGGTTGAGCCCGAGTTGGCGCGTCACTTCGTCGGCGAACCTGTAGGTGGCCTCGGTATTGTAGCCGTTGTCCATCCACACGACCGGGATGTCCGGCCGGGCGCGCGTGCACATGTGCAGGATCACGGCCTCGAACGGGCGGAAGTTGGTGGTGACGATGGCGGGCTGGCCCAGGCCGATGGCCCAGTCCACGAGGCCCTGCGCGTTGTGGCCGAGTTCGGCGTTGATCCGGTCGAGGTCGATGCTGCTCATGGGAATGCGTGGCTCCGTTGCCGCGCTGCAAGAAAAGGGAAGGAAGAAGTGGCGGCAAGGCTGGCATTGTGCCGCGCTGCGGTTTTATTTCGTTTATTGGTGGACTGGTGCGCTGGGTGACCAGGCACCACGCCTTCCGTGCCCCCAAGATGTCGCCATTTGCTGCGGAAGCATCGTGGAATATCGTATTAATCGTCAGACACGCGCCACGGGTTCATCCCCCCGTGGAAATAATGATGTAGAGCCGAACACGGCCCCTGCCGCCCCTGCCGTCTTAGCGGGTCGCCACGCCGGGCACGTCCCCCGGCTGGATGGATTGCCACGCAGAAGACCGACGAGCGGTGCCTCGGCGACTCCTCTTAACCGAGGAGCGCTGGCTGCCATGCACCCGGCATCAACGGACCGTCCCACCAGGCCGGTGCAAGGGCATCGGTCCCACGGGGACATGTTCTCGATCGTCAGGCATCTGTCATTCCTCTCAACCCGCCGCGACCCAGGCAACGTCCAGGCCGCATCGGGAGTCTCCGGAAATGGCGTTGTTTTCTCACGCTCGAAGAAGGCGTTAGGAGGCAGCGACGTCGGAATGGTCGGGAAGATCGATGGCGAGGAGCATCTTGTCAAGACAGGAATCTCGCGAAGCTTGCTGGGCCAGGCGGTTGCACTTTGTGCGAAAGGGCAGGTTGCCGAAGCGAACAAGCGCCTGGGCTACATCGTCAGTGCCTGGGACAGGCTCGTGGAGGGTGGCACCGCGAAAGGGGCTCTGGAACGAGAGCTGACAGGTGCTTTCCATGGCTTTCTCCAAAGCGAGAAAGGAAGAAAACTGGCGGAGAAAGCGAAGGTGGACGAGTTGGACATCGACGATGTCAGCGACGTTCATGCGAGCCTCGTCCGCGCAGACCCGCAGTTGAGGAATCCACTCGGCATACCGGTCATTTTTGATGTCATCAACGTGGCTGCCGCGCAGGACATGGTCAATGCTTTGCAAGGCACTTATCTTGCAAGGCACCATATCCCGGACTCGTCCCTGCTGGCCGTGGAGAACAATGCGTTGATCGCTTCGCGGCTCATTCCGGACGCCACGCCGCTAGATGTCTTCCTGACCCAGCCTTTTCTTCCGGATGGCGTTTCGCTCGCGGAAGCAAAACGCGCTTCATCGCTCATCAAGACAGCTGCTGCCGGGAACAGGGTGAAACCGGATGAGTTGGCACGGGCGCAGGCATTGGTTTCCCACATCAACGATCCCGCCAATCTCAGCTCGGGCCAGCAGGCCCTGAGCGAAGCGTTGCGACAGAAGGGATTGGACGGATTGTTCATTTCGCTGCTGACCCGGTTGACCCTGGGGGAATCGTCCGACCTGGGGCCGGACAACATGCTGGTCGTCCCTGGCGCAGACGGCCGGCACCAGGTCGTGAACATCGATGTCACGGGGTTCCGCTACGACCGGGAGGAGGACGCCACGGCGAGTCCGCGGGATCCGGTCCGGCATGGCTGGGGGAAGGTCATCGAGAACCCCGAGCTGGCGCTGAACGTGCTGCTCGACCGGAGTGTGCTGAACAGCCGTTATGCGAAAGGTCTCGATCCGGTTCACGAGGCAGTTGTCGATTGCATGCGCGAAGCGCTGCGCCCCCACGCCACGCCCGAAGCGGCGACGGTCAAGCGCTGGTACGCCTCACTCGATATTGACGGATCCACCGCATCGCTTCTTTCGTTGCGTCAAGGCTTGGGGCGTCTTTCAGGATGCAGTTGGATGCCGGACGCCGACCTGGTGGACAGGGTATTGGTTCGCAATGCCTCCTTCATCGACAACATCGTCCAAAAATGCAGGATGTGACGATGGCAGGCCGAAGGCTGCTGCAGTACCGATACCCGCCTACCGCCCCGCCTGCTCCACCCAGGCCGCCACGTCCCGCGCCGCCTGGGCAGCTGCTTCCGCCATCGCATGGGTACCGCCGCGGGCGTCCGGCGTGGGAGCCGGGCGCTGGATGACGAAGACGCGCTGGGCGACGAGCTTCTCGCCGGCCTGGGTGGAGTCGGCGAGCGAGGCGCGCAGCCGCAGCACGCCGGTGCTGGCCTTGGGCGCCTGGAAGACCTGGCTGAACTCCTCGATCTCCACGCGCAGCACCGCGGGCGGCTTGCCGGTGTCCACGAGCTGCGCCGCGCCCTCCTCGCCCATGAGCACGGCGCGGCGCAGGCCGAGCTGGTCGCGCAGGGCCTGCTGCACGAGTTGTGCGGGCGGCTGGCTCCAGCGTGCCTGGCCATAGGGACGCAGGTGGCGCGGATCGTCGTACGCCAGGCGGTACAGCACGGCGGTGCTGCCTTCGACCGGCCCCGCGACGGCCACCTCCGGCAGCGCGATGGGCGGCAGCGGCGCGCCGCGTTCGCCGGGCGCTTGCGCCAGCGTGCCGGGACCGAAGTCGTACACGTCGGCCCGGGGCGGCGGCGCAGGCAGGGCGGAGCAGCCCGCCATGAGCGCGGCGGCCGCGAGGGCGGTCCAGAGTCCGCGGGCCCGGGTGTTGACTGCGTGGTGTGCCATGTCGTTCCTCGTCATGTCCATGGATGCGGTGGAAGGTGCTGCGGGGGGCATGCAGGTGCCCGGGCGGGCGGCCTGCGCCTTACGGGGCCGCGACGGCAGGCGCCTCGAATCCGGGCTCGCCGGGGCCGCCCGCGGCGCGGCCGGGCCCGTAGATGAGCGATTGCGGGTTGTCGCTGAAGCCGCTCGCCGCCCGGCCCAGCCGGCGCGCAGCGCGCGAGGTTTCGTCGGCGGCGTGGTTCAGGCGCGGCAGCGTCACGCGGCCGAAACGGTCCGCGGCGAGCGAGAGCGATTGCGAGCTGTCGGCGATCTGGTCGAGCGGTCCGTTTTCGGCGCTGAGCTTGCGCACCGCGGCCTTGACCTCGTTGGCGGCATCACCGGCGTTGGTGCCGGCCTGCCGCAGGGCTTTCAGGGTCTCGCGGGCATCACTGGCCACCGCCGGCACCGAGGCCAGTGCGGGGTCGAGCCGCTGCTCCACGGTGGCATCGAGCCGCTTCATGAGCGCGTTGGCGCTGCCGGCGGCCTGGCCGAGGTTCTCCAGCGCCAGGGAAAAGCGTTTCTGGTTCTCGTCGCCCAGCAGGTCGTTGATGCGATCGGTGGCCTGCTGCACCTGCGCGAGGATGGCCGGCCCCTGCTCCGCCAGCTGGCTGAAGGGGGAGCTCTTGAGGGGCAGCCGCGGCAGGTCGCTCGCTCCGCGGGGCAGCGCCGGCTGCGGACCGTTGCCGTCATCGAGCAGCACGTGGGCCAGGCCCGTGACGCCCTGGTAGCCCAGCACGGCGAAGGTGGCCGGGGTGACGGGCGCCTGGTCGTTGACGGCGATGCGGATGAGCACGTTGCCCGGCACGTCGGGATCGAAGCCGATGCGCGTGACCTTGCCCACGGCCACGCCCTTGTAGCGCACGGCGGCCTGGGGCTGCAGACCGCCGACGCTCTCGCGCGTGGAGAGCTCGTAGAGCTGGTAGCTGGCCCGGTCGCGGGTGAGCCACAGGCCGAGCGCCGCCAGCAGCGCCGCCACCACGACCACGAAAATGCCCGCGGCCAGGGCGTGGGACTTGTTTTCCATCAGGCCTCCTGTCCCGGGGCGGCGGCAGGCGGCGCCGACGGCGCGGGCGCCATCGCGCGGCGGCCGCGCTCCCCGAGGAAAAAGTGTTGAATGAACGGATGCTCGAAGCGGGTCACCTCCTGCGGCGTGCCGCTGGTGATGACGCGTTTTTCCGCGAGGACCGCGACACGCGTGCTGAGCGCGAACAGCGTATCCAGGTCGTGCGTGACCATCACCACGGTGAGGCCGAGTGCGGCATGCAGCTCGCGCAGCAGTTCGCAGAATTCGTCGGAGCTGTTCGGGTCGAGGCCCGCGGTGGGCTCGTCGAGCAGCAACAGCGGCGGGTCCATGACGAGCGCGCGCGCCAGCGCCACGCGCTTGATCATGCCGCCGGACAGATCCGATGGCATGCGCGTGGCGTGTTCGGGCTTCAGGCCCACCATGCGCAGCTTGACCATGGCGGCATCGCAGATCAGGTCCTTGGGCAGGGTACCCTGCTCGCGCAGCGCGAAGGCCACGTTGTCCAGCACGCTGAACGCCGAGAACAGCGCGCCGTGCTGGAACAGCATGCCCACGCGGCTGGCGGCGCCCGCCCGGCCCATTTCGGAGGCGGGCCGGCCCAGCACCGTGACGCTGCCCTTGGCGGGTCGGGTGAGCCCCAGCATCTGGCGCAGCAGCACCGTCTTGCCGGTGCCCGAGCCGCCCACGAGCGCGAGGATCTCGCCGCGCCGCACGGTGAGGTCGAGGTTCTCGTGCACGGCGAAGGCCTCGTCGCCCTTGCCGAACACGGTGGAGAGGCCGCGGATCTCGACCACGGGCGGCGCGTCCTTCGGCGGCGGCTCGGGCGCGGCGGCGGGGCCGGTGGCGTCTTCTGCTGCGTCGCGCGTCATGCCTAGATCCCGAGGTTCTTGAACGCGATCGCGAAGAGCGCGTCCACGATGATGACCATGGTGATGGCGTTCACCACCGAAGCCGTGGTGCCCTCGCCCAGGCTCTGGGTGTTGGGCTTCACGCGCAGGCCCCAGTGGCAGCCGATGAGCGCGATGCCGACGCCGAACACCACCGACTTCGCCATGGCGAGCACGAGGTTGGAGAAGCCCACCGCGTTGGGCAGCGCCTGCACGAAGTAGGCGGGCGATACGTCCATGGCGATGTCGGCCGCGAGCATGCCTCCGGCCAGGGCGCACAGCGTGGTCCAGACGGCGATGAGCGGCATGGCGATGGCGAGTGCCACGGCGCGCGGCATCACCAGCCGGAAGCCGTGCGGGATGCCCATGACGCGCATGGCATCCAGTTCCTCGGTGACCCGCATGACGCCGATCTGCGCCGTGATGGCCGAACCGGACCGCCCCGCCACGAGGATGGCCGCGAGCATGGGGCCCAGTTCCCGGATCAGCGAGATGCCCAGGATGTTGACGATGAAGGACTCGGCGCCGAACTGCCGCAGTTGCAGGCTCATGAGGTAGGCCAGCACCACGCCGATCAGGAAGCCCACGATGGCCGTGATGGGCAGGGCCGTGGCGCCCATGCGGTAGAGGTGGCCCGAGACGTCGCGCCAGGGCGCGCGGCGCGGTGCGCGCAAGGCACTGCCGAGGTCGATGACCAGTTGCCCCACCAGTTCCAGCAAATGCCTGCCGTGGCCGAGCGCGTGCAGCACCTTCACGCCGAGGCGGTCCACTTCCTCGACGAGGCGCCAGGGAGGAACGGGCGGCCGGTCGATGACGGTGAATTCGGCCACGCGATCGAGCATGTCGCGCTGGGCATCGTCGAGCGCGATCCGTTCGGGCCAGACGCGCCCCCAGTGGTTCCAGAGCAGTTGCGCGCCGACGTGGTCCAGCCAATCGACGCTGCGCAGATCCCACCCCAGGCCGGAGTCCGGCGCGTTCTGCGCGAGTTGCGCGGACACCTCGCGCCAGGTGCGCCGCGCACCCAGGTCCGCCGCGCCCCAGCGCCCGTGCAGCGCGGCGACTGGCCCTTCGGGCGTGTCGGTGCGTTCGATGCGGGGCGGGCTGTCGCTCATGGGCAGGGCAGGACGGAGGCAGGCGCGGGAAAAAAATGGCGGGAAAGTACCGGCAAGGGGACACCGAAGAAACGGCAACCGGATGTTAGCGGAGCGCGGAACGGCGGGCGCGTCAGCGCAAAGCCCGTCCGTATGGCGGAAGCCGGCGTTTGAAATTTCATCAAATCCGATCCAAACCCTTGCTCCACCATTTCTTTTTGCTATCGATTCGTGAGCGATGGGTGTTTCCCTATCGACAGCCGTGCCGCGCCGCGCACAATGGGCCGGGCCTGCCGCCGGTGCGGCCCCGGAGCGCGCGACGCCTGCCCCTTCTTCCATGAGCGACACCTCTTTCGACTTCATCGTCATCGGCGGCGGTACGGCCGGCGCCCTGCTGTGCAACCGGCTGAGCGCCGATCCGCGGCACCGCGTGCTGCTCGTGGAAGCCGGCCGCAAGGACGATTACCACTGGATCCACATTCCCGTGGGCTACCTCTACTGCATCGGCAACCCGCGCACCGACTGGCTCTACCAGACCGAACCGGACGAGGGGCTGAACGGCCGCAGCCTGCGCTACCCGCGCGGCAAGACCCTGGGCGGCTGCAGCAGCATCAACGGCATGATCTACATGCGCGGGCAGGCACGGGACTACGAGCAGTGGGCGGAGATCACCGGCGACGATACATGGCGCTGGGAATCCGTGCTGCCGGCCTTCCGCCGCCACGAGGACCACTGGCGCCTGGACCGCCCCGACACCGCGAGCGAGGCATTCCGGCAGCTGCACGGCAGCAAGACCACCGGCGGCAGCGGTGAATGGCGGGTGGAGCGCCAGCGCCTGCGCTGGGACGTGCTGGACGCTTTCGCGCGCGCCGCGCAGGAGGCCGGCATTCCGGCCACCGACGACTTCAACGGCGGCACCAACGAGGGCGTGGGCTATTTCGAGGTCAACCAGAAGAACGGCTGGCGCTGGAACACCGCCAAGGCCTTCCTGCGGCCCACCTGCTACGGCCGGCCCAATTTCGAGATGTGGACCGGCGCGCAGGCCGCGCGGCTTCTGCTGGAGTGCCTGCCGGACGGCACCAGCCGCTGCACGGGCGTGGAGGTGTGGAACGGCAGCGAGATGGTCACCGCGCATGCCGCCCGCGACGTGATCCTGAGCGCGGGTGCCGTCAATTCGCCGCAATTGCTGCAGCTCTCGGGCATCGGCCCGGGAGAGTTGCTGCAGTCGCACGGCATCCCCGTGGCGCACGACCTGCCGGGGGTGGGCGGCAACCTGCAGGACCACCTGCAGATCCGCGCGGTCTTCAAGGTGAACGGGGTGCCCACGCTCAACACGCTGGCGGGCAACCTGTGGGGCCGCGCGCGCATCGGGCTCGAGTACGCCCTGAAGCGCACCGGCCCGATGAGCATGGCGCCGTCGCAACTGGGGGCCTTCACCCGCAGCGCGCCCGGGCAGCCGCACCCCAATATCCAGTACCACGTGCAGCCCCTGTCGCTCGATGCGTTCGGGGAGCCGCTGCACACGTTCCCGGCGTTCACCGCCAGCGTGTGCAACCTCAATCCCACGAGCCGCGGCACGGTGCGCATCCGCAGCCCCCGCTTCCAGGACGCGCCGGCGATCGCGCCGCGCTACCTGAGCACGCCGGAGGACCGGCAGGTGGCCGCCGATTCGCTGCGTGTCACGCGCCGCATCGTGGCGCAGCCGGCACTGGCGCCCTACCGGCCCGAGGAATGGAAGCCGGGCCCGCAGTACCAGACCGACGAGGAGCTCGCGCGCCTGGCGGGAGACATCGCCACCACCATCTTCCACCCCGTGGGCACCACGCGCATGGGCGCCGACGGGGATCCCGCCGCGGTGCTCGACGCGCGGCTGCGCGTGCGGGACGGCCGGGGCGGCACGATCGCGGGCCTGCGGGTGGTGGATGCGGGCGCCATGCCCACCATCACCAGCGGCAACACCAATTCGCCCACCCTGATGATCGCGGAAAAGGCGGCCGAATGGCTGCGCGACGAAGCCCGGGCCGGTGGCTGACGCGCAACCGTACGCGGGCAGATGCACCACCACGGCGCCCGTCCGGCCACCCGGCGCACCGCCATCGCGCACGGGCCGCCTGCGGGAAACCCCCAATGCACCAGGCGAGTGCGGGAGTTACATTGTAGTTACCCGATGGCGCGCACGTCGCGCAACGAGGGGGCCGAGGAGACAAACTCGAACTCGAAAACACCATTCCAAGCATCCCCTACAAGATGCCCTGTTTCCCCAAGCGCCGGTGATCCCGGCGCTTTTTTTTGCCTGCAAGCTATGGAAACCATAGCGGGTGAGACAATCCGGGGATGGAATGGATCATTGTTTCGCTGGCATCGCTGCTGGCCGGTTTCGTGGATGCCATCGTGGGCTGCGGCGGGCTCATCCTGGTGCCCGCGCTGTTCGCCACCTTTCCCAACGCGCCGCCGGCCACCCTGCTGGGCACCAACAAGAGCGGCTCGATCTGGGGCACCGCCATCGCCACCTGGCAGTACAGCCGCCGCGTGCAGATACGCTGGCAGTCGCTGCTGCCGGCCGCCGCCGCGGGCTTCGCGGGAGGGTTCGCCGGGGCGTGGACGGTCACCGTGGTGCCGGTGGACTTCCTGCGCCGGATCCTGCCCTTCATCCTGCTGGCCGTGCTGCTCTACACCCTGGCGCGCAAGGATCTCGGCAAGCACCATGCGCCACGCTTCGAGGGCGCCGCCGAAACCCGCATGGCCTGCCTGATCGGTCTGGCGATCGGGTTCTACGACGGATTCTTCGGTCCGGGAACGGGCAGTTTCTTCGTGTTCCTGTTCGTGCGGCTGCTGGGCTACGATTTCCTGAACGCCTCGGCCTCGGCCAAGCTGCTCAACCTCGCGACCAACGTCGCCGCGCTGATCCTGTTCACGGCCAAGGGCCAGGTGTGGTGGCACTTCGCGCTGCCGCTGGCGGTGGCCAACGTGGCGGGCAGCGTGCTGGGCACGCACATGGCGATGAAGCACGGCACGGGCTTCGTGCGCGGCATTTTCATCCTCGTCGTGGGGGCGCTGATCCTCAAGACGGGCTATGACGGCTTCATGAGGTGACATCGCCTGCCGGGCGGGACAGGCGCTCCGCCGCGCGCACGATTTCGCCGATGAATACCTTCACGGCCGGGTGGTCGCGCTCGCCGCGCCGGAAGGCGACGGATATTTCCCGGGCGACGGCCGGGCGCAGGGGCACGGCGCGGGTGCCCGGCAGGGGGCGCAGCAGGCGCAGCCCGGGCACCACGGTCACGGCGCAGCCGGCGCCCACCATGGCGGACACCACCTCGAAGCCGAGGGCGCGCACATCCATGCGCGGCTCGAAACCTTCCGCAAGGCACAGGTTGCGCACGAACTCGCCGAAGCTGCTGGAGGCGGCGTCCATGGCCCAGGGCTCGTCCCGCAGGTCGGCCACGCCCAGCCACGGACGGGCCGCCAGGGGATGGGTGGCGGGCAGCAGCACGTGCAGCGAATCCCGGGCCAGCGCCACGAAGCCGTATCCGTCCTGCCGGCGGTCACGGCGCAGCGCGAGGTGGTCGATGAGCGCGATGTCGGCGCGCCAGGAGCCGAGCGCCGCCAGGCCGTCCGCCGGCTCCATTTCCTCCACGGCCAGGCGCAGGCGCGGATAGGCGGCCCGCAGCGCCTGGATGGTCTCGGGCAGCAGGGCCGAGGCGATCGACGGGAAGGCCGCCACGCGCAGCTCGCCCGCGAGTTCCCGGCGCAGCAGCGCCAGCTCGGACTTGGCCTCGTCCAGCACCGCCATCAGGCGTTCCGCATGCCGCACCAAAGCTTCACCCCCAGGCGTGAGCCGCACGCCGCGCCCCTGGCGCTCGGTGAGCGCGATGCCCGCTTCCGCCTCCAGCTGCGCGATCTGCTGCGACACCGCCGAGGGCGTGAGGGCCAGCGCCTCGGCGGCCGCGGCCATCGTGCCGCAGCGGGCCAGCTCGCGCAGGGCGCGCAGGCGGTTCATGTCCATGGGTCCCCCGGCCTTTCGCAATTCGACAGGACTGCTAATGTATTCCTTCATGAAAGATCAATGGACCTGACGAAACTTGTTGCCTACGCTGTGCGCCCATCCGCAGCATTGCACTCCGCCCCATGGCCATCAGCGTCTTCGACCTCTTCAAGATCGGCATCGGTCCGTCCAGCTCCCACACGGTGGGCCCCATGCGTGCCGCCCGGCTGTTCACCCACGCCCTGGAGCACCAGGGCCTGCTCGCCGCCACGCGCCGCGTGGAGGCGGAGCTCTACGGCTCGCTGGGCGCCACGGGCAAGGGCCACGGCAGCGATACCGCCGTGCTGCTGGGCCTCGCGGGGCACGAACCCGACACCGTGGACGTGGACCGCACGGGCGGCTACGTGGCCGACATCCGAACGGGTGGGCGCCTGCCGCTGGCCGGCCACCATCCGGTCGCCTTCGACGAGCGGCGCGACCTGCGCTTCTATGCCCTCAAGACGCTGCCCTTCCATGCCAACGGGCTGCGCTTCGCCGCGCGCAGCGATTCGGGAGATCTGCTGCACGAAGCCACCTATTACTCGGTGGGCGGCGGCTTCGTGGTGAGCGAAGCGGTGGCGGCGGACGGATCCCGCCACAAGGTGGTGGCGCCCGACCCGTCGGTGCTGCCGCTGCCCTTCGGCGACGCGGCGGACCTGCTGCGCCTCACGGCCACGCACGGCCTGGACATCGCGGGGGTCATGCGCGTCAACGAACGGCACTGGCGCACGGATGCGGAGATCGACGCCGGCCTGCTGGCCATCTGGCGCGCCATGCAGGGCTGCGTCGAGCGCGGCTGCCGCACCGAGGGCCTGCTGCCCGGGGGGTTCAAGGTGAAGCGGCGGGCGGCGGCCCTCGCGCGCCGGCTGGGAGACTTCGAACCCCGCCCGGCCGACCCGCTGCGGGTGCTCGACTGGGTGAACCTCTGGGCGCTGGCCGTCAACGAGGAGAACGCCGCCGGCGGCCGCGTGGTCACCGCCCCGACCAACGGGGCCGCGGGCATCGTGCCGGCGGTGCTGCACTACTACGTGCACACGGCGCCTGACGCCAGCGAGCGCGGCGTGGTGGACTTCCTGCTCACGGCCGGGGCCATCGGCATCCTCTACAAGCAGAACGCGTCCATCAGCGGCGCGGAAGTCGGCTGCCAGGGCGAGGTGGGCGTGGCCTGCTCGATGGCGGCGGGCGCGCTGTGCGCGGCGCTGGGTGGCACGCCGGCCCAGGCGGAGAACGCGGCGGAGATCGGCATGGAGCACCACCTGGGGCTCACCTGCGACCCCGTCGGCGGACTGGTGCAGATCCCGTGCATCGAGCGCAACGCCATCGCCTCGGTCAAGGCGATCAACGCGGCGCGCATGGCGCTGCACGGCGACGGCACGCACTTCGTGAGCCTGGACCAGGTCATCAAGACCATGCGCGAGACCGGGGCCGACATGCTCACCAAGTACAAGGAAACGGCCCGGGGCGGCCTGGCAGTGAACATCGTGGAGTGCTGAAAGCCGCCCGCGAAGATCCCGCGAGGGCGGGACCATCCGCATTTTCGAGGAGGCATGGCGCCATGCCCCGTCTTTATAATATGTCCACTCCGTGACGCCCGACACCGGGCGGCGGGTCCACCATGTCCGGCTTCGCCACACGCCAAGCCGGATTTTTTTGTACCCTGTCCCACCCCACCAGGAACCGCAGATGAAGATTCTCAAGACGATGGCCACCGCCGCCGTGGCGCTGTGCGCAGCCTTCTCGGCACAGGCCCGCCCGATCGACGCCATCCAGAAGGACGGCAAGATCATCATCGCCACGGAGGGGCAGTTCGCGCCCTTCAACTACTTCAACGGCACGCAGCTCACGGGCTTCGAGGTCGAGGTCGCCAACCTGGTGGCCAAGAAGATGAATCTGAAGGTGGAGTGGAAGACGCTGGGCTTCGACGCCCTGCTGACCGGCCTCGGGCAGGACCGCTGGGACGTCGCCATTGCCTCGCACGGCGTGACGGAAGAGCGCTCCAAGGCCGTCACCTTCGCCGCGCCCCACTACTGCTCCGGCGGCATGGTGATCGCCATGGACCCGGCCATCCGCACGGGCAAGGACCTCGCCGGCAAGGTGGTCGCCGTGCAGACCGGCACGAGCTACCTCGAGAACGTGAAAAAGGTGCCCGGCGTGAAGGACGTGAAGAACTTCCCGACCGACGTGGATGCCCGCAGCGCCCTCACCTCCAAGCGCGTGGACGCCTGGGTGACCGACAAGTTCGTCGCCAAGGAAGTCGCCGCCAAGAACCCCAAGGCCGGCCTGAAGCTCGGCGACATGCTCTTCATCGAGAAGATCGCCCCGGCCGTGGCCAAGGGCAACACCGGCCTGGCCGACGCCTGGAACAAGGCCTTCGCCGAGATCCTGGCCGACGGCAGCTACGCCGCCGTGTCCAAGAAGTACTTCAACGAAGACGTCCGCTGCGCCCCCTGATCCCCTGACCGCCGGCCGGCCTTCCGGACGCTTTCCCCATGCTCACCGCTCTTTGGCCCCGGCACTGGAGCCGCCAGCAACGCAGCAATGCGACGCTGGTCTCGGCCCTGGTGCTGATGGTGCTGGCCCTGGCCCTGCTCGGCCAGGCCCTCTCCTTCCTCCCCGACCCCATCGGCCCCAATGCGCAGGCCTTCGCCGACGGCGCGCGCACCACGCTCTGGCTCACGCTGGTGAGCGGGCTCTGCGGCCTCGTGCTCGGCACCGGCGCGGCCCTGGCCCGCACCGCGCGCTGGACGCCGCTGCGCTGGGCGGCCCGCTTCTACATCTGGGTGATCCGCGGCACGCCGCTGCTGGTGCAGATCCTGTTCGTGTATTTCGCCCTGCCGGTGCTGGTTCCGGGGCTCAACCTGCCCGACTTCGCCGCCGCCGTGGTGGCGCTGGGCCTGAACGTGGGTGCCTACAACTCCGAGGCCATCCGCGCGGGCCTGCTGGCCGTGCCGCGCGGGCAGACCGAGGCGGCCCGCGCCCTGGGGCTGTCGCGCACGCATGTCTTCTTCGACGTGGTGTTTCCCCAGGCCTTCAAGATCTCGCTGCCGCCGCTGGTGAGCAATTTCGTGGCGCTGCTCAAGGATTCCTCGCTCGCCTACGCGATCGGCGTGGTGGAGCTGACCAACGTGGGCAACCGCATCCAGTCGGCCACCTTCCAGCCGATCGCGACGCTCTCCACGGTGGCCGTCACCTACCTGCTGCTGACCACGCTGGTGACCCAGGTGTCGAACGCCATCGAGCACCGCTTCGACGTGGAGGGCCGCGCCCAATGACGCATCCCCACGCCACGCCCCCCACGCCCTACATCGTGGCGGAGAACGTCTGCAAGGCGTTCGGCACGCACCAGGTGCTCAAGGATGTCTCCACCGTGTTCAACACGGGCGAGGTCACCGTGATCATCGGCGCCTCGGGCTCGGGCAAGTCCACGCTGCTGCGCGCCATCAACCGGCTGGAGCCGCACGACAGCGGCCGCATCGCCATCGGCGGGGTGGAAGTGACCGACGACCAGCGCGCCCTGCAGCAGCAGCGCAGCGAGGTCGGCATGGTGTTCCAGCAGTTCAACCTGTTCGGCCACCTGAGCGTGCTCGACAACGTGACGCTCGCGCCGCGCCGCATCCACCGCACGCCGCGCGCCGAGGCGAACGAGCAGGCGCTGCAGTTGCTGCGCCGCGTGGGCCTGCGCGACCATGCCCACAAATACCCCTGGCAGCTCTCGGGCGGGCAGCAGCAGCGCGTGGCCATCGCCCGGGCGCTGGCCATGCGGCCCAAGGTGATGCTGTTCGACGAGCCCACCTCCGCCCTGGATCCGGAAATGGTGCAGGAAGTGCTCGACGTGATGCGCGAACTCGCGCGCGGCGGCATGACCATGATCGTGGTCACCCACGAAATGGGCTTCGCCCGCGAAGTGGCCGACCGCGTGATGTTCTTCGACCAGGGCCGCATCGCGCACGATGCGCCGCCGGCCGAGTTCTTCGCCAACCCGGCCAACGACCGCATTCGCGCCTTCCTGGGGCGCATGGGCGGCTGAGACCGCGGCGCGCCTGCTCGCCGCGCGCCCGGCCCGCCCGCGCGGGCCTTTCCCTTTTCCGGCCCTGCCGCCCTGGCGGCGGCGCCACACCTGCTTCGCCATATGCGCTCCGAACGCCAGGGCCTTCTGGCCCTCCTCCTGGTCACCATGGTCTGGGGAACGACCTTCCCCGCGATGAAGATGCTGTCCGCGCACCTGGACGCGCTGCAGATCATCTGGATGCGTTTCGCCATCGCGCTGGCCGTGCTCGGCCCGATGTGGCGCGGCATGCGCCGCGCGGAGCTTGGCTGGGGGCTGCTGCTCGGCGCCCTCCTGTTCCTGGCGTTCTGGCTGCAGATCGAGGGGCTGGCGCGCACCAGCAGCAACCGCAACGCCTTCGTCACCGGCCTGAACGTGCTGGTCGTGCCGCTGTTGGCCATGGCCGCGCTGGGGCGGCGCTACGGGTGGACGCTGTGGGCCGCGTGCGGCATGGCGCTGGCGGGCATGGCACTGATGTTCCACGAGAACGAGCCCTGGAACCTGGGCGATACGCTGACGCTCGCCAGCACGGTGTTCTATGCCATCTACATCCTCGCGCTGGAGGAATGCGCGCGCCGCACGGCCGCGGCGCCGCTGCGGGCCACGCGCATGGCGGCCATGCAGGCGCTGGTGATGTTCGGCGCCGCCACCGTGCTGGTGGGCGTGCGCCATGGCGGCTATGCCACGTCGGTGGTGCAGATCGCGCAGCTGCCGGGCGATGCGTGGACTGCCGTGGCCTATCTGGGGGTGGTGGCCAGCGTGCTGGTAGTGACGCTGCAGGCGTGGGGCCAGCAGCGCGTGGACGCCATGCGCAGCGCCATCGTCTTCGGCCTGGAACCCGTGTTCGCGGCGCTCACGGCCTGGGTGCTGATCGGCGAGCGCCTGGGCTGGGCCGGCGTGTGCGGGGCGGCGCTCATCGTCGGCGCGCTGATCGCCAGCCAGCTGCAGCCGCCGCGCTCGCCGCAGGCCACCGGCTGAAGAGCGGCGGCCCGGCAGCCCGGTGTCAGGGCGCGGGCGCCATGACCGGCACGTCGGCCGCGCGCCGCGGCGTGCCCATGGGCGCGCCGGCCTGGCCCTTGGCGACGGCCGCCAGATCCTGCTCGTTGGGGTAGTCCCCCTGCAGCCAGTAGTCGAACACGCGGCGCACGATGGGCGCCGCGGCGGCCGCGCCGAAGCCCGCGTTCTCGACGATCACCGCCACGGCGATGCGCGGGTTCTCCGCAGGCGCGAAGGCGGCGAACAGCGAGTGGTCGCGCTGGTGCTCTTCGAGCAGCTTGGCGTTGTACTTCACGTTCTGCCCGAGGCTCACGGCCTGCGCGGTGCCGGTCTTGCCGGCCGCGGTGTAGGGCGCGCCCGCGAACACGCGCGTTCCCGTGCCGGCCTTGATCACCGCGACGAGGCCATTGCGCACGATCTCCAGGTTGCGGGGCGAATAGCCCAGGTTCTCGCCGGGCGGCTGCGCCACTTCCGTGACCACGCCGGTGACGGTGTCGCGCACGGCCTTCACGAGGTGGGGGCGGTAGCGGATCCCGCCGTTGGCCAGCGTGGCCTCGGCCGAGGCCAGTTGCAGCATGGTGAAGCTGTTGTAGCCCTGGCCGATGCCGAGGGACACGGTCTCGCCCGAATACCAGCGCTTCATCTCCGGGCGCTTGTAGGCGTTGCGCTTCCATTCGGTGCTGGGCAGCACGCCGCGCACCTCGCCGTTGAGGTCGATGCCGGTGAGCTGGCCGAAGCCCAGCGGCTTCATGAAGTCGTGGATGGTGTCCACCCCCATGTCCACGGCCAGCGAATAGAAGTAGGTATTGCTGGAGAACTGGATGGCGCGCACCATGTCCACGCCGCCCAGCCCGCCCTCGTGGCTGCGGAAGGTGTGGCCGCCGTAGGTGTAGAAGCCCGGATCGTTGTACACCTGCGTGGGAGAGCGCTTGTTCAGCTGCAGCGCGGCCAGCGCCATGAAGGGCTTGTAGGTGGAGCCGGGCGGGTAGGTGCCGCGCAGGGCGCGGTTGAGCAGCGGCTTGTCGATCGATTCGTTGAGCGCCTGCCAGTTCTCCGAGTCGATGCCTTCCACGAACAGGTTGGGATCGAACGTGGGCTTGGACACCAGCGCGAGCACTTCGCCGTTGCGCGGGTCGATCGCCACCAGCGCGCCGCGGCGGTCGCCGAACATGTCCTCCACGAGCTTCTGCAGCTTGATGTCGAGCGACAGCATCACGGTGTTGCCCGGCGTGGCCGGATGGCTCGCGAGCCGCCGCACGGCATGGCCGCCGGCCGAGGTCTCCATGCGCTCCACGCCGGTCTGGCCGTGCAGCGTGGTCTCCTGGCTCTGCTCGATGCCGAGCTTGCCGATGTGGTCGGTGCCGCGGTAGTTGGCCGCGTCCTCGGAATCCTCGATGCGCTCTTTCTCGCGCTGGTTGATGCGGCCGATGTAGCCGATGGCATGGCTGGCGGTTTCGCCCAGGGGGTAGTTGCGGAAAAGCCGCGCCTTGATGTCCACGCCCGGGAAGCGGTAGCGCTGGGCGGTGAAGCGGGCGACCTCCTGGTCCGACAACCGCGTGCGGATCGGCAGGGATTCGAAGCTGCGCGACTCCTCCATGAGCCTCTTGAACCGGCGCCGGTCGCGCGCGTGGATCTCCACGATGTTGGAAAGCGCGTCGATGGTCTCTTCCAGGCCGTCCACCTTCGAGGGCGTGATCTCCAGCGTATAGGCCGAGTAGTTGGTGGCCAGCACCACGCCGTTGCGGTCCAGGATGAGCCCGCGGTTGGGCACGATGGGCACGACCGCTGTGCGGTTGCTCTCGGCCTGGTCGGCGAGGTCTTCGTGGCGAACCACCTGCAGCACGAGCAGGCGCGCCACGATCAGGCACATGGCGAGCAGCACCACGAAGCCCACGACCAGGACGCGCAGGCGGAACCGCGAGAGATCGGCCTCGGTATTGCGCAGCTCGGTCATGTCGGCGGGGCGGAAGGAAACGGATGCCGGATCAGAGCGGCCGGTTCTCGTCGCGGTCGGGCGGCAGGCGCTGCGGCGCGAGCAGCACCCAACTGGCGAGCGGCCACAGCAGGGCCTCGATCACGGGCGAGATCAGCCCCGGCAGCCCGGGCAGGATGCCGCCCGAGACCATGCGCACCAGCAGTTCGATCGCATGCGCGGCCAGGAACAGGGGCAGCACCTGCAGCGCCTGCGAGAACGGGCTGAACCACAGCAGGCGCCGGTGCAGGTAGATGGCGCCGAACATCATGGCGCAGTAGGCCAGCGCATGCTGCCCCAGCAGCGCGGTCTGGTAGACGTCCATGCACAGGCCCATGGCGAAGGCGACGGCCATGCCCACGCGCTGGGGCTGGTGCACGCCCCAGAAGACGAGCAGCACCATGACGAGGTCGGGCGTCCACACCAAGCGCCCCAGCGGCAGCATGTTGAACGCCAGCGCCACCAGCAGGCTGGCCGCGATGAAGGCAGGGCGCACCGGCAGCAGCAACTGTTCGCCGCGGGGCATGATCATCGGCGTCCTCCCTTGCGTGCCGGCGCCGGCTCCGTGGCGGGGGGGCGCTCGGGCAGGCCGGCATCCAGCGGCTGCAGCACCATGACGTGGCGCGCGCCCTGCGCCTGCGCCAGGGGCGCGCAGTAGATGCGGGCGAAGGCGGAGTCGGCCCTGCGCTCCACGCGCACGATGCGGGCCACCGGCAGCCCCGGCGGATAGAGGCCGTCCACCCCGCTGGTGGTGAGCAGGTCGCCTTCCTGCACGTCGGCATTGCTGGGCATGAAGCGCAGCTCCATGCCGCCACCGTGCGCGATGACGGGGTCGCCATAGGCCACGCCGCGCGCACCGGTGCGCAGGTTCATGACCGGAATGGCCTGGTCGCGGTCGATGAGCAGGGTGACCTCGCTCAGCAGCGGATGCACCCGGGTCACCTGCCCGAGCATGCCCGATTCGTCCATGACCGGGGAGCCGAGCACGATGCCGGCCATCTGGCCCTGGTCGATCATCACGCGGCGGGTATAGGGATCGGCGGCGTCGTAGATCACCTGCGCGGCCTTCGCGGGCGTCTGCAGCCGGTCGCGCAACTGCAGCAGCTTGCGCAGGCGCTCGTTCTCCTGCAGGAGTTGTTCGGCCTGGTTGGCCCGCTGGGCCATGGCGACCATGTTGCGCCGGGCGGTGTCGACCTCGGCCTGGGCGGATTCCATGGTGCGCAGGTAGGCGATGCCGCCGCCCACGAACTCCACGGGCTGCAGCATCACCCACTGCACCGGGTAGAGCGCCACGGCGATGGCCTTGCGCAGGGGCTCCGTGACGTGGAACCGGGCGTCCGCCACCATGAGGAACAGCGCCAGCGCGCCGCACAGCGCGAAGCGGGCGCGCGGCGACGGGCCTTGCTTGAAGAACGACGGTGCAGTCCGTTCGAGGGTACCGATGGGCATGGCGGTAGGGAACAGCCGCAGGAATTGTCAGCAGGAGCGGTGCCGCACGGACACGGCGGCATCGGGGCGCAGGCAAGGCGGCCGGCCTGCCCGGCCGGCGGACCCGCTGCCTCCGCCCCGCGGCATGGTCATGTCACTCGCTCGTGAAGATGCTGCCCTGGCGGTCCATGCGCTCGAGCGCGATGCCGCAGCCCCGGACCACGCAGGTCAGCGGATCCTCGGCCACCAGCACCGGCAGGCCCGTCTCTTCGGCGAGCAGCCGGTCGAGGTCGCGCAGCAGCGCGCCGCCGCCCGTGAGCATCATGCCGCGCTCGGCGATGTCGGCGCCCAGCTCGGGCGGGGTCTGCTCCAGGGCGTTCTTGACGGAGGAGACGATCTGGTTGAGCGGATCGGTGAGCGCCTCCAGCACTTCGTTGCTGGAGATGGTGAAGCTGCGCGGCACGCCCTCGGAGAGGTTGCGGCCCTTGACCTCCATCTCGCGCACCTCGGAGCCGGGGAAGGCCGAACCGATGCTCTTCTTGATGGCCTCGGCCGTGGGCTCGCCGATCAGCATGCCGTAGTTGCGGCGGATGTAGCTGATGATGGCCTCGTCGAACTTGTCGCCGCCGACGCGGACGCTGCCCTTGTAGACCATGCCGCCCAGGGAGATCACGCCGACTTCCGTCGTGCCGCCGCCGATGTCCACGACCATGGAGCCGGAAGCTTCCGACACCGGCAGGCCGGCGCCGATGCCGGCGGCCATGGGTTCCTCGATGAGATAGACGGCGGTGGCGCCCGCGGCCTCGGCCGCGTCCTTGATGGCGCGGCGCTCCACCTGGGTGGAGCCGCAGGGCACGCAGATGATGATGCGCGGGCTCGGCGTGAGCAGCGTGCGCGGGTGCACCATCTTGATGAACTGCTTGATCATCTGCTCGGTGATCACGAAGTCGGCGATCACGCCATCCTTCATCGGGCGGATGGCCTCGATGTTGCCGGGCACCTTGCCGAGCATGGCCTTGGCCTCGTGGCCGACGGCCTGGATGACTTTCTTGCCGTGGGGGCCGCCTTCGTGGCGGATGGCGACCACGGAGGGTTCGTCGAGCACGATGCCCTTGTCGCGGGCGAAGATCAGCGTGTTGGCTGTGCCAAGATCAATGGCAAGGTCGGTGGAGAAGTACCGACGGAAAGCTCCGAACATTCAGGAATTCCTCTCGGGCACGGCATGCGCGTCGGCCTGCCGTCGCCGGGTGTTTACAGGGTGTTTGTGGGCTTTTTTCGCACAATGACCGGCGGTTGGGAGGGTATTGCGGCAAAGCCGGGATAATACCGCATCCCCTGTGAATAACTCCCGCCCGGCCCCACGCCGGCGCAGCTTTACATCCCGTTTCCGGACCTGTTTTCCCTATGGCACTGACACCCCAGGACATTGGCCGCATCGCCAACCTGGCGCGGCTCGAGCTGAGTCCCGCCGAAAGTGAGCGCATGCTTACCCAGCTCAACGGCTTTTTCGGCATCGTCGAGAAGATGCGGGCTGTGGATACCGCCGGCCTGGAACCCCTCTCCCATCCCGTCGCGGCCATCCAGGACATCGCCCTGCGCCTGCGGGAAGACACCGCGAGCGAGCCCGACCAGCGCGAGGCCAACCAGCGCAGCGCGCCCGCCGTGGAGCGGGGCCTGTTCCTGGTGCCCAAGGTGATCGAATAACAAGAATAAAAGTACGTAATCCATGAGCGAACCCTCCTCTTCCCTGCACACCCTGGGCGTGGCCGAACTGGCCGCGGCGCTGCGCGGCAAGCGCATCTCCGCCGTCGAGACCGCCCGGCATTTCCTGGCCCGCATCCAGCAGCACACCGACCTCGGCGCCTTCGTGAGCGTCAACGAGGAGGCCACCCTGGCCCGGGCCCGCGCCCAGGATGCGGCCATCGCCGCCGGCACGGCCGGCCCGCTGGCGGGCGTGCCCATCGCCCACAAGGACATCTTCGTCACGCGCGACTTCCCCAGCACGGCCGGCTCGAAGATGCTGGCCGGCTACCAGTCGCCCTTCGACGCCACGGTCGTCACGCGGCTGGCCGACGCCGGCGCCGTGACGCTGGGCAAGCTCAACTGCGATGAATTCGCCATGGGCTCGGCCAACGAGAACTCGGCCGTCGCCCCCCTGGGCGCCGATGCGCCCGCCCCGGTACGCAACCCCTGGGCCACCGACCGCGTGCCGGGCGGCTCCTCCGGCGGCAGCGCCGTGGCCGTGGCCGCGCGCCTCGCCCCGGCCGTGACGGGCACCGACACCGGCGGCTCCATCCGCCAGCCGGCCTCGTTCTGCGGCATCACCGGCATCAAACCCACCTACGGCCGTGCCAGCCGCTACGGCATGATCGCCTTCGCCTCCAGCCTGGACCAGGCCGGTCCGATGGCCCGCTCGGCCGAGGACTGCGCCCTGCTGCTCTCGGCGATCTGCGGCCCCGACCCGGACCGCGACTCCACCAGCCTGGACGTGCCGGCCGAGGACTTCAGCGCGAAGCTGGGCGACAGCATCGACGGCCTGCGCATCGGCATCCCGGCAGAGTTCTTCGGCGAGGGCCTGGCGCCCGACGTGCGCGCCGCGGTGGATGGCGCGCTCAAGGAATACGAGAAGCTCGGCGCGAAGCTCGTGCCGATCACGCTGCCGCGCACCGAGCTGTCCATCCCGGTGTACTACATCATCGCGCCGGCCGAGGCCTCGTCCAACCTGAGCCGCTTCGACGGCGTGAAGTTCGGCCACCGCGCCAGGGACTACACCGACCTGGTGGACATGTACAAGAAGACCCGCGCCGAGGGCTTCGGCGACGAGGTCAAGCGCCGCATCATGATCGGCACCTACGTGCTCTCGCATGGCTACTACGACGCCTACTACCTGCAGGCGCAGAAGATCCGCCGCATGATCGCGGATGACTTCCAGAACGCCTTCAGGGACTGCGACCTGATCGCCGGCCCCGTGGCGCCCACGGTGGCCTGGAAGCTCGGCGAGCACGGCAACGACCCGCTGGCCGACTACCTGGCCGACATCTTCACGCTGCCCGCGTCGCTCGCCGGCCTGCCCGGCATGAGCGTGCCCGCCGGTTTCGGCGAAGGCGGCATGCCCGTGGGCCTGCAGCTCATCGGCAACTATTTCCAGGAAAGCCGGCTGCTGAACGCCGCGCACCGCCTGCAGCAGGCGACCGATTTCCACCTCCGCACGCCCGGAGGCCTGTGACATGACGACCAGCAAACTGATCCATGGCTACGAAGTCGTCATCGGCTTCGAGACCCACGCCCAGCTCGCCACGCAATCGAAGATCTTCAGCCGCGCGCCCACGGCCTTCGGCGCCGAGCCCAACACCCAGGCCTGCGCCGTGGACCTGGCCCTGCCCGGCACGCTGCCCGTGATGAACCGCGAGGCCGTGGCCTGCGCCATCCGCCTGGGCCTGGCCCTGGGCTCCAGGGTCGCGCCCGAGAGCATCTTCGCGCGCAAGAACTACTTCTATCCCGACCTGCCCAAGGGCTACCAGATCAGCCAGTTCGAGATCCCGGTGGTGCAGGGCGGCGAGGTCTCGTTCTATCTCGGCGACGAGAAGAAGACCGTGCGCCTGGTGCGCGCCCACCTGGAGGAAGACGCGGGCAAGTCGCTGCACGAGGATTTCATCGGCCAGTCGGGCATCGACCTGAACCGTGCCGGCACGCCGCTGCTGGAGATCGTGACCGAGCCCGACATCCGCAGCAGCGAGGAGGCCGTGGCCTATGCCCGCGAGCTGCACAAGATCGTGACCTGGATCGGCATCTGCGACGGCAACATGCAGGAAGGCTCCTTCCGCTGCGACGCCAACGTCTCCGTGCGCAGGCCGGGGGCGCCGCTGGGCACGCGCCGCGAGATCAAGAACCTGAACAGCTTCAGGTTCATGCAGCAGGCGATCGACTACGAGATCCGCTGGCAGATCGAACAGATCGAGGACGGCCACGCGATCCAGCAGGCCACCGTGCTGTTCGACCCGGACACGGGCGAGACGCGCGCCATGCGCACCAAGGAAGACGCGGCCGACTACCGCTACTTCCCCGACCCGGACCTGCCGCCGCTGCGGATTTCGGAGCAGTGGGTGCAGGAAGAGCGCGCGCGCATGCCCGAACTACCGCGCACCATGGCCGCGCGCTTCGTGGCCGACTACGGCCTGCCGGAATACGACGCGACCACGCTCACGCAGTCCAAGGCCATGGCGGCCTACTTCGAGGAGGCGGCCAGGGCCAGCGGCAGCCCCAAGCTCGCCAGCAACTGGATCATGGGCGAGGTGTCGCGCCGCGTGAACGCGGGCGAGACCGACATCGCCGCCGCGCCGGTGACGGCCGCGCTGCTGGCGAAGCTGATCCAGCGCATCGCCGACGGCACCATCTCCAACGCCGCCGCCCGGCAGGTGTTCGAGGCGCTCTGGACCGGCGAAGGCACTGACGTGGACGCGGTGATCGAGACCAGGGGCCTCAAGCAGATGAACGACTCCGGCGCGCTGGAGAAGATCATCGACGAGGTGATCGCCGCCAATCCCGACAACGTGGCGCAGTTCAAGGCCGGCAAGGACAAGGCGTTCAACGCCCTGGTGGGCCAGGCCATGAAGGCCAGCAAGGGCAAGGCGAACCCGCAGCAGGTCAACGAGATGCTGCGCGCGCGGCTCGCGGCCGCCTGACGCTGCTGCGTATCGGGGCCGGCCGGAGCCCCGGTCAGCGAGAGGCCGGCACGGCCGGCATGCCCTGCTGCGCGGCCCAGAGCTGGCGCAAATGGGCCAGTTCCGCGTCGAAGCGCTGGTGCACCCGGCGCTTTTCGTCTTCCTGCGAGGCGATGAACCGCTGCTGCTGGGCGAGCGACTCCTCCTGCTCGGCGATCTGGCGGCGCAATGCCATGGGGGCCTTGGACGGGTCGCGGCGATAGAACTCCATCTCGGCGTCGAGCGCCTTGCGCTGGCGCCGCAGTTCGGCCACGCGGGCCTCGGCCACGGCCGTCACCTCGTTCACCTGCGCGATGGCCGCCGCGCGCTCGGCATCGTGCGCGACCTGGTCCGGATAGCGCGCGACCAGCACGCGCTCGCGACGCCGCTCCTCGGCGGCGCGCGCGCGTTCGTCGGCCTCCTTGCGGCGCTGGGCCTCCAGCGCGGTGCGCTCCTGGTCGGACAGGGTGGGCCCCACGCGCGAGCGCTCCGTGCCGGACGGCCCCAGCACGCGCTGTTCGCGGTCGGAGCACTCGGGGATGGGGCGGTCCGCGGTGAGGCGGCGGCCCTTGGCATCCACGCAGGTGTAGATGCCGCCGGGCCCTGGCTGCTGCTGCGCCTGGGCCGCGACACCGCACAGGAAGGCCAGCGCCGCTCCGGCGCCCGCGCGCCAGAGGCTCAGTTGCTTCACCGGAAGGGCTTCCATGCTGTGCAGATGTCCGTGCTCTCCCGCCGCCCCGAAAAGGTCCGGGGGCGGCAGCGTGCGAAGAAAGGTCGGGCGCGGTTCAGACGCCGTAGCGCTGGCGGTAGGCCAGCACGCGCTCGTGGTGGGCTCCCATGTCGGAGCCGCCCCGGTCCTGCAGATATTGCAATAAATCGGCCAGCTTGGCGATGGTGCACACCTGCATGCCCAACTGGCTGCGCACGTACTGCACGGCGCTGTGGTCCACGTCCTGGCCGTTCTCGGTGGCCTTTTCCTGGCGGTCGAGGGCGATGGCCATCGCATGGGGAATGGCTCCGGCGACCCGGATGAGCGCGATGGACTCGCGCGCGGCGGTGCCGGCGGACATCACGTCGTCCACGATGAGCACGCGGCCCTGCAGCGGCGCGCCGACCAGCGTGCCGCCTTCGCCATGGTCCTTGGCTTCCTTCCGGTTGTAGGCGAAGGGGACATTGCGGCCATGGCGGGCCAGCTCCACCGCCACCGTGGCGGCCAGCGGGATGCCCTTGTAGGCGGGCCCGAAGACCATGTCGAATTCGATGCCGCTGGCCAACAGGGCTTTTGCATAGAATTCCGCGAGCCGGCCCATCTTGGCGCCATCGTCGAAAAGCCCGGCATTGAAGAAGTACGGGCTCATGCGGCCCGCCTTGGTCTTGAATTCGCCGAACCTGAGCACGCCAGCCTCCACGGCGAAATGCACGAATTCCTGGGCGAGGCGGTCCGCCGACGCGCCGTCTCCCGCCGTTTCCTCTCCCGTCCGCCGCCGCGCGCCGTCTGCCACCATGGATGCTTCCCTTTTCAAATTGACCAGCCTGAACCTCAACGGCATCCGCTCCGCCGCCTCGAAGGGCGTGGAGGCCTGGATCGCCGAGACGCGGCCGGATTGTATTTGCGTGCAGGAGATCAAGGCGCAGTCCGCCGACATCGAAGGCCGTTTCGAGACCCTGGCGGGCCTCAAGGGGCATTTCCACTACGCGACCAAGAAGGGCTATTCGGGCGTGGGCATCTACACCCGCCACGAGCCGAGCGACGTGCGCGTGGGCTACGGCTCCACCGAGTTCGACGCCGAAGGCCGCTACGTGGAAGCCCGCTTCGACACGCCTTCGCGCAAGCTGTCGATCATCAGCGCGTATTTTCCGAGCGGCTCGTCGGGGCCGGAGCGCCAGCTCGCGAAATTCCGCTTCCTGGCGGAATTCCACGTGCACCTGATGCGCGTGAAGGAAGAGCGCGAATTCATCCTCTGCGGCGACGTCAACATCGCCCACCAGCAGATCGACCTGAAGAACTGGCGCAGCAACCAGAAGAACAGCGGCTTCCTGCCCGAAGAGCGCGAGTGGATGACAAAGTTGTTGCACAAGACCGACCCGGGCGGCGGCCTCGTGGACGTGTACCGCCTGCTGCAGCCCGACACCACCGAGACGGCCTACACCTGGTGGAGCAACCGCGGGCAGGCCTATGCGAACAACGTGGGCTGGCGGCTGGACTACCACCTCGCCACCCCGGCGATCGCGGCCCTGGCGCGCACCGAGTCCATCTACAAGCAGCAGAAGTTCTCGGACCACGCGCCGATCACGGTGGGCTACGAGCTGGCGATCTGAGCCCAGATTCCAGGCGCCCGCCGGGTCAGTCCCAGGCCGGCGCCAGCCCTTCCGGGTCCACCAGCCGGCCGCCCCGGTCCAGCGCGGCGATGCGCTGCATGTGCGCATCCTCCAGCCGCAGCTGCGTGGCGCGCAGGTTCGAGGCCAGATGTTCGCGGCGCGTGGACGAAGGAATCACGGCGAAGCCCGACTGCATCGCCCAGGCCAGCGCGACCTGGGCGGGCGTGGCGCCGCATGCCTGCGCGATCGCCTGGATTTCCGCATCCTGCAGCATCTGGCCGTAGCCCAGCGTCATGTAGGAGGTGATGTGGATGCCCTGGCTGCGCGCGAAATCCACCACCGCCCGGTTCTGCAGGTAGGGGTGCAGTTCGATCTGGTTCGTGGCGATCGACTCCGCGCCCACGGCAGCCACCGCCTCGCGCATGAGCGACACAGTGAAGTTCGACACGCCGATGCGCCGCACGAGCCCCCGGGCCCGCGCATCGGCCAGCGCTTCCAGGCTCTCGGCCAGCGGCACGGCGCCGCCGGGCGAAGGCCAGTGGATCAGCGCCAGATCGACGTAATCCGTGCGCAGCTTTTCGAGGCTTTCCTCCAGGCTGGGAACGAGCCTGCTGGCGGCGAGATGGTCGGTCCAGACCTTGGTGGTGAGGTAGAGGTCGCCCCGGGCCACGCCGCTGGCGGCAACCGCCTGGCCCACCTCGGCTTCGTTGCCGTAGATCTGCGCGGTGTCCACGTGGCGATAGCCGAGGTCGAGGGCATTCGCCACCGAATCGATGGCGGCCTGGCCCTTGAGCCGGAACGTGCCCAGGCCGAACGGGGGCACGGGCGGTTGGGTGGATGGGGAAGCGGATGCCTGCATGGAAAACTCCTTGTCGGTGAATGAATGAATGAATGGATGGATGGGTGGGTGGAAAGGGAGAAGCGCGCCCGAGCCAGCCCCACGCCTCAGTGGCCCGCGGCCGCCGGACGGCCCCCGCGCGCAGCGGCCCCGCCGCGCGCATCGAGCACGCCGCTGGCCTGGGTGAGCGCCAGCGCACCCAGCACCACGACCGCGCCGATCCAGGGCGTGTGCATGAGGCCCAGGTGCGTCACGATCAGCCCCCCGGCCCACGCCGCGCCGGCGATGCCCAGGTTGAACGCGGCGATGTTCAGGCCCGAGGCCACGTCCACGGCCTGCGGCGCGACGCGCTCGGCCTGGCGCACCACGTACAGCTGCAGGCCCGGCACGTTGCCGAAGGCCACTGCGCCCCAGAGCAGCACCGTGCCCACGGCCAGCCAGGGATGGGGCGCGGTGAACTGCAGGAGCAGCAGCACGGCGGCCAGCAGCGCGAAGATGATGCGCAGCGCGGCGACGGGACCCAGGCGGTCGGCCAGCCGGCCGCCCCAGAGGTTGCCCGCGGCCACCGAGACACCGTACACCAGCATCACCCAGCCCACCGCGCTTTCGCTGAAACCCGACACGCCGGTGAGGATGGGCGCGAGGAAGGTGAACGGGATGAAGGTGCCGCCGTAGCCGATGGCCGTCTTGGCATACACCAGCAGCAGCCGCGGCTCGGCCAGCACGCGGGCCTGCTGCAGGAGCGAGGCCGGCGGAACGTGCGCGATGCGCCGCGGCACGAAAAGCGCGCTGCCCGCGAAAGCCAGCATGCCGAGCCCCGCCACGGCGAGGAAGGTTTCGCGCCAGCCGAAGTGCTGGCCGATGAAGGTGCCGAGCGGCACGCCGGTGACCAGCGCCACCGTGAGCCCCGCGAACAGCGTGGCGATGGCGCTGGCGGCCTTCTCGCGCGGCACCAGGCCGGTGGCGATGGTCGAGCCGATCGAGAAGAACACGCCGTGCGCGAGCCCGGTGAGCACGCGCGCGGCCACCAGCGTGCCGTAGCCCGGGGCCTGCCAGGCCAGCAGGTTGCCGGCGGTGAACAGCGCCATGAGCGCGAGCAGCAGGGCCTTGCGCGGCAGCCGGCCGGTGAGCGCGGTGAGCACCGGCGCGCCGACGGCGACGCCCAGCGCATACAGGCTGACGAGCAGGCCGGCCGAGGGCAGGCCGATGCCGAGGTCCGCCGCCACGGTGGGCAGCAGGCCGACGATGACGAATTCCGTCGTGCCGATGGCGAAGGCGCCGAGCGTCAGCGCGAACAGGGCAATGGGCATGGAAGCACTCCTTGGGATCACAGATCGATGCCAGGAGTGTGGGCGCTTCACCTTTGCGGAAAAAGCCTGTGATCGGCAGAATATATTTGCCTTAGAGTCAACAATCTGCCCTCATGAAAACCACCCTGGAAGAACTGCAGGCCTTCGCCGCCGTGGTGGACGCAGGCTCGGTCACCGCCGCCGCTGCGCAACTGGAGCAGACGGCATCGGGCGTCAGCCGGGCGCTGGCACGCCTGGAGAAAAAGCTCGACACGACGCTGCTGCGCCGCACCACGCGCCGCATCGGGCTCACGGAGGAAGGCCAGGCCTTCCTCACGCGCACCCGCGCGATCCTCGCGGCGCTCGACGAAGCGGAAGAGCACATGGCCGCGCGCCGGGGGCAGCCCGCGGGGCGCCTGCGCGTGAACGCGGCCACGCCGTTCATGCTGCACGTGGTGGCACCGCTGGTGCCGGCCTTCCGCGACGCCTACCCGCAGATCGCCCTGGAGCTGGACACCGACGAGCGCAACATCGACCTGCTGGAGCGGCGCACGGACGTCGCCATCCGCATCGGTGCCCTGCGCGACTCCACGCTGCATGCGCGCCCGCTGGGCTCCAGCCGCCTGCGCGTGCTCGCCAGCCCTGCCTACGTGGCCGCGCACGGCCGGCCGAAGTCGGCAGCGGCCCTGGCGCAGCACACCCTGCTGGGGTTCACCCAGCCCGAGGCGCTCAACCTCTGGCCCCTGCGCGGCCCGCACGGCGACGCATGGGCCGCCACGCCGGACATCGCGGCCTCCAGCGGCGAAACCCTGCGCCAGCTCGCGCTGCAGGGCGCCGGCATCGCCTGCCTGGCGGACTTCATGACCGCGCGGGACCGCGAGCGCGGCGACCTCGTACAACTGCTGGCCCGGGATACGGCCGATGTGCGGCAGCCCATCAGCGCGGTGTACTACCGCAACACGCAGCTCGCTTCGCGCATCGCCTGCTTCCTGGATTTCCTGGCCGCACGGCTGGCCGAACCCGGACATTGAGAAAACCCTGTAGGACCGCATCGGGTCCTGCGGGCAGGCTTGCGCGAGCGCAAGGCCGCGCGGCCCGGCGGCGCTTCAATGGCGCCATGCGCACCAAGGACATTCCCTTCCTCCGCCCCGGCATGTACGTCCGCTCCCGGAACGGGAACACCCGCATGCTGGTGACCTGCGACAACGGCGACGGCTCCGTCATCTGCTTCTGGTTCTGCGAGGAGGGCGACCGGCTGGTCTGGCAGCGGTTCGCGGGCGGCGACCTGTGCCCGGACCTCCAGCCCGGCCTCCAGCCGCCCCCGGGCAAAAAAGCCCCGCCGTGCCGCGGCAACCACGCAAGGCCCGCCAGCGCATGACGGGCACGCCCGGCCGTACGCTCTGTTGCAGACTGCCTCTTACGCGGGCACCTGCCGTTGCTTAGACTGGGCCATGTTCCTCGACTACAACCCCGACGACCTCGACGTCCGGATTTCGGAACTGCTGGTGGCCACCAGCGACTCCGCCGATCCCGAACTGCCGTCCGCGGTCCCTGCCGTCCTGCGCCTGCTGCGCACGCGGCTGGACATGGACGTGGCCTTCGTGTCGCAGATCACGAACGGGCGCCGGACGATCGAGGCCGTGGACCACACTCCCGGCTTCGATCCCCTTCCGGCGGGCTCGTCCGATCCGGTCGAGGAAACCTGGTGCCAGCACGTGATTGAAGGCCGGCTGCCGGAGCGCGTGGAGAACGCGGCCGCCTACGTCAAGGCGGGGAAGGCCCCGGATCCGGGGTACCCCGTGGGCACGCTGCTGAGCACGCCGGTGCGCCTGCCGGGCGGCGGGGTGTATGGCACGCTGTGCTGCTTCAGCCGGGGGATCCACCCGGAAGCCGACATCGGTCGTCTCCGGTACACGGCCGACCTGCTGGCATCGCGGCTCCAGCCTGGGCCCGGAAAGCCGGCTTCCGCCCGCTGAGCCAGCAGGCCGGCGCCATCGGTGCCGCTACAGGGCCTACAGGTGGAAATCGCCCCGGGCTTCCGGCTGATAGAGCACTTTCCGCACCCGGATGCGGCGCGTACGGTCCGCGATCCGCCAGCGGAAGGCATCGCCCTCCCGGTAGCCCAGGATCGCCGTGCCCAGGCCCGAGCAGACGGAATGCCTGCCCGCGGCCTCGTCCGCATCCTGCGGATAGACCAGCGCCACTTCCACCGTTTCGTTGTCCACCTCCAGCAGGGCCCGGGAATTCATCGTGACGACGTCCTCCGCCACCTGCCGCGGATCGACGACCGTGGCCCGCTCGATCTCGTGCTCCAGCTCGAATATCTCCGGGTCCTGGTGGAACGCGACGAGCTGCCGGAGCCGGGCTTCGTCGATCTCGGTGACGTGGATGGCCGGGGCGCCCGCCGCGGGGCGTTCGCGCAGCAGCCGGAGATAGCGGTCCGCGCCCATGGCCAGGGACGTCACCGAAGGCCCTTCGCTGTGCAGCGCGAATCCGCTGCGCAGGAAAGCCTTCAGCGACCGCGCGTTGTCCGGATGGATTTTGGCGATGAGCCTTTCGGCCCGCATGTCGAAGAACGCGAGCTTCATGCCTTCGCGGATCGCGCTGGCCCCGAGCCGGCGCCCCCAGTTGGCGCGGTCGCCGATGGCCAGGACCATCTCGCAGTCGGGGCCGTCCTTGACAAGGCGGACGAAGCCCACGGGCATGTCGTGCCGGTCGCAGGCCATGAAGAACCGGCCGCCCTGGTTGAACAGATGCGTGAGCACCGGCAGCTGGACCCGGCCGACCACCTGCCCGATGGACCGGGAGACATCGCGCGCATCGCTCAGGTAGCGGGTCACGCCCTCGTCTTCCAGCCAGTCCATCAGCAGGAGCGCGTGGGCCCGGGTGATCTCCGGGCACAGGGAAATGAAAGGCTTGTTCATCTTCACCCCATCGGGTCGCGAGAATGAATGAAAGCCTTCCATGGCCCCGGGCCATGGCGGTTCTTTCGGGAAAGGGGGGATTCTAGGGCGCTGTGTGGGCGATGGCCAGGCGGCGTCCTTCCATCGGCGGGCGGCATACTCGGCCTCTCGCCCACCCCTTGTGCCGGCCCTCGTCTTCAGTTCCATGCTCCACTACCACACCCACCCCGTCACCGCCTTCCAGCAGAACTGCTCGCTTGTCTGGTGCGATGCCACGCAGGCGGCCGCCGTGATCGACCCCGGCGGCGACCTCGACCAGGTGCTCGCGGAGGTGGAGCGCCGCGGCCTGCGGCTGGAGCAGATCTGGCTCACGCACGCCCACATCGACCATGCCGGCGGCGCGGGCGAACTGGCCGAGCGGCTCTCGCTGCCGATCACGGGCCCCCACCCGGGCGACCAGTTCTGGATCGACGGGCTGCCGCAGCAGAGCGCGATGTTCGGGTTCCCGCCCGCCCGGCCCTTCACGCCCACGCGCTGGCTGCACGACGGCGACACGGTGCAGATCGGCAACGAGACGCTGCACGTGCGGCACTGCCCTGGCCACACGCCTGGCCACGTGGTGTTCCATGCGCCGCAGATCCAGCGCTGCTTCGTGGGGGACGTGCTGTTCGCCGGCAGCATCGGCCGCACGGACTTTCCCCAGGGCAACCACCAGGACCTGATCGACAGCATCGTGCAGCGCCTGTGGCCCATGGGCGACGAGACGGTGTTCATTCCCGGCCACGGGCCGGAGAGCACCTTCGGGCGCGAACGGCGCAGCAATCCCTACGTGGGCGGCACCTGAGCGGCCCTCCACGGCCGGGTATCCGCCCGGCCTTGATGCCGGTCAACGTCCCGAGAGCGGGGTACGGGCATTCTTCCAGGCAGGCCTGACGGCACCGCGCAATCGGTCGTTTCCGATCGATGGCGGGCCACGGCCTCACCGTGAAAGAAAAGCTCCGCCATGACGACGTCGCCCGTCCCCTCGCCCTCCCCCGCCGCTCCGATCACTTCGCATCCAGAGCCCGACTCCCGCCGCAAGCTCGGCTACCTGCTGCTTGCCCTGGGCCTGTATGCCCTGGTGCTGGCCCTGCCGACCCCGGCAGGGCTTTCGCCCTCGGGCCAGGTCGCCCTCGGGCTGCTGGTGTTCGTGGTCACGCTGTGGATCAGCGAGTGCGTCTCGCCCGCCAACAGCGCGGTGCTGCTCACCGGCATGGCGGTGGTGGGGTTGATGGGCAAGCCCCTCACGCCGGGCGCCAGGCCCATGGGTTCGGCCGATGCGCTCACCGTGATGCTGGGCGGCTTCTCATCGACGGCCGTGCTGCTGGTGGCCGCCGCGCTGTTCCTGGCCGTGGCGCTCAAGCACACGGGGCTGGACCGCCGCGTGGCCCTGCTGGTGATGAGCCGGGTGGGCATCTCGCCCGCGCGGCTCACGCTGGGCGCGATGCTGGTGGGCTTCGTGCTGGCGCTGTTCATCCCCTCGGCCACGGCGCGCGTGGGCGCGGTGATACCGATCATGGTCGGCATCACCGCGGCGCTCGGCCTGCCCGTGGGCAGCAGCCTGGGCGCCACGCTGATGATCGTGACGGCGCAGGCCTGCTCGATCTTCAACATCGCGGTGAAGACGGGCGCGGCGCAGAACCTCATCAGCCTGAACTTCATGCAGGGGGCCTTCGGGCACGGCGTGACCTGGGGGCAGTGGTTCCTCGCCGCCCTGCCCTTCACCATCGGCATGTCGGTCGTGCTGTTCTTCGTGTCGCTGTGGCTGCTGCGCCCCGAGGTGCCCGACTCCGAGGACGCCGCGGGCAACCTGCGCGAGCAACTGCGCGCCCTGGGCCCCGTCAGCGCCCCGGAAAAGCGCCTGATCGCGGTGGCGCTGCTGCTGCTCGTGCTCTGGTCCACGGAAGGCACGCTGCACCCGTTCGACACCACCACCACCACGCAGCTCGGCATCGCGCTGCTGCTCATGCCGCGCATCGGCGTCATGCATTGGGCACAGGCAGAAAAGCTCGTGCCCTGGGGGACGGTGGTGCTGTTCGCTGCCTCGATCTCGCTCGGCACGCTGCTGCAGCGCACCGGTGCGGCCGGCTGGCTGGCCCAGCAGACGCTGGGGCAGCTGGGGCTCGCGGCCCTGCCGGTGGTGTCGGTGATCGGCGCGCTGGCCGTGTTCAGCATCGTGCTGCACCTGGGCTTCGCCTCCGCCACGGGCCTGGCCAGCACGCTGATCCCGATCTTCATCGCCTTCGCGCAGACGCTGCCGGTCTCGAAGGAAACCGCGTTCGGCATCGTGCTCGTGCAGAGCTTCGTGGTGTCGTTCGGCTTCATCCTGCCGACGAACGCGCCGCAGAACATGCTGTGCTATGGCACGGGCGCGTTCGGCACGCTGCAGTTCGCCAAGGTGGGGCTGCTGGTGACGCTGGCGGGCCTGGCGCTCATCCTGCTGCTGTCGGCCACGCTGTGGCCGTGGATGGGCGTGCTCTGACGGCGCGCGGGCGTCACGGGCGCCGGTTCAACCGCGCCGCGCGGCCTGGTAGAGGCCCTGCACGCGCGGCACGTTCTGCTCCAGCTCGCGGATGCGGTCCGGCCCGCTCGGGTGCGTGGACAGGAAGGCGAGCCCGCCCTGGTTGCCGGTGGCTTCGCCCATCTTGCGCCAGAGCGTGACGGCGGATTCGGGGTTGTAGCCGCCGCGGGCGGCCATTTCCAGGCCGACGAGGTCGGCCTCCGTCTCGTCGCTGCGGCTGAACTTGAGCGAGAGCAACTGGGTGCCGAGATTGGCCGCGACATTGCCCAGGTCGCCCAGGCCGAGCAGTTGCGCGCCGAGCGACAGGCCCATGCTCGTGGCCTGCGTCTTGGCCAGGCGGGCGCGGGCATGCTCGCGCAGTGCGTGCGCCATCTCGTGGCCCATGACCATGGCAGCCTCGTCGTCGGAGAGCTTGAGCTGGTCCAGGATGCCGGTGTAGAAGGCGATCTTGCCGCCCGGCATGCAGAAGGCGTTGATCTGCTTGCTGCCGATCAGGTTCACTTCCCACTTCCACTGCCGCGCGCGGTCGTTCCACTGGGTGGAGAAGGGGATGAGGCGCTGGCCGATACCGCGCAGGCGCACCAGCTGGGGATGGGTGTCGCCGGCCAGCGCGCGCTGGGCCTTGGCCTTGGCGAGCATCTGGTCGTACTGCTGGTCGGCGGCGGCCTCCAGCTGCTCGGCCGGCACGAGGCGCCGCATCTGCGAGGCAGAACCCACGTCCACCTGGGCCAGCGCCGGGGCGGCAGCCGCCGCGCCGGCAGCGAGCAGGAAGCCCCGCCGCGCGTTCCAGGGCCCGGCGCGCAGGGCGGTGCAGAATCGGCAGCCGGTGTCGTAGTGCGGCATGGCCGCAGGAGACCCATCGACGGCCGGAAAGAGGGAAGTCGGGTGATCGTTCGGCATGATGGGGCGAGTCTATTGCGCCGGAGCGCAGCGCGGCTGTAGGCCGCCCGCGCAAATGTCCATGCAGCCGAAACGGCACCCGTCACCCGGCCGCTGCCCCCCTGCGGCCGCGGATCTCCGACCAGACCACGATCAGCAGCCCGCCGATCACGCCCGCCAGCCCCCAAACGGCCATGGCGGACGGCGATTCCCCTACCACCGCCACGGCCAGGCAGAACGCGACGACCGGTTCGGCCAGCGCGAGGGTGACGCCCGTGGCGCCGCTGATGTGCCTCAGCGCATGCGTGAAAAGCAGGTATGCCACTCCGGTGGCCACCAGACCCAGGTACAGCACGACCCCCCAGGCGCGTGCCGACACCGCGAGCGGCCCGGCGATGGCGAAGGCGGCCGGCAGGGACAACAGCGCGGCCGAGCCGAACACCGCCAGGTTGACGGCCCCCGGCGCTGCGCGGGCCACCAGCCGCTGGTTGACGAGCGCATAGGCAGCGTACGACAGGCCCGCCACCAGGCACAGCGCGATGCCGCCCGGCGGCGCCTGCACGCTGGTGCGGCCGTCCAGCGCCATGGCGGCCCCGCCCGCCACGCCGAGCAGCGTGCCCGCCCACCACACGGCCGCGGGCCAGCGGCGCTGCACCACGGTCTGCAGCAGCCCGGCCCAGATCGGGCCGCTGCCGATCGCGATCGCCGTGCCCAGCGCCACGCCGCTGGCCTTCACCCCGGCGAAAAAACTCAGGTTGTAGGCGGCCACGCAGACCCCGCCGGCCAGGACGCCGCGCCAGGGCAGCGCGCCGAGGCCGCGCGCACCGCCCTGCCACCGCAGCAGCGCCGCGAAGAAAGCACCGGCGATCAGCAGCCGCAGCGCCCCCACCCACACCGGCGCCAGGCCGGAAGGCGCGAGGCTCTGCGCCGTGCCCGTCGTGCCCCACAACACGGCGGCCAGCAGCACCATGCCGATGCCCAGCGGCGCCCGGGAGGCGGGCTGTGCCGCCAGCCGGATGGTGGCGGAAGACGGCGTGTCGGGAGAGGCTGCTTGCGATGGGGAGGACATGGCCCCGAGCGTGCCACGCGGCGCGGCCGCCATGTGTCGCGCAACGCTCGAAGTGCGCCGGTTCAGTCCCTGCCGGCGTCTCCGCGCAACGCGCGGGCACCCGTGCCGCGCTCCCGGCGCAGCGCGCTCGCGAGGGCGGTACCCGTGGCGTAGCCGCAGGCCGCCGCCGCATCGTCGAGCCGCTGTCCGCGCGCGATGCGCTGCGCGGCGGCATCCAGGCGCAGCCCGCGCAGCCAGGCCTGGGGCGTCGCGCCGGTGAGTTCCAGCCAGCGGGCATGGAAGCGCTGCGGGCTCAGGTGGCACAGGGCGGCCATGCGGGGCGTGGGCCAGGGCTCGTGCAGGGCGGCCTCCACCGCCTGCTGCAGCCGTTCCAGCGGCAGTGCCCGGCGGGCCAGCACGCGGGGCGCACGGCCCAGCAGGGCTTCCAGATGGGCGGCCACCTGGCCCCCCTGCGCGACGGGCGCGCTCCACACGCCGGGCAGCGAGGGCAGGCAGGGCGCACCGCCGGCCCCTCCGCCGATGGCCCGCGCCAGGCCGTCGCGCGCCTGGGCCGGCACGGCGAAGCGGCGCAGCCGGTCCATGCCCGGTTGCGCCGCCGCATCGACCACGCAGAAGCGGGCTCCGGGCGAGGCCAGGTAGCCGTGCCGCGCGCCGGCGGGTATCAGGATGCCGCAGGAGGCGTCCACGAACGCCGAACGGCCGTCCACCTCCAGCTCCATGCGCCCCTGCAGCCCGACCAGCACCTGCGCATGGTCGTGCGCATGCGCGGCGTGCTCCCCGCCGTAGTGGCGGAGGGTGCAGGACAGCGTGGCGCCGGAATACATGGAAAGATCCTACCGCTCCCGAAACCCGGGCGCCACGCATGCAGCGATTGCCCGGAGCGCAATCAGGCAGGCCTGCCCGGCAGCCCGGCCTTGGCGAGTTGCTTGCCAGTGTAGAACTCTTGCGCTGCTTCGCGGCAAATGCCCTCGAAAAATGCGTCTGCATCCTCGATCGTGTACCCGGCGCCGGCAAAACACCCGCGGGCGATCTCCTGGAGCGTGTGGCGGCTGCCGCTCGCATCGTCGTACACGGCGTTCAGACAGGCGATGAGCACCTCCACATCCTGCATCGACAGGCGAGGCTCCCCGCTCATGAGTCTCGCATGGTTGATGCAGGCGACGGCGTTGGCGGCAGTGAACGAATCCCCCAGGCCCGAACAGTCCTCGAAACCGTCTCCGCGCTCGTTCAGCTTGAAGTGGGCGATGGCCAGGTTTTCCATGTTCTTCGAGAGCGCCATGGGCCGGATGTCTTCCAGGCCTTCCGGGTCATCGCGCAGCAGGAATTCCTTGAATCGCGTTTCGAGCCGGTGCAGCAGTGGACCGGCAACTCCCGTGTTCCGCTTGAAGACGCTTTTGGACGGGTCCTCGAACATGAGGCTTTCGTCGATGCGCTCCGTCTGGCGCTGCGACAGAAGACCCTGTTCCACCAGGAACTTCATGATGACGTTCTCGGCGTGGCCCCAGTGCTCGTCGGAAGCATAGACCTGCCTGAAATTCAGCAAGGTCTGCCCCGCCGCGAACTGGGCGGTCCCACTGAGCGCCCCTTCCTTGGCGAGTTGCGCCTGTAGCGATTCCGAGCTTTCGCGCAGGGACAGCCCCCGGCGCTCGGAATCTTCCTTGAAGTGCCTCAGGCCGCGGTTCACGAATGGCCGGGTGATCGAGCGCGACGTATAGCCCCTGGCGCCGGTTTCCGTATTGGACACTCCCGCGAGGGCATATTTGCTCTTCTGCCCATACAGCGCGCTGTTGCGCAGATCAAAATCGGCCGGAACGCTGGAAGGCGCATAGCGATCGACGCACTCCTGCTTCACCAGTGTGCCCTGCAGGCATTCGAGGCTCTTGAGCAGGGAAGCCCGGGCCTCGGGAGTGTCCGTGCGTTCGATGAGGTGCACCTTGGTGGCGGCCCGGTAGTCGGTCATGGAAACGAATTGCCGGTTTCCGCACCGTTTCAGGAAAGCCGGCAACCGCGGCTGCAGTGCACGCTCTCCGGGCTCGGCTGCATGAAAGCGCTGGCGATAAGCGGCGGCCTCCGTGAAGGCCTTGTCGAGCCGCGCATTGCTGGTGAAGCCGCCCCTGCCATCGTGCAGGGATGTGGTGGACAGGAAGAAGCCGTTGGCGGCCTTGTCGCAGAGGTATCCTGCAGCGGCCAGCCCGAGAACATATTTCATCGCCCGGGCCGGGAGGTTCTGCGTTCCGTCCTGGCCACCACCCGTCGGAAAGGCGGTTTCTGGGATGCCGCCACGCCTGGGAGCGGAAGTCATGGACCGCGTTCCGCGCGGGGCAATGCGCTGTGTGGTGTCGGGGCTTGCAGCTACCGGAGCCCGGTGCGGGCTGACCTTCGGCGGGAGTACCACGGAGGGCACCGCAGTGCGCACGGCACAGCTGGCTAGTTCTTTTCTCATGTGTGTATTGGTTGTTTGCGGCGCGGCCTCGCAGGCGCCCGGAATGGACAAATGAAGTTGCGCACCAGTTCAGTTGGCGCGATTCTGAGTCAACAGCATCGCCCTGACGGAACACAGACGAAAATCCATGCCGGTGCGCGAAAGACCCCGACGCACTCCGCGCTCTTCCACTGCCGCCTCCCGCCCCCCATGACACCCTCTCCGCCTGCCCCAGCCCCCTCCGCTCCGCCCGGACCGGCCCGCTCCTGGCGCGCCGCCTGGAAGGTCTATGCCGAACCTGCCAGCCTGCGCATGCTCGCCCTGGGTTTCTCCGCCGGCCTGCCGCTGCTGCTGGTGCTGGGCACGCTGTCGTTCTGGCTGCGCGAGGCGGGCGTGGACCGCACCACCATCGGCTACCTCAGCTGGGTGGGCCTCGCCTACGCCTTCAAATGGGTCTGGGCGCCGCTGGTGGACCGCATGCCGCTGCCGCTGCTCACGCGCGCACTGGGCCGGCGCCGCAGCTGGCTGCTGTTCTCGCAGGCGCTGGTGATGGCGGGCCTGGCGGGCATGGCTTTCAACGATCCGCGCGCGGCCCTCGCGCCCATGGTGTGGTGCGCGCTGGCCGTGGCCTTCGGCTCGGCCACGCAGGACATCGCGCTGGACGCCTTCCGCATCGAATCGGCCGACGCCGACCGGCAGGCCGCGCTGGCCGCCACCTACCAGACGGGCTACCGTTTGGCGATGATCTGGGCCGGCGCCGGCGTGCTGTGGGTGGCCGCACGCGCCGAGGTGCCCGGCCTCGCGGGCTACCAGCACGGGGCCTGGCGCACGGCCTACCTGGTGATGGCCGCCTCGATGCTGGTGGGCGTGCTCACGGTGCTGCTTTCGCGCGAACCCGCTCCGCGCCCTCTGCCGCCCGCGCGCAATGCGGCCCAATGGCTGCGCGGCGCGCTGATCGATCCGTTCGCCGATTTCATCGCGCGCTACCGCTGGCAGGCCGCGCTGATCCTGGCGCTGATCGCCGTGTACCGCATCAGCGACGTGGTGATGGGCATCATGGCCAATCCGTTCTACGTGGACATGGGCTACACCAAGGACGAGGTGGCCGCCGTCACCAAGGTGTTCGGCGTCGTCATGACACTGGCCGGCGCGTTCCTCGGGGGCGCGCTGTCGATGCGCGTGGGCGTGATGCGCGTGCTGATGCTCGGCGCCCTGCTGAGTGCGGCCAGCAACCTGCTGTTCGCCTGGCTGGGCCTGCAGGAGCACGACGTGACGCTGCTGGTGCTGGTTGTGTCGGCCGACAACCTGGCCGGGGGCATCGCCTCGGCCGCGTTCATCGCCTACCTCTCGGCCCTCACGAATGTGCAATATTCGGCCACGCAGTACGCGCTGTTCAGCTCGATGATGCTGTTGCTGCCCAAATGGCTCGCCGGTTTCTCGGGGCGTTTCGTGGATGCCTTCGGCTACCCCGAGTTCTTCGCGGCCACGGCGATGCTGGGCCTGCCCGTGCTGGCGCTGGTGGCGCTGGCCGCGCGCGCGCAGCAGCGCCCGCCGGGCTGAGCGCAGCCGGTTTACCGAAACTTTACGGCCACTTCAACGCCCCGAGATGCACCGGGGCCAGCATGCCATCCTGCCTTTGCGCAAGGAGACGAGAGACGCCATGAGTACCGCCCAGCTGTTGATGATCGAAGACGACTTCCGCCTCGCGCAGATGGTCATCGAATACCTCGGCCAGTCGGGCCTGGAGGTCGCGCACATGGCCGACGGCCAGAGCGGCATGGCGCGGCTGCAGGGCAGCGATGCCGGCCCGCTGCCCGACCTCGTGATCCTGGACCTGATGCTGCCCGACATGGACGGCCTGGACGTGTGCCGCCGCATCCGCTCGCTGCCCGGCGCCGCGGCCCAGGTGCCGGTGCTGATGCTCACCGCCAAGGGCGACCCGATGGACCGCATCATCGGGCTGGAACTCGGCGCCGACGACTACCTGCCCAAGCCCTTCGAGCCGCGCGAGCTGCTGGCCCGCATCCGCGCCATCCTGCGGCGCCGCGAGACCGGGCCGGCGGCGCCCTCGCAGGCCCTGCGCTTCGGCTCGCTGGAGATCGACCGCGACGCACGCTCCGTCACGGTGGGCGGGCAACCGGCCGACCTCACCTCCTACCAGTTCGACCTGCTCGTGGCGCTCGCGGAGCGGGCCGGCCGCGTGCTCACGCGCGACCAGATCATGGAGGCCGTGCGCGGCCGCGAACTGGAAGCCTTCGACCGCTCCATCGACGTGCACATGGGGCGCATCCGCGCCGCGATCGAGTCCGACCCCAAGAACCCCCGCCGCATCCTGACCGTGCGAGGCGTGGGGTACGTGTTCGCCAAACAGCAGGACTGAAGATGGAGGCATCATTCCCCTGTGGCGCCACGCGCCTTCCCCTTTCTCTCGCCGCGCTGCGCGCGGCGGGACGGGGGACGACGCCAGTGGCCGGGCGAAGCCCGTTCCACGGCGTCCGCTGGCTTGGCCTGCTCCGCGGCCACCGCACGGGTGGCGGCGGGGCGCGGTTCACGGGCCGCCTGCAATGCCGCAGGCCGCAGCATCAGCCGCCATGGCGTGACATCGCCACATTCTGAAACGCCCATGTCCAACCCCTTTTCCCGCCGCCTCTACCTGCGCATCTGGCTCGCCGTGGTCGGCGGCATGGCGGTGCTCACGCTGGCCGTGGGCTGGGCGTGGCGCATCGCGTCGGAGCAGAACGCGCTGACCCAGCCGGCGCCGCCGCCGCGCGAGATGGTGCTGCTGGACGCCGCGGGCCAGCCCGTGCTGCGCGGTCTCGCGATCCGCGTGCCGCCGACGGCCGGCGGGCCACCGGGCGGGCTGGAGTTCAGCGTGGAGGCGGAGAACGGCCAGTTGCCCTATACGCTGCAGTTCTCGCCGCGCATCCGCCCCCCCGGCGAGCGGGACCGGCGCGGCGGTCCCGAGGCCGCTTTCTGGACGCGGCCGCCCTTCGGCTTCCTCTGGATGCTCGGCATCGTGGGCGTCGCGGTGGCCGTGGGGGTGTTCCCCATCATCCGCCGGCTGCTCAAGCGGCTGGAGAACCTGCAGCGCGGCGTGCAGCGCTTCGGCGAGGGCGACCTGTCGGTGCGCGTGGCCGAGCATGGCCAGGACGAGGTGGCCGACCTCGCACGGCAGTTCAACGCCGCGGCCGCGCGCATCGAGACCCTGGTGAAGTCGCACAAGTCGCTGCTGGCGAATGCATCGCACGAGCTGCGTTCGCCGCTCACGCGCATCCGCATGGGGCTGGAGCTGATGCAGGGCAGCACACCCTCGCCGGCGTTCCGCTCCGAGATCCTGCGCAATATCGCCGAGCTCGACCAGCTGGTGGACGAGATCCTGCTCGCCAGTCGCCTGGACGCGCGCGAGGCCGACATGGGCACCGTGGAAACGGTGGATTTGATGGGCCTGGCCGCCGAGGAATGCGTGCGCGTGGACGCCGAACTGCAGGCCGCCGATGGCACCGCCGCCGATGCGCTGGAAGTGCGCGGCATCGCCAAGCTGCTGCGCCGCGCGCTGCGCAACCTGCTGGAGAACGCGCGGCGCTACAGCCAGGGCGACATCACCGTCACGCTGCGCAGCACGGGGACGCAGGTGGAGGTGAGCGTGTGCGACCAGGGCGCCGGCGTGCCGCCGGCGCAGCGCGAACGCATCTTCGAGCCCTTCTACCGCCTGCCCGGCGCCAGTGAACGCTCGGGCGGCGTCGGCCTGGGGCTGGCCCTGGTGCGCTCCATCGCGGAGCGGCACGACGGCAGTGTGTACTGCACGGACCGGCCCGACGGCGCGGAGGGCGCCTGCTTCGTTCTGCGGCTGCCGCGCGCCACCTGACCGCCGCCCGCCCGCGCGGTGCTGCGCGTCAGTCCCCTGCCGGCAGCGGCTCCGGCGGCCAGCGCCACGCCATCGCGCCCAGCACCGCCGCTCCCAGCCCCAGCGCGCCGGCCGCCATCGCCAGGCCGTGCGCGAACCCCTGCTGCGGCGTGGCGGCATGGTGCAGTGCCCATGCCACCAGGGGCGGCCCGGCGATCTGGCCCAGGCCGTAGGCCACCGTCAGCAGGCCTGCGAAGCTGTCGCCGGCCGCCGGCCAGATGCGCCGCGCCTCCTGCAGCGCATAGAACGTGATGGCGGTGAATGGCAGCCCCAGCAGCAGGCTGCCGAGGGCGAAGCCCGGCACCCCCGGCCACGCCAGGCCCAGGCCGATGGAAACCGCCTGCAGCGCGTAGCAGCCCGCCAGCAGCCAGCGCCGGTCCCAGGCCGCCGGAGTGCGGGTGGACAAGGCCGCACCCAACGCCACGCCCGCGCCGAACACCGGCCAGAACAGGTCCGGCCAGGGCGATCCGGCCGGCAGCACCCCGCGCGCGATCACCGGCAGGAAGGTGGCGGTGACGATATAGCCCAGCCCCGCCAGGCCGTAGGCCAGCGTGAGCAGCGCGCGGGCGGAGCGGCCGCCCCGGGCCACGGGCGCGGCGGTGCGCGGCGCGGCGGGCCCCGCCGCGCCGGCCGCCGGCTGCGCCGCCCCGCGCACCACCGACCACACCAGCGCGCACAACACCGCGCAGAGCAGCCCGAAGACGGCCCAGCCCGCGGCGGCCCGCCAGTGCGCCGACACCATGGCGCTGGCCGACAGCCCCGTCAGCACGATGCCCAGCCCCGGCCCGCAGAAGATCAGCCCGCCCAGCGCCGGCTGCCCCAGCGCCACCAGCCGCGCCATGCACCAGGACGACACGTTCAGGAACACCACCGCGCTGGCCACCCCCGCCGCCGCGCGCAGCAGCGGCCATGCGCCGGGCAGGGGCAGCGCCATGGCGCAGGTCAGCAGCACCGTGGCCGCCAGCCCCCAGCGCGTGAGACGGGCCCCCTGCCATGAACGGGCCGTGCCCGGCGCCAGCCACGGCAGGGCCATGCAGACCAGCGCGCCGGCCAGATAGCCGATGTAGTTGACCGTGGCGAGCCAGCTGCCTCCGGCCAGGGTCAGCGCTCCATCGCGCAGCATCATGGGCAGCAGCGGGGTGAAGGCGAAGCGGCCTATGCCCATGGCGGCGCCCAGCGCGGCCATGCCGGCCAGGGCGACGGCCAGCGGGCGGTCCGCCAGGGCGGGCGACGTGCCGGCACCGGGGCCGGGCGGAGAGGTATCGATGGCCATGGAGTTTTCGCTTCTTTAATTCTCTTTTTAAGATTAACATTCAATCGATTCATCTTCAAACAAGATATTCATGGACCTGTCCGCCCTGGAAATCTTTCGCGCCGTCGCAGCCGAAGGCAGCGTCACCCGCGCGGCCGAGCGGCTGGGCCGGGTGCAGTCGAACGTGACCACCCGCGTGCAGCAGTTGGAGGAACAGCTGGGTGCCACGCTGTTCCTGCGCGAAGGCCGGCGCATGGCGCTGACCCCGGCCGGTACCTCGCTGGTGGCCTATGCCGACCGCCTGCTGGCGCTGGCGGAGGAAGCCCGCCAGGCCCTGCACCCCGGCACCCCCGGCGGCAGGCTGCGCCTGGGCGCCATGGAAAGCACCGCCGCCGCCCGCCTGCCCGCCCCGCTCGCCCGCCTGCACGCCCGATGGCCCGGCCTGCAACTGGAACTGCGCACGGGCGCGTCGCGCGAGTTGGTGGACCAGGTCCTGGCCCACGCCAGCGACTGCGCCCTGGTCGCCTGGCCGCCGCCGGGCGTGGATCCGGAAGCGCCGGTGGACTGCACTCCCGTCTTCACCGAATCGCTGCTCATCGCCCTGCCGGCGGGCCATCCACCGGTGGAGCGCCCGGGAGACCTGCAGGTGGACACCCTGGCCGCGTTCTCTCCGGGCTGCACCTACCGCCGCCTGGGCGAGGACTGGATGCGCGCGCAGCGGCACGGCGCCGCGCCGCACATACTGGAGCTGGCCTCCTACCATGCCATCCTGGCCTGCGTGGCCGCGGGGCGCTGCGCCGGCGTGGTGCCGCAGTCCGTCATCGACCTGATGCGCGAACCGCCCGCGCTGCGCTGGGTGCCGCTGGCCGGGCGCGAGACGGTGCTGGTGCGCCGCCGCGGCTGGCACACCCCGGCCCTGGATGCGCTGCTGGATGCGCTGCGCGACGTCCCTGCCGGCATGCCGCCGGGCGCCTGAAACCGACCACCCGCTGTTCCCAGCCCCCCCGGAGACCCGCCATGCCGACGCCCGTCCCTCCATCCCGCCGCACTCCGCTGTTCGACCGCCTGGGCCTCACCCTGCCGATCGTGCAGGGCCCCATGACCGGCTCCGACACGCCCGCCCTGGCTGCCGCCGTGTCCGAAGCCGGCGGGCTGGGCATGCTGGGCTGCGGCATGCGCTCGCCCGCCGCCATGGCCGAAGCCGCCGCCGAAGTGCGCCGCCGCACGGCCCGCCCCTTCGGCATGAACCTCTTCGTGCTGGAGATGCCCGCGCCCGACGCCGCCACGGTGCGCGAAGCGCTGGACCGGCTGGCGCCGCTGTATGCCGACTTCGGGCTGGAGCCGGCCGTGCCCGCGCAATGGTGCGAAGACTTCGAGGCGCAGTTCGAGGCCCTGGTCGAGGCCCGCCCGGCCGTCGCGAGCTTCACCTTCGGCATCCTCGGCGCGCGCCAGGTGGAGCGGCTGCAGGCGGCGGGCTGCGTCGTGATCGGCACCGCCACCACCGTGGCGGAGGCCCGTGCCTGGGCCGACGTGGGCGCCGATGCCGTCTGCGCCAGCGGGCTCGAGGCCGGCGGCCACCGGGGCACCTTCCTGGCCGACTTCGAATCCAGCCAGGTCGGCACGCTGGCGCTGGTGCCGCCGTGCGTGGACGCGCTGCGCATTCCGGTCATCGCGGCCGGCGGCATCATGGACGGGCGCGGCATCGCCGCCGCGCAGGCCCTGGGTGCCGAAGGCGTCCAGATGGGCACGGCCTTCCTCGCGTGCCCCGAGTCGGCCATCGGCCCGGCCTACCGGGCCGCGCTGGCCCGGGCATGCGAAACCGATACGCGCATCACCCGGGTGTTCTCGGGCCGGCCCGCGCGCGGCATCGTCAACGCCACCATGGAACAGTTCGCCCCCTGGGAAGGCAGCGTGCCGGCCTACCCGGTGCAGAACGCACTGATGGGCCCGGTGCGCCGTGCGGCCGCCGCCCAGGGCCGTGCCGATGCGCTGGCCCTCTGGGCAGGCCAGGGCGTCGCGGCGGTGCGGCCGATGCCGGCCGGCGAACTGGTGGCGCTGCTGGCCAGGGAATGGCGGGCAGCGGCGGGCGGGGTCAGCGCGGGCTCGCCGGCGTGACCGCGCCGGTTTCCGCCATGAGCTGCCGCGCGGCGATGCTGTCCGGAAGGTACAGGCCCCGCGCCAGATAGTCGTCCAGCCGCCTGCGGTCGGGCGCGCGCAGTTTGATGAGGGGCGGCAACGCGCCCGTGGGCCGCGAGAACAGCAGCCGCAGCTTGAGCTGCGTGCGCCGCCAGCGCCCGAGCATGTGGTAGTAGAACGGCCCGTCTTCCGCGCGGGCCAGCGCCAGCCGGTAGCCGCCGCGCGCGCGCAGGATGAACTGCAGCGCCAGGTGCATGCTGAGGTAGTCCGGCGCGTCGATGTACTGACGCACCTCCTCGTACACGCCCAGGGCCTGCAGGTGGGCGATGTATTCGTGCCCCGAGCGGTGGATCACCTGGGTCGTGAACTCCTGCTGCAGGTCGGCGATGAACCGGCTGCCCGGCGGGGCGGCCATGAACCAGTTCTCCACCACCGGATAGGCCGCATCGCGGGTGTGGCGCCCGAGGTAGAAGCCCACGAAGTCGGCCGGGGTGCGCTCCTGCTGCGCCAGCACCCAGTCCAGCGGTGCCGTGAGGATCGTGCTGGCATCCACCCAGATGCCGCCGTGCAGCCGCAGCAGTTCCAGACGGATCCAGTCGGCGCGTTTCGCGGGCGACACGTCGTCGAGCACGGCCGGAATGTCCGGCAGCCACGCCCGGGCGGAAGCATCGTCCAGCAGGCGGATCTCGTAGCCCGGGCTGTTGCGCCGCCAGTTGGCGAAGCAGCGCTGGATGAGCAGCGGTGGCGCGGCCCCCTTCCAGTAGGCCCAGATGACGCGCGGAATCGGGGGCAATGCCGAGCGGTCCGTCCCGTCCTCGCCACCCTCCGGAACCCCGGGAGCCGGCGCGATGGCATGCAGTGCGAACGGCGGCGGGGGGCAGGCTTCGAGCTGGCGCGGCCACAGGCCGTAGAACCAGCGCAGGGCGCGCGCCAGCCAGAGTTCGCCGTGCGTCTTGAGCGTGGGACGGGGAAAGGCAGGCAGGTTCATCGTTGGCGGAGCGCGTGGGCGCGCAGGAATTTCAGGTACCGCAGCCACCAGCCGCGCCGCAGATAGGCGCGCGCCAGCGCACCGGCCGGCAACGGCGATACGGCGGCGAAGTCGGCGCGGATGCGGTCGGCCACGGCGTCCAGCGCCGCCGGGTCGGCGCCGTCCTGGCCGGCGGCGCGGGCCACCACGCGCATGGCGCCCATCAGGTTGCGTGCGCTCTGGTGGGCCAGCGCAAAGCGCAGCGCCGCGTCCCCGGCATCGGGCCGGCCACGCAGCGCTTCGCCGAAAGCCCGCAGCGCGGCGGACTGGTCCATGGCCTTGGGCAGCGTCATGGTGGCCAGGATGCTGCCGCCGCGCTGGCGGTAGGCCACCCAGGGCCGGGGGGCATGCCAGTAGCTGCGTGCGCGCAGCAGCGCCAGCGGCATGGTGGCCATGTCCTCGAAATACCGGCCGGCCGGAAAGCGCACCGTCTCCGGCCAGAGGTCGCGGCGTGTGATCTTGGACCAGGCATGCAGTTGCCCCGTGGCCAGCAACCCGGCCAGCAGTTCCGGCCCGCCGGGGCGCAGCACGGCGTGCGGGCCGGCGAAGGTGCTGCGGTGGCCCTCGCCGCGCAGGCGGTGTTTCAGGCGCGGGCGCTCGCGCCAGACGGCGAAGTCGCACAGCACGGCGTCGGGCGCATGCAGGCGCACCACCTCGCGCAACCCCTCGATGGCGCCGGGCAGGAGCTTGTCGTCGGAGTCGAGGAACCAGAGGTAGTCGCCCCGCGCCGCGGCGATCATGGTGTTGCGCGCGGCGCTCAGGCCCGCGTTGCGCTCGTGGCGCATCAGCCGGAGGCGGCCGGGCCAGCGGGCATCCAGCGCGGCCATGGCCTCGGCCGAGCCATCGGTGGAACAGTCGTCCAGCAGCAGCACTTCGACACCCGCGTCGGCCGGCGCCTGGGCCAGCACCGATCCGACGCACTCGGCGAGGTAGTCGCGCACGTTGTAGACGGGCACGAGCACGCTGAGCCAGGGCGCGGCGGCAGGGCCTGCCACCATCGGGGGGGAAGAGGGCGTCATGGCGCAGCGGGCGATTCGCGCAGCAGGCCCTCCAGCAGGGCTTCGTACCGCGCCGTCATGGTGGGCAGGCCGTAACGCGCCACGGCGTCCTCCCGGGCGGCGGCGGCCATGCGGGCGGCGGCATCGGCATCGGCCAGGAGCCGCTCCAGTGCATCGGCGAGCGAGGCGAAGTCGCCCGGCTCGGCCAGCAGGCCCGTGCGCCCGGGCGCGATCACCTCCTGCACACCCACCACGCGACTGCCCACCACGGCGCAGCCGGCGGCCATGCCTTCGATGAGCGACAGCGGCATACCTTCGTAATGCGTGGAGAGCACGCAGATCTGCTGGCCCATCAGCAGCCCCGGCACGTCGGCGCAGTGGCCGATGAACTGCACCTGGGGCAGCAGGTTCAATTCACGCGCCAGCCGCTCGGCCGCCTGCCGTGCGCCGGGCTTGCCGCCGCCGGCCAGCCGCACGGGCGGCGTGAGGCCGCGATCGCGCAACAGCGCCACGGCGCGCAGCAGCGTGGCGTGGTCCTTCTGCCGCGCGAAGCGGGCGGCCATCACGATGCCGGGCTCGCGCGCGGCGAAGGGGTGGGCGGCGGCCTGGGCGAAAGGCTCCAGCCGCACGCCGTTGGGAATGGCGTGGATGCGGTCCGGCGGAAATCCGCGCTCCTGCAGGGTGGTTCGCACGCCTTCGGAAACGCCGACGATGGCGGCCGTGCGCCGCGCCAGCCAGCGCGCCTGGGCCAGGCGCCAGGCGGTGTAGCGCTCGCGGGAGTTGTGCTCCACGTGCACCAGCCGGGGCACGCCCGCCAGCAGGCCGGCATAGCGGCCCCAGAGATGCTCGCTGAAGCCGTGCGCGACCAGGATGTCCGGCCGCCAGCGCCGGCACAGGGCCGCCAGCGCCCACACGGTGGCCGCATGCGCCCAGCCGGGCACCAACTCCACCGCCAAGTTCTCGGCCCGCAGCGCCGCCACGCGTTCGGGCGTGGTGGTGCGGCGCTTGGAGCGCAGCGCCAGCAGGGCGTCGAAGCGGCCGGAGCCCGCATGCGCGCGCACCAGATCGACGGCCACCTGCGTGGCGCCGGAGAAGCCGCCGGTCACGAAATGCAGCACGCGCGGCCGCCGCGCGGGCGGCGTGCCCGCGGCCGCGGCGGCGTGGGACGTGCGCGCGCTCATGGCACGGACTTCATACCCTGGCGCCCGCCGCCGGCATCCTCATGCCCAGCAAGGCCGCCCATGTGATCATGTTCATGAAGATGTAGAACATGATGCCGCTGTTGTGCGCGAAAAACACCTGCGTGAGCCCGAAGCCGGCATAGAGCACCGGAATGCACAGGCCGGAAAGCCGCAGCGCCAGCACCTGGGCGCGCACCGGTTCGGGTTCGGCGGCCAGCGCGGCCATGCGGCGGCGGCTGGGCCAGAAGAGCGCGAACGGCACGCCGTAGAAGCACAGCAGGAGGATCACGCCCCCGATGCCGGTCTTGACGAAGACGTCCAGCGGTTCGTTGTGGACGTAGATGTACTCCATGATCGAGGGCTCGTATTGCTTCGCCGCCACCCGCACGGCCTTCTCGTGCATGTAGCCGGCCATGCCCCAGCCGGTCCAGGGCCGCTCCATGCCCACGTTCCAGGCGAACCGCCAGTGCTCCAGCCGCTGGCCGACGGAATTGTCGGCCTCGCCGTGGGTGTCGTACTGCGTCACCTCTTCCTGCATCCGCTCCCAGCGCTTTTCCATCACGTCCCAGTTCATGGCCGTGAGCACGGCCAGCGCGGCGGCCAGCACGGCGGCGATCGCGGTGATCCGCCCCGGATGCAGGCGGTGCAGCAGCCACAGGCCCATGGGCAGCGCCAGCAGCAGTGCCAGCCAGCCCCCGCGGGATTGCGACAGCACCGAGGCATTGAGGGCCCCCAGCGCGGCCACGACCGCCAGCCATGCGGCCGCGCGCGGAAGCTGGCGCCACAGCACGATCAGTTGCAGGGCCAGCATCGAGCCCAGCAGCAATGCCAGGTTGCCCCACTGGATGGCGTTCGTGCGGCCTGTCGGGAACCCGGAGGCCCGCAGCGCGCCCTGCACATGCACCTGCCACAGCGCCACCAGGCCCGCGCCGATGCAGCCCGCGAGCAGCCCCCAGAACAGCGGCCGCGGCCGCGGCGGCTGGGAGGCGATGAACAGCCCGCAGACGGCGCCCAGCATGAACTTGATGGGCCGGTCCCACCGTCCCATGGCTTCGCGCGGGTCGGACATCACGCACCACAGCAGCCCCATCGCGAGAATCACCGCGACGAGCGCCAGGGTGCCCCGGTCGGGGCGCAGGCGCGCCCAGCGCGGCAGCGTGGCCAGGGCGCCGAGCAGGAGCAGCACCGCTCCGTACGAGTAGCCGGACGGCAACGTCAGCGCCAGGGCCGGCAAGAGAAAAGCCACCAGCGTAGTCCATTGGCGCTGCCAGGGCGCCGTGCCCAGAAGAGACGGAATGTGCATCGGGGAAAAAGGAATTCGTAGGGATCCAGGCGCCGCGCCCCGAACCGGCGTGCGGCAGCCGCTATCGTTTCAATCGAACAATTGGCGCGGATCGTAACCCGGTGGCCAGCGTGCAGAATGCCGCCGTCGCGTATCCGGGCCTTTTGCTGCCATTCGGTGCCTCTTCTGACTTCATGACACATTCACTCCCCGCTTTCGCCTTCCGCGCCGTGTACGCCCTGCTGGCCCGGCTGCGCCCCCGCACGGCGGCGGCCTATGCCGGCAAGGCGCCGGCTGCGCCCGCCGCGCCGGACGAAGGGACCGGTGCCATTCCGCGCCGCATCTGGAGCTACTGGCACAGCGTGCAGCCCGATGCGTTCGTGGAGCGCTGCGTCGCCAACTGGCGCGCCCAGTGCCCGGGCTTCGAGGTGCACGTGCTCAACCGACAGACGGTGCGCGACCGCGTGCCGCCTGGCGACTGGCCGGCAGGCTTCGAGCAGCTCGACCCCGTCAAGCAGTCGGACTGGATCCGGCTCTACCTGGTGAGCCGCTTCGGCGGCTACTGGCTGGATGCCACCGTGCTGCTGACCCGTCCGATCGACTGGCTGGAAGCGATGCGTGGCGCGCAGGGCGCCGATTTCGCGGGCTTCTATCTGCAGGGCTACACGCAGGACGCGCAGTTCCCGGTGGTCGAGAACTGGACCTTCGGCGCGCCGTCCGGCGGCGCCTTCGTGACCGCGTGGCAGCGCGAATTCCACCATGCGCTCTTCGAGGTGGGCACGGCTGCCTATCTGGCGGCCCGGCAGGCCGAGCCCGGCTGGGAGGCGCTGCTGCAGGGCATTCCCGACCCGGTGTATCTGCTGGGGCACGTCACCGCGCAGCGGGTGCTGCGCCAGGGCGGCGCGGCCCATCGCCTGGCGCTGGCCAGGGCGGAAGACACGGCTTTCTTCTACCAGAAGGCCGTGGGCTGGAAGTGGTACCTGCTCTACCCGCGCCTCTGCCTGGTGCCGGCCGATGCGGAGGTGCCGCCGCTGGTCAAGCTGCGCGGCGGCGAGCGGCGGCATTTCGCGCAACTCTTCGCACGGCATGGCGAACCCGGCTCGGACACCCTCTGGGGCCGTGCCTGCCGGCCACGGAAGTAAGCCGGCACGGCAGCGTGGAAGGAGCGCCCGCGCGCCGGCCCGGGCAACCGGTCAGTGGCCTGCGCGGACCACTTCGCCCGCCTTCAGGCGGTACACCGTGCCGCAGTAGGGGCACTTGGCCTCGCCCGTGTGGGCCACGTCCAGGTACACCTTCGGGTGGGTGTTCCAGATCTTCATGTCGGCCTTGGGGCTCGGGCAGAAGACGCCGCCCTGCGGGTTCAGGTCTTTGGCGAGCAGTTCGATGATGGCTTGCGTCATGGTGGGGTTCGCGCTGTGAGGGCAGGAAAGGCGGAGGAAGTCAGACCAGCGTGAGCCAGTGGGCGTATTTCGGATTGCGGCCGTTCACGATGTCGAAGAACGCGCTCTGGATCTTCTCGGTCACGGGGCCGCGGGCGCCCGCGCCGATGGCGATGCGGTCGAGCTCGCGGATCGGCGTCACCTCGGCGGCCGTGCCGGTGAAGAACGCCTCGTCGGCGATATACACCTCGTCGCGCGTGATGCGCTTTTGCACGAGCTCGATGCCGAGGTCGCGGCAGATGTGCAGGATGGTGTTGCGCGTGATGCCGTTGAGCGCGCCGGCCGACAGGTCGGGCGTATAGACCACACCGTCCTTGATCACGAAGATGTTCTCGCCCGCGCCCTCGGACACGAAGCCGGCGGAATCGAGCAGCAGGGCCTCGTCGTAGCCGTCCTCCGTGGCCTCCATGTTGGCCAGGATGGAGTTGGTGTAGTTGCTCACCGCCTTGGCCTGCGTCATGGTGATGTTGACGTGGTGGCGCGTGTAGCTGCTGGTCTTCACGCGGATGCCGCGCTGCATGCCCTCTTCGCCGAGGTAGGCGCCCCAGGCCCAGGCCGCGACCATCAGGTGGATCTGGTTGCCCTTGGGCGACACGCCCAGCTTCTGCGAACCGATCCAGGTGAGCGGCCGCAGGTAGCAGGAAGCGAGCCGGTTCTCGCGCACCACGGCGCGCTGGGCCTCGTTCACCTCGTCCCGCGTGAAGGGAATCTGCATGCGCAGGATCTTGGCGCTGTTGAAGAGCCGCTCGGTGTGTTCCTGCAGGCGGAAGATGGCCGTGCCCTGCGGCGTCTGGTAGGCCCGCACGCCCTCGAACGCGCCGCAGCCGTAGTGCAGCGTGTGGGTGAGCACGTGGATCTTGGCATCGCGCCAATCCACCATCTGGCCGTCCATCCAGATCTTGCCGTCACGGTCGGCCATCGAGGGAACTACGGGGCTCATGGGAATCCTTTTTCCGGGGGCATGCTGTCGCAAAACCGGCGATTTTACGGCGCGGACGGCCCCACGGAGGGCGCTGGCGCGTCGGAAGCGCCGGCCGCCGCACCGCCGGCCCCGGCGTCCGCTTCCGCCGCCGGACGCACGAGCTCCCACGCGGCGAGCCGGCCACCACGGAACTCGCAGGTCACGTGCGACTGCGTGCCGTCCGTCCAGCGGTAGCGCTCGGGCTCCTCGCCCTGGGGCGACAGCAGCTCGCCCAGCGAGCGCGTCATGGCCACCACGTGCATCAGGTTCACGCCCTCGCGCAGGCGGGCGTTCAGCATGACGGCGCTGCCCACGTAGCCGATGGGCCGGTCGGCGGCCTTGCGCATCACGTTCATGAGCCGCGTGAAATGCAGCAGCGCCCACATGACCAGGCCGCCGCCGACGGCGAAGATGCCCTGCCAGCCGTACGAGCGGTAGGCGGCGATGACGAGCAGGGCGATGAGGACGGGAATGAAGAAGCGGCGCAGCAGGTTCATGCGCCGATTGTCGTCGGCCGGAGCAAGCCCCTCGCTGTGGATGGTGCTTACAGGAGATGCCGCAACCGCGGCCAGGCATTGCAATGCCTCACGCACCAGCACGGCTCCACCGCTCGGAAGGCCGCGGAGCAGGCCATGCCAGCGGACGCCGTGGAACGGGCTTCGCCCGGCCACTGGCGGCGTCCCCCTGGGGGGGGGGAAGGCGCCGAAGGCGACTCAGGGGGGGAGAAATTCACCCCATGCCGCGGACCACTTCCATGGCCTCTTCCACCCGTTCCACCGCATGGATCGTCAGGCCCTCGATGGGCTTCCTGGGCGCGTTGGCCTTGGGCACCACGGCCATCGTGAAACCGAGCTTGGCGGCCTCCTTCAGGCGCTCCTGGCCGCGCGGCGCAGGGCGCACCTCGCCCGCCAGCCCGACTTCGCCGAAAGCGATGAAGCCCTTGGGCAGGGGCTTGCCGCGCAGGCTGCTGGTGATGGCCAGCATCACCGCCAGGTCGGCCGCGGGTTCGCTGATGCGCACGCCGCCCACGGCGTTCACGAACACGTCCTGGTCCATGCAGGCGACGCCCGCGTGGCGGTGCAGCACGGCCAGCAGCATGGCGAGGCGGTCGCGCTCCAGGCCCACGGACAGGCGCCGGGGGCTGGGCCCGCCCTCGTCCACCAGGGCCTGGATCTCCACCAGCATGGGGCGCGTGCCTTCCAGCGTGACCAGCACGCAGCTGCCGGGCACCGGCTCGCTGTGCTGGCTCAGGAAGATGGCGCTGGGATTGGTCACGCCCTTGAGGCCCTTCTCGGTCATGGCGAACACGCCGATCTCGTTCACGGCGCCGAAGCGGTTCTTGATGGCGCGCACCAGCCGGAACTGGCTGTGCGTATCGCCCTCGAAGTACAGCACCGTGTCCACCATGTGTTCCAGCACGCGCGGGCCGGCCAGCGCCCCTTCCTTGGTCACGTGGCCCACGAGGATGATGGACACGCCGGTGGCCTTGGCCGCCCGCGTGAGGTGCGCCGCGCATTCGCGCACCTGGGCCACCGAACCCGGCGCGCTGGTGAGCTGGTCCGAATACACGGTCTGGATGGAATCGATCACGGCCACGGCGGGCTGCGTCGCCTCGACGGTGGCGAGGATCTTCTCGAGCTGGATTTCCGCCAGGACGTTGACCTGGCTGTGGTCCAGCCCCAGCCGGCGCGAGCGCAGCGCCACCTGCGCCCCGCTCTCCTCGCCCGTCACGTAGAGCGTGGGCAGGCCCAGGCGCTGCAGCGCATCCAGCGCCTGCAGCAGCAGGGTGGACTTGCCGATGCCCGGATCGCCACCGATGAGGACCACGCCGCCCTCGACCACCCCGCCGCCCAGCACCCGGTCGAGTTCCTCGATGCCGCTGGCGGTGCGCGCCACGTCGGCGGCCTCGATGGCCGACAGCGGCGTCACGGCCTGCGACTGCGCCAGGCCCGCATGCTGCGGCGTGCTGTAGCGATTCTTGCCCGGCCCGGCTTCCGCCACCGATTCCACCAGCGTGTTCCAGGCCCCGCAGGCAGGGCACTTGCCAAGCCAGCGCGGGCTGGTGCCGCCGCATTCGGTACAGGTGAAAACGGTCTTGTCTTTGGCCATGGGGAAAGCGTATCCGGGGGAAGGGGAAGGGGAAGGCGGAGAAAGAGAAAGAGGGACGCACCGTACCGCGATGCACGAGGGACCGACCGCCCGGCGCCGGGAGCGCGAAGAAGCCCTGCAGGAGGCGATTTTCACGGCCGGTTCGCCGGTCCCCGGAGGCTGCACGGCTGCGAAACCGTAAGCAATTGCGTCGTCAACCCTATCCTACTCTGCGCGGGCGAAGCACTCCCTAGGATGGACCTCCCGGTGGCATGGCGCCGCCTTGTTTCCAGAACGGAGAACGAATCTATGACCAAGAACACCGCACTTTCCGCATCGCGCCGCTGGCTGGTGGCCGCCCCGATCGCTCTGGCTTCGGTGCTGGCCCTGTCCGCCTGCGACCGCAACAAGGAAAGCAACGTGAACACCACGCCCTCCAGCACGCCGGCTCCGACCACCGCACCCGCCGCGTCCGACGCCGGCAGCATGGGTTCCGGCAGCACGGGCGGCACCGGCAGCATGGGCGGCACCGGCACCAGCTCCGGCGGCACGGGCACCACCACGGACGGCTCGACCGGCACCACCACCCCCTCCACACCGTCCTCCGGCGGTGCGGTCTTCGGCGGCACGGCGCCCACGCCCCCCGCCTCCGCGGCATCCGACGCCGCCAGCGCCGCGCGCTGACGCATTTCTCCATTCCACGGGCGCGTACCGCGCCCGCAGCACAATAGCCCCTCGGGCCCGGCGCATCCATTTCTGTGCGCCGGGCGGTCCCGCGCCCGCGGCGGCGCGATCCCGAGAAGGCAGGAAACGATGCAGGTTGCGATCTATGGTACCGGCGCCATCGGCGGCTGGCTCGGCATGGGGCTGTCGCGCGGCGGTGCCGACGTGTCTTTCGTGGCGCGGGGCCCCACGCTGGACGCCTTGCGCACCCAGGGCCTGCGCTGCATCCGGCCGGATGGCACCTGCGAGGCCGCGCCCGTAGCGGCCCACGACGACCCGGCCGCGCTCGGTGCGCAGGACGTGGTCGTCCTGGCCGTCAAAGCCCCCGCCCTGCCCGACGTGGCCGCGCGCATCGCCCCGCTGCTGGGCCCCAAAACCACCGTGCTCACGGCCATGAACGGCGTGCCGTGGTGGTTCCTGGAGGGTTGCTCCGGCCCGGCGCATGGAAGGGAACTGGCTTCCGTGGACCCGGGCGGCTCGCTGGCACGCGCCATTCCCGCCGAACGGGTCGTCGGCGGCGTGGTGCATGCCAGCTGCTCGGTCGATGGGCCCGGTGTCGTGCGGCAGCATTTCGGCAACCGGCTCATCCTGGGCGAGGCCGTCGGCGGCATCACCCCGCGCCTGGAGGCGCTCTCGGCGCTCATCGCGCGTGGCGGCATCGAGGTGGAACAATCCCCGCGCATCCAGCAGGACATCTGGTTCAAGCTGTGGGGCAACATGACGATCAACCCCATCAGCGCCCTGACCGGCGCCACCACCGACCGCATCCTCGACGACGACCTCGTGCGCGGCTTCGTCTCCGCCGTGATGCTCGAAGCCAAGGCCATCGGCGAGTGCCTGGGCCTGCGCATCGACCAGCAGCCCGAGGACCGGCACGCGGTGACGCGCAAGCTCGGCGCCTTCAAGACTTCCATGCTGCAGGACGTGGAGGCCGGCAGGCCGCTGGAGATCGACGCCCTGGTGGGCGCGGTGCACGAGCTCGGCCGCGCCACCGGCGTGCCCACGCCCCATACCGATGCGCTGCTGGGCCTGGTGCGCCTGTTCGCATCCAACCGCCTTTCCCTTCGCAACGAGACCCGACCATGACCCCAGCCCTTACCCTCTACTACGCTCCCGGCACCTGCGCGCAGGCGGTGCGCATCGCCCTGTGCGAAGCCGGCGCGGAGCACCGCCTGGTGCGCCTCGACTTCCCGGCCGGCGAGCAGCGCAGCCCGGAATACCTCGCGGTCAACCCCAAGGGCCGCGTGCCCGCCCTGGTCACCGAAGAGGGCACGCTGACCGAGACGCCCGCCCTGCTCGCCTACGTGGCGCAGCGCTTTCCGCAGGCGCGCCTCGCGCCCACCGACGCCCACGGCTTCGCGCGCATGCAGGAGTTCCACAGCTACCTGGCCTCCACCGTGCATGTCGCCCATGCGCACCGCCCCCGCGCGGTCCGCTGGGCGGACGAACCCGAGGCCATCGCCGCGATGCAGCGCAAGGTGCCGCAGAACATGACCGAGTGCTTCGAGCTGATCGAGCAGCACAGCCTCGGCGACGGCCCCTGGGTGATGGGCGACCAGTACACGGTCGCCGACGGCTACCTGTTCACCGTGGCCGGCTGGCTGGCCAGCGACGGGGTGGACATCGCGCGCTTTCCCAAGGTCCACGCTCACTCTCAGCGCGTGGCGGCGCGCCCGGCGGTACAGCGAGCACTGACCTGAAAGAAAGGACACCCCCCTGAGCGGCTGCGCCGCTTCCCCCCGCTCTCGCCGTACTGCGTACGGCGGGCAGGGAGACGACGCCAGTGGCCCGGCAAAGCCGGTTCCACGGCGTCTGCTGGCATGGCCTGCCCCGCGGCCATCGGAGGGGTGGCGCCGTGCGGGCTTCCATGGAACGTGGTGGCACGAGGTGCATACGGGGGGATGCGCCGCGTCATGGGCATCACCGCAGCGCGGCTTCGTCGCTCCACGCGAAGTGCACGCGCGGCTCGATCTGCGCGATCTCCGCGCGCAGCAGCGACGCCAGGCGGGCGGCCTCGCGCTGCGTGAGGCGCGCGACGGTGGTGGACAGGCTCACGGCAGCGAATGCGCAGCCGCCCGGATCGCGCACGGCGTGGCCCACGGCGGCGGTGTTGGTGTTCAGGCAGCCACCGCTGCGGGCATAGCCCAGGGCCCGCGTTTGCGCGATGAGCGTGCGCAGCGACGGCACGTCGAGCCCTCCGTAGCGCCCGAGCACTCCCGCATGGGCCGCGAGCGACGCCTCCACCCGGGCATCGTCCTGCGCGGCCAGCAGGGCCAGGCCCGCGGCGCCCACGCCCAGCGGCCGGCGGCCGCCCACGGTGACGGACAGCGGCGGATCGAGCCGTTGCGCATGGGTGTGGTCATGGCAGACGGCTTCGAGGCCGCTGCGCACGAACAAGTAGGCGGCGTAGCCCGTGGCCTCGGCCAGGCGGCGCAGGTGGGCCGCGAAGAGCGGCGCCACGTCGTGCCGCGCGCGGGCGGCCAGCCCCACCTCGAAAGCAAGCCGGCCCAGCACGTAGCCGCGCCCGTCGGGCAGCAGCGTCACGAGGCGCGCCTGCGCGAGGTCGCGCAGCAGGCGGTGCACGGTCGGATGCGGTATGCCCGACTGGCGGGCGATGTCCGACAGCGAGAGTCCTCCCGCGTCGTAGCGCGAGAGCTGGTCGAGGATGCGCAGGACGCGGTCGAGCACCACGGTGGTCATGGCGCCAGCATACCCGGAGGGGAATGGAATCCCGCCGCTTCTTGTCCACACCGTGGACAAACCGCTGGCGCGGCCGGGAAGGCTGGCAACAATCGCGGCAACCACCACCAGGAGACCGCATGCGTTCCATCCCTTCCGCTTCCCCCTGCATGCCGCGCCGCGTGGCGATGCGCGCCGCCGCGGCCCTGCTGCTGGGCGCCGCCGCCGGTTCCCTGGCCGCGCAGGAAGCGTTCCCCTCCCGCCCCGTCCGCTTCATCGTGCCCTACGCGGCCGGCGGCACCACGGACCTCGTGGTGCGCACGGTGGGCGCGCGCATGGCGCAGACGCTGGGCCAGCCCGTGGTGATCGACAACCGCGGCGGCGCGGGCGGCAACATCGGCATGGATGCGGTCGCCAAGGCCGCGCCCGACGGCTACACCGTGGGCATGGGCGCGATCTCCACCAACGCGCTGAATCCGCACATCTACAAGAAGATGCCCTTCGACCCGCGCAAGGACTTCACGCCCGTGGGCCTGCTGGGCCAATCGACCATCGTGCTGGAGGCCGGCCCCGCGCTGCCCGTGAAGAACGTGGCCGAGCTGATCGACTACGCGCGCAAGCATCCGGGCCTGCCGTTCTCCACCGCGGGCGCGGGCACCTCCATGCACCTGGCCGGCGTGCTGTTCGGCCAGTTGAGCAAGACCGAATGGACGCACGTGCCCTACAAGGGCAGCGCGCCGCTCATCACCGACCTGATCGCGGGCCAGGTGCCCGTGGCCTTCGACAACCTGCCGGCCTCGCTGCCGCACATCCAGGCCGGCAAGCTGCGTGCGCTGGCCGTGGCCGGATCGCAGCGCTCGCCCGCGCTGCCCGACGTGCCCACCCTGGCCGAAGCGGGACTGGCCGGCTATGCGGTGGAACCGTGGTTCGGGGTCTATGGCCCCGCGGGCATGCCGGCCGCCGTGGTACAGCGGCTGGAGAAGGCCCTGCAGGAAGCGCTGGCCGACCCCGCGGTGAAAGACCGCCTGCAGGCCGCCGGCTTCACGCCGCGCGGCTCCTCCGCGGCCGAACTGGGAGCACTGACGCTGCGCGAGTACGACCGCCTGGGTCAGGTGGCCCGCGCGGCCGGGATGACCGCCGACTGACCGGACCCTGTCCAGCAAGGACCCGCCATGCCACAGCACACCGACGCCACCCATGACCCGTCCCTGCGCAGCTGGGTCGAATCCGCCAACGCCGCGGGCTGCGATTTTCCCATCCAGAACCTGCCCTTCGGTCGCTTCCGCGCGCACGACGGCAGCGCCCGCATCGGCGTGGCCATCGGCGACCGGATCCTGGATCTCCAGGCCGCCGGCCTCGTGGCCGGCGACGACATGAACGCGCTGATGGCCGCAGGGCCGCAGGCGCGCCGGGCCTTGCGGACGCGCCTTTCGCAGGGCCTCGCCGCCGGCAGCGCGCAGCAGGCCGCATGGCAGGACGCGCTGCTGCCGCAGGCGGGCACCGGGATGCTCATGCCCTGCCGCATCGGCGACTACACCGACTTCTACACCAGCGTGCACCACGCCACCAACGTGGGCCGGCAGTTCCGCCCCGACAACCCGCTGCTGCCCAACTACCAGTGGGTGCCGATCGGCTACCACGGCCGCGCGTCCTCCATCGGCGTGAGCGGCGCGGCGGTGCGGCGTCCCCGCGGCCAGCTCAAGGCCCCCGAGGCCGCGGCCCCCGTGCTCGCGCCCAGCCGGCGGCTGGACTACGAACTGGAGCTGGGCTGGTTCGTCGGCACGGGCAATGCGCAGGGCGAGCCCATCGGCATCGGCGAGGCGGAGGACCACCTGTTCGGCGTCGCGCTCTTCAACGACTGGAGCGCGCGCGACATCCAGGACTGGGAATACCAGCCGCTGGGCCCTTTTCTCTCGAAGAACTTCGCGAGCACCCTCTCGCCCTGGGTGGTGACGCTGGAGGCGCTCGCGCCCTTCCGCGCGCCCTTCACAAGGCCCGAAGAAGATCCGCAGCCGCTGTCCTACCTGGATTCTCCCGACCACCGCGCCGCGGGCGCTTTCGCGATCACGCTCGAAGTGCTGCTGCAGACGGAGCGCATGCGCGCCGAGGGCCTGCCGCCCGCGGTGCTCTCGCGCACCGACACCACGCGCGCCGCCTACTGGACACCCGCGCAACTGGTGGCGCACCACACGGTGAACGGCTGCAACCTGCACAGTGGCGACCTGCTCGGCTCGGGCACGCTGTCGGGCCCCGGCCCGCAGGAGGCAGGCTCCCTGCTGGAGCTGGCCGCGGCCGGCCGCCAGCCCGTGCGCCTGCCGTCCGGCGAGGAGCGCAGCTTCCTGGAGGACGGCGACACCGTCACGCTGCGCGGCTGGTGCGAGCGCGAAGGCGCGGCGCGCATCGGGCTGGGCGAGGCCAGCGGCACGGTCACCGGCTGACGGCGGCCACCACCGGCGTCGAGCGCCCCGTACGCCGGCCGCTTACTTCGCCACCTTCAGCACGCGCCAGTCGATGCGGTTGTCGGCGCGGTGCGGCAGTTCCACCTTCTGGGTGGCGGCCCAGGGAATGATCTGGTTGTAGAGCGGGATGTGCGAGACCAGCTCGTGGTCCTTCAGCAGGGCCTGCTCGATGAGGCCGTTGCGCGTGGCGGCATCGGTTTCCTTCTTGATGCGCTCGATCAAAGCGTCCTGCTGCGGATCGGAGAAGCGGCCCAGGTTGAAATTGCCGTCGCCGCCCGCGCCGGGCGAGCGGACCAGCGACTGCAGCGAATAGAACGCGTCGAAGGTCGGCACGCCCCAGCCCAGCAGGTAGATGCTGGCCTCGTTGCGCTGGATCATCGGGAAATACGTGGCGAACGGCTGGGTGCGCAGCTTGGCGCGCACGCCCACCTTGGCCCATTGCGCCGTGATCGCCTGGCAGAGCTGCTCGTCGTTCGTGTAGCGGCCCGCGCTGCACGCGAAATCGACCTCGAAGCCCTGCGGATAGCCCGCGTCGGCCAGCAGCTTCTGCGCGGCGGCGGGGTCGTAGGGCCAGCGCGCATCGGCCTTCTGCGTCCAGCCGTTGACCTGCCGCGCGATCAGCGCGCCCGTGGGCTGCGCGAGGCCGCGCAGCGTCACGCGCTGGATGGTCTGGATGTCGATCGCCTGGTAGAGGGCGCGGCGCACGCGCACGTCCTTGAGCGGGTTCTTTCCCTTCACGTTCGATCCGGGCAGCTCCTCGCGGAACTGGTCCAGGCCCAGGAACAGCGTGCGGTTTTCCGGGCCTTCCAGCACCTTGAAGCCCGGCGTCTGGCGCACGCGGGCGATATCCTGCGGGCTGGGATCGAGCACGAAGTCCACCTCGCCCGACAGCAGCGCCGCGGTTCGGGTCGCATCGGACTTGATCGGGGTATAGACCACATCGGTCACGTTGCCTGCGAATTTGCCCTTGCCCCACCAGTAGGGGTTGGCCGCGAGCACGGTGCGCTGGTCGGGCGACCACGACTTGAGCACGAACGGCCCCGTGCCGAGCGCGTTGCGGTGGGTGTAGGGCTCGTCGCTGGTCTTGATGTCCTTGGGCGTGAGGGCGTTGTTCTTCTCGGCCCAGGGCTTGCTCAGGATGCGCAGCTCGGTGAGCTGGTTCACCAGCACGGGGTTGGGCACGTCCGAGAAGATGTCGATCGTCTGCGCATCCACCACCTGCACGCGGTCGATGCCCTGCGCGTACACCGCGTAGTTGGAGGTCTTGGCCTTCGCGCGCTCCAGCGAGAACTTCACGTCCTCGGCCGTGAGCGGCGAGCCGTCGCTGAACTTCACGCCCTGGCGCAGGGTGAGGCGCAGCTGTGTCGGGCTCACCTGCTTCCAGGCGGTGGCCAGCTGCGGCTCGGGCTTGAAGGTCTTGCTGTTGTATTCGACCAGCGTCTCGTACACGGCCGAATGCAGCACGTTGTTCGGGCCCACGTTGTGGGCATGCACGTCCCAGGTGGTCACGTCGGCCGAACGGGCGAAGCGGAAGGTGGCGGCCTGCGTGGCCAGCGGCAGGGCCGCCGTGAGCGCGGCCGCGAGGGAGGCCGCCAGAAGGGTGCGGGAAAATCGCATGGTGGTGTCCTGGTCTCGGGATGGGCTGCTCCGCAGCGAGGCAGCCACTATGCCAAGCCGGCCCTGCGCGCAGAACGACTTTGTGGTTGTATCGATATGCAGGCGGATACGCGGGCGGCGGACACAGGCGCAACCCACCCGCGTCCACGTCGCAGCTTCAGCGGTGGCCACCCTGGAGCATGCGCACCGCCTGCGGCAGCGACCGCGCCTCGGGCAGGAAGCGGTCGAGCGCGGCCCCGAGCACCACGGCGCACAGCAGCGCGCCCAGCAGGGGCTTCCAGGTGAGGCGCACGGCGGCCGCGAGCCAGCCAGCGCGCTCCACGCCCATGGCGGCACGTGCCGTGGCGTAGGAAAACGCCAGTTCCACCGCCACGGCCAGCAGCACATCGAAGCCGAAGTACAGCAGCGCGAGCGCCCCCGCCCCGAACAGCACGGCCGCGCCGATGAGGAAGATCGCCACTACGGGCACGACCACCACCGCGCCCTCGTCGGCATCCGCCGCAGCGCCCAGCGCGTTGCCCGCCATGTCGCCCAAGGCATCGCCGAAGTTTCCATCGGCCCCGGCACCGGCGAAATCACCCCCGCCGGACCGCGGCAGCGCGGGCGAGCGTCCGCTGGCGCCGCGCGCCATGCGGGCGGCAAGGTCGCCTGCGTCATGGAGGGCTTCGGCCACATCGGCGACATCAACGCCGCTGGAAGGATCCACGCCCTCCCCGTCCTGGTTCCGCGGCCGGTCGCCGGCAGGCGGCCCCACCAGCCGCGCCGCCCAGAGCCGCAGCACCAGCAGGTAGGCGACGTAGCCGGCTCCGAGCGTGGCGAGGTAGCGCACGGCGAGCGACTCCACGCCCAGCACCATCTGCGTGTGCGAAACCGCCCACATGAAGGCCATCATGAAGGCACCGATGCACCAGCCGTGCATGCGCAGCCGGTAGCGGTTCAGCAGCGAGGCCTCCAGCGTGCGCCCGGGCGTGCGCACGCGGCGCCAGTTCGAGCCGCCGGAGCGCTGTCCGGGCCGGGCCTTGCCGCGCACCGGTCAGTCCACCACCACCGGCACGCGCGGGGCCAGGGCGCACATCAGCTCGTAGCCCACCGTGCCCGCCGCCTGCGCCACCTCGTCGATGCACAGCACGGCCCCGCACGACGCGCGGCCCCACAGGGTGGCCTCGCTGCCCACGCCCGCCTCCACGCCGGCCTCGTGCAGCGGCGTGAGGTCCACCGTGATCATGTCCATGCTCACCCGGCCCACGGTGCGGGTGCGCACGCCGTTCACCAGCACCGGCGTGCCCGTGGGGGCATGGCGCGGGTAGCCGTCGGCATAGCCGCAGGCCACCACGCCGATGGTCATCGGCCGGTCCGCGGTGAAGGACGAGCCGTAGCCCACCGTATCCCCGGCCTGCAGCTGCTGGGTGCCGATGATGCGCGCCGACAGCGTCATGGTGGGTGCGAGGCCCCAGTGCGCAGCCGTGTGCTCGGGGTGGTCGGCGGCACTGCCGTAGAGCACGATGCCAGCGCGCACCCAGTCGCCGCGCACCCGCGCATCGCCGCCGGCATGCCGCAGGGTGGCCGCGCTGTTGCTGACCGTGCGCTCGCCCGGCAAGTCCTGCGTGGCAGTGCAGAAGGCATCGATCTGGTGGGCGATGCCCCGCGGCCCGTCGGCGTCGCTGAAGTGGGTCATGAAGGAGATCTCGTCCACCTGCGGCAGTGCATTCAGGCGCGCCCAGGCCGCCCGGTAGCGCGCGGGAGGGAAGCCCAGGCGGTTCATTCCCGAATTCATCTTGAGGAAAACCCGGTGCGGCGCATGCGTCTTGTGCGCGGAAAGCCAGTCGATCTGCTCGTCGCAGTGCACCGCGTGCCAGAGCGACAGGCGCGAGCACAGCTCGAGGTCTCGCGGCTCGAACACCCCTTCCAGCAGCAGGATGGGCCCCCGCCATCCCAGCTGGCGCACCCGCTCTGCCTCGCCCAAATCCAGCAGCGCGAAGCCGTCCGCGCCGCGCAGCCCCTCGAAGGCGCGCTCGATGCCGTGGCCGTAGGCGTTGGCCTTGACCACGGCCCATACGCGGGCGTCGGGCGCGGCGGCACGGGCACGCGCCAGGTTTTGCTGCAGTGCAGCAGTGTGGATGGTGGCTTGTATGGGGCGCGGCATGGGGACGGAACGGCGGGCGAAAAGGAGGGAATTCTGGCATTGGAGCGCACGGGGCGCGTGATATAACCGCCAGTCACTTGCAGCCGGTTCCGAGATTTAACAGGGCATCAGTTCCACTGATGCACTCCCCAGCCATTCGATGAAGCGCGGTTTCTACACCATCATGTCGGCGCAGTTCTGCAGCTCGCTGGCCGACAACGCACTCTTCGTGGCGGCCGTCGAACTGCTGCGCACCAATGGCTCCCCGGAATGGCAGCGGGCCGCGCTGGTGCCGATGTTCGCCCTGTTCTACGTGGTGCTGGCGCCCTTCGTGGGCGCCTTCGCGGACGCGATGCCCAAGGGCAAGGTCATGTTCGTGAGCAACGCGATCAAGGTCGTCGGGTGCCTCATGATGCTGTTCGGCTCCCACCCGCTCATCGCCTATGCGGTGGTGGGGCTGGGGGCCGCCGCCTACTCCCCCGCCAAGTACGGCATCCTCACCGAGCTGCTGCCGGCCTCGCAGCTGGTCAAGGCCAACGGCTGGATCGAGGGCCTCACGATCGCCTCCATCATCCTGGGCGTGCTGCTGGGCGGCCAGCTGGTGGGGCCCAACATCTCCGGCTGGCTGCTGTCGGTGGACCTCCCTTTCGTGGACACCGGCGTGGACACCGCGGCCGAGGCGGCCATCGCCACGCTCATCGCCGTCTATCTCGCCGCCGCCTGGTTCAACACCCGCATTCCGCACACCGGCGTCGAGATGCGCCCCATGCCGGGCAACCCACTGGCGCTGCTGCCCGATTTCTGGGCCTGCAACAATCGCCTCTGGCGCGACAAGCTCGGGCAGATCTCGCTGGCCACCACCACCCTTTTCTGGGGTGCCGGCGGCAACCTGAAGTTCATCGTGCTGGCCTGGGCGGCCGCCGCGCTGGCCTACAACACCACCCAGGCCTCGGCGCTCACCGGCGTGGTGGCCATCGGTACCGCCGCGGGCGCGATCGTGGCCTCCATGCGCATGCGCCTGGACATGGCCACCAAGGTCATCCCGCTGGGCATCGCGATGGGTGTGCTGCTGATCCTGATGGTGTTCATCAAGAGCATCTGGATCGCCATCCCCTTCCTGATCCTCCTGGGCGGCCTGGGCGGCTACCTCGTCGTGCCCATGAACGCGCTGCTGCAGCACCGCGGCCACAACCTCATGGGCGCCGGCCGGTCCATCGCCGTGCAGAATTTCAATGAACAGGCCGCCATCCTCGGGCTGGGCGCGTTCTACAGCCTGTCGCTCAAGATGGGACTGTCGGTGTTCGGCGCGATCACCGCCTTCGGGCTGGTGGTGGCGGGCGTGATGTGGGTGATCCGGCGCTGGCACATCCACAATTGCACCCGCCATCACGACGAGGTGGAGCACCTGCTGCACATCGCCCGGCACGACCACCACCATTGACGGCCGGCTTTGCCCGGGCCGTCTCCGGAGCGGGGCCGCGGCATGCGATGCCGGAGGCATCCGGCGGAATCGGCGGCCGTCCGGATCCTTTCCATGACTTCTCCGCTGCCCGTCCTCGCCCTGCTGCTCAACGCCTTCGTCTGGGGGCTGGCATGGTGGCCCTTCCGGCTGATGCACGCGTCCGGCCTGCACCCTCTCTGGGCCACGGCGGTGATGTACTGCGGCGTGCTGATCGCGCTGCTGGCGCTGCGCCCGGGCATCTGGGCGCAGGTACGCGCGCATCCGCAGCTCTGGCTGCTCGCCTTCAGTTCGGGCCTGAACAACGTGGCCTTCAACTGGGCGGTCACCGTGGGCGACGTCGTGCGCGTGATCCTGCTGTTCTATCTCATGCCCGCCTGGGCGGTGCTGCTGGCCTGGAAGGTGCTCGGCGAACGGCCCACGGCCGGGGCGCTCGCGCGGCTGGTGCTGGCTTTCGCAGGCGTGGTGCTGGTGATCTGGCCCGGGGACGCCTCCGCGCGGGAGCTGCTGCGCGGACTGTCGATGGCCGACGGACTCGCCCTGCTGGGCGGCTTCATGTTCGCGCTCACCAATGTCACGCTGCGGCGCCTGCACGGGGTGCCGGGGCAGGCCCGCATGTTCTCGATGTTCGGCGGCTGCATGCTGATGGCGCTGGTGGTGGGCGCGATCGGCCTGCGCGCGGGCGTGGTGGAGCCCTTTCCCGCTCCAAACATCACCTGGATGGCCACGGCGGCGCTGCTCGCGGGCCTGCTGCTGCTGGGCAACTGGGCGCTGCAATTCGGCGCTTCCCGGCTGGCGGCGGGCACGACGGCGATCGTAATGCTCTCGGAAGTGGTGTTCGCCAGCGTGTCGTCGGTGCTGCTGTCGGCGGCCGCGCTGCAGCCGCGCACGCTGCTGGGCGGCGGAATGATCGTGCTGGCCGCACTCCTGGCCTCCCTGCAGCGGCGCTGAAGCATCAGGCTGACAGGCTGCGGCGGTCCTTGCGACAATGGGCGCGAAACCCGCCGTCGCGGGCCCTTCTTCGCCGGGAGATGCCGAGATGACCTCCGCCTACGACTTCGACGCCCTGCAGATGGACGGCCAGGCGGTGCCGCTGCGCCAGTACGCGGGCCGCGTGCTGCTCATCGTGAACACCGCCAGCGCCTGCGGCTTCACGCCGCAGTTCGCGGGACTGCAGGAGTTGCACCAGCGCTATGCGGGCCGGGGGCTCGTCGTGCTGGGCTTTCCTTGCAACCAGTTCGGCCGGCAGGACCCCGGATCGAACGGGGAAATCGCCGCGTTCTGCCAGCGCAACTACGGTGTCGATTTCCCGATGATGGCCAAGATCGACGTGAACGGATCCGGGGCGCCGCCGCTCTACCGCTGGCTGACCGCGGAGGCCCCGGGCCTGCTGGGCACCAAGGCCATCAAGTGGAACTTCACCAAGTTCCTGATCGGCCGGGACGGCCAGGTGGTCCGCCGCTACGCGCCCACCGACAAGCCCGCGTCGCTCGCCGACGACATCGAGGCGGAACTCGCCCGGCCCGCGCCCTGAAGCACGCCGGCCAGGCGCTCAGTCGGACAGCTCGCGCTGGGGCCGCCCCGTGATCTCGAAACGCCGGGAGAACCCCAGCGGCCTCGAAACCCCGCGCGCCTCCGGCATCAGGGGCATGCGCAGGCGCGGCCTCGGCAGCACCCTCAGCCGCCAATCGGTGCCGCCGATGAACCGGAACCGCACCGTGTCCGTTCCTTCCACGCCGAGCAGCAGGAAGCTGCCGGTGGAATACATCCCGCCGAGCGTGGCGGTATCCAGCCGCTCGAAGGCAGGGCTGAACAGGTGGATGCCGAGGAACTCCTCGCCCGGGACGTCGTCGGTGGTGAACAGAAGGTATCCGCTGTCGCAGCGGAACGCTGCCTCCAGCACGGCGGCCTCCACGGTGCGGCCGATGCGCTGCCCGGCCAGCACGATGTCGCTCAGCGGCTTGTGCCGCTCGTCGGCCTCCCGCAGAAGGTGGAGGGAGAGTTCTTCGGGGGCGAGGACGTCCATGGACCGGGCGCCTCACCAGAGCATGTCCACGCCGAAGGCAGACAGCGCACCGCCCACGAAGGCCCCGACCGCCACGCAGACCGGCGCACCGGGGCCGCAGGCCAGGCCCGCGAGCGCGCCACCCGCGATGCCGCCGCCGATCCCCGCGCCCGTGACGGCCACCTCCCTGCCGGCCGCCGCCACCTTGTCCTGCGCCGTCGCCACGTTGTACACCGACAGCGCCAGCGACAGCACGATCAGCCCCCGCCCCGCGCGCGACAGCCCCCGCATCGTCTGGGTGACGCGCGGATTGGATTTGCCGGCGGATTTCACGATCTCCGCATAGACGCCGTTCTGCTGCGCCGCCGTGAGCCGGTCGAACTGCGCCCCCGGGCCGTGCAGCTGCTGCACCTTGCGCGCGATGAGTTCATTGAGCGTCTTGCCCTCGGCCTTGAGCTGCTGCGCCATGGCCCGCCCGAACGGGGTGCTGCGGCCACGGATCACTTCCATGATCACGTTGCGCGTGTCCTGCGCCTGCTGCGCGGCCTGAGCCCAGGTGATGTTCCCCGACAGGGCCTGCGCGCGCAGCTCGTTGGCCATGGCGTCGATCTGGCGGGTATAGGTGAGCCGGGCATTGGCGTCGATGGTCATGTGCGCGCCGGCATTGGCCATCTCCACCTTGAGCATCCAGATGGATGTCTCGAACGCTGAGCGGTCCTTCGCGGAATTGTCGTTGTCGGTGGTCATGTCTCCTCCTGCCCGTCTGGCGCGCCCGGTTCCGGAAAAATGGGGCCATGGCACTGGTGCCAACCGTACCAGCGCCGGTCGGCACGGTTGCGCAACGACCCGTCACAAAGGTCATTTTTGGTATCCATCCATACCAGATACCCACGCAAGGACAGGCAAAGGACGCGTTTTACGCCTGGTCACTGCATCGTTTTCACGCCGTCAGGGACAGGGCCCCGCTGGAGTCTGCCGTCCCTCCGGGCGTGCCGGACTCTCTCAGCCCTGGCCCCGGACCTGCCGCAGCAGGTCTGCCAGCGTCCGGCCCGGCTGCAGGGGGAAACGCTCGTCCAGCACGCGCAGCGCCGCGATGCGGTCGATGCGGAAACCCCGGAAGTCCTGCCGCAGTTCGCACCAGGCGGCCACGGTCCAGACCTTGCCCCAGAAAAAGCAGCCCAGCGGCCGGATGCGCCGCGCGCTCGCGCGGCCCTGTTCGTCGGCATAGTCGATACATGCGATGCGCCGGGCCTGCACGGCTTCACGCAATGGCATGAGCAGAGCCTGGGTGCGGTCGTCCATGCCTGGGCCCGGTGCATAGAGCGCCTGGGATTCTGCAGCCGCGCGCGCGGCGGGCGGCAGCACCGACAGGATCTTGCCGAGCGCGCCTTCCATCTGCAGGGCCATCGCCGGATCGAGCCAGGCCTGCGCGAGCCGCGCGGCAGCCACGAGCGCATCGGCCTCGCCCTGGCTGAACATGAGCGGCGGCAACTCGAACCCCGCGCCCAGCCGGTAGCCTACCCCCGCCTCGCCCTCGATCGGCACGCCCTGGCGCTGCAGATCGGCCACGTCGCGGTAGATGGTGCGGACCGACACCTCCAGCCGGGCGGCGAGGAATTCGGCGGTGGAGAGCCGCCGGCCCCGGACGAGCTGGACGATCTGGAACAGGCGGTCTGCACGGCGCATTAAGGAAGCGTGGAAGGCTGCCTGCCTATGCGGCGCGTGACCAGAAGCCCAGGTGGGCGCTGCCCGGCTCCATCAGGGCCAGGTAATCACGGCACACCGCATGGTCCATGAACGCGGCGCAGATGCGTTCGGCGTCGGCGCGTGTAGCGGCGAACACCATGTCGGCCCACAGCCCGCCGTCACCTTGCAACAACGCGTGGGCCAGGAACCCATGCTGCCGGCGCAGAAAACCGTCGCGCATGCGGGCAGCCGCCTCGGTGATGCGCGCGGCATCCACCGAGGGCAGGAGCCGGAACGTGGCGAACTCGCAGCCGCCGAAGGCGGCCATGGGTAACTGCACCGCCATCATGCGCATCCCGCCCCGGCGTGCAGCGCCAGACAGGCCGGCGCGTTTGCCGGCACCGCGCGGCAACTCGACGCGAGGGTTCCCAAGGCAGTGGATGGCGCGAGCGGCGAGGGTAGAAGGTGACGTACGTTGTCGTTCATGGAGTGCTCCGGAATATTGCGAAGGACTCCATGGTGCGGCCCCGTTACTGACAGCGTGGTGTCAGCAGCGGACGGCAGACGGCGGCGCCCGGCCACCCCTCACGCCTGGTCACGTCACTTCGCGTCGTCCGTGGGCGTGCCTGCGTCTTCGCCACCGCGCTCGCCGTCGCCGGACTCCGTCGCGTCCGCGGCTGCCGTTTCGGCCGCGGCGGCGCGTGCCCGGGCCGCGCTGCGCAGCTGGCGCCCGCGCTGCAGCGAACGCTCCGCCGCGCGCACGTCCATGCCGTACATGTCGGCGAATTGCGCCACGTCGGCGCTGCCGCTGGCCTCGAAAGCCCGCAGCAGGGCTTCGGCCCTGGCATCGCGCTCCGCGACTTCGGCCAGGGCCTCGTCCAGCACGGCATTCGCCTTCTCGTCGCGGCCGCGCACGAGCGCGTCGTAGCCGGCGCGGTCCAGGCCCGAGGCCTCGAAGGCCTGGGCGATGCGGCGGCGCAGCTTGGCCCGCAGGTCTTCGCCGTCCCGCGGCTTGCGGCGGCGGTACACCTCCGTCAGCGCGTGGTAGACGTGCTCGGGAGCCATCGCCTCGACGGCCTGGCCGCCCAGGTCGTGGCGGGGGCGGCCCTCGGCCACCACCTGCAGATAGCGCGTGGAGCGCGTGTGCAGCCCCAGCGCCACCTTCAGCGCATCGCGCTCGAACACGCCGGGATGGGCGTCCTGCAGATCCTGGAAGATGCCGCGCTTGAGCGGCAGGAACTGGGCGCCGAACAGATGGGGATAGAGCTGCGCGAGCTGCTCCAGCGCGGGATGGGGCGTGCGTCGGCCGCCCTGCGCGGGCGCAGGGGTGGATGCGGCCTCAGGAGCGGCAGCGGCGTCTCCGCCCGCGCCTTCCGGTGCGCCACGGCGGCGGTTGCGGCCGCCACGGCGTCCCGGGCGCCGGCCCGCGGGCGCATCGGCCCGGGCCCCTTCGGGCGAAGCAGCCGCAGCGTTGGCGGCCACGGCAGGAGCGGCGGACGCCGCATCGGGGGCGCTGGCCCCGGAAGCCTCGGAATCGGGTGCGTTCACGGTATCGTTCATGGCAGGAAGAAAGCCCGGTGTCACGGTTGCGCCGGCGACCCGCAGGGCCCGGCACCATCAGGAAAACCCGCCATCATGCCAGCCTCGGCCATGGCACCGGTTTTACCGAGGTTCCGGCGCACGGCCGGCCCGGCCCCTGCGGCGGAAAAAACTCCAAGCACGTCACACCGCACCGGGCCGCAGCGCCTCGTCCAGCACCTCGATCCAGTGCCGCACCGGCGTGGCCGTGCCGCTCTGCAGGTGCGTGATGCAGCCGATATTGGCCGAGAGGATGGCCGCGGGCGGCTCCTCCGCGCAGGCCTCGTCCAGCGCGCCGAGCTTGCGGTCGCGCAACTGGCCGGCGATCTCCGGTTGCAGCAGCGAATAGGTGCCGGCCGATCCGCAGCACAGATGCGATTCGGTGCGCGCCACGCGCAGGCGAAAGCCCAGGCGAGCCAAATAGGTCTCCACGCCGCCGCGCAGCTTCTGCCCGTGCTGCAGCGTGCAGGGCGGGTGGTAGGCCAGCAGCGCCTTCGGAGCATCGATGCGCCCTTCCAGGCGCTCGGCGAGCGCGGGCAGCATGTCCGGCAGCAGTTCGGAAAGATCCCTGGCCAGCGCGCTGACGCGCTCCGCCCGCGCGGCATAGGCCGGATCATGCCGCAGCAGGTGGCCGTACTCCTTCACCGTGGCGCCGCAGCCCGAGGCATTGAGCACGATCGCTTCCACGCCCCCCGCCTCCACGTGGGGCCACCAGGCATCGATATTGGTGCGCATCTGCGCGAGGCCGCCGTCCTGGTCGTTGAGGTGGAACTTCACCGCGCCGCAACAGCCCTCGCCGGCGGCGATCACGGTCTGGATGCCCGCGGCATCCAGCACGCGCGCGGTGGCGCGGTTCACGTTGGGCAGCATCGCCGGCTGCACGCAGCCCGCGAGCATGAGCACCTTGCGCGCGTGCTCGCGCACCGGCCAGGCGCCCGCCTCCTGGGGGCGCGGCACCTTGGCGCGCAGCGTGGCGGGCAGCAGCCCGCGCACGGCCTGGCCGGCCTTCAGCGCCGGCTTGAACAGCGGCGAGGGCAGCCCCTCCTTCAACGCCCAGCGGCGCGCGCGCTCGGGCAGCGGCCGCGGCACCTTGTCCTCGACGATGCGCCGGCCGATATCCACCAGGCGCCCGTACTGCACGCCGCTGGGGCAGGTCGTCTCGCAGTTGCGGCAGGTCAGGCAGCGGTCCAGGTGCAGCTGCGTCTTGCGCGTGGGCGTCTCCCCTTCCAGCACCTGCTTGATGAGGTAGATGCGCCCGCGCGGCCCGTCCAGCTCGTCGCCGAGCAACTGGTAGGTCGGGCACGTGGCGGTACAGAAGCCGCAATGCACGCACTTGCGCAGGATGCCCTCGGCCTCGCGGCCTTCGGGCGTGTCCTGGAATTCGGGGGCGAGTCGGGTTTGCATGGTGGTCGTGTCGTGGGAATGTCGTGGTGTCGGCCCGCAGGGCGCTCAATGGCGGTGGCGGCGCGTGCGCCACAGCGCGGCCAGGTGCCCGAAATCCGATGCGAGCGGCGGCAGCGCGAGCCCCAGCAGCACCGCCGCGAGCGGCACCACCCAGACGAAGCCCACATGCTTGAAGCCGGCCGCGCCCACGATGCCGCCGGCCGTGAACATGCCCAGCAGGCTCGCGAACAGCACCAGCCGGGCGCGGTTGGAGTGCACGTGCGCCTCGGGCGGGGTGCCGCGCCGGTTCCAGTAGAGCATCTTGCCCATCTCGATGCCCAGGTCGGTGGCCACGCCCGTCATGTGCGTGGTGCGGATCTGGGCGGAAGACATCTTGGTCACCACCGCGTTCTGCAGCCCCATGAGGAAGGCCAGCAGCAGCACCGTGAGCGGCACCGAGAACGGCGTGGGCCAGCCCAGCGTGATCGCGCCCATGAGCCCGAACAGCAGCATCAGCACGGCTTCCAGCAGCAGCGGCAGCGCGAACCCGCTGCGCAGCCGGTGGTGGCGCGCCCAGTTCACCATGATCGCGGTGGTGCCCGCGCCCGACATGAACGCCCAGAGCGTGCCCACGGCGGCCAGCACCAGGGCCATGTTGCCCAGCACGAGGTTGTCGGCCACGGTGGACAGGAAACCCGTCATGTGCGAGGTGTAGCTGTGCACGACGAGAAAGCCGCCCGCGTTCACCGCGCCCGCGTTGAACGCCAGCAGCAGGCCCAGCAGCCGGTTGGTGGCCGGCGTGCGGTGCCGCCCCATGAGGTGCCTCAGAAGGCGCATGCCCTGCCCTACCCCGCCACCCGCCGTCCGGGATTGAAGATGCCCGAGGGATCGAAGGCCGCGCGCAACCGTTCATGGATGCGCTGCAGGGCCGCGTCCGCGGGCTGCGCCGGCGCGGCGCCTGCCGCCGGCACGAGGGAAGATTCCGCCGGAGCGCGGAACAGCGTGGCCGCGCCGCCGACGGCACGCGCGGCCTCCCGCAGCGCAGGCCCCAGGGCTGGCGCCGCCTGCACCCAGCGCAGCCCGCCATGCCATTCGACCAGCGGGCCGGAGGCCCCGGCAGGCAATGCCAGGGCCGGGGCCGATTGCGGCACCGACAGGCGCCAGAGCGCGGCGCCCGCGGGCCTGCCGGCGAACCACGGCAGCGCCTGCTCGCGGCAGGCATCCCACTGCGCGGCCGCCTCCTGCGGCGATTGCAGCTGTCCGCCCAGGGCGCGGCAGGCGGACTCCACGGCCGCCACGGCACCCCGCAACCGCAAGTGCAGCACGCCGTCCGCGGCGCCGGATGGGCCGGCCTCCCAGCGGCTGGCATTCAGCGGCAGCGGCTGACCGCCCCACTCCTGCAGCCGCCGCAGCGCCTCGGCCTGCGACAGCTCGAAGCACAGGGTGGCCTCCGCGGGCGGCACGGGCAGCACCTTGAGGCTCACTTCGGTCACGACACCCAGCGTGCCCCAGGCCCCGGCCATCAGCCGCGAGACGTCGTAGCCCGCCACGTTCTTCATGACCTGCCCGCCGAAGCGCAGGCATTCGGCGCGGCCGTTGACGATCTCCGCCCCGAGCACGAAATCGCGCACGGCCCCGGCGCTCGCGCGGGCCGGGCCCGACAGCCCCGCCGCCACCATGCCGCCCACGGTGGCGCCCTCGCCGAAATGCGGCGGCTCGAACGGCAGGCACTGCCCCCGGCCGGCCAGCAGTGCCTCCAGTTCGGCGAGCGGCGTGCCGGCGCGCGCCGTCACCACCAGTTCGCTCGGTTCATAGTCCACCACGCCCGCGCAGGCACGCGTGTCGAGCACTTCGCCGGCCAGCGGCATGCCGCCATGGAAATCCTTGGTACCGCCCCCGCGGATGCGCAGGGGACGGCCTTCGCGCGCACTGTCGCGCACGCGTTCGATGATCTGGCGGAGGGCGGAATCCATGGCTGCATCGTAGCGGCAGCCCCGGGGCGGGACGCCCGGTGCCCGAGTGAATTTTTTGAACGCGGGGCGTGAAGCCTGGAAGGACATGAAAACGGCCCTGCTTGCATCTCGCATAACGGTTTCTTTGCACCGTCATAACACCCGACATTCAGACACAAAACAAATTTGGGGAAGCCCTTCCCTGCTTTGGGAGCGCTTCCTATCATCGCGCCCGTTTTGAACTCTACCGTTCGGCCACAAGGTCTGAACCCGATCACAATGACACGCCGCGTCACCATCCGGACGCCCCTGGGAGAGCAGCTGCATTTCCGGCAGCTGCGGGGCAGCGAGGAGCTGAGCCAGCTTTTCTCCTTCGACATCGACCTGCTCTCGGAAGGCCGCGACATCGATCCCAAGGCCTTGCTCGGCAAGAC
>NZ_FNEY01000012.1 GCF_900100305.1 Paracidovorax citrulli | reverse complement strand
GCGAGACGCGGTGGCCTACTACGCCAACATCGGCGTACGCATCGAGCGCGTCATGACCGACAACGGCTCTGGCTACAAAAACGCCTTCCGCGCGGCCTGCGAGGAATTGGGCATCCGCCACATCCGCACGCGGCCCTATACGCCCAAGACCAACGGCAAGGCCGAGCGATTCGTACAGACCAGCCTGCGGGAGTGGGCCTATGCCAGACCCTACGAAAGCTCAGCCCAACGCACGGCTGCCCTGCAGCCCTTCATTGACGGCTACAACTGGTGCCGGCCACACTCCGCGCTCGGCCATCAGCCTCCCATCACACGCATTCCGGGTGTGAACAACCTCGTGAGACTCAACAGCTAGCGCGGAAGGGAAGCTCCGATAAGATAAGGAGCCCCATGCAAGATTCGCTCTTCGGCGACGACCTTCCGCCGCCTCCTGCGCCCTCTCCCGCACCGCCCGGGCCGGCCACCGAATCTCCCGCCGCCGCGCCACGCCGTCGGCCGCGGGCCGGTGGCGTCCACCCCATCGAGCCCGACCCCGGCCTGCTGGCCCTCGCCGCCGCCCTGCCCCAGCAGCTGCGGCTCGGCGGCTCCTCCTGGAGCTACCCCGGCTGGAAAGGCCTGGTCTGGGAAGGCGAGCACTCCGAATCCACCCTGGCGCGCCAGGGACTGGCCGCGTATGCACGGCACCCGCTGATGCGCACCGTGAGCATCGACCGCGGTTTCTACAAGCCTCTCACCGTGAGCCAGTACGCGGGCTACGCCTCGCAGGTGCCCGACGACTTCCGCTTCATCGTGAAGGCGCCAAGCTTGGTGACCGATGCACTGGTGCGCGCCGAGGACGGCCGCGGGCGCGCGCCGAACCCGGCCTTCCTCGACCCCGCACTGGCACTCCAGGAATTCGTGGCGCCCGCGCTGGAAGGCCTGGGGGCCAAGATCGGAGCGTTGGTGTTCCAGTTGAGCCCCTTGCCGCTGGCGCAGCTCCATCGCCTCGAAGGCACCATCGCCCAGCTAGGCGCCCTGCTGCGCGCGATGCCGCCGCTCGCCCCCGCCGCACCGGACGGCGTGCTGGCCGTGGAGGTGCGCGATCCGGAGTGGCTGTCGCCGGAATACGAGCCGCTGTTCGCCGAAGCGCTGCTCTCGGCCGGCGCCACCTATTGCCTCGGGCTGCATGCCAAGATGCCGCCGCTCGAGGAGCAGTTGCGGCTGCTGCGCAGGCTGTGGCCGGGCCCGCTGGTGTGCCGCTGGAACCTCAACCCCGTGCATGGCGCCTACGGCTACGAAGAGGCCGAAGCGCTCTACAGCCCGTTCGACCGCGTCGTGCATCCCGCGCCGGAGGTGCATGCGCTGCTGGCGCGCACGCTGGCGGGCATCACCGGCAGGGGGCAGAACGCGTTCGTCGCGATCAGCAACCATGCGGAGGGCTGCGCGCCGATCACCATTCGTACCCTGGCGGGCGAGGTGGCAGCGCTGCAGGGCCATCGCCCGCCCGCCAGTGCCGCGACAGGTGGCGACCCGGCACCGAACGCAGACGCAGACCCGGAATCCGACGACGGCTCCAAGGCCTGACCACAAGGTGGGCGGCAGCGGCCGCCGCGAGCGCCCGCGCCGAGCGTTGCGCCAGCGCGGTGTCAGTGCCCCGAGTCCACCCTGGCAGCCCTTGCCGGCCCCAACCGCAGCACGCTGCACACGCCCGCCACCGCCGCGCTGCCCGCAGCGAGCCAGAACGCCACGGCCTCGGCATGGCCGCCGTGCGTGCCCTGGATCGCGAAGATCACCGCGAGCAGCACGGCGCCCAGCGTCTGGCCCGTGAGCCGGGCCGTGCTCAGCATGCCGCCCGCTGCCCCCGAGCGGTGCAGCGGCGCGGACGTGACGATCGTGTGGTTGTTGGGCGACTGGAACAGCGCGAACCCCACGCCGCACAGCGCCATGCGCCACACCACGCCGAACGCGCCCGCATCCTGCGGCATCCCGGCCAGCGCCCCCAGCCCCAGTGCCAGCACGGCCATGCCGATGCCGCCCAGCAGGCCGTCCGGCACGCGGCCGATCAGGCGCCCTGCGAGCGGCGCGACAGCCACGATGGCCAGCGGCCAGGGCGTGATGAGCAGACCGGCCTCGGCATGCGAGCGGCCGTGCGCCTCCAGCAGCAGGAACGGCAGCGCCAGGAACGCGAGCATCTGCGCGCAGAAGGCCGCGATTGACGCCCCCATCGACAGCGAGAACACCGGAATGCGCAGCAGATCCACCGGGAAAAGCGGCGTCTCGCCACGGCGGTCGGCGCGCACCTGCCGGCGCACGAACACCACCCCCACCGCCAGGCCCGCCAGCAGCGTCAGCGCGGGGCCGAGCGGCAGCGCGCCCGCCCCGCCATGCACGCCCAACTGGTCGCCGCCGATGAACACCAGCGCGAACATCAGCACGTTGAGCGCCACATCGATCACGGAAAACCGCGCGCCCGCCTTCGCCCCCTGCGATGGCGGCGGTGGATTTGGATTGAACGGCAGCGCGCGCCGGCCGAGCCAGAGCGTCGCCACCCCCAGCGGCAGGTTGATCGCGAACAACATCGGCCAGGACGACACCGAGAGGATGGCAGCCGCCACCGAGGGCCCTGCCACCGACGATGCGGCGACGACCAGCGAATTGAGCGCCAGCCCCTGCCCGAGCCGCGCGCGCGGATAGATCATGCGCACCAGCGCCGCGTTCACGCTCATGATGCCCGCCGCGCCCAGGCCCTGCACGGCCCGCGCCGCGATCAGCACCTCCAGCGACGACGCCAGCATGGCGCCCAGAGACGACACCGCGAACAGGCCCATGCCCAGCAGGTACACCCGCCGGTAGCCGATGCGCTCCCCGAGCGCGGCGAGCGGCAGCAGCATGCCGAGCGTGGCGATCTGGTAGGCGTTCACCACCCAGATGGCCTGCGGCGCGCCGGCCTGCAGTTCCCGGGCGATGGTGGGCAGCGCGAGGTTCATGATGCTGCCGTCCAGCACCGCGACCGCGATGCCGAGGATGATCACCAGCATCGCCCTCCCGCGCTCCGGCGGCTCCAGTCCGTCCGCCACGCCTGCAGGCCGCGACACGGCGGCTTCCGCGGAACTGCGCTGCCCCGCGCCGGAAGCCGTGCCAGGTGTCACACCGCTCACGCCCGGGCTCCCCGGCGGCCCCGGCCGGGCGCCACGCGGGCGCGGCCCAGCGTGGTCCAGCACAGCGCCGTGCCGAGAAACGCCCCCGTCGCCATCCCCGCGACCATCGGCAGCGGCCGGCCATCGGCGAACAGCCCCACCAGCCCCATCGCCACGGCACCCGTGAGCATCTGCAGCGTGCCCATCAGCGCAGAGGCCGTGCCCGCGATCGCGCCGTGCTCCTCCAGCGCCAGCACCGAGGTCGTGGGAATCACCAGCCCCATGAGCGCGCTCGCCATGAAGTACAGGCCGATCAGCACCGCGAGCCGGTCACCGCCCAGCAGGTAGTAGCCGAGCATCACGGCCATCACCGCCGACGAGGCGGTGGCCGCCACCTTCACGATCGGCTCCAGCCCGAAGCGGGCGGCCAGCATGCCGTTGAACTGCGCCATGGCGAAAAACGCCGCGGCATTGAACGAGAACGCCAGGCTGTACTGCGTGGGCGTGAGCCCGTAGTGGTTGATGAGCACGAAGGGCGAGCCCGCCAGGTACACGAAGAAGCCCGCCATCGCGCAGCCGCCGATGAACACCAGGCCCAGGTAATGCGGGTCGCGCAGCAGCAGGCCGTAGCCCCGCAGCGCGCTGCCCAGGGTGCTTTGCGTCCGCTCCGCGGCGGGCCGGGTCTCGGCGAGCGCAAAGCGCACCAGCAGCAGTCCGGCCAGCGCGGCGATCGCCACCGCCCAGAACACGCCACGCCAGCCCGCGAGAGCGATCACGCCGCTGCCGGCGAGCGGCGCCAGCAATGGCGACACGCTGAACACCAGCATCAGCAGCGACATCAGCCGTGCGGCCTCGTGGCCCGTGTGCAGGTCCCGCACCACGGCGCGCGGCACCACCATCCCCGCGGCCGCGCCCAATCCCTGCAGGAAGCGCAGCACGAGCAGGGTCTCGATGGTGGTCGCCAGCGCACAGCCGACGCTCGCCACGGTGAACAGCACCAGCCCGAAATAGAGCGGCGGCTTGCGCCCGGCCATGTCCGACAGCGGGCCGTAGAGCAACTGGCCCACGCCGAGCGAGAGGAAGAAGGCCGTCAGGCTCCACTGCACCGCGCCCACGGGCGCGCCCAGGCCATGCCCGATCTCGGGCAGCGCAGGCAGGTACATGTCGATCGCGAAGGGGCCGATGGCGGAAAGCAGGCCCAGTACCAGGGCCATGCGCAGGAAAGGCGAAGAAGGCATCCCGCATTGTCGCCAGGAGAAAAGCCCCGCGCCGGCCCTCGCCGAAGCGCGCGCGCAGATGCCCCTGTGCGGAAAGCTTGGCCGGCATGCGCCCGGACCCCGGGGCTGCACGCTCTACAGGAACCGCAGCCAGGCCAGGTCTTTTCGCCGCGCCTTGAAGGTCCCGAAGGCACGCACGGGCCCGTAGAGCAGCGTGGCCAGCACCGCCGTGCAGAGCCACACCTGCCACACCGCGTCGAAACCGAAATAGCGCCCCTGGTTGGGCCCCCAGAGTCCCAGCGCGCCGAGGTAGAGCACCTTCAGCACATACAGGTGCAGCACATAGAAGAACATGGGCGCGGCCCCGAAGGCCACCAGCACCCGCATCCACCCCGCCCGCGCCGGCACGCGCTCGAAGGCCGCGAGCAGTGCCAGGCCGATCCCCAACGTCAGCGCCACGAAGAGCAGCGAGGGCGGGTACTTCGTCACGTTCAGGAAACCCATCACGGTTTCCAGCGGCGTGGCACCCACGGCCCGGGGATGGTCGCCATAGGCGTTCAGCCACCGCAGCGCCATGAACAACGCCAGCGCACCCGCCGACCAGGCCACCAGGCGACGGCGCCGCTGCCCCGCGCCTGCCCCGGCGGTGAACCAGGGGCCCGCGGCATACCCCAGCGCGATCACGCCGATCCAGGGCAGCAGCGGATAGGACGTGCGCATCCGCAGGCCGTCGCCCAATGCGAGCCATCCCCGGTCGTGCAGGATGGCCCACGGCACGTGCAGGGCATGCCCTGCGGGAAAGTGCACGCCGTCGAGCAGGTTGTGGCCCGCCACCAGCAACAGCCCCACCGCCACGAGCACGCCGCGCGGCAGCCACAGCAGCAGGGCCAGCGCCAGCATGCTCAGGCCGATGACCCAGATCACCTGCAGATAGACGACCTGCGGTGGCCACTGGAAGGTCCACGCGAAATTCACCACCGTGAGTTCCAGCACCACCAGGAAGAGCCCGCGCTGCGCGAGGAACACGGTGGCGGCCCGGCGCCCGTCCGGCTGGCGGCTCCCATAGAGACACGCGGACAGCCCTGCGAGAAAGATGAAGACCGGCGCGCACAGGTGCGCCAGCAGGCGACTGAAGAACACGGCCGGCGGCGTGTCGGCCACCGCCATCGGATCCGTGACCTGGTGGTGCATGAAGAACGTTTCGCGCACGTGGTCGAGCAGCATGAAGACGATCACCAGGCCGCGCAGTGCATCGATGGACACCAGGCGTGGCGTGGCCGATGCGGCGGATGCCGCAGGCGTGGCGGGTGGCACGGAGGAAAGCGGCGGAGCGGACGTGGGGGAGGACGGCATCGGCGGGAGTACGCGGTGACGGGAAAGCGGGAGGCAAGAAAAAAGCCGCAACGATCGCTCGCTGCGGCTTTGGTGCGCCCAGGCGCGATATGCATCGGCCTGGATAAACTGGCGGAGTGGACGGGACTCGAACCCGCGACCCCCGGCGTGACAGGCCGGTATTCTAACCAACTGAACTACCACTCCTGGCAGACAGCGTTTCACCTGCATTCTCATGCAGGCCAAGTGCCGTGAACTTGGCGACCCTACGGGGATTCGAACCCCGGTACTCACCGTGAAAGGGTGATGTCCTAGGCCTCTAGACGATAGGGTCAAAACCTGGGAACTTCCGTTCTCAAAAATGGTTTGGTGGAGGTAAGCAGGATCGAACTGCTGACCTCTTGCATGCCATGCAAGCGCTCTCCCAGCTGAGCTATACCCCCGTATCCCGGCAACGCCTTGCGGCATCACCAAAATATCGACCTTTGCGCGAACCACCTGCAAAGGTTTTGAATCTGGCGGAGTGGACGGGACTCGAACCCGCGACCCCCGGCGTGACAGGCCGGTATTCTAACCAACTGAACTACCACTCCTGGCAGGCGGCTGTTCTGCTTGCAACTTCATGCAAGCCAAGTGCCACGAACTTGGCGACCCTACGGGGATTCGAACCCCGGTACTCACCGTGAAAGGGTGATGTCCTAGGCCTCTAGACGATAGGGTCAAAACCTGGGAACTTCCGTTCTCGATTCAGTTTGGTGGAGGTAAGCAGGATCGAACTGCTGACCTCTTGCATGCCATGCAAGCGCTCTCCCAGCTGAGCTATACCCCCACTTCGATGCCGTCGATATTGTTATTTATCGTCGTCATCTCCTCAGCCTTGAATTATAGACAGGTTTTCAGGCCGTTCGCAATCTCGCTGCAATTTTTTCGCGTCCGAGCAGTTCGAGCACCGCATCGACCGACGGCGTGTGCGCCGTGCCCACGGTGAGCACGCGCACCGGCATGGCCAATTGGGGCATCTTGAGGCCCTGCGCGGCCAGCACTTCCTTGAAGGCGGCGGCGATGCTGGCCTTGTCCCAGGCGCACTGCGCGAGCGCATCCGAGAGCGCGGCGATCGCCGGCTTCACCGCGTCCACCACGTGCTTGGCGCGTTCCTCCTCGTTCGGGGTCACTTCGCCGTAGAACACATGGGCCCAGTCGGCCAGCGCCACCAGCGTGTCGCAGCGGTCCTTGAAGAGCGCGCAGATGCGTGGCAGCCGGCCGTCAGCCAGTTCGGACTGCGCGATGCCGCGGGCCGCGAGGCGCGGCGCCACCAGCTCGGCCAGACGCTCGTCGGCCGTGGCCTTCAGGTGCTGGGCGTTCACCCAGCGCAGCTTGGCCTCGTCGAACTGCGCCGCGCTGCGGCCCAGGTGGTCCAGGTCGAACCATTCCAGGAACTGCTCGCGCGAGAAGATTTCGTCGTCGCCATGGCTCCAGCCCAGGCGCGCGAGGTAGTTCACCATCGCCTCGGGCAGGTAGCCTTCGTCGCGGTACTGCGTGACGGGCTTGGCGCCGTTGCGCTTGCTCATCTTCTCGCCCTGCTCGTTGAGCACGGTGGGCAGGTGGGCATACACCGGCGGCTCCTTGCCGAGCGCGCGGAAGATGTTGATCTGGCGCGGCGTGTTGTTGACGTGGTCGTCACCGCGGATCACGTGGGTGATGGCCATGTCGATGTCGTCCACCACCACGCAGAAGTTGTACGTGGGCGTGCCGTCCGGACGCGCGATGACGAGGTCGTCGAGCTCGTCGTTCTGGATCTCGATGCGGCCCTTGACCTTGTCTTCCCAGACCACGGAGCCGCCGACGGGATTGCGGAAGCGCAGCACCGGCTGCACGCCCTCGGGCACCGGCGGCAGCGTCTTGCCCTCCTCCGGGCGCCACGTGCCGTCGTAGCGCGGCTTCTGCTTGGCCTGCATCTGGCGCTCGCGCAGCGCGTCGAGCTCCGCCACGCTCATGTAGCACGGATAGACCAGGCCCTGCGCCTGCATCTGCGCCAGCACTTCCTTGTAGCGGTCCATGCGCTGCATCTGGTAGAACGGGCCTTCGTCCGGCTCCATGCCCAGCCACTGCATGCCTTCCAGGATGACATCCACGGCGGCCTGGCTCGAACGCTCCACGTCGGTGTCCTCGATGCGCAGGATGAAGTCGCCGCCCGTGGCGCGCGCGAACGCCCACGGGTAGAGCGCCGAGCGGATGTTGCCCAGGTGGATGAAGCCCGTGGGGGACGGCGCGAAACGGGTGCGCACGCGCTGCGGCGCGCCGCTGGAGGAAGCGGAAGAAAGGCTTTGGCTCATTGCAGGGTATCCAGGCCGCGCGCGAGGTCGGCCTTCAGGTCTTCGATGTGTTCCAGGCCGACGGCCACGCGGATCAGCCCCTGGCCGATGCCGGCGGCCTGGCGCTGCGCCTCGGTCAGGCGCCCGTGCGAGGTGCTCGCGGGATGGGTGACGGTGGTCTTCACGTCGCCGAGGTTGGCGGTGATGCTGCACACGCGCGTGCTGTCGATGACGTGGAAGGCGCTGCGGCGCGCCGCATCGGCATCGCCCTGCGACTTCACGTCGAAGGAGAGCACCGCGCCGCCCAGGCCGGATTGCTGGCGCATCGCCAGCGCATGCTGGGGATGCGAGGCGAGGCCCGGGTAATAGACGCGCGCCACGCCGGGATGCGCCTGAAGCCACGTGGCCAGGCGCAGGGCATTGTCGGCCTGGGCCCGCACGCGGATGGACAGCGTCTCCAGCCCCTTGAGCACCACCCAGGCGTTGAAGGGCGACAGGTTCATGCCCGCGCTGCGGATCATGGGGCCCAGCTTGTCGTCGATGAGCGAGCGCGGGCCGCACACGGCGCCGGCCATGACGCGGCCCTGGCCGTCGAGGAACTTGGTGCCGGAATGGATGACGAGGTCGGCGCCCCACTTCGCCGGCTGCTGCAGGGCGGGCGAAGCGAAGCAGTTGTCCACGGCCAGCAGCACGCCGGCCTCGCGCGCGATGGCCGACAGCGCGGCGATGTCGCACAGGTCGGTGAGCGGGTTGGTGGGCGTCTCGGCGAACATCAGGCGCGTCGCGGGGCGCAGCGCGGCCTTCCAGGCGGCGGCATCCGTCTGCGGCACGAAGGTGGTCTCGACGCCGAAGCGCGACAGCTCGCCGCCGATCAGCTTGATGGTGGAGCCGAACATCGACTGCGAGCACACCACGTGGTCGCCCGCCTTGAGCAGCGCCAGGCACATGAGCAGGATGGCGGACATGCCGGTGGCCGTGCCGATGGCGGTCTCGGTGCCCTCCATGGCGGCCAGCCGCCGCTCGAAGGCCGTCACCGTGGGATTGGCCGTGCGCGTATAGGTGTAGCCGTCTTCCTCGCCCGCGAAGCGCAGCGCGGCGGTCTGCGCATCGGGCTGCACGAAGCTGCTGCTCAGGTAGAGCGCTTCGGAATGCTCCCCGTACTGGCTGCGCGGAATGGATTCCCGCACGGCGAGCGTGTCGGGATGCAGGCCGTCGGGAAGCCCCCCGGCGCCGTTCGTTCTGTCATGGGCCACGGCGTTTCCTTCAGGCGTCCTGGGCGTTCGGCAGGGCCAGGCGGGAGGTGTCCTCTTCCTGTTCCTCCTTGCCGACGCGGCCCTCGTTCAGGCGCGCGATGTCCTGCGCGGTGATGTCGCCCGTGACATACACGCCGTCGAAGCACGAAGCGTCGAAGCCCTCGATGCCGCCGTTGAGCGAGCCCACGGCCTTCTTCATGGCATTCACGTCCTGGTAGATCAGGGCGTCGCAGCCGATGGCCTGGCGCACTTCCTCCACCGTGCGGCCATGCGCGACCAGCTCATTGCTGGTGGGCATGTCGATGCCGTACACGTTGGGATAGCGCACCGGCGGCGCGGCGCTGGCGAGGTACACCTTGCGCGCGCCGGCGTCGCGGGCCATCTGCACGATCTCGCGCGAGGTCGTGCCGCGCACGATGGAGTCGTCCACCAGCAGCACGTTGCGGCCCTTGAATTCGCTGGCGATCACGTTGAGCTTCTGGCGCACGGACTTCTTGCGCACGCCCTGCCCCGGCATGATGAAGGTGCGGCCCACGTAGCGGTTCTTCACGAAGCCCTCGCGGTACGGAATGCCGAGCAGGTGCGCGAGCTGCGTGGCGCTCGGGCGGCTGGATTCGGGGATCGGGATGATCACGTCGATCTCGTTGGGCGGCACCGTGGACACCACGCGCTTGGCCAGGGCCTCGCCCAGGTTGAGGCGCGCCTGGTACACGGAGATGCCGTCCAGCACGGAATCGGGCCGCGCGAGATAGACGAACTCGAAGATGCAGGGGTTGAGCTGCGGCGCCTGCGCGCACTGGCGGGCGTGCACGGTGCCGTCGGGCGTGATGAACACGGCCTCGCCGGGCTGCACGTCGCGCTCGAACACATGGTTGGTGCCTTCCAGCGCCACCGATTCGCTGCCCACCATCACCGTGCCGTCCGCGCTGCGGCCGATGCACAGCGGGCGGATGCCGTGCGGATCGCGGAAGGCCAGCAGGCCATGGCCCGCGATCAGCGCGATCACGGCATAGGAGCCCTTCACGCGCCGGTGCACGGCGGCCACCGCGGCGAAGACGTCCTCGACCTGCAGCGGCACGCCGCGCGTGGCGCGCTCGAGTTCGTGCGCGAACACGTTGAGCAGCACCTCGGAGTCGCTTTCCGTGTTGGTGTGGCGGTGGTCGGTGGAGAACAGCTCGGCCCGCAGCGACTGGGCATTGGTGAGGTTGCCGTTGTGCACCAGCACGATGCCGAACGGGGCGTTCACGTAGAAGGGCTGGGCCTCTTCCTCGCTGTAGGCGTTGCCGGCCGTGGGATAGCGCACCTGCCCCAGGCCCACCGTGCCGGGCAGTGCGCGCATGTTGCGGGTGCGGAACACGTCGCGGACCATGCCCTTGGCCTTGTGCATGAAGAACTTGCGTTCCTGCTGCGTGACGATGCCCGCGGCATCCTGCCCCCGGTGCTGCAGCAGCAGCAAGGCGTCATAGATCAGCTGGTTGACGGGAGCCGTGCTGACCACACCGACGATTCCACACATAGTTAGCGTTCCATCCAGATGCGGGCCTGGCCCGCGATATCCCAAAAACCCGCCGCGGCGTCCTTTGCAGGGATGGCCGCCGCGAACGAAACAAACACCGTCACCCGGGCAGGTGCCGCCCGAGCGTTTCCGGCAGCGCCGGCTTCAGCACCGCCAGCATCCCGGTCCATATGGGGACCGTCGCGGACTCTTTCCACCACGCCGCCTCGTGGATCGGCGTCCACAGGGCCACGAGCGTGGCGGCCAGCAGCAGCACCAGGCCGCGCAGCAGGCCGAACGCCGCGCCGAGCGTCCGGTCCGCCGGCCGCAGGCCGATCGCCTCGATCAGCTTCTTGGCCAGCCATGCGACGAACCCGCAAGCGAACACCGTGCCCACGAAAACCAGCAGGAAACCCGCCGCATGGCGGATGGAGCCGGCCGACTCCGAGATCGGCAGCAGCGCCGCCGCATCGGCGGCCCACCACTGCGCCACGAAAAAAGCGACCACCCAGCCGGCCAGCGAAAGCACCTCGTACACCAGCCCGCGCCAGGCCCCCAGGAGCAGGGAGGCCAGCAGCGCCGCCACGAAGATCCAATCCAGCGCCGCCATGCCGCCCCGCTCCACGCGGGTTACAGCGCAAGCACCGAGGCCGAGAGGCCCAGGCCCTTGATGCGCGCCGCGGCCTTGTCCGCCTCCGCCTTGCTGGCGAAAGGCCCGACCCGCACCCGCGTGCGCTTGCCGTCCTTGGTATCCACCACCTGGGTATAGGTCTTGAGCCCCGCACGCTCGAGCGACTGGCGCACTTCGCGGGCCTTGTCGCCATCAGCGAAAGCACCGACCTGCACGATCAGGCGCGCGCCGTCGTCGCCCTTGTGCGCGGCCGCGGCCCCCTCGCGTCCTTCGAGGAGCGCACGGGCGCGCGCCGCGTCGTCGCGGGGTGTGGCAGCAGGAGCCGGCGCGGACGGGCGCGCCTCGGCCACTGCGGGCTTGGTTTCGGGCCTGGTTTCGGGCCGGGTTTCGTGGGCGGGCTTCGCCGGCTTCGCTTCGGGCTTCGAAGCCGCGGCACGGCTGTCGGCATGGTGCGTTTCCTGCCGCGGCGCCGCGGCAGGAGCCGGCGCCGGAGCGGGCGCCTGGGGCGCCTGCGCGGCGGCACTGCGCGACGGCTGGATGACCTCCTCGCCGTCGGACAGGCCCGCCGTGGCCGGGGGGGCTGCCGGGGGCTTGGCGGCGGTGCCCGGGGCCGCCGGAGCGGACGCCGCCTGGGCCGCCTCGGGCACGACCAGGGGCGCCACCTTGTTGCGGTCGGGAATGTCGATCGGGATGTCCACGGGGATGGGCCGCGGCTGGGTATCGAACAGCATCGGGAAGCCCACGATGCCGACCAGCACGAGTACGGCCGCGCCGATCAGGCGATGGCGGGCGCGCCGCCGCATCGCCTCGATGCTTTCCGCGGCCTGGGTGGCGCCTGCGCGCGACCGCTTGGCGGGCTTTGCGGGCTGCTCGGGCTGCTCCTTGCGGCCGGGCCAACGAAACTTGAAAAATGCCATGGATGCAGTGCGGGGAGTGCGCTGTCGGATGCTCAAGTGCCCAGGTGCTTGGCCTGCAGGCGGGGCGTTCCGTGGTGCAGCACACCGCCGACCGTATAGAAGGAGCCAAAGACCACGATTCTATCAGTCGGCTCTGCAGCGGCCACGGCCGCCTGCAGCGCCTGCCATGGGTCCGGGTGCAGGCTGGTGCGCACTTCGCGGCGTCCGCCGGCGACGATCTGCAGGGCGTTCCACTTCTGCTGCAGGGCGGCGGCGGTTTCGGCACGCGGCGTCGGCAGGTCGGTGAAGTACCAGCGGTCCACCAGCGGGCCGATGCGGGCCAGCATGGGAGCGAGGTCCTTGTCGGCCATGGCGCCGAACACCGCATGGGTGGTCGGGAAAAAGCCCATGGCGTCCAGGTTGGCGGTGAGCGCCGCCACCGAATGCGGGTTGTGGGCCACGTCCAGTACCAGGGTGGGCTGGCCCGGGACGATCTGGAAGCGCCCCGGCAGCTCCACCATGGCCAGGCCGGTGCGCACGGCCTGGGCCGTGATCGGCAGCCGGTCGCGCAGCGCCTCCAGGGCGGCCAGCACGCCGGAGGCGTTGACCAGCTGGTTGGCCCCCCGCAGTGCCGGGTAGGCCAGCCCGGCATAGCGGCGACCCCGCCCCGCCCAGGCCCACTGCTGCTTGTCGCCGGAAAAATTGAAGTCCTGGCCGAACTGCCACAGGTCGGCTCCGAGGGCGCGCGCGTGGTCCAGCACGCTCTGCGGTGCCATGGGGTCGCTGACGATGGCGGGACGGCCCGGCCGCATGATGCCGGCCTTCTCCCGGCCGATGGATTCGCGGTCCGGTCCCAGGAACTCCGTGTGGTCGATGTCGATGCTGGTGATGACCGCGCAGTCGGTATCCACGACATTGGTCGCGTCGAGGCGGCCGCCCAGGCCCACCTCCAGGATGGCGACATCCAGGCCCGCCTGGCTCATGAGGCGCAGGATGGCGAGCGTGGTGAACTCGAAGTAGGACAGGGACACCTCCGCGCCGCCATGCGTTCTCGCCGCCTCCACGGCCGCGAAGTGCGGGACCAGATCGTCCGCCCCGACACTCTCGCCCCGGATGCGGCAGCGCTCCTCGAACTTCACGAGGTGCGGCGAGGTATAGACGCCGGTGCGGTAGCCCGACTGCAGCGCCACCGCCTCCAGCATGGCGCAGGTGGAACCCTTGCCGTTCGTGCCGGCCACCGTGATGACGGGGCAGGTGAAACGCAGCCCGAGCCGGCGCGCCACCTCGCCCACCCGCTCCAGGCCCATGTCGATGGTTTTCGGGTGGATGCGTTCGCAATGGGCCAGCCAGCCGTCCAGGGTGTCGAAAGTGGTGTGCATAGAGCCGGCGATTGTCGCCGAGGCGGCGTTGCAGGATGATCGGGCGCATGAGTACCCCCACCCCCATCGTCTATGGCATTCCCAACTGCGACACGGTCAAGAAGGCCCGCGCATGGCTCGCGGAGCATGGCGTCGAGTACCGCTTCCACGACTTCAAGAAACAGGGCGTTCCGGCGGAGCGCCTCGCCGCCTGGATGGCATCGCTGGGCTGGGAGCCCCTGGTGAACCGCCAGGGCACCACCTGGCGCAAGCTGGACCCGCAGGCCCAGGCCGCGGTGAGCGACGCCGCCAGCGCCGCCGCGCTGCTGCAGGCGCAGCCCAGCGCCATCAAGCGGCCGGTGGTGGAATGGACGGGCGATGCCGGCGGCGAGGTGACGGTCGGCTTCCAGGACGCCCGATGGAACGAACGGCTCGCGGCCGCCTCCAAGCGGTGACACGGCAACCGCTCCGCCGGAAAGGCGCCGAACTTTACGGAGTTTTACGTCCTCCCTCCGGCAGCTTCACGGCCGGCACCTAAACTTTTCTGCAGGCCGGAGCGTTATATGCCGACCGAAAGGAGCTTCTCCATGAAAAAGATCATCGCCTGGACCGCCCTCGCCGCCATGGCCGCCGCGGCCGCGAGCGCCCACGCGCAGGAACAGGGCCGGGTCCTGTCCGCCACGCCCGTCACCCAGCAGGTCGCCATTCCCCAGCAGGTCTGCGGCAACGAGACGATTTATTCCGAATCCCGTCCCACCGGCGCCGGCGCCGTGCTGGGCGCCGTGGCCGGTGGCGCCGCCGGCAATGCGATCGGCAAGGGCGGCGGCCGGGTGGCCGCCACGGCCCTGGGCCTGATCGGCGGCGCGATACTGGGCAACAACATCGAGGGCAGCCGCCCCGAGTACCAGAACGTCACGCGCTGCTCCAACCAGACACATTACGAGAACCGGGTCGTGGGCTACGACGTGCTGTATGAATATGCAGGCCGCCAGTACACCACGCGCACCCAGCACGATCCGGGCGCCTGGATCCCGCTGAGCGTGCAGCCCCTGGCGAGCGCACCGCGCGCCCCGGTGTACAGCAGCACCACGACGACCTACGTGCAGCCCGGCGTGGTGGTGTCCACGCAGCCCGGCCCGCCCGCCTATGTGACGCCGCCGGCCGCCACGGTGATCGAGTACCGCGACGCCTACGGGCGGCCCTACGGCCCTCCGGGCGACCCGTACTGGCGCTGAACGCGCCGCGTCCCGCCGCGACGAGGAGCCTTCGGGCTCCTTTTTCATGCCCGGGCCATGGGCGTCCGCCGGGGCCCTGCCGGGGCATCCCGTGTAGGACGCGGCCGGACACGCTCTAGAATCTTCGGCTTCCGCCCTCTTCCTTCCCCTTTCAGAGAACAGCGCATCCATGACGACCGAAAAGATCGACGGCGTGTCCGTCACCGCCCGAGCCAACGTGTACTTCGACGGCAAGTGCGTGAGCCACGGCATCACCTTCCCCGACGGCACGAAGAAGTCGGTCGGCGTGATCCTGCCCGCCACCCTCACCTTCAACACGGGCGCGCCGGAGATCATGGAATGCGTGGGCGGCGCCTGCGAATACAAGCTGGACGGCACCGACGCCTGGGTGAAGTCCGGCGAGGGCGACAAGTTCAGCGTGCCCGGCAACTCGAAGTTCGAGATCCGCGTGACCGAGGCCTACCACTACATCTGCCACTTCGGCTGATCCACGGCCGAGACCGCTCCACTGCCGCACCGACGCACCCGACACGACCCGAGATTTCCATGGCGACCATCCTCCAGAACCTCCCCGCCGGCCAGAAGGTCGGCATCGCCTTCTCCGGCGGCCTCGACACCAGCGCGGCCCTGCGCTGGATGAAGAACAAGGGCGCCCTGCCTTACGCCTACACCGCCAACCTGGGCCAGCCCGACGAGCCCGACTACGACGCCATCCCGCGCAAGGCCATGGAATACGGCGCCGAGAAGGCCCGCCTGATCGACTGCCGCACGCAGCTGGCCCACGAAGGTATCGCAGCCCTCCAGGCCGGCGCCTTCCACGTGCGCACCGCCGGCGCCACCTACTTCAACACCACGCCGCTGGGCCGCGCCGTCACGGGCACGATGCTGGTGGCCGCCATGAAGGAAGACGACGTCCACATCTGGGGCGACGGCTCGACCTTCAAGGGCAACGACATCGAGCGCTTCTACCGCTACGGCCTGCTGACCAACCCGTCGCTCAAGATCTACAAGCCTTGGCTGGATCAGCTCTTCATCGACGAGCTGGGCGGCCGCGCCGAGATGTCGGCCTTCATGACGAAGGAAGGCTTCGGCTACAAGATGAGCGCCGAGAAGGCCTACTCCACCGACTCCAACATGCTCGGCGCCACGCACGAGGCCAAGGACCTGGAGTTCCTGAACAGCGGCATGCGCATCGTGAACCCGATCATGGGCGTCGCGTTCTGGAAGGACGACGTGGTCGTCAAGGCCGAGGAAGTCTCGGTGCGCTTCGAGGAAGGCCAGCCGGTGGCCCTGAACGGCGTCGAGTTCAACGACCCGGTGGAACTGTTCCTGGAAGCCAACCGCATCGGCGGCCGCCACGGCCTGGGGATGTGCGACCAGATCGAGAACCGCATCATCGAGGCCAAGAGCCGCGGCATCTACGAAGCCCCCGGCCTGGCGCTGCTGCACATCGCCTACGAACGCCTGGTGAGCGGCATCCACAACGAGGACACGATCGAGCAGTACCGCATGAACGGCCTGAAGCTCGGCCGCCTGCTCTACCAGGGCCGCTGGTTCGACCCGCAGGCCATCATGCTGCGCGAGACCGCCCAGCGCTGGGTGGCCCGCGCCGTCACCGGCACCGTGACGCTCGAGCTGCGCCGCGGCAACGACTACTCCATCCTGAACACCGAATCGCCCAACCTGACCTACGCGCCGGAGCGCCTGTCGATGGAAAAAGTGGAAGACGCGCCGTTCAGCCCCGCCGACCGCATCGGCCAGCTGACCATGCGCAACCTGGACATCGTGGACACGCGCGACAAGCTCGGCGTCTATGCGCAGGCGGGCCTGCTGTCGCTGGGCGGCAATGCCGCGCTGGCGCAGCTGGGCGACGACAGCAGCCGCAAATAAGGCCGCGGCCCTGCCGTCCGCGGCAGGCACGCTCCCGGAGAAACCGCTCCGCCGCAAGGCCGGGCGGTTTTTTCACGTCCGGCGGCCCGGACCTCGCGGCCGGCTCAGACCACGACCGGCTCGGGTTCGAGCCGGATGCCGAAGCGCTCATAGACGCTCGTCTGGATGGCCTTGGCCAGCGTCATCACCTCGCCGCCCGTGACGCTGTCGCCACCGCGGCCGCGGTTGACCAGCACCAGGGCCTGCTTCTCGTACACGCCGGCCTTGCCGACGGTCTTGCCCTTCCAGCCGCAGGCATCGATGAGCCAGCCGGCCGCGAGCTTGATGGTGCCGTCCGGCATCGGGTAGTGCACGATCTTGGGGTCGCGCGCGATGATGTCCGAGCACTGCTCCGGCGTCACGGTCGGGTTCTTGAAGAAGCTGCCGGCATTGCCGAGCACGGCCGGATCGGGCAGCTTGGCGCGGCGCACCTCGCACACCCAGTCGAAGATCTGGCGGGCCGTGGGCTGCTCCACGCCCGCCTCCTGGCGCTTGCGCTCCAGGTCCAGGTAGCCCAGTTCGGGCCTCCAGGGCTTGGGCAGGCGGAAGCGGACATGGGTGATGACCGCCCGGCCCGCCAGGCCCATCCCCCGGGGCAGGCCGGTATCGGCCCCGTTGCCGGCGGGCGCGTGCTTGAAGACGGAGTCGCGGTAGCCGAAGGCGCACTGGGCGGCGTCCAGCGAGAACGGGCGGCCCGTGGCGAGGTCGATGGCGTCCAGCGAGTCGAAACGGTCCTGCAGCTCGACGCCGTACGCGCCGATGTTCTGCACGGGGGCGGCGCCCACGGTGCCGGGAATGAGGGCCAGGTTCTCCAGCCCCGGAAAGCCATGCTCGAGCGTCCAGGCGACCGCGTCGTGCCAGCGCTCGCCCGCGCCGGCCTCCACGATCCAGGCGCGCGGGGTTTCCTCGACCAGGCGGATGCCCGGGATCTCCATCTTGAGCACGACGGGCTTCACGTCGCCCGTGAGCACGATGTTGCTGCCCCCGCCCAGCACGAACAGCGGGCCGGCGCCGAGTTGCGGATCGGCGAGCAGCGCCCGCACGTCGCCGGCCGAGCGCGCACGCACCTGCGTATGGGCGCGCGCCACGATGCCGAAGGTGTTGCAGGCCTGCAGGGGGACGTTTTTCTCGACTAACATCCACCGGATTGTCGCATTCGGGCCTCGCCGGCGAGGCCCCCCACCCGAGATACCGAGAGCGAAGCCATGCCTTCTTTTGATACCGTCTGTGAAGCCAACCTCGTGGAAGTGAAGAACGCCGTGGAGAACTCGGCCAAGGAAATCGGCACCCGCTTCGATTTCAAGGGCACCTCCGCCGCCATCGAGATCAAGGACAAGGAAATCACCCTCTTCGGCGATGCCGAGTTCCAGCTGCAGCAGGTCGAGGACATCCTGCGCAACAAGCTCACCAAGCGCAACGTGGACGTCCGCTTCCTCGACAAGGGCGACGTGCAGAAGATCGGCGGCGACAAGGTCAAGCAGGTCATCAAGGTGCGCAACGGCATCGAGAGCGAGCTGGCCAAGAAGATCCAGAAGCTCGTCAAGGAGAGCAAGATCAAGGTGCAGGCCGCGATCCAGGAAGAGAAAGTGCGCGTGACCGGCGCCAAGCGCGACGACCTGCAGGCCGTCATGGCGCTGATCCGCAAGGACATCACCGACGTGCCGCTGTCCTTCGACAACTTCCGCGACTGACGGGCGCCCGCCGCCTGTCCGCTCGCCATGTTCCCCCTGCCCGACGCCCCCGCCCAGGCCCTGGCGCCGCGCATGGTGCGGGCGTGCGCCGTCGCCTGCGCGCTGGCATGGCTCGCGCCGCTGCCGGCCGCGTCCCAGACGATCGCGCTCACGGGCATCCTGGGCGCCAAGGCACTGCTGGTGGTGGATGGCGGAGCGCCCCGCGCGCTGGCCGCGGGCGAATCGCTCGGCGGCGTGAAGGTGGTGTCCGTCGGCGGCGACGATGCCGTGCTGGAAACTTCCGCCGGACGCCGCACCGTCCGGCTGGGCGAGGCGCCGGTGAGCGTCGGCAGCCGGGGCGCGGGCACGGGGCGCACCGTGGTGCTCATCGCCGACGGCCGCGGGCATTTCATGGGCACCGGCACGGTCAATGGCCGCAGCATGCAGTACCTCGTGGACACGGGCGCGAGCACGGTGGCCATCGGCCAGCCCGATGCCGATCGCCTGGGCCTGGACTACCGCGGCGGCCAGCCCGTGGCGATAGGCACCGCCAACGGCACGGCCCGCGGCTGGCGCCTGCGGCTCGACTCCCTGCGGCTGGGCGACGTGGAACTGTTCGGCGTGGACGCCATCGTCACGCCGCAGGGCATGCCCTACGTGCTGCTGGGCAACAGCGCCCTCAACGAATTCCAGATGAGCCGGTCGGGCGACCGGCTGGTGCTGGAAAAGCGGCACTAGGGCCTGTTAACGCCATGCCCTTTCCGCCGCCTTCGTCATCCCGCCCCGCGGCGCTGCATGCGGAGGGCCCCGACAGCGAATACGAGGACCTGCTCGGCCTGTGGTCCGACCTGGAATCCGCGCTGTCCGTCCTGCTCTCGCGGCCCGGCAGCGTGGTGGGCTTCGCCGCCAAGATGCGCCAGTGCGACGCCTGGCTGCAGGACCTCGTCGCACACGACACGGATGCGGCGCTCTACCTGATGTTCCAGCTCGCGGCCACCTCCAGCGTGGGCTACAGCGCCTCGCACGCGCTGGTCTGCGGAACGCTCTGCCACATCCTCGCGCACGAGCTGAAGCTGCCGCCCGCCGAACGCGACAGCCTGGTGCGCGCGGCCATGACGATGAACATCGGCATGACGGCGCTGCAGGACGAACTGGCCAACCAGCGGGAGCGCCCGTCGGCCACCCAGCAGAAAGCCATCGACGAACATCCCCGGCGCAGCCGGATCCTGCTGGAGCAGCTGGGCATCGGCGACACGCTGTGGCTCGAGGTGGTGGGACACCACCATGCGCCGCTCGCCGAGGGGGATGCGGGATCGCTCTCCACGTTGCCGGCGGCACGGCGGCTCACCCGCATCCTGGGCACGATCGACCGCTACGCGGCCATGATCAGCCCCCGCAAGTCCCGGGCGGGGCGCAGCGCCACGGATTCGGTGCGCGCCATCGTGGGCCACGACGACGAGCGCCGCGACGAGGTCACGTATGCGCTCGTGCGCTCCGTCGGGCTGTGCCCGCCGGGCACGTTCGTGCGGCTGGACAACGGCGAGACCGCGCTGGTGCTGCGCCGCAGCGAGAAGATCAACTCTCCGCTGGTGGCCAGCGTGATCGACCGCCAGGGAGAGCAGAGGCGCCAGCCCGCGCTGCACCAGACCGCCACGGGACGCCCGCGCATCCAGTCGGCCCTGGCGCGCTCGGCCGTGCAGGTGGAACTGGACCACCGCCTGCTGGTGCGCCTCGGGCTCTATGCCGCCCGCCAGTACCGCGGCATCGTGGGGCTGGTGGGCGCCCCCGGCGCACCGCGCTGATCAGGACTTGTTCTTCCTACCCAGGCGCGATTCGGTGCCGGCGACGAGGCGGCGGATGTTCTCGCGGTGGCGCCAGACCAGCAGCGCCGACATGGCGGTGATGGCCACGCCCACCGGCGGCTCGGCATACCAGGCCACGCCGCCGCCGAGCACGTAGTAGAGCGGCGCGAAGACCGCGGCCACCAGAGAGGCCAGCGACGAATAGCGGAAGAAGAACGCGATGATGATCCAGGTGAGCAGCGTGGCCAGGCCCAGCCACACGCTCACGCCCATCAGCACGCCCAGGGCCGTCGCGACGCCCTTGCCTCCTTCGAAGCGGAAGAACACCGGCCAGAGATGCCCCAGGAAAGCGGCCAGCCCCACGAGCGCGACCGTCCCCTCTCCCAGCCCGTAGCGGGGACCGAACGCCTGGGCCAGCACCACCGGCAGCCAGCCCTTGAGCGCGTCGAACAGCAGCGTCACCACCGCGGCCGCCTTGCTGCCCGAACGCAGCACGTTGGTGGCGCCCGGGTTCTTGCTCCCGTAGGTGCGCGGATCGCTGAGCCCCATCGCGCGGCTCACGATGACGGCGAAGGAGAGCGAGCCCAGCAGGTAGGCGGCGAGCGTGGCCAGGAGGGAATAGGCGGCGGTCAAGATCGTGTCCTTGTGGTGGAGCGGAGCGCGGCGTCGGCCGCCGCGCACGGGCCGGCTATTCTGCCAGCGCGCACTGCACGGTCCGGGCGCCCAGGGTCTGCACGCAGACCGCGGGATCGAGCTGCACCAGGAAGCCGCGGCGCCCGCCATTGATGGCGATGCGCGGGAGCTCCAGGATGGTCTCCTCCACGTACACCGGCATCTCGCGCCGCGTGCCGAAGGGCGAGGTACCGCCGACGAGGTAGCCGCTGTGGCGGTTCGCCACCTCCGGCTTGCATGGCTCCACCGACTTGGCGCCGATCTGGCGCGCCAGGTTCTTGGTGGAGACCTTGCGGTCGCCGTGCATGAGCACGATCAGCGGGCGGGCGTCCTGGTCCTGCATCACCAGCGTCTTGACGACCATATGCTCGTCCAGCCCCAGTTGCCGCGCCGACTCGGCCGTGCCGCCGTGCTCCACGTACTCGTACGGGTGCTCGGTGAACGCCACGCCGTGGCGGCGCAGGAACTGCGTGGCCGGCGTCTCGCCGACGTGGGCGGCGGCCCGGTCCTTGCGGCTCACAGCGCGGGGTCCCGGATGTCCCAGCGGATCGCGTCGATGGCCGCCAGCAGTTCGGGCGAAAGCTGCGTGTTCCAGGCGGCGATGTCCTCCTCCAGCTGGGCCAGGGAGGTCACGCCGATGATGGTGCTGGCCACCCGCCAGTTGCGGTAGCAGAAGGCCAGCGCCATCTGCGTGGGCGTCAGGCCGTTGTCGCGGGCGAGCTGGTTGTAGCGGCGCGCGGCGGCCAGCGCCTCGGGCCGGCCCCAGCGCTGCTTGCGCACCGACTCGTAGCGGGCGATGCGCGCACCCTGCGGCGCACCCGGGTCGGTCGGTGCGTGCTGGTCGTACTTTCCGGTCAGCAGGCCGAAGCCCAGCGGCGAATAGGCCAGCAGCGACACGCCCAGGCGATGGCAGGTTTCGTCCATCGCGTTGTCCCAGGTGCGGTTGATCAGGCAGTACGGGTTCTGCACCGTCGCCACGCGCGGCAGGCCGTGCGCCTCGGCCAGACGCACGAACTCGTGCACGCCGTAGGGCGTCTCGTTGGACAGGCCCACGTAGCGCACCTTGCCGGCCTGCACCAGCTTTGCGAGGGCTTCGAGCTGTTCCCGGATGGGCGTCGCCGAGGTTTCCTTCTGCGGGTCGTAGTACAGGGTGCCGAACGCGGGCACGTGGCGCTCGGGCCAGTGGATCTGGTAGAGGTCGATCACGTCCGTCTGCAGGCGGCGCAGGCTGCCCTCGCAGGAGGCCTGGATGTCGGCCGCCGTCATCCCCTTGCCTTCGCGCACCCAGGGCATGCCGCGCGAAGGGCCGGCCACCTTGGTGGCGAGCACGACCTTGCTACGGACGCCCGGGTTCTTCGCGAACCAGCGGCCGATGATGGATTCGGTCGCGCCATAGGTTTCGGCACGCGCCGGCACGGCGTACATCTCGGCCGTGTCGATGAAGTCGATGCCGGCCGCCAGCGAGCGGTCGAGGATGGCATGGGCGTCGGCTTCACCCACCTGCTCGCCGAAGGTCATGGTTCCGAGGCAGATGGGAGAGACCTGGAGCGCGCTCGCGCCCAACGTGACTTTTTGCATGGAATAAGGCCTACAAGCTGCGAAAGTGGCTGGGGAGAATAATGGATTTTCACGAACGCCGCAGACCGCCCCATGCCCGAAGGCCCATCCCTCGTCCTGCTCAAGGAAGCCGCCCGTCCGCTGGCCGAGGGCCGCAGGATCGAGCGGGCGTCGGGCAACACCACCGCCATCGATACCGCTGCCCTGCCCGGCCGCCGCGTCGTCTCGGTGCGCACCTGGGGAAAGCACTTCCTGCTCGAGCTGGACAGCGGCTGCACGGTGCGCGTGCATTTCCTCCTCTTCGGCTCCTTCCGCATCGATGACCCGAAGGACGCACCCGCCCGGCTCAGCCTGGGCTTCGAGGGCGGGCATGCGATCGATTTCTATGCCTGCTCGGTCCGGCCGGTCGAGGGGCCGCTGGACGGGGCCTATGACTGGCGCGCGGACGTCATGTCCGATGCCTGGGACGCCGCGCTCGCCCGCAGGCGCCTGCGGGCCCACCCGGAAGTCCTCGCCTGCGACGCGCTGCTCGACCAGGACGTGTTCGCGGGCGTGGGCAACATCATCAAGAACGAGGTGCTCTTCCGCATCCGCGTGCATCCGCTCTCGCCCGTGGGCGCCCTGCCCGCCACGCGCCTGCGCGAGCTCGTGGCGCAGGCGCGGGAATATGCGTTCGAGTTCCTGGAGTGGAAACGCCAGGGCGTGCTGCGGCGCCACTGGCTGGCCCACCGGCAGTCCGAATGCCCGCGCTGCCATATCCCCTTCGAAAAGCGCAAACTGGGGCGCACCGCACGCATCGCTTACTACTGCGAACGCTGCCAGGAACTTTTCGGCGCTGCCGCCTTGTCCCAGCCTTGACTGCCGGGCCTGCTCCGCATGCCAATAATCGGCGCACGTACCAGCCCCTCCGAACCTCGCGCAGCGAACGGTTGCCCATCCGCACCCTCCAGTACCACGTCCGGCTGTGGGAAGCCGCCGATACCGCGGCGACGGCTCCGCCGCTGGTGATGGTGCGAAAAGCCGCCCCGCCACCGCCTTCCGGTGCCCCGTTCCGCCGTCCGGAGGGGGCATTGCGGAAGCCGTCGTGCGCCCATGACAAAATCGCCGGTTACTTCATACGAACCGCACACAGGACACACCATGGACGCAGAACGCATCAACCTCATCGGCACCACCCTCGAAGACCTCTCGCAGCGCACGCAAGAGTTACGGAGGTATCTTTGACTTCGATGCCAAATTCGAACGCCTGCGCACGGTAAACGCCTCCCTCGAAGATCCGTCCGTCTGGAACGATCCCAAGAAGGCCCAGGAACTCGGCAAGGAACAGAAGTCGCTCTCCGCGGTGGTCGTCACGCTCGACAAGCTCACGCGCGAGCTGGCGGACAACGCCGAGCTCTATGAGATGAGCAAGGAAGAAGGCGACGAGGCCGGCCTGCTCACCATCGAGGCCGAGGCCGGCAAGCTGCGTCCGCTCATCGAGGAGCTGGAGTTCCGCCGCATGTTCAGCAACGAGGCCGATCCGCTGAACTGCTTCGTCGATATCCAGGCCGGCGCCGGCGGCACCGAGGCCTGCGACTGGGCCGGCATGCTGCTGCGCCAGTACCTCAAGTACGCCGAGCGCAAGGGCTTCAAGGCCACGGTGGAAGACGAGACCCCGGGCGACGTGGCCGGCATCAAGAGCGCGACGATCAAGATCGAAGGCGAGTACGCCTACGGCCTGCTGCGCACGGAAACCGGCGTGCACCGCCTCGTGCGCAAGAGCCCTTTCGATTCCTCCGGCGGCCGCCACACGAGCTTCGCCTCGCTGTTCGTCTATCCCGAGATCGACGACTCGATCGAGATCAACATCAATCCGGCCGACGTGCGCACCGACACCTTCCGCGCATCGGGCGCGGGCGGGCAGCACATCAACAAGACCGATTCGGCCGTGCGCCTGACGCACATCCCGACCGGCATCGTCGTGCAGTGCCAGGACGGCCGCAGCCAGCACAGCAACCGCGATGTCGCCTGGCAGCGCCTGCGCTCCCGCCTCTACGACTTCGAGATGCGCAAGCGCATGGAAGAGCAGCAGAAGCTGGAAGACACGAAGACCGACGTGGGCTGGGGCCACCAGATCCGCAGCTACGTGCTCGACAACAGCCGCATCAAGGACCTGCGCACCAACGTCGAAGTCTCCGCCACCCAGAAGGTGCTGGACGGCGACCTCGACGTGTTTATCGAAGCTTCCCTCAAGCAGGGCGTCTGAGGCCACCATGAAGCTGACTCGCGTGGAGGCACGCCATTGTTTCAGTCTGGAAGACGTGGGCGTAGACCTGTCTCCTGGTGTGACGGTGCTAGTAGGCCCCAACGCGACGGGCAAGACCAACTTCGTGCGCACGCTGGAGTTCCTGCGCGATGCCGTGCGGGATGGATTGGACCATGCCGTCGCAGCGCGCGGCGGTATTGGTCGCCTGCGCCAGCACAGCGGAGAAGCAGACATAACCGGTTTGGTGGAAATCGGTATCCATGCCACGCAGTCTTTCAAGAAGAATGCGAATCGGCATGCGCACTATGTGTTGAAAATCGACAGCGCCGCCGATGGCAACTACCGTGTGGCAAGCGAGGATGCAGCCTACCACCACGAAGAACTCTTCCCGCAGGACGAGTCGCAGCAGGTATGGGATTGGGAAGTGTACGAACTTGGTTTCACCCGGGATGGAGCGGGCCAGATCCTGAGGAAAAACATCTCCCCCAATACCCCCTTCACCATCGAAGATACGCAGCGCTTGGCGCTAGGCGCCCTGCTGGAGGAGACCAGGATGGTCGGCCTCGATGAATTGGGGAAGCCGCTAGAGCGGCACATCCTGCGCTGGAGATTTTCCTCGCTCTATCCCAACATCCTGCGGCAAGTCACTACCCTGCACGCAGATACGAGCCTGCGTGAAGACGGCAGCAACTGGGTCTCCGTCATCCGATCCGCACAACGCACGGAAGAAGGCCGTCAGGTGCTGGAGCGCATCTACGAAATGATGCGTGTGGTGCTGCCCGATTTCAGGGATGTGGCGGTCACGCCCGTGGGTAGCTACCTCATTCCCTTTTTCCGCTTCGGTAAGAACGGGGCAACGGAGCGGCAATTCGATCCGGCTCAGCTATCTGACGGCACGCTGCGAGTCTTTGGCATCCTGCTCTCGCTGTACCAGGCGCCCACGCCCTCCCTGATCGTGATAGAGGAACCCGAGCAAACTGTCCATCCGGCAGTTCTTTCCATGCTCGCCGAAGCCTTTAAAGAAGTGGCGGAGCTAACGCAGGTCGTCGTCACCACGCACAGTCCGCAATTGATTGAGCATTTTGAGCCAGACAACATCCGCATCGTCACAATGCAGGACGGCGTCACGCACATCGCCCCCATCAAGGAGTCGCAGCGAGAGGCGGTGCAGCGCGGTCTCATGACATTGGGCGAATTCATGGCGGCCGAAGGCCTTCAGCCGGAAGAAGCTCCATGACCGCGATCCGCCAAAGGCTGCTGCCCATCGTGGAAGGCGAAGGCGACGAGCGCGCAGTCCCAGTGCTGCTGCGACGAATCCTTGAACACCATGGCCGCTACGACGTACAGGTGTTGAAACCGCAGCGCCGGGGCGAACTGCCCAAAGTCAAGGCGAACTTCGATCGTTTTTTTGAAGCAGCCATTCTGGAAAACGCAGCCGTACTGTGCGTTCTAGATTTCGATTGCGAGTGGTGCATCGATGTCGAGCATGAAGAGCGGAGCCTAAAGACCATGGCGCATAGCATCCGAGCTGATCATCCTTTCGAGGCCTGTTTTATCGTAAAGGAATTCGAATCGCTGTTCCTCTACGATGAGGCGACCACACGCTTGGCCCTGCCAGCCATCTCGCCTGAGGCCTCCTTTCCGACCGACCCGGAGGGTGTAAGAGACGCCAAAGGCTGGCTGTCTACCGCCCAGCCCAAGGGCATGGCCTACAAACCCACCACGCATCAGGCAAAAATTGCGTCACAGTTGAACCTGACGCACCTCGCGCAACATTCGCCGAGCTTCCAGCGCCTCGACCGCGCAGTCCTGAACCTCGTCCAATGACCCCCATTTACCCCATCCCCGCCGTGAGACGGCTCGTGCCCAACCTGGAGATTACGCCCCATGCGTGAAGGACAACCCGCCACGGCCATCCACCGTGCCGACTACACCGCCCCCGCGTTCTGGATCGACAGCGTGGACCTCACGTTCGATCTGGATCCCGCCAAGACCCGCGTGCTCAGCCGCCTGCGCGTGCGCCGCAACGGCGACGTGCCGCCGGCGCCCCTGCGCCTGGACGGCGAGGAGCTGAACCTCGCGCGGGTGCTGGTCAACGGGGCGGGCACGTCCTTCAAGCTCGAAGGCAGCCAGCTCGTGCTGGAGAACCTGCCCGAGGGCCACGAGCCGTTCGACCTGGAGATCTTCACCACCTGCTGCCCCGCCAAGAACACCCAGCTCTCGGGCCTCTACGTGAGCCAGGGCACCTTCTTCACGCAGTGCGAGGCCGAGGGCTTCCGCCGCATCACCTACTTCCTCGACCGCCCCGACGTGATGGCGAGCTACACCGTCACGCTGCGCGCCGACAAGGCCGAGTACCCGGTGCTGCTGTCCAACGGCAACCTGGTGGACCAGGGCCTGCTCGACGACGGCCGGCACTTCGCCAGGTGGGTCGATCCGCACAAGAAGCCCTGCTACCTGTTCGCGCTGGTGGCCGGCAAGCTGGTGGCGCGCGAGCAGCGCATCCGCGCCCGGTCGGGCAATGACCACCTGCTGCAGATCTTCGTGCGCCCGGGCGACCTGGAGAAGACCGAGCATGCGATGAACTCGCTCATGGCCAGCATCGCCTGGGACGAGGCGCGCTTCGGCCTGCCGCTCGACCTGGAGCGCTTCATGATCGTCGCCACCAGCGACTTCAACATGGGCGCGATGGAGAACAAGGGCCTGAACATCTTCAACACGAAGTACGTGCTGGCGAGCCAGTCCGCGGCCACGGATGCCGATTTCGGGAACATCGAATCGGTGGTGGGCCATGAATACTTCCACAACTGGACCGGCAACCGCGTGACCTGCCGCGACTGGTTCCAGCTCTCGCTCAAGGAAGGCCTCACCGTCTTCCGCGACCAGGAATTCAGCCAGGATCTCTCGGGCAGCCCGTCGGCGCGCGCCGTCAAGCGCATCGAGGACGTGCGCGTGCTGCGCACCGTGCAGTTCCCCGAGGACGCCGGCCCGATGGCGCATCCGGTGCGCCCCGACAGCTACGTCGAGATCAACAACTTCTACACCGTCACCATCTACGAGAAGGGTGCCGAGGTCGTGCGCATGATGCACACGCTCGTCGGCCGCGACGGTTTCGCCGCGGGCATGAAGCTCTACTTCGAGCGCCACGACGGCCAGGCCGTGACGTGCGACGACTTCGCCCAGGCCATCGCCGACGCCAACCCGGACAGCGAGCTCGCGCGCCTGCTGCCGCAGTTCAAGCGCTGGTACGCCCAGGCCGGCACGCCGCGCGTGCGCGCCCGCGGAGCCTACGACGCCGGCGCACGCACCTACACGCTCACGCTGGAGCAAAGCATCGCGCCCACACCCGGCCAGCCCGTGAAGGAACCGATGGTGATCCCCGTGGCGCTGGGACTGCTCGGCGCCGACGGCAGCGCCCTGCCCCTGCAGCTGGAAGGCGAGGCCGAAGCCGGCGGACCGGACCGCACCGTGGTGCTCACCGAGCCGGTACACACCTACACGTTCGTGAACGTGCCGTCGGAGCCGGTGCCGTCGCTGCTGCGCGGCTTCAGCGCCCCGGTGCTGCTGGACATCGAGGCCACAGACGCGCAATTGCTCGCGCTGCTCGCGCACGACACCGACCCGTTCAACCGCTGGGAGGCCGGCCAGCGCCTCGCGCTGCGCATCGCCATCCAGGCCATCGGCGACACGTCGCTGGACGTCCCCGCCGACGGCGTGCTGCAGCGGGAACTGCTGCCGGCGAGCTTCGTCGCCGCGATGCGCGACGTGCTGCGCCATCCCGCACTGGACGCCGCCTTCAAGGAACTGGTACTCGCCCTGCCCTCCGAGGGCTACATCGCCGAGCAGCTCGACGTGGTCGATCCGCAGCGCGTGCACGCGGTGCGCGAGGCCATGCGCCAGCAACTGGCCGTGGCGCTGCAGGCGGACTGGGAATGGACATGGGAGCAGCACCACGACACCGGCGCCTACCGCCCTGACGCGATCTCCTCCGGCCGCCGCGCGCTGGCGGGCATGGCGCTGTCGATGCTGTGCCTGGCGGCGCGCCGCACGGGTGATGCCGTCTGGCCGGGCAAGGCCTACCAGCGCTTCAAGGACGCGGGCAACATGACCGACCGCTTCAACGCGCTGACCGCCCTGGTGGCCAGCGGCCAGCCCCTCGCCGCGCAGGCCCTGGCGCGCTTCCATGCGATGTTCAAGGACGAGGCGCTGGTGCTGGACAAGTGGTTCTCGCTGCAGGCCGGCGCGCCGGACCGCGGCGGCGACGTGCTGCCCGCCGTGAAGCAGCTGATGAAGCACCCGGACTTCAGCCTCAAGAACCCGAACCGCGCGCGCAGCCTGATCTTCAGCTACTGCAGCGCCAACCCCGGAGCCTTCCATCGCCAGGACGCCGCGGGCTACGCCTTCTGGGCGGACCGCGTGATCGAGCTCGATGCGCTGAACCCGCAGGTGGCGGCCCGCCTCGCGCGGGCCCTCGACCGCTGGAGCAAGCTCGCCGAGCCCTACCGGACGGCCGCGCGCGACGCCATCGCCCGCGTGGCGGCGAAGCCCGACCTGTCCAACGACGTGCGCGAGGTGGTCGGCCGCGCGCTCGCCGACTGATCCGGCAGGCCGGACACCCCTTTCGAAAAAGAACCGAGAGATCCCACCGAACATGGCACAACGCATCAGCCTCACCCGCTACCTCGTCGAGCAGCAGCGCGTCGATGGCCTCATCCCTTCCCAGCTGCGCCTGCTGCTGGAGGTGGTGGCCCGCGCCTGCAAGCACATCAGCCACGCCGTGAACAAGGGCGCCCTCGGCGGCGTGCTGGGCTCTGCATCCAGCGAGAACGTGCAGGGCGAGATCCAGAAGAAGCTGGACATCATCGCCAACGAAGTGCTCATCGAGGCCAACGAATGGGGCGGCCACCTGGCCGCCATGGCCTCGGAGGAGATGGACAGCATCTACGTGGTGCCCAACCGCTACCCGCAGGGCGAGTACCTGCTGCTGTTCGACCCCCTGGACGGCTCCTCCAACATCGACGTGAACGTGAGCATCGGCACCATCTTCAGCGTGCTGAAGAAGCCCGAGGGCCACCCCGGCGTGACCACCGAGGACTTCCTGCAGGCCGGCTCCAGCCAGGTGGCCGCCGGCTACTGCATCTACGGCCCGCAGACCACGCTGGTGCTCACGGTGGGCGACGGCGTCGCGATGTTCACGCTCGACCGCGAGCAGGGCTCGTTCGTGCTGGTGGAGGAGAACGTGAAGATCCCCGCCGATACCAGGGAATTCGCGATCAACATGAGCAACATGCGCCACTGGGACGCCCCGGTGAAGCGCTACATCGACGAATGCCTGGCCGGCACGGAAGGCCCGCGCGAGAAGGACTTCAACATGCGCTGGATCGCCAGCATGGTGGCGGACGTGCACCGCATCCTCACGCGCGGCGGCATCTTCCTCTACCCCTGGGACAAGCGCGAGCCGAACAAGCCGGGCAAGCTGCGCCTGATGTACGAGGCCAACCCGATGTCCTGGCTGATCGAGCAGGCCGGCGGCGCGGCGACCAACGGCAAGGAACGCATCCTGGACATCCAGCCGAAGCAGTTGCACGAACGCGTCAGCGTGATCCTCGGATCAAAAAATGAAGTGGAACGCGTGACACGCTACCATTCCGGTATATAATTCAATTCTTCGCCGGTGTAGCTCAGTCGGTAGAGCAGCTCATTCGTAATGAGAAGGTCGGGTGTTCGATTCATCTCTCCGGCACCAAACAAAAAACCCCTGATTCGCAAGAGTCAGGGGTTTTTTCATGGAGCACTGCCACCGTGCTCCCGGCGCCCGCTGGAGCCTGCCGGCCCACCGGCCAGGAGGATCGCCATCAGATCGCCGACCAACGGATTCTCCGGTGCCGCGGGCCATACGGCGTAGGCCTCGGACTGGGCCACGGCAGGGCCCACCGGCCGGAACACCGCTCCTGGCAGGCGTGAATGCTCCATGGCCTGCGGCACCAGGGCGACGCCGAGGCCTTGCGAGACCAGGGAGACCACCGCGAGCCAGTGCCGGACCTCGTGCCCTATTTCCGGCTGGAAGCCCGCGCTCGCGCAGATCGACAGGATGCGCGCATGGTAGTCGGGCGAGACTGCGCGCGCGAACAGGACGAAGGGCTCGCCCGCGAGATCGCGCAGATCGATGACCTTCCTGCGCGCCAGTCGATGCCCCGCAGGCAGGCAGCACATGAAGGGCTCGGTCACCAGCAGGCGCTGCTGCAGCGTCGCCGGCATGCGGCTCGTATGGACGAAGCCCAGGTCCAGCCGGTCGTGCAGCAGTTCGCCGATCTGCTCACCGGAGTTCAATTCCTGCAGCGAAACACGCACCCCCGGATGGCGCTGCTGGAAAACACCCAGCGCCTGCGGCAGTCCGCGGTACAGCATGGCGCCCACGAAGCCGATGCGCAGCCGGCCTGCGAGCCCTGCAGCCACGCCGCGCGCTTCGGATAACGCCTCCTCCGCTTGCGCCAGCACCCGCCGCGCGGACGCCTTGAGGGCGCGGCCGGCAGGGGTGAGGCGCACCTCCTTGGGGGTCCGTTCGAAGAGTTGCGCTCCGACGCGCTCCTCCAGCTGCCGGATGGCCACCGAGAGCGGTGGCTGCGACATGTTCAACCGGGCCGCGGCGCGCCCGAAGTGCAGTTCGTCCGCGAGTACCGCGAAGTAGCGCAGGTGCCTCAATTCCATGACGGTATGGCGATAGGAGCTTCGAATGGCGCAAGACCTAATCGATATTAGATACGAATGGCCACGCGGCGAAGAATGGGAAATCGACAAGGAGACACCACGATGCCGCAGCCTTTCCGGGCGGCCGATTCCCATCCGGTTCCGGATGGCCACGGCCGCAATCTGTTCGACACCGACACCGAACTGCAGTCCCTGCTGGCGCTCTATCTGCCGGACGCGCTCTATACCCACATGCGGCCGCACTTCGAGCGGCTGGGCGGTCTCGCGGGGGGCCTGCTGGATGACCTGGCCGGCACCGCCGACCGGAATCCCCCGGTGCTCGAGCACCGGACGCGCACCGGCCTCGACGTCCAGCGCATCGTCAAGCATCCGGCCTACGTGGAAATGGAACGTTTGGCGCTCAGCGAGTTCGGCCTCGGAGCCATGTCCCACCGCGAGGAAACGCTGGGCTGGCAGGGCCCCATGCCGGCGCTGGTCAAGTACGTCCTGACCTACCTCTTCGTGCAGGCCGAGTTCGGCCTGTGCTGCCCGGTCTCCATGACCGATTCGCTGACGCGCACGCTGCGCAGGTTCGGCAGCCCGGAACTGCTGGCCCGCTATCTGCCGGCCCTCACGTCGCTCGATTTCGACGAACTGGCGCAGGGCGCCATGTTCATGACCGAACAGGGTGCCGGCTCCGACATCGCGGCCACCGCCACGCGGGCCACGCCCGCCGCGGACGGCAGCTGGCGCCTGACCGGAGACAAGTGGTTCTGCTCGAATCCCGACGCCGGGTTCGCGATGGTGCTGGCCCGCATCGACGGGGCACCGGAGGGCCTGAAGGGGGTATCGCTCTTCCTGCTGCCGCGCCGCCTGGAGGACGGGAGCCTCAACCATTACCGCATCGTCCGGTTGAAAGACAAGCTGGGCACGCGCTCCATGGCCAGCGGCGAGATCCGGCTCGCGGGCGCGGTGGCCCATCTCGTGGGCGAGGAAGGCCGGGGCTTCGTGCAGATGGCCGACATGGTGAACAACTCGCGCCTGTCCAACGGCGTGCGCGCCGCGGGGCTGATGCGGCGGGCGGTCTCCGAGGCCGAATTCGTCGCTTCCGAACGCCGTGCCTTCGGCCGTGCACTGCAGGACATGCCGCTCATGCGCCGCCAGCTCGACAAGCTGCGCGTGCCGGCGGAGCAGGCCCGGACCATGGTGTTCCAGACCGCCCGTGCGCTCGCACGCTCGGACGCGGGCGAGAAGGATGCCTATGCCCTGCTGCGCATCCTCACGCCGCTCATCAAGTTCCGAGCGTGCCGCGACGCGCGCAAGGTGACCGGAGATGCGATGGAAGTGCGCGGCGGCTGCGGCTACATCGAGGAGTTCAGCGACGCGCGCCTGGTGCGCGACGCGCACCTGGGCTCGATCTGGGAAGGCACGAGCAACATCGTCGCGCTGGACGTTCTGCGCGCCATCCGCCGGGAAGGCTCGCTGCCCGTGCTGTCCGCGCACAACGCCGCGCTGCTGGAGGATGCCGCATTGCCCCCGGCCTTCGCCGCTGCCCTGGCCCACAGCTTCGAGCGCGCCTGCGCACTGGCCGAAACAGCGCTGCAGGACGACGGCGGCGAGGTGCTGGCCCGCCAGGCAGCGTCCGCGCTCTACCACTGCACCAGCGCCATCGCCATGGCCTGGGAGGCGGCCAAGACCGGCTCGGCAGCGCGCATGCACTGGGCCCGGATGGCGCTGTGGCACCGCGTGCTGCCGCGCGATCCGCTGCGGCCCGACTTGCCGCCTGCCGAATGGCAGGACCGCCGCGGCGCGGCACGGGAGGCCGCCGCAACGGCCTGAGCCATCCGCCCCCACAACCACAACGGAGACAAAGCAAGATGAAGAAACGCACCCTGATGTCCGCAGCCTGCGCCCTGCTGGCGGCCTCTTTCCTGGCGCCCGCGGGCGCTGCGGACGCCTTCCCGGCCAAGCCGATCACCCTGGTGATCCCCTACCCGCCCGGCGGGCCGACCGATGCCATGGCGCGCACCCTGGCCGCGGAGATCAAGGACCGTATCGGCCAGCCCATGATCGTGGAGAACCGCGCCGGGGCCAACGGCAACATCGGCGCCGAATACGTCGCGCGGGCGGAACCCGACGGCTACACGCTCATGTTCGGCACGTCGGGCCCGCTGGCCATCAATGCCAGCCTCTACGCCAGACTCGGGTACGACCCGGTCAAGAGCTATGCGCCCGTCATCCGGGTGGGCTACCTGCCCAACATCCTGGTGGTGCATCCCAGCGTGCCGGCGCGCAACGTGCAGGAGCTCGTCGCCTACGGCCGCGCCCACCCGGGCAAGCTGGCGTACGCCTCCTCGGGCAGCGGGGCATCGTCGCACCTGGCGGGGGTGCTGTTCAACTCCGTGGCGGGGACCGACTTCCTGCACATCCCCTACAAGGGCACCGGACCCGCGCTCAATGATCTGCTGGGGGGCCAGGTCGCCATGAGCTTCACCGACGTGCTGACTGCCCAGCCCTATGTGAAAGCCGGCAAATTGCGCGCGCTGGGGGTGACGACCTCGAAGCGCTCGCAGGCCCTGCCCGACGTACCCACGGTGGCCGAACAGGGCTATCCGGGCTACGACGTCAGCGTGTTCTTCGGCGTGGTGGCTCCCGCGGGTACGCCGGCCGATCGCATCGCCATCCTCAACAAGGCATTCGCCCAAGCCCTCTCCACCGCCAAGGTCAAGACACTGTTCGCCTCGCAGGGGCTGGAAGCCGCGGCCGATACACGCCCGCAGGCGCTGGGGCGCTTCATCGCCGACGAGACGGCCAAGTGGGCGCAGGTGGTCCAGCAGTCGGGAGTCCGCCTTGACTGATACAGCAGGCACCGGCGCACTCGCCGGCATCCGGGTGCTCGATCTCTCGCGCATCCTCGGCGGGCCGTACTGCGGCCAGATCCTGGGCGACCACGGTGCCGACGTGCTCAAGGTGGAGCCGCCCGAGGGCGACGATACGCGCACCTGGGGCCCGCCGTTCCGGGGCGGCGTGGCGTCGTACTACATGGGACTGAACCGCAACAAGCGGGTGCAGCACCTCGATCTGTCGAGCGAGGAAGGCCGGGCCCGCCTGCTCGAGCTGGCCGCACAGGCCGACGTGCTCGTGGAGAATTTCAAGTCCGGCACGATGGAGCGCTGGGGCATCGGATATGGCGAGCTGTCGCGGCGTTTCCCGCGCCTGGTCTGGTGCCGCGTGAGCGGCTTCGGCAGCGACGGCCCGCTGGGCGGCCTGCCGGGCTACGACGCAGCGGTGCAGGCCATGGCCGGCATCATGAGCGTCAACGGCGAATCGGGCGGCGGCGCGTTGCGCGTCGGCCTGCCGGTGGTGGACATGGTGACGGGGCTGCATGCCGTCATCGGCGTGCTGCTCGCCCTGCAGGAGCGCCAGCGCAGCGGCCGGGGCCAGCTCGTGGAGGCGGCACTCTACGACAGCGGCCTCTCGCTGCTGCATCCGCATGCGGCGAACTGGTTCATGGACGGACGCGTACCGGGCCGCAGCGGCAATGCCCACCCCAACATCTATCCGTACGACACGCTGCGCACCGCCAGCGAGCCGGTCTTCGTCACGGTGGGCAACGACCGCCAGTTCGCGGCCTTCTGCCGCTGCATAGGCCGTCCGGAACTGGCGGACGATCCGCGCTTCGCGCGGGCGGGAGACCGATCGCGCCACCGCTCGGAACTGAAACCGCTGCTGGAGGACGCGACGCAGGCCCTGCAGGCCGCCCCGCTGGTCGAACGGCTGATGGCCGCGGGCGTGCCGGCGGCGCCCGTGCTCCAAGTAGACGCGGCGCTGGAGCACCCGCACACCGCGCACCGGAAGATGGTGGTCGAAATGGGGGCGGATTACCGTGGCCTGGGAAGCCCGGTGGCGTTGAGCCGGACCCCGGCCACCTACCGGCATCCGCCGCTCACGGCGGGAGATGCTTTCCTGCCCCGCGATGCATAGCGCGTCGCCCCTGCCGCCAGCAGGACGACCGGCCTTACTCTGAGGAATCCGCGTGCGCCGCGCTCGCGTGCAGGCAGATGGCCGCCGCCGCCCCCACGTTGAGCGATTCCTCGCCGCCCGGCTGCGCGATACGGATCAGGTGCGTGGCGCGCTGCTGCAGCGCCTCGGAAACGCCCTGCCCCTCGTGGCCCAGGATCCAGCCGCAGGGCCAGGGCAGGCGCGCGCGGTGCAGCAGGTCGCCGCCGTGCGAACTCGTGGCCAGCAGCGGCAGGGCCAGCGCGTCGATGTCGTCCACCGCCAGCCCCTCCACCAGGTGCAGCGCGAAATGCGCGCCCATGCCCGCCCGCAGCACCTTGGGGCTCCAGAGGCCCGCCGTGCCTTTCAGGGCCGCCACCTGGCGGAAACCGAAAGCCGAGGCGCTGCGCAGGATGGACCCCACGTTGCCCGCATCCTGCAGCCGGTCCAGCACCACGGTCGGCAGGCCGGCCTGCAGCACCGGCGCCTCGGGCACGGGCACCACGAAGCCCATGCGCGCCGGCGATTCCAGCCCGCTCACGTCGGCCCAGAGCGCATCGGCCAGCACCACGTTGCGTGCGGCGGCCGTTCCCCATTCGCGCTCCCACTCCGGCCAGGCGGATTCGGCATAGACGCCGATGGCCGGCTGCACGCCGCGCTCCAGTGCGGCACGGCAGAGGTGGTCGCCCTCGAGCCAGACGCGGCCCTGGCGGCGGTAGGCGCCGCTGTCCTGCGCCAGCCGCCGCAGGTCCTTCACGAATGCGTTGTCGCGCGACTGGATGAAGGTCGGCCCGGCGGTCATGCGTGCAGCCCTTCCGCGGCCCGGGGCGCCGCGGGGCGTACGGAGACGGTGGTTTCCACGGTCGTCACGATGGTGGCGGTGGCCTGCATGACCACGGTGCGCTGCACCGCCGCAGCGACCGGTGCGAAGGAGCGACGGTGTTCCGGGCATGCGCCATGGGCCTGCAGGGCCGCCATGTGCTCCGCCGTGCCATAGCCCTTGTGCGAGGCGAAGCCGTAGTGCGGGTAGGCCTCGTGCAGTTGCGCGCACCAGCGGTCGCGCGTGACCTTGGCCAGGATGGATGCGGCGGAGATGGCCTGCACCAGCGCGTCGCCCTTGACGATGGCCTCGGCGGGCACGTCCAGCGGCGGCAGGCGGTTGCCGTCCACGAGCACGCGCACCGGCTTGAGGCGCAGGCCGGCCACGGCGCGGCGCATCGCCAGCATGGTGGCCTGCAGGATGTTCAGCGTGTCGATCTCTTCCACCGTGGCCTCGGCGACGCTGCAGCACAGCGCCTTGGCGCGGATTTCGTCGAACAGCGCCTCGCGGCGGGCCGCGGTGAGTGTCTTGGAGTCCGCCAGGCCCTCGATGGGCTGCAATTCGTCGAGGATGACGGCCGCGGCCACCACGGGCCCGGCCAGCGGCCCGCGGCCCGCCTCGTCCACGCCCGCGACGAGTCCCGGCGGATGCCATGGCAGATGGGCCTGCTCAACGCGCGGCAAGGATTTTCTGGATCGCATCGGCGGCCAATCTCGGGGTATCGCGGCGCAGTTCCTCGTGCAGCGCGGTGAAGCGCCGCGCCAGCGCGTCGCGCTGGCCGGCTGGTGCGTCCAGCCACTGCATCACGGCCGTGGCCAGGGCCTGCGGCGTGGCCGCGTCCTGCAGCAGTTCGGGCACCACGAAATCGCCGCACAGGATGTTGGGCAGCCCCACCCAGGGCTGCAGCTGCTTGCGGCGCATCAGGCGCCAGCTGATGGGGTGCATGTGGTAGGCGATGACCATGGGCCGCTTGAACAGCGCGGCCTCCAGCGTCGCGGTCCCGCTGGCGATGAGCGTGCAGTCGCAGGCGGCCAGCACCGTGTGGGATTGCCCGGGCGTTATCAGCAGCGCATCGCGCACTCCGCACTCGGCGGCGATCTGCTCGGTGCGCGCGCGCAGCGCCGGTACCGCCGGCACCACCATCTTCAGCCCGGGCCGCGCCTGGCGCAGCAGTGCCGCCGCCTGGAAGAACGGCCGGGCGATGTAGGCGACTTCCGCGGAGCGGCTGCCGGGCAGGATGGCCAGCACCTCGTCGTCCGCGCCCAGCCCCAGCTGCGCGCGGGCCGCGAGGCGGTCGGGCTCCATCGGAATGACCTGGGCCAGCGGATGGCCCACGTAGGTCGCGTCGATGCCGTGGCGCGCCAGCAGTTCGGGCTCGAAGGGGAAGATGCACAGCACATGGTCGGCGCTGCGCCGGATCTTGTGGACCCGCTCCGCACGCCAGGCCCAGATGGACGGGCAGACGAAATGCACGGTCCTGATGCCCGCGGCGCGCAGGTCGGCCTCCAGGCCCAGGTTGAAATCCGGGGCATCGATGCCGATGAAGAGGCCGGGCCGCTCCGCGAGCAGGCGGCTGCGCAATTGCTGGCGGATGCGCACGATGCCCCAGAGGCGGCGCACCAGCTCGACGCTGTAGCCGTGCACCGCGAGGCGCTCGCTCGGCCACAGGGAATGGAAGCCCCGGCGTTCCATCTGCGGCCCGCCGATGCCCTGCGCGGACACCGCCGGCCACTGCGCGTGCAGGCCGTCCAGGAGCAGGCCGGCGAGCAGGTCGCCGGACGTCTCGCCGGCCACCATCGCGATGCGAGGGGCGTCTTGCATGGCTGCGCGCTTCCCTTCAGCGCGCGATGCCGCGCGTCGAGGAGACGATGAAATCGCGCAGCAGGGTGATGTCGCCCGCGGCCTCGGGGTGCTCGGCCGCAAGCTCCTCGATCGCCTTGGCGGCCGCCTCCAGCGTCAGCCCCTGGCGGTACAGCAGGCGATGCATCTGCTTGACCGCGGCGAGGCGGTCCGCGGAGAAGCCGCGGCGCTTCAGGCCCACGATGTTGAAGCCGCGCACGCCCATCGGATTGCCATCGACCAGCATGAAGGGGGGCACGTCCTGCGATACCGCCGAAGCGAACCCCACCATCGCGTGCGCGCCGATCTTCACGAACTGGTGGATGCCCACCAGCCCGCCGACGGTCACCCAGTCGCCCAGCTCGACGTGCCCGGCCAGCGTGGTGTTGTTCGAGAGCGTGGTGTGGTTGCCCACCAGGCAGTCGTGCGCGATGTGGCAGTAGGCCATGATCCAGTTGTCGTCGCCCACGCGCGTGACGCCCCCCGCGCCCGGCACGCCGAGGTTGAAGGTGCAGAACTCGCGGATCGTGTTGCGGTCGCCGATCTCCAGGCAGGTGTCTTCCCCGGCGTATTTCTTGTCCTGCGGAATCGCGCCGAGCGAGGCGAACTGGAAGATCCGGTTGTCGCGCCCGATCGTCGTGCGGCCCTCGATGACGCAGTGCGGCCCGACGCTCGTCCCGGCCCCGATGCGCACCTTGGGGCCGATGACCGCATAGGGGCCGACGGTGACCGAGCTGTCCAGCTCGGCGCCCGGATCGACGATGGCCGTGGAATGGATGCTGCTCATGGTCCCGCGCCCTCAGCCCTTCAGGCGACGGTCCGCATGGTGCACATGATCTCGGCTTCGCAGGCCACGCTGTCGCCCACGCGCGCCACGCCGCCGAACTTGTAGATGCCGCCCTTGATGCGGTCGAGCTTCACGTCGAGGATGAGCTGGTCGCCAGGCTCCACGGGCCGCTTGAAACGCGCACCGTCGATGCCGACGAAGTAGAACACCTTGTCGTCGCCAGGGGCCTCGCCCATCATGTCGAAGGACAGCAGGCCCGCCGCCTGGGCGAGGGCTTCCAGCATCAGCACGCCGGGCATGACCGGCCGGTTCGGGAAATGCCCGGTGAAGAACGGCTCGTTGATCGTGACGTTCTTGATCGCCTGGATGCGCTCGCCCCTTTCGAGTTCGACGACACGGTCCACCAGCAGGAAGGGATAGCGGTGCGGCAGGAGCTTGAGGATTTGGTGGATGTCCATCATTGGATATGTGCGGTGGGACCGTCTTTTCGTATCTGTTCTTCGAGGGCCATGATGCGCGCGCGCAGCCCGTGGAGCTGGCGCAGCGTGGCCGCGTTCTTTTCCCACTTCGCATTCTCGTCGAAGGGAAACATGCCGGAGTAGAGCCCCGGCTTCAGGACGGAGCGCGTGATGGCCGTGCCGGGCGATACCTGCACGCCGTCGGCGATCTCCAGATGCCCGAGGATCATCGCCGCGCCGCCGATCATGCAGCGGGCGCCGATGCGCGTGCTGCCGGACACGCCGGTGCAGCCGGCCACGGCCGTGTGCCGCCCGATGTGCACGTTGTGGCCGATCTGCACGAGGTTGTCGAGCTTGACGCCGTCCTCGATGACGGTGTCGTCCAGCGCCCCGCGGTCGATGCAGGTGTTGGCCCCGATCTCCACGTCGTCGCCGATGCGCACGGCGCCGAGCTGCTCGATCTTGGTCCAGGCGCCACCCTCGGCCGCGAAGCCGAAACCGTCCGCGCCGATCACCACGCCCGGGTGCAGCAGGCAGCGCTCGCCGATGCGGCAGCCTTCGCCCACGGTGATGCGCGAGGTCAGCACCGTGCCTGCGCCGATGCGCGCGCCGCGCTCGACCACGCAGAGCGGGCCGATGTGCGCCGAGGGATCGACGAAGGCGTCCGGATCCACCACTGCGGACGGATGGACGCCCGCAGCGGGCGTGCGGCCGTGCAGTCGCTTCCAGAGCTGCGTCGCGCGCGCGAAATAGGCGTAGGGATCCTCCGCCACGATGCACGCGCCGCGCGCCAGCGCTTCCTCGCGCATCGCGGGAGCCACAATGACACAGGCCGCCCGGGAGGCGGCCAGTTGTTGGCGGTAGCGCGGATTGCTCAGGAAGGCCAGGTCGCCCGGCTCCGCCGATTCGAGCGGGGCGATGCGAAGAATCTCGACGTCGCCGCCGCCTCCTTCGATCGTTCCGCCCAGCGCCTCAACAATCTGCCTGAGACGCACGCTCACGCAGGATGCCCCGTGCGCGCCGCCCCGCAGCCGCTGCGATCACTTCGCACCGGCGCCAGCGCCCGCATTCAGCGCCTTGATCACCTTGTCGGTGATGTCGTGCTTCGGGTTGATGTAGACGGCTTCCTGCAGGATGACGTCGTACTTCTCGGCCTCGGCCACCTGCTTGACGGCCTTGTTGGCACGCTCGAGCACCTGGCCCAGTTCCTCGTTCTTGCGGGCGGCCAGGTCGTCCTGGAACTCGCGGCGCTTGCGCTGGAAGTCGCGGTCCTGGTCCGCCAGCTGCCGCTGGCGGGCGGTGCGCTGGCTTTCGGCCATGGTGGGGGCCTCGCGCTCGAACTTGTCGGTGGCGGCCTTGAGCGCGTTGCCCTGGTCAACCAGGTCCTTCTCGCGCTTGGAGAATTCCTGCTCCAGCTTGGCCTGCGCGGCCTTGGCCGTGCTGGCTTCGCGGAAGATGCGGTCGGTGTTCACGAAGCCGGCCTTGAACTCCTGTGCCTGCGCGGGCACGGCCGCGCCGAGCGCGCCGAGCAGAAGGACCAGGGGAATATGGCGGGAAAGGGATTTCATTAGAAAGACGTTCCGATCTGGAATTGCAGTTTCTGGATTCTATCGCCGGCGAACTTGCGCACCGGTTGCGCGAAAGCGAGGCGAAGCGGACCGAGCGGTGAAATCCAGCTCAGGCCCAGGCCCGCAGAGACACGCATGTCGCTGAAGGAGACCTTCTCGTCTTCGCCGAAAACGTTGCCGGCGTCCACGAACGTGAACACGCGCAGCGTACGGTCGTTGCCTGCGCCGGGGAACGGCGCGATGAATTCCGCATTGAGCGTGACCTTCTTCGGGCCGCCCAGGGAGGCGCCGGTGACGTCGCGCGGACCCAGCGTGCCCTGGTCGAAGCCGCGCACCGAGCCGAGGCCGCCGGAGTAGAAGTTCTTGAACACCGGGTAGGGACGGCCGTTCAGGCCCTTGCCCCAGCCCAGTTCGGAATTGAACGCCAGGGTGAACTTCTTGTTCAGCGGCACGTACTGCTGGAACTGGTAGTTCGCCCGCACGTAGCGCGCATCGCCCGCCACCGACCAGTCGGAGTTCAGGCGCTGATAGCGGCCCGAATTCGGCGCCAGCGCGCTGTCGCGGTCGTCGCGCGACCAGCCCACGGTGAGCGGGATCGCGGTGCTGCTGCTGCCGTAGGTGTTGGCGTACGCCAGATAGGCTGCAGGGATGTTCGTGCCCAGCTTGATGCGCGTGTTCTCCAGGCCACCGCCGAAGAACACCGTGTCCGTCTCGCTGAACGGGATGCCGAAGCGCACGCTGGTGCCCGCGGTGACCAGCTGGTAGTTGCCGCCCTGGTCCTCGTAGGGCTTGTCGGTGCGGTAGTACAGGTCCAGCGTGCGGGAGATGCCGTCGGGAGTGAAGTACGGGTTGGTCGTGCTGAGCACCAGCGTGCGGCGGTACTTGCTGGTGTTCACGTCCACGCCCAGGTAGTTGCCCGAGCCGAACACGTTCTCCTGCTTGATGCTGAACGACAGCGACACCTTCTCGGCGCTGGAGAAGCCCGCGCCCAGCTGCAGGGAGCCGGTGGGCTTCTCGGCCACGTTCACCACGAGGTCCACCTGGTCGGGCGAGCCCGAGACATCCTGGGTCTCGACGTTCACCTCCGTGAAGTAGCCCAGGCGGTCCACGCGGTCGCGCGAGAGCTTGATCTTGTCGCCGTCGTACCAGGAGGCCTCGTACTGCCGGAATTCGCGGCGGATCACTTCGTCGCGGGTGCGGTTGTTGCCGCTCACGATGATGCGGCGCACGTAGGCGCGGCGCGAGGGCTCGGCGCGCAGCACGAGGGCCACGCGGTTGTTCTCGCGGTCGATCTCGGGCACGGCCTCCACGCGGGCGAAGGCGAAGCCGAAGTTGCCGAAGTGGTCGGTGAAGGCCTTGGTGGTCTCGGTGACACGGTCGGCGTTGTAGGGCTCGCCGGGCTGGATGGTGATGAGCGACTTGAACTCGTCGTCGCGGTCCAGGTAGTTGCCCTCCAGCTTCACGCCGGAGACCACGTAGCGCTGGCCTTCGGTGATATTGATCGTGATGCTGATGTCCTGCTTGTCCGGCGACACCGCCACCTGGGTGGAGTCGATGCGGAACTCGAGGTAGCCGCGCGCGAGGTAGTAGGAGCGCAGCGTCTCCAGGTCGGCGTTGAGCTTGGTGCGGGAATAGCGGTCGGACTTGGTGTACCAGCTCAGCCAGCCGCCGGTGTCCTGGTCGAACAGGCCCTTGAGCGTGGATTCGCTGAAGGCCTGGGCGCCGTTGATGTGGATGTCCTTGATCTTGGCGGGCTCGCCCTCGGTCACCGTGAAGGTCAGGTTGACGCGGTTGCGCTCGATGGGCGTCACCGTGGTCACCACCTCGGCGCCGTACAGGCTCTTGTTGATGTACTGGCGCTTGAGCTCCTGCTCCGCACGGTCGGTCAGGGCCTTGTCGTAGGGGCGTCCTTCGGTCAGGCCCACGTCCCGCATGGCCTTCTTGAGGGTGTCCTTGTCGAATTCCTTGGTGCCGGCGAAATCGACGTCGGCGATGGTGGGGCGCTCCTCCACCACCACGACCAGCACGTTGCCGCTGGCCTCCAGGCGCACGTCCTTGAACAGCCCCAGCGCGAAGAGCGAGCGGATGGCGGCCGCGCCCTTCTCGTCGTTGTAATCGTCGCCCACGCGCAGCGGCATGGAGGCGAACACCGTGCCCGGCTCCACGCGCTGCAGCCCTTCCACCCGGATGTCCTGGACCTTGAAGGGTTCAAGGGCCCAGGCAGCCTGCGCGACGAAGACCATGGCGGCGACGGCGCATGCCGTGCGCACGCCCAGGCGGTTGATGTGTTTTTTCATGAGTGAACTGGTGCCGACATGGCGGATTCATGCGGCGGTAGGTTTAGCCAAAAAGCCGGGTGACGTCGTTGAAAAGGGCGATGGACATCATCACGAGGAGCAATGCAACGCCGCCCCTCTGCAACCGCTCCATCCAGGCATCTGACACGCCCCTGCCGGTGACGCCTTCCCAAAGATAATACATCAGGTGCCCCCCATCGAGGACCGGCAGCGGCAGCAGGTTCAGCACCCCCAGGCTCACGCTGATGAGGGCCAGGAACACCAGGTATTGCGTGAATCCCAGGCTGGCGGACCGGCCCGCGTAGTCGGCGATGGTGAGCGGGCCGCTCAGGTTCTTGAGCGAGGCCTCGCCGACCACCATGCGGCCCATCATGCGCAGGGTGAGCGCGGAGACCTCCCAGGTGCGCGTCACGCCCTTCCACAGGCCTTCGAGCGGACCGTGGCGCACGGTGACCATGGCCGGCTGCGCGCCGACATAGGCGCCCACCCGCCCGGCGGGCGCAGCCCCGTCCTGGCGCACCACGTCCGGCGCCACGTCCAGCTGCACGGTGCGCCCGCCGCGGTCCACCCGCCATACCTGGGAGACCGACTTGCCATCCTGCACCGAGGCCCGGATCAGGTCCCGCAGTTGCTGGCCGTCCACCACCGGGGTCGAGCCCACCTGCAGCACGGTGTCGCCCTCCCGCAGCCCGGCGCGCTGCGCAGCGCCGCCGTCCACCACCTCGCCGATCACCGGGCGCGTCCACGGGCCCAGCACGCCGATCTTGCGGAACAACTGCGCGTCCGCCTGCCACGCGTCGAAATCGTGCAGCTCCAGAACCAGCTCACGGCGAGGCGCGCCGGACGCGGGCTCGACCTGCAGGCGCACGTCCTGCCCGTCCAGCGCACCGCGCGTGAGCAGCCACCGCAGATCCTCGAAGGAACGCACCGGCTCCGGCTCGTCCGGCCCCATGGCGGCGGCCACGACCATTTCGCCGCCGCGCAGGCCCGCGTCGTAGGCCACCGAACCCGCCGCGGGACTCGCGAGGATGGCCCGCGGCTCCTGCACGCCGATCCAGTTGACCGCGGCATACAGCGCGATGGCCAGCAGCAGGTTCGCGACCGGGCCGGCGGCGACGATCGCCGCCCGCGAGCGCAGCGGCTGCCGGTTGAAGGCCAGGTGGCGCTCCGCGGGATCGACCGGCGCCTCGCGTTCGTCCAGCATGCGCACGTAGCCGCCCAGCGGGAAGGCGCCGATGACGAATTCCGTGGACGACCCCCGCGGCTGCCAGCGCAGCAGCGGCTTGCCGAAACCCACCGAGAAGCGCAGCACCTTGACCCCGCAGGCCACGGCCACGCGGTAGTGCCCGTACTCATGGACCGCGATGAGCAGGCCCAGGGCGACGATGAAGGCGACGATGGTGAGAAGCATGGGGCACTCCCGTACGGTGGAGGAACGCGGCGGTCAGGCCGCGAGCCGCTCTGCCCGGTGCCGCGCGACCGAACGCGCCTGGGCGTCGAGGTCGAGCAATGCGCCCAGCGAGTCCGGGTTGGAGGGCGATACCGCCTCCAGAGTTGCAAGATTCAGCCGGTGGATCTGGTCGAAGCGGATGCGGCGTTCCAGGAACGACGCCACCGCCACCTCGTTGGCCGCATTGAGCACCGCGGTGGTGCCCGGCGCGGCACGCAGGGCCTGCCACGACAGGTGCAGCCCGGGAAAGCGCGTGGCGTCGGCTTCCTCGAAGGTCAGGGCGGCCAGGCTGCGGAAATCGAGCCGGGGCGTGCCGCTCTCGATGCGCTCGGGCCAGGCGAGGCCGCAGGCGATGGGCACGCGCATGTCGGGCGTGCCCAGTTGGGCCAGCACCGAGGCGTCCTTGAACTGCACCATCGAATGGATGATCTGCTGCGGATGGATGACCACCTGGATCTGTTCCGGCGCCAGATTGAACAGCCAGCGCGCCTCGATCACTTCCAGCGCCTTGTTCATCATGGTCGCGGAATCCACCGAGATCTTGCGCCCCATGGAGAAGTTGGGATGGGCACAGGCCTGCTCGGGTGTCACGTCGCGCAGGGTGGCGGGCTCGCGCGTGCGGAACGGGCCGCCGGACGCGGTGAGCAGGATGTGGTCCACGCGCCGCGGCCAGGAGGACGCATCCTCCGGCAGGCACTGGAAGATGGCGGAATGCTCGCTGTCGATGGGCAGCAGCGTGGCGCCGCCCTCGCGCACCGCGGACATGAACACCTCGCCGCCCACGACCAGCGCTTCCTTGTTCGCCAGCAGCAGGCGCTTGCCCGCGCGCGCGGCGGCCAGGCAGGGAGCGAGCCCGGCGGCGCCGACGATGGCCGCCATGACCACGTCCACCTCGGGATGGGCGGAGATCGCCTGCAGGGCATCGGGGGTGTCCATCACCTCGGTGGACGACCCCTGCGCGGCCAGTGCCTCCCGCAGCGCGCGGGCATGCTCCGGGCTCGCCATGACCGCGTAGCGCGGACCAAAGCGCAGGCACTGCGCCGCCATGGCGTCCACCTGCGTGGCGGCGCTCAGCGCGAAGATCTCGTAGCGGCCGGGGTGGCGCGCGACCACGTCCAGGGTACTGGTTCCGATGGAGCCGGTGGAACCCAGGACGGTAAGGCGTTGTTTCATGGGGCAGCGAAATGGGTGAGCATCATGGCCAGGGGCAGCGTGGGCAGCAGCGCGTCCACCCGGTCGAGCACGCCGCCGTGGCCGGGCAGCAGCCGGCTGCTGTCCTTGGCGCCCGCGCTGCGCTTGACCAGCGATTCGACGAGATCGCCCACCACGCTCATGCAGGCCATGAACACCGCGCCGATGACCAGCAGCCACCAGCCCTTGGCGGCCAGCCGCGAGTAGAAGCTCGGGACCGGGGCCTGCGAGGCGGCATCGGCCGCCGCCCAGGCCAGGGCGAGCACGATCACGCCGGCCATGCCGCCCCAGACGCCTTCCCAGCTCTTGCCGGGGCTGATGGAAGGCGCCAGCTTGGAACGCGTGAAGCGCAGGCCGAACGCCCGGCCGGCGAAATAGGCGAAGATGTCCGCGACCCAGACCAGCACGAGCACGGACAGCAGGAAGTTGATGCCGATGGTGCGCGCCTGCACGGCGGCCAGCCACGCCAGCCAGAGGGCCAGCACCCCGCCGGCCAGGCGCACGGGATGGGGAATGCGCGGCCAGCCCTCCACGCCATGGCGCAGCAGCCAGGCGCCGCACAGCACCCAGCCGGCGCCAGCGGCGGCCCAGAGCCAGGTCAGCGGACGCTCCGTCCAGCCGCCCGCCCAGCTCGCGGCGCAGAGCAGCACGCAGGCCGCGCCCACCGCCAGGGACGCCGGCTGGCCCAGGCCCTGCAGCCGGCCCCACTCCCAGCCGCCGGCGGCCATGAGCACCAGCACCACGGCCGCGAAAGGCACGACCGAGCCGGCGAAGAGCGCCGGCAACAGGATGGCCAGCAGGACGATGGCCGTGAGGATGCGCGTGACCAGCATGGGAAACCCCTTCAGGCGCACGCCGACGAGGTCGGGGAGGCCAGCAGTTGCTCGGATGTCTTGCCGAACCGGCGCTCGCGTGCCCCGTAGGCGGCGATGGCCTGGTCCAGGGCGGCGCCGTCGAAATCGGGCCAGAGGCGGTCGCTGAAGTACAGCTCGGAATACGCGCACTGCCACAGCAGGAAATTGCTGATGCGCATCTCGCCGCCCGTGCGGATCACCAGGTCGGGATCCGGCACGTGGGCCAGGCCCATGGCGGTGTGGAGGCTGGCTTCGGTGATGGGCTCGCCACGCGCGGCGAGCGCGGAGGCCGCCTGGGCGATGTCCCAGCGGCCTCCGTAGTTGAAGCAGACGTTGAGCACCAGCCGGGTGTTGTGCGCGGTGACGGCTTCAGCCTGCGCCAGGCCGGCGCGGACCTTCTCGGACAGCGTGGACCTCTCGCCCACGAAGTGCAGGCGCACACCGTCCTTCTGCAGTTGCGGCACCTCCCGCGCGAGCGCCTTGGCCAGCAGGTCCATGAGGCCGGACACCTCGTCGGCGGGGCGGTTCCAGTTCTCGGAGGAGAAGGCGAAGACGGTCAGCACGGCCACGCCGCGCTCCACGCAGTCGCGGGCGCAGCGCTTGAGCGCCTCCACCCCCTGCTTGTGGCCGGCCAGCCGCGGCAGGAAGCGGCGCGTGGCCCACCGGCCATTGCCATCCATGACGATGGCGACGTGGTGGGGGACGGCTGGCGAGGCGGCGGACATGGAAGGCATCGATCGAACCCGTGCAACGGGCCGATCAGACCGCCATGATTTCCTGTTCCTTGGCGGCCACGAGCGCATCGACTTCGGCGATGTGCTTGTCGGTCACCTTCTGGATGTCGGCTTCGGCGCGCTTCTGCTCGTCCTCGGAAGCGAGCTTGTCCTTCACGAGCTTCTTGACCGATTCGTTGGCGTCGCGGCGCAGGTTGCGCACGGCCACCTTGGCGCCCTCGCCTTCGTTGCGCGCGAGCTTGGTCATCTCCTTGCGGCGCTCCTCGCTCATCGGCGGCATCGGCACGCGGATGAGGTCGCCCATGGAGGCGGGGTTCAGGCCCAGCTCGCTTTCGCGGATGGCCTTCTCGATCTTGGCGCCCATGCCCTTTTCCCAGGGCTGGACGCTGATGGTGCGCGCGTCGATCAGCGACACGTTCGCCACCTGCGACAGCGGCACCATGGAGCCGTAGTACTCGACCTGGACGGAGTCGAGCAGCGCCGGATTCGCACGGCCGGTGCGGATCTTGGCGAGATTGTTCTTGAAGGCCACGATGGACTGGTCCATCTTGGCTTCGGTGTTTTTCTTGATGTCGGCAATCGTCATGTGTTCTCCTGTGCGCGCATCCGTCGCCCGGGTCGGCGCCAAGCCGCCGCGGGCACGGTGCAGTCGGGCGTCAAGCGTACACCAGCGTTCCTTCGTCCTCGCCCATCACCACGCGCTTGAGCGCGCCGTGCTTCACGATCGAGAAGACCCGGATGGGCAGCTTCTGGTCGCGGCAGAGCGCGAACGCCGTGGCATCGAGGATGCCGAGGTTGCGCGACATGGCCTCGTCGAAGGTGAGCTTGGTATAGCGCGTCGCCGTCGGATCCTTCTTGGGATCGGCGGTGTACACGCCGTCCACCTTGGTCGCCTTGAGCACCACTTCGGCGCCGATCTCGGCGCCGCGCAGCGCGGCGGCGGTGTCCGTCGTGAAGAAGGGATTGCCGGTGCCCGCGGCGAACACCACGACCTTGCCCTCTTCCAGGTACTGCAGCGCCTTGGGCCGCACGTACGGCTCCACCACCTGCTCGATGCCGATGGCCGACATCACGCGGGCGATGAGGCCCTGCTTGTCCATGGCATCGGCGAGCGCGAGGGCATTCATGACCGTGGCCAGCATGCCCATGTAGTCGGCGGTGGCGCGGTCCATGCCGACGGAGCCTCCCGCGACGCCGCGGAAGATGTTCCCTCCCCCGATCACCACCGCGACCTGCACGCCCATGCGCGTGACTTCGGCGATCTCCTCGACCATCCGGACGATGGTGGCGCGGTTGATGCCGAAGGCGTCGTCACCCATGAGAGCCTCTCCAGACAACTTGAGCAGAATGCGCTTGTGGGCTGGAGCGGCGACGGACATGGGCGTTTCTCTTCGGGTGGTGGAATCGGGGAACTGTACGGGACCAGGGATCAGGCAGCGGCCTTGGCGGCGGCCACCTGCGCGGCCACTTCCGCCGCGAAGTCGTCCACCTTCTTCTCGATGCCTTCGCCCACGACGTAGAGCGTGAAGCCCTTCACGGTGGTGTTGGCGGCCTTGAGCATCTGGCCCACGGTCTGCTTGCCGTCGGCGGCCTTCACGAAGACCTGGTCGAACAGCGAGACTTCCTTGAGGTACTTCTGCACCGAGCCTTCCACCATCTTGGCGGCGATGTCGGCAGGCTTGCCGGATTCGGCGGCCTTGGCGGCAGCGACGGTGCGCTCCTTCTCGATCAGCTCGGCGGGCACGTCGGCGCTGGTCAGGGCCACGGGCTTCATGGCGGCGATGTGCATCGCGACGTCCTTGGCGGCGGTTTCGTCGCCGTCGAACTCCACCACCACGCCGATGCGGGTGCCGTGCAGGTAGGAAGCCAGCTTGGAGCCCGAGAAGCGCTTGAAGCGGCGGAAGGACATGTTCTCGCCGATCTTGCCGATCAGGCCCTTGCGCACTTCTTCCAGCGTGGGGCCGAAGCTTTCCTGGCTGTAGGGCAGCGCGCCCAGGGCTTCCACGTCGGCGGGGTTGTGCTTGGCGACCAGCTCGGCCGCAGCCTTGGCCAGGGCGATGAAGCTGTCGTTCTTGCTCACGAAGTCGGTTTCGCTGTTCACTTCGATCAGGGCGCCGGTCGTGCCCTCGATGAAGCTGGCGACCACGCCTTCGGCGGTGATGCGGGCGGCAGCCTTGCCAGCCTTGGTGCCCAGCTTGACGCGCAGCAGCTCCTCGGCCTTGGCCAGGTCGCCGTCGGCTTCCGTCAGGGCCTTCTTGCACTCCATCATGGGAGCGTCGGTCTTGGCGCGCAGTTCGGCAACCATGCTAGCGGTAATTGCAGCCATCGGTAATTCTCCAGATTTCAGTTCGTTACAGGATTCAAGGCTAAAAAAAAGGGGGCTAACCAGGAGCCCCTCTTTCATTCGCGACAGGTCGCGCGGCCGGGCCTTCAGGCAGCGGATTCTTCCACTTCCACGAATTCGTCCGAGCCTTCGGGAGCGGCGGCCTTGACCACGTCGTTCACGGCGTTGGCACGGCCTTCGATGATCGCGTCGGCGATGCCGCGGGCGTACAGCGCCACGGCCTTGGCCGAGTCGTCGTTGCCGGGGATCACGTAGTCGATGCCTTCAGGGGAGTGGTTGGAGTCCACCACGCCGATCAGCGGGATGCCCAGCTTCTTGGCTTCGGCGACGGCGATCTTGTGGAAGCCCACGTCGATGATGAAGATGGCGTCCGGCAGGGCGTTCATGTCCTGGATGCCGCCGATGTCCTTCTCGAGCTTCTCGATCTCGCGGGTGAACGTGAGCTGTTCCTTCTTGCTCATGGACTCCAGGCCGGCTTCCTGCTGGGCCTTCATGTCCTTCAGGCGCTTGATGGAGGTCTTGACGGTCTTGAAGTTGGTGAGCATGCCGCCCAGCCAGCGCTGATCGACATAGGGCACGCCGGCGCGCTGCGCCTCGGCAGCCAGCAGTTCGCGGGCCTGGCGCTTCGTGCCGACCATCAGGATCGTGCCGCGGTTGGCGGTGAGCTGCTTGGCGAACTTCTGCGCCTCCTGGAACATCGGCAGCGACTTTTCCAGGTTGATGATGTGGATCTTGTTGCGATGACCGAAGATGAACGGGGCCATCTTGGGGTTCCAGAAGCGGGTCTGGTGGCCGAAGTGGACACCGGCTTCCAGCATTTCGCGCATGGTGACGGACATGGGTATTCTCCAAAGGTTGGGTCTAAAATCCGGCCCCGCTAACCGCCCGGCAACGATCGAAAGAAGATCGACTCGACTGGGGCGGCACCTTGATAGGGCCGGTTCGCGTTTGCGTTGGCTTGAATGTTCCGCCGGTGCTGACGCCCCCGACAAAAGAGGCGCCCCTCACAGCAAAACCCCGAGATTCTAGCATACCGGGCCGCACGCACCTTCCGCCATCCGCTCCCCCGCGGCGGAGCGGATGGCGTCCGCGGCCCTTCCAGAACCCCAGAAGCGGGTCCGCCCCGGCCCACCGGAGGCGGCCCCCACCCACCATGCACATCGCCATCGTCGGTGCCGGAATCGTCGGCACCGCCACCGCTTATGAACTGGCCTGCGACGGGCACGCCGTCACTGTCTTCGAGCAGCGCGGCGCCGCCGCCGAGGAGGCCAGCTTCGCCAACGCGGGCCTGCTCGCCCCCGCGCCCCTGATTCCCTGGGCATCGCCGGCCGTCGGCGGCCCTGCCCGGCAGAGGCTCCTGGGCCGGCACGCCGCCGTCCGCCTGGCCCAGGGGGCCGGGCTCGCCGACCTGCGCTGGCTGTGGCGCCGCCGCCGGGCGGCGCGCGGCGGCATGGCCGAGTCCTCCGTCGCCGCGCTGGCCCGGTTCGGTCACTACAGCCACATCCGCATGCGGCAGGTGGCGCAGGCCCTGGACCTGGACCCGGAAAGCAGCCGCGGCGTGCTGGTGCTGCTGCGCGCGCCCGCCGACCTGGACCGGGTGCAGCCGGCCGCACGCATCCTGCGGGAGACCGGGCTGAACGTGCTCGACGTGGATGCCGATACCGCCCGCCTCATCGAACCCGGGCTGGCGTCGGACAACGAGCTGGCGGGCGCGCTGCATCTGCCGGACGGCGAATCCGGCAATTGCCGCCTCTTCGCCCAGATGCTGCGCTACGCCGCCCAGGAGCGCGGCGTGCAGTTCCTGTTCCAGTCGCGCGTGGAGGCACTGCAGGGAGGTCCGGCCGGCGTGCGGCTGGCCGGCGAACGCGACGCACGCCGTTTCGACGCGGTGGTGGTGTGCGCGGGCGTGTCGGCCGCCGCCCTGCTGCGGGGCACCGGCACCGCGATGCCGCTGGCGGCGCTGCACGGCTACACCCTGAGCGCCCCCGTGCGCGAGGACACCCACGCCCCGCAGGGCACGGTGATCGACCCGCTGCACCGCATCACCGTCACCCGGCAGGGGCAGCGGGTGCGGGTGGCCGGCGGGGCGGAACTGGGCCCCGGCGGCGGCGCGCCCCATGCCCCCACCTTGCAGACGCTCTACAACGCGGCATCGGGCTGGTTCCCCGGCGGTGCGCAGTGGTCATCGCCGCAGGTACAGACCTGGCGCGGCGCGCGGCCCATGCTTCCGGACGGGCTGCCGGTGGTCGGCGCCGCCGGCGCGCCCGGTGTGTGGATCAATGCAGGGCACGGCGCGTGCGGCTGGGCCCTGGCCTGCGGCAGCGCCCGCGCGGTGGCCGACCTGGTCGCCCAGCGGGTGCCGGAGACGGACCTGCAGCCCTTCGGCCTGCGCAGGTTCTGACCGGCGCGGCGCGGGCCACGGAGCGGGCCACAATGGCCTCCCGAAGGAAGGCCTGCCGCATGTCCATGATCCGCATCGAACCCGACCGTCCCCATCCCCTGTTCGACGTCCCGGCGACCCGCCGCATCGAGCAGGCCGCGCTGCGATCGCTGCCGGCCGGCACGCTGATGGAGCGCGCGGGGCTGGCGGTGGCGCGCCTGGCGCAGGCGGTGGCGCCGCACGCGCGGCAGGTGTGGATCGCCTGCGGCGGCGGCAACAACGGCGGCGACGGGCTCGAAGCGGCGGCGCAGCTGGCGTGCCGCGGCGTGCGGGTGCAGGTGACCTGGCTGGGCCGGCCGGACGCCGCCCCCGCCGACGCACGCCGGGCCTGGGAACGCGCCCGGGCCGCACAAGTGCCCTTCGTTGAAGGACCGCCCCCGGATCTCGGGCCGGACGATCTGTGCATCGATGCCCTGCTGGGCATCGGGGCGGAGAACCGCAGCGGCGCCCCTTCGCCGGAGCTGGCCGCGCTGTTGCGCGCCCTGCAGGACAGCGGCGCCCCCCTCCTCTGCGTGGACGGTCCCTCGGGCCTGCAGGCCGATACGGGCCAGTACCTTCCCGGCCTCGCGCCGCCGGCGCACGCGCGCCCGGGCACGCGGCACACCCTGGGGCTGCTGACCCTCAAGCCCGGGTGGTTCACCGGCCAGGGCCGGGATGCCGCGGGCGCGGTCTGGTGGGACGACCTGGGCGTGGACGTGTCGGCCGAGCCCCCGCCGGCGTGGCTGGCCGGCCCCGGCGAACCCGTGCGGCGGGCACATGCCTCCCACAAGGGCAGCCATGGCGACGTGGCCGTGGTGGGGGGCGAGGCCATCGGTACCCGGGGCCAGGGCATGACCGGGGCCGCGCTGCTGGCGGCTTCCGCGGCGCTGCACGGCGGCGCGGGGCGGGTGGTGGTGGCGCTGCTGGACGCCAGCGGAACGGACACCCTGCCCGTGGACCCGCTGCAACCGGAATGCATGCTGCGCCGCTTCGACGCCCTCGAACTCGGCGGTGCCACCGTGGTCTGCGGCTGCGGCGGGGGCGAGGCCGTGCGGGGCGTGCTGCCGCGCGTGCTGGCCGAGGCGCCCCGGCTGGTGCTGGACGCGGACGGGCTGAACGCGATAGCCCGCGACACCTCATTGGCAGCGCAATTGCGCGGGCGCGCTCCACGCCATGGCCCGCTGCCCACCGTGCTCACGCCCCATCCCCTGGAGGCCGCGCGGCTGCTGGGCACCGATACGGCCGCCGTGCAGGCCGACCGGCTGGGTGCCGCCCGGGCACTGGCCGAGCGTTTCCACTGCGCGGTCGTGCTCAAGGGTTCCGGCAGCGTCGTGGCCGCGCCGGACCGGCCGGTGCACGTCAATCCCACGGGCAACGGACGCCTGGCGACGGGGGGCACGGGCGACGTGCTGGCAGGATTCCTGGGCGCGCTGTGGGCGGGCCGGCCCGGGAAGGGCCCGGACGCAGCGTTCGAGGCGGCTTCCGCGGCCTGTCACGCCCATGGATGGGCGGCCGACCGTTGGCCTTCGGGCAGCACACTGACGGCTTCCGCCCTGGCCCGCCGGCTGGTTCCGGCGTCCGGCGGATAACCCTGCCGTCCTGCAAGACATCCCGCGGAACGAAACCAGGGGTAACTCCCGTTGCAGCACACGTCCGCGAGGACGTGTCCGACAGACGCGAGCGGCCGGCCGGCATGTAATGGATCCCACACCACGCATCACGTGCCCATCGACCGATCCGTACCAAGGAGACTGCCATGCAACGCAACCGCTACACCGGCCCCCGCGCGTTGATCGCGTTCACCACCACGGTATTGCTGGCGGTGGCGGCCACGGCGATGAACCTGGTCCCCGACGAAGCCGTTCAGGCGGCGGATTCCCTGGTGCGCATCCCGCAGGATCTGGAGCAGTTCCTGCCGGGCGATCCGATTACCTCGCCCTGAGCGCGACTGCCGGACACTTCGGGAGCCTGCCGGGCCCCTGGGCTGGCCCGGAGCTGTCGGGCAGCGGATTACCGCACCCCTGCGGCCTCTCCCTGCCCGAGCACATCCACCCTCTGCCGTAGCTGGTCCGCCCGCCGGGCGTCGCCCCCGGCCCGGGCTTCCCGTTCTGCCAGCAGCAGCCAGGCCAACAGCGGCCTGCGCCATCCCTGGGAGGACGCTGCATCGATGGCGTTCTGCGACACGTCGGGACCGCCTTGTCCCCGTACATGCAGTACCGCGGCGGCCAACAGCCGGGCCAGCGGATCCGCCACCCCGGCCAGCGCCGGGGTACCTTCGGCCTGCACGGCCCGCTGGGCCGGCGGCAGGAGTCCGGCCTCCGCCCCGCCGGCACGGCCTTCCAGGTAGTCCGCGTACGCACGTTCGGCCGCGGCCGCACCGCCACGCAGGGGGGCGAAGTCGGGGCATCCCACCTGCGCCAGGCTGGCGACCCGCGTGGCGCACTCCAGCAGCACGACACGGGCCAGCAGGTCGGGCCGCGCGGTGCGGGCGGTTTCTTCCCGGGCGCGCCGCCATTCCTGCGCGGCCACGCGGTCGTTGCCGGACAGGTAGGCCTGCGTGGCGCGGTCGGCGGCGCCACGGGCATTCAATTCCCATTCTGGCGCAGGGGGACGCTGGGCGCAGCCGGTGGCCAGCGCGGCAGCCAGCATCGCGGCCAGGAGCGCGCCGTAACGCCCGGACAGGCCAGGCCGGCGGAACGTGGGTGCGGGGCTCATGGCAGTTCGATCCGGGTGTCGCGCGCGAAGGGCCATTTGCGCTGGATCTCGTTGACCAGGCTCTCGACCTTGCGCAGGTTGCTTTCCACATCGGCGCGCAGGGCGCCGAGGTCGGTGGTGGCCTCGCGGGCGTTGGCCCCGATGGCCTGGGCTTCGGCCAGCACGGCATCCACCTTGGCCAGGCTCTGGCGCGTGTCCGCGAGCAGGCCGTTGAGCTGCACCACGGTGGCGCGCACGTCGGTGACGAGCCCCGCCTCGCCGGCCGTGCCGAAGACTTGCCGGTCCGCCTTGGCGGCCATGCCGTCGATGCGCGCCAGCAACTGGTTGGTGCGGTCCAGCGTGGTGGCGATCTTGCGCGCCTCGGCCTCGCTGCCCATCAGCACGCCCAGGGCGCCGCCGGGCGCGTTCAACCGTTCGGTGAGGGTGCGCACATTGGCCAGCGTGCCGCCCAGCGCGGCATCCTGCGCGGTGAGGGCCTGCAGGTTGGAGAGCAGTTCGCGCGCGGCCGACATGAGCTGCGGGATCTCGGCGGTGGCATCGCCGCGCAGCACCGGGCGCACCGCGCCGTCGGGCAGGGGCGGATCGGTCAGGATGCCGCTGTAGGCCTTGATCGTGGTGCCGCCCACGATGCCGCGCACCAGGGTGAACACGCTCGATTCGCGCAGCCAGTGCGCGTCCTTGCGCGGCACGTCGATCAGGATGCGCACGTCGCCGCCCTCGGCCAGTTCGGTGCGGCGGACCCGGCCGATGGGAAAGCCCGAGAACGTCATGTCCATGCCGGCGACCACGCCTTCGGAATCGTCGGCGGTGAGCACCAGTTGCTGCGTGGGCTCGAACACGCCGCGCGCGTAGAGCAGGTACAGGCCCGAGCCGATGATCAGCGCCAGGGTGAAGAGCAGCAGCGCGGCGGCCTTGCGCTCCAGGTGGGCCACGGGGCCCAGCAGCGCATCGGCCGGTTCGGGGGCGGGCGGGCCGTCACGGGAGTGCGGCGGCGGGGATGGGTGGTCGTTCATCGGAAGCGGTCCGGGGAAAGCGTCAATCAGTAGTAGTTGCCCATGAGCGATGCGATCTCGATCAGCAGCAGCACCGCGAACATCCGCGCGAAGCCGCCGAGTTCGGAGCGCGCGCGCGGGTCGCCCGTGGCATGCAGGCCCGCGGCCATGGGAATGAGCGCGACGGCCAGGCTGAACAGCAGCGTCTTGAGCACGAACAACAGGGTGAGGGGCGGCGTGAACACCTGCCCGAACATGCGGGTGTAGGCGGGCACGCCCGCCGTGCTCGCGCCATAGACGCCCAGGTAGGCCATCACGAGGGCGACCACGCACGACAGCGCGGCGAGCGTGATGCTGGCATACATGCCGGCCACGACGCGCGGCAGCAGCTCCACGCGGACAGGGTCGGCACCGCGCGCGCGCAGCGCATCCCAGTGGCCCGACTGCCGCATGAGGGCCAGCTGCGTGCCGCCGGGGATCGTGGTGCGCAGCGCCACGAACAGTGCCGCCGTGAGCGGGATCAGCTCCAGCACGAGCACCCGCACCACCATCTGCAGCGCATAGTGCGACAGGCCGTAGCTGCGCGCCGTGATGACGACGATGTGCGTCACCACCAGACAGATGAGCGCCACCAGCGCGGTGAAGCCCAGCAGCAGGGGCGCCGTATCGAGATACATGTGCCGGGCCAGGCGCGCGCGGGTGAACCGGCCGTAGCTGGACGGCGACAGCATCAGCACCGCCACCACCGCCCCCAGGTGGACGATGCGCCACCAGGCCAGGGCCCAGCCGCGCGAGGCGCGCCACAGCCGGCCGGTCCATCCCGGGAGGGCGCCCGCTGCGGTGCTCATGCGCCCTCCTCCGTCAAGCGGCGGGCGGTCGGGGTTTTGGTCAGGGACGGCTGCGGGGACATCGACGTAAGGCGGTCACACATGCCGGCGCGCCGGCGGATCGGGCAGCGGCAGGGGATCGGCATCGGCACGGTCATGGAGGGCCTCGATCACGTGGCAGCGGCTGCCGTCGGTGCCGTCGCACCGCCCTCGCAGCGACAGCAGCTGGGCCTCCAGCGCCTGCAGCTCCCGCAGGCGGGTGCGTACGTGCAGCAGGTGCTCGTCCACGGTGGCGCAGGCCGCATGGTCTGCGGCGGTGTCCATGCCCCGGCCGAGCGAGAGCAGCGTGCGCACTTCGTCCAGCGACATGTCCATGGCGCGGCACAGGCGGATGAACCGCAGGCGGTGGATTTCGTCGTCGCTGTAGAGGCGGTAGCGGTTGTCGGCGCGGGCCTGCGCGGGCAGCAGCCCCTCCTTCTCGTAGTAGCGGATGTTGGCGGCGGGCACGCCGGAGAGGCGGGCGGCATCGCCGATACGGTGGTGGGGGCTTGCGGCGGGCACGGCTTGACCTTGAAGCGGCTTGAAGGTTTCCAATGATGGCACGGTCCGGCTGCGGACCCCTGTCGGAATTCACCCCAAGCAAGGACAACACACCATGGCAAGCACGGCTCCCACCGACCGCTCTCCGGCGGCTGCCGCCCCGGGAGGCAAGGCGCGCATCGATCTGGCCTGCGGATGCGGCAGTGCCTGCGGGGCGCCGCCCCGGACCGCGGCGCCCGCATCGGCGCCTGCGGCATCGCATGGCGACCACGACCAGGGAGACGGCGGCCACGGGCATGCGCATGGCCCGGACGGCGGAGCCGCAGGTGGCCATGGGCACGACCATGACCATGGCATGCTGCCCGGCTGGGGCCGGCTCGGCGCCTCGCTGGCCGCCGCGACCGCCGCCGAACTGCTGCATCTGCTCGCGCCGGATACCCTGCCCTGGCGGGCCGCGGGCATGGCGGTGGCTGCCGCGGCGATCCTGCTGGCCGGACTCGGCGTGTACCGCGCCGGCCTCGGTTCGCTGGCGCGCGGCCGCCTGGACATTTCGGCGCTCATGGCCGTGGCCGTGACGGGCGCCTTCCTGATCGGCCAGTGGCCGGAGGCCGCCATGGTGATGGCTCTCTACGCCCTGGCCGAGCGCATCGAGGACCGCGCCGTGGGCCGCGCGCGGGACGCCATCGGCGCGCTGCTGGCGCTCAGTCCCGAGCAGGCCGAGCTGCGCGGCGAGGACGGCCGCTGGCGGACGGTGCCTGCGGCCGAGGTGCCGGTGGGCGGCGTGCTGCGCCTGCGTCCCGGCGCGCGGGTGCCGCTGGACGGCGTGGTGCTGGAAGGCCGCGGAGCGGTGGATGAATCCAGCGTGACCGGTGAAAGCCTGGCCGTGGACAAGGCGCCCGGCGACGGGCTCTACGCCGGCACGCTCAACGCGCAATCCGAACTGCAGTTCCGCGTCACGGCCGCTGCCGGGAACACCACGCTGGACCGCATCATCCATGCGGTGGAAGAGGCGCAGGGCTCGCGCGCGCCCATGCAGCGCTTCGTGGACCGCTTCGCCGCCATCTACACGCCCACGGTGTTCGCGCTGGCGGCCCTGGTGGCCGTGGGCGCTCCGCTGGCGCTGGGCTGGGCCTGGCTGGACGCCCTCTACCGCGCCCTCGTGCTGCTGGTGATCGCCTGCCCGTGCGCGCTGGTCATCGCCACGCCGGTGACGGTCGTGAGCGGGCTGGCGGCAGGCGCGCGGCGCGGCATCCTGATCAAGGGCGGCCAGTGGCTGGAGCGGGCCCGCGGCGTGCGCGCCGTGGCCTTCGACAAGACGGGCACGGTGACGGCCGGCCGGCCGGTGCTGGTGGGCAGCGAGCGCTTCGGCGGGGACGGTGCCACGGACGTGGCCGCCGCGCTGGCGGGGCGCTCGGACCATCCGGTCTCCAGGGCGATCGCCGCCGGCATCGGCACGGGCGGCACCGATGGCACGGCCGACCTGCCGGACGTGCAGGACTTCACCGCCCTGCCCGGCCGCGGCGTGGAAGGCCGCATCCACGGCGCGACCTGGTTCCTGGGCAACCGGCGGCTGGCGCAGGAGCGCGGCCTGTGGACGGACGCGGTGGAGACCGCCGCCGCAGCCCATGAATCCGAAGGCCGCAGCGTGACGCTGCTGGGCGACGCCCAGGGCGTGCGGGCGCTGTTCGCCGTGGCCGACACCCTGCGGCCGCAGGCCGTGGAAGCCGTGGCCGATCTGCGCGCCCTGGGCATCGTGCCGGTGATGCTGACGGGCGACCACGCGGCAGCGGCCCAGGCGGCCGCGCGGGAAGCGGGCATTTCGGAGGTCCAGGCGGGCCTGTTGCCCGGGCAAAAGCTCTCGGCCATCGCAGCGCTCCAGCAGAAGCACGGCATGACCGCCATGGCGGGAGACGGCATCAACGACGCCCCCGCGCTGGCGCGCGCCGACATCGGCTTCGCCATGGGCGCGGCCGGCACCGACGTGGCAATGGAAACCGCCGACGTGGTCATCATGAACGACGACCTGCGCCGCGTGGCCGAGACCGTGCGCCTCTCGCGCCGCACGCACGCCGTGCTGTGGCAGAACATCGCCCTGGCACTGGGCATCAAGGCCGTTTTCTTCGGCCTGGCGCTCGCGGGGCAGGCGACCATGTGGATGGCGGTGTTCGCCGACATGGGCGCCAGCCTGCTGGTGGTGGCCAACGGGCTGCGCATGCTGCGCGGCGTGGGAGGGCCGGCCCGCTGAGCCGCAGGGCGCAGGGAGCGAGAAAGGGTACGCCGGATGGATTCAGGGTTTACCCTAGAATTCCGCCCGGCCTGCCTGCGGGAAACGCCTTGATGCACCGCAAGCCGCCGGGCACGGCCCCGTGCTGCAATCGCGGACCTGTCCGGCCGCCAGGGCATGCCGTGCAGGCGCACGGAGCCATGGCGCCGCGGCCCATGCGTACAGCCGGCCTCTCCTTCCGTTTTGCCACCCATGAGCCAGACCCTCAGCCCTCCTTCCGCCGCCCCCGCTCCCGCCATGGTCCCGCACAGCACCGCCGAAGACACCCTGGCCGTGTTCACGGGCGTGCTGCTGATCTCGGTCGGCGTGGCCTTCTTCACCAGCGCGGGCCTGCTCACGGGCGGCACGGCGGGCATCGCCTTCCTGCTGCACTACGCCACGGGCATCGGCTTCGGCAAGTGGTTCTTCCTGCTGAACCTGCCTTTCTACTGGCTGGCGTGGCGCAGGATGGGGCGCGCCTTCACCGCCAAGACCTTCATCGCGGTGCTGCTGCTGTCGCTGATGACCGAGGCGCAGTCGCGCTTCTTGCAGCTGTCGGCGCTGCAGCCGCTCTACGCGGCCGTGGCGGGCGGGCTCATCGTGGGCACGGGGTTCCTGGTGCTGTTCCGCCACCGCTGCAGCCTGGGCGGCGTCGGCATTCTCGCGCTCTACCTGCAGGACCGCCACGGCTGGCGCGCCGGCAAGGTGCAGATGGGCGTGGACTGCGCGATCGTGCTGCTGGCGCTGTTCACCGTCGAGCCGGCACGGGTGCTCTGGTCCATCGTGGGCGCCGTCGCGCTCAACCTGGTGCTGGCCATGAACCATCGCCCCGGCCGCTACATGGCCGTGTGACCGGGTCCGCCCGGCACGCCGTATCATCGTGCCCATGCGCCGCCGCCTCGTCTTCTTCGCGCTGATCGTGCTCATGGCCCTGCGCGGGCTCGTGGGCCCGGCCATGGCCGCGCAGATGGCGGGCGTTGCACCTGCCAGCAGTGCGGTTTCGGCGCACGCGGAGCATGTAGCCCATGGCGCCGGTGCCGACCCCGCCGCGGTGCAGGACGGGTTGGCGCAGCAGGCCCATGGCACAGCGCCCGACGAGACAGCGGCGCAAGCTCCGCATGCCCCGGCCCATGCCGGGCACGCCGCCACGCCCCCGAGTCCCATCGGCAGCGCATCCGCCTGCCATGGCGAATCCGCAGCCCACGCACCGCCTCCCACGGCCTGCGGCGCCGCATCCGGCGACCATGCCGCGCATGGGGCCTGCGCCGATTGCGAGATCTGCCACACGGTGGTGATGGCACCTGCCGCGCCCGCTCCGGGCGCGGTTTCCCACGGCGGCAGCCTGCGCGTGCCCGCCGCCGTCCGCTTCGCGAGCGCCCTGCCCGCGCAGGCCACCAAGCCGCCCATTTCCTGAGCCTCGACGCCCGAAGTGCGTCCGCCCCGCCCGTGCCGTTCGACAGGAACCCGGCGCACGGTGGCGCGGCCGCGTTCCGTTCCGCTTCCGAGTCCAGGAGAGGCTTTCCATGCACACCCCGGGGCCCCGCGCCCGTTCCCGACGTTTTTCTTCCCGTCTCCATCGTTCGTTCTTCCGCCACTGCGCGCTCGTCGCGGCGCTGATCGCGCCCGCCGCCGTGCCGGCGCAACCGCCTTCACCGCCGGCCACTGCCGTCCATGGCGATGCCGCGCCGCCGCGCCACGCGGCGCTGCCGCCCTGGCCCGCGGAAGCCGCATCGGTGGACTGGCGCGACGCCCATGCAGCCGTCGCAGCCTTCCCGCGCGGCCATGCCGACATCGCGGCCTGGGAGGCACGCCGGGGGCGCCACTCGGCGGCTGGGGCACCCACCGCCACCGGGGCGCCGGAGCACACCGCGCACACCTCGGCCATGCAGCGCCACGGCCATGGTTCCGGCCAGGGCCATCGCCATGGCAGCGACCCCATCCACGGCGGCACGCCTGCCGGAGGGCACCAGCCATGACCGCAGCGCCGATGCCCTCCCTTGGCCCGATGCGCTGGCCGGCCCTGGCTGCCGCGCTCCTGCTGGCAGGCTGCGCCAGCGTCTCGCCCGACGGGCTGCGCGGTGACGTGCAGGCCACGTTGCAGGGCCGCACGGCAGGTGCCGAGAATGCCGCCCTGCATCCCGCCGATCCCGCGGCGCAACGTGCCGCCGATGAAGCCGTCACCGGCTGGCTGGCCTCGCCGCTCACGCAGGACGCCGCGGCGCGCATCGCGCTGCTGCGCCACCCCGGCCTGCAGGCCCGCCTCGCGCGCCTGGGCGTGCAGGACGCCGAGCGCGTGCAGGCGCTCACGCCGCCCAACCCGGTGCTGGGCCTGGGCCGCCTCGCGACCGCGCACGAGCGGGAGATCGAGCGCTCCATCACCTTCAGCCTGGTGGACCTGATCGCCCTGCCCTGGCGCAGCCGCTGGGCCGGCAGCCTGCGCGCGCAGGACACGCTCGCCGCCGCGACCGATGCCGCGCGCGTCGCCAGCGACGCCCGCCGCGCCTGGCTGCGCGCCGTGGCCGCGCAGGAAACCCTCGCCGCGCACGAGCGCATGCACGATGCGGCCGAGGCCGGCGCCGAACTGGCGCGCCGCATGGCCAGCGTCGGCAACTGGAGCCGGCTGCAGGCCGCACGCGAGCAGGCCGTGCTGGCGGACGCGCGGGCCCGGCTGGCCCGGGCACGCCTCGCGGCCGGCACGGAGCGCGAAGCGCTGGCACTCGCGCTCGGCCTCTGGGGGGCCTCCGCCGAGGCGATCACCCTGCCCCCGCAACTGCCCGACCTGCCCACCGCCCCGATGGACGCCACGGCCCTGGAGCAACGCGCCCTGCGCGAACGCCTCGACGTGCGCGCGGCCCGCCTCGGGCTCGATCGCGTGGCAGACCAGCAGGGCATTGCCCGCGCCGGCCAGCTCTTCGGCGACATCGGCCTCGGCTACCGGCGCGACACCACCACCGAGCGCGGCGCCGGCGGCCATTCCGAAATCAAGCGCGGCTGGGAGCTGGAACTGCCATTGCCGCTTTTCGACTGGGGCGGCGCCGCGAACGCCCGTGCGCAGGGGCTTGTGAATGAGAGCGCTGCCCAGCTCCAGCAGACGGCCTTGCGCGCCCGCTCCGAAGTGCGCATGCACTGGCGCGGCTACCGCACCGCCTGGGAGCTGGCGCAGGAGCAGGAAAAGCGCGTCGTCCCCCTGCAGCAGCAGATCCAGGACGAAACCCTGCTGCGCTACAACGGCATGCTCGCCAGCGTCTGGGACCTGCTCGCCCAGGCCCGGCAGACCACGCAGGCCGTGGCCGACGCCGTCGCCGCCCGGCGCGACTTCTGGCTCGCGGACACCGACCTGCAGTTCGCGCTCGCGGTCGCCTCGCCCGGCGCGCAGCCCGCCGCATCCGCGGCGGCCACCTCCTCCGCCCTGTCCTCCCCCACTCCGTCCAGCGCGGCCCCGGCCGGCGCGGGCCACTGAACCCATGCAACGCAGACACTTCTTCGGCGGCGCCGCCACGGCCGTGGCCGCCCTCTCCGCCGCCTCGGTGGGCCGCGCGGCCCTCGCGGCATTGCCCGAGGCCGCCGCGCCCACGGGCGCCGGCACCCAGGTGCCACCGCTCCCGCCCACGGGCCTGCCCTTCCACCCGGTCGTCACCCTCAACGGCTGGAGCCTGCCCTGGCGCATGGACGCCGGCGTCAAGGAATTCCACCTCGTCGCCGAACCCGTGGTGCGGGAGTTCGCGCCCGGCTTCCACGTCAACCTCTGGGGCTACAACGGCCAGAGCCCCGGCCCCACCATCGAGGTGGTCGAAGGCGACCGGGTGCGCATCTTCGTCACCAACCGCCTGCCCGAGCACACCAGCGTGCACTGGCACGGCCAGCGGCTGCCCAACGGCATGGACGGCGTCTCCGGCCTCAACCAGCCGGCGATTCCCGCGGGCAAGACCTTCGTGTACGAGTTCACCGCGCGCCGCCCGGGCACCTTCATGTACCACCCGCATGCCGACGAGATGGTGCAGATGGCCATGGGCCTCATGGGCCTGTGGATCACGCACCCGCGCCTGGACGCGCGCGGCCGGCACCCGCGCATCGCCACCGCCGACCGCGACTACGCCTTCCTGCTCGGTTCCTTCGCGGTGGAACCGGGCAGCCGCACGCCGCGCATCAACGAGATGACGGACTTCAACATCTGGTCGTGGAACAGCCGCGTGTTCCCGGGCATAGACCCCTTCGTCGCACGGCGCGGCGACCGCATGCGCCTGCGCATCGGCAACCTCACCATGACCAACCACCCCATCCACGTGCACGGCCACGAGTTCGAGGTGACGGGCACCGACGGCGGCATCGTGCCCCCCTCCGCGCGCTGGCCCGAAGTGACCACCGACGTCGCCGTGGGACAGATGCGGCAGATCGAATTCATCGCCGACGAACCCGGCGACTGGGCCGTGCACTGCCACAAGAGCCACCACACCATGGGCGCCATGGGCCACGACGTGCCCACCATGATCGGCGTGGACCACCGCGGCCTGGTGGGCAAGATCCAGAAGATCGTGCCCGACTACATGGTGATGGGCGAGCGCGGCATGGCCGACATGGGCGCCATGGAAATGCCCCTGCCCGACAACACCCTGCCCATGATGACCGGCACCGGCCCTTTCGGTGCGCTGGAGATGGGCGGCATGTTCAGCGTGCTCAAGGTGCGCGAAGGCCTCGCGGCGAGGGATTTCCGCGACCCGGGCGACTACGTGCAGCCGCCCGGCACGCGCGCGCACGAGTGGACGGGCGATGCCGACGCGCTGCCGCCCGCGCCGCGTGCTGCGAATGCGGCGCCCGCTGGTGCAATTGCCGACGATGGCACGGCTCGGGTGCGCAAGCCGGGGAGTGGGCACTCCGGCCATCAGGACCATCATGACCATCAGGGCCTCATGGGCCATGGACACGGCCACTGACCGCGCTGCTTCCCTCCCGCCACGACAGCGCGTCACACCTTCATCGTCATCACCATCACACACATGCTTCGCACGGAAAGGAAACCCGCCATGAACGAAAACCGCGTCGCCATCCGCTTCCCCCGCACTACCCCGGGCACTGACACCGCCGCCTCGGCGCTTGCATTCGCACCAGCGCCAGCGTCCTCCGCGCCCGGCACTACCCGCCGCGCCTGGCTGGGCACAGCACTCTGCGCCACCGCCGCTGCAGCTACAACCCTCGCCGCCACTCTTCCCTCGCGCGCCCGCGCCGCCAGCCCCGCGCCCATCGCTATCGAAATCTGGAAAGACCCGAACTGCGGCTGCTGCAAGGACTGGGTGGACCACATGCAGGCCAACGGTTTCCAAGCCACCGTGCACGACACCGGCAACACGGCAGTGCGCGAAAAACTCGGCCTGCCCCAGAAGCTCGGCTCCTGCCATACCGCCCTCGTCGGCGGCTACCTGATCGAAGGCCACGTGCCCGCCGCCGACGTGCAGCGACTGCTGCGCGAGAAGCCGCGTGCGCTGGGCTTGGCCGTACCCGGCATGCCGGTGGGATCGCCCGGGATGGATGGGGCCTTCTACGGTGGACGCCGCGATGCGTACGACGTGCTGCTCGTGGCGCGCGATGGCAGCACGCGCGTGTTCGCGAGCTATGCGGCGCGGGCGGGCAAGGCGCCGGCATGAGGGGAGGAACGGCAATGATGACGAAGATGAGAGCGGCGATGTCGCCGGATACGTGCACGCGCCACGTGCAGAGACCGCAAGCACCGCAACCTCGACGGGCACGGAACGGGTGCTTCTCGAACGCCCGGTGGTGGCCGAAGGCGACCGGAGCGCTCGCGGCCTGGATCGCAGTGGGTGGTTTGGTGGCAGCCTCCGGTCCGCTGCATGCGCAAACACCGGACGCAGCAGAGCACGCTGGTCATGCACACCCTACGGACCACGGCGCTTCCGCAGATGCACCGGCAGGTGCTTCCGCATCTACTTCTGCTTCTGCACCTGCTTCACCCAGCACCGCGCTGAGCGAAGGCGAGGTCGTGCGCTGGAATGCCGCCACCCGCCGCATCACATTGCGGCACGGCGAACTGCGCAACCTGGACATGCCGCCCATGACGATGGTGTCCGGGTGCGGGAGACGCCTGCGGATGCGGTGTTGGTGCCGGGCGCGCGGGTGCGGTTTCTGGCGGAGCGTGATGGGGGCGGGCTTGTGGTGAGCCGCATCGAGCTTGTCGGGCGTTGAAAAATCCGGGAGATGGCTAAGCAAACAGCGGCCATTTCTGAAGCGCTTCGATGGCTACTGGTAACTCACGAAGACAGTAAAGCGGGAAGATCGTGTCTGTCACGCCGGGAGCGGAAGGCGGTCCCATGGTGCGACTTCACCGCCGAAGCGATCCGCGAGGAAGTCGATCAGAAGCCTGAGTGGCAGAGGTTGATGGCGCCGCGATAGGTACACAGCCTGAATGTCCAGTGGCTCCAGCGCATACTCCGGCAGCACCTTCCGCAAGGTCCCGTCCGCCAATGAATCGCCCACGAAGTAAGTGGGCAGCATGGCGATGCCTGCGCCCGCCAGCGCCGCCGCTCGCACCACCGATGTTTCGTTAGCGGTGATCGCGCCGCGCACGGCAACGGTTGTCCACTCGCCTGCACGACGAAGCCGATATTCCGGAGCGAACCCGGCGTTGTGGAGGATGCACTGATGCACTTGCAAGTCTTCCGGCGTTTTTGGCGCACCCGCGCGCTCAAGATAGGCAGGAGATGCGCAAAGCACTGAGTAGCAACTTGCCAGTCGACGCGCCACGAGGACCGGATCGACGGCATTGCTCAGGCGGACGGCGAGGTCGATGCGTTCCTGCACCAGATCCACGGTCCGGTCCACCATCACCAGATCGATGTCCACCTTCGGGTGCAGTGCCTGGAAATCCACCACGGCGCCGGTGAGCTGGGCCATCGCGAAGGAAGAAGACGACGTCAGTCGCAGGCGACCATGCGCCTGCGTGCTTCCTTGTCCCGCCTGCGCCATGACGTCATTCGCCAACACGAGCATTTCCCGGCAGGTCACGAGCGAGGTCTGCCCGGCGTCCGTCAGCGTTATCCGCCGCGTGGTGCGGTGCAGCAGCCTTGCGCCCAGCCAGTTTTCCAGGCCTTCGAGGTAACGGCTCGCCATGGCCCGCGACATATCCATCGCCTCGGCAGCGGCGCTGACGCTGCCGCGATCCACGACTTCCACGAACACCCGCATAGCGGTCAGACGGTCCATGCCTGCTCGAATCAGTTGACAAACATTCAATTAAACCGGAGTTTATCTCTGCGCAAGCGACTAATACAGTTCATCCCATCGCAGCAACGCTGCTTCATCCCGGAGATTCGAATGTCTTTCGCACGCACCCTCACCAATGTCGCCGTTGTCGCCTCGCTTGTCCTGGTCGCCGGCACTGCCCACGCTCAAACCGCCCCCCTGACCCTGAAGGTCTACCACGCCGACGCTGACAGCTTCAATGTCAATTCGGTATTGGTTTCCGGCAAGACCGATGCCGTCCTTCTGGATACGGGTTTCACCCGCGCAGATGCGCTGCGCATCGCGGCGATGGTCCTGGACAGCGGCAAGACGCTCAAGACCATCTACATCAGCCAGCCCGACCCCGACTACTACTTCGGCGTCAACATCTTGAAGTCGTATTTCCCCGATGCAAAGGTCGTCGCCACCGCGCCCACCGTCAAGAAGATCGAAGCCACGTTGCCGACCAAGCTCGCCTTCTGGCCGCCCAAGATGGGTGCCAACGCTCCCAAGAGCGTCAGCGTGCCCGAGGTCCTGTCGGGCAACACGATCACGCTCGAAGACCAGGCCCTGGAGATCCGCGGTCTGGACGATCATTTGCCGCACCGGAGCTACGTTTGGATTCCGTCCATCCAATCCGTGGTCGGCGGCGTCAACGTCTTCGCCGGCCTGCACGTCTGGACCGCAGACGCGGCCAGTGCGGAAGACCGCGCCGCATGGTCGAAGAAGCTCGCTGACATCGCCGCGCTGCAACCCGCAGTGGTGGTCCCCGGCCACTCGGCGCCTGGCGAAGTCCAGGATGTCTCGCAAGTCGCCTTCACGCAGGCCTACCTGCAGCGCTGGGACACCGAGCTCAAGAAGGCCAACAACAGCGCCGAGCTGATCGGCGCCATGAAGGCCGCATACCCCACAGCAGGCTTGGGCATCGCCCTGGACATCGGCGCCAGGGTCGGCAAGGGCGAGATGAAGTGGTGAGCGATGTAACCAAGGAGCGCGACATGGATAAGTTCACTCTCCCCGGCAAAGCAGTGGTCTACGTCATGGATGCCTACTGCGGCTGGTGCTGGGGCTTCTCGGAGCGCATGGGCGAATTCGAAGCCGCGAACCGGCACCGGGTGGCGTTCACCGCCATCAGCGGCGGGCTTTTCGTGGGTGAGCGGGCCGCCGCCATCGCCGACTATCCGCACATTCCTGAAGCCAACGAGCGGATTGCTCGTTTGACTGGCGCGGTGTTCGGTGAAAGCTACAAGGCGATGCTCACGCAAGGCGACGTGGTGATGGACTCGCTCGATGCCGGTGCCGCCCTGGCCGCCCTCCGCGCGCATGCGCCTGAGCGGGCCGTTCATTGGGCGCATGAGTTGCAGGCCGCCTTCTACGGCCGTGGCGAGAGCCTGTCAGAGCCCGCTATCGTCTCCGCCATCGCGAAGGCCAACGGGCTGAACGACGAGTTGGTGCTGCGCCAGCTCGCCGATGGGTCGGCCAAGGCGCAGGCGCGGGCGGACTTCGACCTCGCGCACAACGTGTTGGGAGCGCACTCGTATCCCACGCTGCTGTTCGTCAACAAGAACGAGGTCCACAAGCTGCCGGCCACCGGCACAACGTTGTCCACGCTCAATCAAAAGCTCGATGCCCTGCTGGGCTGACCGAGTGACGAAGAAGCGCCCCGGGCCGGCGATCCGAAGACGGCCGAGCTGCTTGGCCAGCGCGTGGTCGAGATTGCGCGGTCGCGAGCTGCTCGTTGAAGTCGACTTTCCGGCAGAAGCCAGCGGAAGCCCATGGTGTGCGGCCGGTAGCCGCTGCAAACATGTCACCTGGCATGGCCGTGATCGATGACTGCTCGGGGCTTGCAGGTGCCATCCACCACTGAGTCGCGTCGTTTTCAGGCCTGACAGGCTTACGCTATGGTTGCGCCCTCAGCCGCTTCCCTACATCACCCCAGCGCCTCACATGTCTAACCGCCCCATCTCCCCCGGCTCCATCACCCAGGTAGCAGGCATCGAAGTCGGCCACTTCACCTCCCCCCTCCGCCCCACCGGCTGCACCGTCGTCATCGCCCGCGAAGGCGCCGTGGCAGGCGTGGATGTGCGCGGCGCGGCCCCCGGCACGCGCGAAACCGATCTGCTGGAGCCCACGCACCTGGTCGACCGCATCCATGCCGTGATGCTGGCCGGCGGCAGCGCGTTCGGGCTGGATGCGGCGGCGGGCGCGGTGCGGTGGCTGGAGGAGCGCGGTATCGGGTTCGACGTGGGGGTGGCGCGGGTGCCGCTGGTGCCGGCGGCGGTGCTGTTCGATCTGCACGTGGGCGATGCGCGCATCCGGCCCGATGTGGCGGCGGGCTATGCGGCGTGCGAGGCGGCTGCCGCTGCAGCTTCTTCGGGTGCGGCGGCCATGCCGCTGGCCGAGGGCTGCGTGGGCGCGGGCGCCGGAGCAGCCGTGGGCAAGCTGTTCGGCATGGCGCATGCGATGAAGGGCGGCATCGGCAGCGCATCGGTCACCGTGGATGGCGTGACGGTGGGCGCGCTGGTGGCCTGCAATGCGGTGGGCGACGTGGTGGACCCGGAGACGGGCCGCCCGGTGGCCGGCGCTCGCACGGCCGATGGCCTGCACCTGCGCGATACGCGCCGCGCGCTGCTGGCGGGCGATGCGCCGCGCACGCTGCTTGCGGGCACCAACACCACGATCGGCGTGGTGGCGACCGATGCGGTGATCACCAAGGCGCAGGCGCGCCGGCTGGCGGTGTGCGCGCACGACGGGCTGGCGCGGGCGATCAATCCGGTGCACACGCTGTCGGATGGCGACACGCTGTTCGCGCTGGGCACCGGACGGGCGGGCAAGCCGCTCGGGATGATGGTGCTCTCCACCATGGCGGCCGAGGCGACGGCGCGCGCCACGCTGCGCTCGGTGCTGGCGGCGCGCTCGCTGACCACGGCCGAGGGGCTGCACCTGCCCTGCGCGGCCGACGTCGCCGGCACGGCGCCCTGGGGAGCGGGCTGGCCATGAACGTCATGCTTGCCGCGCGGTCGCGCACCGCGGCCCGGCGCGTGCGCACGGCGCTGCTGAACGTGCGCGACCTGCTGCTGTCGGCCGGGCCGCTGGCCTTCGTGGCCGTGGGGCTGGTGGTGCTCGCCTACTGGTGGCTGCAGCCCAACCCGCCGCGCCGCGTGGTGCTGGCCACGGGGCCGGCGCAGAGCGCGTATGCGGAGTTCGGCCAGCGCTACCGGCAGGCGCTGGCGGCCGAGGGCATCGAGGTGGTGCTGAAGGAGAGCGAAGGCTCGTCGGCCAACCTGCAGTTGCTGCGCGAGGGCGCGGCGGACCTGGCCTTCGTGCAGGGTGGCACGGGCGAGCTGCGGCCGGAGGATGCCGAGACGCTCGAATCGCTGGGCAGCCTGTTCGTGGAGCCGGTGTGGATCTTCTACCGCGAGGACGCGGCGCGGCGCGTGGCACCGGGCGGGCGGCTCACGCGCCTCGCGCAACTGCGTGGCCTGCGCGTGAACGTGGGCACGCCGGGCAGCGGCCTGCCGACGCTGGTGGACACGCTGCTGGAGGCCAACCACGTGGAGCCGGCCCGGGTGCGGCGCACGCAGCTCGGGCAGACGCCGGCCACGGTGGATTTTCTGGCGGGGCGGCTGGATGTGCTGGTGTTCGCCTCGGCGCCCGAGTCGCTGATGGTGCAGATGCTGCTGCAGACGCCGGGCGTGCGGCTGATGGACTTCCCGCAGAACGAGGCCTATGGCCGGCGCTTTCCGTTCCTCACGCCGGTCACGCTGCCGCGCGGCGTGGTGGACCTGGCGGGCGACGTGCCGCCGTCGGACGTGCGGCTGGTGGCCTCGACCACCTCGCTGCTGGCGCGCGACGGCACGCACCCGGCGCTGCTGCAGCTCTTTGCGCAGAGCGCGCAGACGCTGCACGGCGGCGCGGGATGGTTCAACCGCGCGCGGGATTTTCCGAACACGCGGCACATCGAGCTGCCGATCGCGGCCGAGGGCGAGCGCGCCATCAACGGCTCGCCGCCGCTGCTGCAGCGCTACCTGCCGTTCTGGATCGCCAACCTCGTCGAGCGCATGTGGCTGGTGCTGGGCGTGCTGCTGGCCGCGATGCTGCCGCTGTCGCGCGTGGTGCCGCCGCTCTACCAGTTCCGCGTGCGCTCGCGCGTGTTCCGCTGGTACGGCCGCCTGCGCGAGATCGAGGACCAGTTCGAGGTCGGCGGCCTGCCGCCGCAGGAGTTGCTGGCGCAGTTGGGCCAGCTGGAAGCGCAGGTGGAGAAAGTGAGCGTGCCGCTGTCGTACGCGGACGAGCTCTACGCGCTGCGGCACCACGTCCAGATCGTGCGGCAGAAGGTGGCCGCCGGCGTGGAGGCCCCGTCCGCCCGTCCTTAGCGCGGCCGGCGGCGGCTCAGCGCCCCGGCTTGCGCGATACGCCCCGGGGGGACCGGATCTTCGCCGGAGGCCCCGGCAGCACCTTGAGCGCGCCGTCTGCCATGAGCTTGTCCCGCACGCGCCGCGTCATGGACTGCGTGCTGCCGTCGGGGGCGGTGAACAGGAACAGCGTGTGGTGCGGGCTGGCCCAGGTGAGCTGCGTATGCACCGCGCGGTGATGGGTGGCGAGTTCCACCCAGGTGCCGATGGAAAGTTCGCCGCCGGAGGCGTTCGCCCCGTCGGTGGGCGTGGCGGCATCCCCGGCCCGGTCCTCGCCGGCCTCTTCGGCCTCTTCGGCCTCTTCGGCCTCTTCGACCTTTTCGGACTCCTCGGACTCCTCGGACTCCTCGGGCTCCAGCAGGGAGTGGCCGGTCTGCGGCATTCCGGAGTCCGTGGCCTCGCCTGCGCGGGCGGCGGCCTGCTCCGCCGCCGCCTGGTGCAGGGCCGCGACGCGCTCCAGGATGGCGGCGGTCATGCCTTCGTCGTGGCCCACGCTGTCCAGCCCACCGCGCAGCACGCCCAGGATGCGCGTGACGGCCGGGGCCAGGCGCTCGGGCGTGCGGGCCGCGAGCGCGGGCTGGGCGAGCCAGAACAGCTCGGGCACGACCGCGAGGTAGCCGCCGGGGTCGTCCTCGCCGGGCCGGTCCGCCTGGGCGCGCGCCACCACGTCGGCCCAGGGGCCCGCGGCGAACTCCACGATGTCCGGCGGCACGTCCTCGGTGCGGGCCAGCGCACGGATGTCCTGCGACACGCGGCGTGACAGCGCCTCGCGGCGCGTCAGTTCCTGCGCCACGGCGCGCGCGGACTCCTCCCGCTCGCGGCGGCGCCGGTCCTGCTCGGACCAGCCGGCTTCCAGCCCCGCCAGGGCGGCCGCGAAGGTGTCGGCGCTGCGCGTGTCGCCCGAGGTCACGCTGTCCACGGCCCGCTCCATGAGGCGCGCGAAGCCGCTGAAATCCTGCACGTCCTCGGAATCGAAGGACAGCGCCCGCTGGGTGAGCGCGTCCAGCAGGCGGCGCGCGGGATGCCGGTCGTCGGTGAAAAAGCGCGGATCGTGCCGCACCAGGCGCTGCAGCGCCGGGCGCAGGTTCTGCAGCGAGCGCTGCACGGGAGGCAGCAGGCGGTCGTCCTGCGCGATGTTGTCCATCATGCGGCTCACCACCTCGCTGGCGGTACGCGACCGGGGCCGTGCGGGCGCGTCGGCCGGGCCGGCTGCCGGCTGCGCGATGGCAGCCGCTGCCATGTCCGGATGCGCCGCCGCGGGCGCGTCGGCCGCGAGCGGCGCGGGCAGGCTGCCGGACAGGCGGCCCACGATGCGTTCGAGCTCGGCGATGTCTTCCATCGCCTCGGCCGCGGCAGCGGCGAGACCACCGCCTGGAAAAGCGGCCACCGGTGCCGCCAGCCCCATAGGCTGGGCCAGCATCTGCCGGAGCATGGCGACGGTGAGCAGGGCTTCCTCGGCGTCGGGCGCCAGGACTGCCGGCTGGGACGGCGGCAGCGGCGTGCCCGCCATGCCGCTCCAGCCGGTCACCGGCCCCTGCCAGCGCCCGGCGGCGCCCCGCCCCGCGGCATGGCCCGCGACCGCATAGCCCACGGGCTGCACGCCGTCCTCGCGGAGCCGGGCGGCGGCGCTGCGGTAGGCGGCCTGGAGCTGGGTGCCCAGGGCATTGCGCAGCGGTGCCATCCAGAGGGTGCGCACGTCAGATGAAACCCCTGCGGCGCCCACCACCTGCTGCAGGGCGCGGATGTAGTTCCCCGGTCGCAATGGATTGCGGTCGGGTTGCACGCTGGGCAGGCCCTGGGCCGCGCTCACCAGCGCGTCCAGCTCCGCCAGCATGGCTTCGGTGGCATGCAGTGCCACCTGCTGGGCGCGCGACAGTTCCACCTGCGCCATGACCTCGGCCTCGTCCATCAGGGACAGCTCGCCGAAGTCCAGCCCCGCGGGCTCGGAAGGCCTCGCCCGGGCGTCCGGATCGGCGCCCGCGAAGATCTCCAGCAGGGCCATGGGGAAGCCCCGCACCAGCGCGGGGGCGTGCTGCGCCAGCAGCGCGCGGGCGCCCTCCAGCGCATCGCGCCGCCGGGGCTCGCGCGCCAGCGGCACCTCGGCCTCCAGGGCATCGCGCGTTTGCGCCACCAGTGCCTCCATCATCGCCTCGCCGTCGCGGATGGCTGCCACGACGCAGGCACGGAAAGCCAACCGGGCGGTGGGGGCGATGGCGGGCATGGCGCGGCGGCGTGGTTCGGCGCGGTGGGGATCGCAGCAGGAAAAAGGACGGAGCTACCGGACGGGGTGGAGCCGTCCCGCGCTCACTTGAGCGCCTTGTAGCGCATGCGCTTGGGCTTGGCGCCCTCTTCGCCCAGGCGCTTCTTCTTGTCGGCCTCGTATTCCTGGTAGTTGCCATCGAAGAACACCCACTGGCTGTCGCCTTCGGCGGCCAGGATGTGGGTGGCGATGCGGTCGAGGAACCAGCGGTCATGGCTGATGACCAGCACGGTGCCCGCGTATTCCAGCAGCGCGTCTTCCAGGGCGCGCAGGGTTTCCACGTCCAGGTCGTTCGAGGGTTCATCGAGCAGCAGCACGTTGCCGCCCGCGATCAGCGTCTTGGCCAGGTGCAGGCGCCCGCGTTCGCCGCCGGACAGGCTGCCGACCTTCTTCTGCTGGTCGCCGCCGTTGAAGTTGAAGCGGCCCGCGTAGGCGCGGCTCGCCATCTGGAACTTGCCGATGTTGATGATGTCCAGGCCGCAGGAGATGTCTTCCCACACGGTCTTCTCGTCGGAGAGCGCATCGCGGTTCTGGTCCACGTAGGCCATCTTGACGGTGGAGCCGATCACCACTTCGCCGCTGTCGGGCTGCTCGCGGCCGGCGATCAGCTTGAACAGCGTGGATTTGCCGGCACCGTTCGGGCCGATGATGCCGACGATGGCCCCGGCGGGGATGTTCATCGACAGGTTGTCGATCAGCACGCGGTCGCCGAAGGACTTGGTGACGTTCTTGAATTCGATCACCTGGGTGCCCAGGCGGTCGGCCACGGGAATGAAGATTTCCTGCGTTTCGTTGCGCTTCTGGTATTCGAAATCGCTCAGTTCCTCGAAGCGGGCGATACGCGCCTTGGACTTGGCCTGGCGTCCCTTGGCATTCTGGCGTACCCACTCCAGTTCCTTCTTCAGGGCCTTGGCGCGGGCTTCCTCGCCCTTCTGCTCGGATTCGAGGCGGGCCTGCTTCTGGTCCAGCCAGGTGCTGTAGTTGCCCTTGTACGGAATGCCGTGGCCGCGGTCCAGTTCCAGGATCCACTCGGCCGCGTTGTCGAGGAAGTAGCGATCGTGGGTGATGGCCACCACGGTGCCGGGGAATCGGTGCAGGAACTGCTCCAGCCAGTCGACGGATTCGGCATCCAGGTGGTTGGTGGGTTCGTCGAGCAGCAGCATGTCGGGCTTGGACAGCAGCAGGCGGCAGAGGGCGATGCGGCGCTTCTCGCCGCCGGACAGCACGCCCACGTTGGCCTCCCAGGGCGGCAGGCGCAGCGCGTCGGCAGCGATCTCCAGCTGGTGCTCGGAGTCGGTGCCGGCCGTGGCGATGATGGCTTCCAGGCGGGCCTGCTCGGCGGCCAGCGCGTCGAAGTCGGCATCGGGCTCGGCATAGGCGGCATACACCTCTTCGAGCTTGGCCTTGGCGGCGAAGACTTCGCCCATGGCCTCTTCCACGCTTTCGCGCACGGTGTGGTTGGGGTCGAGCTGCGGCTCCTGCGGCAGATAACCGATCTTCAGGCCCGGCATGGGGATGGCTTCGCCCTCGATTTCCTTGTCCACGCCGGCCATGATCTTCAGCAGCGTGGACTTGCCCGAGCCGTTCAGGCCCAGCACGCCGATCTTGGCGCCGGGGAAGAACGACAGGGAGATGTCCTTCAAGATCTGCCGCTTCGGGGGCACGGTCTTGCTGACGCGGTTCATCGAATAAACGTACTGGGCCATTGGCTTTCTTTCCTTGGAATGGGGGCGGCTCCGCCCGGGCGGGAGGCAGCGGCGGGGAGCCGCGCGGCGGAGGCTTTGCCCTCGATTATCGGATGCTTTGCGCCGGGCAGGATGGCGGGCCCGGCCGGAGGGCGGCTTCCCTAGCGCCCCGAGAGCTTGCGCGCTTCGTGCGCCCACTGCGCCGCGGCGCGCGCGATCTCGGCGTGCAGCAGGGCGTGGTCGATGTGGGCCAGCTCCCCGCCGAGCAGGCTGGAGGCCGCCTGCTTCGCGGCCTCGGCGCGCGCGGCGTCGAGGTCGGCATTGCGCACGGCGGTGTCGGCAAGCACCGTGACCCGCGCGGGCTGGATCTCCACGTAGCCGCCGGACACATACACCTCGATGCGCTCGCCGGCCGGGGTCTCGATGTGCACGAAGCCCGCGCGCAGCCGCGTGAGCAGCGGCGTGTGGCCGTGCAGCACGCCGAAGGCACCCTCCGCGCCCGGCAGGCCCACCACGCGCACCGGGCCGGACCAGACCAGGCCTTCCATGTGGGCGATTTCGAGTTGCAGGGCGCCGTCCGGCGCTGCGGCGGGCGATGGCGATGGCGATGAAGGCATGGGGGCAGGTCCGCGGGCTGGCGTGGTGTCCATGGCCGCGCACCGGGTAAATCCCGATGGCGGCACGGCCACCGCAACGTGAATGACAGGCCACCAGTCTAAGCCCGGGAAACTCCGGCGAGGCGAACGGCCACGCCTGCAGTGTGTCCCCGCGCACGGTGCGGTGCGATCTCGTGCCACAATAGCGTCTCAGCCGCCGGCACCAGGAACCGGCGGCCTCAGCAGTCTGCTGGGGACGAGGAAGCCGCCGCGCGGTGTTCCGGCTCCCATTCGTGAATCCCATCTGCCTTGACTGGACGCAGCCCCTTCCCCCGGGTCCTGCGACAGGCCGATGCCTCCCGCGCCCGGAGAGGGCGCTTCCTTGAATGACTTTTGACGAACTGAATCTGGCCCCGGCCATTCTGAAAGCCGTGCACGAGCAGGGCTACGAAACCCCCACCCCCATCCAGGCCCAGGCCATCCCCGCCGTGCTCGCCGGGCATGACCTCCTCGCCGGAGCGCAGACCGGTACCGGCAAGACGGCCGCCTTCACGCTGCCGATGCTGCACCGCCTCACGCAGGGCGGCACCGCCCGGCCCGCCGGCGGCATCCGCGCCCTGGTGCTCACCCCCACGCGCGAGCTGGCCGCGCAGGTCGAGGAAAACCTCCGCGCCTACGCCAAGCACCTGGACGTGAAGTCCACCGTCATCTTCGGCGGCGTGGGCATGAACCCGCAGATCGACCGCATCAAGCGCGGCGTGGACATCCTGGTGGCCACCCCCGGCCGTCTGCTGGATCTGCAGCAGCAGGGCTTCCTGGACCTCTCCAGGGTCGAGATCCTGGTGCTGGACGAAGCCGACCGCATGCTGGACATGGGCTTCATCCACGACGTGAAGAAGGTGCTGGCCCTGGTGCCCCGCGACAAGCAGAGCCTGCTGTTCTCGGCCACCTTCAGCGACGAGATCCGCGAGCTGGCCGGCACCCTGCTCAAGAACCCGCAGAGCATCCAGGTCACGCCGCGCAACACCACCGTGCAGCGCATCACCCAGGTGATCCACCCCGTGGGCCGCGGCAAGAAGAAGCAGGTGCTGCTGCACATCATCCAGCAGCACAACTGGAGCCAGGTGCTGGTCTTCACCCGCACCAAGTTCGGCGCCAACAACGTGGCCGAATTCCTCACCAAGAACGGCGTCACGGCCATGGCGCTGCACGGCAACAAGAGCCAGAGCGCCCGCACCCAGGCCCTGGCCGGCTTCAAAAGCGGCGACATCCGCGCCCTCGTGGCCACCGACATCGCCGCGCGCGGCATCGACATCGACGAGCTGCCGCACGTCGTCAACTACGAGATCCCCAACGTGCCCGAGGACTACGTCCACCGCATCGGCCGCACCGGCCGCGCGGGCGCCAGCGGCGAGGCCGTGAGCCTGGTCTGCATGGACGAGGAAGGCTTCATGATGGAGATCGAGCGCTTCACCAAGCAGGAGATCCCGGTGCAGGTGCTCGAAGGCTTCGGCCCCGAGGAAGGCGAGAAGGCCGAGCCGATCGCCATGGGCCGCCAGACCATCTGGGGCGGCGCGGGCAAGCCGCCGAGCCGCGAGGTCATGCAGGCGGCCGCCAAGGCTGCGCGCAGCGAGATGATAGAACGCATCCGCACCAACAAGGCAGCCCAGGGTGAGCGCAGCGGCGGCGGCGGAGGCAAGTCCGGCGGGCGCGGCGCGCAGGCCGGCCAGGGCGAAGGCGGCGGCAACGGCGGCCAGAAGCCCCAGCGCGGCCGCGGCGGCGCGCAAGGCCAGGGCCAGGGCAACGGCCCGCGCGCGGCGCATCCCGGCAACGGCGGCCATCCGCGCTCCGGCAACGGTGGCGGCGGCAATGGCGGCGGGCGTGGCAACCGTCCCCCGCGCAGCGAGGGCGGCCACCGCTCCGACGACCTGCAGCCGCGGCGCGAGAACGCCCACCTGGGCACGCAGCTCGGCACCCACCTGGGCCCCACGCGCCATGGCAGCGGCGGCGGCCAGCCCGACCCGATGCGCACCAGCGTGGACAGCATGTCCAGCGGCCGGCGCGGCGGCGGCGGCTTCCGCAGCGGTGGCGGGGGTGGCGGCTACGGCGGTGGTGGTGGCGGCTACGGCGGCGGCCGCGGCGGCAACCGCGGTCCCCGTGGCGGCGGTGGCGGCTACGGGCGCTGAATCCCGGCACGCCCCATTTCCTTTCTTCGACGCGCGCAGCCCCCTCCCGGGGCGGCGCTTCGTGCCCACGGCGCGGCACGGGCGGTCTCCGGACCGTTCCGTGCCGCGCCGTTTCGTTTTCGCCGTTTCGGCAGCGGGCCGCTTCCCGCGCCGGCGGCCCATTCCCCGAATGCCCCGGTACACGGGACTGGCACCGACACGCTCCGGCCGCGGTGCCGGGTAACATCGGCCCCGCCTGCCACACCCGGCCGCACGCGGCCCGATCGACCATGAACCAGCCATTCGACGCCCTCCGCCCCTCCAGGACCGCAGCCCCCGGCCTGCCGCCCCGCGCGCTCGCCCCCCTGGTCCTGGCCATCGCCGTGATGGCGGCGGGCTGCAGCAGCACGCCGCTGCCCCCCTGGCCCGCCAGCGCGCCGACGCCCCTGCCCTCCACCGCGCAGACGCGCCCGGAAACGCCGCGCACCGTGCCCCCGCCGCTGGGCACCACGCGCGCGGAAGTGGTGACCACCCCGATCGCCGACACCCCGATCGTGCCGCAGCCGGAAGGCGCGCCCTCCCCGTCCGCCGCCGCACCGGCCGAGGCCCTGCCCTACTCCGCCGCCGTCGCGGCGCGGTTCCCCGATCCGCCGGTGCGCTACGACACACCCGGCCTGGCCGACGGCCGCCGGGCCTTCACCACCAATGCCGAGGCCTCGCAGTGGCTGCACAGCCTCGCGCCCCAGGCGGGAAGCATGACGAAGACGGCGGTGATCGAGTGGGGCCGCTCGCAGCGCGGCGTTCCGCTCGAGGCACTGGTGGCCACGCGCGGAGCCGGCACTTCGCTGCAGGACCTGGACGCCAGCGGCCGGCCCACCGTGGTGCTGATCGGCCAGCAGCACGGCGACGAGCCCGCAGGCTCGGAAGCGTTGCTGGTGATCGCGCGCGAACTCACGCAGGGCCTGCTGGAGCCGCTGCTGGACCGCATCAATGTCGTCGTCGTGCCGCGCGCGAACCCGGACGGCGCGGAAGCCGGCACCCGCGTGACCGCGAACGGCACCGACATGAACCGCGACCACCTGCTGCTCACCACCCCCGAGGCGCAGGGGCTGGCCCGGCTGGTGCGGGACTACCGTCCCATCGCCATCGTCGATGCGCACGAATACACCGTGGCCGGCCGCTTCCTGCAGAAGTTCGGCGGCATCCAGCGCTACGACGCGCTGCTGCAGTACGCCACCACCGCCAACGTGGCGGAATTCCTCACCAAGGCGTCCCGCGAGTGGTACTACCAGCCCATGTCCGCCGCCCTGCAGGGCCAGGGGCTGACCAGCGACTGGTACTACACCACCTCCACCGATCCGGCGGACATGCGCGTTTCCATGGGCGGCACGCGGCCGGACACCGGCCGCAACGTGAACGGCCTCAAGAACGCGGTGAGCCTGCTGGTGGAAACGCGCGGCGTGGGCATCGGCCGCACGCACATCCAGCGCCGGGTGCACACCCAGGTGACGGCGCTGACCAGCGCGCTGCGCAGCACGGCCGAGCGCGCCGCCAACCTGGAGCAGGTACGCTCGTTCGTCGCGCGCGACACGGTCGCGCAGGCCTGCCGCGGCGAGGTCGCCGTGGATGCGGGCCCGACCGCCACGCAGCGCGACCTGCTGATGCTCGACCCGCAGACCGGTGCCGACAAGACCGTGCGCGTGGAATGGAACTCGTCGCTCGACCTGCGCACCCTCACCAGCCGGCCGCGCCCCTGCGGCTACTGGCTCGGCCCCTCCGCCAGCCAGGCGGTGGACCACCTGAAGATGATGGGCGTGCAGGTGATGCGGGTGGCCGAGCAGGGATCGCTGCTGGCCGACACCTACCGCGAAACCGCGCGCGACACCGCGCCGCGTGAGGATGTGCGCGGCACCGTGGCCGGCGCGGCGGACACCGTGCGCGTGAAGGTGGAAACCGTGCGCACCGCCATCGACGCACCGGCCGGCAGCTACTACGTGCCGCTCAACCAGCCCCTGGCGAACCTCGCGGTCGCCGCGCTCGAGCCGGACACGCAGAACAGCTATTTCGCGAACCGGCTCATCGGCTCGCTGGGCGACATGGCCCGGGTGATGACCACGCCGACGCTGGTGTTCGAGGAACCGGACTGATCCGGCCCGCCGGCGCCACCCGGAACGCGCCGGCGGCTCAGGCGGACACGTGCCGCTCGTCCAGCGCGCCCGGCACGGTGGTGCCCGGCCGCTCCTGGCCGGCCGCCACGTCCACCACGTGGGTGGTCATGGCCACGGCCAGGGCCTCCTCGCCCAGGAAGACCTTGCCCACGCCTTCGCTTTCGAGCAGGTGCGCCTCCTCCTCGTTGTGGGAGCGCACCACGGTCTCGATGCCGGGATTGAGCGTGCGCGCGGTGGCGACGATCTGCCGCACGTCCAGCGTGTCCGGCGTGGCGATCACCAGCATGTGGGCCCGCGCGATGTGCGCCTGGATCAGCACGGCCGGGTCCACGGCGTCGCCGGCGACGGCGGCCATGCCCTGGCCGCGCAGCCGCTCGACCAGTTCCCGGTTCTGCTCGGCCACCACGAAGGGAATGTCGCGCGCGGCCAGCGCGGCGGCGATGCGGCGCCCCACCCGGCCGTAGCCGACCAGCACCACCTGCCGGGCCAGGTAGCGCTGGTGCGTGGTCTCAGGCAGTTCCGCCAGCGGATCGTCGCGCAGTTCCAGTTGCCGCGCCCAGGCGGAGCGCGCACGCAGCCAGTCCTGCAGCGGCGCGATGGCGCGGAACAGGATGGGGTTGAGGGCGATGGAAAACAGCGCGCCCGCCAGCACCAGGCTCGCGCCTTCCGGAGGCAGCAGACCGAGCGATGCGCCCAGGCCCACGAGGATGAACGAGAACTCGCCGATCTGCGCCAGGCTGGCCGACACGGTGAGCGCCGTGTTGAGCGGGTAGCGGAAAGCCAGCACCAGCGCGGCCGCCGCGAAGGTCTTGCCGAAGATGATGATCGCCACCACGGCGAGCACCTGCAGGGGGCGCTCGAGCAGCACGCGCGGATCGAACAGCATGCCCACGGAGACGAAGAACAGCACGGCAAAGGCATCGCGCAGCGGCAGCGACTCCTGCGCGGCCCGGTGGGCGAACTCCGACTCGCGCATCACCATGCCCGCGAAGAACGCGCCGAGCGCGAACGACACCCCGAACAGCGCGGCCGAGCCGAAAGCGATGCCCACGGCCGCCGCCACCACGCACAGCGTGAACAGCTCGCGCGAGCCCGTGCGCGCCACCTGCCACAGCAGCCAGGGAAAGAGCCGCCGCCCCACGAGCAGCATCACGGCCACGAAGCCGCCCACCTGCGCCAGCGTCCAGCCCACGGTCTTCCAGAGCGGAGGATGGGCCGCGGCACCGGCCGGACCCTCCGGCGTGCCGCCGAGCCACCCCGCCAGGGGCGGCAGCAGCACCAGCACCAGCACCATGGCGAGGTCCTCCACCACCAGCCACCCGACCGCGATGCGGCCCGTGTAGGAGTCGAGAATTCCCAGCGTTTCCAGCGCCCGCAGCAGCACCACCGTGCTGGCCACCGACAGGGCCAGGCCGAAGACCAGCGCGCCGCCCAGGCCCCAGCCCCACCAGCTGGCCAGGCCCACGCCCAGCAGCGTGGCCACGGCCATCTGCACGATGGCGCCCGGCAGGGCGATCCTGCGCACGGCGAGCAGGTCGCCCAGTGAGAAGTGCAGGCCCACGCCGAACATCAGCAGCATGACGCCGATCTCGGCCAGCTGGCTGGCCATGGCGCCGTCGGCCACGAAACCGGGCGTGTAGGGCCCGATCGCCACGCCCGCCAGCAGGTAGCCCACCAGCGCGGGCAGGCGCACCCGCGTCGCCAGGAAGCCCAGCAGCAGCGCCAGGCCGAGGCCGACGGCGATCGTATGGATGAGGGCGACGCTATGGGGCATGTGTCAAAGGATGGGCTTTGGCAGCGCTCAGAGCGCGGGAGGGGCGGAGGAAGCGATCTCGCTGCGTTCCGTTATAACCGCAAAGCAGCAGGACGGCGATGCCCCCGCGCCCCCGGAGCCCCCGGCTGCGCGGGTATGATCACGGGCCTCGGAAGGGCCGCCGCAACCGGCCTGCTTCCCATCATCTGCCCGTAGCTCAACTGGATAGAGCAATTGCCTTCTAAGCAATAGGTCGGGGGTTCGAGTCCCTCCGGGCAGGCCATCCGCTTTCCCTGCGCACATCGACAAGCAACTTACCGGGCCTCACACCCGTCTCGGGCTCCTGGCCCTATCCTCGGCCAGCGGGGTCTCGGCCGGTGCCGTGGCCACTCTCGGTCCGGCGGCTGTCAGGGGTGCATTGCAGCCCGGGTGGTCACCCCGCCCTTGTCATTCCGGGGAAACCATGGCGGGAAGCGGGGCAGCGCGGATTGTTGACAATGGCGCGGCTTCCCCCCCGACCATTCCCATGCACATCCTCATCGCCGGCGCCCTGCTGGCCGCCCTCTCCCTGCCCTCCGGGGCAGACGGCGGATGGTTCACCGTGTACGGCGATCCGGCGCAGAGCGAGCGCGACCTGATCCAGATCCGTCCGGCGTCCATCGCGCACCTCGAGGGCGACCTGATCAGCGTGGAAGTGCGCGTGACCCGGGAATCCCCGCGGGAGGCCTATGGCGGCGGGCAGTACCGCGGCCACCAGAGCGTCGTGGCGGTCGATTGCCCGCGGCGGGAAGCCTGGTACACGCGCATGCGCTTCTACACCCAGCCGGGCTGGGCCGGGCCGGTGGAAATGGAACGGTCGTTCAGGCAGGGCGAGGCGCCCGTGAAATTCAATGCGATACCCGACCAGGCGGACCGGCTGGTGCGGGCCGCCTGCCGGCTGCGCCGCTGAGGGCTTTCCGCAGCAACGCCGCGTCAACCCAGCCACTGCCGGTGGCGCGGGATGCCTTCATCCGAGAACTGGGATTGCACGGACTGCCGGCTGTCGGGAATGTCCTCGGCATCCGGACAGGGTTCCAGGTCGCCGAACTGGGCCTGCCAGCGCGGCAGGTCGCGCTGCCCCATCTGGCGCGCACGCCTGCTCTCGGCGGCATGGAAGGCAGAGCCTCCCGAGCATGGGACGATGGACATGCGGCACCTCCTTTTTCTGGAACGTCGAAACCTTATTGGGCTCCCGGCAGGCGGGGCGCGGGGTGGGACGGGCGAGGCAGGGTCCGTAGGACCGCGCCCGCCCTCCTGGAAGCACGGGCATGCTCAACGGCCGCTGGAGCCCCCCGCACCGCCGCTGCCGCCAGCCCCGCCGCCGCTGGAGCCACCGCCGGTGGAACCACCGGAGCCGCCGCCGGAACCCATGCCCGACCCGCCGGCGCCCGACCCCGTTCCCGTACCGGATCCGCCGGTACCGGTACCGGTACCGGAGCCGCCCGACCCGCTGCTGCCGGCGCCGCCCGAACCGGTGCCCGAACTTCCGGAACCGCTGCCGGAGCGCGCGCCGGAACTGCGGCTGTCCGTCTGGGCGCCGGAGCGCTTGGAGGCGCCGCTGGCACGGGGAGACGGGGCATCGGCGGTGCTGCCGCCCAAGGCGCCGCCGGAAGACCCGCCCGACGTCTGTGCCTGCGCCAGCGGGGCACCCATCAGCACCGCGCCCGAAATCAGCGCACCGGCGCAGTACTGCAGCGTCTTGCGCATCTGTGTATTCCTGTTCATGGATGATTCTCCTTGTCGTGGATCGGATTGAGGATTGCAGGCCATGCGCGTCCGGACGGGATCGTCCGGGCCGGGGAGGTTTCCACGGCGTTCCGACGGCCTGGATGCCAGCTTCCTCCCCACGCTGCCCGGCCGTTTGTAGGAATCGCAGCGGATGCCCGCGGGTAGCGCAAGCGCGGCGGACACACGTTGCACTCCGCACACATCCGGTATCGAAGCGTGACCCAGCCGCCGCGCCGCGGCGCACCCTCCTACGCGCGGCGCCGGGGCCCGGAAGTTCTGCCTTAACATACGTCCCGCCTGCCCGGGGCGCGGGCGCCTGCGCGGCCGTTGCCGCCACGCAGGCGGCAACGGCGTCCGGGGCCGCCAGGCCGCGGCGGCCTCCCGGCGCCGCACGGACCCGCCGCACCCGCACCTGCCCACGGGCATGGCCGCCGGCACCCTCTCAACCTTCGAAGAATCCATGAACAGCCTGCGCCGAATGCTCGCCGTGCTCGATCTCTTTCGCCCGGACCAGCCGGTGATCGACGTCGATACCATCTGCCGGGAACTGGACTACACGCCTGCGAGCGCCTACCGCTACCTGCGCGAACTCGGCGACGTGGGGCTGCTGGTACGGCTGCCGCGGGGCTACGCGCTGGGGCCCCGGATCATCGCGCTGGAGCGGCAGATGACCGACTACGATCCGATGCTGGTGCGCAGCCGCGACCTGATAGACCGGCTGGTGAAGGAAACCCAGCTGGACGCGCTGATCAGCGAGCTGTATGGCGACGTGGTGATCAACGTGCTGCTGCAGCGCGGCAGCGACGCCGCCCCGGCGGACAGCGGGCGCGGCAAGCCCATCGACCTGTTCCACAGCGCGACGGCCCGGGTGGTGCTGGCGTACCTGTCGCCACGGCAGATCCGCCGCATCTACGACGCCCATGCGGCCAGGCCGGAGCTGGAGCACGTGGGCCTGCAATGGAAGGATTTTTCCAAGAGCCTGCTGGCGATCCGCAAGCAGGGCTACTGCATCAGCGAGGGGGAACTGCATCCGGAGCGCATCGGCATCGCGGCGCCGGTGTTCGACGAGAAGCAGCGCGTGCTGGGCAGCATCACGCTGGTGGGAAGCAGCGAGCGCTTCAGGGCCTTCCAGGAAGGGTTCCTGTGCAGGCTCGTCACCGAGGCCGCGGCCGAACTGACCGAGCGCATCGCGCGGCAATGAGGCGCCGCCGGGCCGCGGCAGCCGCCGCCGGCCCCGTTCCCACCAGGCCGGAACGGGAAGCGGCGGCCTGCACGGCGTTCAGAGCGAGGCCAGCCCCCGGCCGAAGACGTCCAGCGCCTTGAAGAGCAGCGAGCGCGGCACGGTGAGCGACGGCATCACGCGCATCACGTTGGTGTAGCGGCCGCAGGGAACCATCAGCACGCCGTGGCTCAACATGTAGCCCATGAGGCGGCCCAGCTTCTCGCCGGTGAGCGGAGCCCTGGTGGCCTGGTCTTCGACCAGTTCGATGCCGATCATCAGCCCGCGTCCGCGCACTTCGCCCACGTAGGGACTGCCGAAGCCCCGGATGTACTCCTGCGCCTCCAGGCCCAGGTCGTGGGCGCGCTGGATCAGGTTGAGCTCGGGGTCCTGCAGCAGGCGGATATTGGTGAGCGCCACGGCGGCGGACAGGGCGTTGGCCGCGAAGGTGTTGGGCGCGGAGCCGTCCGGGATCTTCGCCGCGAGGTCCGAGCGCATGACCAGGCCGGCCATGGGCACGTCGCCGCCCATGCCTTTGCCGAAGGTCATCATGTCGGGCTTCACGCCCGAGTGCTCCACGGCCCACATCTTTCCGGTGCGGCCCGCACCGCACTGCACCTCGTCCACGATGAGCAGCGCGCCGCTGCGGTCGCAGGCCTTGCGCAGCAACTGCAGGAATTCCGGCGCCGGGGGCACGTAGCCGCCCTCGCCCTGCACGGGCTCGACGATCACCGCGGCGACGTCGTCGGCGGCGGTGTACGGGGTGTTGAGCAGGTAATCGATGTACTCGCCCGCGATCTGCTCGGCGCTCTTGTGCGTGGTGTCGAAGGGGAAGCGGTAGGCATAGGGATAAGGCGCATGGATCACGCCGCCCATGAAGGGGCCGTAGCCCTTGCGGTAGGCGGTGCCCGTGGTGAGCGCGTTGGAGGCCTGCCAGATGCCGTGGTAGCCGCCGTGGAAGGCGATGATCTGGTGGCGCCCGGTGACGCGCCGCGCGAACTTCACGGCCGCCTCCAGCGCATCGCTGCCGCTTTGGGTGAAGAAGGTGATGCAGTCGCCGCGCAGGCCGTCGGGCGCGATCTCGGAGATCTTCGCCGCGAGCTCGGTGCGCCGCGTGTTGTTCACTTCCATGGCGTGCATCAGATCGCCCGCCTGCCGCTGCATGGTCTTCACCACTTCCGGATGGCAGCGGCCCACGCTGCTCACGCCAACCCCGGCTGACAGGTCCACGAAGACGTTGCCGTCGGGGTCCTTGAAGGTGACGCCGAAGGCGCTGTCCATCACCACGGGCATGCGGCCGCCACCGCGCGCCATCGATTCCGTGCGTGCGGACAGGGCCAGTGCCTCGGCGGCCTTCGGGCCGGGAAAGACGGTGGACGCCATCTTCGGGGCGTCGGCAAAGTTCAGGGCTTCCAGTTCAGCTTCAGTCATAAAACATACCTTGTTGCGTATCTGCGGGATGGCGTGCGGCGGACGCGCCGCACACCGTGGAGCGCCAGGCGATGGTCATTCAAGCCGCTGGCCGCGGGTTAGCCTGAATCGGCAACCGGAGCGCGACGCGTTCTGCCGGCGTAGCGCTATGCCCCGGCGCAGGGCGTGAAGGAGCGGACCACGCCGGCGAGCGCGCGGACTGGTCGCTGGGGCTGTCCGCGGCGGCGGCCTGCACCACCAGCGCGGCGTTCCGCTGGGTCGCGTGGTCGATCGGACCCATGGCCTGCCGTCCGGCGCGCCGCAGCGGGCTACACCCGGTCCCGGCCCAGGTCCGCGAAGCGGCCCGGCTCGCGCCGCCGCAGCCGCCGGGCAGCCCACAGGCCCAGCAGCGCCGCCACCGGCACGGCGCCCACGAGCACCAAGGATGCCCGGGGGCTGGCGCCCGTCAGGACGTGGAAATTGGCCACGGCGAGGGCCAGCACCGCGCACAGGCCCAGGCAGGCCAGCAACGGCAGCACCAGCACGCGCAGGCGGCCATGGCCGCGCGGCCGGCCATGGAAGAACACGATCACGGCGGCGGCGGTGCACACCATGAGGGCCAGCACGCACACCGAGGCGAGGTTGCTGAGCCAGGAGAACACCGACAGCACCGGGTCCGCGCCGGCCACCGCGAAGCCGATCACCACCACCGCGCACAGGGCGGTCTGCAGCAGCGAGGCGATGTGCGGGCTCTTGTATTCGGGATGCGTGCGGCCGAGGACCGCGGGCAGCAGTCCCTCGCGGCCCATGGAGTAGAAGTAGCGCGCCGTGGAGTTGTGGAACGCGATCAGGCCCGCGTAGATGCTGACGATGAACATGCCGCGCAGCACCAGGGTGAGCCGCGGCCCGCCGTACTGGTCGGAGAGCAGGTAGAGGAAGTTCGTCGGATCCTCCAGCGCGGCGATGGACGCCACGACCTTGTCGCTGCCCGCGCCGATCACGAGGCACCACAGCGAGAAGGAATAGAAGCAGCCCACCAGCAGCAGCGCGGCATAGGTGGCGACCGGGATGCTGCGCCGCGGGTCCTTGGCCTCTTCGCTGTAGATGGTTGTGGCCTCGAAGCCGATGAAGGCGGCGAAGCAGAACAGCAGGCCGATGAAGGGATTGCCGCCGGAGATGGCCTGCGGCGTGTAGGAGCGCAGGTGGATGCCGTCGGCGCCGCCGTGCGCGAGGATCAGCACGTCAAGGCACAGCACGACGGCGTACTCGGCCACCACGAAGCCGGCCAGCATCTTCGCGGAGAAATCGATCTGGTGGTAGCCGAAGTAGGCCACCGAGGCCATGGCCGCCAGGGCGCACGACCACCACGGCAACTGCCACCCGGACAGCGCGTGGATCGCCTCCGAGGTGACGGCCCCCAGCAGGCCGTACAGGCCGAACTGCAGCACGACATAGCCGAGGATGGCCACCATCGCCACCGCCCCGCCCGCGTGGCCGCCCAGGCCGCGGGCGACCATCGAATAGAAGCCGCCCGCGCTGGTGACGCAGGTGGCCATGGCGGTGTAGCCGGCCGCGAACATGAGCAGCAGCGCCAGCGCCACCAGCACGAGCGCGGGCGTTCCCGCGCCGTTGCCCAGCATGATGCCGATGGGAAAGCCCCCGGCCACCACGCTCAGCGGACTGGCGGCCGAGATCACGAGCAGCGTGATGACTCCCGCGCCGAGCGTCGATCGCCGCAGGCCCGTGGAGTGAGGCGCTCCGGCCTGCTGCGCTCCGGTCACATGGGGGTCTGTCCATTCCATACATTCATCTCCGTGCTCGGCGTGTCGTGTCGTGTCGGAGCCCGGGCGCCGCGCGAAGAGCGCAAGCAGGGCCCGGGCCGAGGCAGGCGGCAGTCTAAGAACGGCAGGCCGGCAGGCGATAGCCCGGATCGGCAAGCCGGCGCGGCGGACCGCGGCGCGGCACGGACGCCGCATCCATGCAGGACAGCGCGGCGCCGCGGATGCGCAGACAGCGCGCGCGGCAGCCCATCCGCCCGCCGTCGCGACGCTGCCGATGCGCAACTGAGAGGCGGGCTGACTGAGCGGCGGGCTGGAGGAGATGCTCAGTTCGCCAGCCGGCGCGCGGCGTCGGCGCGGCGCGTCTGCGACGGCAGCTCGCCGAAAAGGCCCTGGTACTCGGCGGCGAAGTGGCTGAGATGGAAGAAGCCCCAGCCCGAAGCGGCATCCCCGATGGACAGCTCGGAGGGCGCGGTGGACATCAGCGTGCGGCGCACGCCGTTGAGGCGCACCGAGCGCAGGTAGTTCAGCGGGGTGGTTTCCGCGACGGTGCGGAAGCTGTTCTGCACCGTGCGCCGGCTCACGTGCAGGCGCTCGCACAGGTCCATGACGCTGGGCACGTTGACGGCATCGGACATCGCGAGCCGGTGGCACTTTTCCACGATGAAGCTGTGCGTGGAGCTGACGTGGCGCTGCGCCCTGTCGCAGGCGGGGTCGGTCACGAGCCGCAGCATCTCCTCGAGCATGGCCTGCTCCAGCGCCTGGGAGGGCTCGCCCTGCAGGGACACGCCCGCATCGTTCGGGGCCATGGCCCGCGAGAAAATCGAGAGCAGCCGCCGGCGCGCCTCCTCGAGCCGCTGCTGCGGCACCTTGATCACCGGCTGCCGCAGCAGCATGCCGATTTCATGCTCCCATGGCGTGTCGGCCAGGGCCTGGTCGAAGAACGACTGCTCGAACGTGATGGCCAGCAGGTCCATGCCCATGGGCATGTGGAACATGAATTCCTCGCCGCCCCGCAGCACGAAGATGCTCTTGTCGTCCGCCTCGCGACCCTGCATGCGGATGGAGCCGGGAATGGCGATGGGCACCGCGAAGCACAGCTTGCCGCGGGGCGCCTCGCCGTGCTGCACCACGCGCTGGTTGATGTGCTCGCGGAACACGTGGCAGCGCGCGCTGTTGAGCTGGATGAGTGAACTCTCCAACGCCCCCGCCGTGATCTGGCTGTAGGTCTGGTGCCATTCGCGCACGGCGGATGCGTGCACATGGATATCTTGAAACCGATCGATCGACTGATTCATGGTCCGACGGAACCTCCTGCGCGGGCCGGCCCGCGGGTGCAGGCCTGGCGTCTCTGCCACATTGCAAGAATTGTGCAATCGGACATTCCCACATACAGCCGGGAAAACCCCCGCCAGCCGCCCGCTGCCAGTGCACCACGCACCACATCGCAGCCCCGGCGCGGTGCATGCACCCGAACCGGGAAAAGGCCGCAGCCCGGTCCGTGGAACGTTCCACGCAAGCCCGCGCCGCAGCGCATGCAGTTGCTGATTTGGGCTAACGCGGCCGGGAAGCCGAACCCGAAACTTCCGGCACCGCCGCACCGGGCGGCTGCTCCGGAAGGAGCGCGCCTCCGGTGACACCCGTTTCCCATCGTTGCAGAACACACCGCCACATGCCCATGAACCACTCCCTGAAGCACTTCATCAATGGCGCACCCGCCGAAGCCTCCGACGGAGGCCGGATGGCACTGGTCGATCCCGTGAACGAACAGGAATACGCCACCGCGGCGCGCGGCACGGCCGAAGACATCCAGCGCGCCGTCGCGGCCGCGCATGCCCAGTTGCACAGCGGCGCCTGGAGCCGCCTCGGGGGCGCCCAGCGCGCGCGCCTGCTGCTGCGCCTGGCCGACCTGGTGGAACGCGATACGGATTTGCTGGCCGACATGGACGCGCAGGCCATCGGCCGCTCGCCCATGGAGCCGCGCATGATGGACGTGCCCAATGCCGTGTCCCACCTGCGCGCGGCGGCGGGCTGGGCGAACCAGCTCGAGGGGCGCACCATTCCGACCAGCGGGTACATGGGCACGCGCACGCTCTCCTATACCGTGCGCGAGCCGGTGGGCGTGGTGGGCGCCATCGTTCCCTGGAACTCCCCGTTGATGATCACCACGTGGAAGCTCGCCGCCCTGCTCGCGGCCGGCTGCACCGTGGTGGTGAAGCCGTCGGAAGAGACGCCCCAGTCCGCGCTGCACCTGGCGGCACTGTGCAAGGAGGCCGGCTTCCCCGATGGCGTGGTCAACGTGGTGACGGGCCATGGCGCCGTGGTGGGACGCGCGCTGTGCGAGCACCCGGACGTCGCCAAGATCAGCTTCACCGGAAGCCCCGAGGCCGGCCGCGCGATCCAGCAGATCGCCGGCGCCTCCTTCAAGCGCGTGACCCTGGAGCTGGGTGGCAAGAGCGCGCAGATCGTCTTCGACGACGCCTCCTTCGAGCAGGCGCTGCGCGGCTGCGCGCTGGGCCTGTTCGTGAACCAGGGCCAGGTCTGCGCGGCGGGCTCCCGCATCCTGGTGCAGCGCAGCCTGGCGCAGCGCTTCGCCGCCGCGCTGGCCGAGGCCGCCGATGCCGTGGCCGTGGGCGATCCGCGACAGCCGGGCGTGCAGATGGGCCCCGTGGCGAAGAAGGCCCAGTTCGAGCGCGTCAACCGCTACATCCGCCTGGGGCTGGAGGAAGGCGCCGAACTGCTCGCCGGCGGCGTCTCGGCACCGGACAAGGGCTGGTTCGTGAAGCCCACGATCTTCGCCAACGCGACCAACGCCATGACCATCGCCCGCGAGGAAATCTTCGGCCCGGTGGGCACGGTCATCGCGTTCGACACCGAGGAGGAAGCCATCGCACTGGCCAACGACTCCAGCTACGGCCTGGCGGCCACGGTGTGGACCAACGACCTGGCGCGCGCGCACCGCGTCGCGGCAGCCGTGCGCGTGGGCGCCGTGGGCGTCAACTGCTGGAGCCCCCTGGAGGCGAACCTGCCCTGGGGCGGCGTGAAGACCAGCGGCATCGGGCGCGAAGGCGGCCTGGTCGGCGCCATCGCCTACACCGAAGAGAAGGTCATCACCATCCTGCTGCCCTGAGCGCGGACGGCCGACCGAACACAGCCAACCCACGGAGATCCCATGTTCCGCACGCCCCTCTCCCCCGCCCCGCTCTCCCGCGCCACCTGCACGGCCGTTTTCGCGGCCCAGTTGCTCGCGCTCCCTTTCGCCGCCCATGCGGCCGACCCCGCCCAACTGGACAAGCTCACGCCGTCCGGCGCGGAAAAGGAAGGCAACAAGGACGGCACCATTCCCGCATGGCAGGGGGCCGAGGCCCCGCGGCCGGGATGGGAATGGGGCAAGCTGCGCCTGGACTACTGGAAGCACAAGGATGAAAAGCCGCTGCTGACCATCGACGCTTCCAACGCCGACAAGTACGCGGACAAGCTCAGCGCCGGCCAACTGGCCATGCTCAAGCAGCGCAAGGACTACCGCATGGACGTCTATCCGTCGCACCGCACCTGCGGCGTGCCGGATTTCGTGGCCGCCAACACCCGCGGGAACCTGGGCACCGCGAAGCTCAACGACGACGGCTGGAGCCTGAAAGAGGCCACCGTGCCCGGCTACCCGTTCCCCATCCCCTCCTCCGGCGTGGAAGCGATGTGGAACTCCAAGATGCGCTACCGCGGCGTGGGCATCGATTACAAGGGCACGATCACCGCGGTGTCGCCGCGGCGCGGCAGCACGGAGTGGATCCGGGCCGATTCGGAACAGACCGTGTTCATCCCCTCGGGCGCGAAAGGCTCCACGCAGCTGTCCTCGCTGCCGCCCGTGGAGTTCTACGTGTACTTCGGCTATGTGGCGCCCGCGGCGCTGGCCGGCCAGGCCCTGGCGATCACGCAATACATCAACCAGGCCGAGAACGAGACCTTCTACTACTTCCCCGGGCAGCGGCGCGTGCGGCGCATGCCCACCTATTCGCACGACGCGCCGCAGATCGGCATGGAGAACCAGTACACGCTGGACGAGCCGCAGGTGTTCAACGGCGCCCTGGACCGCTTCGACTGGAAGCTGGTCGGCAAGAAGGAGATGTACGTGCCCTACAACGCGTTCGGCGCGTTCGACTTCAAGGCGAAGTTCGAGGACGTCGCCAGGCCGGACTTCATCGCGCAGACGCACCGCCGCTACGAACTGCATCGCGTGTGGGTGATCGAGGCGACGGTGAAGGCCGGCATGCGGCATTCCGCCCCGAAGCGCACCATCTATCTCGACGAGGACAGCTGGGCGCCGGTGCTGATGGACGACTTCGACGGCCAGAACAAGCTCGCGAAGATGCGCGAGGGCTTCCTCATCCCCGTCTATGAGACCGGCAGCTGCGACGTGATGGCCATGGTGCAGAACAACCTGGCCGAAGGGCGCTACGTCTTCGACACGCACACGGTCGGCGTCGGCAAGGACATCCGCTGGTTCACCGAACCCGCCGGCCCGCGGTTCAAGTCGAGCTTCTTCACCTCAGACAACCTCCGCGCCATCAGCGAGCGCTGAGCCCCGGGCGCCCACCAGGAGACCAGGATGACCCCCCATCACCCCCCGCGCCTGCGCACGACCGCGCTGGCCGCCGCCGCGCTGCTCGGCACCGGCGCGCACGCCATGACGTTCGAGACGGAGAACATCCGCGGCAGCTTCGACTCGACGGTCACCGTCGGCACCGGCATCCGCATGAAGGACCCCGCCTGCACGCTCATCAACGCCGGAGCCGCCGGCGACGGCGCCCCCGCGGGCTGCCTGGCGCCCACCTCGGCGCTGGGCGACCAGGGCAACCTCAACTACGCCAAGGGCGACGCCTTCACCACCTACCTCAAGGGCAGCCACGAACTGCTGCTGAAGATGCCGTCCGACATCACCTTCCTCGGGCGGGTGAACTGGATCAAGGACTTCACCGGGTCGGACACCACCGGCTACCTCGCCGCGGGCGCACCCTCCGGGCTGCGGGACGGCCTGGCGCCGGATGCGCGCCGCGACCTGCGGTTCAAGGCGCGCCTGCTGGACCTGTGGGTGAGCAAGTCTTTCGACATCGGCGAGCAGCGCGCGCGCGTGCGCATCGGCAACCAGGTGATCAACTGGGGCGAGAGCCTGTTCCTGTCCGGCGGCATCAACAGCACGAACGCGGTGGACGTGATGCGCGCCTCGCAGCCCGGCACCCAGCTCAAGGAAGTGCTGCTGCCCGCGCCCATGGTGAGCGTCGCCAGCGGCCTGGGCCACGGCCTGAATGCCGAGGCCTATGTGCAGACGCACTGGAACGGCAACTACATGCCGCCCACGGGCAGCTACTGGTCCACCGCCAACGGCCTCGGCAAGGGGCACGGTACCTACGGCCTCGTCGAGGACAAGCCGAAGAACGCGGGCCAATGGGGCGTGGCGCTGCGCTACCAGCCGGAAGGCACCTCGCTGAACCTCGGCGCGTACGTGCTGAACTACCAGGACAAGGGCGCGAATTTCAGCACCAACGTGAAAAACACGGGCCGCGCCGGCTGGACGTTCGCGGAGAACCGCCGGCTCTACGGCGTGAGCGCGAACATGCCGGCGGGCGACTGGTCCCTCGGCACCGAGCTGTCCTACCGGCCGCGCGATGCGGTGTCGCTGAATTCCGCCGCCACCGGCTGCGCCTCGCAGGGGGGCAACTGCTGGGTGGACGAAAAGAAGTTCCAGTGGCACCTGACCGGCCTCTACAGCGTCACGCCCAGCAACGGGCAATGGCTGCTCGATCTGCTGGGTGCCAGCACCGCCACGCTGATGGCCGAAACCGTGGTGGTGCGCTACCCGCACCTGAAGCAGTTCTACGGCGCGGATCCGATCTCCGCGGGCGCCTGGGGCTGGGGCCAGGAATTCAACGCGGGTGCGTCGCCCTCGCCCATGGGCTCGAGGACGGCGTGGGGATACAACCTGGATTTCAGCTGGGTGTATGACGGCACGGTCATCCCCGGCTGGCAGGTGATCCCCGAGATCTACTACTTCCAGGCCGTCAAGGGCCGCACGCCCAACGCGGCCGGCCAGCTCATGGAAGGCGCGAAGTCCGTCAACCTCACGGTGAGCTTCGTGCAGAACCCTGCCAAGTGGCAGGCGTCGATCAACTATGCGGCCTTCTTCGGCGGCAAGCGCGTGTTCGACCAGCCGCTGCGCGACCGCAACTACCTGGGCTTCACCCTGTCGCGGAACTTCTGACGCGGGAGTGGCGCGGCGCCCGAGGCCCTGCCGCCCCACGGACGCGCGCTGCCCCGTCTCCCGAACCTCTGCCTTCCGACCGCCTGCCGAAAGCCGCCCGTGCCCGATTCCGCTTCCCCTCCCCGGTCCGCCCTCGTCCGCGCCGTGCAGCGCGTCGAACAGCTCGTCTTCCGCCACCGGACCGCGCTGCTCGCCGCGCTGGCCGTCTTCACCGCCGTGATGGCCTGGTTCGCGGTGCAGTTGCGCATGGACGCGGGCTTCGAGAAGCAGATGCCCATGGGGCACGAGTACATCGAAACCTTCAAGGAATACCGCAACGACGTGCTGGGCGCCAACCGGCTCAACATCGTGGTGAAGGCGCGGCACGGCAGCATCTGGACGCCCGCCGCGCTGCAGCGCGTGTACGAGGTCACCCAGGCCGTCGGCTACCTGCCCAACATCGAACGGCTGGGCGTGCGCTCGGTCTGGACGCCCAACAGCTTCGTCAACGAGATCACCGAGGAAGGCTTCCGGGCCGACCCGCTCATCGACAGCACCATCACGCCCGGCCAGCTCACGCCCGAGTCCATCGCCGGCATCCGCCGCGCCGCCTCGCAGGGCGGATTCGTGGGAACGCTGGTCTCGCGCGACGAAACCAGCGCCATGGTCACCGCCGAGCTGCTGGAGGTCGGCGCCGACAACATCCGGCTCGACTACGTGGCCTACAACCACCTGCTGGAAGAGCGCATCCGCGCGAAGTTCGAGGACGCGGATTTCGAGATCCAGATCATCGGCTTCGCCAAGCAGATCGGCGACATCGCCGACGGCGCGCGCTCGGTGCTGAAGTTCTGCGCCGTCGCACTGCTGCTGACGGCGGTGGCGGTGTACTGGTACTGCCGCTCGGTGCGCTTCACGCTGCTGCCGATCGTGTGCTCGCTCACCTCGCTGGTGTGGCAGTTCGGCACGCTGAAGCTGATCGGCTTCGGCCTGGACCCGCTCGGCGTGCTGGTGCCCTTCCTGGTGTTCGCCATCGGGGTATCGCACGGCGTGCAGCAGATCAACTTCATCGTGCGGCAGATATCGCATGGCCGCTCCAATTACGACGCCTGCCGCGACAGCTTCACGGGCCTGCTGATCCCGGGCACGCTGGCCCTGGTGACGGCCTTCGTCTCGTTCGTCACGCTGCTGCTCATTCCCATCCCGATGGTGCGCGAGCTGGCGATCACCGCCTCGCTGGGCGTGGCCTACAAGATCGTCACCAACCTGGTGATGCTGCCGGTGGCGGCCTCGTACTTCGACATCGGCAAGCGCTACGCCGACGCGGCGCTGGTGCAGCGCGAACGGCGCTCGGGCTGGCTGCGCGTGCTCGCCCGCGTGGCGGAGCCGCGCAACGCCCTGCTGGTGCTGGCGGCCACGGCCGTGGTGTTCGCCGCCGCCGTGTGGCAAAGCCGCGACCGGGTGGTCGGCACGCTGCAGCCCGGCGCGCCGGAGCTGCGCGCGGATTCGCGCTTCAACCGCGACGCGGTCGCCATCTCCGGCAGCTACGACACCGGCCTGGACTGGCTGACCGTGGTCTTCGAGGCGCCACCGGACAGCTGCGGCAACGTCAATATCGGGCTCTACCAGGACCGCTTCACCTGGACCATGCAGCCGGTGGAGGGCGTGCTGTCCGTGGCTTCGTACGCGGGGCAGCTGCGGCTCTACAACGAGGGCTACAACGAAGGCCATCCGAAGATGGCGGTGATCCCGCTGGACCCGGGCAACTACGCGGCCCTGTCCACCGAGATCGCGCGCCTGCCCGGCATGATGCGCAAGGACTGCAGCATGACGGCCGTCCACCTCTTCCTGACCGACCACAAGGCGGCCACCATCCAGCGCGTGATCGACGCCGTGAAGCGCTTCCGCGAAGGCGACAGGCAGGACGGCATCGCCATCCGCCTCGCCTCGGGCAACGCCGGCGTGCTCGCGGCGATCGACGACGAGGTCGAGAAGAGCGAACTGCCGATGATGCTCTACGTGTATGCCGCCATCATCGTGCTGGTGTTCCTGGTTTACCGCGACCTGCGCGCCGTCGTGGCCTGCTGCCTGCCGCTCACCGTGGGCACCTTCATCGGCTACTGGTTCATGAAGGAGCTGGAGATCGGCCTGACCGTGGCCACGCTGCCGGTGATGGTGCTGGCGGTGGGCATCGGCGTGGACTACGCCTTCTACATCTACAACCGGCTGCTGATGCATCTCGCCCACGGCCAGAGCATCGTCAAGGCCGTGGAATCCGCCATCCTCGAGGTCGGCACGGCGACCATCTTCACGGCCATCACGCTGGCCATCGGCGTGGCGACCTGGTCGTTCTCGCAACTGAAGTTCCAGGCCGACATGGGCAAGCTGCTGGCTTTCATGTTCATGGTGAACATGGTGATGGCCATGACGGCCCTGCCGGCGGTGGCCGTCTGGCTGGAACGCCTCTTCCCCCGCCGCAGGCCCGTGCAGGCCACCGGGCTGCAGCACGACTGATCCGCCCCTTTCCAGGACCCGCCCATGCGTCCCTGCCTTCCTCCCCTCCTGCTGTCCGCGGCTCTGTGCCTGCAGGGCGCCGCCCTCGCCCAGTCCGCGCCGGGCACGGGTGCCGCCCACGAGCCGGCCATCTCCGCGGCGCGGCAGGTTCCCTATGCCACCCAGGCCATGGTGCTGGGCAGCGCGCTGGCGGGCAGCCGCCTGGTGGCGGTCGGCGACCACGGCGTGGTGCTGCTGTCCGACGACGGCGGCCGCACGCACCGGCAGGCGCGCTCGGTGCCCGTGGACGTGACGCTGACATCCGTGGCCTTCGCGGACGCGCGCAACGGCTGGGCCGCGGGCCATGCCGGCGTGATCCTGCACACCGCGGACGGCGGCGAAACCTGGAGCCTGCAGCGCAAGGACCTGCAGGAGGACCGCCCGCTCTTCGCGGTGCATTTCTTCGACCCGGCCCACGGCGTGGCGGTCGGCCTGTGGTCGCTGGTGCTGGCCACGGACGACGGGGGCGCCACCTGGCGGAAGGTGGAACTGCCCCCGCCCGAGGGCGCCCGCAAGGCCGACCTGAACCTGCTGGGCCTGTTCGCGGATGCGCGCGGCCGGCTCTTCGCCGCCGCCGAGAAAGGCACGGTGCTGCGCTCGGACGACCAGGGCCGGACCTGGACCTACCTGCCCACCGGCTACCAGGGTTCGTTCTGGACCGGCGCGGCCACGCCGGACGGCACGCTGCTGGCGGCCGGCCTGCGCGGCTCCCTCTACCGCAGCGGTGACGACGGCCGCGCCTGGCAGCGCGTGGAAACGCACAGCCAGTCCTCCATCACCGCGCTGCAGGCGCGGGACGGCTCGGTGGTGGGCGTGGGCCTGGACGGGCTGGTGCTGCGCAGCACCGACGGCGGCGCCACCTTCTCCACCGAAATCCGGCCGGACCGGATGGCACTGACCAGCGTGGTGGCCGGCGCCGGCACCCCCGACCGGCCGGACGTGTTCTATTCGCGGCAGGGGCCCGTCGCGCCGGCCGCCACCGCCCGCTGACGCCTGCCGCCGGCGGGGCCATCAGGCAGCCAGACGCCACGCGCCACGCGCCGGGCGGACGCAAAAAAAGCCCGCTGCACCGGAGCGGCGCCGCGGGCATGAACCGGGGAACCGGCTGCCTCCGGAAACGTCAGGCGCCCGCCGCTCCTGCGGGAAAGCGCCCTTCCGAGGCCAGTTGCGCCAGCGGCAGGCGGCCGTTGGGCGACTCGCGCGACTGCAGCCCCTCGGGCAGCACGCCCTTGTCGCCCCGGCGGCCGATCGCCACCACGGCCTGGACCGCATAGCCCTCGGGGATGGCCGCCGCCTGCCGCACGGCCCCGGCATCGAAGCCGGCCATGGCATGGGCCGACCAGCCGGACAGCGTGGCCTGCAGCGCGAGGCTGGCCCAGGCGGCCCCTGCATCGAAGGCATGCCAGGCATTCGGCGCAGGCGCGGATTCGCCCGGGAACACGGCCTGCTCGGCGGACACCACCGCCACCAGGGCCGCGGCCCGCCCGGCCCATCCCTGGTTGAAGGGCTCCAGCGCCTGGAAGATGGGATCCCAGCTCGGGGTATCGCGCCGGGCGTAGATGAACCGCCAGGGCTGGGCGTTGTAGGCCGACGGCGCCCAGCGGGCGGCCTCGAGCAGGGCCAGCAGGCCGGGCTCCGGGATGGGCTCGCCGGTGAAGGCGCGGGGCGACCAGCGGTCGGTGAATACGCTGTGGATCGGATGGTCGGGCTGCCGGAGCGGAAGAGACTGGGACATGGAAAACTCCTGGTTTCTGAAAAGAGATCGCGCGGGCCGCGTCAGATGCCGGCCATGTTGATGTACTTGAGGGTGAGGTAATCGTCCATGCCGTGGCGCGAGCCCTCGCGCCCCAGGCCGGACTGCTTGATGCCGCCGAACGGCGCGACCTCGTTGGAGATCAGCCCCGTGTTCACGCCCACCATGCCGTACTCCAGGCGCTCGGCCACGCGCCATACGCGGCCGAGGTCGCGGGCGTAGAAATAGCTCGCCAGCCCGAACTCGGTATCGTTGGCCATCGCCACCACCTCGTCTTCGGTCTCGAAGCGGAACAGCGGCGCCAGCGGGCCGAAGGTTTCCTCGCGCGCCACGCGCATGCGCTGCGTCACGCCCGTGAGCACGGTCGGCTCGAAGAAGCTGCGGCCCAGCGCATGGCGCCGCCCGCCGAGGGCCACCTGCGCGCCGCCGGCCACCGCGTCCGCGATGTGCTCCTCCACCTTGCGCACCGCGGCGTCGTCGATCAGCGGACCGATCCGCACGCCCTCCTCGGCGCCCGGGCCGACGCGCAGCGCCCGCAGGGCCTCCACGAGCTTGCGCGCGAACGCGTCGTACACGCGCGCGTGCACGTAGAGCCGGTTGGCGCATACGCAGGTCTGGCCGGCATTGCGGAACTTCGAGACCAGCGCGCCCTCCACCGCGGCGTCCAGGTCGGCATCGTCGAACACGATGAAGGGCGCATTCCCGCCCAGCTCCATCGATACCTTCTTCACCGTGGCCGCCGTCTGCTGCATCAGGTGCCGGCCCACCTCGGTGGAGCCGGTGAAGCTCAGCTTGCGCACCAGCGGGTTCATCGCCAGCTCGGTGCCGACCTCTCCGGCCGGCCCGGTCACCACCGACAGCACCCCCGGCGGAATTCCCGCGCGCTCGGCCAGCGCCGCCAGGGCGAGCGCGGTGAGCGGCGTCTGGCTGGCCGGCTTGACCACCATGGTGCAGCCGGCCGCCAGGGCCGGCCCGGCCTTGCGGGTGATCATCGCGGCGGGAAAGTTCCACGGCGTGATGGCGGCGCACACCCCCACGGGCTCGCGGACCACCACGATGCGCTGCGAGGCCACGGGCGCGGGCACCGTCTCGCCATAGACACGTTTCGCCTCCTCGGCGAACCACTGGATGAAGGAGGCCGCGTAGCCGATCTCGCCGCGCGCCTCGGCCAGGGGCTTGCCCTGCTCCGCGGTCATGATGCGCGCGAGATCGTCCTGGTTCGCCAGGATCAGTGCATGCCAGCGTGCCAGCAGCGCGGCGCGCTCGCCGGCCGTGCGCGCGCGCCACGCGGGCCATGCGCGGTGCGCCGCCTCGATGGCCTCGCGGGTTTCCGGAGGGCCCATGCGGGGCACGTGGCCCACGGTGGCGCCGGTGGCGGGATCGGCCACGGCCAGGGTGCGCTCGCCGGCGGTCCAGCGGCCGTCCACGAAGCAGCGGTCGCGCAGCAGGGAAGGATCTTGCAGGTTCAGCATAAAAGAGGCCGTGCCATGCCGGCTCAGAGTTGGGTGACCATCTTGGTCACGAGAAAGCTGTCGAAGGACTCGGTGCCGCCCTCGCTGCCGAAGCCGCTGTCCTTCACGCCGCCGAAGGGCAGCTCGGGATGGGCCATGCCGGAATGGTTGATGTTGACCATCCCGGCCTCCAGCCCGCGGGCCACGCGCGTGGATACCCGCAGCGATTGCGTGAAGACGTACGACGCCAGCCCGAAGGGCAGCGCATTGGCCTGGCGCAACGCATCGTCCACGGTGTCGAAGCGCGCGAGCACCGCCAGGGGGCCGAACGGCTCTTCCCGCAGGATGCGCGCGCCCGGGGGCACGTCCTGCAGCACGGTGGGGGCCAGGAAATGGCCCCGCCCGCGCACGCGCTGCCCGCCCGTGGACGCCGTCGCGCCGGCGCCGACGGCATCGTCCACCAGGCCCTGCACCGCCTGCAGCCGGCGCGCGTGGATGAGCGGCCCCATCTGCACGCCCTCTTCCAGGCCGGGGCCCATCTTCACCGCGCCCAGCGCTTCGATGAAGCGCTCCGCGAAGCGGCCGTAGATGCCGGATTGCACGAAAAAGCGCGAGGGCGATACGCACACCTGCCCGGCGTTGCGCACCTTCATGCGCGCCAGCGCGGCGGCGGCCTCGTCCACGTCGGCATCGTCGAACACCAGCACGGGGGCGTGGCCGCCGAGCTCCATCGTGGTGCGCTTGAGATGGGTTCCGGCCAGCGCGGCGATCTGCCGGCCCACGGGCACCGAGCCCGTGAACGACACCACCCGCACGCGCGGCGATTCGATCAATTGGCGGGAGATGTCCGCCGGCACGCCCCAGACCAGGTTGAGCGCACCCGGGGGCAGCCCCGCGTCGTGGAACAGCCGCGCCAGCGCGACGATGGCGCTGGGCGATTCCTCGGGCCCCTTGAGCACCACCGTGCAGCCCGCGCCCAACGCCGCGGCCAGCTTTTTCGCCGCCTGCCCGAACGGAAAGTTCCAGGGGCTGAACGCGGCCACCACGCCGGCGGGTTCGCGCACCACCCACTGCCGCACCGACGGATCGCGCGGCGGCACCACGCGGCCGTAGATGCGCCGGCATTCCTCCGCATGCCATTCCAGGTGCTCCGCGGCGTTGAGCACCTCGGCCACGGCCTCGGACAGGGGTTTGCCGTTGTCCAGCGTGATGCCGCGGCCGATGTCCCGGGCCCGCTCGCGGGCGAGACCGGCGGCCTTGCGCAGCACGGCGGATCGCTCCATCGGCGAGCTGTCGCGCCAGGCCGGGAAGGCGCGGTGCGCGGCCTCGATCGCCGCCTCGACCTCGGCGGGCCCGGCCCAGGGCAGGTGCCCCAGCACGTCGAGCGTGGCCGGGTCGTGCACGGACTGCCCGGCACCACCGCCCTGGAAGCAGCCGCCGATGAACAGGGAAAGCTCGGGATACATCGCGGGCTCCTTCATGCCGTCAGGGCCGGCTCTGCCCCGGGGTGGGGTACGGCCTGCGAAGCGGTGCCCGCCCGCGCCCCGGCCGCCCCGTGCATCCCGGGCGCAAGCACGGCATCGCAGAAGGCGGCGAGCTGCGCCGCCGCATCGCCCCGGCGGCCCGCGGCCGCCACGAACCGGTCGGGACGGATCAGCACCCAGTCCACGCCGCGGTCCTGGAACCAGAAATGCAGCGTGTTCTCCACATCCTCGATGCGCCCCCCTGGGCGGGCGCGCAGGCATCCGCCGCGGCGCCGCGCGAGCGCACGGCCACGTAGCGCCCGCAGCCCAGCCGCTCCAGTTGCTCCAGCAGTTGCGCAGGCGCGCCGGCCAGGGCGTCCTCGCACCAGCTCAACACGGCGAAGCGCGGGCCGACCACGTCGTCCAGCCGCTGGTGGCGGCCGGGCGCGCACTCCACCAGGGGCTGGATGAACATGCGGCCGACCACCTCGTCGCGGCGCGCGTCCCCGCTGTCCTGCACGATGCCCCGCGTGAAGCGCGGCATGGGCTTGAACTTCATCTGCAGCACGTAGTCGCGTACGCGCGGGATGTTGCGCACCGACAGGAAGAAGCAGTCGCGCAGCCAGGCCAGGGCACGGTTGCGCTGCGACAGCATGGCGCCGAACAGGTCCGCGAGGTCGATCATCGCCTTGGCATGGGCGTGGCGCTCGTCGTGGTAGCTGGAAAGCAGCTCGGGCCGCAGCCGCCCGTGCAGGATCCAGGCGAGCTTCCACGACAGATTGAAGGCGTCGCGCAGACCCGCGTTCAGCCCTTGCCCGATCCAGGGCGGCGTGATGTGCGCCGCGTCGCCCGCCAGACACACGCGCCCGACCACGAACGATCCCGCCACGCGCGAATTGTGGGTATAGACGCGCGCCCGGATCACGTTCAGCGACTCAGGATGCGCGACATGCCGGCCCAGCAGCTCGCGCACCTTCTCCGGGGCCAGCATCTGCTCGCCGTCCTCCCCGGGAAACAGCATGAACTCCCAGCGCCGCAACCCGTAAGGCAGGCGCAGGCACACGTAGGGCCGTTCGGGGTCGCAGTGCAGCGCCGTATAGGGCGCGTCCAGCGGATCCTGGTCGCACTCGATGACCACCCACTTCGCGGGATGGGTGCGCCCCTCGAAAGGCAGCTTCAGGATGCCCTCTCGCACGCGGCTGCGCCCGCCATCGCACCCCACCAGGTACTGCGCGCGCACCCGGTGCTCCACGCCCTGCGCGTCGCGCAGCACGGCGGTCACGCCGTGGGCATCCTGCTCCAGGTCCAGCAGCTCCGTCTCCAGGCGCAGGTGCACGTGCGCGAAGCGCTGCAGCCCTTCGCGCAGCACCGCCTCGCCCAGCGGCTGCGAGAACAGGTTGCGGCGGAACCAGCCGAATTCGCGCGTGCTGGGCAGGATCTCCGCGAAGCAGCGGCGCGACGCGGTATACATGCGCATGGGCACGTTCTGGATCATGTCGTGCAGCATGCGATCGGCGAGGCCGGCCGCCTGGAAGGTGCGCAGCGCCTCGTCGTCGAGCCCGACCGCGCGGGGGTAGTCGAGCACCTGCGGGCTGCGGTCCACGGCCAGCACGGACACGCCGTAGCCCCCCAGCAGGTTCGCGATCGTGGCCCCGACCGGCCCCGCGCCGACGACGAGGACCTGGACTTCAGTGGGAAATGTCATCGCCTTGCAGCCTTTCGTGGACGCGGCGCTTCAGGCCGGGCTGAGCAGCCGGCTGTCCTGGCTCACCAGCAGGTTGCGGACCGACTTGCGGAATTCGGTGAAGGCCGGGTCGGCGATCAGCTGCGCGCGGCGGCGCACGCGCTCTTCATAGCTGTCGAAGACCCAGTGGTAGATGAGCTGGTTCAGGTCGCCGCTTTCCGGCGTGAGCACCGCCACCAGGCCGCCCAGCAGGCGGGTCTGCACCTCGCGGCCCGCTTCGTTGTACAGGCGCAGGTATTCGCGCGTGCCGCCAGGCACCAGCGTGTAGGTCCGGATTTCGTGGATCATGGAACTCTCTCTTCAGGGAATCAGGCCGGGGCGTGCGCCGCCGCGCGCCGCAGGAAGCCGGCCACCGCCTGCGCGAAAAGCACGGGCTGGTCGTCGTGGATGTAGTGCCCCGCATCCGGGATCTCGATGGCCTCGACGCGCGGGTTCAGCGCGCGCATGCGCTCGGCCATGGCCGGCTGCAGGTAGTCCGAACGCCCGCCCCGCACCACCAGCGTGGGACACGCGATCGCGCGCAGGCTGGCCTCCAGGTCCACCGCCCGGGCGGGATCGGGATGCAGGCGCGCCGCGGCGATGCCGGCATGGTCGTAGCGCCAGGTGAAGCCGCCCTGCGGCAGCGGCGAGAGCATGCTCTGCAGGCGCTGCAGCCGTGCCTCCTCGGTCACCGTGGGCCGCAGCGCGCGCATGAAGGCCGCTGCCGCCTCCCAGTCCGGGAACGACGCGGGCGTCATGGCCAGCTCCCTGCGGATGCGGGTCGCGCCCTCGCTGGCGTCGAAGGCGCCCGGGCCGGCATCCTCGATCACCAGCCGCCGCACGCGCGCCGGGTGCCGGCCCGCATAGACGATGGCGTTCATCCCGCCCATCGAATGGCCCAGCAGGTCGAAGGCCTCCAGCCCCAGCGCATCCACGATGCCCTCCAGGTCGGCCACGTAGGTGTCCGTGTAGTAATCGCCCGCCGGATCCCAGTCGGACCGGCCGCGTCCCCGCTGGTCGAAGGCGATCACGCGGAAATCCGGCTGCAGCGCCGCGGCCAGGCCCGCGAAGGTCTCGGCATACCCGCGGATGCCGTGCAGCATCACCACGGGCCGGGCCGCCGGGTCACCCCATTCGGTGAGGTGGAACCGCAGCCCCCTCAGGGACATCACCTGTTCGCGCCGTTCCATGGCCCGCCCTCAGACCAGGCCGTCCCGGCCCTGGATTTCCGAGGCCTTCAGGCCGCCCAGGCGGGCATTGAGCCGGCCGCGCGTGGCGAAGGCCCAGATCAGCACCACCTCGTCGCGGTTGGGGCCGTCCGCGAACTGCGCGGTGACGGTGTCGTAATGCGAGCGCACGTACAGCGCGTCCTTGTGCGCGAGCGGGATGTCGATCGACGTGCCCGGGCCACCGCGCTTGCCGGACGACGGCACCCAGGACTTGCCGCCCCCGATGGCCTCGCGGATGGGATTGGCCGCGGGGTTGGTCAGCAGCGCGTTGCCGTGCTCGTACTCGCCGTCGATGCCCACCACGATCGCCTTGCCGTAGCTCTCGATCGCACGGCCCGCGGCAGCTTCCTGGACGCGGCGGCCGAACTCGCGGCCCAGCTCCGGGGAGGGATCGATCCACGACGACAGGTCCGGCTCGTAGCGCCCCGCGAACGGGTTGTGGATGCAGGCGGCGATGACGATCTTGCGCAGCGGTTCGCCGTCCGCGGGCGCGCCGGTTTCGCCGGCCAGGGTGTCCTCGATCTGGAGATACCACTTGCGGATGTGGAAGACGCTGAAATTGGCAGCCTTGGTCATGGTGTCGGGAATGGAAGTGAAGGGGTGGAAGGGAAGGCGGCCCGGGCCGCGTCAATCGAACAGCGGTTCGAGCCGGAACGGCTCGCTGGGCGCGTGGTGGGCCTGCAGCACGCGCTTGCCCTCCTCGTCGTCGTGGACCATCTCCAGGAAGAACTCGAAGCGGTGGCCGTCCGGATCGTTGAAGTACAGGCCGTAGCCCACCTTGTGGTCGGTGGTCTTCACCACCTCCACGCCGGCGCGCAGCAACTGGCCGTAGAGCCGGCGCAGCTCGTCCATGTCGCCCTCGATCTCCAGGCCGTAGTGCTGCAGCGCGCAGCCGCCCACCACCTGCCCCGGCTCGGGCTTGATCAGCGCGATGTCGTGGTGCTTGCGGCCGAAGCTCATGAACACCCAGCGCTCGCCCCGCGCGGTCTCCTGCATGCCCAGGATGCGCTCGTACCAGGCGGCCGAGGCGAACGGGTCGGTCACGAACAGCGACAGGTGGGTGCGGCGGATACGGGGGCGCACCACCCCGGCGCGGATGTCAGTCATGGTGGGGCTTCGCTCCGAGGGTGGACTTCGGGTGGGCCTTCACGGCGGCGGCGACGGGGGTCCAGGCCACGGCCGTGATCTCGCTGAAATCGCGCCAGTCCTTGAACCAGCTCCGGCCCCCGTCCATGGAGCGGAAGAGATGGCCGTACTTGGTGCCAGCGAACACCAGGTCGGGGTCGGCGGCATGCGTGCCCAGCGCCCAGAACGTCGAGTTCGGCACCGCATGCAGCAGCGACGGGGCCCAGGTTTGTCCGCGGTCCTCGGAGCGATAGAGCTGCGTGCGCGTGCCCGGCGTGCCGTCGCCGATGGCGGCCAGCAGCACCTCGCGGTCGCCTTCCAGCGGCGTGAGGATGCGCGTGTAGTACATGCCGTCGAAGCGGTCCGCCGAACTCTCCGCGGCCCAGGGGCCGGCCGGTCCCCCGGTGCTCGTATAGACCGAGTTGACCGTGGCGACGATGTGCGTTTTCGGCTGGCCGGCGGCGGCCGGCAGGATGCGGATGCAATGGATGTCGCTGTTGGCGATGCCGCTCGCCGCATCGTCCACGCGCCGCCAGGTGTCGCCGCGGTCGGTGCTGTGCCAGGCGCCGCCTTCCTCCACGCCGAGCCAGACGGAACCGTCGTCCGGATCCACCGCGATCGCGAGGATGCGGGGGCGGTTCACGCCCGCGCAGAACTCCGGCAGTTCGATGGGCAGCCGCGTCCAGCTCGCGCCGCCGTCCAGCGAACGGAACATCACGGCCCGCGACGGGGCGCCCGTGCCGGCGTAAATGGTGCGCGCGTCGCGCGGGTCGATCGCCAGCGCCCACACGTGCATGCCGTTGGCCGGCGACTCCAGGCGCCGGAAATGCGCGCCCGCGTCCTCGCTCAGGCAGATGCCGGCATCCGCGCCCGCGAAGATCCGGTTCGGGTCGTGCGGGTCCACCAGCAGGCTGCGCACCACGCCGTCGAATTCGATGGCCTCCTTCAGGCCGAGGCGGTGCCAGCTCGCGCCGTCGTCCGCGCTGCGCAGAATGCCCTGCCCGGCGGTTCCCACGAGAATCGTTCCCTGCATGTTCGGGTCCTCCTTGGATGCGTTCAGATGAAGATGCCGCGGGTGATGCCGCCATCCACCGCGATGGATTCGCCGGTGATCGCGCCGGCGCGCTCGGAGGCGAGGAACAGCACCGCGTCGGCGATCTCCTCGGGCTGCAGCACGCGGCGGATCGGCGTGGCCTTGGCGTAGTTCGCCTCGATCTGCTCCGGCGTCAGCCCCTGCAGGCGCGCCTCCTTGGCGTAGAGCTCGTGGATGTGCGGCGTCTCCACCACCCCGGGGTGGATCACGTTCACCGTGATGCCCGAGGGGCCGAGCTGGTCGGACAGCGTCTTGGTGAGGTGGCAGATCGCCACGTTGCGCATGCCCGAGAGCTGCTTGCTGCCGCGGCCCGTGAGCCCGCCGATGTTGATGATCCGGCCGAAGCCGCCCTGCTTCATGTGCGCCGCCGCCGCCTTGGCGCAGCGCATGTAGCCCACCACCTTGATGTTGATGTCCTCCAGCAGGCCTTCCGGGTCGGCATTCTCGATCTCGCTGCGCACCAGTCCGCCCGGGTGGGCGGCGCCGTTCACGAGGATGTCGATGCGCCCGAAATGCGCCGCCACGCGCGCCATCATGGCCTCCACCTGCGCGGTGCTGCTCACGTCCGCGGGCGCGGCCAGGATCTCCACGCCCGTCTTTTCGCCGATCTCGCGCGCGGCCTGCTCCAGCGCGCCCTGGCTGCGTGCCACGATCGCCACGCGCACGCCCTCGGCGGCCAGCGCCTCGGTCACCGCCCGGCCGATGCCGAGGCTGCCTCCGGTCACCACCGCGACCTTGCCCTTCAGTTTCAGATCCATTGCACACTCCTTTGGATGGATGGAAGGCCGCGGCACGCGCCCCGGCCGATGAGTCCCGTCACAGCGCCATCTCGATCAGCGCCGGCCCCTTGCGCCCGAACGCGCGGCGCAGCTCGCCGGCCAGCGCCTGGGCCGTGGACACGCGCGCTGCCGGCACGCCGTACGACTGCGCCAGCCCCACCCAGTCGATGCGGGGGTGGTCCAGCGCCGTGAGCGCCTCGGCGCGCGCGCCCAGCGTGCCGCCGTCGCGGCGCAACTCGTTGCGCAGAATCGCGTACTGGTGGTTGGCCGCGATCAGCACCACCACGTCCAGCTGCTCGTGGGCCAGCGACCACAGCGCCTGGATCGTGTATTGCGTGCTGCCGTCCGACAGCAGCCCCACCACCGGGCGGTCCGGGCAGGCGATGGCCGCGCCCAGCGCCACCGGCAGCCCCTGCCCGATCGCGCCGCCGGTGTTGGTGAGCGTGGTGTGCGGCCGCGCGGCCGCCGAGGCGGCGTAGAACGGATAGCCGCAGGTGCCGCCCTCCACCGACACGATGGCGCGCTCCGGCAGCTCGCGCGCCAGCACCGCCGCGATGCGCGCCGGCGTCAGTTCACCTTCGGGCTGCGCGGGCATGTCCGCCGCCGGGGCCTCGTAGGCCGGTGCGCCCAGAGCGTCCGCCAGCTGTTCCAGCCGCTCGGCCACCGCATGGCCCGGTGCCGCGAGCACCAGCAGCCGCTCCGGCGGCACGAGCGCGCTCGGATGGCCCGCATAGCCGAAGTACGTGATGGGCGGCAGCGCGCCGGCCAGCACCACGAGGTCGGCCGCATCCAGCACCGCGCGCGCCGGCTCGGGGAAGTACGGCAGGCGGTCGAATGCCGGCAGGCCCTGGCCGCGCTCCGACCGGGCGGGAAAGGTTTCCGCATAGGCCGACGCACCCAGCTGCCGGCACAGCCGCGCCGCGGCGCGCTGGGCACGCGCGCCCAGCCCGCTGTGCTCGCCGCCACCGCCCAGGAGGAACACCACGCGGCCCGCCGTGCGCAAACGCTCCAGGGCCTGCCCGGGGTCGCAGCCGTCCGGCGCGCTCTCTCCAGCGGGGCGGGACGGCGCCGGCTCCGCAGCCGCCGGTACGTCGGCGCCGGAATCCGGCAGCGCCGCGGCCTGGAAGTCCGCCGGAAAGATCAGCGTGGCGCCCTGCCCCCCCCGGGCCAGGCTCTCGCGCACCGCCTGCGCGCCGGCCTGAGCGCACTCCCGCACACCGCCGATGCGGCGCACCCAGCCCGACACCGGCCGCGCCAGCGATTCGATGTCCGAGGTCAGCGGCGCGTCGTAGGGCAGGTGCCAGCTCGTGTGGTCGCCGATGACGTTGACGATGGGCGTGTGCGCGCGCCGCGCGTTGTGCAGGTTCGCGATGCCGTTGGCGAAGCCGGGCCCCAGGTGCAGCAGCGTCGCCGCGGGCCGGCCGAGCATGCGGCCGTAGCCGTCGGCGGCGCCCGTGCATACGTTTTCCTGCAGGCCCACCACGCAGCGGATCCCGTCCTGGTGCTCCAGCGCGCGCACCAGGTCGAGTTCGGTGGTGCCGGGGTTGGCGAAGCAGGTGTCCACCCCTTCGGCGGCGAGCGCGGTCCACAGCGCGTGCGCGCCGGTCGTTGGCTTCATGGTCTTGGGTCCTTCGAGGAGAAAAATCGGGAAAGGCGCGGCCCGGCTACTGCGCCTGGATGTGCCGCTCGCGCACCAGCCGCCCGACGCGCTCGGCGTCGGACGCGATCCTGGCGTCGAGCTCTTCCGGCCGCGAGGCGCCGGCCCGCAGCCCGCGGTCGGACGCCCAGGTCCGCAGCGCGGGGGCGGACAGCACCTTGTCCAGCGCCGCATGCATGCGCGCCAGCACCAGGGGCGGCGTGCCGGCGCGGGCATGCAGCGAATACGAGGTGGACAGCAGCATGCCGCCGGCCCCGGCCTCGGCGGCCGTGGGCACGTCGGGTGCCACCGGCGTGCGCGCGTCCGCCCCCACCGCGAGCAGCTTCAGCGTGCCTTTGCGCACGTGCGGCAGCAGCGCTTCCACGCCGCCGGAGGTCGCGTCCACCTGCCCGCCGAGCAGCGCCGGGATCACTTCGGCCAGCGCCTTGTAGGGCACGTGCAGGAACTGCACGCCCGTACCGGCCTGCAGCAGCTCCATGTTCAGGTGCATGACGCTGCCCACGCCGCCGGTGCCGAAGGGCACCTGCCCCGGGCGCGCCTTCGCGTAATCGATGAACGACCGGAAATCGCCGGCAGGCACGCGCGCGCTCGCCACCAGGTAGAGATCCACGTCGGCGATGTTGCTGACCGACATGAGATCCTTCTTCGGATCGAACGGCAGCGGCTTGTAGAGCAGCGGATTCACCGACAGCGTGAGCCGGTCCACCAGCAGGAAAGTGTGGCCGTCCGCCGGCGCCTTGGCCACTTCACCCGTGCCGATGATGGCGTTGGCGCCCGGCCTGTTCTCCACGACGAAGGTCGCCTTCAATTCACGGGCCAGGCCTTCGGACACCAGCCGCGCCATCACGTCGGGCCCCGTTCCCGGGGGATAGGGCACCACGATGCGGATCGGCCGCGCGGGCCATTCCGCCCCCGCCTGCGCCTGCGCCCACACCAGGCCCGGTGCCATGCACGCGGACAGCCACGCCGCAGAGACAGCACAGGCCTGCCGCAAGAAATGCCTTTTCATCGCCCACCTCCGCACCGAACGTTGACGCCACGGACAAAAGACCGACGGAGCCCCACGCTGAGAAACGGGACATCCGGACAAGACTTTCGCCACCGAATTTGACGCAATTTTATCGTTTAGACAAAAAGATGCAATATTTTTGACTCAGCACAATCCCTGGGAACGTGGAATTTCCACCATTTGCGAGCTGTGCCCTCGGGCTGCTCGCCCGCACAGGGTGCCGGGGCCGGCACGGAAAACGCCGGACCGGCTCTGCCATGCCCACATCGCCGGCGTGCATGGCTCCGTGTCCGCCCGGTGGGGACACAGGGTCGCCGTGGCGCAGGACGGTTTCGGGACGCTGGCGCGCTGGCCCGGCGCCACGGGCGGTCGGCAGGGTTGTCAAGCTTCCGTCATGAGCAGGCGAGCCCCCGGGGCAGCCGGGTGCAACGCCCAGGCCGGAGGCCATCAAGCCCGCAAAATGACCAGGAACGCGGCCGCGATGACCCAGGCGCGAGACATCCGACGGATCCATGCGCTCGCCGAGGGCCGCATGGCGGCCGCGAGATGCTCCTCCCCGTGACGACCCATGCCTGCCGCAGGGACAGCGATTCGAGCGAAGCACGCATCTCCGCGACCTCGAGCACTTGCGCGGCATCCGGTCCTGCCACCCCGTGCCCCCCGACGGGCCCCGTTGACAACAAGGCCTCGCCCTTCCAATCGGCGCGGCGCCTTCGGTACGGGCAGGTGGCTGACGTTGAACTCGAGCGCGACGTGATCCTGGACATCGACATTGCGCCGGATGCCGCCGTCCTTGAACGATCGCGCAAGGCTGGACGAGGACGCAGCCAACCCATGTCCGCCTTTCGTGGGTCAGGATCGCTTCGGTCTGCTCAGCCGCGTCCGGCTTGCCGGGGGATTGCCCGTCACCGTGCCATTGCAATTCGAGCCGCCAAGGACCGGCACCTCGACGTACAAGCCATCGAGGAGAAGATCGCTCCGCGCGCGCGCGATGCTAATCATGTCGCCGCCAATGCCCACGGGAGCGATGCTCACGGAAACGGAATGGCGGTGGATTGCGGACTTGCTCATCCGCCACGACCTCTTATTGGTTGTCGACAACACCATGGAACGTCTCCTCTTCGACGGACGGCATGTGTTCCGCCCGGCACAAATCGATCGCATGGCTCAACACGGTTTCCGTGGGCGCGGCCTCCAAGGAACTGTGCATGATCGGGTGGCGAGTGGGCTGGATCGGTGCCCCCTGCAGTACATGCCCGATCTCATTGCCGTGTCGCTGGCGAACGTCGTGGTTCCGGTCGGCATTGCGCAGGATGCTGCAGCCACCGCGCTCGAGTCATCGTGGACAACGCTGCCGGCGTATGTGCAGGAGCTTCAACGCAGGCGCGACGCAGTGGCTGAGGCGCTCGATGGGCTTCCGTCCGGGCTGCCCGCAGGCGGATGGTCTTTGCTATTGCGTGTGTCCGGCTTTCAACTGGATGGCGAGCTCATGTCGGTACGGCTGTTGCAGCACGGCGTGTATGCCACGGCGATGCAGGGATGGGGCGAAGTGCATGGAAGTCAGTACATTCGCTTCGTGTTCGCAACGAACCGGTCGAGAGGCTGTGCCTTCTGGGCACGCGCGTGCACGCGACACTGGCGGGACCGTGAACGCGGCGCCCCACCCGCAAGCCAGAGTCAACCTCCGACATCCACACCAGGTACCCTCACAAAACCGCCGCCGTCCGTTCCAGTCTAGCCGGGCGCAACCGGGACCGCAGCTTGGCGTCGAGCTGCCGCTCGCCGCTTCCTCCAGGACATCAACGGCCGCTCGACGGTGCGGTACACCACATAGCCGGCGATGCAGTTGGCGGCAAGGAATACCAGGGCCATGCCTGCCCACGACGTCAGACCGGACACCTCCACGATGGAAACGGAGAAGGGCTGCACCAAGTAGAAGGAGTAGGACCACCCACCGAACCACGACAGCAAGCGCGGAACCGTGGCACCGCACCGCTCCAGGCTGACGCAGCCGAGCAGCAGAATGGCGCACGGCACGCCCCAGGTCAGCGCCCGCAGCATGCCGATGCCGAAAATCGCCAGCGGTCCGCCATGCGCGGCAATGTAGGGCCGTTCCTGCATGTTCGTCATGACGAGGTAGGCTCCCAGCACCGCGGCGGCCAGCGCGAGCGGCCATTTCAATTGCAGCCGGCTCTTGCAGAGCCAGACGCCCATGAGGAACTCCAACATCAACGGCGTTCCGATGAAATGCAGCACCAGCATCCGGTCGGGAGCAAAATAGCTTTGTACCAGCAGCGTCAGGACCAGGCCCGTGAAGAGCCGGTGCCAACGGTTCCTGGAAAGTGCCATGGACAACGCCACCAGCGCATACAGCCAGATCTCGACAGCGACGGACCATCCTAGATAAAGGACCGGGTTGGTATAGGTCATCCTGTCGAAGACAGGTACCAGCATGAAGGTGTTCCACAACACGTTGAGCGTGGGCCCCCACACCCCGAGGACCCACAGCGCGACGAGCGATACCAGGTAGTAGAGCGGCAGGACGCGCAGCAGGTGGTCTTCGACGAACTGTCGGACCGGGACAGGTTTTTCCGCGGCGAGGGCGACGACGAAACCCGAGATCACGAAGAACAGGTCCACACCGATCTCGAAGCCGAAAACCGGAGGTGTAGGAACCAGCGGGGTGCGGCGTACGTGCGCGAGCAGCACCATCACGGCAGCGATGCCGCGGAGGACCTGGATGGAAAAAGCGTTGCGCGCGCTTCGTGCATGGGGCTCTGCAACCGTAGGGTGTGGTTCAACTTCCACACTGCGGACTGGCCTGTGAAAGCAGGAACCAAAGACAAAAGCCGCTGCAGCTCGAACGCTGCAGCGGCTTTGCTTATCTGGGGTGGCTGATGGGACTCGAACCCACGACGACAGGAATCACAATCCTGGACTCTACCAACTGAGCTACAGCCACCGTAGCCTTGAATTATAGCCGGATAAAAACCCCTCCGGCCATGTTCACAGCATCAATTTTCCGCGGCGGGGGTGCCGTCGCCCGTCGGGCGGGCCACCTTGAACTGGACCTTGAAGCGATCCTTGAGCAGTTCGTAGTAGGCCATGGCCTCGGCCTGGGCCTCGGCTTCGGCGTACTGCTGATGCTGCTGGCGGGCCACGGCCGGGTCCGACGGGTCGCGCGGCACGATGCGGGTCACCTTGACGACGGCGTAGCCCTGGGCGCCCAGGGGGGTGCCGGCGAAAGCGGGCAGCGTGTCGGCATTCACCTGCAGGGCGGCGTCCACCACGGGGCGCGGCTGGCCTTCGGGCTTGTCGCGCGAGATGGTGACGGGGTTGCCCAGGCCGGTGGCGCTGGCCGGCGCGGCCTTCCAGGCGGCCAGCCTGGCCTCGCCTTCCTTGCGTGCCAGTTCGGCGGAGCGATCGGCCACGAACAGCTCGCGCACGCGGGCCTTCACCTGGTCGAAGGCCGGGGTGGAAGCCGGCGTGTAGGCAGCGACGCGGCCGGCCACCAGGGTGCTGGGCGCCGTTTCGATGGCTTCGGTGTTGCGCTTGTTCTGCACGGAGTCGGCGGCGAACAGCGCCTCCAGGAAGCGGCCGTTGGCCAGCGGGCCCTGGGCGCCGGGCAGCGGCGTGCGCGCGACGCCGCTGGCTGTCTGCACCTTCAGCTTGAGCTTGTCGGCCACGGGCTGCAGGCTGTCCGCCTGCTCGTACACGGTGTTGGAGAACACCTCGGCCAGTTCGGCGAACTTGCGTTGCGCCTGCTGCTGCTTGGCTTCCGTCTCCAGCTTGGCACGCACTTCCTCGAAGGTCGGCTGCCTGGGCGTCTTGACGTCGTTGAGCTGGATGATGTGGTAGCCGTACTCGCTTTCCACCAGGTCGCTGATGTCGCCCTTCTTCATCGAGAAGGCGGCGTCCTCGAACGGCTTGACCATGTCGCCGCGCTTGAAGAAGCCGAGGTCGCCGCCGGAGGGCGCGGAGCCGGTGTCCTGCGAATTCTTGCGGGCCACCTCTGCGAAGGTGCCGGGCGCCTTGCGCACCTGCTCCAGCAGCGCCTGCGCGCGGGCCCTGGCCTTCTCGCGGTCGGCGGCGGGGGCGTCCTTGGGGGCATTGATCAGGATGTGGCTGGCGCGGCGCTCTTCCTTGCCGGCGAGGCGCTCCAGGTTTTCCTTGTAGTAGCTGCGCAGGTCGTCCTCGCTCAGCGTGATGCTGGCGCGCACGGCGTCCAGGTCGAGCACCACGTACTGCACGTCCGCATGCTCGGGCTGGCGGAACTGCGCTTCGTGGGCCTTGTAGTAGGACTGCAGTTCGTCGTCGGTGGGCGCGACCTTGGCGGCGAAGTCCTTGGCGTCGAAACGGGCGACCTGGATCTCGCGGCGCTGGTAGAGCGCGTCCAGCGCGAGGCGCGCCGGCTCCTGGCCAGCGAACGCGGAGCCCAGCACGCCGCCCATCACCTGGCTGAGGGAGAGTTCGCGGCGTACGTTGGATTCGAAGCCCTCGGGCGTGAGGCCCTGCGAGCCCACCAGTGCGCGATAGGCCTCTGCGTCCAGCGAGCCATCGGGGCGCTTGAGCGCGGCGATGGCGGGAATGCCCTGCAGCGTGCGGGCCAGCTGGGCGTCGCTCGTGACCAGGTGCATCTTGACGGCGGCGGCCTGCATCACGCGGTCGCGCACCAGGCGCTCCAGCGTGGCGTAGCGGGCGCGGGGCGAATCCAGCAGCCTGGCATCGACCGAGGGCGACTGCGCGCGGATGCGGTCGGTTTCCATCCGGTGCGCGTTGTCCCAGTCATCCTGGGTGATGTCATGGCCATCCACGCGCGCCACCACGGCGCTCTTGCTGGTGAAGTAGTTCCGGTCGATGCCCACGAGCACAAACGACGGAATGATCAGCAAGAACAGCACGATCATGACGACCTTGGAGTGCTTGCGGATGGATTCGAACATGGTTTCGATCTTTCAGTGGCGACAAAAGAAAAGGCGAACTCTCGTTCGCCTTTTGATCGGTGGTGGGTGCTGACGGGGTCGAACCGCCGACCTACGCCTTGTAAGGGATTAGACTACCCTTGCAAATCAATAGGTTAGAAGCCTTGCCAACTAGCCAGTGCCACCCACGGCGGGCAACTTAGAATTTTACTTCACCGCCCCGGATCGCCCTTTGGTTCTGCGGGGCTACCGAAGCCCCCCATGGCGCACATGTTCTGGGCCACCAACGACACGTCCGGCACCGACGAGACCGGCGCGCCCTCTTCCTTCTGCTGCGTGCCCGGCCCCACCAGCTCGTCCAGCAGCGCCCTGACGCTTCGGCCCAGTGTCAAGGCCTGAGCGGGATCGCCGGTCAGCATAGGACCGACCGCGCCCACCAAGATGGTGGTGAGTTCCTGGCGCTGTGCGGCGCGAGTGTCCAGCTTGATGATCTCAGGGCCGGCGACAGGCTTGGCGTCCAGCAACGTGTAGCTTCCCTCGAATGCCTGCGCCGGCGAGTACGACAGGTAGCCGTCCGCGTACTGCACGTAGTAGCCGCCGGGCTGTGGCCGGTGCTTGTTCACGTACTCGGCTGACACCTCGAACGGGGGGTATTCCTGCTCCTCGGGGTAGATCATGGCCCCATAGGAGGAGGAGCACGAAAGCCCCGTGCGGTCCGGGTTCGGGTTGTGCGCGACATCCTTGATCTTGAGGGCCCACACGTGCTTGTGGCTCTGGTACCGGGGCAATTCTTTGGAAATCTCCATGGTCTTCAAGCCCCCGGTGGTGAGGGGTGCGCTCGGCCCGGCTGCCGCCAACTCCTCGGCGGTCGGCGTCCACCCCTGGTTGCGGCCGGCTTCGGCGATGCACTCGCGCGAATGGCCGAAGCCGTCCGTGGACATGCAGCGCTCACCCTTGCAGCGCACCTGGGCGTGGAGCTTGTCGCGCAGCCGGAAGCCCAGCAGCGGCCAGATCTTCGCCACGGCATTCTCCTTGGCGATCCGGCGGCCGATCTCGGCGTTGAAGTTCTCGGGGCTGGCGCAGGCCGACTCGCCCGTCACCGTGAAGCCGTTGCGCAGTCGCAGAACGCAGAAGGTCAGCAGACCGAGCGAACCGGGCGCCTCGAAGGTGAACGGTCGAAGCACACCGTCCGGCGATGCCGCGTTGTAGCCAGCGCCCGCCACGCCATCGAAGGCCGTGAAGTAGTGCTCGCCGACGATCTCGGCCTCGATGTCGGCCGGCGTGACGCGCGGCGCCACGCTGGCGCGGGCCTGGATGTCGCGCTCGAGGGCGTCGGGGCCGGGGTGGCGGACGGAAAGGGTGATGGGGTCGTTCATGGTGTGCTTCCTTGGGTGCCGGCATCCGGCCGGCTCGGGTTGATGGGGGCGCGGCACGCTTCCAGGGCCGTGAGCAGCTCGCCCTCGTAGCCCTCACGCCGTTCGATTTCGGCCTGGGCGGCCTTGGTGAAGTCGTCGACGGTCGCGCCGGCTCGAAGCGCATCGGTGGGCATCACCGGCCGGGCGGGCACAGGCTCCTGGCACTCCACCGGCACCGACACGTTGACCCGCTGGATCTCCACGCGTGGCGCGCCCGCACAGCCGGCCAGCAGCGCCGCCAGGATCAGGACGGCCGCCCTCATGGCCGCGCCCTACCCAGCAGCCAGGCGTCTACCCGATGCTGCGCGCTGGCGCATGCATCGCCGGGCACGGCCGGGGGCACTGCAAGGATGGTGTCGGCCTTGCGGTTGTGGTCTGCGGCACGGTCCGCGGCCGCGCGCCGGGCTGGCGCCGCAGTCTCCGCTCGCTTGTTCGCGAGCGTGCGCATCTCGTCCACGGAGGCGCTGCAGGCCTCGGCCGCGCCGCGCACGCCCGCCAGCTCCTGGCCCTTTGCCGACACCGCGGCGCGCGCCTCGGTCGCAGCGTCGCGCTCACCCAGATACGCCCACCCGAGCAGCCCATTGGCCGCCAGGCTGACCAGCAGGATGATCTGCAGAGGCGTCATCGCAGCGCCTCGCAGTCCTTCCTGTCGCGATAGCCAGACTGCGCCGAGGCGTAGCACGCCCGGCGCTCTCCGTCGGCCCGGGCGTCCTTCTGCCCGCACTGCTCCAGCACGGCGCCTGCATCGATGTACCAGGCCGGCGCCAGATCCGCCTCGCTGGTGGCGATCTGCAGCAGGGTGCATGCCTGATGGGCCGTGCTGGTGGGCACCACCGTACAGGCAGAGAGCGCCAGGGCAGCGCATACAGCGATCGCAAAGTTCTTCATGGTGTCAACCTCCATTCACGGCAGATTTCGTCGTTGCTGTCGCCGCGGAGCTGCAGCCCGGGCAGTACCGTGGACACGCCGCGCACGGTGCCGCGGTTCCAGCGGGGGTTCTCCCGGCACGCGCCCTCGAGGTCGCCGCGGTTGGCTTTCGCGCGCATGGTGCTGCCCTCCAGCGCCTGCGGCCCCTTGTTCCAAACGAAATCGATGAACGTGGCCTGGGCGAAAGCGTCATAGGTGGGCCAGTGCCGCAGCAGCCGCGCCGCGTCGCGCTCGGCCTGGATGTACCGGGCCCGCTCCAGTTGGTAGCAGTCGGCCGGGCTGTAGTAGCGCCGGGCGTCCACCTCCGGGCCGGTGACGCCGTTGCACACGGTCAGCGGCTGCCCGCGGCCTGCGCGGTCGATGTAGGGCGTGCCGATGTGCCGCCCGCTGGACTCGTATTCCGATCCCATGACCATGGCGATCTTCACGGCCGGCGACGTGCCGGGGTCGGCAGCCACGGCCTGCACGTATTCATTGCGCTGCGCGGCGTCGGTGGCGTGCTGCGCAATGTAGGTGCCGCCGCCCAGGCCGGCCAGCAGCACCAGGGCTGCCAGCTTCTGCGCCAGCTGGCGCGGGACGCGGCTGGTCACTCGTCCACCTCGAGGCGGCCCAGGTCCGTGTCCTCATGGAACACCGGCACGCCCGTGGCGCGCATCACGTCCATGCGCATCTGCCGCTCGCTCTCCCGGCGTTCGTACTCCTTGGCCTGTCGCCTGTTGGCCTCGCGCTTGTAGTACCAGGTGATGAGCAGGCCGATCACGGCGACGGCCGCGCCGACATAGGCCGCCAGGTCCGCCGCCGACATTTTCCCGGCGACAGCCACGGATCCACCGATGATGGTGGCCTTGTTGCCGGCGGCGCCGATGGCTTCGAGGGTTTCGGTTTTCATAGGCCCGGATCATTCCGGGCCGGCGCGGTTCTGACGAACCCTATACGGGGGCGAACCGCGCCGCCGCGGCCCGGAGGACGCACGGATCGAAGCGCTCCGGGTCAGGGAAGCCGGCCGCCGCGGCCACCGCTTCCGAGCATGTCCAGCGCGAGGCCTTCTGAGGGATCGCCCACGCGACGAAGCCGAGGACCAGCTGCCAGTCGTAGAGCGCACCCTGGTGCTCGAGGAACCACCGCGCCGCCCGCTGCGCGTCGCCGGGCAGCGGAAGCAACTCCCACCGGGCAGGCTCCAACACCACCCTCTTCAACCGGACACCGCCTGTCCGCCCGGCCCGGCGCGCCGAGTGCACGGGCACCGGCTCGGCCGCCACGCTCGACCCGCACCACAGAGCCCCGTCCGGGCCGGCTGCGCACGTGCCGTCGGGCATGAGCGCGTCCACGCCGTCGCCTGGCTCGAATACCAGCTCGGTGTGGCTGTACGGGCCGCCCAGGCGAAAGCGGATGGCGCGGTTGGCCAGGCCCTGAAGCCCTGGGCGCGTGCCAGTGTATGAAGCAAGCAGCATGGTCAGTCCCGATGCACGGTATGGAGCTCGTCTTCCACGGACACCGGCCAGCCGCCGGAGAAGTCATAGGCTCCGGGATCGGCCGATGTCTCCATCGCAACGCGGTGTGCTTCGGCAGCCGCGAACACCGCCATGTCGCTGGCCGCCGTGCCGTTGAAGATCGCAAGGGCGAGGGCCGGCGTCATGGTCACGAAGACGGGTGGCGGCGTTGAGGTCAGCGTCTTCCACTGAATGCCGGCCGGCATGGCCTGCCCCATCAACACCAGCGAGAGCTGCTGGATGCGACTGGCGTCGTCGGAGTGGAACCAGTTCTCCCCGACCTTCACGCCCAGGTACTTGCGCCGGTCGCGCTCGGCCTTGATCCGCTCCCACACCTCCGTGGCTGGCACCGGATCTGCAGGCTCGGGCACGCCGCCAGCCGCAATCCATGCCATGTAGGCGATGTAGTCCGGATTGGTATTGGGCGCTATCGGTGAATCAGACGTTGGTATGGTGGACCGAACACCGTCGTCCCAGCGATACACGATATTTTCACGGGTTAACTGGTATATGCTCATGCGTACTGCCCGCCTGTAAATTTCGAGCCCACAGAATTACCGGGCAAATAGCTTTCCCCCGCACCGTTCACGAAAATCGCAGAATTCGCGAAGACGTTGTATCGGACTCCCGTAGCTGTTCCGCTGTAGGTATTTTCATTAACTCGCAGAAGCGACAGGCAATCGGCATAAGCAAAAGATGTGGAAAAGTTCGGCGTTCCGGCTAGCGTGATGGTCCAACCTGCGCAAATAATTTTCGCACCGTTGGAGGCATACCAATGCACCCGTGCGGATCCGCTGATTTTGTATCCCCGCAGTATAATTGTCCCTGAGCAATTAACATGAAAATTGCCGCAAGCGCCGAAATCAATATCCCCGGCTGACAGCTGACTTCCAATATCCACAGATATTGCATTTCCGCCGAACGTGCTATCGGAACTGCTCAGCTTTATTCCTGATATGGTGTACTTCCTGGACCCGGCTGGAACATTGATACATGACCCGCTTGCGGTACTAATGCTCGTCGCGGCGGCGCCCGCGCCCACGATGGCGACCGCGCCTGATCCGATCGGATCTCGTGTTTCAAAAGGCGCGAAAGCCCCGCTGCCGATTGAAATCGTGACGTCGTTGTTTCCGCAATCAAGACTGGAAACTACGTTAATGGCCTTTTGAATGGTCAGGAAAGCGCCAGCACTGGTGTTCACCAACCCGGTGTTGCTGTCGCTTCCATCGGTGCGGACGTAGTAGGTCCGCGCGGCCGACAGCCTCTCGCGCACGTCTTGGAGCGTGTCACCGGCAGGCAACTGCCGGACGCGCCCGCCCACCCTGACCAGAGGCCGCCGTACTGCCATTTCAGAGGATCACGTAGCCCAGATCGTCCGTCACCAGCTCGGTCGCGCTCTTCGCCGTGCCGAGCTCCTGGCAGACCTTGCCCGCGTTGGCGGTGTCGGTGCCGTCGAGGGGCGCGGAGATCACGCCGCCCGCGGTGCCCAGCCAGTACGTGGCGCCCGGCGTCAGCCCGGTCAGCGCGGCATTGGTGGTGTCGAGGGGGTATGCCGTGCCGCTCGCTCCGAAGGACACGGCGTCCTTCACGTAGCCGTTCGCCTGACGGCCGTTGCTGTTGTCCGCAAGGCGCATGTTCAGCGCGCCGGCATTGGCGTGGAAGTTCACGAACTTGCCGGCGCCAATGGCCTCGCTGGCCGGGGCGATCGTCGTGTTGGCTCCGATACCGGACGGCAGGAGGGTGGTGTCGATCCGGCCGTCGGGCCCGGTCGCCACCAGCTTGCCCGCGTCCGCCGCACCGGCGGAGACGGCGAGCCCGAAGAGCTGGCGGGTCTTCCCGGCGATTCGGGAAAGGTAGCCCTGGGTGGGTTGAGTTGCCATGGTTCTACTCCAGTGCGATGGGGTCTTGAAGGTTGAGAAGAAGGCGGGTCGGCGACAGCGCCGTGCCGATCAGCACATCGAAGCCAACCGCGGGCGCGGCGGTGGTGAGAGCTCCACCGAGCCCCAGATAGATGCGTTGTCCTGGCGTCCAGGACCAGGCGGAATCCGTGATGACACCCGAGCGCTGCACGTTGATGGGCTGGCCAGGGTCGGCAGCCGTGAGCGTGATACCCAGCAGCAGGTACACGTGGTCCTCGTCGTCCTTGTCCAGCGCGTACACGCGGCCGGCCGCGTCTTCCCACGCGGCGATGAGGGCGGAAAGCGTGGAGCCGGCGACGCGCGACACGGTGGCGCCACCGGCTGGGCCGACTTCCCCGCGCGGGCCGGGTGGACCCTGCTCGGCGTCGGCCACCACCTGGATGACCTCCACCTCTTCGCGCAGCACGGAACTGTCGGCCTCCTGCGCCAGGATGGTGGTGACCTCTTCCACCAGCACATCAGCCACGCGTCACCTCCTTGGAGACGCCGATGGAGCCCTCGGCCAGGCGGGTGACATCGCCGCTGGGGTGCACGATCTCCAGATCCCACACGCCAGATTCCCAGCCCATGGCCGCGGTGGCCGCGTCGCTCAGGTACAGGTCCACCGTGCCCGATGCGCCGCCCAGCGTGATGCCACCGTTCTCGGTGGTCAGGTCTGCCAGCGTGGTCGGGGTCTCCTTTTCCAGGCGGACCTGCATGCGCGCCGTCGCGCCCGTCAGGTCGATGGGCGCGCCGGTAGGGGACTCCCACCGCAGGCGTTTGCGGAAGGTCGCGCCCTGGTAGATAGTGAGCTTCTTGAGCTTGGCCGGGGTGGACATGCCGGGCAGTTTCCCGCCCGGCAGCCACCTCGCCTAACCCTATGCTGGGGCCTGCCCTGCCTCGCGCGCTGCTTCGCGCATCTGCTGGCGCAGGGCCTTCGGCGCGGTGTCGGCGATCCGCTGCGTGCGGTCCTTGCCCATCTCGCGCACGCGCTTCCACACGTCCGGCATCTTCACCACGATCGGCTGCTCCGGATTGTTTCGGTTCCAGTCAGCCAGACGTTCGCGCGCCTCTGCAAGCGCCGCATCGTCCTTGCGGAAGAGCGCATCCGCCCACTGCGCCTTGATCTCGCTGCTGGTCTGCGTGTAGAAGGTCTTCGTGCGCTGCATGAAGCTGTTGGCCTCCTGCACCTCGGCCACGCTCTTGGGCTGGAAGCCCAGGAACTTCGCCCCCGCCTCGGCCAGCGTGGTGTCGATGACCTTGTAGCCCTTCTTGTCCTTATAGATTCCGGTCGCTGCCATGTCCACGCCCTTGACCGCGTTGCGCACCGCGGTCGGCGCCACCTCCAGCGCTGCGCCCCCCGCATCCCCTGTGAGTAGCTTGCGCCCCGCGGTGAAGCCCCGCGCAATCAAGTCCCCCGCCGGGCCGGCGACTTCCAGAAGATCGCGCTCGCGGTTCTGCTTCGACAAGAGCAGCCCGGTACCGGGGAGCAGGTTGCCCAGGCCCATACGGCCCGACACGTCCACTGGCGCACCAGGCAGACCAGAGACACCCTGCTCAACGAAATCGGCGATCTCCTTGCCCATCACGTCCGCCAGCAGTTGCTTGCGCCACTGCTTGCTGCTCAGGTTGTAGCCCATCATCTGGGCCGCCCCGTCGATCAGATCCTCGGCGTCTTCCATGAAAGGCAGGCCGCCTGCGCCCGACATGAGCAGCAGCATGGCGATGGCCCAGCCCACGGCCCGCTTTCCTTCCGGTCCGCCCTGAGTCCACATGCGGTGCATCAGCTCCAGGTAGGACACGCTGTAGGTCTTGAAAGTGTTGTGGGTGATGAACGGCATGCCGTTGCGTCGCGCCACCCATGTGCTGGTCCCTGGAACGATCGGGCACCAGACGCGGCCTGTGTAACGGACGCGCTCCGATTCCTTCACCGAGTAGCGTCCGTTTTCGGTTCTTTGCGATTCGCGGATCAGCACCTTCCGGCAGCTCGGACCATGCTTGCTCACTCGGAAACTCTTGCCCAGGATGGTCAGCGCCATCTGGAAAGTCTCCAGCGTCTGCCCCGGGTTCTGGATGAGGCACCGCTGCCCGGCGGCCGACTCAGAGCCGTCCCCCTCGATCATGCGATCGACCAGCAATTCAATCTGGGCCTTCGTCATCCGCATCAGCAATGCCGGGGTGAGCTGCTTACCGGGCAGCATCTTGCGCAACACTGCAGCGCTGCTTTTTTTGATGTTGAACCGGATGTGCGCGGCATTGCCGCCGACGTAGTTCCAGGTCGTTTCGGTGTATTCGAGCCCGGCTGCGTCGAGGTCAGCACGGATCAGGTCTGCTGTGCGCCCTTCGTTCTGATACAGCTTCAGCGCGCCGCCCCATTCCTCTCGCCCGCGGTTCTTCTTCGTGAACCACCCTTCCGTGACCACCCAACCCAGCACCCGCGCCTGGGCGTCGGTGATGGGCTCGCCGGTTGGCAGGTGATCGAACGGCGCGGCAGTGGGAATCTGAACCCGGTGAGACGCCGGGATGTCCTGCGCTTCGGCCACCCCCAACTCCCAATGCGTGGTCCCCCGCTGCGCCCCTTTGGTCCGCTTCCTTTTGTAATGCACCACTCGATGGTCTGGGGTCATGAGCATGTCCAGCGTCTTGGACTTCGCATGCACCATTTCACCATCGTGATCGAAGATGTGCACCGACGCCATCGGAGCCCAGATGAGCCGCTCTGTGGTCATATCGAACGATGCGAGCATGTCGCCCGGCACCAGGTGGTCGGGGCCGACCCATCCGCGCTGCGTCAGCGCTTCCGTGGTGTCGTCCACACAGAAAAGCGCTCCCCCCACAGCCCCCCGCGCGAAGCGGGGTTTATTCGCTTTCGAGTACACGAACTGCGTCTCCAGCACCGCCTTGCGGGCGAAGTTGGAAGGCTCGGCCATGCCCTGCTCCTTCGCCATCCGATACGCGGCGATGAAGGTGCTGCGGCGGTTGAACTGTTCGGCCAGGGCGAAGGGCTGACCCCACGCCACCTTCACGCGCTCCCAGTTGTTGGCCACCGCGGCGCGTGCGTCGCCCACCTTCATTCCGTCGCCCGTGCGGAGCGACCCAGTGCCGCGTGCCTGCGACATCAGCTGATGGATCTCCTGCGGGGACACCACACCATCCTCCTCCGCGGACTGCATCGCGGCAGCGAGGTCGGGCTCGTACTGAAAGCCCTTGCGGCTCATGTCCTTGAGGGCGCGCGCCATCTGGGCGCCGGCCTTGCGCATGCCGCCAAACTGAGACAGCCACGGCATGGTGATCTGGAACGGTTGCATCATGTTCACGGCGGCGGACGCTACCGAGCCTCCCAGGTACTGGGCGAACAGCATGCCGCGCACGGCCTGGCCCTCCTCCTGGGGATTGGCGATGTAGTCGCGCAGCCCCATGGCCAGGTCTTTCAGCTCTCCCTGCTCCTTCGGGATGGCGTTGATTGCGCTCTCCATGGTGCCGGCGTTCAGTCCGCCAGCGCCCAGGCGGGCATTAGAGTACACGAAGCTCGCCAGCACGCGGCCCACGTCCTCGCTGTACCCCGCGACCCCCTTGCGGTGGATCAGGCGCTTGAGCGCGCTGTGGTTGTTCTTGGCCAGTTGCAGGTAGGCCTGAAATGCCTTGTCCTTCGGGTCGTCGCCCTTGCCGTCCAGCCCCAGCATGCTCCCGAACATTTCCAGGCTCTCGGGGGTGACGCCCGCGAACAGCTTGAATGCGTCCTGGCTCATGGTGCCCTGGGTGACGGTGGCGCCGGGGAACTGCTTTTCCATCTCGGCCTTCATCCGGTTGGAATCGGCCTTGGTCTCGAACATGCCGAAATATTGGCGATCGCCCGCGGCGTCCACCACATCCACCGTGTAGCGGCCGAAGCGCGACAGCGGGGCATAGCCCTCGTCCATCAGCTGCTGCGCCCTCTCCTGGGCTTTCACCACCGCGTTGTTCAGCTTCATCAGCCGTTCGGACCATTCGGGCCGATCCCGGGCGTCGTCCATCAGCGTGCGGGTCAGCAGCTCCACGGCATCGTCAAGGGTTTCCTGCGCCAGCACCGCGTCGCGCATGCCCGCGTACTCATCGCCCAGGCTGCGCAGCATGTCGGCGCGCGCCGTCATGTCGATGGAGCGGTCGATGGCGGCCCGGCCCTCTTGGTAGAGGCTCACCTGGTTCGCGTCGAGCCCGAACATGGTTTCCAGCTCCTTCTGGCTCCACACCACGCCGGCCTTGAGCACCCGGCTGTTGAAGCTGGTGTTCACGTTGGCCTCGTACATGCCCACGGGCAGGCCCTGCCAGGCGGTCAGGATCTTCGGGTCCAAGCGGCCGCCGCGCAGCAGCAGTTGGGCCTTCTGGTCGGCCGGCAGATTCTGGTACTTGGCCGTGAGGTCATCCAGCAGCACCGGGGTGCCGTCGATGTCCCGCGCCCACATCAGCGTGCCCTCGAACAGCGGGCGCGCCACGGCCTTGTTGTCGGCCGCGGTGATCGGCTTCTTGGTCAGGTCGCGCCAGCTGTCCACGCGCGGCAGGAGGCGCGGGGCCATGTCGGCCGCGTCGTTGCCCAGCATGGACACGTCATCGATGAAGCGCTGGGCCGACTCGAACACCGGCTTGAACGCGGGCGCGCGCTCGGCCAGGTGGCGCATCGTGCCGATCGTCTTGTCCCAGAGCGACACCTTGCCGGGGTGGCTCATCGTCTGCGTGATCTGGTCCAGGGCCGAGTCCTTCAGCGCGGCGATGCGCTCGCGGCTGAACATCACATCCGGACCGGCCCCAGTTTGCGGCAGATCGGCCTCAGTTTTATAATTGGCGCGGAAGCCGGAAACTCGCTGTACCACCCCAGGCAATTGGAGCCTGGCCGTCGTGGCGAGTTGCCGGCTTTCTTTTTTGTTCGCAAACTGCAGCAGGCCGTCCCGGATCCAGCGCGTGAACGTGCGGTCCGCGTTGTCCTTCGGGTAGGCGCTGGGCACATAGACCACCTCGGCCCGGTTGCTGGCGCCGTTCGGATCGACGGCCACCACCACCGGGTTGCCGCGCACCACCAAGCTCGTCACCACCACCATCCGCCCGGGCTGGGTGTCCGACTTGAACACCATCACGGGATTCGACAGCAGCTCGCCCAGCCGCTCCAGATCCGCGCGCGGCACGCCGTGCTCGAAATGCATCTTGGCGAGGAGGTTGCGGTTCGTGACCACCGGCTTGCGTACCACGCCCAGCGCCTCGAGGGCCGCCGGCGTCTCGATGCCGAGCGGCACCTGGGCGCGCAGCGCGCGTTCGTCGTTGTTCAGGCCGGCGGTGATGGCCGCACGCACCTCGGCCGCGAACCCGGACCGGGCTTCGTCCTGCGCCAGGCTGTACTGCATGGCTGCCGAGCCCATGCCGCGCTCGCGCGCCGCGGCGGCCCGTTCCACCCAGTTGCGCGCCGGCAGGATGTAGGCCTGGATGATGTCCGCGTCGCGCAGGCGCAGGCTCCCGAACCCGGGCACGTGCTCGCGCAGGAAGTTGCGGATGGCAGCGACGGCCCGCTGCACGAAGGACAGCTGCGGATTCTTCTCGGCCATCTCCGCCAGCACCTCCTCCGCCGCCCGGGCCCGGCTGATGCGGTCCACGCCGCGCATGCCGTACTCGGCCATCTTGGCATCCACGTCAGCGCGGCGCATGGTGGCCACCTGGTTCAGGATCTTGTCCAGTTCCGGACCGAAGAGGCCCCGCAGGCCGTGGTGGCCGGCCACCTCGTGGTACAGCACCCGCGCGGCATCCTCCGGCGTGGTCAGGCGCGAAGCCATCAAATACGCCTTGCCGCCGAAATAGAAGCCCTCGGGCGCCCCATGCGCCCCGCCGGAGCGCTGGCGCAGGTCGGCGTCGCGCACGCGCTGCGGGATGATGGGGTCGTTCAGGTCATAGGCCACCACCACCTCGGGGGCGTTCTGCCAGGCCGCCACGATCGGGTTGACCGTGGCGCGCACCGTATCCACGGCCTGCCGCTGGGCTGCGGCCGAGAAACCGTCCCCCTTGCCCATGATGCGCAGCAGGTCGGCCGCCATGCCGGCGCCCAGGTCGTCTTGGGCGTCTCGACGGAATAACGGCTCGCTCTCAGCAGGACCGCTCTTCCGCGTGTTGTCGCGGTTCTCCGTGTTCTGCGCGGGCACCGCGGGCTCAAGGGCCGCAGCGGCCGGGGCCGGGGCCGGGGCCGGTTCGACCTTCGTGCGGGCGGCCGGGCCCGCCGCATAGTTCATCTTGGAGGGCTCGGTCCCGTGGGTGCGATCGATCGCGCCAGCCTTGTTCGCCCACGTGCCACTCCCGTCCTTCTGCACCTCGCGCACGGTGACGCTCCAGCGTCCATCCGCGTCCGCCGGCTGGTAGCTGACGACGCGATCAAATCCGCCGCCGTAGCCGCGGACCACATTGCCAGGCGCGAAGTAGGCGGCCCGCCGCTCCTCGGCCTCACGCGCTTCGCGCACGGCCTTGCTCTCGCGTTTTGCCTTTGCCTCCTTCATCTTCGCGGGTACGGTCTTCGGCTTGGCTGCCGGGCTCGCTTCGCCCGCCACGGTGGTTGCTGCAGGCGCGGTAGGCACGGCGGCCTTTTCAGCCTTCGCGCGCTTCATGCGTTGCGGCACCGTCTCTGCTGCCGCTGTCGGCGCCTGGGGCGCCGGGGCCGTAGCAGTTGGATCCTGAGCGGCAGGCCGTGCTCCGTCCCGGGCTGGTGCTGCCGCCGCGGCGATTTTTTCCGCCTTGGCACGCGCCATGCGCTTCGGCACCGATTCGAAAGTTGCCCCAGACTCTTCGGGGGAAGGGGAGCTTGCAGCCGAGCCTACCGCAGCGGGGTCAGCGCCCTCTGCACGTCCCACCCGAGTTGCAACCTCTGGCGAATCGTCGATGGGACCATTCCCAGCTCTCGCGCCCAAGTCTTCAGCGGCTGCGTTTTGCCCTCGTGGGTCAGCATCCGGTGGCTGTGCCCGGGCGGCTTCGTTCCCTTGAGCAGCACCTGCTCGACCGGCTGCCCGTCGGCCAGCCTGCGGTACAGCGTCGACGCCGGCTGGCCCAGTTCCCTCGCCCACTCGGCGACCGTCATCGACTTGCCGTTGTGCGAGATCAGCCGCACGAACTTCGGGCGGTTCTGAGACTGCAGTTCCTTCGTCGCCCAGCGTACGTTGCCCGGCACGTACCCCAGGTGCCCCTTTATCCGGTCCAGGGAATGCTCCGGCGACGGCTTCCGCCCCACTTCCGCCAGGAACAGAGCGAAGTCCGCCTCCCACGCGGGGTCCATCTTGATCCCCACTGCGCCGTACTCCGGATACGACTTGTCGTTCGGGTTGTTGCACCGCCTCTTGGCGTGGTGCCAAGCGTGGTACTCCGGTGTCTTGGACATTCTGTGCTTGGTCATCGGGCGCTCCTTTCTTGGCCGGCTTGGGATCGGTGATTTGCGCGCCGGTCTTGGCCGTCGGCACTGGTGGGGCGTCCAGCGGCGGGAACGTGGTGCCGCGCGCCATGGCGACGGGTGCCGCAGGTGCTGGTGCCGGAGCGGCGGCGGCCTCCTGCGCGGGCGCGATCAGGTCGGCGATCTTGCGCTTCAGATCGCTGTTCAGGTTGTCCCACTTCGCACCGGCCAGGTTCTTCCGCAGGACGGGCTTGATCCCCTTCAGTTGCTCGGCCACCACCTGGCGCTGCAAGGTAGGCAGTCGGGTCCAGGTCTGGCCGGCGGTGTCGATGCGCTGGGCGCGCTGGTCCTTGCTTTCCGGCGCAGCTTCCGCGCCAGCCGCTGCTTTTCCTTGCGCTCCAGCGTCCGTAGTCGTGGTGCCGGCATTGGTCAGTGCCCCTTGCGCTGGTGCGCCAGCAGCGGCGACGGCCGGGGCCTGCGCTGCTGCTGGTGGTTGGGTGTTCGCTGGTTGGGCTTGGGGGCCATCGGTGGTTCCTTTCACGGGGGTGGATTGCTCGGCGGCGCGGGCAGCCTTGCGGCGCGAAAGCTCCTGCGCCAGCTTGATGCGCACGTCGCGGCCCTGGGCGCCGCGGAAGACTTCCGACAGCTGCGCGTCGCTCCAGTTGGCCACGTCATCGGAACCGGGGATCTCGCCCGTTTCCGGATCCGCGCCAAGAGGTGACCGCGCCGGCTGCTCCTGTTTCTGGGCCTTGCCGCTCTTCTCGCCGGCCTCGGCCGCCTGTGCCAACGCGGCGGCCTGCTGCATCTGGTCGGAGACGCCGGTATCCACCGCCATGGCGGCGCCGGTCGAAAGCGGGCCGTCGGCGGGGTTGATCCCCATGCGCACGGAGCGCGGCACCTCGGCGCCCGTGGACTGGTAGATCTCGTCGTCCGGGCTCTCCACCGCGCGCGAGGCCTCCATGTCGGCCTGGCGCTGCGCCGCGGCGGCGGCGCGCTGCTCGGCCAGGGCGGCGGCCCCGTCCGGCGGTGCAGACTGGGGCCCGAGCACCTCGCCCTGTTCCTGCTCCTGCAGCATGCGTAGCTGCTCGGCGAAGGCCTCGCTCACCCGCTCAAGCCCGGGATTGCGCGGCGGGGCCTCTGCCGCCGGCTCGTCGCCAGCCGGCCGGGCCGCGGCGGGATCGCCCTCGCCGACCGCGCCCGCGCGCGGCCGCGCCGCGGCATGGTAGCCAGCAGCACCAGCCCCCATCGCCCCACCGGACAGGGTGCCCAGCACGATGGCCGAGTCCACCTGGTCGTACCATGGCTTGTCGAGCGCGACGTTCTGGAAAATCTGTTCGGCCATGGACTGCGGCAGTTCCTCCAGCAGGCCCTCCGCGATCGCGCCCTCGATCACGTGGCGCGGAATGCTCTTCACGGCCTGCTGCTGCAGCGGGTTCACGGCGGCGCCGGCCGCCTCGTCGGCGAACTGGCGGGCCATGCCGCTCTGCCCCTGCGCCAGCATCGTTTCGGCGTCACCGATGCCCAGGCGCTGCGCGATCCGGCCGCCCACCGCACCGAAGGCGCCCCCCACAGCCCCGGTGGCGGCGGCGAGCCCGGCTTGGTTCGGGGTCAGCAGCCCATCCGGGGTTTCCTGGCGGATCTGCTCGGCCTGCGAGCCGGCCATGGTCAGCCCTTCACCGGCTGCCCCGGCGAGCGCGGCGCCCTTGGCCCCCATCTGCCCCAGGCGCGTTGCAGCCAGGAGCCCCCGGGCCGCGACACCGCCTGCCCCCATGGATGGAAGCGATTCCCCGATGGCCGTGGCGATCAGGCTGGGGTTCTGCACGGCCGTGACCGCCTTGTCCACGATGCCGTCGGCTTCTTGGAACTTCCGCTGGGCTTCCTTGGTGGCGTCGGAGTGCCAGTCGTTGACGATCTCGCGCGCCTGCTTTGGACGGAACCCGACGGCACCGCCTTCGTTCTCGAGGAACTTGCCCACCCGGCCGCCCGTGGCGATGTCGGCGATGCCGACCAGGGCCTCGGGCACGCCGATGGCGCCCTTCACTGCGGTAGCGGCAATATCCTGGCCCCAGCCCTTTAGCCCGCGCGCGGTGGTCGGCTCCGAAAGCGCGCCCTTCTCCCAGTTTTCGGACGGCGCTGCCGGCCCAGATAGCGAACCCTTTTCCCAATCAGTGTCTTGTGCCATCCCTCAACTGTCCCCCCCGCAGAGGTCAGGAGCCGAACCCTATACGGTGCGAAAGAGCCGATACCGCTCATGTCGTGCTCCTGCAACGGGAGCAGGTTGGTAGGCTTGGCACGAGGCCCAGGTGCCACATGTCGTACTTCCTGCAATGTCTTCGCGGACGTGTATATACACTGCGCGAAAATTAGCGGTACTATTGCATCCCATGAAGAACTTAGAAATCTCTGGAGGAGTACTTGACAAATTGGCGACCAAGCATCAAGTAGAGAGGAAAGAGGTAGAGCAGTGCTTCAGGAACATCAATGGCCCGCTGCTCATCGATAACAGGGAAGACCATAGGACCAATCCTCCGACGCTGTGGTTTCTCAGCTATACCAACAAGGGCCGCTTACTCAAGATCGCGTATATACAAAGAGGCTCAACGATCCATCTGAGGACGTGCTATGAGCCCAACCAAAACGAGATCAGCATTTACACGAGTCACACCAAACGGAGAGTCAAATGAACAAGTTCGCAGGCACTGATGAAGCATGGGAGGAGCGCCAACTGGGCGCTGACGCCGACCACGCAGAGGTGGCCGGTGCGGAGCATATGGCAGCGCTGGACGAGGCGATGGGCATGCAGTCCATCTCGATCCGACTGCCCAAAGGAATGATCGACGCATACAAGCTGATCGGCGCTCACCATGGCGTCGGGTACCAGCCTCTGATGCGAGACATCCTGCAGCGCTTCATCCCTGAAGGGTTGAAGGAAGTGCTGGACCACCACCAGCAAAAGGCCACGCAAGCAGAAGGCCGCATTGAGGAGCTGCGAAAGGCGGCCTGATGCCGTACCTTGCCCCAGAAGGCCCGCTTCGCGCGGGCCTTTTTCATGGTCGAATAACCGAACGGTAATTGCCCCACGATAACGGGGGCTGTGCCCGCACCTGCCTCTTACCCTCCCAGCATAGGAGGGCCCCATGAACGCGAAGACCATCGCCACCGTCTTGCTTCTGGCCGCCCCCCGTCGCCTGCATCCTGGACAAGGCTCCGGGCGTGGCGAACGACACGGCAGCGCAGGCGGTCTACCATCTGTGCCAGCCGTCCCGGCCCTGGCCAGCCAGTTCCTGCAGTGCCCTCTGCACCTGCGCCCGCGAAGGGGAACGCCCTGCTACATTCCTGCCGGGAGGTACACCATGGGCGACATCATCAACAACATCTGGACCGGCCGGGCCGGGCTTGCGAAGACCTACTGGGGCTATGGGTTCCTGGGTGGGCTGATCTGGGGCGTTGTCCTGTCCATGATGCCCCAAGGGGCGCCCATATCCACCGTGGCCGTACTTCTCTTCGTTGCGTTTCTTGTTCTTGTGAACGTTGGGACGTGGCGCGCCGCAGCGCTGTACCTTGGAAATCCGCTGTGGGCAGTGCTCGCCAAGATTGCAGTTGCGTCGTTCCCGGTCTTCATCCTGATCGGCACGGTGGCGACAGTCGCTGTGACCGGCGGCCGACCGAAGCCCGAGGTTCCTCCCAGCGGCATGTCAGCCCCTGGCACAGAGGCACCACCTGCCGTGGACTGGGAGAAAGGCGAACTTTCCCCTCCTCCGACCAGGTAACGCTACGTCTTGGGCACCCACTTCCTGCCATCCCATACGGCGCTCTTCCCGTTGACCGTGGACACGGTACCGACCGGCCTGGTTTTTGGATCGGCGAGCGCTTCTGATGGAGGATGAGCAGCACCTTGCGCAACATCCACCCGCTGCACGTCCCCTGTCGCTTGGTTGTACCGCAACACGCTCCCCTCGCTGGTAGAGCCATCGGCGTTCTTGACCGCGGGCGTGACCTGCACGCGCCAGTCGTTGTGGCCCTGGCCAGCCAGAGCCCGCAGCGCCTTCTGCGCCTCCGCCTTGGCGCTCTCGGAAGCGGTGGGATCGACCAGCACGCCGCGCAGTTGCTCCTGCTGGGCTGCGATGCGGTTGGCGTAGCCCTGGGCCTCCACTTGGCTGTCCACCGACCGCCGTTGCGTGGCGGCCTGCTGCGCCGCAATGCCAGTCCGCTGCGCTTCGACAGCGGCTCGGGCGCCGGCACGTTGGGTCTCACCGGCCTGCTGCATTTCTTCGCGCGCCAGTGCCGCGTTCTGGCGCATGGCTTCGGTGTCCATGCCCGGCTGTGCCGCGCGGGCCGCGAGATCGGCATTGGTCATGGCCGCCGCGGTGGCTGCCTCTGGCGACATGCCCTTGTGCTGGTCCCACCGGCCGCCGTTGTTCATGATGCTGGAGGCCGATACCTGGGCGTTGCGAAGGTCGTTGCGGGCCTGCCAGTCGTTGCCCGAGTGACGGGCTACCGGCGCCGAGAATGCACCAGGCTGGAAGCCCCGAACCGGTGAGTCCTCCGGCTGGGGTCGCATGCCGGGCGCGAAGCCGCGCACCATGCTTTCTGCAGCAGCGTCTGCCGCGGCGGTCGGGCGGCCGGTGAACCCACGGGGGAAGTTCATGCCCGTCGCCTGGTCGCTGAACTGCCCACGGCCGTGCTCGAAAACGCCTGGGCGCACCGCGGCGGCCGCGCCTGGTGCGGCTTGCGCAGTGGCCGGCTGAGCGCCAGCCTGCTGCATCACGCTGCGGCGACTTTCCTCCGCCATGCCCGGCGCGAGGCCGCGTGCTGCAGGAGAGGCGGTCAGCGCTGCTGCGGGAGCAGCTGCAGCAGCGGGGGCAGCCGCGGGAGCGGGCGCGGCGTCGGCCGTCCCGAACAGCCCCGAGCCGAAGCCTCGTGCCGCGCCGATGACCGGCTCGGAAACCTTGTCCGCCAGCTCCAGCCCGTACATGCCCAGCCCCTGCACCGCGGTGCGCGCAGCGGTGCCGGCGGCCTGGGCGTAGTTGCCGGAGCTCACCTGGTCTTTCAGTTCCTGCGCCCGATCCTGCATGTACAGCTCGGACGGCCCGGCCGCGCGCGCCTCGGGCTGCCCGCTCGAGCGCGGCGAGAAACCCCGCGTCTGGGGTTCGGCCTCCGCCGCGGCGCCAACGTAGGGGCTACGGCCCGCGCTCGGGCTGCCCTGCGGGTAGATGTTGGAGGGGGAGATTTGCTTGCGCTGCTCCTCGTCCTTGACCACGCCGCCATCGGCGAAGCTCGGACGCGTCGCGTATGTGGTGGCAGACGGCTGGCCCGGCTGACGCTGGAGGGCCGGCGCGGGAAATCCCACGGCCGACGGCGCGGCGTTCACCGGCGTGGTGCTGCCCAGCGGGGTTGGCGCGGTGCCGGGGGGCGCCGTGTTGGCGGGCTGGCTCATGCTGGCCAGCTTGCTTTGCGCAGCATCGCGGTCGGCGCTGGGCATGATGGAGCTGGCCGTCACCTCCAGGCTGCGCTGGGCGTTGCGCTCCGCCCACCCCATCGGTGCCCCGGGCGCCGCTGCGGCGGCTGCAGGCGCTGGGGCAGCCGGCTGGGCTGCCGTCGCGGCGGCGCTCTGCAGCGGGTCGCTGACCAGCCCCCCGTTGGCGAAGAAGAAGCGCGGCTCCGGCGGCGCCGGCGGCCGTGCTCCCGGGGAAAAGCCGCGCACCGGCGCGTGGGTCGCATCCTTCATCTGGTCCAGCGCCTGCACGCCGATGGCATGCACCTGCTCCGGCGGCAGCTTGAACTCGCCGTTGCTCAGGTTCACGGCCACCTTCCGACCGGGCTGGAAGCCGCGCGCGCCCATGGTCTCGAGGTTCTGAGCCCCCACCTGTTGGGTGCTGTCGGCCGGCATGATGTAGGTGCCCGGCGCAACGGCGTCCTGCACGTCGTCGGAGGTGCCGGTGCCAGGCCCGCGCACCACGCCGCCGCCGGCATATCCACTGGTCTTGGCGGCACGGTGCGCCGCCGGTTGAAAGCCTCGCATGGAGCCTCCTGTGATGCAGATGTGCCGATTCTTCGGCCCAGCCGCACGCCTGCAAAGCCCTATACGCGGGCGTTGAGCCGGCTGCCTGAGCTCAGCAGGGTGGTCCACACCTTTCCGTCAACCGCTGGCACCGTAGTTGTAGTTGTCGGTCGTTTTGGTGGTGTTCCAGGTTTCTCCCTGGCTACCTTGCCCAGGAATTCCGGCCGACACGTGGATAGCCGGCATTGCGTCGGCCGCGAGCTGGGCGGCGCACTGCCCGTCACCCATTGGTCGTTGAACCGGGTGTTGGAATCTGCATCGACTCCGAGTAGTTTGCGGACGCACTGACACCCGATCCGCCGCTCACGCTGGAGCCGAGAGAGATACCAGCCATCGCGCCGGCCGCCAACGTGGAGGCGGCCTGGCTTGCGGACTTCAGGGCTTCGAGCTGGATCGACGCCACACGGATCATCTGTTCCATGTCCGCGACGTACTTCCGGATTTCCACCTCGTAGGCTGCGATCGAGGTGCGCATGTTGGCCTCCTGGGCCTGCAGTTGCAGGCCAATCGCGGCGCTCTCGGCGCCTACCTTGGCTGTGTACCGCGCCGTGTTGGCACGGTGCGCCTCGGCATTGGCCTGGATCGCGGCGCTCTGCTGCTGGATGAGCGTTTTGTCCTTGTCAAGGTTCGCCACGAAGGCCTGCACGCGCAGCTGCGCCTGCGAAATCTCGGCCGCCTGGTTCTTGATGCTGATGTCGGCCTTCGCGGCTTGGCCGGAGACATACGCGCTGTAGGCGCGCGCCTGGGCGTCGATGAGGGAGGCCTTCGCGGTCTCGCCCTTGACGCGGCTTTCGTAGGCGTCGAACCGCACCTTGTCGGCCTGCAGCAGCTCGGCGTGCGCCTGCACCTCGGCCTTGAAAATTTCCACGCGCGTGCGCTGTTGCTCGGATTCGAGCTGCGCGCCCTGCATCTGCGACTTGTAGATTTCCAGGTCCAGCTGCAGCGCCTGCACCTGGGCCTGGTAGGTGCGCACTCGCTGTTCGTTGACCTGGCCCTTTGCCAGCTCCCCGTCCAGCTCGGCGCGGTACACCTGGATGCGTGCAAGCTGGGCGTCCAGGCGTGCGCGGAACACGGTGGCCTCTGTTGCATAGGCCGACTGCTTCGCGTTGAAGATGGCGATCTGTGCGTTCAGCAGCGCCAGCTCGCTGTCCAGTTGGATCTTGGCGGCCTCGAAGGCCCGGCCCGCCACGGCGGACCAGATCCCCACCAGCACCTGTTCTGCGGCAATGGCCTGGGTGCAGGCGAACCGCACATTCTCGATCTGGGCATCCGTGACCTTGATGAGAACGTCCCGGCCCAGCGTCTGCTTGCGCAGCATGGCCTCGGACCGGATGGCGTCGATGCGGTTGACCATCATGCCCGGCGGCATGGTGAACCCGCGCGAGGAGAACTCCGTTGCGGCGGCCGATATGTCCCGGCTCACGGCGATGTCTTCACGCGATGCGGCGCGCTCCCAGAGGGCTTTTTCCACAGCAGGCGGAAGCCCCGTGCCGCCAGCCCACATCCGGCGCAGCTGGGCCAACTCCTCCTCCAGGATGGTGACCTTGTAGGGCACCTCCCGCCACTGGAGCACGGTCGATACGTGGCTGCCCTGGAACTCGGGCGACTGGGCTGTGAATTCCGGCAGCGTCGGGAAATCGAAATGCGGAATCACGATGTTGTCCAGCGAGGGGAGCAGCGGTTTCTCCAGCCGAGGCGCCTCTGGCGGCACCACCTCCCGTATCGCAGGCGCCGTCGGCGCGGCCCCGTAGTCGCGCCAGTCCGGTGCCTCCGGAATCTGGATGGCCGCGAACCCAGGATTGAAGCCTTCGACCTCGATCTGCTGCACCGGGGCGATTGCGCCCACGACCACGTCCGAACGGTTCACGGGCGTCACGACGCCGAAGCTGTCGCGGCCCAGGTCCGGCAGCTCCAGATTGCCGGTGACGCTGGCCTGCAGATCCGGAACATCCGGAGCGCTGCCGGACATCAGCAGTGCAGGCGTGAACTTGCCCATCTCTTCGATCGTCTGCCGGGCCGCGTCCTGGGCCTTGACTGCCCGCTCGATCGCACTGCCCTGCCGCTCCAGCACGGTGTCGCGGATCTGCTTCGCCGCGTCGTAGGCCTCGGCAAATGCCCCTGTTGCTTCTCCCATCACAATCTCCTTTTGCTTTCGGCCACCTCGGCCTCGATGCTCGATACCCGGAAGCCAGCCCCGCCTACATTCGCGATGCCGATCCGCCAGTAGCGGGAATTCAGTCCCCTGCCAGGGACCACCCTGTTGTTGCGTGGCTGGGCCGCGGAGCGCGGCTGCATGGCGTAGGTGAACGGGCCGTAGCCCTGGCCGTAGGTTTCGACGGTCGCATTGAGCAACCCGTCCGCCGCGTAGCCGTACCAGAGGCCGACAACTCGCTTTTTGCCTGTGCCGCTGTTCTTGGGCGCCCCGCTGTCGGTAAACCCGCTGAAGTCGGTGAAGCCGTACTGCACCCGCGCAGGTATGGTTTCCTTGCTGTCCAGGCTGCCACCGACAACCGCGAGCCCTTCCGGTCCCACGGCGAACACCTTGCCATCCACAACGGCCATGTCGGTGAATGCCCAGCCGTCGTACCAGCTCACCCCGCCCGTCTCGGTGTTCATCACCCACGCAATCAGTCCTCGGTCGATCATCAGCAGCTCGTCCGCTCCCTCGCCGCCTTCGGAAACCTGCACCAGCGAGGTGGCGTGCACCTGCACTTCGTCCGAGCATGCTGCAGCGTCCTCGGCATCTGCGGTTGTCGTCTGCGCGGTGACGTCAACGGCATCCTCGCCCAGCCCCACATCCTCCAAAGCCATGGTTGGCTCTGCCGCATACGCCTCTTCGTCCCCGGCGCCGACCCCTTCGGCAACC
>NZ_FNEY01000013.1 GCF_900100305.1 Paracidovorax citrulli | reverse complement strand
AGCCCGTAGTCCGACGCCACCATCTGGCCCTGCCCGAAGTTGCTGCCCCCGCGCATCTCGCCCGACTGCATGATCGCGCGCTCGCGGTTCATCGCCCCCATCCCCGCCATGCTGCGCTCGACCACCACGAAGCAGTTCGATTGCTGGATCAGGAGGCGCAGCAGGTTCGACGTCGGCGGCAGCCGGTACTCGTTGCGCAGGATCGTGTACCAGCCCGCGTCCTGGTTCTCCACCAGCGACACCGTGCCCAGCGGCGAGGCGCAGCGCTCCAGCTGCGTGTTCGCGTTCGCCGACGACTCCCCGGCCGCCGCGCCCGTCGCCACCGTCTTCGACTCCGCGCTGCCCATGCGCATGTTCGTGGTCTCGCAGCCCGACAGCAGGGCCGCGGCGCAGGCCACCGCCAGCAGGGTGAAGGTCTTCTGGGACATGGAAGGAATTCCTTTCGGGATAAACACAGGGGAATGGAGGGCGCCGCGCCCGGCGGCGCCTTTCAGGCCGCAGGGACCGTTGAGGCAGCGCACCCCTTCGCGTGGCGGCGCCGGATCATAGCGCCGGGGCATCCCCGCGCTCAGGGGGCAGACTACCCGCCCGGTAGATCCAGACCGGATGGCCGACCGCGGGCCGCAGCACGGCCTCGGGCACGGCCCCGGGCACTTCGAAGGCGAGGCTGACCAGCCATGCGTCCGCCGCCATCTCGGCATGGGCCTTCGCCGCCGCGCGGGCCATGCTCTCGGGGCGCTGGAACACATAGACCATCCGGTAGCCCTTCCAGGACGCGCGCCAGATGTCGCCCTGCCGCACCCGTGCCCACGGGCAGCGCAGCGCGCACAGGCAGCGCAGCGGCCAGCTCCATTCCAGGCCCTCCAGCCGCGCGGCCGGGTAGGCGCGGCGCAGTGCGTGCAGTCCATGGCCGAGGCCGCAGCCCGCGTCGAGCACGGACGCGCCGGGTGCGAGCGGAGCCGCCGCCGCCAGGCCGCCGAGAGCGCCCTGCGGGGTGGGGAACAGCGGCGCGTCGCGCCAGGCATTGAGGGGATAGACCAGCAGCAGCACGCCCAGCGGCGCGAGCCAGGCCCAGGCGGGCACCTGCGCGGCGCCCGCCGCCAGGAAGGACAGGGGGAAGCCGGCAGCGATGAAACCCTGCCGCCAGCGGGTGGAGCCCCCGAGGCTGGCGAGCACGCCGACCACGCAGCCCGCGAGCCAGGCGCCCCACCACGGCACACCGGCCACGCCGCGCAGCAGCGCGAAGGCCAGCCATGCGGCCGCCCAGGCCAGGAGGGCGGGAAGGGGCCAGGGCAGCGGTATCGGCATGGAACGCGTCTCGTCGTCGAACGGAAAAAGGGATCGCGAAGCGGTCCGCATGCCGCGCAGTGTAGAGAGCCCGGCAAGCGGCCGCCCCCGCGCCGGACCCTCCTACAATCCCCGTTCCATTTTTTAACATTCGCCACCGGTCCAGGAGCCCCGGCTCCGGTCTTTTCAGATCTCCGTACCGTCCAGGGGCTTTCGTGCGTCCGTCCTCCCAACCATCGCCATGCGCCGACGCACTGCCCCTGGTGGTGGACCTCGACGGCACGCTGCTGCTCACCGACATGCTGCACGAAAGCGCCCTGCAGCTGGTGCGCGACGCACCCTGGAAGGCGCTCGCGCTACCGGTGTGGCTCGCGGGGGGAAAGGCGGCCCTCAAGCGGCGCATCGCGCAGCAGGTGGACCTCCCGGTCGCCCATCTGCCTTACAACCAGCGGCTCGTCGCATGGCTGCGGGAGCAGCGTGCGGCGGGGCGGCGCGTCGTGCTGTGCACGGCCTCCGACCAGGGACTGGCCGACGCCGTCGCTGCGCACCTGGGCTGCTTCGACGCGGTGATGGCGAGCGACGGCGCCACCAACCTCGCCGGTCCCGCGAAAGCCGGCGCGCTGGTGCGGGCCTTCGGCGAGCGCGGCTTCGACTACGCTGGCAATTCACATGCCGACCTGCCCGTGTGGAAGGCCGCCCGCGCGGCCATCGTGGTCAATGCGCAGGGCTCCGTGGCGCGCCGGGCCGAAGCCCAGGGCAACGTGCAGCGCAGCTTCCCTCCGGCCCCGGCCGGCGCGTCCGCATGGCGCAGGGCGCTGCGCCTGCACCAGTGGATGAAGAACCTGCTGCTGTTCGTGCCCCTGCTGGCGGCCCACCGCGTGGGCGACGGCGCGGCCTGGATGCAGCTCTTCGTGGCCTTCCTCGCGTTCGGGCTGTGCGCCTCTTCGGTCTATCTGGCCAACGACCTGCTCGACCTCGAAAGCGACCGCCAGCATCCCCGCAAGCGGCTGCGGCCGTTCGCCGCGGGCACGCTGCCGGCATGGCAGGGCGTGGCGTTCGTCCCCGTGCTCGCCGGCGCGAGCCTGTGGCTGGCCTGGGCCACGGGGCCGGCCTTCCTCGGGTGGCTGCTGGTGTATTTCGCCACCACGTGGGCCTATTCGCTGGTGCTCAAGCGCTGGGCGCTGGTGGACTGCGTGGCGCTCGCCGTGCTCTATACCCTGCGCGTCGTGGCGGGGGCTGCGGCCGTCGCGCAGCCGCTCTCGTTCTGGCTGATCGCCTCCTCGGGGTTCCTCTTCCTGTCCCTCGCCTTCGTGAAGCGCTATGCGGAGCTGCTGATGCAGCAGGCCGCCGGCAAGACCCAGGCCCACGGGCGCGGCTACCTCACGTCCGACGCCCCCATCGTGCAGAGCCTGGGCGTGGCGTCCGGCTACACGGCCGTGGTGGTGCTGGCGCTCTACCTCAACAGCGACACCGTGTTCACCATGTACCGCTCGCCCGGCCTGATCTGGATCGCGGTGCCGGCGCTGGCCTTCTGGGTGAGCTGGATGTGGCTGCAGGCCGCCCGCGGCCAGATGCACGACGATCCGCTCGTCTTCGCGTTCAAGGATCGCGCCAGCCTGGTGGCCGGCGCGGTGTTCGTGGCGGCGCTCGCGGCCGCCGCCACGGGACCGGGGTGGCCGTGGTAGCAGTGCACTCCTGGGGCCGGCTGCGGGCGGCCGAGCATGCGCTGCGCGCGCTGTCGGAGCATCCACCCGCGCGGCTGCCGCTGCCGGCCGGCCAGCACGGCCTGGCCTACGGCATGGGCCGCAGCTATGGCGACGTCTGCCTGAACCCTGGCGGCACACTCTGGGCCACGCGCGGGCAGGACCGCTTCATCGCCTGGGACGAGGCCACGGGCGAACTCACCTGCGAAGCCGGCGTGCTGCTGCGCGACATCCAGCGCACCTTCATCCCGCGCGGCTGGATGCTTCCCGTCACGCCCGGCACGCAGTTCGCCACCGTGGGCGGCGCCATCGCCAACGATGTCCATGGCAAGAACCACCACGTCCACGGCAGCTTCGGCGACCACGTGCTGGCGCTGCACCTGCTGCGCACCGACGGCCTGCTGGTGCGCTGCGGGCCCGACCTGCGGCCCGACTGGTTCTGCGCCACGGTCGGCGGACTGGGCCTGACGGGCGTGGTCACGCAGGCCACGCTGCGGCTGCGCAGGGTGGCCGGCCCGTGGCTCGATACCGAAACGCTGCCCTACGGCAGCCTGCGGGAGTTCTTCACCCTCGCGGACGCCTCGGAAGCCGGATGGGAATACACGGTTTCGTGGATCGACTGCCTCGCCGGTGCCGATGCGCGCGGCATCTTCATGCGCGGCAACCACGTGCCCGGCCCGGTGGCGAAGCCGCCTCCCGAGCCCCGGGGCGGCAAGCGCACCGTGCCGTTCGTTCCTCCCGTCTCGCTGGTCAACCGCTGGAGCCTGCGGCCCTTCAACACCGCCTACTACCACCTGCACAAGCGGCGGGCGGGCCGGGCGCTGCAGCACTACGAACCCTTTTTCTACCCGCTGGACAACCTCCTGGAGTGGAACCGCATCTACGGCCGCCGGGGCTTCTACCAGTACCAGTGCGTCGTCCCCCGCGAAGGCGGCGAGGACGCCGTGGCCGCGCTGCTGCGCGAGATCGCGGCATCGGGGCAGGGCTCGTTCCTGGGGGTGCTCAAGACCTTCGGGCAGCGCCGGCCCCTGGGCATGCTGAGCTTTCCCATGCCCGGCGTCACCCTCGCCCTGGACTTCCCCAACCTGGGCGAGCCGACGCTGCGGCTCTTCGAACGCCTCGATGCCGTGGTGGCTTCGGCGGGCGGCCGGCTCTATGCGGCCAAGGACGCGCGCATGCCGCGCACACTGTTCGAGGCCGGCTATCCCCGGCTGCCTGAATTCCTGCCCTACCGCGACCCCCGCATCCGCTCCGCCATGTCGCTGCGGCTGCTCGGCGACTGACCGCCGGGGCATTCCGCGCCCTCCCCTCTTTTTCCGCCCGCTCCGCCAACGGCACCAACCCATCGCCCGCCATGCCCGATACCTCTTCCCCCCGCACCATCGCCATCGTGGGCGCCACCTCGGCCATCGCGCACCAGTGCGCCCGGCTCTGGCTCGCCGCCGGCGGGGTGGACCGGCTGGTGCTCATCGGACGCGACGGCGCCCGGCTGCCCTCGGTGGCGGCGGACCTGCAGGTGCGCCAGCCTGGCACCCGCATCGAGGCCATCGCGGCCGACATGCTGCAGCCCGAGGCGATCGCCGGCACGGTGCGCGGCGTCTGCGCGGACGGGGTGCCCGATCTCGTGCTCATCGCGCACGGCAACCTGCCCGACCAGCCGGCCTGCGAAGCCGATCTCGCGGCGGCACGGCAGGCGCTGGAAGTGAACGGCCTGTCCCCCGCGCTCTGGGCCGAGGCCTTCGCCGGCGCGCAGCAATCCCGGGGGCGCGGACGCATCGGCATCATCGGCTCGGTGGCCGGCGACCGCGGCCGCCAGTCCAACTACGTCTACGGCGCGGCGAAAGGCCTGGTGGAGCGCTACGCCCAGGGCCTGCAGCACCGGCTCGCGGGCACGGGGGTCCGCGTGACCCTGGTCAAGCCCGGCCCCACCGACACCCCGATGACCGCGCACCTCAAGGCCCAGGGCGCACGCCTGGCCACCCCCGAGGAAGTGGCCGGCGCCATCGTGCGCGGCATGGCGCGCGGCGCCCCGGTGGTCTATGCCCCGGCGAAGTGGGCGCTCATCATGCTGGTGATCCGCCACCTGCCCCGCGCCGTGTTCCACCGCATGAAGATCTGACCATCGCCCCAGATGACCAACGACGAGTCCCTTTCCTCCACCCCGCCGGCCCGGCGGACCTGGCGGCAGCGCATACCGTTCGCGCTGCTGATGGTGTTCACCGCCGTGTACGCGCTTGCCACGGCGGTATCCGCCTGGCGCACTTTCACGCCGGTCCCCATCTGGGACATGTGGGCCGCAGCACTGGAGTTCTATATCGATGTGCACCGTGGCGTCGGCTGGGACGCCTGGTGGCGGCAGGTCAACGAGCACCGGCTCGTGCTTCCCAAAGCGCTGTTCTGGATGGAATACACCTGGTTCGGCGGCCAGCAGGTCTTCCTGATCATCATGAACTACGTGCTCGTCGGCTGCGGCCTGGCGGTGTTCGTGGTCTTCCTGCGGGCCCGCCTGCCCGCCATGTCCGGCAGGTCCCGCTTCTTCGGCGCGACGCTATTGGCCCTCTGGCTGTTTTCCTGGGTGCAGAAGGAAAACCTGGCCTGGGCCAACCAGGGCCAGTTCTTCCTGGCGCAGCTGCTGCCCCTGGCGGGCTTCTACTGCCTCTACCGCGCCGCATGCGCCCCCTCGGCGCGCGGATGGTTTCCCGCGGCCTGCACGATCGGGGTTCTCAGCGTGGGAACCATGGCCAACGGCGTCATGGCACTGCCCATGATGGTGCTCTATGCCGCCGTCACGCGGCTCGGCTGGCGGCGCACGGCCATCCTGGCGGTGCTTGCCGCGGTCTGCGCAGGCGCCTATGCGGTCGGCTACACCTCTCCTTCCGACCATGGCGGCGTGTTTTCCAAGCTGCGGGACCGCCCGCTGGACATGCTCTCCTATATCCTGGTCTACCTCGGATCCCCCTTCCAGCATTTCGTGCTGAAGCAGCATTCGCCGTCGTGGACTCCGCTAAGCCAGGCCTTCGGGGTGCTTTTCGTGCTGCTCTCCCTGGCCCCGCTGCCGCGCGCCCTGCGCGATCCCCGTGCGCACCGGCTGGACCTGGCGCTGCTGACCTTCGTCGCCTACATCGGCGGTCTCGCGTTCGCGACCAGCGGGGGCCGCGTGCATTTCGGCCTCGAAAGCGCGCTGTCGAGCCGCTACACCACGCCGACCGTGATGGCATGGGCCGCCCTGGCGATCCTGTACGCGCCGCGCCTCGTCGCGCTGCGCGGCGCGGCACGCGTGGTCATGCATGTGCTGCTCATCGCCCTGCTGGCGCAAATGCTCGTGGTGCAGATGAGCGACACGGGGCGCAAGGCCGAACAGCACATGCGCATGACCGGCGCGCTGGCACTGCAGATGGGCGTGCATGACACGCGGCGCATCGGCATGCTGATCTGGAACGAACAGTACGGCGCACGACTTGTCCGCGGAGCCACGGCCATCGGCGCAGGCGTGTTCGGCCGCCCGGCCCTGGTGGACGCCACCCATGCGCTGGGCGAAAAGGCCGAGGCCGTGCCCGCCCGCTGCCATGCCTTCGTGGACCAGGTGGAAACCCTGCCCGGCGAGCCCCGCTTCGTGCGCGTGCAGGGCGGGCTGCTGCCCGAGCCCGGGCGCACGCCCTTCGAGGCCGTGCGCCTCGTCGGCGCCGACGGCACGGTGGTCGGCTACGGCCTGCCCGACCGCTGGCGCAAGCGCACCCCACCCGCCCATGCGCCCGGCCCGTTCGGGCGCTACCTCATGTTCACGGCCTACCTGCAGGTGCCGGCGTCGGGGCAACTGCCCCCCGCCGTCACGCTGCAGGCGCCCGGCACGCCCTGCTCGGCCGCCCTGGTGCTGGCGCCCCCCGTGCCGGCCTCCTGACGCGACGCCGTCCTTCCACGATTTTCGATCCCGATGCATCCCCCCTCTTCCATGCAGCACACCACCAAGATCGTCCTGCCCGGCGGCGCCGGCCTCGTGGGCCAGAACCTCGTCGCGCACCTCAAGCTTCATGGCTACGCGAATCTCGTCGTGCTCGACAAGCACGCCGCCAACCTGGAGATCCTGCGCCGCATGCACCCGGACATCGTCGCCGAGCTGGCAGATCTCGCCGAGCCCGGCGACTGGGAGCGGCACTTCGAGGGCGCCGACGCGGTGGTGATGCTGCAGGCGCAGATCGGCGCGCCGCAGGCCGAGCCCTTCGTGCGCAACAACCTCACCTCGACCGAACGCATCCTGGCGCTCATCCAGCGGCACCGCATTCCCCACACCGTGCACATCAGCTCCTCGGTGGTGGAGTCGGTGGCGAAGGACCACTACACCGATACCAAGCGCGCGCAGGAAGAGATGGTGCTGGCCAGCGGCATCCCCTGCGTGGTGCTGCGGCCCACGCTGATGTTCGGCTGGTTCGACCGCAAGCACCTGGGCTGGCTCTCGCGCTTCATGCGCAAGGTGCCGGTGTTCCCGATCCCCGGCAGCGGCCGCTACATGCGCCAGCCGCTCTACGCGGCGGACTTCTGCCGCATCATCGTGCGCTGCATCGAGGAGCGCCGGGTGGGCGGCGTGTTCAACATCACCGGGCTGGAGAAGGTGGATTACATCGACATCATCCGCACCATCAAGTCCGCCACGGGCGCGAAAGCCGCCATCGTGAAGATCCCCTACGGGCTCTTCTACATGCTCCTGAAAGTGTGGGCGCTTTTCGACCGCGACCCGCCCTTCACCGCCGACCAGCTCAAGGCCCTCGTGGCACACGACGAGTTCGAGGTGATCGACTGGCCCGGCATCTTCGGCGTGCGCGCCACGCCCTTCGCCGAGGCCATCCACGAAACCTTCCACCACCCGGAGTACAGCCGCGTGGTGCTGGAGTTCTGATGAACGCCGCTGCTTTCTCTTCCGCCACGTCCGCGGCCGACTCCGCCATGGCTCGCGGCCAGCGCATCGCCGTGCTCGGCGCAGGCCCCATGGGCCTGGCCGTGGCCTACCAGCTCGCGCGCGACGGCCACCGGCCCGTGGTGTTCGAGGCCGACGACCGCGTGGGCGGCATGACCGCGATGTTCGACTTCGACGGCCTGCCGATCGAACGCTACTACCACTTCCACTGCACCTCGGACCACGACTTCCTGCAGGTGCTGGATGAGCTCGGCCTGGCCGACAAAATGCGCTGGCGCGCCACGCGCATGGGCTACTGGTTCCAGAAGCGCCTGCAGGCCTGGGGCAACCCGGTGGCGCTGCTGCGCTTCCAGGGCCTGGGGCTGGTGGCGAAGTTCCGCTACGGCCTGCATGCCTTCCTCTCCACCAGGCGGGACGACTGGAAGCCGCTCGACGGCGTCGAGGCCACGGGCTGGATCCGCCGCTGGGTGGGCGCGGAGGCCTACGAGGTGCTGTGGCGCCGCCTCTTCGAGTACAAGTTCTACGAGCACACGGGCAACCTCTCGGCCGCCTGGATCTGGAGCCGCATCCGCCGCATCGGCCGCTCGCGCTACAGCCTCATGCAGGAAAAGCTCGGCCACCTGGAGGGCGGCTCCGCCACGCTGCTGGATGGCATGGCCGCGGACATCCGCGCGCACGGCGGCGAGATCCGCCTCTCCACACCCGTGACCCGGGTGCGCATGGAGGCGGGCCGCGTGCAGGGCGTGGAGACGGCGCAGGGCTTCGAGGCCTTCAACAAGGTGGTGAGCACCGTGCCCCTGCCCTTCGTGCCGCGCCTGATGCCGGACCTGCCACAGGACGTGCTCGCGCGCTTCGCGGCGCTGAAGAACATCGCCGTGGTCTGCGTGATCGCCAAGCTGCGCAAGCCGCTCACCGAGAACTTCTGGCTCAACGTGAACGACCCGGAGATGGACATCCCGGGCCTGGTGGAATACAGCAACCTGCGCCCGCTGCCGGAATCCATCGTCTATGTGCCGTTCTACATGCCCGGCGAACACCCCAAGTACGCCGAGCCCGACCAGGCCTTCCTGGACAAGGTGAAGCGCTACCTGCGCACCATCAATCCCGCGCTGCAGGATAGCGACTTCCTCGCGATGCGCGCGAGCCGCTACCGCTACGCGCAGCCGATCTGCCCGCCCAACTACCTGGAAAGCCTGCCGCCCGTGCAGTTGCCGGTGCAGGGCCTGTGGGTGGCCGATACGTCCTACTACTACCCCGAGGACCGCTGCATTTCCGAGAGCATCGGCTTCGGCCGCCGCATGGCGCGCGACGCAGCCCAGGCTGCCACAGGCTCTCGCCCGTGATCGCGGCCTTCCGCTCCCGGCAGTTCCTGGCCTTCCTGGTGACGGGCGGGGTGGCGGCGCTCGCCAACTTCGGCTCGCGCATCGCGTTCAGCCACTGGATGCCGTTCTCCGCCGCCGTGATCGCGGCCTACTGCGTGGGCATGTGCACCGCCTTCGTACTGGCACGCGCCTTCGTCTTCAAGGCGAGCACGCAGTCCACGCACAAGTCGGCGATGTTCTTCGTGCTGGTGAACCTGCTGGCCGTGGCGCAGACCTGGGCCGTGAGCATGGCCCTGCTCCAATGGGTGCTGCCCGCGCTCGGCATCACGGCCTTCGCGCCGGAGATCGCGCACGCGGTGGGCGTGGTGGTGCCGGTGTTCACGAGCTACCTGGGCCACAAGCGCTGGTCCTTCGCGGAACAGCCGCCACGGCGCGGCCCCACCGGCTGACGCACCGGCCATGCATCCCCGCACCGCCGTCGCCGCCGCCCTGGCCTGCACGGCCGCCTACGTGGCGGCCCTGGTCTGGGCGGACGCCCGCAACCAGGTCTTCGCGCAGCTGCCGCGCGTGGCGGCGTGGATGCCCGGCATGGCGGCCGTGGCGTTCGCCTCCTATGCGCTGCGCTATGCGCGCTGGCGCTGGCTGCTGCGCCGGGCGGGGCACCGCGTACCGGCCGTGGCGGGGTTCGCGGGCTACCTGGCAGGCTTCGCCTTCACCGCCACGCCGGGCAAGGTGGGCGAGCTGGTGCGCGCCCGCTACTTCACGCGCTGGGGCGTGCCGGCGGCCCGCACGCTCTCGGCCTTCGTCTATGAACGCGCGTTCGATCTGCTCACGGTGGCGCTGCTGGCCGCGCTGGCCGTGCCCTCCGGCCGCCTGTTCGGCATCGTGCTGGCTTTCGTTGCGGGGCTGATCGGCGCGGTCGCCGCGGTGGCGGCCCGGCCCCGCTGGCTGCGGCGCCTGGCCGCGCGCATGCGGGCCACGGGATGGCGCCGCACGGCGCGCGCCGGCCGCATGCTCGCGCTCGGCCTGGCAGGCTGCCGCCTCTGGCTGACACCGTGCGACATGGCCGTCTCCTTCGGCCTGGGCCTGGCCGCCTGGATGATCATCGCCGCATCGTTCGCCTGGCTGCTGCAAGGGCTGGACATCGCGCTGCCGCTGCGCGCGGCGCTGTCCACCTACCCGACGGCCATGCTGGCCGGCGCGGCATCGATGCTGCCGGGCGGCATCGGCACCACCGAGGCCACCATCGTGGCCTTGCTGGCGCTGCACGCCGTGCCGCTGGGCACCGCGGCGCTCGCGGCCGTGGGCATCCGCTTCGCCACGCTGTGGGTGGCCGTGGCCTGCGGCTTCGCCGCCATCGGCTGGCTGGAACGCCGCCCCTCGGCCGGCGTCGCCACCGTCCTGCCGGCCGGGGAGCGGGCCACCCCTGCGCGCCGGAAAACGTAGAGAAAAGAAAACCGCGCCAGGGCCCGCCCGGTTGCTGCAGGGGCGCCGCCCGAAAAGCGCAGAAGGCTTCAAAGGCCTCTGCAAGGCCCCGAAACCCCGCGACGCACCCTAGGCATCAACCCTCGCCGCGCAAGCGCTCTATGAGACCATTGAGGGCCTCCAGCGAGCCGAACTGGATCGCCAGCTCGCCGACCTCCTCGGTGCGGCCGCCGCGCTTCACGCGCTTTTTCACCCGCACCTCCACTTCGGCCATCAGCAGGTCGGAGAGTTCTTCCTCCACCCGCTTGAGGTCGCGCGACTTGCCCTCCTTGCGCGCCTTCTGCGGCGCCAGACTGAATTCCGCGCCGATCTTCTTCACCAGCCCCTCGGCCTCGCGCACCGACAGCTTGCGCGCCGCGATCTGGTTGCCCGCCGTGATCTGCGCGGCGCGGTCCAGCGACAGCAGCGCGCGGGCGTGGCCCATGTCGATATCGCCCGCCATGAGCATGGTCTGCACCGGCTCGGCGAGGTTCAGCAAGCGCAGCAGGTTGCTCGCGGCGCTGCGCGAGCGGCCCACGGCCTGCGCGGCCTGCTCGTGCGTCAGGCCGAACTCCTTCACCAGGCGCGCCAGGCCCTGGGCCTCTTCGAGCGGGTTCAGGTCCTCGCGCTGGATGTTCTCGATCAGCGCCATCGCCGCGGCGGATTCGTCGGGCACCTCGCGCACCAGCACCGGCACCTCGGCCAGCCCCGCGATGCGCGCGGCCCGGAAGCGCCGCTCGCCGGCGATGATCTCGTAGCGGCCCGCGTTCTCGCCCTGCGCCAGCCGGCGCACCAGGATGGGCTGCATGATGCCCTGGGCCTTGATGCTCTCGGCCAGCTCGTAGAGCGCGCCTTCGTCCATGCGTGTGCGGGGCTGGTAGATGCCGGGCACCATCTCGTCGAGCGCCAGGGTGGACGGCGCGCCGGGGGCGGCGGCGGTGGATGCGCCGCCTTCGGCGCCGGGGGCCGCCTCCGCGACCTTGGGGCCGAGCAGCGCTTCGAGGCCGCGTCCGAGGCCCTTGGGTTTCTTGGTTGCCATGCGATGTGATCCGAATGAAAGTGGAAGATTCAGCGCGTTTCCGTCCAGGGAGCGAGCAGTGCATGCCCCTCGTCCCAGTCGCCCAGCCCCGAGTCGGCATTCAGGTGGCCACGCGCCCCCGCATCCACGAAGCGCGCATGCCAGTCCGAGGCCATCGCCCGGGCGCGTTCCAGTGAGCAATAGGGGTCGTCGTGGCTGCCCACGAGCACCGCGGGGAACGGCAGCGCGGCGCGCGCGACGGGCGTCCAGCCGGGCAGCAGCGCCGCGATGTCGGGCCGCTCCACGTCGCCAGGCCCCACCAGCAGCGCGCCGCGCACCTTGCCGGCATGCCGCGTGTGGGCGGCCCACCAGGCCGTGAGGATGCAGCCCAGGCTGTGCGCCACCAGCACCACCGGCCGGGGCGCGTCGCCCACCACGTCCTCCAGCCGCGCCGACCAGTCGCCGCGCAGCGGGCGCATCCAGTCGTGCTGCTCCACGCGGCGGTAGCCGTAGCGGCGCTCCCAGCGGCTCTGCCAGTGGTCGGGTCCGGAGTTCTGCCAGCCCGGCAGGATGAGCACGTCGTCGGGATTCATGCTATTCATTTGATAGCAACCGATCACATGCGCCTGACGCGCTTGACCATCTCGCGCGCGAAGTCCACGAAGGCCTGGCTGCCCTTGGCGCCCGGGTCGAATACCACGCCCGGCAGGCCGTAGCTCGGCGCCTCCGCCAGGCGCACATTGCGGGGAATCACGGTGTCGAACACCTTGTCGCCGAAATGGTCCTTGAGCTGTTCGCTGACCTGGCTCTGCAGCGTGATGCGCGGATCGAACATCACGCGCAGCAGGCCGATGATCTGCAGGTCCTTGTTCAGGTTGGCATGCACCTGCTTGATCGTGTTGACGAGGTCGGTCAGGCCCTCGAGCGCGAAGTACTCGCACTGCATCGGCACGATCACCCCGTGCGCGCTGCACAGGCCGTTGAGCGTCAGCATCGAGAGGCTCGGCGGGCAGTCGATGAGGATGAAATCGAAATCCTTGTCCACCGGCGCCAGGGCGCTCTTGAGGCGCCGCTCGCGCTGCTCCAGGGCCACCAGCTCCACCTCGGCGCCCGCCAGTTCGCGGTTCGCGCCCAGCACGCGGTAGCCGCACTGCTCCGACAGCACCGCCGCCTCCTGCACGGAGGCCGATTCCAGCAGCACGTCATAGACGGTGAGTTCGAGCGCGCGCTTGTCCACCCCCGAACCCATGGTGGCATTGCCCTGGGGATCGAGGTCCACCAGCAGCACGCGCTGGCCCACCTTGGCGAGGCCTGCGGCGAGGTTGACGGAGGTGGTCGTCTTGCCGACGCCGCCTTTCTGGTTGGCAATGCAGAAAATCTTGGCCATGGGAATGGAAGGGATGGGGCCTTGCAGCCAGTAGGTGGGGAAGGGTCAGCGGGCCACGGCCAGCTTGATGCCGAAACCGATCAGGAACGTGCCCGCCAGACGCTCCAGCGCGCGGCCCAGCGCGGGCCGGGCACGCATGCGCTCGGCCATGCGGTGCGTCAGCAGCACCACGCCCAGCCCGTAGAAGAACGAGAGCACCGCGATCGTGGCGGCCATCACGCCGAAGGTCAACAGGCCGCGGTGGCGGGCCGGATCGACGAACAGCGGAAAGAACGCCATGTAGAACATGATGGCCTTGGGGTTGAGCAGCGTGATGAGCGCGGCCTGGCGGAAGTAGTGCCGGGGCTGGATGGCGATGACTGGTGCCGAACCGGGCCGGGCCAGCAGCATGCGCCCGCCCATCCAGGCCAGGTAGGCGGCACCCAGCCACTGCACCGCATGGAAAACCGCCGGCACCGCGGAGAGCATCGCGGCCACGCCGGCCACCGCCATCCACAGCAGCACCTGGTCACCCGCGATGACGCCCAGGGTGGCCGCCATCCCGGCGCGCACGCCGCCCTTGCCGGTGGAGGTGACAAGCGCCAGATTGCCCGGGCCGGGAATGGCCAGGAACAACAGGATGGCGGCGACGAATGCGCCGTAGTCCGCAATGCCAAACATCAGCACCCCCGAAAATTGGAAGCGGGAGTTTAAGGCAGGGCTGGACCGCCCACGCCATCCGCGCCGGCTTCGGCACCCTTTCGCGGCCGCATCCAGACAATGCACCGTTCGGCGTCGAGGCCCGGCACGGCGAGTTGTTCCACGTGGAACACTTCCGCGATGGGAGGCAGTCCGGTGATTTCATCGGACGGGTCACGGCCCTTCATCGCCAGCCAAACGCCGTTCGCGGCGATAGCCGCCTGCGACCACGCCACGAAATCCGGCAGCGAGGCGAACGCCCGGCAGCTCACCACGTCGAACGGCCCCGCCAGGTTTTCCACACGCGCATGGATGCCTCGCAGGTTGCGCAGCCGCAGCGACACGGCGGCCTGCTGGATGAAGGCCGCCTTCTTGGCCACCGTATCCACACAGCTCACGTCCAGCGCGGGACAGCAGATGGCGAACACCACGCCCGGCAGGCCACCGCCCGAACCCACATCCAGCAGGCGCAGCTTGGCGCCATCGCCCGCGCTGCCCGGCAGGTCCTGCATCCCCCGGAGATGGCGCTGCAGCGGCGCCACCGCCGCGAGGCTGTCGAGCAGGTGGTGCGTGAGCATCTCCTGCGGATCACGCACCGCCGTCAGGTTATAGACCTGGTTCCACTTCTGCAGCAGGGCCAGGAACTCCAGCAATTGCCCCAGGTGGGCCTCCGACAGATCCAGGCCCAGGGCCTCCGCCCCTGCACGCAGAGGTGCCGACAAAGCGTCGGCAGCCACCGTCACGCGGCCACCTCGTCAGCCTGCTGGGCCGTGAAGCCCCGGAAGCCGCCCTTCTTCAGGTGCACCAGCAACAGCGATACCGCGGCCGGCGTCACCCCGGAAATCCGCGAGGCCTGGCCCAGTGTCTCGGGCCGGTGCTTCTGCAGCTTCTGGCGCACCTCGATCGACAGTGCCGCCACCTGCATGTAGTCCAGCTCCTGGGGCAGCTGCAGGTTCTCGTAATAGGAGGCGCGCTGCACCTCGTCCTTCTGGCGGTCGATGTAGCCCGCGTACTTGGCGGCGATCTCCACCTGCTCGATCACCGGCGCGCTCAGCTCACCGAGTGTTTCACGTGAAACAGCGGTACTGGCGTACTTGCCTCCGTCCATGCCCGTCAGCGCGTCATAGGTGACATCCGGCCGGCGCAGCAGGTCGAACAGGTTGTATTCATGCTCGATGGACTTGCCCAGCACCCGGGCCGACTCCTCGGCAGGCAGGTTGCGGGGATTCACCCAGGTGGACTTCAGGCGCTCGGTTTCCCGGGCCACCGCATCGCGCTTGCGGCTGAAGGCATCCCAGCGCGCGTCGTCCACCAGGCCCATGCGGCGCCCGGCCTCGGTCAGCCGCATGTCCGCGTTGTCCTCCCGCAGCTGCAACCGGAATTCGGCCCGGCTGGTGAACATGCGGTAGGGCTCGGTCACGCCCTTGGTGATGAGATCGTCCACCAGCACGCCCAGGTAGGCCTCGTCACGGCGCGGCAGCCATGCGGATTCGCCGCGGCACTGCAGCGCGGCGTTGATGCCCGCGAACAGGCCCTGCGCGGCGGCTTCCTCATAGCCCGTCGTGCCGTTGATCTGTCCGGCGAAGAAAAGTCCCTGGATCTGGCGTGTCTCGAAGTTGCTCTTGAGCGATCGCGGGTCGAAGTAGTCGTATTCGATGGCGTAGCCGGGGCGCAGGATGTGGGCGTTCTCCAGGCCGCGCATCGAGCGCACCAGGTCGTACTGCACGTCGAACGGCAGGCTGGTGGAAATGCCGTTGGGATAGAACTCGTGCGTGGTCAGCCCTTCCGGCTCGAGGAAGATCTGGTGGCTGTCCTTGTCCGCAAAGCGGTTGATCTTGTCTTCCACGCTGGGGCAGTAGCGCGGCCCCACGCCTTCGATCTTGCCGGTGAACATGGGGCTGCGGTCGAAGCCCGACCGGATGATCTCGTGCGTGCGCTCGTTGGTGTGCGTGATCCAGCACGGCACCTGGCGCGGGTGCATCGCCGTGCTGCCCATGAAGCTGAACACCGGCAGGGTGCCTTCGTTCACGCCACCGGGCATGCCGTCACCGGGCTGTTCCTCGCATTGGCTGAAATCGATGCTGCGGCCGTCGATGCGCGGCGGCGTGCCGGTCTTGAGCCGGCCCTGGGGCAGCTGCAATTCCTTCAGGCGCGCGCTGAGCGACACGGCGGGCGGGTCCCCTGCCCGGCCGGCGGAGTAGTTGTTCAGGCCGACGTGGATCTTGCCGTCCAGGAAGGTGCCCGCGGTCAGCACCACGGTGCGGGCCCGGAACCGGATGCCCACCTGCGTGATGGCGCCCACCACCCGGTCGCCCTCCACCATCAGGTCGTCCACGGCCTGCTGGAAGAGCCACAGGTTGGGCTGGTTCTCCAGCATGCGGCGGATGGCGGCCTTGTACAGGATGCGGTCCGCCTGCGCGCGCGTGGCACGCACGGCCGGGCCCTTGGAGCTGTTGAGGATGCGGAACTGGATGCCGCCCTCGTCCGTCGCCAGCGCCATGGCACCGCCGAGCGCGTCCACCTCTTTCACGAGATGGCCCTTGCCGATGCCCCCGATGCTGGGGTTGCAGCTCATCTGCCCCAGCGTCTCGATATTGTGGGTGAGCAGCAGCGTCCTGCTGCCCATGCGGGCAGCGGCCAATGCGGCTTCGGTGCCGGCATGGCCTCCGCCGACGACGATGACATCAAATTCCTGGGGGTACAACATGCAAACTGCTCCGGGACCTCGGACGAGGGGGCGGCCCGTTACCGATAAGGGGCGCACACCGGGCCTCCGGCGCACACCTTGACCCTGCTGGCACCGGCAACAGGCCGGGGCCACCGAATCCGGGTCAGCGGATGGGTGATTGGGGAAAGGCGGGGATTTTCCCACTTCGGCCATGCGCGCGCCACCCTCGGGCGGAACGCCCCGGGCACGGGCGGGGTGTCCGCCCCGATGTTTCACGTGGAACACTGCTTGCAGGATTCCTGTCCCGGCGGTGTGTTGCAATGCGGCCATGCCAAAAATCCTCGTTTTCGCGGGCAGCACCCGCCAGCAATCCCTCAACCGCCGGCTGGCGCGCGCCGCCGCCGACATCGCCCACGCCGCGGGCGCGGACACCACGCTGCTGGAGCTGTCGGACTTCGACATCCCGCTCTACAACGCGGACCTCGAGGCACGAGGCACCCCCGCCGACGTGGTGCGGCTCAAGGAGATCCTGCATGCCCACGCAGGCTGGATCGTGTGCTCGCCCGAATACAACGGCAGCTACACCGCGCTGCTCAAGAACACCATCGACTGGGCCTCCAGCCCGGTGGCGGGCCACCCGGTGTGGAGCGACGGCACCCTGCCCTTCCGCGGCAAGGTGGTGGGCATGCTGAGCGCCTCGCCGGGCGGCCTGGGCGGCCTGCGGTCGCAAAGCCAGCTGGCCCCGCTGCTCATCAACCTGGAGTGCTGGCTGGCACCGCAGGCCTTCGCCCTCGGGCATGCGGGCAGCGCCTTCGACGCGCAGGACGGTTTCGTGGATGCCGCCCACCACGGCCGCGTGCGCGCCGTCGTGGACCAGGTGCTCTGGGCCGCTGGCCGCCTGGGTACCTGACCGCCCATGGCCCTGGCATGCCGGCCGGGATGCGGCGCCTGCTGCATCGCCCCCTCCATCACGAGCCCCATCCCCGGCATGCCCTCCGGCAAGCCTGCCGGGGTTCCCTGCGTCCAGCTCGACAGCCAGCTGCGCTGCCGGATTTTCGGCAGCGCCGAGCGGCCGGCGGTCTGCGCATCCCTGCGGCCCTCCGAAGACATGTGCGGCCCCGGCAGGGAGCATGCCCTGGTCTGGCTCGGCCGGCTGGAAGCCGCCACCCTGCCTGCGTGACGGCCGGGGTGGCCGCCCTGTGCGTCGGCTCGCAGGCCGACAGCACGGATTTCCGCTTCGCTATAGCATGGCAGGCTTGTTCCACTGCCTTCACAACCTGACCATGAAGCTCTACTACAGTCCTGGTGCCTGCTCGCTTTCCCCGCACATCGCCCTGCACGAGGCCGGCCTGGCCTTCACCCCCGTGCTCGCGAGCACCAAGAGCCACAAGCTCCAGGACGGGACCGACTTCTATACCATCAACCCCCTCGGCTATGTGCCGGTGCTGGAACTCGACGACGGCACCCGCCTGCGCGAAGGCCCCGCCATCGTGCAATACATCGCCGACCAGGCGCCCCACAAGAACCTGGCGCCGGCCAACGGCACGCTGGCGCGCTATCGCCTGCAGGAATGGCTGAACTTCATCGGCACGGAACTGCACAAGGGCCACAGCCCGCTGTTCCAGCCCAACACGCCCGATGCGTACAAACCCATCGTGCGCGAGAAGCTGATGTCGCGCTTCCAGTGGGTGGACGAACAGCTCTCCGGCAGGGAATGGCTGACGGGCGAGCACTTCTCCGTGGCGGACGGCTACCTGTTCACCGTCAGCGGCTGGGGCAAGCACGTGGGCGTGGACCTGTCCGGCCTGCCGAACCTGCAGGCCTATCTGGCACGCGTGGGCTCCCGCCCGGCCGTGCAGGCCGCCCTCAAGGCAGAGGGCCTGCAGAAGTAAGCCTTCCCAGGCTTGCAGGAACAGGACGGGCCCGCGTTCAGGCCCGTCCCTTCCAGGGCACTGCGCGGGCCTCCACCCAGCGCATGACCAGATCGAATGTCCAGGCCACCAGGCCGATCACCAGGATGCCGGCCACCACGAGGTCGGTGCGCAGGAAGTTCGAGGCATTGAGCACCATCTGACCGATGCCCACCGTTGCCGCCACCATTTCCGCGGCTACCAGCGTCGTCCAGCCGAAACCGATGGCGATGCGCAGCCCCACCAGGATCTCGGGCAGTGCCGCCGGCACGATCACGTGCCGCACCAGCTGCCAGCGGCTCGCGCCCAGCGACAGCGCGGCATGGACCTGCTCCACGCTCGCGCTGCGCACTCCGGCCCGCGCTGCCAGCGCGATGGGCGCGAAGCAGGCGAGGTAGATCAGCAGGATCTTGGCCGTCTCGTCGATGCCGAACCAGATGACGATGAGCGGCAGGTAGGCCAGCGGCGGCAGCGGCCGGTAGAACTCGATGGGTGGATCGAACACGCCGCGCGCCACGCGGCTCACCCCCATGGCGATGCCGACGGGAACCGCCGTCAGGGCCGCGAGCACGAAAGCGCCGAAGACCCGGATCGCGCTCCACTGCAGGTGCCGCCACAGGGGTTCCCCGCCCTGGATGCGCCCTTCCCAGGCATCGCGCAGCGCCAGCAGCACGGCCTGGGGTGCGGGCAGGAACAGCGGTTTGACCCACTGCAACTGCGTGGCCAGCCACCACAGCAGCGCGAATGCGGCGACGCAGGCCACGCTCAGGCCCCGGCTCGGCCCCTGGCCAGGCAGGCGGTACGGGGCAACGGCCCGCAAGGCGGGCGACGGGGCGGCCTCCGCAGGCGCCAGGGTCGGACCCGGCGCAGCAGCCTCGCGCCGGGGCTGCGCCGCCATGCCGGGGAGCGACGGCATCAACGCTTCCTCAGGCATGGACATGCTCCACGTGCTCCGGTTGCCGGGCCGCTGCCTGCGGGGCCAGCGATGGCGCCACCTCGTCCAGAACACGCTCACGCCCGTCGATGAAAGCCGAGCTGGATTTCACCGCACGGGCGGGCCGGCCCGCCAGGAACTGCCGGTTGAAATCCAGCCCGTGCTGCCGCGCGATGCGGCCCGGGCGCGGCGCCATCACGATCAGGCGGGAGGCGAGGAACAACGCCTCTTCCACGTCGTGCGTAATGAAGAAAATCGTCTTGCCCGTGCCCTGCCACAGCCGCAGCACCAACTCCTGCAGCGATTGGCGCGTGAACGCATCCAGCGCGCTGAACCGCTCGTCCATCAACAGCACCTGCGGGTCGCTGGCCAGGGCACGGGCAATGCCCACGCGCTGCTGCATGCCGCCCGAGAGTTGCCAGACGGGCGCCTGCGCGAAGCTTTCCAGACCTACCTGGGCGAGCCGCTCGCCCGCCAGGCGCTGGCGCGTTTCACGTGAAACACCGCGAAGCCGCAGGCCCAGCGCCACGTTGTCGATCACGTTCAGCCATGGCATGAGGGCATGTTTCTGGAACACCACGCCGCGCTCGGCGCCCGGCCCCGTCACCGGCCGGCCATCCAGCAGGATGCTTCCGGCGGAGGGCTCGGTGAAGCCGGCCATGCAGTTCAGCAGCGTGGTCTTGCCGCATCCGGAGGCTCCCAGCGCCACCACCAGTTCGCCCGCGGCGATATCGAGATCGACGCCCTGCAGCGCGGGCTGATCCGTGCCGGCGTAGCGCACGCTCACGTCACGCAGGGACAATGCGCCCCCGCCCCCGCGGCCAGCAGCGCCGCCCACCCCTGCGGCTCGCACGGACGGCTCAGCGCGCACGCCGCACCCACGCCGGGTTCACGCCCACCGAATAATCGGGCAGCACGGATGGCACCGTCCCCTGCTCTTTCAGGAAGGCGGCCGTAGCTGCCAGTGACTTCGCCACGCCCGACTCCTTCCCGCCGCCCAGTCATTGCGGTCCGGCCTGCTCGGCCGGCGGCACGAACGCATAGAGCGCGAGGCTGGCCGGCACGGCCTGGGGTTGGGCACCGGACCATTTGGCGATCGACTTCACGGGCGCGGCATCCGCCGTCCACGCCGCCTTGTGAGCGGTGTAGGCCTTATCGGCATCGGCCAGCACCTGCACGAACTGCGTGAGGAAGGCATCGTGCGCGCGTGCGAACTCCTGGTTCACGGCCAGTGCGTCGAACGTGGCCTTGCCGGTCTTCGCCGCGATCTGCCCGGAAGTGACGAGCACCTTGCCACTCTGCCTGACCTTGGCGAGCACCGGGTCCCAGACGAAGGTGGCGTCGATGTCGCCACGCTCCCAGGCGGCCAGGTTCTCCGGCGGCCGCAGGTTCAAGATGTCCACCGTTTTGGGGTCGACGCCCGCGTCCTGCAGCGCCACCAGCGCATGGAAGTGGGTGGTGGAGACGAAAGGCAGGCCGATCTTTTTGCCCTTCAGGTCGGCCAGCGAATTCACGCCCGAGCCGTTGCGCGCGACCAGCGCCTCCGCGTCGTTGATGTTGTCCAGCACCCAGAAGACTTCGATCGGCACGCCCTGCGACAGCGCCGCCGCGATGGGGGACGAGCCCGCCTCGCCGATCTGGATGGCGCCCGAGGCGAGCGCGCGCACCACCTCGGCACCACTGCCCAGCTTGCGGTAGGTCACGTGGTAGCCGGTGCGGCGCTCGACCTCCTTGGTCTCCTGCGCATGGCGCCAGGGCACGACCATGTCCTGGTAGCCGATCACCACTTCCTTCTTCGCCTGCGCCGTGGCGACGCCGCACAGCAGGCTGCCTGCCAGCACCAGGGCCGCGCCCTGCAGGGCGCGGCGGCGGTTGGATGGTGTGCTCTGGCCCGGCGGGAATGGCATCTGGATAACCCCTTTGCTGGATTGGTTGTACCCATCATAGGAATCTCTTTTCCGGCAGCTAAGCGCCGTTTGCGCGCATGCTCATGCGGAAAACAGATAAGCGAGCCGTCCCGGAGAAGGCACGGTGCGCCGCCGGTTGCTGCGATTTTGCTAGCACGACTCGCATATCCCGTCGCGGCGCAGTCCCACTGCAGGAAAAGCGCAAACGCGGTAACGTCGCTCTCTGCCGTGGAGGGCCCGGCCCGGGCCCCTGCCCCACCCCCACTTTTTCGAAAGAGGTATCTCCTTGTCCCATACGCTTTTCGATCCCGTCCAGGCCGGCGACCTGCAGCTCGCCAACCGCATCGCCATGGCGCCGCTCACGCGCAACCGCTCGCCGAATGCGGTCCCGAAGGACATCACCGCCACCTATTACGCCCAGCGCGCCACCGCCGGCCTGCTCATCACCGAGGCCACGGCCATCAGCCACCAGGGCCAGGGCTACGCGGACGTGCCGGGCCTCTACGGCACCGACCAGCTGGACGGCTGGAAGAAGGTGACCGCGGCGGTGCACGAGCGCGGCGGCAGGATCGTCACCCAGCTCTGGCATGTGGGCCGCATCTCCCACAATGACCTGCAGCCCGACGGCGGCGCCCCCGTGGCGCCCTCCGCCATGCCGCGAAGGCCAAGACCTACCTGATCGACAAGGCCACCGGCCAGGGCCATTTCGCGGCCACGTCCGAACCCCGTGCGCTGGATGCCGAAGAGCTGCCCGGCATCGTGCACGACTACGCCGCAGCCGCGCGCAATGCGGTGGAGACCGCTGGTTTCGACGGCGTCGAGATCCACGGCGCCAACGGCTACCTGCTGGACCAATTCCTCAAGACCGGCGCCAACCAGCGCACCGACGACTACGGCGGCAGCATCGAGAACCGCGCCCGCCTGCTGCTGGAGGCCACCCGTGCCGTGGTGGACGCGATCGGCGGCGGCAAGGTGGGCATCCGCCTCTCGCCCGTCACGCCGGCCAACGACATCGTCGATGCCGATCCGCAACCGCTGTTCGACTACGTGATCCGCCAGCTCGCCCCGCTGGGCCTGGCCTATGTCCACGTCATCGAAGGCTCCACCGGTGGCCCGCGCGAGGTGGAAGGCCGCCCCTTCGACTACGAAGCCCTGAAGAAGGCCTACCGCGAGGCGGGGGGCCAGGGTGCCTGGATGGTCAACAACGCCTACGACCGCGCGCTGGCGCTGGAAGCGGTAGCCAGCGGCCGCGCCGACATCGTCGCCTTCGGCAGGGCCTTCATCTCGAACCCCGACCTGGTCGAACGGCTGCGCAAGGACGCACCGCTCAACCCGTGGGATTCCAAGACCTTCTACGGTGGCGGCGAGAAGGGCTACACCGACTACCCGACGCTCGGCTGACCGGCGCCGCGCCGCCGCAGCACCCCATTGCCGCGGACGCCCCTGCCGCCCGACAGGGCGCCGGGGGCCCGTCAAGGCCCCTGGAAGGCCTGTGGAGGCCCGAACGCCATTTCCGAGGGTCAGCCATCGGCCAGACCGCATCGCCCCGGAAATGCGGTGAAATCGGCCCATGATCACCTGCACCCTGCGTTACGTCATCGATCCCTACAAGCTCGCCGAGTTCGAGCACTACGGCCGGCTCTGGATTCCGCTGGTGGAGAAGTTCGGCGGCCGCCACCACGGCTACTTCCTGCCCTCGGAAGGCGCCAACAACATCGCGCTGGCGATGTTCACCTTTCCCTCGTTCGCCGCCTACGAAACCTACCGCCAGCAATCGATGCAGGACGCCGAATGCCTCGCGGCCTTCCGGTACGCGGAAGAGACCCGCTGCATCGTGAGCTACGAGCGCAGTTTCTTCCGGCCGGTGTTCGGCACCGGGCCGGCTTAGGCTGGCTCCACGGGAACGAACACCAGCCCCACCCGCAGCCCCTCCGCGTCCGGGCCCGTGCCCAGCACCAGGCGCGCGCCCAGCAGCTCGGCATAGCGCGCCACGATGGCCAGGCCCAGGCCCGCGCCCTGCCCCAGGCGCTCGCCCTCGCGGCCCTGGGCCCAGCGCTGCATCAGGTCGGTGCGCAGCCCCTGCGGGATGCCAGGGCCGTTGTCCACCACCGACAGCACGACCTCGCCCGTCCCGTTTTCCGCCTGCTCATGAGCGATCTCCACGGTGATGCGCGGCCCCACGCCTTCCTGCGCCGGGCGGCCGTAGCGCAGCGCGTTGTCGATCAGGTTGCCCAGCACACCTTCGATCAGCACGGTCTGCCCCTGCACCACCACGGGCTGGTCCAGCCCGCGGGCACCCAGGTCCACGCCCGCCGCGTCGGCACGCGGCAGGAAGCGCAGCACGGCATCCCGCGCCAGATCGTCCAGCGCCACGGGCTGGCGCGGCACGGCACCGCGCACCTCGTCGGCCAGCGCCAGGGCCAGCAACTGGTCCACGAGGTGGCTGGCGCGGGCCTCGCTGGCGGCCACGCCGGCGAGCTGCTCGTGCCACACGGCCGGGTCCTTGTGGGCCAGGCCATAGGCCGCGAGCGCCCGGATGCCCGCCAGCGGCGTGCGCAGCTCGTGCGCCACGTTGCCGGCGAACTCCCGCTGCGCGCGCACGCCCTCGGCCACCCGCGCCAGCAGGCCGTTCACGGCAGCGCCCAGGTGCTGCAGATCGCGCGTGGAGGCCTGCACCGCCACCGGCTCCAGGTCCCGCGCATCGCGGCCCGCCAGCTCCGACTGGAACGCCGCCAGGGGCTGCAGGTCCGACTGGATGGCCCGCCGCAGCCAGAACGCCAGCGCGCCCAGCAGCAGTACCTGCGACACCACCGAATACAGCAGCACGCCGCGCAGCATGGCGCTGCGCGCATGCACCGTCTGGGCGGTGATGACCTCGAAGGCCTGCGGCTCGTTCACCCGCACCCGCACGGCCCGCAGTGCCCGTCCGCGGTAGCTGATGTCGGAGAAGCGATAGGCCTCGTCGCGCGGCGGCGGCGGCACCGGCAGGCTGGCATTGCCCGAGAGCATCGACCCGCCGGGCAGCAGCACGGCGAAATACACCGTCTCCGCCTGGTCGAACAGCACCGACTTGAGCTCGCGCGAACTCAGCGCCAGGTCCAGCGCCCCGCCCTTGACCCGCACATTGGCCGCGATGGCATAGGCGTCGTCCAGCAGCGCCCGGTCGAAGGCGCGCTGCGTGAACCCGTTGGCCACCAGCACCGAGATGGCCGTGCCCGCGAACCAGGTGAGCGCCAGTGGTACCAGCACATGGCGCAACAGGCGTGCACGCAGCGAGGGCGGCGAGGGGGCCGGCCTCTGCGGCAGGGCCGCGGCAGGCGTACCGCCGCTCATGCATCCCCTTGCGTCGCGGAGGCGTCGGTCGCCTCCAGCATGTAGCCCAGCCCGCGCAGCGTGCGGATGCCGGCGCCGCTGCCCTGCAGCTTCTTGCGCAGGCGCGAGATGAAGGCTTCCAGCGCGTTGTCGCCCAGCATGTCATCGAAGTCCGACAGCTTGTCCGACAGGCTGCGCTTGCTCACCACCCGCCCGGGCGGGGTCATCAGCTCCCACAGCACCTCGAACTCGCGCGCAGGCAGGTCGAAGGGCTGGCCATGCAGGGTGAAGCGGCGCGCCCGCCGGTCCAGCACCAGCGTGCCGGCGCTGGTGCGATCGTCCGTGCCCTGCGTGCGGCGCACCAGGGCGCGCAGCCGGGCTTCCACCTCGGCCAGATCGAAGGGCTTGCCCAGGTAGTCGTCGGCGCCCGCATCCAGGCCGGCGATGCGCTCCTCGGTGCGGTCGCGGGCGGTGAGCACCAGCACCGGCGTGCGGTCACCGCGCGCGCGGGCGGCGCGCAGCACGGCCAGGCCGCTGCCCACCGGGCTGGCATGGGCGGCATCCTGCGGCAGGTTCAGGTCCAGCAGCACCGCATCGAAAGGCTGCACCTTCCAGAAATGGTCGACCTCGGCCAGCGTGGCGGCCACGTCCACGCGGTGGCCCGCATCGGCCAGGCTGCGCTGCATCACGCCGCGCAACACGGCATCGTCTTCGACTACGAGAATCCGCATGGGTGCTGCACCAGAAAGGGAAGGAAAGAAAAAGAAAAAAGAAAGAGAAAAAAGCCGCGTCCGGATACGGCCAGCCGCACCGTGGCCCACAAGCCGCATTGTGTCGTGCCCGGGGCCCGGCGGCACGCCAGGTCAGGCCGTGGTCAGGCTCGCACGCCGATAAACACGGCATGCGTTCCCATCCCCCTTCCCTTTCCCTGCGCAGCGGCACCGCGCTGCGGATCGCGGCCGGACTCCTGGCCTGCGGCGGCGCCTGGCTGGCCGGGCCGCACCCCGCCCAGGCCCAGGCCCAGGCCCAGGCCCAGGCCCAGGCCACGGCGGCCATGCCCGCCCCCTCCCGGCCCGTCCCCGCGCCCGCCATGGCAGTTGCCCCGCGCGGCACCGGCTGGACGCTGTCCCAGGCCCTGGCCGCCGCCCGCGACAACAGCGAAGTCCACCAGGCCCGGCAGGAACTGGCCGGCGCGCGCGCCGACGTGCTCAGCGCCGACCACGCGCCCCTGCCCTCCCTGACCACCAAGGCCGGCTCCATCGACCTGCAGCACGGCCCCGGACCGGGCAACGTGTTCACGCGCAAGCGCATCGACAAGTCCGTCGGCATCGACTGGACCTGGGAGCGCGGCGACAAGCGCGCGCTGCGCAAGAAGGCGGCCGAGAGCATGGCCAACGCCGCGGAAGCCGACGTGGAAGACACGCAGGTCCAGCAGCTGCAGGCGGCCCTGGGGGCCTACTACGACCTGCTGGCCGCGCAGGACCGCCTCGCCGAGGTCGCCGCCATCGAGCGCAGCCTGGCCGACGTGGCCGGCATGGCCGACCGCCGCGTGAAGGCGGGCGATCTCTCGGTGCAGGACGCCTCGCGCACCCGCATCGAGGCCGAGCGCGCCCGGGCCGACACCCGCGCGGCCGAACAGGCCCGCGACGACGCCGCCCTGGCACTGGCCCAGGTCACGGGCAGCACCGGCAGCCGCCTGCAGGCCGTGGACACGCCCTGGCCCCCCCTGGCCGGCGACCCGCCCGCCACCGACGCCGACCTGGCCGCCTGGGCCGAAACCCGCGCCGACGTGCGGGCCGCCCTGGCGCGCGCGCAGGCGGCCCAGGCCGCGCTGGACGGTGCCAACGCGCTGCGCAAGTCCGACTGGACGGTGGGCGCCTCCATCGACCATTTCCCCGGCACTTCGACCCGCCAGGTCGAACTGCGCGTGCAGATCCCGCTGCAGTGGGGCTACCAGTACCAGGGCGAGATCGGCCGCGCCCAGGCCGACTACGCCAAGGCGCAGGACGCGCTGGACAACACGCGCCGGCTCGCCCTGCTGGACCTGCAGCGCCTGCGCCAGGCACAGGAGAGCGCCGCCCGCCGCGCGGCCGACTACGACCAGGGCGTGCTGCCCCGCGCACGCCAGGTGGCCGACAGCGCCGAGCTGGCCTACCGCAAGGGCGCCATCGCCCTCACCGACCTGCTGGACGCCCAGCGCACCCTGCGCGCCACGCTGCTGGACGCGCTGGCCGCCCGCGCCGACTACGCCAAGGCGCGCGGCGCCTGGCTGCTGCGCACCCGCCCGCAGTTGCTCACCGGCACGCCCTGACCCCGGCCTGAACGCCGCGCCACAGCACTGCCTTCCCGCCTTCCACCGCATTCCTTTCCGGACCTCCCGACCATGATGGCTCCCCTTCTCTCCCTTCCCGCGCGGCGTCCTTCCGCGCGCGGCCTGCTGGCCCTGGCCGCGCTCGGCGCCGCCTGCGCGCTGCTGCCCGGCTGCGGCAAGTCCGGCGCGGAAGCCGCCGCCACGCCGCCCGAACCCGCCCCGCCCGTGATGCAGGCCGGCCAGCTGCGCTTTCCGTCCGGCCATCCGCAACTCGCCCTGCTGGGCACCGTGGAAGCCCGTGCCGCCAGGGACGTGGCGGTGGACCTGCCCGCCCGCCTGGTGTGGAACGAAGAGCGCACCCAGCGCATCTACCCCGCCTTCGCCGGCCGCGTGACCGCCATCCAGGCCGACCTGGGCCAATCGGTCAAGGCCGGCGCGCCCCTCGCCCTGCTGGCCTCGCCCGACTTCGGCCAGGCCCAGGCCGACACCGCCAAGGCCCAGGCCGGGCAATCGCTGGCGCAGCAATCGCTCAAGCGCCAGCGCGAGCTGTTCGAGGCCGGCATCATCGCCCGCAAGGACCTGGAGCAGGCCGAGGCCGACGCCGCCGGAGCCCAGGCCGAAGTGGCCCGCGCCGCGGCCCGCACGCGCCTCTACGGCAGCGCCAGCGGCGTGAACCAGCAACTGGCCCTCTCCACCGGCATCGGCGGCGTGGTGGTCGAGCGCAACCTCAACCCCGGCCAGGAAGTGCGGCCCGACCAGTCCGGCCCGGCGCTCTTCGTGGTGACCGACCCGACCTCCCTCTGGGTGCAGATCGACGCGCGCGAAACCGACCTGTCGTCCCTGCGCCCGGGCGACCCGATCACGCTGCAGGTGCCGGCCTACCCCGGAGCCACCTTCGCCGGCAAGGTCACGGCCACGGCCGATGCCATCGATCCGGGCACGCGCACGATCAAGGTGCGGGGCGTGGTGCCCAACGCCGACCGCCGCCTGAAGGCCGAGATGCTGGCCAGCGCCCGCGTGCAGGAAAGCCGCGCCGGCGGCGTGGTGGTGCCCGCCAGCGCCATCGTGCTGGACGGCACGCAGCACCTCGTCTTCGTGCGCCGCGAGTCCGGCGTGTTCGAGCCGCGCAAGGTCGAACTGGCCCATGAAGGCCCCGCCGAAGTGCTCGTTTCCGCCGGCCTGCAGCCCGGCGAAGCCGTGGTGAACCAGAACGCGCTGCTGCTGGCGCGCCAGTTCCAGTCCATGGCCGAAGACGCCGCCACCGCGAAGAAAGAGGCCCCATGAAGCGTCTCATCCACTACGCGCTGCACCAGCCCCTGTTCATCATCCTGGGCGTGCTGCTGTTCGCGCTCGCGGGCGTGATCGCCTTCAAGAACCTGTCGGTGGAGGCCTTCCCGGACGTCACCGACACCCAGGTCACCGTGATCGCGCTCTTTCCCGGCCGCGCGCCGGAAGAAGTGGAAAAGCAGGTCACGCTGCCCATCGAGACCGCCCTGGCCGGCCTGCCCAACTCCATCCGCGTGTTCTCCCACACGCAGTTCGGGCTGTCGTTCACCGTGGTCACGTACGACGACGCGGCCAATGTGAACACCGTGCGCCAGCAGGTGGCCGAGCGGCTCTCGACCGTCGATCTGCCGCAGGGCGTGCAGGCCGAGATCGCGCCCAACGCCACGCCGGTGGGCGAGATCATGCGCTACCGCCTAAAGGGCGACGGCCTCACCACCACCGACATCCGCACCATCGAGGACTGGACGGTGGAGCGCGCGCTGCGCCAGGTGCCCGGCGTGGCCGACGTGGTCGCCATGGGCGGCGCCATCAAGCAGTACGAAGTGCAGCCCGACATGGACAAGCTGCGCGCGTACAAGGTGAGCTTCCAGAACCTGCTGGACGTGCTGGGCCGCGGCAACGCCAACGCGGGCGGCAGCTACGTGGCGCAGGGCGCGCAGCAGTACACCATCCGCGGCCTGGGCCTGCTGCGCTCGGCCGAGGACATCGGCCGCATCGTCGTGGCCTCGCGCGGCGGCACGCCCGTGCTGATCCGCGACATCGCCCAGGTGCGCATCGGCGCCGTGCCGCAGCTCGGCGTGGTGGGCCAGGACCAGGACGACGACATCGTCACCGGCATCGTGGTGATGCGCAAAGGCGAGAACCCGAGCGTGGTGCTCAAGGGCGTGAAGGACAAGATCGCGCAGCTGAACGAGCGCGGCCTGCCGCCGGGCGTGCAGATCGTGCCCTTCTACGACCGCACCTGGCTGATGGACAAGACCCTCACCACCGTCTTCCACAACCTGGTGGAAGGTGCGCTGCTGGTCTCGCTGGTGCTCTACATCTTCCTGTCGAACCTGCGCGCCAGCCTGGCCGTGGTGGTCATCATCCCGCTCGCCCTGCTCTCCACCTTCATGGGCCTGAAGGTCATGGGCGTGCCGGCCAACCTGCTGAGCCTGGGCGCGATGGACTTCGGCATCATCGTGGACGGCGCGGTGATCGTGATCGAGAACATCATGCACCGCCTGGCCGAGCGCGGCGAGGACATGAATGACCGCGACCGGCGCGACACCATCATCGAGGCCGCGGGCGAGGTCGGCCGGCCCACGCTGTTCTCGATGCTCATCATCATCGCGGCGCACATCCCCATCTTCGCGCTGCAGCGCCACGAGGGCCGCATCTTCCAGCCCATGGCGCTGTCGGTCACCACGGCCCTCATCGGCTCGCTGATCTTCTCGCTCACGCTGGTGCCGCTGCTGGCCTACTGGCTGCTGCGCCGCAAGCTGCCGCACGGCGACAACCGCGTGGTCACGCGCGCCAAGAGCCTGTACGCGCCGGTACTGGACTGGGCGCTGGAGCGCCGCCGCACGGTGGTCATCATCGCGCTGGCCGTGTTCGGCGTGGCCATGGTGGCGGCCTCGCGCCTGGGCTCGGAATTCCTGCCGGAACTGGATGAGGGCACGACCTGGGTGAACTTCAGCCTCTCGCCCAACGTCTCCACCGCCGAGGCCTCGCGCATCCTGCGCATGGCGCGCAAGGCATTGCTGTCGGTACCCGAGGTGCGCACCACCGTCTCCAAGGCCGGCCAGCCCGAGGACGGCACCGACCCCAAGACCATCTCCATGGCCGAGATCTTCGTGGACCTCAAACCCGAGGACCAGTGGCGCGCCGGCATGACGCGCGCGAAGATCACCGAGGAAATGAACCGGGCCCTCTCGGCCATCCCTGGCATCGACCCGGCGTTCTCGCAGCCCATCCGCGACAACGTGCTCGAATCGATCTCGCAGATCAAGGGCCAGATCGTGATCAAGCTGGCCGGCGACGACCTGGCCGAGATGAAGCGCATCACGGAAGAGATCGCCCGCGAGGTCAAGCAGGTGCGCGGCGTGGCCCGCGCCGAGATCGACCGCGAAGGCCAGGTGCCGCAGCTGCTGATCGACATCGACCGCGACCGCGCCGCGCGCTACGGCCTGAACGTGAGCGACATCCAGGACGTGATCGAGGCGGCGCTGGCCGGCAAGGCCGCCACCAACCTGTGGGAAGGCGAGCGCAAGTTCGCCGTCGCCGTGCGCCTGCCGTCCGACGAGCGCACCATCGCCAACCTGCCGCGCACGCCTATCGCCACGCCGGACGGCGGCTATGTGCAGCTGGGCGACGTCGCGAAGATCCGCGAAAGCGCGGGCGCCATGAACATCGCCCGCGAGGCCGGCCGCCGCACCACGGCCATCGGCATCTTCATCGCCGGGCGCGACATGGGCTCCGTCGTGGCCGACATGAAGGCCCGCGTCGAGAAGAACGTGAAGATCCCGGACAACTACCAGGTCAACTGGTCGGGCGAGTTCGAGAACCAGGAACGCGCCATGAAGCGCCTCTCGGTGGTCGTGCCCATCTCGCTGCTGCTGATCTTCGTGCTGCTGTTCGATGCCTTCAAGTCGGTCAAGATGGCCTCGCTCATCCTGCTGAACGTGCCCCTGGCGCTCATCGGCGGCTTCGTGGCGCTCTGGGCCTTCGGCATCCCGCTGTCGGTGTCCGCCGCCATCGGCTTCATCGCGCTCTCGGGGCAGGCCGTGCTCAACGGCGTGGTCATGCTCTCGGTGTTCCAGCAACTGCAGGCCGGCGGCGCCAGCGTGGTCGAGGCCGTGCGCCAGGGCTCCATGCAGCGCCTGCGCACCGTGCTGATGACGGCGATGCTCGCCATGCTGGGCCTCTTGCCCATGGCCCTCTCGCACGAGATCGGCTCCGAGACGCAGCGGCCTCTCGCCATCGTGGTGATCGGCGGCCTGGTGACGGCCACGATGCTCACGCTGGTGGTGCTGCCGGCGCTGTACGTGGCGTGGTTCGGGCCGAAGAAGGGGCAGGAGGAGCCTGGCGTGCTCGCGTGATACCGGTCAGTGGTCGGTAGGCAAGGCCTGTTCGCGCGGAGGCGGCTCCGCGGGACAGGCCTTTTTTCTTGTCGCTGGAGGGCGGCGGATAGGGAAAGAGCGGTTCACGCGCTTGCCGCGAGGGTTCGAACTCATCCAACTCTCGGCTTATGCAAAGCATGAATGGAAGTTACGTGATTTCAAGCTACTCCACGTTATCTTCGATTGCTCATACCGTGTGCCATGAATAAAAGCAAACGGCAATAGCTCACGGCATAAGGCAAAGAGAGGTTTTGATGATAACGCAAGACTCTATGAAGACAGGATTTGAGAGGTGGCAGGAGGGCATAGACAAAGCAGCGCAGGATGAGCGTTGGAATTACTGGGATTGCGAGATCCAGGCGGCCGTCAATGAATACAACCAACACCTTGCCGGTATAGCAGGCTATATACCCCTGGATTGGTATTTCATCAAATCGATGGTTTGGGTGGAGACCGGTGCGAACAGTTCCGAATGGAAAATCAAACCGATGCAAATCGGCGTTCCCGGAGACCCTGGAATGGCATCGCTTCTCAGTGGCAACGAAGGCGGTGATTTAATATTACCACCCCACTGGAAGTCCAAATTAACGCCGAATTCGATCAGAACCATACCCCAGCATAACCTTCGCGCAGGTATAGGTTATTTGCTGATGAGGATGGGCAACTACGAATATCGTAGCCTGCCGAGTGCAGACGGAAAACTCTATGAGGTCGTGGTCAGCCCGGGCGACAGTTTTGACAAGATCGCAAGAAAAAATGGCAGTACGGTGGAGACGATACGAAAGTTGAATCCACACATTTTGCTCTTGAGACCTGGACAGATGCTGAAATACCAGAAATCATCAGTCCAGCGAATTATCAGAAACTGGCGGATTCTGTCAACCCAAATGGCAGCACAGAGATACAATGGCGGCGGTGATCCTAATTATGCAAGGAAACTTGACTATGTATTACCCTTGCTGCGTAAAGGAAAGGTAGCAGTATGCGAAAAATAGTTTTCGGGACATTATTTCCAGTGAGCTTGCTTTTCGCATCATTTATTGCAACTGCATCCGCTCATGCCACCGAAGAACGTGCTCTGCGAGAGGCGTGCAGTGCATTCTCCCAAGCTGGAATGCGTGATTGCCTTTCGAAAAAGGCCGCAGATAGTCAGGATGATTTACGACAGGCAAGGAATGATGCAACCAGCGCTCTGTCGAAGTGGGATGAGGACGCACAATATACCGGCCGAGCCAAGGCCGAACTGACTGCATCCGACAAGGTCTTCGAAAAGTACCGCGATGCACACTGCAAATTCCGGGCATCCTTGAGCGGAGGAGGAGCCGGCAATTCTCGTGAAATCTTGCGTTCAGCGTGCATTGCAGAGCTCAACGGCATCCGGGCTCGCCAGTTGCGCGATGCCATCGCCGGCCTGCCCCTGAAGTAGTCGAGAGTTCAGAGCCATCTCTGAACAACACAGGGTAGCGAGAAGAAGTCGTACCGCCCGGCAACTGAGGCAGGGGGCAGAGCCCCCCCGCCTCTCCTTGCCCTCAAGCCGACAGCAACGCCGTCCGCCCTCCGGCTGGCAGCGCCGCCGATTCACCGTAGCCAGAAGCAGACGCGGAGCCGGACGCTCCCATGCCATAGCCCCCTGCCGTCGCCGCATCGTCCAGATGGAACTGCTGCACCACCTGCGACAGCCGCGCGGCCTGCTCGCGCAGGGACTGGGCGGCCGCGGCGGACTGCTCCACCAGCGCGGCGTTCTGCTGGGTCATGCGGTCGATCTCGCCCACGGAGCCGTTGACCTGGCCGATGCCCGCGGACTGCTCAGCGGACGCGGAATTGATCTCGCCGATGATGTCGGTCACGCGCTGCACGCTCTCCACGATCTCCTTCATGGCGGTGCCGGCGTCCTCCACGTGGCGCACGCCGCCGTTCACGGCCGTCACGCTGGAGCTGATGAGGCCCTTGATCTCGCTGGCCGCCTGGGCGCTGCGCTGCGCGAGGCTGCGCACTTCGCCGGCCACCACGGCGAAGCCGCGGCCCTGTTCGCCGGCACGCGCTGCTTCCACGGCTGCATTCAGCGCCAGGATATTGGTTTGGAAGGCGATGGAATCGATCAGGCCGATGATGTCGCCGATCTTGCGGCTGGAGGCCGAGATCTCGTGCATGCTGGCCACGGCCTGCTCCACCACGCTGCCGCCGCGCGTGGCGATGCCCGATGCGGAGGCGACGAGCTGGTTGGCCACCTGCGAGGACGAGGCCGTCTGCTGCACCGTGGCCGTGAGTTGCGACAGCGAGGCCACGGCCTCCTGCGCGTTGCTGGCCGTCTGCTCGGTGCGGGACGACAGGTCCTGGTTGCCCGAGGCGATTTCCTGGCTCGCGGTGGCGATGCTGCCGCTCGCATCGCGCACCTGCGACACGAGCGCGCTCAGGCCCTGTTGCATGCCCAGCAGCGCGCGCTGCAGGTCGGCCACCTCGTCACGGCCTTCCACGTGCATGCGCTGCGACAGGTCGCCGCCAGCGATGGCCTGGGCCATGCGGCGCGCCTCCACCAGCGGGCGGCAGATGGAATTCATGTTCAGCAGCGTGAGCGGCACCACCACCGCGACGGTGATCAGCACCGCCAGCACGAACAGCCACTTGGTCTGCTCGGACACGGTCTGCTGGCGCGCGGTCACCTCTGCCACCTCCTTGCGCAGCTCGCTGTCCAATTGGGCGAGCAGCTTGTCGGCCTCGGCGAATTCCGCCACGGCCTTGGTGCTCATGCGGTTGGCGATGGTGGCGCTGTCGTAGCCGCCGGCCTCGAGCTGGCGCGCGACGCTCGCGAACTGGCCCCGGTAGGCTTCGAGCCGCTTCACGATGTCGGTGGCGAGCTGGTTGTCCCTGTCCTGCCCGCCGTCCTGGAATCGCGCCGCCACCTTCCTGGCATGGTCCAGGCTTTCCAGCCAGGCCGCGTGCGCCTTCTGCACGCCCTCGGGCTTTTCGTACTGGATGATCATGTCCTTTTCGTACTGGCGGATGTTGCCCATCTCGCCGCGCAGCTCGGCCATGGCGCTGACCTCCGAGAAGGAATGGCCGATGAACTCCTCGCTCATCGCGTGGATGCGGAACATGCCCAGCATGCCGGCCCCACCCAGCAGCCCGAGCAGCGACAGTACGACCGCGATGGCCCCCAGCATGCGGACGCGGATGGTGAACCCGCGCATGAGCGAATCGAATTTCATGATTGCCTTCCTTAATCCCCCAGACCGCTGATGCGGGCCGGCTATGAATGAAACAAAACGTAGCAGACTGATGGGGCAAGCGTAACCGAACAGAGAGTAATTCTCAAAGACGCCATCGCTTGAGCAGCAAGGCATTGGCCATCACGCTCACGGAACTGAGCGCCATCGCGGCGCCGGCCACCACGGGGCTCAGGTAGCCCAGCGCGGCGAGCGGGATGCCTGCCACGTTGTACGCGAAAGCCCAGAACAGGTTCTGCCGGATCTTGGCGACGGTGCGGCGCGATACGTCCAGCGCCGCCGCCACCAGCGCGGTATCGCCACGCATGAGCGTGATACCCGCGGCATGCATGGCCACATCGGTGCCGTTGCCCATGGCGATACCCACGTCGGCCGCTGCCAGGGCGGGCGCATCGTTCACACCGTCCCCCACCATGGCGACCGTGCGCGCTCCGGGCGACCCCGGGCCCTGCCTACCGTCGCGTTGGAGCCGCACCACTTGCGCCGCCTTGTCGGCCGGCAGCACCTCGGCGATCACCTCGCCCGCCCCGGGCCGCAGTCCCAGCCGGCGCGCCATCGCCTCGGCCGCGCCGCGGTTGTCGCCCGACAGCATCACCACCCGGAGCCCGCGCGCCCGCAGCGCCTGGACCGCCGCGGCCGCGCCGGGCTTGGGCTCGTCGCCGAAGGCCAGCAGCGCGCGCACGGCATCGCCGCCGCCGGGCAGCCGTTCCGCCAGGGCCGATACCGTCGCGCCACCGTCCTGCAAGGCCCGTGCGCGTGCAGCCAATGCGGGCGGCACGTCGGCGCCGAGCGCGTCCATCCAGCGCAGGCTGCCCATGCGCCAGGACGTGCCCTGCACCTGCCCTTCCGTGCCACGGCCCGGCACCGCCTGCACTGCATCCGCGGCCGCCGGCAGGGACAGTCCCCGCTCGCGCACGGCCTGCAGCGTGGCATGCGCGAGCGGATGCGCGCTGCCCGCCTGCAACGCGGCCGCTGTAGCCAGCAGCGCCCCCGCGTCGCATCCGGGCGCCGCCTCGAACGCCTGCAGGCGTGGCTGGCCGAGCGTGAGCGTGCCCGTCTTGTCGAACACCACGGTGTCCACGCGATGGGCCGTCTCCAGCGCCTCCGCGTCCTTGATGAGGATGCCGTGCCGCGCGGCCACGCCCGTGCCTGCCATGATCGCGGCCGGCGTGGCCAGGCCCAGCGCGCAGGGACAGGCGATCACCAGCACCGCCACGGCATGGATGAGCGCAGCCTCCAGGCCCGCACCCGCCGCGAGCCAGCCCAGCAGCGTGCACAGCGCCAGCACCAGCACCGCCGGCACGAACACGGCCGAAACCCTGTCCACTAGCCGCTGGATCGGCGCCTTGGCGGCCTGGGCGTCCTCCACCAGCCGGATGATGCGCGCGAGCACCGTCTCGGCGCCCACGGCCGTCACCCGCACCACCACGCGGCCATCGCCGTTGATCGATCCGCCCGTCACCGCGTCGCTTGGGCCCCGTGCCACCGGCAGCGGTTCGCCGGTCAGCATGGATTCGTCCACCTGCGTATGCCCTTCGAGCACCGTGCCGTCCACCGGCAGGCGCTCTCCGGGGCGCACGGCGATACGGTCGCCCGCCATCAGCTCGGCCACGGGCACGTCCACCTCGCCGTCCGGACCGATCCAGTGCGCGGCCTCGGGCCGCAGCGCATGCAGCGCACGGATCGCTTCCGTGGTCTGCCGCTTGGCGCGCGCTTCCAGCCACTTGCCCAGCAGCACCAGGGTGATCACCACGGCCGAGGCCTCGAAATACAGGTGCGGCGCATGGCCTTCGCTGCCGTGCGCGGCCGTGAACCACAGCCACAGCGACAGCCCGTAGGCCGCGCTGGTGCCGATGGCCACGAGCAGGTCCATGTTGCCGGCGCGGGCGCGCAGCGCATGCCAGCCCGCGCGATAAAAGCGTGCGCCCAGCACGAACTGCACGGGCGTGGCGAGCAGCCACTGCAGCCAGGCCGGCGGCATCCAGTCCCGCCCCGCCAGGCCGCCGAGCATGGGCAGCACCAGCGGAAGCGACAGCGCGATGCCCGCCGCCACCGGTCCGAAGCCGGCCCAGGGCGAGGCCGCGTCCGGCGGCTCCGGCGCATCCGCCGCGCGCGGCTCGTAACCCGCATTGCGCACAGCGCGGCGCAGCAGGCCCTCCATCGAGGCCACCGCTCCATCCGGCGCGGCGGCATAGACCACATGGGCACGCTCGGTGGCGAGGTTGACCTCGGCGCTGCGCACGCCCGGCACCTTGCGCAGCGCGCGCTCCACGCGGCCCGAACAGCTCGCGCAGGTCATGCCGCCGATGCCCAGGTCCAGGGACTGCTCAGGCAGCGTGGCGGTGGAAGCATCGGGAAAGGAAAGAAGAGGAGAAGGTGAATCGGCCATGCCGGCACGTTAACCCCTGACATCATGGCAAGGTCAAGGGCCACGGACGGCGCTTGACTCTGCCACCATGTCAGGGTTCATCATCCCTGCATCCCGCCACCGGCATTTGAAAAGGAGCCTGCCATGCAACACAGTTTCCAGGTCCAGGGCATGACCTGCGGCCATTGCGAACGCGCCGTCGTCCACGCCGTGCGCAGCGTCGATACCGACGCCAGCGTGCAGGTGGACCTGCCCACCGGCCGCGTCGTGGTGGAAAGCGACAGCCCTCGCGAGGCGCTGGCCGCCGCGATCACCGAAGAGGGCTACACCGTCGCTGCATGAGCGCGGTACCGAAACGACGCCGCGCCCGGCCCGCAGGCCCGCCGTCCGGCATGGCACAGGCCCCCCCAGCCACGACGGTGGTCGATCCCGTGCCCATCGGCACGGCCGCCGCGCGGGCGGGCGTCTCGCAGCGCATGGTCCGCCACTACGAGGCCCTCGGCCTGCTGCGGGACGTGGCGCGCACGGACAGCGGCTACCGCCAGTACACCGAGAGGGATGTCCACACCCTGCGCTTCATCCGCCGCGCGCGCGACCTGGGCTTCTCCATGGAAGAGATCGCCACCCTGCTCGGGCTCTGGCAGGACCAGCGCCGCGCCAGCCGCGAGGTCAAGCGCATCGCCCAGGCCCACATCGACGACCTGGGCCGCCGCATCGCCGCCATGCAGGCCATGCAGCGCTCGCTGCAGCAGCTGGTGGGCTGCTGCCAGGGGGACGGGCGGCCGGACTGTCCGATCCTGGATGATCTGGCGGGCGTGAACTGAACGCCGTGCGTCACCCTCGCGGCAGGACCGGGCCGTGCAATGCGATATACCTGACGCCATCACCCGCAGGGGCCCGGACGTGCATCACGGCCCCTTGTTCCACCGGAGACCTCCATGACTTCTGCGCACCGCGACATCCTCATCGCCTCCATCGCCCGCACCGCCATCGGCACCTTCGGCGGCTCGCTCAAGGACATTCCCAACACCCAGCTCGCCACCACCGCCGTGCGCGCGGCCATCGAGCGCAGCGGCATCGCGGCCGACGCGGTCGGCCACGTGGTGATGGGCAACGTGATCCCCACCGACACGAAGGACGCGTACCTCTCGCGCGTGGCCGCCATCGACGCGGGCTGCCCCGTGGAGACGCCGGCCTTCAACGTCAACCGCCTGTGCGGCTCGGGCCTGCAGGCCATCGTGTCGGCGGCGCAGGCGATCGCGCTGGGCGACTGCGACGTGGCCATCGGCGGCGGCAGCGAATCGATGAGCCGCGGCCCCTACTTCGACACCGCTTCGCGCTGGGGCGCGCGCATGGGCGATGCGAAGAGCATCGACTACATGCTGGGCATCCTGCACGATCCGTGGCAGAAGATGCACATGGGCATCACCGCCGAGAACGTGGCCGAGCGCTACCGCATCGGCCGCGAAGCCCAGGACCAGCTGGCCGCGGAGAGCCAGCGCCGCGCCGCCGCCGCCATCGCGGCGGGCTATTTCAAGGAGCAGATCGTCCCGGTGGAAATCCCCGGCCGCAAGGGCACGGCCACGCTGTTCGACACCGACGAGCACGTGCGCGGCGGCACCACGGTGGAGGTGCTGGCCGGCATGAAGCCCGCGTTCAGGAAGGACGGCGGCACGGTCACCGCGGGCAACGCCTCGGGCATCAACGACGGCGCGGCCGCCGTGGTGCTGGTGGCGGGCGACCGCGCTGCCGCGCTGGGCGCCAGGCCGCTGGCGCGCCTGGTCGGCTACGCGCATGCCGGGGTGGAACCGGCCTACATGGGCATCGGCCCGGTGCCCGCCACGCGCGCGGTGCTGCAGCGCACGGGCCTGTCGGTGCAGGACATGGATGTGATCGAAGCCAACGAAGCCTTCGCGGCCCAGGCGTGCGCCGTGATCCAGGAACTGGGGCTGGACCCGGCCAAGGTGAACCCGAACGGCTCGGGCATCTCGCTCGGCCACCCCGTCGGCGCCACGGGCGCCATCATCACCACCAAGGCCATCGCCGAGCTGCACCGCACGGGCGGCCGCTATGCGCTGGTCACCATGTGCATCGGTGGCGGCCAGGGCATCGCAGCCATTTTCGAGCGCGTTTGAAACGATTGGAAACATCCACGGCAAACCGGGCGAGGCCAACTAGGATCGCCTCCTTTGCGCGACCACCACACAACCGATGCCATACCTCTACCAGAATGCCGCAGCGCTCGAGGGAACCGACAAGGTCGGCAGCAAGCACTGCGTGGCGCTCCTCCAGCACTATGCCCACCTGCCGCACACCAGCAACTGGAAGCCGGGCGAAACCGTGTTCGGCAATGCCAACATCAAGAAGGGCACGGCCATCGCCACGTTCAACAGCGCCGGCAAGTACGGCAGCCTGCCCACGGGCAACCATGCGGCGTTCTTCATCTCGCAGGATCCCGGCGGCATCTGGATCATGGACCAGTGGCTGAGCGATACGCAAAAGCCCAAGGTGTCCATGCGCTACGTGCGCCCCAAGCCCCAGCGCAAGAACGGCGACTTCGCCGACCCGAGCAACAACGCCGCAGCGTATTCCGTCATCGAATGATGAAAGTGCACACGAAGAACGACACCGGGATCTCCATGATGCCTCCAGCTTCTGCCCTCCCCTTCACGGCCAGCCGGTCCGCGACCCTGGCCTGCCTCCTCGTCGCGGCCACCGGCCTGCCCGGCGCGGCTGCGGCGGCCACGCCCAACGGTACGGCTGCGTCCGCCGCGCTGGAATGCCCGGCCACGGTCCAGCTCGAAGCCCCCCGGGCCACGGCATCCGGCCTGCCCGCAGGCACGGAGATCGTGCTGGATGCGCGCCCGCTGCGCCTGACCGGATACAACTTTTTCGACGGCCCGCCCGCCCAGGGTGCCGCACTGGTGCCCACGTCGGACAAGCCCGGCAAGGGCACGAAGGGGGCGAAGGGGGCGAAAAGCGAATCCACCGCCACGTGGGTGTTCGAGGGCGACTACCCGCAAGGCAAGTTCGCCTCGTGCGACTACGCGGGCGGCACGGTGCGACTGGTGCGGCGCATGGACGATGGGGCGAAGCGGTGCACGGCCACGTCGCGCACCGCCGGAGATCCACCGGCGCTGCAGGTGCAGTTCCGGTGCGAGTGATTTTTATTTGTAGAACGCTTCCACCGTCCCCTTGAGCGTGAGGAGCAGCGGCCGGCCCTTGCGGTCCACCGTCTTGCCGGCCGGCACCTTGATCCAGCCTTCGCTCACGCAATACTCTTCCACGTCGAAACGCTCCTTGCCGTTGAAGCGGATGCCGATGTCGTGCTCGAAGACGGCGGGCACGTGGAACTTGCTGCGCGGGTCGATGGAGAGGTGGTCGGGGAGTTCGGGGCGTTGCACTGCGTCGGTCACGGGGGTGTCCTGGATCGGTTCAAAGAAGGAAGGAACGTCGGATTGTCCGGCAACGGTTGCAACTATCGAACGCTTTTGTGGTTTCATATAGTTACAATCCCCTTGCTCAACAGCAAGGAAATGGAGGGATGCATGCAACGCATGATTTTGGGGATCGCCACGGCCCTGGCACTCACGGGCTGCGCTTCGGTGGTCAACGACACGACCCAGCCGATGAAGATCGACACCAAGAACGACAAGGGCGAGCTTGTCTCGGGGGCTGAATGCAGTGTCACGAATGACTACGGCACGACGGCGGTCAAGTCCGGCGTCACGTCGCAGGTCCGCCGCTCCGGCAAGGATCTGGACATCGTCTGCAAGGACCCGCGGCACCCGGACGCCGTCGGCCGAGGCATCTCGCGGGCCAACGCAGGCCTGGCAGGCAACATCATTTTCGGTGGCGGTATCGGCGCCATCATCGACCACAACAAGGGCACGGCCTATACCTACCCCACCTGGGTACAGCTGGTGTTCGGCCAGACGCTGGTGTTCGATCGCTCGACCGAGAAGGAAGGCGCGCCCGTCGCTGGCACGATTCCGGCAGTGGCTAAGGCACCGTAGAACGGTTCACCGCAGCATCGCATACCCCACCGCGATCGCCGCGGCCAGCCCCACGGCATCGGCGAACAGCGCGCAGGCCAGGGCATGGCGTGTGTGCTTCACGCCCACGCTGCCGAAGTACACCGCCAGCACGTAGAAGGTGGTCTCGGCGGAGCCCTGCATGACCGCGGCGAGCCGCCCGGCGAACGAGTCCACGCCGTGCGCCTGCATCACGTCGATCATGAGCCCGCGCGCGCCCGCGCCGGACAGCACCCGCATCAGGCCCACCGGCAGGGCCGGCAGGAAATCCGTGTTCCAGCCCAGCGCTGCCACGCCCGCGCCGACGGCCGCCAGCAGCGCGTCCATGCAGCCGGCCGCGCGAAAGACGCCGATGGCCACCAGGATCGCCACCAGGTAGGGCACGATCTGCACCGCCACGCCGAAGCCTTCCCTGGCGCCATCGATGAAGGCGTCGTACACATTGATGCGGCGCACCGCCCCGGCCAGGATGAAGAGCATCACGATGCCGAGGATCACCGCCGCGCCGAGGGTGCCCGCGATGCGGGACGCCTGCTCGGCGGGCAGCCGGCCCAGCGCCCACACGGCCGCGCCCAGCAGCCCGGACACGGCTGCGAGCGGCAGCAGCAGCCGGGGGCGCCAGAGCGGCAGCCGCTGGCACAGGCCCACGGCCAGCACGCCCGCGATCAGCGCGATGAAGGTGACCAGCAGCGTGGGCAGGAAGATATCCGCCGCGTTGAAGCCCGCGCCCAGCCCCTGCTGCACCGCGACGCTCTGGCGGATCGCGATCACCGAGGTGGGGATCAGCGTGAGCCCGGCCGTGTTCATGACCACGAACATGATCTGCGCATCGCTGGCCGTATCGCGCGGGCCGGTGTGCAGCGACTGCAGCTCGCGCATGGCGGTGAGCCCGAGCGGCGTGGCCGCGTTGTCCAGGCCCAGCAGGTTGGCCGAGAAATTCATGGTCATCGCGCCCTGCGCCGGATGGCCCTGCGGCACCCCGGGAAAGAGGCGCCGCAGCAGCGGACCGGCCGCGCGCGCGAGCAGTTCCACCATGCCGGCGCGCTCGCCCACGCGCATCAGGCCCAGCCAGAGCGCCATCACGCCGGCCAGGCCAATGGAAATCTCGAAACCCGAGCGCGCGGCCGTGAACATCGCGGCCAGCAGCGCCTGGAAGACATCCGCGTCGCCCAGGGCCCAGCGCGTGGCGGCGGTCACGAACGCGATGGTGAAAAAGCCGATCCAGACCCAGTTGAGCGCCATGGGGGGCGATGGTAGCCGCACCGGTCCGCGTCAGGGCCGGACCGTGCCGCCCGGTCAGAACGGTGCGTCGTCGTCCGCGTCCGCCGTGGCAGCGGCCTGTGCGGTGGCGGCACCACCCGCCTCGGCCTGGCGCTCGCCGGGTGCCGGCGCCGGGCCGTCCAGGCCCGTGCGGCCCTCGCCGCCCAGCGCCTCGATCAGGTCAGGGATCAGCTTGGAGAGTTCGCCCGTGGCGATCGCCACGTCGGTGTCGAAGCCCGAATCGTCCTGTCCCCGGCCCTCGAACACCGTGTCGAGGAACGACACCTTCTTGATCTGCAAGCCCTCGGTCAGCACGAAGGCGACGCGGTCGTCCCAGCTCATCGCGAGCTTGGTGGGCAGCTTGCCGGCGGCGATGTGCTCACGGATCTCGTCGATGTCCAGCGGATGGCGCGCATAGCGGACCACGGCCTTGGATTCATCGGCGCTTTTGAGTTCGCACTCGCGGTCCACGCTGAAGCCCACCGGAGGTTCCTGCTCCTTGAGCCAGTGGGCCATGGCCGCCTGCGGCGCAGTCTGCGTATCGAGCAGGGAGACCGACAGGCCCGGCAGCGCTTCCACCAGCAGCGAGACGACCTCGTCGGCCCGGCCCTGGCTGCCGGTGTCGAGCACCAGCAGGCGCGCCTCGGTGTCGATCCAGACCCACATCGATCCCTGCTTGGTGAACGCCATCGGCAGCAGGTCGAGCTTGGCCTCTTCCTTGAGTTCGCGGGTTTCCTTCTTGCCCGGCTTGCGGCCGGTTTCCTTCTCGATGCGAGCGGCCTTGTCCTTGACCTTGCGCGCCAGGACCGATCCCGGGAGCATCTTGGACTCGGTCATGAAACGCAGGATCCACTGGCCGCCCACGGATTCGGCGAGCGCGCCGTGGGCCTCGCCCCGGGGCGGTACCCAGCCCACGGATTTTTCCTGGGTGGCGCCGCATTCCACGAACGGGGTGCGGGCCAGGGCTTCCTCGAGCTGGGGCAGTTCCGCATGCCACTCGGCGATGCGGTAGATGATCATGTTCTTGAACACGGAATTCCTTGTGTGCGATATCGCCCTGCGGCGGGCACGCCGGCCGCGGTGCCGGCGAAAAAGGGCGCCATTGTCGTTGCTGCGCGCCCCGGCGGGGTCACAGAACCTTGGCACAACTTTACACAGCCACACGCCCCCCTCATGGCGGGGATACACGGGCGGCCGACACTGGCTTCCAACCGCCGCACCGCACCGGTCGCGGCGGCAACGCCCCCCCGAAGGGGACATGAAAGGACATCGCCATGACCGCACTTTTCCTGCAACGACGCTTCGCCACCGCAGCCACGGCCGCCGCACTGACGGCCCTGCTGGCGGCTCCGTCCTTCGCGCAGCAGCCCGCCACGCCGGCCGCGTCCCCCACGGCCGGCGCCGAACGCCCGCACCGCATGCCCGCCCCCGGGGAACGCGAAGCCCGCATGGCCCAGCGTGCAGAGGCCCTCCGGCAGAAGCTGCAGCTCACGCCGGCCCAGCAACCGGCATGGGACGCCTTCACCGCGGCCATGCGCCCGCAGGGCCCGCGCCCGGACATGGCCGGAATGGCACAGCTGACCACGCCGGAACGCATCGACCGCATGCGGGCACTGCGCGCCCAGCACAACGCCGAAGCGGACCGCCGGGACGACGCCACGAAAACCTTCTATGCCGCGCTCACCCCGGCACAGCAAAAGGTGTTCGACGCCGAACACGTCGGCATGCACGGCCCCCGCCACAAGGGGATGCACGGCGACAACGGGCCTGCCCGCCGGCACGGCGGCACGGCACCGGCCCCTGCGGCTCCGGCACCACAGTAATGCGGGTCCGCCGCGCATGCGGCGGCCACCTACAGCGGGCCTCCCAGCCCCTGTCCTACAGTGGGTTACGTCGATTGTGTAACCTTACGGTTGCGACATAACCGGGAATTCGCAAAATGCACCATTCATTCACGAAGCGCCTCGTGGCCCCTCTGGCGGCCCGGGGCGCTTTTTTCATTCTGGCGGTCGTCTCCGCAGCCGGTGCCCAGGCCCAGGCTGCCCCGGAGCGCCCTTCCGTGTACGTGCAGGGAGGCTGGGCGGAGCGCCAGACCGACTCCGCCACGCTCGGCGTCACCCTGCCATGGACATCCTGGCGCAGCGAGCTCTGGGGCAGCGAAGTGCGCGGCTACTGGGACATCTATGCGAGCCGGTGGTCCTACGACGGTGAGTCCGGCGGCTCCGGCCACGCCACCCTGGCCGGCGTCACGCCCACTTTCCGGCTGCGTCCCGACAGCGGCCGCTCCCCGTGGTTCCTGGAAGGCGGGATCGGCATCACGTACATGGACAAGCGCTATCACACGTCCCACAAGGAATTCAGCACCCGGTACAACTTCGCGTCCCATCTGGGCCTGGGCTACAGCCTGGGAGCCCAGCGCCAGCACGAGATCGCGATCCGCGTGCAGCATCTCTCCAACGCCGGCATCAAGCGCCCCAATCCGGGAGAGAACTTCGTCCAGCTGCGGTATGCGTACCACTTCTGACGGCGCCCTCTCCCCTCCTTTTCAAAGCCCCGCCCTGCGGGGCTTTTTCTTTGGCGCAGCCCGGCTGAAGCGGCCTGCCGGCCACGGGCTGTGCATAAAGCTGGGGAGAATTTCAGGCACATCTCCGGGTTATCCACCGCCACCGGCCGGCGGGCGAAGTTGTTGTCTGGCTGCGCCCGCGTTCACCCGTCCGCAGGCCACAGGCTTGTAGAGATCCCAAGTGCTTGCCAACATTGGGGAAAAAGGGCTTGTCCACACCGAGGGCGCCCCCTTACTACTATTCCTATGGTTTTATAAAAGCTTTCAAGGAATAACAAGGAACATCCTCCGGGGCCGTGGCAAAGGCCGAGGCCGCCCCGTCAGCGTCGGCATCGCGCCAGGTCCGGGCCTCGGCAAGGCCGCCGCGCCCGGATTCCGGGACAAACCTGGGGACATCTTTCGCACAAGTGCCGCCTTGTCCACAGCGAAGGCCGTCCCGCTGCATTTGTCCCCGGCGGGACGACAGCGGCAGCCCTGTTCCACCCACATGGTTGCCGGCGAGGCAAGTGCCTTGTCCCGCAACGGAAAATTCCGGTTGTCCACAGCCGCAGCCCGGCCTTACTACTACGACTATGGTTTTATAAAGACATACAAGGAAGAACAAGGAACAACCGGGGGCCGGAGCCGAACCGGACTACCCGGGAAGCGCGCAAGGCGATTCGAGGACCTGTCCATGTGCTGCCGATGCGCAGGTGCCATCCTTACGTCGTCCTGCCCATGGATGGGCATGAGAAGGCCGCAGGGGCGCATTCGGAGGGGAGGCAGTAGGGGGGCTGCCGCGTGGTCTTTCCGCGGGCTTGTGCAGCCTCCGGGAGGCCTGGAGGCGTGTTTTCCTGTGCGTGCCGCCAGTGCGCGCGCACCCTGCCGCACGGTCAGCGCGAGGGCAGCTTCTGGACCAGGAAATCTTCCAGGGCGGTTTCGGGCAGCGGCCGGCTGAAGAAGTAACCCTGGTAGGCGCGGCAGCCCGCCTGTTCCAGGCGGGTGCGCTGTTCGGCGGTTTCCACGCCCTCGGCGATGACGTCCAGGCCCAGGCTGCGCGAGAGCGCGATGATCGTGTCCACGATGGCAGCGTCGTTCGGGTCGGCGAGCAGGTCGCGCACGAAGCTCTGGTCGATCTTCAATTGGTCCAGCGGCATGCGCTTGAGATAACTCAGCGAGGAATACCCCGTTCCGAAGTCGTCCAGAGAGAACCCCACCCCGTGGGACCGCAGCGCGGCCATGGTGGCGATGGTGGTTTCCATGTCCTCGACGAAGAGGCTCTCGGTCAGTTCCAGCTTCAGCCGCGATGCCGGCGCGCCTGTCGCGGTGATGGCTCGCACCACGTCTTCCACGAAAGCCTCGTGGTGGAACTGGCGCGAACTCACGTTCACCGCCATGCTGAGATGCCCGCGCCCGGGAACGTGCTGCCAGCGCGCCAGCTGGGCACAGGCCGTGTGCAGCACCCAGCGGCCCAGGGGCAGCACGAGGCCGGTTTCCTCGGCCAGCGGGATGAATTCCCCCGGGGACACCATGCCGCGCTGCGGATGCGGCCAGCGCACGAGCGCCTCCACCCCCGTCACGCTGCCCCGGCGGTCGATCTGCGGCTGGTAGTGCAGCATGAACTGCTCCCGCGCCAGTGCGGTACGCAGGTCGTTCTCCAGTTCCGCGCGGGCGGTGACCACCGCCTGCATGCCCGGGTCGAAGAACCGCAGCGTATTGCGCCCCGCGGTCTTGGCCTGGTACATGGCGAGGTCGGCCTGCTTGAGGAGTTCGCCCACGGTCGAAGTCCGGCCGTCGCCGAAAGGCGCCACGCCGATGCTGGGCGTGCTGCGGTAGTGGTAGCCCTGCAGCACGTACGGCGTGGCCAGCACGGCCAGGATCTTCTCGCCCACGGTGCGGGCGCTCATGGCCAGCTCGCCGGGATGGGTGCTGAGGCCCTCGATCATCACCACGAATTCGTCGCCGCCCAGCCGGGCCACGGTGTCCACGGAGCGTACACAGGTGTTCAGGCGGGCAGCCACCTGCTGCAGGAGCACGTCGCCCTGGTCATGGCCCAGGGTGTCGTTGAGCGTCTTGAAGTTGTCCAGGTCGATGAAGAGCAGCGCACCCCCCTGCCGGCGCCGCTGCGCCGTGGCCAGGGCATGGCGCATGCGGTCCATCAGCAGCATGCGGTTGGGCAGTCCGGTCAGCGAATCGTAGAACGCCAGCCGCTGGATCTCCCGCTCCGTGGCCTTGCGCTGGCCGATATCGGTATCGATGGCCAGAATGGCGTCCGGCTGCCCCTGCTCGCCCTGGATCAGCGTCCAGCGGCCTTCCACGTCCAGGCGCCGCCCGTCGCGGTGGAACTGGACGATCTCCCCCGCCCATTCCCCCTGCTCCTGCGTGGCCCGGGTCGCCCGCAGGAATTCCTGCGTATCCTGGTAGAGCAGCTCGGCGATGGACTGCCCGGTCGCTTCCTCCCGCGTCCAGCCGTAGAGCCGTTCGGCGCCTTCGTTCCAGAAAGTGATGCGGTGGTCCAGGTCGCGCACGATGATGGCGTCGCGCGCCTTGTCCAGCAGCGAGGCCTGCCGGCGGATGTGCGCGTCCGATGCCTGGCGGGCCATCTCCGCCGCCGCCCGTGCCGCGAAGATGCGCAGCGTGGAAATCACCATGCCGGGCTGCTGCAGCGGCTCCCGGAAGACCACGAAGACGAAACCGATGGGCTGTCCTTCCGCGCTGCGCAACTGCAGGCCCACGTAGGCCTGTGCCCCGAGCCGCGCCACCGGCGAACCCGGATAGAGCTCGGCGATGCCTTCGGGGATCACGCACTCGGCCTCGTTCACCAGCCGCATGCTGGGCGTGCCTTCCAGGGCGTATTCGGCATTCGGCTGGACCACCCCCTCTTCCACGCGCGACAGCGTCACCGCGCGCGGTATCTGGCCGCCCGGCTGCGGCAGCAGCCGCGTGACGCAGCCGGCCTGGGCGCCGAGGGCATCGCACATGTGGCTGGCCAGTTGCCTGAAGAACTGCGCTCCGGTGCTGGCCGATACGGCAGCCGCAGCCTTGAGCACCACGGCCTGCAGGCGCTGCTGGTCCTGGCGCGTGCGCAGGCTGCCGAGGCCGAAGGCGATGTCGTTGGCGAGCTGCTGGAGCAGCTCGGTTTCCTCCGCGCCGGTTTCCAGCACCTCCTCCGGATAGAGCGTGAGCAGGCCGAAGACCTGTTCGGCATCGCGCAGCGGCAGACTGATGACCGCGGGCAGCCCGAGCTGCCGCAGCGGCCGGGCCCACAGGTCGGCGTCCGGCGCCTGCCGCAGGTCGCGGACGATCACCGGCCGCCCGCTGCGCAATGCCTCCCCCGACGGACCGGGACTGTGGGGTGTCCAGGGCGCGTCGGGCGTACCGGACGGACGCAGGGTCTCCACGCCAACCGCCGTCAGGCCGGCCCAGGCCACGGGTTCGATGCTCTGGCGCCCGGTGCCGTTCCAGTGGCGCACCATGCCCACCCAGGCGCTGCGGTATCCGCCCACTTCCCGGGCGATGCGGCATACCTCGGACAGCAGGGCCGTTTCTCCCGTGGCGCGCACCAGGGCTTCGTTGCAGGCGCCCAGCAGCCGCTGCACGGTGCCCACGCGCGCCAGTTCGCGTTCCATGCGCATGCGCTGCGTCACGTCGGTGGCGAGCACCTGGCGCGCGGCCCGGCCATTGAAGGTGGTGTCGCCCGCGTACACCTCCATGTCGATGGGCGTGCCGTCCTTCTTGCAGTGGCGGCGGTGCACCGCGTCGCGCCGCACGCCGGGCGGAAGGGCCCGGGCCTCGATCTCCTGGCGCGAACGTTCCTGTTCGGGCCAGAGCTGGGCGGTCGTCATGCGCAGCAGCTCGGCTTCCTCGTAGCCGTAGTGGCGCACCATCGCGCGGTTCACCGCGAGAATGCGCAGGCTGCCGCGTTCATAGACCCACATCGGCTGCGGATGCGCGTCGAAGAGCGAGCGGTACTGCAGTTCCGAGGCGCTCAGCTGCGCGGCATAGCTGCGCAGTTGCAGCACGGCCCCCAGCGATTCGGCCAGGATCTGCACATAGGCCACCTGGCGCTGGGAGAAGGTGAACACCGGATCGGCATTCACCTTGAGCATGCCGAGCACCGTGTCCCCCGCGCGCAGGGGCGCCGCGATGAACGACAGCAGCCCGTGCTGGCCCTCGTCGGTGGCGAACAGCGCATGCTGCTGCGATCCATCGCTGTGCAGCACCGTCTGCTCGGCTTCCAGTTGCTGCCAGAGCGGATAGCCGAGCATCGGCCGTGTATCGTCCAGCGGCGCGGCGCGCGGCCCGGTGCTGGCGCGCACGCGCAGCCGGTCGCCCTCGCGCAGCACGACCATGGCGCCCTGCCCGTCCCCCAGGTCCATCGCGGTGCGCGCCGCCAGCAGCAGGACTTCCTCCATGGGCAGGTCCAGCGCGCTCATGCGCTGCTGCACGCGCACCAGTTCCGCGTGGGCGCCGGCATCGCGCTGGGCCTGCAGTGCGCTCTGCTTCTGGGCGCTGATGTCGGTCATCCCGCCCACCATGCGCTGGCCCTGCCCCTGGGCATCGCGGATCACGAAGCCGCGGTCGCGGATCCATGCATAGGTGCCGTCCTGGCGGCGGAAGCGGTATTCGTCCATCCAGTGCAGCGCATCGCCTTCGATGGCGGCATGGATGCTCTCCAGCACGCGGTCGCTGTCCTCCGGATGCAGCCGCTGCGTCCAGGACGTGCTGTCGTGCGGCAACGTGTGCAGCGGGACTCCGAAAAGGACTTCCATCCCCTCGTTCCACCACATCGAATCATCGGTGAGGTTCCAGTCCCAGATCGCATCGGCGGTGGCGCGTGCCACGAGGTGGAAACGCTCTTCGGACAGGGCCCGCTCCTGTGCGCGCCGTGCCACGTCGCGGCGCTGGCGCCGCAGTTCCAGCAGGGCCATCGCCTGGCTCGCGATCGCGACCAGCGCCTCCCGGTGGGACTCTTCCAGCGCCCGCCGGGCCGTGTCCAGGACCACGACCGCGCCCAGCGTCAATCCATCGGTGGTCTTGATCGGCATGCAGGCGGCCATGCGCATGCGCGAAGGGCCCTGGACCAGGGGATGGCTGCGCAACACGGGATCGACCTGGGCATCCTCCACCTGCACCAGGCGGCCCCCCAGGGCCAGCCTGCACAGGGAATGGTCCCCCGCCAGGTTCTGCAGCGTGCCGAGTTCCATGCCCGCGCTGGCCTTGAACCATTCGCGGCCCGCGTCCATGAACCCGATGGCGGCGACGGCGGCGCCGCACAGGTGGGCCGCCAGGCGGGCGAGCTGGTCGAAGGTGTCCTCGGCCGGGGTCTCGAGAATGGCGCACGCGTGCAATGCCACCAGGCGCCGGTAATCCGGATCCGTGCGCGCAGGCATGGTCAGCGTTCCTGGAGACGGGTGGAAGCCCGGCGCTCTGGAACGCGCGGCATCTGGAGCGGGGGCGGCTGCACCTGCATGGAGTGGGCGTGATGGGGGTGGATGGGATCGCGTTTCCGGGCCCGCCCGCCGGAGCGGCAGACGATCCGGCCTGCATGTTTCCGAATGCTACACCCTGCCAACCGTCTGAATGACGGACAGGGGCGGCCGATCCGTGCAGAAAACAACAGCCGCGGATCAGCGGTGGCTGCGGCGCGACCGAACGGCGGCTGCGAGTCCCTCGAGCACCGGCACCGTCTGGTCGAAGCCGATACAGGCGTCCGTCACCGACACGCCGGACTGCAGGGGTTGCCCGGGCACGATGTCCTGGCGGCCTTCCCGCAGATGGCTTTCGATCATCACGCCGGTGATGCGGCCGTCGCCGGCGGCGACCTGCGCCGCCACGTCGGCCGCCACCTCGATCTGGCGGCGGTGCTGCTTGCTGCTGTTGGCATGGGAGACATCGATCATCACCTGCTCGCGCAGTCCCGTGCCGCGCAGCAGGCCGCAGGCCGCGTCCACGTCGGCCGCCCCGTAGTTCGGTTGGCGGCCGCCGCGCAGGATCACGTGGCAGTCGCGATTGCCGCGCGTCTCGAAAATGGCGGCCTGGCCCATCTTGGTCATGCCCATGAAGGCATGCGGCGCCTGTGCGGCGAGGATGGCGTCGGAGGCCACCTTCACACCGCCATCGGTGCCGTTCTTGAAGCCCACGGGGCAGGACAGGCCGCTGGCCAGCTGGCGGTGGCTTTGGCTCTCGGTGGTGCGCGCGCCGATCGCACCCCAGCTCACCAGGTCGCTGATGAATTGCGGCGAGAGCAGGTCCAGGAATTCCGTTCCCACGGGCAGGCCGAGCGCCAGCACGTCCAGCAGCAGCTTGCGCGCCATCTCCAGGCCTTCGTTGATCGCGAAGCTGCCGTCCAGGTGCGGGTCATTGATGTAACCCTTCCAGCCCACCGTGGTGCGGGGTTTCTCGAAATACACGCGCATGACCACCAGCAGTTCCGCGGACAGCCGGTCGGCCTGCGCCTTGAGCGCCTTCGCGTACTCCATGGCCTGGCCATGGTCGTGGATGGAGCACGGCCCCACCACCACGATGAGCCGGTCGTCCTCGCCGTGCAGCACCCGCGAAAGCGCGGCGCGGCTGGATTCCACCAGGGCCCGGGCGTCGTCCGAGGCGGGCAGCCACTCCTGCAGCAGCGCGGGCGTGATCAGCGGCCGCACCGCCTTGATGCGCGTGTCGTCGATGCGGGTGGTGTCGTGCGTGCCGGACTGCGGCGTGGCGCGGTGGACGTGCGAAGCGGAGGCGACGCCGCCGGCGTCCTGGGAAATGGTGCGGTTCATGGGCTGCAATTGTCGCGCGCCCGCGAAAACGCGCCTTGTTCCAGATCGCACCGGACGGTCCGCGCCGTCCGGCGCAGGCCTCACGGCCTGCGGAACGCGATCGGCTGGCGGGACCAGTAGCCCGAGCTGAAACGGTCCAGCTTCACCGTGCCGCCGGTGGAGGGAGCATGCACGAAGCGGCCGCCTTCCACCACGATCCCCGCATGCGTCGGCCGGCCGGAGCCGAAGATCACCAGGTCGCCGGTGCGCTCCTCGCCCGCCTCCACCGGGGCGCCGAAATCGCTCAGTTGCGCCACGGTGCGCGGCGGCGGAATCCCGGCGAGGCTGCGGTAGACGTAGCCGATCAGGCCGCTGCAGTCGAACCCGCCCTCGGGCGTGTTGCCGCCGTAGCGGTACGGCGTGCCGACCAGGCCCATCGCGTGGATCGCGATGTCGCTCGATTGCTCGGGCGTGAGGCGCGAATACGTGTAACCGGGCGCCGCGCCGCGCCGGCCGCGGGAGGGCGACGTGCCGCAGGCCGGCAGCAGCAGCACGGCCGCCAGCGATGCTGCGGCGAGCACGACCCGGCGGGAGGAAGTTCCCGCGGCGGCACCGTCACCGCGGGCGCTGCGGGCAAGGGGGAACTCGGACTGCATGGCGCGGCAGATTACCGCAGGTGCGAAACCGGCGGTGTTTTCCCGGGTTTGCGCGGGGCTTTCCGGACAGCGGCCATGCCGTGGCAACGGCGTGGCACGGCGCAGGCCGCTTCCGATCCGCGCCCTGCCCTCGCTCCGTCCAAGCGGCGCCCCCGCGCCGCGGTGCGGATATCAGGCCGTCGCCGGAGCTGCCTGTACCGCGTCGGCCTTCGCGCCGCGCCGCGCGATCAGCCGGTTGGTCACCGCCACCACGGCCTGCACCGACGCACTGACGATGCTGTGGTCCAGCCCGACGCCGAAGGTCGCGCCCGGCACGCCCTCGAGCGCGGCCTCCACGATCGCCAGCGCCTGGGCGCCGGCCCCCGCGCCGGTGGCGCGCTCTTCGTAGTGGTCCACGCGCAACGGCAGGCCGATGGCGTCCACCGTGGCGTCGATCGGACCGTTGCCCCGGCCCTGCAGGGTCTGGCGCACGCCGTCGATGGTCACGTCCAGCGAGATGCCCTGGCCGTCTTCATCCAGGCGCTGCCCATGCAGCGTGAGCGCGCCGGGCGTGCCCTGCGCCGGTGCGGCGATGTAGGTCTGCGAGAACAGGCTCCAGAGCGCATCGCCGTCCATCTCGCCCTCGCTCGCGTCCGTGGCGCGCTGCACCACGGCGCTGAACTCCACCTGCAGCCGGCGCGGCATCACCACGCCCCGTTCGCGCTCCAGCAGGAAGGCGATGCCCCCCTTGCCCGACTGGCTGTTCACGCGGATCACGCTGTCGTAGGTGCGGCCGAGGTCCGCCGGATCGATCGGGAGGTAGGGCACTTCCCAGAGGCCCGCCGGGTCCTGCGCCGCGAAGCCCTTCTTGATCGCGTCCTGGTGCGAACCCGAGAACGCGGTGAAGACGAGGTCGCCCGCATACGGATGGCGTGGATGCACCGGCAGCGAGGTGCATTCCTCGGCCACGCGCGCCACGTGCGTGATGTCGGAGAAATCGAGGTTCGGGTGCACGCCCTGCGTGTACATGTTGAGCGCGAGCGTCACGATGTCCACGTTGCCGCAGCGCTCGCCATTGCCGAGGAGGCACCCTTCCACGCGGTCGGCGCCGGCCATCATCGCCAGCTCGGCCGCGGCCACGCCCGTGCCGCGGTCGTTGTGGGGGTGCACGGAAAGCACGATGTGCTCGCGCGGCGCGAGACGGCGGTGCATCCATTCGATCTGGTCGGCGAACACGTTGGGCGTGGCGTTCTCCACCGTGGTCGGCAGGTTGATGATGATGGGCCGGCCCGGGCCGGCGCCCCAGGCCGCGATCGCCGTCTGGCATGCGCGCAGCGACACTTCGGGCTCGGTGGCGCTGAATGTCTCGGGCGAATACTGCAGCGTCCAGGCGGTGGCCGGCTGTGCGTCGGTGAGGCGCTTGAGGAGCGACACGTGGTGCCCGATGAACGCCATCACCTGCGACACGTTCATTCCGAACACGATGCGGCGCCAGGCCGGTGCCGTGGCGTTGTAGAGGTGCACGATGGCGCGCGGCGCGCCCTGCACGGCCTGCACCGTGCGCTCGATCAGGTCTTCGCGCGACTGGGTCATGACCATGATGGTCACGTCGTCGGGAATGCGGTTTTCCTCGATCAGGCGGCGCACGAAATCGAAATCCGTCTGCGACGCAGCAGGGAAGCCCACCTCGATTTCCTTGAAGCCGATGCGCACGAGTTCCTCGAAGAGTCGCATCTTGCGCTCGCCGTTCATCGGCTCGAAGAGCGCCTGGTTGCCGTCGCGCAGGTCGGTGGAAAGCCAGATCGGCGCCTGCGTGATGCTGCGGGTGGGCCACGTGCGGTCGGGCAGGGACACGCTGGCGGTGGGCTGGTACTTGGTGGCGGGCTTGGAAATCATCATGACGGGCTCCACGAAACGGTGCCGTGCCGGGCAGGCCATCGCCGCGGGGCGAAGGTATGTGGGGCAGGTGGCCGCCACGGCAGGGCTGAAACAATCAACGGAAGAAAGGACCGGTGCGACGTTCCCTGCAGCCCTCCACGCGGGTGGAGGCTGGTTCGTGGGCCGGGGTCAGGGGAAGGTCGGTGTTGCGCGGACTGGCGGCTCAGGGGCCGGATCAGCGGGCAACGGGGATGGCGAACGCAGGCAGACCCCGGCCAGGCACTAGGCCTAGAGCTAGGGTGGATAGGATGCGGCTGCGTTGCATGGTGTGCGGGATTGAGCGTTCATGCTAGCACAGGCGCCACGCGGCGGTAAAGCCCGTGCGAAAAGCCTCCATGCCGGCCGTATCCCGCATTGCATCCGCATCATGGCGGTGCGGCAGCGCTTGGCTGATGTCCTTCGTTCCTCTTCTTCATTGCTTCTTCGCCCGGTAAAGGACCTCCGATGACCCAGCTCCAGATCGCCACCGTGAAAACCTACCTCTCCCGCCTGCATGCGGGCGACACCGACGGCCTCATCGCCTGCTTCGAAAGCGAGGGCCTCGTGCATTCGCCGTTCCTGGGGACCATGCGGGCCCGCGAGTTCTTCAGGAAGCTCGCGGAATCCTCGGCCGCCAGCGTGATCACGCCGATCGACCTGCTGGTCTCCGCCGAGCCCGAGGCGGGCCTGGTGCGCGTGGCCGCCTACTTCCGGTACGACTGGACGCTGAACGACGGGCAGATCATCCATTTCACCTGCGTGGACGTCTTTCGCTTCGCCGAAGGAAGCGCCGAGATCCAGGACATGCACATCGTCTATGACACGCACCCCCTGCGCGAACAGGTGGGTGACAAATACGCGCCCGACCCGGCGTGAACGCCCGCCGGCTCCTGCGCGCCGCCCTCCCCTCCACACCCACGGCCCCGGTTTCCGGGGCCTTTTTTTTCATCCCCTTTCCCCCTTTGCGCAGCGCTTTCGGGACATTTCCCCGAGCTCTGCGAGGTGAAGTGGAACCCGTCTTCGCACCGGTCGAATCGCTGTATGCATACAAATGGGATTTGTACTAGTACATTAAAATGAATGTATGAAGACAATGAATTTCGATGGATCGTCGGCGGCGGAAATCGCGGACAGCATCGAATCCCATCTGCGCTCCGGGGCGCTTTCGTGCGGGGATGCGCTGCCGGCCGTGCGTGCGCTGGCCTCGCAGCTGGGCGTCAATCCGAATACCGTGGCCGCTGCCTATGCGCGCCTGCGCGATGCCGGCCGGCTGGTGACCGACGGCCGTCGCGGCACGCGCGTGGCCTCGGCCCGGCCCCCGGTGGCCGAGGCAATGGCGCTGCCCGCCGGCCTGCGCGATCTCGCTGGCGGCCACGGGGACCGCGCCCTTCTTCCGCGGCTCCCCTCCGGCGGCTGGCAGGGTGTGCAGCTGGACGCGGGCTCCGGCCATGGTGGGCCCGCCGAGGTCCCCCTCTGGCGCGAGATGGCGCTGCAGTGGCTGGGCAGCCAGGGGCTGCCCCACGAGGCCACGGGCGTGTTTTCGGGCACGCTGGATGCCGTGGAAGCCGCATTGCGCCACCACGCGCGCCCTGGCGACCGCGTCGCGGTCGAAGATCCCTGCTGGCCCCCGATGGTCGCGCTGCTGCACGCACTGCGGCTGAAGGCGGTGCCCCTGCCGGTGGATGCGCAGGGCGTGCAGGTGCCGTCTGCCGAATGCCTGGACGGCTGCGCCGCGCTGGTGCTCACGCCGCGCGCCCACAACCCCACCGGCTGTGCGATCTCCGAACCGCGGTGGAAGGCCCTGCGCCGTGCCCTGCACGGCCGCCCCCACCTGCTGTGCATCCTGGACGACCACTGGGGGCCGCTCAGCCAGGAACCGCTGGCTCCGGCGGCCGCACTGCCCCCGCTCTGGCTCTACGTCCTCTCCGTGGGCAAGTTCCTCGGGCCGGACGTGCGCGTGGCGCTCGCGGCCGGCACGCCGGCGCTCATCGATGCCCTGCGTGCCCAGCAGGCTGCGGGTGCGCGATGGGTCAGCCGGCTGCTCCAGGCGCTGGCCGCCGGGCTCTGGCGGGATGCCCTGCGTTCAGGTCAGCTCGCCCAGGCGGCCCAGGCCTATGCGCGGCGGCGGCAGGCGCTGGAGTTCGCCCTGCGGTCGCAACCGTCGGATCCGGTGGCCACCGGAGCCACGGCCGGCGAGGGCCTGCATCTGTGGGTTCCGGTGCGTGACGAAAGCGCCGTGCTGTCCGCGCTGGCCGCCCGGGGCTGGGCGGCCCAGGCAGGGGCGCCTTTCCGCATCGCCAGCGGCCCGGCGGTACGCATCAGCCTGGGCGATCTCGCGGGCCCGGAAGTCGGGCCCCTGGCACGCGATCTGGCCGATGCCCTCGCGCCCGCCGCGGCCAGGGCGGTGTTCTGACTGGACGGTGCCGTGCGGGAGCTGGCTCGGGCTTTCAGGGCAGCGGGGCTGCCGGCTCGCAGTGGGCAGCGTCCCGCCACAGGTCTCCGCCCATGGCATGCCGTGCGAGCAGCTTGTCCATTCCCTTGCGTGCGCAGCGCTGCAGCGACGCGAGCAGCGCATGGCCGGGATCGGCGATGCCGTAGCGGGTGCGCAGGTCGTGCTGCATGCGCCCCAGCAGTGCCGCGGCCATTTCCGCATCCGCCAGCGCACGGTGGGCGCGCGCAGCGGGCGGCAGGCCGAGGTGCGCCACGATGCGGCCCAACTGGTGGCTCGCTGCTTCGGGATACAGGCGGCGGGACAGCAGCACCGTGCAGGCGAAGGCGTGGGGCGCGGGCAGATCCGCGCGGGCCAGCTCCGCGGCCCAGAAGCGGCTGTCGAACGAAGCGTTGTGCGCCACCATGGGCGCATCGCCGACGAAGCGGGCGGCCTCGCGCATCACCGACTCGGCGGGCGGCGCGGTGTCCAGCATGGCCGGCGTGATGCCCGTGAGCTGGATGATGAAGGGGGGCAGCCAGGCCCCGGTCTTCATGAGGCTCTGGAACCGGTCCACGGGCCGGCCCTCTTCCATGAGCACGATGGCCACTTCGGTGGCACGGGCGCCCTGCGAGGGCGTCATGCCGGTGGTTTCAAAATCGATGACGGCGATACGGGACGGCATGGGGCGATTGTCGCCCTTCCCGCTTCCGGGCCAGGTCGGCGCTGTCAGCCCGCCCCGCGGCCACCGCCCCCGGTGGAGGGGCCGCCGCCACCCTGGCGCGACTGCACCTGGTTGCTGCTGCCCACGTGCGCATCGCGGTCGTGCCGGCTCTGCGGCGTGCGCTGGCCCTCGTTGCGCTGCGTGGGTTCCTGGTTACCTTGCTGGTTGTGGTCGTTCTCGACCTTGCCCGTGCCGGGCTGCTGCTTGTCGGACATGCCTGTCTCCTTCAAAGGTTGGGGCCGGATCGGCCGTATCAGGACAGCGATAGTTCCCTGTGCTCTCCCATGTTCGGCGGGTTGCCGGTGACGGCCGCCTTGGCCATCTTGAAGAGCTGGGTCATCTTGCTTTCCTTCACGTCCCAGTACTCGGCGTGCTGGATGCGGATCACCAGCAGCGCCAGGTTGGGATCGTCGATGCCCTGGGGGAACCAGGCCTTGGCCTGGGGCGACCACAGCGCCTCCTTGCGGGCCTTGTCCTCGATGAAGCCGGCCGAGCCGGACAGGGACACGTAGCTGTCTTTCTCCGGGTTGGCATAGGTGACGTTCGTCTGGGCATCGGCCTTCAGGCGCTGCGCGAGCTCGCCGTCGTGGGGGATGAAGAAGTACAGCTCCGATTGCTCGTCGATGTCCTTGTTCTGCGTGGTCAGCGGATGCGCATGCAGCTGGCCGGTGGCCGAGCGGTGCGTGAGCATGCCGAAGCGGATGTCCTTGATCAGTTTCCAGAGCGTGGTCTGGGGGGAATCCTGGGTCATGGGAGAGCCTCCGGTAGATATGCGTGGCCGGGCGCGCGGCGACCCGGTGTGGAAAACCCACTGTAGGCCGCATGCAGTCCTGCCGGGGTCGGCCCCGCCGCCGCATGGCTGTCGGGTGCGTCCGACACCGCGGCGCCGATGTCCAGCGCCTGGACCCGCGCCAGGCGCGCTACGCCGCGGTGCGGCGCTGCAGCGTGAACGGCGGCAGGCCCTTGAGCAGCCGCTGGCCGTAGGCCGTGCGCACCAGACGCCTGTCGTAGCAATAGACGTGGGCGCGGTCTTCCTCGGTGCGGATGGCGCGTCCCACCCACTGGGCGAGCCGGATGGCCGTGGCGGGCACCACGAGTTCGCTGAACGGGTCGCGCCCCGCGCCGCGCAGCCACTCGGCCCGCGCCTCGCCCACCGGGTCGTCCGGCGGCGCGAAAGGCAGCTTGGTGATGAAGAGCGATTCGCAGAGCGCCCCGGGCAGGTCCAGCCCCTCGCCGAAGGACTGCATGCCGAAGATGATCGACGGCTCGCCCGCCGCCACGCGCTCTCGGTGCCGTGCCAGCAGCTGGGAGCGCGGCATCTGCGTCTGCACCAGCACCGTGCTGCGCATGGCGGTGGGCAGTGCGTCCACGGCCTGCCGCATCTGGTCGCGCGAGGTGAACAGCACCAGGGCGCCGGCCTCGACCATGGCGAGGTCGCTCAGCAGCGCGTCCACCATTTCTGCGGTGTAGTCGGCCGCCTGCCGGGGATCGGCCTGGGTCTCGGTGGCCACGAGCGTGCCCTGCAGCGCATAGTCGAAGGGGCTGGGCACTTCCAGGGTGGTGACGGCGTCGTCGCCGTGCAGGCCGGCCTCGCGCAGGAAGAAATCGAACTGGCCGCAGCTCGTGAGCGTGGCCGAGGTGAGCACGGCCCCGCGCACGGCCGACCACAGGTGGTTGCGCAGCGTATTGCCCGGCAGTACCGGGCTGGCATGGGCCTTGACGACGATGAAGTCGCCATCCACCGCCAGCGTGAACCACTTGGCTGCCGGCACGGCGCCCTCCGGCGCGTCCTGCAGCAGCAGCTGGGCCGTGTCGTGCACGCCCTCCAGCCGGGGCGCGAGCGCGCCGATCTGCGCATAGAGCGTGGACAGGCGCCGCGCCTCGTCGGGCTTGTCGCGCATTTCCGAGCGCAGCGCCTTGGCGATGGCGCGCAGCGCGTCGAGAAAGCCCGCCGCATGGTGCGCCACCTGGCTGAAGGGCTCCACCAGCGCCTCGGGCAGCGCGCCTCCCGGGACGCGTGCGCGCGTGGGCGCCGCGGCCGCGGGAATGCGGGAGGATTGCGTGGATGCGGTGCGCCCTCCGCCCCAGGCGGGCCGCGGTGCGCGCAGTTCGTCGCCGTACACGTCCATGACCATGCGCGCCGCGTCCTGCAGCGCGGCGCGCAGCCGTGCGGAATGGTTGGGGATGTCCGCCACTTCCTCGACTTCCATCAGCGTGCCGATGCGCAGCGCGCGGCTCGCGAGCTTGTCGATCCAGTTCAGCCGGCTCAGGTCCGCCTCGCAGGCGAACTGGTCGAGCGCGGTGGAGGGCAGGTGGTGGGCTTCGTCCACCACGAGCAGGCAGTTGTCCAGCTCGGGCAGCAGCCGCGCCCCGATCGAGGACAGCAGCAGGTCGTGGTTGGCCACGATCACCTGCGCGGCCACCAGGGCCTTGCGCCGGTCGTAGTAGGTGCACTGGCCGAAGGCCGGGCAGTGCTTGCCGGTGCAGGAACTGGCCTCGGCCGCCACCGGGCTCCAGACCTCGGGCTCGGGCGGGGATTCCAGCGTGTCGCGGTCGCCGTCCCACGCGCCGCGCGCGAGCACGTCGGCCATGGTGGCGTAGAACTTCATGCGTGCCTCGGTCTCGTGGCGCGGGCGGGCGGCGCGGGCCGCGGCCTCCTCCTCGGCGAACAGGTCGTCCTCGGGCCCCTCGTCACCGGCCTCCCCGGTGCCGGCCAGGCGCTCCAGCTTGAGCTTGCACACGTAGCGGCCGCGCCCTTTGGCCAGCGCGAACTGGAAGGGCTGCGGCATGCGGGCCGCGAGCGCCGGCAGGTCCTTCTGCACGAGCTGTTCCTGCAGCGCCACGGTGGCCGTGGAAATCAGCACGCGCGTGCCGCGCGCAAGCGCCATGGCGATCGCCGGCACGCTGTAGGCGAGCGATTTGCCCACGCCCGTCCCGGCCTGCACCACCGCGATGGAGCGCGCGGGCGGCGCAGGCGCGCTGTCGCCGTCTTCGGCCTCCACCTTGCCGAGCTGTGCCCGCGCGAACGTGTGCGCCACCTGCTCGGCCATGCGCCGCTGCCCGCCGCGGCTGCGCAAGCCCTCGGTGGCCTGCACCACCGCATCGAAAGACTGCAGGGCCTGCGCGGCCCACTCCTGTTGAGACATACAGTGGTAGTGTACCGGCCAGGCCAGTGCGCGGCGGACTACAGACGGGGCGCGGCCCGCTTTCTAGCATGGAAAGCCACAGACCCCGAGCTGCCTGCCAACCGCCCTTCCCGGCGGTGCCCACAAGGAGATTTCCCATGTCCCAAGCCCCCCGTTCCTCCGACCAGCAAGGGTCCGATCCCACCGCTTCCGCCCGCGTGCCCCAACGTGTCGAGCGCCGCATCGACACCACCCAGAAACACCCCGCACCGGATGCCGAGCAGCAGAACCTGAACAGCCCGGAGGCGCGCCTGCCCCACGAACGCGACCAGGCCGTGGACATGACGGACGGCCACCCGGATCCGGAGATCAAGCAGGCCCACGACGACCTGGAGCGGGGCCTCAAGGACACCGACCGCGGCGTCCCGGCCCACGAGGCCTACCAGAAGCAGAAGCGCTGAATCACCGTTCGCCCCGCGGCCTGCCGGCCGTCATTCCAGGTTTTCGACGCGCAGGTGCGCCGGTGCCCCAAGGCACCAGTCCGCCTGGGCGGCGCGCTGCAGGACGTCGCGAACGGCGCCGTCCCGCGCAGGCCGGGTGAGCGCCAGCAACTGGGCCTGGTCGCTGCCGTGGCCCCGGGGACGCCAGGCATCCAGCCGTTCCACGGCGACACCGGCCTGCGCCAGCCACTGCGCCAGTGCGGCCGGCGCGATGCCCTCGGCATCCTCGCGCAAGGGAACGCGCAGGTAATGCCGGGTCACCACGTCGTCCATGCACAGCACGGGGCGATCGACCCATGCCGCGACCGGCACGCCCAGCGGCGGCACCGTGCAGCGGACGGGGCCGCCGGCCTGCGCCACCGTCTGGCGGGCCAGGTCCACCAGATCGGCGACCACGGCGGAGGCGGTCGGCTCCGCTCCCGCCCCGGCGCCGTAGTGCAGCGCGATGCCCTGCGCATCCCCTCGCAGCATGACGGCGTTCATCGCCCCCTCCACCTGCGCGAGCAGGTGCGTGGCGGGCACCAGCGCAGGGTGCACCCGCAGCTCCACCGATTCCCCCTGCCGCCGCGCGATGCCCAGCAGTTTCACGGCATGGCCCCACTCCCGCGCCGCGGCCACATCCAGCGCATCCACGCCACGGATGCCCTCCACATGGGCACGGTCGAAGCGGACGGGCATGCCGAAAGCGTTGGCCGCCAGCAGGGCGGTCTTGTGCGCGGCATCGATGCCGTCCACATCGAAGGTGGGATCGGCCTCCGCGTAGCCCAGGGCCTGGGCTTCCGCCAGCGCGTCGCCGAACGCCAGGCCCGCCTGGCGCATGCGGCTCAGGATGTAGTTGCTGGTGCCGTTCACGATGCCGGCCAGCCATTCCACGCGGTTCGCCGCGGCACCTTCGCGCAGTGCCTTCACGATCGGGATGCCGCCGGCCACGGCCGCTTCATAGGCGAGCGGCACGCCGCGCGACTCCGCCTGGGCGAACAGCGCGTTGCCATGCACCGCCAGCAGCGCCTTGTTGGCCGTGACCACGGGCTTGCCGAGGCCCATGGCCGCCGTCACCCATTCGCGCGGGGCATCCGTGCCCCCGGCCACCTCCAGCAGCACGTCGATGCCAGGGTGCGTGGCCAGCGCCAGCGGATCGCCGGTGAGCTCCACGCCAGCGGCCCCGTCGCCGAGCACGCGCCTGGCGCGCGCCAGGTCGCGGGCCGCCACCGCCACGATTTCGATGCCCCGGCCCGCGCGCGCCGCGATCTGCGCCTGATTGCGTGCCAGCACCTGCCAGGTGCCCAGGCCCACCGTGCCGATGCCGATCATGCCCACGCGCAGGGGACGCAGGCCCGCACCGCTGGCGGGGGCGGCGGCAGGAAGGGGACGCCATTGGGGATCATTGAACATCGGGTCACTCTCTTTCTCTCGAACGAAGGGCGCTCAGGCCCGGAAACGAAAAACCCGGCGGTCGGGCCGGGTTCGTTCGAGGAGGGAATGACACCAGGCGACCGTCGGAACGGCCACCCAGCGCGCAGGCTAGGCAGCCGCGGTGGTAATGGTGATCATCGTCATTCGCACGCAGCAGGCCGCCGCGGCCACGGGGGCGCGGAACAGGGGGCTGGGGATGCGTGCGAACGACATGGCGATGCAGTGTACAGGAATGCCGGACTTTCACCGCGGCCCGGTGCGCTCCATCCGGATGGCATCGAATGGGCAGTGGACGGCGCACAGGGCGCAGCCCGTGCAGCCCGCCGGGTCGCGCAGCACCGACCGCTTGGGGCCCCAGGGCAGCGAAGGCGCACCTTCCCGGCCGGGGCTGCCCCCTGTGTCCAGCGACAGCACATGCGGTGCGCAGACCGCCACGCACCGGCCGCAGCCCGTGCAGCGGTCGGGATCGATGGCGGGCAGGGCTTTGGGGGTGGAAGGGGGCATGGACGGCCGGCAAGGCGATGGCACGGCCACGGTCCTGGCGTGCTGCCGGCAATGATGCCAGCGCGGACTCTCAGCCCACGAGCTGTGCGTCCAGCGTGATTTCCGGCACCCCGGCGAGCGCCTTCGAGAGCGGGCAGTTGGCCTTGGCGCCGGCCGCGATCTCCTGGAACTTCGCATCGTCGATGCCCGGCACCTTGGCCTTGAGCGTGAGCGCGATGCGGTCGATCTTGAAGCCCTCGCCTTCCTTGGCCAGGCGCACCCTGGCGGTGGTGTCGAGCGTTTCCGTGGCGATGCCGGCCTTCTCGCAGGCGAAGGCGAACGCCATGGTGAAGCAGGCGGCATGCGCCGCGCCGACGATTTCTTCCGGATTGGTGCCCGTGCGGTCGTCGCCGAAGCGGCTGCCGAAGCCGTAGGGGTAGCTTTTCAGCGCGCCGGTCTCGGTGCTGATCTGGCCCTGACCGGTCTTGCCGGCACCTTGCCAATGGACGGAAGCGGTTTTCTCGGACATGCGGACTCCTTTTGCGGTGGGTGGGACAAACCGCCATCACAGCATGGCTCGCGCCGCGTGCGCGTGGGCGCAGGGAGCGCCCACGGCCCCGTCCGTGTCCTACAGTCCAGTTCAACGGTTCCACGACCTTCGTCACGCGAGGTCGCTCTTCCGCACGGCCCTCGGGTCGCGCTCAGCGCTGCCGTGCGCCGCCGTCCTGCCCCTGCGTGGCCGAGCCATAGGCGCACCAGCCGGGGCGCGGGCTCTTCTTCTGCGGATGCAGCCGGCAGGTGTCCGGCCGCACCTCGTACACCGTGCAGCGCCGCGTGGCCGCGTCCAGGAAATGGCAGTCCCCGCTCGCCCGCCGCGCCATCGTGAACACCACGTTCTTGTGGTTGAAGTGGTCGATCAGCCGCGCCTTCTGCAGCCGCTTCGCGATGTGCCGCGGCTCCTCGTGCTCCGCCTCGAACGCATCCACCAGCCCGAGCCGCACCAGATCGGACAGCTGCACCTCCAGCGGCATGGTGCAGCAGTTGGCCGCGCAGGTGGCGCACAGGCCGGCGCGGTAGCGGGTCCAGGTGGCGGGGTTGTCGACATCGACGATGGCAATGGGGGAGCGCATGGGTGGGTGGAATCGGCAGGCACGGGATTGTCGTGCAAGAGATAAATCTTTGATCGAGCACGATGATCCTGTAATCGTCGCCTTTAAGGCGACAATCGTAGCCCGATGAGCAACACTTCGTCCTTGATGGATCTGCTGTTCCCCGCCGCAAGGCAGCGGGTACTGGCTGCGCTGTTGCTGCAGCCACAGCAGACGTTCCATCTCCGTGAGCTGGCACGGCTTACAGGTAGCCATGCCGGCACACTGGCGCGCGAAGTGGACAAGCTCACCGCTACGGGTCTGCTGCTGCGCAGCCAGCAGGGCAACCAAGTGCGCTATCAAGCGAACACAAGCCACCCGCTGTTCAGCGATCTGTCATCGATCTTTCGCAAGACGCATGGCGTGGTCCCAGCACTGCGCGATGCATTGGCACCACTGGCTGACCGGATCCGCATCGCGCTCGTTTTCGGTTCGGTGGCACGGGGGACGCCATCGCCAGGCAGCGACGTGGACCTGCTGGTGCTGGGCGACGTAGGGTTCGTGGAACTGGCACAGGTGATTTTTCCGCTGCATGCGGCACTGGGCCGCGAGGTGAACCCTGTGCTCTATACGGCTGAGGAATTCGCGACGCGTGCGCGCAGCGGCGATGCATTTGCGCGCGACATCCTGGCCAAGCCAAAATTGTTCATCCAGGGAGGAGCCGATGAGTTTGCAGAACTTGCTGGCGATCGGGCGGCTGCAGGCCCACCAGCCTGATGCCGCGGGCATCACCAAACTGCTGCAGGCAGCGCGGCGTGAGCGACTATGAGGGCGACCCTGTGTCCACTGCCACGCTGCAGGCCTGCGTAGAGCAGGCCGCGCAATTGCTGGCGCACACCGAGAACTGGTTGCAGGCGCACCGGGCCGATCTTCTGACTGCGCGTTGAATCCTGGCTCAGAGCTGATGCTCGACGAGACAAGGTTGCAACTTCCAGCGGGGTTACCGGCACGAACTGCTATCTGCACATCGTCATCGCCGAGGGGCGCTTCCGCGAAGACCTGTTCGCCCGCATCAACCTCTGGTCCTACGTGCTGCCCGGCCTCGCGCGGCGCCCCGAGGACATCGAGCCCAACGTGGACCACTTGCTCGCGCGCGTGCCCGAGGAAGCCGGCCGCGCCGTGCGCTTCAGCGCCGGGGCCAAGGCCCGCTACCTGCAGTTCGCACGGTCGCCGGAAGCCACGTGGAACGGGAATTTCCGCGACCTGTCGGCCAGCGTGACCCGCATGGCGACCCTGGCGGACGGGGGCGGATTTCCACCGCCCTGGTCGATGCGGAGATCCAGCGCTTGCGGTGGCTCTGGCAGCCGGCGGGGGAGTTGCGCCATGCACAGACAGGCGGCTCAGCCGCGGGCCTCGGGGGCCGTGGCGAAGGCCCGTATGCCGACCTGGATCAGGAGCTGGACCGCCTGCTGCCCGCTGGCATGGCCCGCACGCTGGACCTGTTCGACCGCCTGCAACTGGAGGCCGTGGTGCGTGTCTGCAGGGAGTGCGCCACGCTCTCGGAGGCGGGGCGGCGGCTCTTCGACCAGTCGCGCACGCAGCGGTCGGTGGTCAATGATGCGGACCGGCTGCGGAAGTATTTGCTCAAGTTCGGGTTGGAGTGGGAGGCGGTGCGGGGGTAGGTGCCTGCATGCGGATTCCTCTCGGATAATGATCCTTCCTGCCGTGGATAGGTGAGGCCAGGGCTGGAAGAACGGGCGAGGAGCCATGGACAAGAAAAACTGGAGCGAAACCGACGTTTGCGAGAAGCGCATCAGTCCGGCCATTGCCTGCGCTGGCTGGGATCTGATCACCCAGGTGCTGCGCGAGTACACGTTGCGTGCAGGACGGGTGGTGGTGCGTGGAAATACTGCATTTCGCGATAAGAACAGTATCTTGAGTGCGGACTACGTCCTGTTCCACAGGCCCAATGTTCCGCTGGCAGTGGTCGGCATCGTCACCCGCGTCACCGCCCTGCGCCGCCTGTGCGCCGACCTGCGCCAGCGCCTGGCCAAACGCCAGTCCGTGCAGGCCCGTCTGGCCGAGGCGCTGGTGGAGACCGCTAGCTTTTCTTCGGAGCCTTGCTGATGAATCCCACCGCCCTGCGAGCCATGTTGGAGTCCTTGCGGAGTCTGCCGCGTGAGCAGGCGGTGGTGGAGTTCAAGTCGAATTTGGCCGATCCCGAGAAGATCGGTGCCTACATTTCAGGGTTGGCCAACACGGCTGCATTGCAAGGCCGCGACCGCGCCTGGCTGGTGTGGGGCGTGGAAGATGGCAGCCATCGGGTGCTGGGTACGGTGTTCGATCCGTTCGGGCAGAAGATTGGCAATCAGTCTCTGCAGATGTGGCTGCAGGTAATGACGCAGCCCCGTGCCGACTTTGCCTTCCACGAGCTGGACTGTGACGGTCTGCGGGTGGTGATGCTCGAAATTCATTCCGCACGCGCTGCGCCCATGGCCTTTCAACACACACGCTACATCCGCGTGGACAGCCACCTGGTGAAACTGGCGGACTACCCCAGCCACGAAGCGCGCTTGTGGAATGCTCTGGGCACATCAGAAGACTGGACGGGCGTGGTGGTGCCTGAGGCAACGCTGCATGATCTGGACCCTCAGGCCGTTGCTGCCGCACGGGTGCGGTACGCCGAGTACTTGGTGCGTGGCGAGCCCGACGCTTCAAAGCACGAGGCGATCCGTACCGAGGTGGCGGCATTGACGGTGCCCACGCTGCTGAACAAGGCCCGTGTGACCAAGCAGGGACGGGTGACCAGGGCAGCCCTGCTGCTGTTGGGCAAGGATGAGTCCTCGCACTTCCTGGCTCCTGCGGACGCGAAGATGACCTGGGTGCTGCGCGATGCGGGCAACGATACGGTCACGTCACAGCCGTTTGGCGTCCCCTTCCTCCTGGCCACGGAGCAGTTGTGCGCCCGCATTCGCAATGTGACGCTGGACCACATGCCCGATGGTTCGCTGTTCCCCACGCCTGTGCCGCAGTACGACAACTGGGTGCTGCGCGAGGCGCTGCACAACTGCGTGGCGCACCAAGACTATGGGCTGGGCGGCAAGATCAATGTGGTGGAACACCCGGATCGGCTGGTGTTCAGCAATCTGGGGCAGTTCATACCGGAGAGCGTGGCGTGGATGCTGGAGCACCAGTCGCCGCCGGAGCACTATCGCAACCAGTGGCTTGTCGACGCGATGATTCGTCTGCGCATGATCGAGCAGGCGGGCAGCGGAATACGCCGGATGTTTACGACTCAGCGCCAGCGGCTGTTTCCGTTGCCCGACTACGAGTTTGGTCAGACCGCGCAGGGGTTTCCGCGCGTGGAATTGACCTTGCAGGGGCGGATGCTGGATTCCAAGTTCGCGCGGGTGTTGATGGCGCGCTCGGATTTGGGCTTGGGCCAGGTTCTGCTGCTGGACAGGGTGCAGAAGGGCCTGACTCTCTCACCTTCAGAGGCCCGGAGTTTGCGCGATCTTGGGCTCATTGAAGGACGTGCGCCCGGCTATTTCATCTCGGCCAAGATGGCGGATGCCTTGGGGCAGAAGGCGAAGTACATCCACCAGCGGGGTCTGGATGACCGGTACTACCAAAAATTGGTGCTGGACTATCTGCAGCAGTATGGTCAAGCCACTAGAACGGATCTGGACGCCTTGCTACTTCGCAAGCTGCCAGATGTTTTGACTGACGTGCAGAAAGCCAACAAGGTCAAAAACTTGATGCAAAGCATGAAGCGGGCTGGACTGATCCGTCCCCATGGGGCCCGCTCAGCTGCGGTTTGGCGGTTGTGTTGACCCGTAGCTAGCTAGACAACCACCAGGGTTGTTTAACCATGGCGTTGTCCTAAGTTATTGATTTGTATATTGTCTAGCGCGGTTTTTAAGCGTTATTTAGACAACAAAGATCGATGTCGTTAGACATCAATGTTCCCCGCCCGCAACGCATTTGTCTCAATAAAGTCCCTTCGCGGCTCGACCTCATCCCCCATCAGCATCGTGAACACCCGGTCCGCCTCGATCGCGTCCTCGATCTGCACGCGCAGCAGGCGGCGCACTTCGGGGTCCATGGTCGTTTCCCACAGCTGTTCGGGGTTCATCTCGCCCAGGCCCTTGTAGCGCTGGCGGCTGGTGGTGCGTTCGGCTTCCTTGATGAGCCAGGCCATGGCCTGGCGGAAGTCGCTCACTTTCTCCTCGCGCTGGCGTTCGCCTTCGCCGCGCAGCACCTTGGCGCCTTCGCCGAGCAGGCCGCGGAACGTGTGGGCGGCTTCGGCCAGGGCGGCGTAGTCGGCGCCGTGCACGAAGTCCTGCGTGATGATGCTGCTCTTGATGTTGCCGTGGTGGCGGCGGCTGATGCGCAGCACGGGCTTGTCGGTGCGGGCGTCGAATTCGCCGGCCACTTCGGCGGGCACGCCGGTGGTGGTGAGTTCGCGCAGCTTGGCCTGCAGGGCGACGGCGCTGGCTTCGGCGTCTTCCACGGTGTCCAGGTTGAGCGCGACGCCGTCGGCGATGGCGCGCAGGGCCTCGCGGTCCATGAAGGCGGAGAGGCGTTCGATGACGGCCTCGGCCACTTGGTGCTTCTGCGCCAGGGTGCTCAGGGTCTCTCCGTCCAGGGTGCGGGCCTGTTCGCCGCCGGTGGTCACGCTGGCGTCGCGCAGGGCCACGCGCAGCAGGAAGGTGTCCAGCGCGGGGCCGTCCTTCAGGTAGAGCTCTTCCTTGCCGTTCTTCACCTTGTAGAGCGGCGGCTGGGCGATGTAGATGTGGCCGCGCTCGACCAGTTCGGGCATCTGGCGGTAGAAGAAGGTGAGCAGCAGGGTGCGGATGTGCGCGCCGTCCACGTCGGCATCGGTCATGATGATGATGCGGTGGTAGCGCAGCTTGTCCACGTTGAAGTCGTCCGCGCCGCCCTTGCCGGTGCCGTCGGCGCTGGCCTTGCCGATGCCGGTGCCCAGGGCGGTGATGAGCGTGAGGATTTCGTTGGAGGTGAGCAGCTTCTCGTAGCGCGCCTTCTCCACGTTCAGGATCTTGCCGCGCAGCGGCAGGATGGCCTGGAACTTCCGGTCGCGGCCCTGCTTGGCGGAGCCGCCGGCGGAGTCGCCCTCGACGATGTAGATCTCGCTCAGGGCCGGGTCCTTCTCCTGGCAGTCGGCGAGCTTGCCGGGCAGGCCCATGCCGTCGAGCACGCCCTTGCGGCGCGTCATCTCGCGGGCCTTGCGCGCGGCCTCGCGGGCGCGGGCGGCTTCCACGATCTTGCCGCAGAGGATCTTGGCGTCGTTGGGGCGCTCTTCCAGGTAGTCGGTGAGGGCCTTGGCGACGATGTCTTCCACGGGCGCGCGCACCTCGCTGGAGACGAGCTTGTCCTTGGTCTGGCTGCTGAACTTGGGCTCGGGCACCTTCACGGAGAGCACGCAGCACAGGCCTTCGCGCATGTCGTCGCCGCTCACCTCGACCTTGGCCTTCTTGGCCAGCTCATTCTGCTCGATGTACTTGCCGATGACGCGCGTCATGGCGGCGCGCAGGCCGGTCAGGTGGGTGCCGCCGTCGCGCTGCGGGATGTTGTTGGTGAAGCAGAGCACGGATTCGTTGAAGCCGTCGTTCCACTGCATGGCCACTTCCACGCCGATCTCGGTGCCGGGGATGCCGCCGTAGGTCTCCGCGGGGCGGCTGCCCGTGGCGTGGAAGGCGTTGGGGTGCAACACCTTCTTGCTGGCGTTGATGAACTGCACGAAGCCCATCACGCCGCCCGCGCCGGAGAAGTCGTCTTCCTTGCCGGTGCGCTCGTCCTTGAGGCGGATGCGCACGCCGTTGTTCAGGAACGAGAGCTCGCGCAGGCGCTTGGCGAGGATCTCGTAGTGGAAGTCGTTGTTCTCCTTGAAGATCTCGGTGTCGGGCAGGAAGTGCACTTCGGTGCCGCGCTTGTCGGTTTCGCCGGTCACGCGCATGGGCGAGACCTCGACGCCGTTCACCGTCTCCAGGATGCGGTTCTGCACGAAGCCCTGGCTGAATTCCAGCAGGTGCACCTTGCCGTCGCGGCGCACGGTGAGGCGCAGCATCTTGCTGAGCGCGTTCACGCACGAGACGCCCACGCCGTGCAGGCCGCCCGAGACCTTGTAGCTGTTCTGGTTGAACTTGCCGCCCGCGTGCAGTTCGGTGAGGGCGATCTCGGCGGCCGAGCGCTTGGGCTCGTGCTTGTCGTCCATCTTCACGCCGGTGGGGATGCCGCGGCCGTTGTCCACCACGCTGATGGAGTTGTCGGAGTGGATGGTGACGACGATGTCGTCGCAGTGGCCGGCCAGCGCCTCGTCGATGGAGTTGTCCACCACTTCGAACACGAGGTGGTGCAGGCCCGTGCCGTCCGACGTGTCGCCGATGTACATGCCGGGGCGCTTGCGCACGGCCTCCAGGCCTTCCAGGATCTGGATCGCGCCTTCGCCGTAGCCGTCGCTGGGCGCGGCGGCCTGGGCGGGCACGGAGTCGGGGGCTGCGACGGACTGCGCTTGGCTGTCGCCCGTGGGAAGGGTGGGCTCGGGCAGGGTGTTCTCAGCGGTCATGGAAGGCCTTGGGGTCCGGGGAAGCCGCGCGCGGCTTCCGGTGGGGTCGAAAGAAAGTCAGGGGACCGGTGCGTCAGATGCGCATGGGCATCACGACGTACTTGAAGTTGTCGTTCTCGGGGATGGTCATCAGCGCGGAGCTGTTGCCGTCGGAGAGGTCCACGCGCACCATGTCCTGGCCCATGTTCGCGAGCGCGTCGATGAGGTAGGTGACGTTGAAGCCGATCTCGATGGTGTCGCCGCCGTAGTCGATGTCGAGCTCGTCCACGGCCTCTTCCTGCTCGGCGTTGTTGGACGCCACGCGCAGGGTGCCGGGTTCGATGTTCAGGCGCACGCCCTTGAACTTGTCGCTGGTCATGATGGCCGTGCGCTGCAGGCTGGCCAGCAGGGGCGCGCGGCCCAGGGTGACGCTGTTCTTGTGGTTCTTGGGGATGACGCGGTTGTAGTCGGGGAACTTGCCCTCGACCAGCTTGGTGACGAACTCCATGCCGCCGAAGGTGAATTTCGCCTGGTTGTTGGCGAACTGCATCTCGATGTGGGGCTGGTTCTCGCCGCCGGCGTCCGACAGCAGGCGCTGCAGTTCCAGCACGGTCTTGCGCGGCAGGATGACTTCCTGCTTGGGCACTTCCACATCCAGCGTGGCGCTGGCGAAGGCGAGGCGGTGGCCGTCGGTGGCGACCAGGCTCAGCGTGTTGCCCTCGGCCACGAACAGGATGCCGTTGAGGTAGTAGCGGATGTCCTGCACCGCCATGGCGAACGACACCTGGCCGAGCAGGTCCTTGAGCACCTTCTGCGGCACGCTGAAGGCGGGGCCGAAGGCGGCGGATTCCTGCACCAGGGGGAAGTCTTCCGCGGGCAGCGACTGCAGGGTGAAGCGGCTCTTGCCGCCCTTGAGCACCAGCTTGGACTGCTGCGACTCCAGGCTCACCGTCTGGTCGGCGGGCATGGTCTTGAGGATGTCGATCAGCTTGCGCGCGCCCACGGTGGTGGTGAAGTCGCCCGTGTCGCCACCGAGTTCCGCGGTGGTGCGGATCTGGATTTCCAGGTCGCTGGTGGTGAGCTGCAGGGCATTGCCGGTCTTGCGGATCAGCACGTTGGCCAGGATGGGCAGCGTGTGCCGGCGCTCGACGATGCCCGCGACCGATTGCAGTACCGCGAGAACCTTGTCTTGTGTTGCCTTCAGGACGATCATGTCTTCAACCCCTAGTGATTTGTGCGACGGTGCCGGGCCGCCCGGCGGCCGCGTGGGCGATGCCTTTGCCGGCACCCCTCGGCCAACCTGGCATTTTGCCCGGGAACCGGGGCATTTCCTGGACGCGGGCGGGCTTCACCGTGGTCTTGCGGGCCGCTTTCAGCCCTTGAGCGTCTGCTCCAGCACGTGCAGCTGCTGGTTCAGCTCGGTCAGTTGCTGGCGTTCGCCCGCGATCTTGCGCACCGCGTGCAGCACCGTCGTGTGGTCGCGCCCCCCGAACAGCTCGCCGATCTCCGGCAGGCTCTTCTGCGTGAGCTCCTTGGCGAGGTACATGGCGATCTGGCGCGGCCGGGCGATGGAGGCGGGGCGCTTCTTGCTGTACATGTCCGCCACCTTGATCTTGTAGTAGTCGGCGACGGTCTTCTGGATGTTCTCCACGCTGATCTGCCGGTTCTGGATGGACAGCAGGTCGCGCAGCGCCTCGCGGGCGAGCTGGATGGAGACTTCCTTCTGGTTGAAGCGCGAATAGGCCAGGATCTTGCGCAGCGCGCCTTCGAGTTCGCGCACGTTGGAGCGCACGTTCTTGGCGACGAAGAAGGCGACTTCCTCGGGCATCTCGGCGCTCTCGGCCCGGGCCTTGTTGATCAGGATGGCCACGCGCATCTCGAGCTCGGGCGGCTCGATGGTGACGGTGAGGCCGGAGTCGAAGCGCGAGACGAGCCGCTCGTGGATGTTCGCGAGGCCCTTCGGATAGGTGTCCGAGGTCATCACGATGTGGCTCTTCTTGGCCAGCAGCGCCTCGAAGGCGTTGAAGAACTCCTCCTGCGTGCGGTCCTTGTTGGCGAAGAACTGCACGTCGTCGATCAGCAGCAGGTCGAGCGAGTGGTAGTGGGCCTTGAACTCGTCGAAGGTGCGGCGCTGGTAGGCCTTAACCACATCCGAGACGAACTGCTCGGCATGGATGTAGAGAACTTTGGCGTCGGGCTTGTCCTGCAGCAGGCGGTTGCCCACGGCATGCACCAGGTGGGTCTTGCCCAGGCCCACGCCGCCGTAGATGAAGAGCGGGTTGTACAGGTGCCCCGGCGAGCCCGCGACGTGCATGGCGGCGGAACGCGCCATGCGGTTGGCCGTGCCTTCCACCAGGGTCTCGAAGGTGAGTGCCGGGTTGAGGCGCGAGCGGAACGGCGCGGCCGCTGGCTCGTCCGACGGGGCGGAGCCGATGGGCGTCTCCGCCGGGGCCGCGGGCTGCTGCACCACGGGGCGAACCACCGTACGGGTAACGCTTTCCCGCTGAGCGAGCGCTAACTCCAGCGTGACCGGCTGGCCGTACAGGCCCTCGAGCAATGCGGTGATGCGGCCCGCGTACTGGGCGCGGATCCAGTCGAGCTTGAAGCGGTTGGCCACCAGCAGGGTGACCTTGGAGAAGTCGGGAGCGACCTGGGCGACGAGCGGCTTGATCCAGGTGTTGAACTGCTGTTCGGGCAGGTCCTGCGCGAGCTGCTCGACACAGGCTTGCCACAGCCCCTGGCCGGGATCGGCGTCGGTGTCGAAGTCGGGGCTGCGGGAGGGTTCCTCGGTCATGAAGGCGGGTTCTTTTTGTGGATAGGAGGAACGGATCAGGGCCTGGGATTGTAGCTTTTCAAGGGGTTATCCACAAGCTGGGCGGGGTGGCCGCGGGCCTGCTATAACCGTGCGGCCACCGGGCATCCGCAGCCCGAGCATTGCCACTTGCCGCCAAGCCTGTGATAATCGCCGGTTTCCCTGAATGCGTTCAGGGCGATGAAGCCCGGGCGGCTTCCTGCCTTGCTGCTTTGCCTTGTGCGATGCGGTGATTTCAGGGCAGGCGGCGCGTGCGGCTCGCGCGGCACTTCTATGAGTGGTCCGCGCAACGGGTCCGGCCGATCGAAGCCGGGCCTGCAAACCCAAGAACCTTCGAGGAATCGATCATGAAACGTACCTACCAGCCTTCCAAGACGCGCCGCGCGCGCACCCACGGTTTCCTCGTGCGCATGAAGACGCGCGGCGGCCGTGCCGTCATCAACGCACGCCGCGCCAAGGGCCGCAAGCGCCTGGCCGTCTGATACGGCTTCGCGCTCAGGGAGGCCGCCGCGTTGCTCCGCCTGGCCGTGCTGCCGCACCGCTCGCCGCCGCGCGTTCCGTTCGCTTCCCTGATTGCCGATCCGTATGAGGCCGCCACGGCGTCCCGCCCGTGACGCGGGCGAGGATGGTTCCATGCACCGGCTCAAGACCCGTCCGCAGTTCCAGGCCGCCATGGCCGGGGGAACCATTTCCCGGACGGCGCATTTCGCCCTGCACCGCCTGCGCCTCGATGCAGGCTCTGCCACCCTTTCCGATTCCCATCCAGGGCCCGGAGCCCTGCCGCAACGGCAGGCTCCGCAGGCCCTGTTTGCCGTGCATGATGCCGCCGGCCCGTGGCTGGGCGCGATGGTGCCCAAGCGCTGGGCGCGGCGCGCGGTGACGCGCAACACCATCAAGCGGCAGATCTACGCCGTGGCGCCGGAGTTCGCGCCGCAGCTGGGCCATGCCGCGCACGTGGTGCGCCTGCGCGCGGGGTTCGATCGCAAGCAGTTTCCGAGCGCGACCTCCGACGCGCTGCGGCGCGCCGTGCGCGAGGAGCTGCTGCAGCTTTTCGGGCAGGCCGTCCGCCCGCAGCGCGGCGGCAAGCCCGCTCCGTCGGCACGGCCACCGGCACCGGCGGCCGTGCCGGCTTCCGAGCCCGTGCCGGAGGCCGCGCGGCCATGATGCGCTCGCTCCTCATGGCGCTGGTGCGCGGCTACCGTTTCTTCCTGAGCCCGTGGCTCGGGTCGGCCTGCCGTTTCGAGCCCACCTGCTCCGCCTATGCGCTGCAGGCGCTGGAGCGGCACGGCGCCGGCGCGGGTTCCTACCTCACCCTGCGGCGCCTCGCGCGCTGCCATCCGTGGTGCGATGGCGGCCATGATCCGGTGTCTGCCGAAGCGCCGCGCGCGACACGCCTGTTTTCCCGGCTGACCGAGCGGCCGGCAACGGCCGCCGCAGCCGCGACCCCCACCCCTTCCTCTCCAAAGAAGACTTCATGAACGACATTCGCCGTACCATCCTGTGGGTGATATTTGGCTTTTCCATGGTTCTGCTGTGGGACAAATGGCAAGTACACAACGGCCACAAGGCCACGTTCTTCCCGGAGCCCGTGCCGGCCCAGGTGGCGTCCGCGCCGGCCGGCGGCGGCGCCAGCGCCCCGGGCAGCGTGCCCACGCCCAGCGCGGCGCCCGCGGCGGGTACGCAGCAGGTGCCCGGCGGCACGGCGGCCGCGGCCCCTGCAGCGCCGCGCGAGCGCGTGACCGTCACCACGGACGTGCTGCGCCTGACCTTCGACAGCGAAGGCGGCACCCTCACGCACGGCGAACTGCTGGGCTATCCCGACATGGCGGACAAGTCCCGCCCGTTCACGCTGCTGGACGACAGCGCCCAGCGCGTCTATGTGGCGCAGACCGGCCTGATCGGTGGCGCGAACTACCCCACGCACAAGACGCCCATGACCGTGGTGCCGGGCAACCGCACCCTGCAGGACGGGCAGAACGACATCAGCATCCGCTTCGAGTCGCCCGACCTGGGCGGCGTGAAGCTGGTCAAGACCTGGACGGTGAAGCGCGGCGCGTATGACATCGCCGTGAAGCACGAGGTGGTCAACACGGGCACGACGCCCGTGTCGCCGCAGCTCTACATGCAGTTGGTGCGCGACGGCAACAAGCCGCCGGGAGAGTCGTCGTTCTACTCCACCTTCACCGGCCCGGCCGTCTATACCGAGGCCAGGAAGTACCACAAGGTCGAGTTCAAGGACATCGAGAGCGGCAAGGCCGAGATCGACAAGTCGTCCACCAACGGCTACGTGGCCATGGTGCAGCACTATTTCGCGACCGCCTGGCTGCTGGCCGACGGCATCCAGCGCGACCTGTTCGTGCGCAAGGTGGACACCAACCTCTATTCGGTGGGCATGATTACCTCCGTGGGCGAGATCGCCCCGGGCCAGTCGAAGACGCTGGACGCGCGCCTGTTCGCCGGCCCGCAGATCGAAACCATGCTGGAGAAGCTGTCGCCCGGCCTGGAACTGGTGAAGGACTACGGCTGGCTCACCATCCTGGCCAAGCCGCTCTACTGGCTGCTCGAGCAACTGCACAAGATCCTGAACAACTGGGGCTGGTCCATCGTGGGCCTGGTGCTGCTGCTCAAGATCGCCTTCTACTGGCTCAACGCCAAGGCATACGCCTCCATGGCCAAGATGAAGGCCATCAACCCGAAGATCATGGAGATGCGCGAGCGCCTCAAGGACAAGCCGCAGCAGATGCAGCAGGAGATGATGCGCATCTACCGCGAGGAGAAGGTCAACCCGATGGGCGGCTGCTTCCCCATCATGATCCAGATCCCCGTGTTCATCGCGCTGTACTGGGTGCTGCTGTCGAGCGTGGAAATGCGCAATGCGCCCTGGATCGGCTGGATCCACGACCTGTCCTCGCCCGATCCGTTCTTCATCCTGCCCCTGCTGATGACGGCCAGCTCGCTGTTGCAGACGGCGCTCAACCCCGCGCCGCCGGACCCGATGCAGGCCAAGATGATGTGGTTCATGCCGCTGATCTTCAGCGTGATGTTCTTCTTCTTCCCGGCCGGCCTGGTGCTGTACTGGCTGACGAACAACATCCTGTCGATCGCCCAGCAGTGGATCATCAACAAGCGCATGGGCGTGCCGCCGCAGTTCAACCTGCCGAAGTTCCGCTGACGTGAACTGATCCGCTTCGCTGCGTGATCCGGATGCCGTTTTTCGGCGCGCCATCCGGGCAATCCCCAACGGCCACCTGCGTGTGGCCGTTGTCTTTTGGGTACGAGGATTGCTAGGCTAGTGGTCTTTCCATCGACCCCCTTTGACCGGAGGCTTGCAGATGAAGCAGCGTTTGAATTTATCCCTCGGAACGATCGCCCTTGCCGTGCTCCTCGGCGCCGGGGCCGCGCATGCGGCCACCCTGCGCTGGGCCGGCGCGAACGACATCCTGACCGTGGACCCGCACGCGCAGAACCACCAGACCACGCATGCCTTCCTGCAGCAGGTGTACGAGAGCCTGGTGCGCTACGACAAGAACTACCAGGTCGAGCCCGCGCTGGCCACGAAATGGACGCTGGTCTCGCCCACGCAGGTGCGCTTCGAACTGCGCAAGGGGGTCAAGTTCCACGACGGCGCCCCGTTCACGGCGGACGACGTGGTGTTCTCGCTCACGCGGGCGATGACGCCGCCGTCCAACATGCAGTCGTCGGTGCAGAGCGTGAAGGAAGTGAAGAAGGTTGACGACTTCACCGTGGACCTGATCCTCAAGGGACCGAGCCCGGTGCTGCTGCGCGAGCTGACCGAGGCGCGCATCATGAACAAGGCCTGGGCCGAGAAGAACAACTCGGTGAAGGCGCAGGACTACGCCGGCAAGGAAGAGAACTACGCCTCGCGCAACGCCAACGGAACCGGGCCCTTCATCATGGTGGGCTGGCAGCCCGACGTGAAGGTCACGCTCAAGAAGAACCCGAACTGGTGGGACAAGCCGACGGGCAACATCGACGAGGTGGTGTTCACGCCCATCAAGTCGGCCGCCACGCGCTCGGCCGCACTCATCTCGGGCCAGGTGGACTTCGTTCCCGATCCGCCGCCGCAGGATCTGGCGCGCATGAAGTCCAGCCCCGACATCAAGCTGATCGAAGGGGCCGAGAACCGCACCATCTACCTCGGCCTGGACCAGTTCCGTGACGAATTGCCGGGCGCCGGCACCCCGGGCAAGAACCCGCTCAAGGACAAGCGCGTGCGCCAGGCGCTCTACCAGGCCATCGATTCCGCGACCATCCACAGCCGCACCATGCGCAACCTCTCGGTGCCCACCGGCACCATGGTGGCGCCGATGGTGCATGGCTGGAGCAAGACCCTGGAAGAGCGTGCCTCCAAGTACGACGTCGAGGCCGCGAAGAAGCTGCTGGCCGATGCCGGCTACCCCAACGGCTTCGCGATCAAGCTCGATTGCCCGAACGACCGCTACGTGAACGATGAAGCGATCTGTCAGGCCGTGACGGCCATGTGGACGCGCATCGGCGTGAAGACCACGCTGCAGACGGCACCGATGTCGCAGTTCGTCACGCGCGTGATGAACAACGACGTGAATGCCTACCTGTTCGGCTGGGGCGTGGCCACGTTCGATGCGCTCTATTCGCTGGATTCGCTGATGTCCACGAAGGACGGCAAGACCTCGGCGGGCGTGTACAACGGCGGCCGGTTCAGCGATGCCAAGCTCGACGGCATGATCGGCCAGATCAAGGTGGAGATGGACCAGGCCAAGCGCGACGCGCTGCTCGCCGATGCCCTGAAGCTGGTCAAGGACGAGTACTACTACCTGCCGCTGCACCACCAGATCCGCCCCTGGGCGATGCGCAAGGGCATGGACACGCCGCACCGCGCGGACGACCGCCCGATGCCGGCCTGGACCACCATCAAGTAAGCCGGGCCGGCGGGCCGGCCCCCAGCTCCGGGCCTTGGCCCAGCTTGGGGGAGGCGACGGGCAACCGAGGCAGGGGGCGGGCTTATCATGCGCGCCTCCCCTCATCCCCTGCCGCCGCCCCGCGGCCGTCCTGCCCATGCTGCCCCGCCACACCGATCCCATCGCCGCCATCGCCACCGCACCGGGGCGGGGCGCCGTGGGCATCGTGCGCGTGTCGGGCCGCGGGATCGGCCCGCTGGTGGAAGCGCTCTGCGGGCGTGCGCTGCGCCCGCGCGAGGCCACCTACCTGCCGTTCCGCGATGCCGGGGGGCAGGCCATCGACCAGGGGCTGGCGCTGTATTTTCCCGCGCCGCACAGCTACACCGGAGAGGACGTGCTGGAGCTGCAGGCGCACGGCGGCCCCGTGGTGCTGCAACTGCTGCTGGCCCGCTGCCTGCAGGCCGCCGGCGAGGCGGACCGTGCCACGGGCCGGCCGCGCCTGCCGGGCCTGCGGCTGGCGCGGCCCGGCGAGTTCACCGAGCGCGCGTTCCTGAACGACAAGATCGACCTCGCGCAGGCCGAGGCGATCGCCGACCTGATCGACGCCAGCACCGAAGCCGCCGCGCGCAGCGCCAGCCGTTCGCTGGCGGGTGCCTTCTCCGACGAGATCCACCGGCTGCGCGATGCGCTGGTGCACCTGCGCATGCTGGTGGAGGCCACGCTCGATTTTCCGGAGGAAGAGATCGATTTCCTGCGCAAGGCGGATGCCCATGGCCAGCTGGCGGCGCTGCAGCGCACGCTGGCGGAGGTGATGGGGCGCACGCGGCAGGGCGCGCTGCTGCGCGAGGGCATCAAGGTGGTGATCGCGGGCCAGCCCAACGCGGGCAAGAGTTCGCTGCTGAACGCCCTGGCCGGCGCGGAGCTGGCCATCGTGACGCCGATCGCCGGCACCACGCGCGACAAGGTGCAGCAGACCATCCAGATCGAGGGCGTGCCGCTGCACGTGATCGACACGGCGGGCCTGCGCGAGAGCGACGACGAGGTGGAGCGGATCGGCATCGAGCGCGCCTGGCAGGAGATCGCCGCGGCCGACGCGGTGCTGTTCCTGCACGATCTCACGCGCGCGGGCCAGCCGGATTACGAAGCGGCGGATGCGGAGATCGCGGCCCGTCTCGCCCGCATGGCGCCGGCGCATGTGCCCGTGGTCGATGTGTGGAACAAGAGCGACCGCGCGGAGGGCTCCGCAGCAGCAGGGCAGGGCGGAGTCGCCACGGCGTCCGCGTCCGGCCGGGCTGCCGCCGTGCGCCTGTCCGCGCGCACGGGCGAGGGCCTGGACGGGCTGCGGCGCGTGCTGCTGGACATCGCCGGCTGGCAGTCCGCGCCGGAGGGCATCTACACCGCGCGTGCGCGCCACCTGGAAGCACTGCGGGCGGTGGACATGCACCTGATGGAGGCGGCGGCGCAGTTGCAGTGCGACGGCCCCGCGCTCGACCTCCTGGCCGAGGAGCTGCGGCTGGCGCAGCAGGCGCTGAACGCCATCACAGGGGAGTTCACGTCCGACGATCTGCTGGGGGTCATCTTCTCGAGTTTCTGCATCGGGAAGTAGCGCGCGGCAGCAAGTTTCCGCGGGGCGGATCGGCGTATGTAAGAAGACGTAAACCTGCCTTGCGTGCCGGGGTGCGGGGGGATACCGTCCCGCCACCATGAATGCCGTCCTGTCCTCCACCCCTCCCGCTTCCTCGACCGTGCTCCAGGCCGATCTCGGCGGCCTCGTGCAGGCCGTGTCCCAGTCCACGGCGGAAGATGGGCTGCACAACCCGTTCACGCCGGAGCAGTGGGACCTGCTGGCCGGCTACCTGCTGCCCATGCAGGTGGAGGCGGGCCACACGCTCTTCACCCAGGGGGTGCAGGACCGGACGCTCTACTTCATCGAAAGCGGCAACTGCAGCGTGCACTACGAGGACGAGAAGGGGCGCCTGCGCCTGGCCATCGTGGGTGCCGGGTCCGTGGTGGGGGAGGGGGCTTTCTTCTCGCACCGGCCGCGCAGCGCCACGGTCCAGGCGGGTTCGCCCAGCAAGCTGTGGACGTTGACGGCGCTGCGGTTTTCCGAGCTGTCCAACCGGCAGCCGGCCGTGGCGCTGGCGCTGGCGATGGCGGCAGGCTCGGTACTGGCCCGGCGCCTGGGCAACCGGCGCCGTCGTGTTGCGGCAACCTGACACCCGGGCGCCGGGACAATGACCATGCCGGCAGGTTCCCGTGCGGGGTTCTGGCGGGGCGCGGAGCCGCAGCTACACTGGCTGTCATTCGCCCGCATCCTCGCAAGAGGCCTTCCGCATGTCGCTGTTCAGCTGGTTTTCCCGCAAAAAGCCCTCGTCCCGGCCGCGTCCCGCGGTGGAGCCGGCCGGGCTGCTGGACGCGGATGCCACGGTTCCGCTCATGCCGGGCCGCAGCGGCAAGCCCGCGGTGCTCGCGGCTCCGGCCGACCACGCCGCCAACCGCAAGAACGAGCGCATGGAGCGGCGCGAACTGCTCTACACGGTGGTGCGCGATGCCATGGTGCGCGCGAGCGTGCTGTCGGCGGGCTACAAGTTCAAGGTGCTGTCGCTCGACCAGAGGGGCCGGCAGTTCCTGGTGATGATCGACCTGGGGCGCGAATATGGCGGAGAGACCGCGCGCCTGAGCGAGATCGAAGCCCTGATCGCGCAGACCGCGAAGTCGCGCTTCGACATCCTCGTCACGGCCGTCTATTGGCGCATCAACGACCATGTGGCGGTGGGGGTGCCGGGGCGGGGTGCTGCGCATCCCCCGATCGCGCCTTCTCACGCCGGCCCCGCCCCGGGGCAGGCCCACCCGAAGCAGGGGCCTGCCTCGGCGCCGGCGCCCCTGCTGCCGCCCCGCACAGCGCCCACGCCCACCCATGCCCCCGTGCATGCGGCGCCCGTGGCGGCCGAATCGGTGTCGCTGCTGGCACCGCGCGAGATTCCCCCGTCGCCGGCATCGTACGCGCCGGTGGAGGGGACCCGGTCCGGCGCAGCGGCCGGCAAGGGCTACGACCCGATCGATGCGGACGAAGTCGCTGCCTTCCGGCGGGCGCTGGGCAGCGCCGCGGCCACGGGCCGTGCCCAGCCCGCGGCCAGCGTGCCGGGCACCACGGTGCGTTCCGGGCCGTTGCTGCCGCCCGCGCCTTCGGCCCACGGTGTCGAGGACACCGAGATGTCCGGCCATGACCGGGCGGCTTCGGACCTGAGCAATACGCAGTACGGCGAACTGCGCTGAAAGGGCGGCTGCGCGGACCGCGCCGCCTTCCGTCAATAGACGTCGCGGCGGTAGCGGCCGGCGTCGATGAGCGCATCCATGCCTTCGGCGCCCAGCGCGTCGGAGAGCACGTGGTCCACGCCCGCGCCCATGCCTTCGGCGCTGCCGCAAACGAACACCACGGCCCCATCGTCCAGCCACCGGCGCAGTTCCGGCATGGCCGCCCGCAGGGCGTCCTGGACGTAGCGGTGCGGCGCATCGGCATCGCGGGAGAACGCCAGGTCCAGGCGCGGCAGGCAGCCCCGGGCCTGCCAGTGCGCGATTTCCCCGGCGCACAGGGTGTCGGCCGCGCGCTGCCGCTCGCCGAAGAGCAGCCAGTTGCGCTGTTGTCCGGCGCGCACGCGGGCGCGCAGCAGCGACCGCAGGCCCGCCAGCCCGGAGCCGTTGCCGATGAAGAGGCAGGGGCGCCCTTCGGTGCCTTCGAGGCCGAAGCACGGGTTCTCGACGAAGCGCAGCGTCTGGATGCTGCCCAGCGGGGCATGCGCGGTCAGCCAGCCGGACGCGATGCCCAGGCCCTGGGCATGCCGCTCCTGTCGCACCAGCAGTTGCAGCGCGCCGTCTTCCGGCAGGGAGGCGATGGAGTAGGTGCGGGGCGCGAGGGGAACGAGCGCATCCGCGCAGGCCTGCGCATGCAGGCGTTCCGGTAGCGGCAGGGCGGGCAACACGCTGCGCGCCAGCACGTCGGCCAGCCGCTCGGGCGCTCCACCGGCCTGGACGGGGGCCTGGCCGTCGAGGCCTGCCTCGCGCAGCCAGCGCCCGACCGCGTCCGCGGGCTGGCGAGGCAGCAGGTCCACGAGGGCCCCGGCCGGCCAGTGGAGCGGGGTGCCGGCCACCGCGGGCTTGAGCGTGATCTCCACCAGGGGATTGCCCAGGCTGCCGGGGTTGAGCGTCTCCCGGCTTTCGAGCCGCCAGGACTCCAGGTCCGTTGAAAGGGACGGGGCCTGCAGGGCCGGGGCATCGGCTGCCCAGGCGCGCGCGCCCTCCAGTGCCGTGAGCGCTTCGCGCCAGCGGGCCAGGGCGCCGGCATCGCCGCCGTCCACCTCGATCAGCGGGAACAGGGGCTGGGCGCCCCAGCGGCGCAGCTCCCCGTCCAGGGCATGGCCGAAGCCGCAGAAGTGCGTGTAGTGCCGGTCGCCGAGCGCCAGCAGCGCATAGCGCACGGACGCGAGCGGATGGGCGCCCCGCGACGGTCCGCGCTGCAGGAGGCGCATGAAGCGCCGCGCCGTGTCCGGCGGCTCGCCCTCGCCGAAGCTGCTTGCCACCACCAGGATGCGCGCTTGGCCCGCGAGGTCTTCCGGCGCGAGATGCTGCAGCGCGCGGACCTGCGAAGGCAGGCCGGACTGGTGCAGGGCCGCGGCCGTCTGCCGGGCGATGCGCTCGGCCGTTCCCGACTGGCTGGCGTAGGCCACCAGGACGGTGTCCGCTGCGTTCGCGGAGCCGCTGGCGGTGAGGGGGCCGGCCGGCACCGCCACGGCCTGCCGGGCGGTTTCGGCCTCCCTGCGCTGGCGGCGCCGGCCGAGGTAGAGCATCCAGCCCGTCACGGCGAAAAGCGGCAGGGCCAGGGCGGCGGCGGTGACCGCTATGCGGCCGGGCAGGCCGAAGTACGTGCCCATGTGCAGCGGGTAGAAGGTGGAGAGCGCGCGCACCGCGGCGCTGCGCTGGCCATAGCGGTCGTCCGTGGCGACCGCGCCGGTCACCGTGTCGATCACCATGCGGTGGCGGGCCCGGTCGTGCGGTGCGTTGCGGTCCAGCCAGAGGATCTGCAGGGGCTGGTCCGCGCGCTGGGGCATCCGCAGCACGGCCGTCTGCCAGTCCGGGGCCCGCTGCGAGAACGCGCGCCAGGCAGCGGTGAGATCCATGGGTCGGGCCGGATCTGCCTGGGCCGGTGTCTTGGCGGCGTGCGCTGGAGCGGCCGTGGCCTGGCGGGGCGGGCGCGGCTGTCCGGCCCATGCGTCCACGGTGTCGCGGACGGTGTCGAAGGCCCAGTACAGCCCGGTGGCGGTGAGCCCCACATAGACGGCCAGGACCCAGGTGCCGGCCACCGCGTGCAGGCTCCAGAGGAAGGGACGGCCCTTGCGGCGCGTGTCGAGCGCGAACCAGGCGCGCCAGCGCAGCGGGTGGCGGGGCCAGCGCAGATACAGCCCGGACAGCGACAGGCCCAGCAGGCACAGGGCCAGCACGCCGGAGGCCACGCGGCCCGGCTCGCGCGGCAGCAGCAGCCAGCGGTGCAGGGCTTCGGCCCATTCGAAGAAGCCGTCCCCGCGCAGTGCGGGCTGCGCGGCGCCGGTGTAGGGATGCAGGTATTCCGTATCGCCGCGGCGCTCACCGGGCAGGGCGGCGAAGCCGACCCGTGCGGCTACGCCCGGCGTGGACTGCACGGTGAGCACATTCACGCGGCGCCCGGCGGCGCCGTCGCGGGCCAGGGCTTCCAGCAACTGGGGCGGCGTCAGCGCCGGGCCGGCCTGGGGGGCGACATGCCGAACGCCCGGATTGAGCAGGTCGAGGATTTCCTCGCGGAAGGCCAGCAGCGCGCCCGACAGGCCGATGGCCACGAGCAGGGTGCCGGCCGTGATGCCGGCGAACCAGTGCAACTGGACGACGGCGGCGCGCAGCCCGGGCCATGCGAATGCCCTGCGCCGATGGTCCGGCGCGGCCGGGGTGGAAGGAGGCATGCGGACGGGCGCCGCATGCGGGTGCGCGGGATCGAGGGCCATGGGGGGGAAGGCGAAGGCACGGATGGCCCGGCAGAGGGCTCCACCAGGCCTTTGCCATGCGAATGATTGTCATTCTATCCGGGCGTGCCGGGCTCTGCCTTCCGGGGAAGCTCTCCTTCAATGCCCCGCGAAGTCCACCAGGGTGTAGAGCGGCAGCCCGGATTCGCGCAGCCGCGAGGAACCGCCCAGTTCGGGCAGATCGACGATGGCGGCGCCTTCGGTCACCGTGGCGCCGAGCCGCTCCAGCAGCCTGCGCCCGGCCATCATGGTGCCGCCGGTGGCGATGAGGTCGTCGATCAGCAGCACCCGGTCGCCGGGCTTCACCGCATCGGCATGCAGCTCGACCGTGGCGCTGCCGTACTCGAGTTCGTAGGTTTCCTCGACCGTGGTGAAAGGCAGCTTGCCCTTCTTGCGGATGGGCACGAAGCCGACGTTCAATTCGTAGGCCACGACGGCGCCGAGGATGAAGCCGCGCGCATCCAGGCCCGCGACCACGTCGGGACGCAGGGCCCGGTCCATGTAGCGGTGCACGAAGGCATCGATGAGCACGCGGAACACCTTGGGATCCTGCAGCAGCGGGGTGATGTCGCGGAACTGCACGCCCGCCGCGGGCCAGTCGGGCACGGTGCGGATGTACTGGCGAAGGTATTCGTTGACGCTGAGGTCTTGCATGGCGGGGGCGGGAAAAGGGATGGGCCACGGCGCGCGCGGCGGGAAAGGGCGGCAGTTTAGAGCCTGCCGCTGTGCCGGGCGTTCCCGGCCGCGCCGGCCCGGGCGGCCTTCAGCCGCGCAGCAGCGCGTCTTCCGCCAGGGCCAGGGCCGTGGGGTGGCCGGAGATCACCAGCGTATCGCCTTCGGAGAGCACGCTGTCGTCGGTGGGGGTGGAGCTGCGCCCATCCTTGTGGCGCAGGTTGACCGCCCGCACGCCCATGGCGTGCAGCGGCAGTTCAGACAGTGGCCGGCCCACGGTGCCGGCGCCGGGCGGCAGGGTCACCGTGGCGAGGCGCTCCTGGTCGCGCTCGGAGGCCGTGTCGTCGTCGGCGCCGTGGAAGTAGCCGCGCAGCAGGTTGTAGCGGGCTTCGCGCTGGTCCTGTACCAGCCGCAGCACCCGCCGCATGGGCACGCCCACCAGGGCCAGCGCATGGCTCGCGAGCATGAGCGAGCCTTCGATGGCCTCGGGCACGACTTCGGTGGCGCCGGCCGCCTGCAGCTTGTCGAGGTACAGGTCGTCCTGCGTGCGGACCACGACGGGCACCTGGGGCGCATGCGCCCGGGTGTTGGCCAGCACCTTGAGGGTGGCTGGAATGTCGAGGTAGGTCACCGCCACGGCGCTGGCCCGCACCAGGCCGGCGGCCATCAGCGCCTGCAGCCGCGTGGCGTCGCCATACACCACGGAGTCGCCCGCGGCGGCCGCCTGCCGGACGCGATCGGGGTCGAGGTCCAGCGCCATGTAGGGGATGTGCTCGCGCTCCAGCATGCGGGCGAGGTTCTGGCCGCAGCGGCCGTAGCCGCAGATGAGCACGTGGCCGCTGGTGTTGATCGCCTTGCGCGCGATGGTGGTCATCTGCAGCGACTGCTGCAGCCAGTCGCTGGCCACCAGCTTCATCACGATCGGGTTGCTGTACTGGATCAGGAAAGGCGTCGCCAGCATGGACAGCACCATCGCGGCCAGCACGGGGTTCATGAGCGCTGGCTCGACCAGGCCGTGCTCCTGCGTGAGAGAGAGCAGCACGAAGCCGAACTCGCCGGCCTGCGCGAGGTAGAGGCCGGTGCGCAGCGAGACGCCCGTGGTGGCGCCCATGCCGCGCGCCAGCAGCAGGATGACGCCGGCCTTGAGCAGCAGGGGCACTGTCAGCAGCACCAGCACCAGCGCCCAGCGTTCCAGCAGGATGTGCCAGTCCAGCATCATGCCCACGGTGATGAAGAAGAGCCCGAGGAGCACGTCGTGGAAGGGACGGATGTCCGTGCCCACCTGGTGCCGGTATTCCGTCTCGGACACCAGCACGCCCGCGATGAAGGCGCCCAGCGCCAGGGACAGCCCGGCCGCCTCGGTCAGCCAGGCGAGGCCCAGCGTGATGAGCAGCAGGTTCAGCATGAAGAGTTCGTCGCTCTTGCGCCGCGCCACCAGGGTGAGCCACCAGCGCATCACGCGCTGGCCTCCCACCAGCAGGACGCCCACGAGCACGGTGGCCTTCAGCAGGGCGAGCCCGAGCGCCACCAGCAGCCGTTCGGGCGAGGAGCCCAGGGCGGGAATGAGGACCAGCAGGGGCACCACGGCCAGATCCTGGAACAGGAGCACGCCCAGTACGCGGCGGCCGTGCTCGCTTTCCAGCTCGGCGCGCTCGCTCATCAGCTTGACCACGATGGCCGTGCTGCTCATGACCAGGGTGCCGCCGAGCGCCAGCGCGGTCTGCCAGCCCATGCGCCACAGCCCGCCCGCGAAATGCGACAGCAGCAGCATCCCCACCATGCCGGCGGTGAGGGTGAGCGCCACCTGCAGCAGGCCCAGCCCGAACACGAACCGCCGCATGGCGCGCAGCTTCGACAGGCTGAACTCCAGGCCGATGGAAAACATCAGGAACACCACCCCGAACTCCCCCAGGTGGCGCACTCCCTCGGAGTTCTGGGTGAGCGCGAGCGCGTGCGGGCCGATCAGGATGCCCGCGGCCAGGTAGCCGAGCATCGGCGGCAGCTTGAGGCTGCGGCAGGCCACCACGCCCAGCACGGCGGCCAGCAGGTAGAGCAGCGTCAAGGCGAGGGAGGACATGCCCGATGCTAGCCGAGCGCGGGCGGTTTCACGGGGGTTTCCCTGCCGGACGCCCCAGAGGCACCGTGACGCGGGCCGCGGAGGGCTTTCGGGCCCGCGGGCATGCGGGTGCGGAGCCGCCGAATAGAATCCGCGGATGCTTTCCGCCCCCCCCGCGCAGGGGCAGGCCCTGCCGCCTGCGCCTTTCTCCGCCGAACGGGCCGTGCGCCTGGCCCGCGAAACCTTCGATACCGAGGCTGCCGCCCTCTCGGCGCTCGCCGCCCGCGTGGGCGGAGCCTTCGCGGACGTGGTGCGCCGCGTGCTGGCCACTTCCGGCCGCGTGGTGGTCATGGGCATGGGCAAGAGCGGCCACGTCGGCCGCAAGATCGCGGCGACGCTGGCCTCCACCGGCACGCCGGCCTTCTTCGTGCATCCGGCCGAGGCCAGCCACGGCGACCTGGGCATGGTGACGACCGGCGACCTGGTGCTGGCCATCTCCAACAGCGGCGAGAGTGGCGAGCTGACCGTGCTGTTGCCGGTGCTCCGGCGCCTGGGCGTGCCGCTGGTGGCGATGACGGGCGGCTTGGAATCCACCCTGGCCCGCCATGCCGATCTGGTGCTCGATTGCGGCGTGGAGCGCGAAGCCTGCCCGCTCAACCTGGCTCCCACGACCAGCACCACGGCCCAGCTGGCCATGGGCGACGCCCTGGCGGTGGCGCTGCTGGACGCCCGGGGCTTCCGCTCCGAGGATTTCGCGCGCTCCCATCCTGGCGGCGCGCTGGGCCGCAAGCTGCTCACGCACGTGAGCGACGTCATGCGCTCGGGCGCCGACGTGCCGCGCGTGCCGCCGGAGGCCTCGTTCAGCGAATTGATGCGCGAGATGAGCGCCAAGCGGCTCGGCGCGTCGGCCATCACGGACGCGCAGGGCCGCATCCTGGGCATCTTCACCGACGGCGACCTGCGCCGGCGCATCGAGGCCGGCGCGGACCTGCGCAGCGTCACGGCCGGCGAGGTGATGCATGCAGGGCCGCGCACCATCGCCCCCGATGCGCTCGCGGCGGACGCGGCCGAAATGATGGAGCGCCATGCCATCACCAGCGTGCTCGTCGCCTCGGAAGGCGGCGTGCTGGCGGGCGTGGTCCACATCGGCGACCTCATGCGGGCGAAGGTCATCTGATGGACCGCCGGATCGTTCCCACGCCCCCGACGGGCGGCCCCACGCTGGACACGGCCGTGCTGCCGGCCCTGCGGCCCGTTCTGCAGTTCGACCCCGCGCTGCTGCTGCGCGCGCAGGATGTGCGCGTCGCCTTCTTCGACGTCGATGGCGTACTCACCGACGGCGGGCTCTACATCTCCGAGGCGGGCGAGACCCTCAAGCGCTTCCATACCCTCGACGGGCACGGCCTCAAGCTGCTGCGGCAGGCCGGCATCGTGCCGGCCGTGGTGACGGGGCGGGATTCGCCCGCGCTGCGCCTGCGGCTGCAGGCGCTGGGCGTGGTGCATGCCCGCTTCGGCACCGAGGACAAGCGCCCCGCCGCCGAGGCCATCCTGGCCGAGCTGGGGCTGGGCTGGCACCAGGCCGCGGCGATCGGCGACGACTGGCCCGACCTGCCCGTGATGCGGCGCTGCGCGCTGGCCTGCGCGCCGTACCACGCCCATGCCGAAGCGCGTGCCGTGGCCCACCATGTCACGGCAGCCCCCGGCGGCGGCGGCGCGGCGCGCGAGTTCTGCGACCTGCTGCTGGTGGCCAGTGGCCGCTACGCGGCGCTGCTGGAGGCGCACGCCGCATGATGGGCCGCCTGCGCCAGGCATGGGACCGCATATCCCTCTACCTGCCCGTGGTGCTCATGGGCCTGATGGCCCTGGGCACCTGGTGGCTGGTGCGCAACGCCCCCAAGCCGGTGCGCCCCGCGCAGGAAGTGGCGCCCACGCACGAGCCCGACTATTTCATGCGCGGCTTCTCGGTCAAGAACTTCGATGCGAACGGCCGCCTGCAGAGCGAGATCCGCGGCGATGTCGCGCGGCACTACCCGGATACCGATACGCTGGAAATCGACAATGCCCACATGCGCTCCGTGGCCCTGGACGGGCGCGTGACGGTGGCCACGGCGAAGCGGGCGCTCACCAATGCGGATGCTTCCGAAGTGCAGCTCTTCGGCAATGCCGTCGTCACGCGCGAACCGCTCAACCGGCCGGGCCGCGACCCCCTGCCGCGGCTGCAGTTCCGCGGGGAGTTCCTGCACGCCTGGCTCAACAGCGAGCGCGTCCGCTCGAACCAGCCGGTCACGCTGATCCGTGGTTCGGACCAGTTCACCGCGGACAACATGGATTACGACAATCTGGACCAGATCATGCAGTTGCGCGGCCGGGTGCGCGGAATGCTCATTCCCCCGCCGGCACGCTGAGATCCGGGCCAGCCATCCAACCCAAGAGGCCACCATGCACCCTCGTCCCCTGGCCTTCATTACCGGCGCCTCCAGCGGTATCGGGCAAGCCCTGGCGCTGCGCTACCGGCAGGCCGGGTTCCGCCTGGCGCTGGTGGCGCGGCGCACCGCGGAGATCCAGGCCTGGGCGGCCGCCAGCGGCCTCGCGGCGGACGACTTCCGCGTGTACGGCGCCGACGTGGCGCAGGCCGACAGCATCATCGCGGCCGGCAAGGCCTGCATCGCGGAACTGGGACTGCCCGACGTGGTGATCGCGAATGCCGGCATCAGCGTGGGCATGGACACGGCGGAGCGCGAGGATCTCGATGTCATGGCGCAGACCTTCGCGACCAACAACCTCGGCATGGCGGCCACCTTCCATCCGTTCGTGTCCGCCATGGTCGAGCGCGGCAGCGGCGCGCTGGTGGGTATCGGCAGCGTGGCGGGCATACGGGGGCTGCCCGGGCACGGCGCCTACTGTTCCAGCAAGGCCGCCGTGATCAGCTATTGCGAGAGCCTGCGGGGCGAGCTGCGGGCCAGCGGCGTGCGGGTGGTCACCCTGTGCCCGGGGTACATCGATACGCCGCTCACCCGCCAGAACCGCTACGCCATGCCGTTTCTCATGCAGCCCGGGGACTTCGTGGACAAGGCGTATGCGGCCATCGCGGCAGGCGCGCGCTACCGTGTGATTCCCTGGCAGATGGGCGTGGTGGCCAAGCTGCTGCGCATGCTGCCCGGCAGCCTGTTCGACCGGCTGCTGGCCGGACGGCCGCGCAAGCACAGGCGCGGCGGGGCTGGCCCGGCCTCCTGATCGGCGGGCGCATGCCGCCGTAAAAGAAAAAGGCCCCTTGGAAGGGGCCTGGGAAATCCTGGAGTGGCTGGCTGGCACGGACCCCCGCGAGAGGGGCGTGCCGGCAAGGGGCTCAATAGCCGCCGTTGTTGCCGCCGCCGTAGCCGCCGCGGCCACCGCCGCCGCCATTGCGGGCACCCGAGCCGTACGGGCTGCGGAAGCCGCCGTCGCCGCGGCCGCCATAGCCGCCGCCGCTGTCGCCGCCGCGGCCACCGCCGTAACCGCCGCCGCCGTCGCCACGGCCGCCACCATAGCCGCCACCATAGCCGCCACCACCGCCACCGCCATAGCCGCCACCGCTGCGGCCACCGCCGTAGCCGCCACCACCACCGCCGCCGAAGCCGCCACCGCTACGGGGCGGGCGCGGCTCCATGGGGCGTGCTTCGTTCACCACGATGCTGCGGCCGCCCAGGGCCTGCCCGTTCATGCCGTTGATGGCGGCCTGCGCCTCGGCATCGCTGCCCATCTCGACGAAGCCGAAGCCCTTGGAACGGCCGGTATCCCGCTCCATCATGACCTTGGCGCTGGTCACGGCGCCGAACTGGCCGAACGCCTGCTCGAGATCGTTGTCGCGCACGGAGTACGGCAGGTTGCCGACGTACAGTTTGTTGCCCATCACGGGACTCCTCAAAAACACATGGAAAAAGCGATGGAGTCCCGAAAACGCAGCCGGTCGGTCACAAAGAGCCCCTACGCGCGAAACTGACGGATCCCCGCAATGCAACGCGAAAAAAACATTTTTCGCCGAAGCATTATGGTCCATAAAGCCTGCAAAAGATCAAGCGGAACCACACCCTTGCTGCGCCTGTGCATCAATAAAAAAAGGGCCTCGAGAGGCCCTTTTTTGTATCCATTCGCAACCCGGAGGTTGCTGGCACATCAGTAGCCGCGACCGCCGCCGTAGCCACCGCCATTGCCGCCACCGTAGCCGCCGCCGCTGCGGCCACCGCCGAAGCCGCCGCCGTTGCCGCCACCGAAGCCACCGCTGCGGGGGGGACGGGGTTCCATCGGACGGGCTTCGTTGACCACGAGGTCGCGGCCGCCGAAGTTCTGGCCGTGCGCGCCCTGGATGGCGGCCTGTGCCTCGGCATCGCTGCCCATCTCGACGAAGCCGAAGCCCTTGGAGCGGCCGGTGTCGCGTTCCATCATGACCTTGGCGCTGGCCACGGAACCGTACTGGCTGAACGTCTGTTGCAGATCGTCGTCGCGGAAGGAATAGGGCAGGTTGCCCACGTAGAGTTTGTTGCCCATGAAGGACTCCTTAAAGAAACATGAAAACGCGATGGAGCCCGACGCAATCAGCAAACCTGACGATTTCAGAGACGCGAAACCGACCAAACACCGCAACGTGCATTCCTGCAGGCAGAAAAGCCGAACCATTATCAACCAACTGTTCCAGCCTGGAGCAGGGAAATTGGCGTGCTTGCAACGTTCGCGATGGGTGTTTACCCGAACTTTCCATTACGGATGAGCTGCCGTGCTCCCGAGGGGGCCACAGCCGCGTGCACTACAATCACCGCAGTCTCTGGGGAGTAGCCCGCCCGGCGCCATGCGCGCACGGGGGCATGCGTCAACAAACTTGGGCCCTCTCGGCCTATGGCGCACGCGGTTCAGCCGGACTGGGCGAGACCATTGACTGTGCACCGATCCCAAGGCCGGAGTCGGGGCGCAGTCAATGCTGTCCACACATCCGGCCGGATAACCCCACCCCATGGAAGCTTTCCTCGTATCCACGTCCATCGTCGCGCTCGCGGAGATGGGCGACAAGACCCAGCTCCTCTCCCTCGTCCTGGCGGCCCGCTTCCGCAAGCCCTGGCCCATCGTGCTGGGCATCCTGGTGGCCACCACCGCCAATCACGCGCTCGCCGGTGCCGTGGGCGCCTGGGTGACCACCGTCATCGGGCCGCAGATGCTGCGCTGGATCCTCGGCCTGTCGTTCATCGCCATGGCGGTGTGGATGCTCATTCCCGACAAGCTGGACGACGACGAGACGGGCGGCACTCCGCGCTTCGGCGTGTTCGGCACCACGCTGGTGGCGTTCTTCCTCGCCGAGATGGGCGACAAGACGCAGGTCGCCACCGTCATGCTGGCCGCCCAGTACAGCGCCTATTTCTGGGTGGTGGCGGGCACGACGCTGGGCATGATGCTCGCCAACGCGCCGGTGGTCTGGCTGGGCGAGCGCATCACCCGGCGCGTGCCGATCCGCGCGGTGCACGTGGTGTCGGCCGTCATCTTCGTGGTGCTGGGGCTTGTCGCGCTGTTCGCACCGGCCCCCGGTCCTTTGGCATAATCGCCGGACACGCGCCGATTTGCCACCGCTTGCGGGCGCTCTATAAATCCAGCTAAAGACCCGACCGTTGGTGCAGTGCGACGACCCGGCCTCGTTTTTAGCGATGCCGGGTTTTTTCATCCATGTCGTTCATCGCCACACCGCAATCCATGCACTTCGCGGAGCCGCTGCCCCTGCAGGGGGGCGCGTCGATCCGCGACTACACGCTGGCCTACGAAACCTACGGCACCCTGAACGCCGACCGCTCCAACGCGGTGCTGGTGTGCCATGCCCTGAACGCCTCGCACCACGTGGCGGGCGTGTACGAGGGGCAGCCCCGCAGCGAGGGCTGGTGGGACAACATGATCGGCCCGGGCAAACCGGTGGACACCGACCGTTTCTTCGTGATCGGCATCAACAACCTGGGCTCGTGCTTCGGCTCCACCGGACCGATGCACACGCACCCGGACACGGGCGAGGTCTATGGCGCCGACTTTCCCGTGGTGACGGTGGAGGACTGGGTGAACGCCCAGGCGCGGCTGCTGGACCGCCTGGGCGTGCAGCAGCTCGCCGCCGTGCTGGGCGGCAGCCTGGGCGGCATGCAGGCGCTGTCGTGGACGCTGCAGTACCCCGAGCGCATGCGGCATGCGGTGGTGGTGGCGAGCGCGCCCAATCTCACCGCGGAGAACATCGCGTTCAACGAGGTGGCGCGCCGCGCGATCGTCACCGACCCGGACTTCCACGGCGGGCACTTCTACCGCCACGGCACCATCCCGAAGCGGGGGCTGCGCATCGCGCGCATGATCGGCCACATCACGTACCTGTCGGACGACGTGATGAACGAGAAGTTCGGCCGGCAGCTGCGCGAAGGACTGGCGCCCCGATACAGCACGCAGGACATCGAGTTCCAGATCGAGAGCTATTTGCGCTACCAGGGCGACAAGTTCAGCGATTACTTCGATGCCAATACCTACCTGCTCATCACGCGGGCGCTGGACTACTTCGATCCGGCGCTCGCCTTCGGCGGCAACCTCACTCTGGCGCTCGCCCGCGCCCGGGCGAAGTTCCTGCTGGTGAGCTTCACCACCGACTGGCGCTTCTCGCCCGCGCGCAGCCGGGAGATCGTCAAGGCCCTGCTGGAGAACCGGCGCGACGTGAGCTACGCCGAGATCGACGCACCCCACGGCCACGATGCCTTCCTGCTCGACGATGCGCGCTACATGGGCCTGATGCGTTCCTACTTCGACGGCATTGCCAGGGAGACCTCCGCATGAGCGATCCATCCACCATGCACGCGATCGCGCGTCTCGTGCCCCATGGCGCGCGCGTGCTCGATCTGGGTTGCGGCGACGGCGCGCTGCTCGACATGCTGCAGCGCGAGCGCGGCTGCACGGGCTACGGTGTCGAGATCGACGATGCGAACGTGCTGGCCTGCGTGCGACGCGGCGTGAACGTGGTGCAGCTCAACCTGGACGAGGGGCTCGCGATGTTCGGCGACAACTCGTTCGACGTGGTCCTGCAGATCGACACGCTGCAGCACCTGCGCAACGCCGAGGTGATGCTGCGCGAGACGGCGCGGGTGGGGCGGGCGGGCATCGTCGCGTTCCCGAACTTCGCGCACTGGCCCAACCGGCTGTCGGTATTGCGCGGGCGCATGCCCGTCACGCGGCGGCTGCCCTACCAGTGGTACGACACGCCCAACATCCGTGTCGGCACCTTCAAGGATTTCGAGGTGCTCGCGCACAAGAACCGGCTGCGCGTTCTCGACGCGTTCGGCCTGCAGAAGGGGCGGGAAGTGCGCTGGCTGCCCAACGCCATGGCCGGCACGGCCGTGTTCCATTTCGAGCACGACTGACGCGTTCCGGCGCTTTGCACGCCGCCATCGCCCATGGCCTGTAACCCTGGCGGCAGCGTGCCGCAGCGCCTTCGCGTATTCTCCGGCGCCCGGCACGACCGCTCTTTTTTCGCTCCACGCCATGTCCGAGTCCCTGCTGCACCTGCCGACCATGCTGGTGATGACCGTCGTGGGCTCGCTGGTCATGGCGGCGGGGATGCTGCTGGTGGCGGCCCGCCGCCGCCGCGAGGGGCTGGGCCTGTGGGCGGCGGCCCTGCTGATGCAGTCGCTGGCCTATGTGCTGCTCGCGCTGCGCGGCCGGATTCCCGACGTGCTGTCGATCGTGGTGGCCAACGGCCTGCTGGCCGGGGTGTTCGCGAGCCTGCTGGCGGCCGTGTACCAGTTCCTGCGGCGGCCGGTGCCATGGCTGCACACCGTGCCGCCGGTCCTCCTGACGATCGCCCTGTTCGTGGCCTTCCTGGGGGACTACACGGCCCGGCTGGTACTGGCGGGCCTCATCTACCCGGCCCAGCTGGGGCTGGTGCTGTGGACGCTCGGCCGGCACCGCTCGGAAGGCTACGGCGCGCGCATGGTGGCCGCGGGCATCTGGCTGCAGGCCGTCGTGCTGGTGGTGCGGGCGCTGGCGGCGATCACGGGGCACATGCCGGCTTCGGGCCTGCTGGAGGCGAACTTCTGGCAGCACGCGACCTTTCTGGCCACTTTCATCACGGTGCAGGCTTCGTCCTTCGGTTTCATTTTCATGGCCCGGGACCGCGCCGACGCCGCCAACGAGCGCATGGCCGCGCGCGATCCGCTCACGGACGTGCCCAACCGCCGGGCGACCATCGCGGCGCTGGACCGTTGCGTGGCGCAGGCCGTGCGTTCGGGCGAGCCGCTGTCGGTGATGATGCTGGACATCGACCATTTCAAGCGCATCAACGACGGCCTGGGCCATCTGGCGGGGGACCAGGTGCTGTGCGGCGTCGTGGATGTGCTGGGCGAGCGGCTGCGATCGCAGGACCTCATCGGCCGCTATGGCGGCGAGGAGTTCCTGGTGCTGCTGCCGCGCACTCCTCTGGCTGGCGCACAGGTGCTGGCGGGCGAACTGCGCGCCGCGGTGGAGCAGGCGCATTTCGAGTTCGCCGGCCGTACGGTGCCCGTTACCCTCAGTATCGGGGTGGCCGGCGGCGTGCTCGAGCCCGGCGATCGCTGGGACGGGCTGGTCGCGGCCGCGGACGAGGCCATGTACCGTGCCAAGCGCTCGGGGCGCAACCAGGTGGCCACCACGGCCGAGGTGCCCCCGCCCGCGGCGGGCGCGCCGGGCGCGGAGTCAGCCACCGCCCAGCCGCGCTGACGCCCGCTGTGCCTGCAGGGCCCATTCGGCGTCGCTGTCGTCCTTGAGTGCCACGCCGGTGGCGCCCAGCCGCCGGGCCTGGCGCATCAGCCAGGCCAGCTTGAAGGCGGCGGCGGCATAGCCCAGGCCTTCGGCCCGCACGTTGGAGATGCAGTTGCGCTCCGCGTCGCTGCGCCCGCGCCGGGGCGCGTGCGTGAGGTAGATGCCCAGGCTGTCGGGCGAACTCAGGCCCGGCCGTTCGCCGATCAGCATCGCGCTCAGGCCCGCGCCCAGCAGTTCGCCCACCTCGTCGGCCACCGCCACGCGGGCCTGGCGCACCACCACGACCGGCGCCATGCTGGTATCGGGGGGCAGCAGCGGCGCCAGCGCCTGCAGCAGCGGCACGGCGTGGCGCTGCACGGCGAGCGACGAAAGGCCGTCGCCCACCACCACGCACAGCGCGGGCTTCGTTGCCCCGGCGCGCGCGGCATGCGCCTGCAGGGCCATGGCGTCTTCCGGGTGCAACTGGCGGCCCAGGTCGGGACGGCGCAGGTAGGTGGCCCGGTCTTCGGCGCGGCTGCGGGCCTGCACCACCTCGTACCCGGCATCGCGCAGCGCGGCGGCCAGGGCTTCGGCATCCAGCGGCGCATGGATGGCGTCGCGGGCCATGGCGTGCGCCCAGCCGAAGCGCAGTGCCTCGTCGGTGGGAACCGCCACGCCTGCGCGGCCCAGGGCGATGCGCGCGGGCGTGGCCTGGCGCCAGTGGTGCCAGGGCATGGCGGTGACGCAGGGCTGCGAACCTGTGGCCGCAGGCAGGGGTGGGAGCCGGGGAGCCGCGTCGGCGGCCTGGTCGTCGCGGGAGGAGTCGTCCATGTCGTTCCGTGCGGTGGGGGCGTCGGGGGCGGTGGGGCTGTTCAGCGGGCCTGCGTGCCCAGCACGTGCGCCAGCGCGAGCGGCGCGGCGCCGTCGCGCAGCCGGCCCCCGGCCGTGGTCAGGCCCTGCCGCTGCAGCCATTCCTCGAATTCTGGAGCGCGCTGCAGGCCCAGCGTGTCGCGCAGGAAGAGCGCATCGTGGAACGAGGTGCTCTGGTAGTTGAGCATGATGTCGTCCGCCCCCGGCACGCCGATGAGGAAGTTCAGCCCGGCGGTCGCCAGCAGCACCAGCAGCGTGTCCATGTCGTCCTGGTCGGCCTCGGCATGGTTGGTGTAGCAGATGTCGCAGCCCATGGGCAGGCCCATCAGCTTGCCGCAGAAGTGATCCTCCAGGCCAGCGCGGATGATCTGCTTGCCGTCGTAGAGGTATTCCGGGCCGATGAAGCCCACCACGGTGTTCACCAGCAGCGGGTGGTAGCGGCGCGCCAGCGCATAGGCGCGGACTTCGCAGGTCTGCTGGTCCACGCCATGGTGACCGCCGGCCGAGAGGGCGCTGCCCTGGCCGGTCTCGAAGTACATGACGTTGTCGCCCACGGTGCCGCGCCGCAGCTGCAGGGCGGCGTCGTAGGCTTCGTCGAGCACGGAGATGCTCACGCCGAAGCCGCTGTTGGTCTTCTCGGTGCCGCCGATGGACTGGAACACCAGGTCCACCGGCACGCCCGCGTTCATGAGCTGCAGCGTGTTGGTGACGTGGGTCAGCACGCAGGCCTGGGTGGGAATCTCCAGGCCCTGGATCAGCGTGTCGAACATGCGGCACAGGCCCTCCAGCGTGGCCATGCTGTCGGACACCGGATTGATGCCGATCACCGCATCGCCCGCGCCCAGCATCAGCCCGTCCAGCACCGAGGCGGCCACGCCGCGCAGGTCGTCGGTGGGATGGTTGGGCTGCAGCCGCACGGCGATGCGGCCGGGCAGGCCCAGCGTGTTGCGGAAACGCGTGACCACGCGGCACTTGCGCGCCACGGCGATCAGGTCCTGGTTGCGCATGAGCTTGCTCACGGCCGACACCATCTCGGGCGTGAGCCCGGGCGCGAGCGCGGCCAGCGCTTCGGGCGTGGCCCCGTCGCCCAACAGCCAGTTGCGCCAGTCGCCCACCGTCATGTAGCGGATGGGTGCGAAGGCGGCGGCATCGTGCCCGTCGATGACCAGGCGGGTGATGGCATCGTCCTCGTAGGGCACCAGTGCTTCGTTCAGGAAGGTGGCGAGCGGCAGGTCGGCCAGCACGTGGCGCGCCGCCATGCGCTGCTGCGCGGTGGCCGCGCCCACGCCGGCCAGGTAGTCGCCCGAGCGCGCCGGGCTGGCGTGGGCCATCACCTGGCGGAGATCGTCGAAGACATGGCCCTGGCCGCCCAGGGTGGCGTGGTAGCGCATGGCGGAATCCCTTCGTTACCGGGGGGAGGCATCCAGCAGCGCGTCGGGCGCGGCCTGCGCGCGGCGGCTGGCAGTGCCAGCGTAATACAACCACGACAGCGCCATCAGCGCGAGAAACACCGCTGCCAGCACGGTGTTGAACCACACCATGGCGATCAGGCACACCACGCCCAGGGCCAGCGCCAGCAGGGGAAAGAAGGGGTAGAGCGGCGCGCGGTAGGGGCGGTGCATGCCGGGCTCGGTGCGGCGCAGGCGCAGCAGCGCGGCCATGGAGACGATGTACATCACGATGGCGCCGAAGACCGCCATGGTGACGATGTTGGCGGTGAGCGTCTGGCCGCCGAACTGGACCCATTCGTCGCTGAAGATCGCGGCCACGCCCACGGCGCCGCCCGCCAGCAGGGCGCGGTGCGGCGTGTTGAAGCGCGGGCTGAGCCGGGCGAAGGCACGGGGCAGGTAGCCGGCGCGCGCCAGCGCGAAGATCTGGCGCGAGTAGCCCATGATGATGCCGTGGAACGAGGCCACCAGCCCGAAGAGGCCGATCCACACCATCATGTGCAGCCAGCCGCTGTTGGCGCCCAGCAGGGCCTTCATCGCCTGGGGCAGCGGGTCGTTGATGTTGGAGAGCTGGCGCCAGTCGGTCACGCCGCCGGCCATGACCATCACGCCGAAGGCCAGCGCCACCAGTGTCAGGATGCCGGCGATGTAGGCGCGTGGAATGGTGCGCTGCGGATCACGCGCTTCCTCGGCGGCCATGGCCGCGCCCTCGATCGCCAGGAAGAACCAGATCGCGAACGGGATGGAAGCGAAGATGCCCGCCACGGTGGCGCCGCTGAAGGTGTCGCTGCCGGCCCAGCCCAGGTGGGCGAAGTTCGCCCACGACCAGCCGGGGCTGACCACGCCCATGAACACCAGCAGCTCGAAGATGGCCAGCAGCGTGACGATCAGCTCGAACGTGGCCGCGATGCCCACGCCCACCCAGTTCAGCCCGATGAACACCACGTAGGCGCCCAGGGCGATGGTCTTGGCGTTGATGGACGGGAACTGCACGTTCAGGTAGGCGCCGATGGCCAGCGCGATGGCCGGCGGCGCGAAGACGAATTCCACCAGCGTGGCGTAGCCCGCCACGAAGCCGCCCGCCGGCCCGAAGGCGCGCCGCGCATAGGCGAAGGGGCCGCCCGCGTGCGGGATGGCGGTGGTGAGTTCGGTGAAGCTGAAGATGAAGCTGGTGTACATGGCGGCCACCAGCACGGTGGCGACCAGGAAGCCCAGCGTGCCGGCGCTGGCCCAGCCGTAGCTCCAGCCGAAGTATTCGCCGGAGATCACCAGTCCGACGGCGATGCCCCAGAGCTGGAAGGTGCCCAGCACCTTCTTCAGGTGCGGTGCGTGGGCCGGATCGGAAGGGGTGGAGGCGCAGGTGTGCATGGAGTGCCTTGCTGGGTTCGGAAAGCCGACGGACGACGTGCCGCCATTGCACCCATTCCGGGCCGCCGGCGTCTATCCGGATTCGGAAAAACCGGGCCGTGCCGGTTTTTTTCCGATCCGGGATAGCGGGGTCGGGGTTTTCTCGCACGGGCTGGCGCTTTTCTTGCATCACATTCCCTACTCCACGCCCGAACGCTCCACGACATGGCTGCCGCGCTTTCCTCCCGCACTGCCCTGGTGCCTTCCACGGCTGCGGGCGCACTGCGCTGGCGGGTCCGTGCCAGCGAGGACGTGGACGAGCATGCCGACCAGCTCTCGGACTGGTCGCAGCAGTACGACCAGTTGCGCGGCGGCCGTTTCGCCGGCCGGGTGCGCGAACTGTGGTTGGGCGGCCCGCGCCTGCAGGTCTTCCACGAGCACACCTCCCCGCCCACCAGCCAGCAGTGCGCGCCCTGGCGGGGCTCGGTGTGGTTCGGGGTGCCCGACGCCCGCTGCGCGCGGCCCCTGCATTTCTGCGGCAGCGAGCGGCGCACCGATGCGCAGCGCTTCGTGCTGCGCGCCCGGGCCAGCGATGGTTTCACGCTGCGCACGCCGGAAGACTTCGGCATCTACGGCGTGGTCATGGACCAGGAATGGCTGCGTGCCGAGGCCGATGCCATGGGCCTGCGCGGCGCGGCCGTCCTGCTGTCCAGCCCCGCACACGCCGTGCCCGTGGACGCCGCGGCGCATGCCGCGCTGTGCGCCACCATCGAATCGCTGCTGCGCATCGCCGAGGCGGCCCCGGAGCCGGCGGGCACCGGCCGGCACCAGGCGCTGGTGCGGCGGCTGCTGCGCCAGCTGTGCGGCGATCCCGCCGCAGCGGCACCCGCCGTGGCACCTCCGCAGGGCGCAGCCCAGCGCCGTTTCGCGCTGGTGATGGCGGCGCGTGCGTGGGCCGGCCAGCCGTGCTGCGGCGACGCCCGGGACGTGGACGCCCTGTGCCGGCATCTGCACGTGACCCGGCGCACGCTGCAGAACCACTTCCACGCCGTGCTGGGCCAGTCGCCCGCCGAGTTCCTGAAGGCGGTGCGCCTGAACGCCTGCCGCCGCGCGCTGCGCACGGCCGCGCCGGGCGAGACGGTGCAGGAAATCGCCGAGCGCTGGGGCTTCTTCCACATGGGCCATTTCTCCCAGGACTACAAGACCCTCTTCGGGGAGGCGCCTTCGCAAACCCTGCGCCGGCGCGCCCCGCAGGCCCTGTAGCACAATCATCGGCTCGTCGCGGCATGTCCCGCGCAGCAGCAGGAGAGCCCCCATGAACGCCCGTGTACCCGCCACCGTCTTCCAGCCCGACCAGGCCCTGTCCCAGCTCAGCCAGCGCTGGGACGGCGACATCCTGCGGCAGCTGACCGAATACATCGCCATTCCCGCCAAATCGCCCGGTTTCGCGCCCGACTGGGAACAACAGGGCCTGCTCGACCGCGTGCTGCGCAATGCCGCGGAGTGGGTGGAGGCCCAGAAGGTCCCCGGCCTGCGCCTGGAAATCCTGCGCATGCCGGGCCGCACGCCGGTGCTGTTTTTCGAGGTGGAGGCCACGCGGCGGGGTTCGCAGCAGACGGTGCTGATGTACGGCCACCTGGACAAGCAGCCCGAGTTCGACGGCTGGCGCAAGGACCTGGGCCCCTGGTCGCCGAAATACGAGGACGGGAAACTCTACGGCCGCGGCGGGGCGGACGACGGCTATGCCGTCTATGCCAGCATCGCCGCCGTGCAGGAGATCCAGCGCCAGGGCGTGCCGCACCCGCGCATCGTCGGGCTCATCGAGACCTGCGAGGAGAGCGGCTCGCGCGACCTGCTGCCCTACATCGACCTGCTGCGCCCGCGCCTGGGCGACGTGGCCCTGGTGATCTGCCTGGACTCCGGGGCGGGCAACTACGACCAGCTTTGGCTCACCACCAGCCTGCGCGGCATGGTGAGCGGCACGCTCAAGGTGCAGATCCTGACCGAGGGCGTTCACTCGGGCGATGCGTCGGGCCTGGTGCCCTCGTCGTTCCGCATCATGCGGCAGGTGCTCGACCGGCTGGAGGACAGCGCCACCGGCCGCCTGCTGCCCGCGAGCTTCCACTGCGAGGTGCCGCCCGAGCGCCTGGCGCAGGCGCGCGCCACGGCCGCGATCCTGGGCGACGAGGTGACGAAACGCTTCCCCTGGGCGCACTACGACTGCGGCGGCTCGACCACGTTCGCGCTGCCGACCACCACCGACCCGGTGCAGGCGCTGATCAACCGCACCTGGACGCCGACGCTCAGCGTCACCGGCGCTGAAGGCCTGCCTGCGCTGCAGGACGCGGGCAACGTGCTGCGGCCCTATACCGCCTTCAAGCTCAGCCTGCGCCTGCCGCCCGTGGTGGATGCCGCCGAAAGCGTGCAGAAGCTCAAGGCCCTGCTGGAGTACAACGCGCCCTACCAGGCCCGCGTGACGTTCGAGCCCGGCAGCGCCGCCAGCGGCTGGAACGCGCCGGCGATCACGCCGTGGTTCGAGAACGCCCTCAATGCCGCGAGCCAGGCGCACTTCGGCGCGCCCTGCGGCTACATCGGCCAGGGCGGGACCATCCCGCTCATGAACATGCTGAGCCAGGGCTTCCCCACGGCGCAGATGATGGTCTGCGGGGTGCTCGGGCCCAAGAGCAACGCGCACGGCCCGAACGAGTTCCTGCACGTGCCCTACGCCAAGAAGCTCACGGCCGCCGTGGCGCAGGTGGTGGTCAGCCTGCCGGAGCCGGGCGCGGAGGGCTGAGGGTCACGGTTGACGCTGCTGTTGCCGCAGTGCCAGCCACGCGAGCCCCGCGCCGGTGAGCCCGATGGGCAGCAGGGAGCCGTAGTTCAGCAGCGTCCAGCCCTGGGTGGTGACCAGCGCCCCCGACGCGAAGGATGTCAGCGCCATGGTGGCGAAGACCCCGAAATTGATCGCGGCCTGGGCGCGGTCCTTCTCCTCGGGCCGGTAGGCGCGCATCGCCAGCGCGGTACTGCCCGTGAAGAGGAAGTTCCAGCCCACGCCCAGCAGGAAGAGCGCGGCCACGAAATGCGCCAGTTCCACGCCGGAGAGCGCGATCGCCACGCAGGCGGCATTGAGCGCCACGCCGGCCGCCATGATGCGCAGCACGCCGAATCGCCGGATCAGGTGGCCCGTGAAAAAGCCCGGGGCGAACATGCCGATCACGTGCCATTCGAGCACGAAGGCCGCGTCGCCGAAGGCGTGCCCGCACACCTGCATGGCCAGCGGCGTGGCCGCCATCAGCAGGTTCATCACTCCGTAGCCCAGCGCCGCCCCCAGCATCGCGACCGCGAACACCGGATCGCGCAGTAGCTGCGCCACCGAGCGGCCCGTGGCAGCGCCGGCCGCCGACGCCGGTGGAGCGGCCGGAAAGCGGATGCCCGCCATGCAGGCCATGGACACCAGGGCCACCACGAACAGTGCCAGGTAGGCCCCGGTGAATGGCACCGAGACCAGGTCGCGCGTGTGGTTGGCCAGGTTGGGGCCGGCCACCGCGCCCAGCAGGCCGCCGGCCATCACCAGCGACATGGCCGTGTCCCGCTGCGGCGCGGGCGCGATCTCGGCCGCGGCGAAGCGGTAGAGCTGGCCGTTGGCACTGTAGTAGCCCGCCATCAGCGTGGCAGCGCACAGCAGCCAGAACGCGTGCATCCACACGGCCAGCGCGCAGAGCAAGGCCGACGCCGCCGCCACGGCCAGCCCGATCTGGAAGGAGGCCTGCCGCCCCCAGCGCCTCTGGGCCCGGGCCACGGGGCCGGTGGACAGTGCTCCGCCCACCACGTAGCCCATCACCGGCAGGGTGGCCATCCAGCCGCGTGGCGCGAGCTGCAGGCCCACCAGCCCGTTGATGGCGATGAAGACGACGTTGTTGGTGAGGAACAGCCCCTGGCAGAGGGCGAGCAGGCCCAGAGGGCGGCGGAGGGAGGAGGTCATGGCCGGATCTTGCATGCTTCCATGGTGTCAGGGTCAAGCGCTTGCTCGACGGTCCGGTCGCGGCCCCCCCGCTTGGCCGTGTAGAGCGCCGGTCGGCGCGTTCGAGCGTTTCCTCGAGCCGTCCGGGTCGCAGCGGTCCGCCGGCACCACGAGCGCCGCCACGGCCTCCCCGCTATCCCGCCATCGGCGCCAGCTGCGGCACGCCGCGCCGCTTGGCCACGGCGATGGGCGGGGCCCAGCGCGAGCCCTGGGGCTTCTTGCTGGTCACGAGCGTGATCTCGGCCGGCTCGAACACTTCCAGGTTGTGGGTGATGGGGGTGGTCAGCACGTACTGCGCCTGGGTGGACCGCAGGAAGTGGCCCACCAGCTGGATGTTGCGCACGTCCAGGTGGGCGAAGGGCTCGTCGATGAAGACGAAGCCGCCCGAGCCGCTTTCCTCGTCCTTGAGCAGCCCCACGAGCAGGATCAGCGACTTGATGACCTGCTGGCCGCCCGAGGCCTCGCCGTCGTTGAGGCCGATGCTGCCCTTGCCGTCGAACGCGAAATGCACCTTGAGGCCCGCCTGGGCGAGCACGGTGTCGTCGTTCTCCAGCAGCGGCAGGTCGGCCGCCACCTCCACGCCCGCCAGGGCGCCGAGTTCCTGGATGTTCTTGCGGTAGCGCCGCACGGTGCTGCGCAGCACCTCGATGTAGCTTTCGCGCGCGTTCATCACGGCCGTGCCGGCCTGGGCGTTCTTGACCTGGTGGTCCGACAGGCTCAGGCCCTGCTCGCGCACGGTGGCTTCCATGCGGCGATAGCGCTCCTCCACGGTGGCGTCCTGCTCCCAGGTGCCCTGTTCCAGCTCCTGCTCGACGGCGGCCAGGCGCAGCTTCGCCTGGGTGTCGTTCACGTACTCGTCCACCAGTGCGCTCAGTGTCTCCGCGGCCGTCCAGCGGGCGGGGAACTGGCGGCGCTGCGCCTGGCTGCGCGCTGCGGCCTCCACGTGCCCGCGGCGGCGCGCGGTCCATTCCTGCGCGGCGCGTTCGGTATCGCTGCGCGAGCGCCGCAGCTGCTGCTCCAGCCGCTGGTGTTCCTCCGTGAAGGCGCGGTGGCGGTCGTGCACACGCGCAGCCTCGGTGTCCAGGCGCTGCCAGCGCTGGGCCGCGGCGATGCGCGCCTGCCTGGCCGCCGGCAGTTCCTCGCGCGCCTGGGCGAACTCTTCGCTGCGGCGCGCCAGCTCTTCCGCGGCGCTGTGGCCTTCGAGCGCGCGGCGGGTATCGGTGATCTGCCGCTTCAGGGCCATGAGCCGGTCGAGCACGGGCGCGAGCTGGCCGTCGATCTGCGCGAGGTCGCGCTCGGCGGCGGCGCGGCGCGCCTGCACGGCGGCGGCGCCGAACTGGTGGTCGCGCGGCTCCACCCACATGGAGCGCGCCCCGCGCCCGTCGTGCATGTAGGCCTGGGGCGTGATCCAGGTGCCGCCCAGGCGCTTGCCTTCGCGCGGGTCGGCCACGCAGCGCAGCTGCTGCAACTGCTGCACCAGCCAGCGCGGCACGGGCGCCGTGAAGCGCACATGGGCGAGCAGGGTACCGGGCTCGCCGCGCAGCGGCTTTTCGCCGGGGCCGACCAGGTAATGGCGGTAGCGCTCGCGCTCGCCGATGTCGTAGGCCTCGGCCAGATCGCTTTCCTTGTCGAGCAGCACCACCCAGCGGTGGCCGCGTAGCACGCCTTCGATCGCGGCGCGCCAGGCCTCGTCCACCACCTCGATCACCTCGGCCACGAACTGGTGGCCGATCCCCTGGGCCGTGAGACGCCTGCGGAACTGCTGCACCTCGGGCGGCAGGGGCGGCAGCGACTGGCCTTCGAGCGCCTTGAGGGCGTCCTGCGCTATCCGGCGGCGCTGCTGCAGCGCGGAGCGCTCGTCCTGCGCTGCGGACTCCTGCTCCTGCAGTTGCCGCAGGTGGGCCTGCAGCTCGTCGGCGTTGCTGCCCTTGTCCACCAGCGCGAGCAGTTCGGCCTCGCGCTTGGCCAGCTGCTCCAGCGGTGCCTCGTGGCGCGTGGCGTCGTCCAGGGCCGAGCGTGCTTCGTCGCGTTCGGCGCGCAGGCGCTCGGCATCGGCCTGGGCGCGGGTGCTTTCGTCCAGCAGCGTGAGCAGGCGCTTGTTCTGCGCGGCCTGCTCGGCCAGCGCGGCGCGGTGCTGTGTCTTCTGGCGCCGCAGTTCGCGCGCCTGCTTCGCCAGGCCTTCACGCTCACCGTGCCAGCCGAGCACGGGCAGGACCTCGGTGGCGAGCCGCTCGCGTTCGGCCAGCTTGAGCTGCCAGGTCTTGTAGCTGGTCACGCGGTTGCTCAGTTCCGTGAGCTGGGCGCGGCTGTGGTCGAGCTCGCGCTCGGCCTGCGCCATTTCGCGCGAGAGCTGCTGCTGGTGTTCGCGCGCCTGGTCGTAGGCATCGAGCACCTGCTGGTCGCCGAACACGTCGAAGACGAGCCGAAGCAGTTCGCGCGGGCTGAATTCGCACAGCCGGTCGGTCTGCCCCTGCTCGAGCGACAGCACGCGGGCGATGGCGGGAGACAGGCCGGCCGCGCCGAGCACGCGGCCCCAGGCCTCCACGCCCATGAAGCCGAGATCCTTCTCGGGCGTATCGCGCAACTGCTCGATGGAGACATCGCCGTCGAGCAGGCAGTAGCGCCGCTGCCAGTCGCCGCCGTTCTTGTCGATGCGGCAGGCGAGCGTGACCTGATCGGCGTACAGCAGCCGGCGCGCGAAGGGCCGGCTGGAGGTCTGGCGGCCCTGCGGGCGGTTGTCCACGACCGCGCGCAGCCACGCGGTCTGCGCGCCGGCATGGCGGGCATAGGTGCGGTAGTCGCGCGGGGCCGAGCAGCGCAGGCCCAGCAGCGTGCGCATGGCGTCCAGCAGCGTGGTCTTGCCCGAACCGTTGGGGCCGGCGATGGTGATGATGGAGGCGTCCAGCGGCAGCGCGACGCGCTGGCAGTAGTCCCAGTGGACGAGTTCGAGGGTTTGCAGGTGGAACATGTGCGGGTGGAGAGGCCCGGTCAGGCCGTGGGGGTCTCGGACCCGGAAGAAGGGGCGGCGGCGTCGGCGGCAGCGTCCGGTGCCGCCGGTGCCGCGGCGCGCTCGCGCGCGAGCACGTCGGCCAGGGCGCCGTCGAGGATGCGCGGCGCGAGCACGTCGTAATCGAGCAGCACGTCCAGCAGCGGGCCTTCGCCGATCTCGTCCTGGCGCCGCGTGATGAAGCCGTGGCGCTCCAGCAGCTTGAGGTTGGCATCCAGGCGGAGCTTCTTGCCGAGCTGGTTGCCGTAGTCCTCCAGCAGTGTCTTGTACGAGAGCACGGGGCTCACGAGCCGCGCGGAAGGCAGGGGCTTGGCCCCGGGGAAGAAGTCGTTCTGGCCATCGCCCTCGGCCTCGGTGCGGCTGGTCTGGCGTTCGCGCTTCGGCAAAACGATGAGCGCCCAGAGCACCACCAGCAGGGCCTGCGCGTCGCGCGGCAGGTCCAGGTTGTTGTTGGCGTTGAGCGCGCCTTCGCCCAGCACGGCGTTCTGCGCGGGTTGCAGCAGGGCGAGGCTGACATGGTCGGCGTAGATGCTGTCCACGAAGCGCAGCCCGGACTGCGCCAGGCGCTGCTCGACCTGCGCGAAGAGTTCGGCATCGACCAGCGCGCGTTTGACCCGCGGGTGGCTGCGCGGCAGCCAGCGGCGCGTGAGGAGTTCTGCGATCAGCAGGGCGGCGTCGTCCATGGGCAGCGGTCCATCCGAAAACGAAAAAGGCAGTCAGGAAAAAACGAAACCAAAACAGGGAGCAGGCAACAGGCCGCAGCTTCAGCCGGCGGTATCCGGCGGAGGGTCCGCGGGAACCAGCCGGCCCCGGCTCACCAGTTCCACCTGGGGGTGGTCCAGGGCCTGGATGGCCGCCTCCCATTCCACGCGCCAGGGCTGGCGCGCGAGCGCCCCGGTGGCGCCGGGCAGCACGCCGGCCTGCGGATCGCCCAGCAGCGGCAGCAACTGGGCCTTGTAGGCCACCTGGGCATAGCGGGCGGAATGAGGCTCGGCGCCGAGCAGCGCGGCGGCCACGTCGCGCGGCCCGCCGGCCGCTTCTCCGGCGGGCGCCTCCAGCGTCCAGGCCGCCAGCAGATCGGACAGATCGCCCAGTTCGCGCGGCAGGGCCACGGCGGCCAGCGTTCCGGCCGGGGCTTCCTGGGCGCCGGGCAGGTCTTCCGCGGGGCCCTGGGTGGGGCGGTCGCGCTCGAACTCGGCCTCGGTCACGTCCAGCAGTTCATGCGGGGCCAGGGCGCACAGGCCGACCGGCACGGCCAGCGCGGTGTCGAGCAGCGCGGCAGGCTGGCGCAGCGTCTGCAGCCAGCGCTTCACATCGGTGCTGGTGATGCCGGTGGTGCCGAGCGTCACGCGCTGGCGGTCCACCTGCTGCAGCGCGCGGTTGAACTGGCTGGCCATCGCCAGTAGGCGCGATTGCGCCTGACCCAGGGCGCGGGCCGCACGTTCCATGGCGATGTGGCCGTGAGCATGGCCGATGATGGCGGTAATGGCGTCGGAGGCCCGGTCGATCAGCAGGGCCGCGCGGTCGTAGCGCTGGCGCGCCGCGCGCAGCCGGAATTCCGAACCGCTCGCGATCGCGTCCGCGAACTCGCCGTGCAGCCGGGTGAGCTGCGCCTGCAGCATCTGCAGCTGCCCCGCGTCGAGCGCCCCGAGCTGGTTCGCGCCCACGACCTGCCCGAGCAGCGCGGCCAGTTCGCCGCCTTCGGCGTCCTGCCCGGCCGCGTCGCCGCTGGCCAGCGGCGCCAGCAGGCCGGCCACGCGCTGCGCGAGGGGGGGCAGCGCATAGGCGCGCACGCTGTCATCCCAGGCCAGCAGGCCCACGTCGCGGAAGCGCTTGAGCACGGTGTCCAGCGCCTCGGGCCGCAGCGCGTGGAAGAGTTCGTCGATGCGCTCGCGGGACAGCTGGGACTCGCCCTGGCGGGCGAGCTGCAGGAACGCCCACAGGCGCAGCTGCACCAGCGCGGCGGGGCCGTGGAACAGCCCGCTCAACGCCTGCGACAGCTCCTGCTCGCGCGCGATGCGCCAGAGCAGGGGATCGTCCGTGGCGGCGTCCGTGTCGCGGAAGAAGTCGAACAGGGCGCCCGACGCCTCGTCCGGGCCGCCGGGCAGCAGGGCATCGGCGTCCGCCAGGTCCGCCCAGGGGGCGTCGGCGCCGGGAGCCGGGGAGGAAGATTCCATGCGCGCCGCCATCATGCGCACGCCAGCAGCGAAAGCGCCGCCACCGAGGCCGTTTCTGCGCGCAGCACGCGCGGGCCGAGGCTCGCGGGCAGGAAACCGCGCTCCAGGGCGAGGTCTTCCTCGTGCGGGGCGAGGCCGCCCTCGGGGCCGTGCAGCACCTGCACGCAGGCGGCACCCGCCGCGGCGTCGTGCAGCGGCCGGCTGCCTTCGCGCAGCGACAGCACCAGCCGCGCGGCACCGGGCGCGGGAGGCAGCCGCAGCCAGTCCGCCAGCGGCAAGGGGGCTTCCACCCGCGGCACGCGGTTGCGCCCGCACTGTTCACAGGCCGCCGCGGCGATCGCCTGCCAGTGCGCCTGCCGCTTGAGCGCCCGCTCCCCGGAGAGCTTGAGCACGCTGCGGGCCGCCGCCACGGGCTGGATGCGCGCCACGCCCAGTTCGGTGGCTTTCTCCACGAGCCAGTCCATGCGCTCGTTGGCCGGCATGCCCACGACGAGGTGGACGCTGCGGCCGGCCTCGCGCTCCACCGGGTCGTGCGCGTCCACCAGGACTTCGACATCGGACCGGCCCATGCGCGCCACCGTGGCCGCGTACTCGCCGCCGCGCCCGTCGAACAGCGTGATCGCGTCGCCGGGCTGCAGGCGCAGGACCTGCACGTGGCGCGCGGCAGCGGGCGGCAGGGCCAGCGCGGCTCCGCTGGACAGCGGCTCGGGGCAATGGAAGCGGGGAATGTTCACGCTGGCGTCGTCGGTGTTGGAGGATGATGGAGTGGGGAATGCGGTGGGCGGCACCCGGTGTTGTGGAGGCAAGGCCCGGGAGCCCGGGCCGTCCCCTTCAGACCCGGCCGAAGGCGTAGCCGGCCACGGCTTCGGTGCCCTCGATGGCGTCGATGAGCCGCAGCAGCGGCACGAGTTCGCGGTAGCGCCCGGCCGTGGAGCGGATGTAGCCGATGAAGCGGGGCGTGTCGGCCAGGTACCGGGGCTTGCCGTCGCGCAGCGTGAGCCGCGCGAAGATGCCGGCCACCTTCAGGTGGCGCTGCAGCCCCATCCATTCGACCGCGCGGTAGAACTCGCCGAAGTCGTCGCCCCAGCCGGAGGCGCTGCCGCTGCCGAGAATGCCCGCACGCCGGGCCTTCTCCCAGTAACGTACGGTAATGTCGATGACGAAATCCTCGTCCCAGCTGATGAAGGCATCGCGCAGCAGGCTGGCGATGTCGTAGGTGACGGGGCCCCACACGGCATCCTGGAAATCGAGCACGCCCAGGGGGGCGCCGGCTTCGGAGGGCACCATCAGGTTGCGCATCATGAAGTCGCGGTGCACATGGACCGGGGGCGCGGCGAGGTTGGCCGCGACGATGGTGTCGAACGCGCGCGCCAGCGTCGCCTGCTGTCCGTCGTCCAGCGCCACGCCCCGGTGGCGGGCCAGGTACCAGTCGGGAAACAGCGCCAGCTCGCGCCGCAGCAGCGCGGCGTCATAGGGCGGCAGCGTGTCCGGCTGCGAAGCCTGCTGCCACTGCAGCAGCACGTCGGTGGCCTGCAGGTACCAGGCGTGGGCGTCGGCCGGGCGCGCCGGGTCGAGGCGCTCGATCACCGTTTCGCGGCCCAGGTCGGACAGCAGCATGAAGCCGTGGGCTTCGTCCCAGGCCAGGATCCGCGGCACATTCAGGCCCGCCTCGGCCATCAGCCGCTGCACGTGCGCGAAGGGGCGGCAGTCTTCCTTGTCCGGCGGGGCGTCCATGACGATGCGGCTCGCGCCGTCCACGCCGTCGATGCGCAGGTAGCGGCGGAAGCTCGCGTCGGCGGAGGCGGGGCGCAGGCTGGACGGCACCAGGCCGTGCGCGGTCGCCAGCGGAGCCAGCCAGGCATCGAACGCGGCGCGGCGGGCGGGATCGGGCCACGCGACGGCGTGGGCTCCGGCAGCGGCGGCCGGGGAGGGGGGACGGGGGTGGCTCATGGATAATCCGATTTTACAAACCCGGTCTCTCCCGTCCGGGTGGCCTGCGGTGCCCGCCCCGAGCGGGCGCGCCGCCGACCGGTTGAATCCATGGACCTTTCTTCCTTGCCCGATCCTCTCCGACCGACGCATTCCCGCCTGCCTGCCCGCCGCCGGGACCGTGCCGAACCCCCGCGGTTCGAGCAGCGGGCGCTGGCCCGTCTGGCCGCCTGGATGGTGTGCGGGCTGCCGCTGGCAGCGCTCGCGCAGACCGACCCCGGCCCCGGCGCCACGGCCGAGCCCGCACCCGCCCTGCGGTCCAGCCCGCTGCTGCAGGAGAAGATTCCCGAAGACGCGCGGCCGAAGCTGCCGATCTTCGTGCGGGGCGACCATGTGTCCGGCCAGCCCGACATCAACGCCACCGTCGAAGGCAATGCCGAGCTGCGGCGCGGCGACACCATCATCCACGCCGACCGGCTCGACTACGCGGTGCCAGACGACCTCGCCAAGGCGCGCGGCAACGTGCGCATCAACCGTGCCGGCAACGTGTACGAGGGGTCGGTGCTCGAGCTGCAGGTGGATGCGTTCTCCGGCTTCTTCGACGACGCCAGCTATCGTTTCCTCGCGAACGGCGCCTATGGCGACGCGCGCCGCGTGGACTTCATCGACCGCGACCGCGCCCTGGTCCACGAAGCCACCTACACCACCTGCCAGAAGAACGACGAGTCCACCTGGAAACCGGCCTGGATCGTGCGCGCCCGCAGCATCAAGATCGACAATGCCGAGCAGGTGGGCACGGCCGAAGGGGGCGTGCTGGAGTTCCAGGGCGTGCCGATCCTGCCGGTGCCCGGCAGCTTCACGTTCCCGCTGTCCGACAAGCGCAAGACCGGCCTGCTGCCGCCCACCGTGGGCATCGACAGCGTGAGCGGCGTCGTGTACTCGCAGCCCTACTACTGGAACATCGCGCCCAACCGGGACGCCACCATCACCCCCATGGTCATGTCCAAGCGGGGCGTCAGCACCAGCGGCGAATTCCGCTACCTGGAGCCGACCTACAGCGGCGAGCTGCGGGGCGACTACATGCCGTCGGACCGGCTGCGCAACCGCGACCGCTGGGCGCTGGGCCTGAAGCACCGCGGCGTCTTCGACACCGGCATCGGCGGCATCGGGCTGAACGTGGACGCGACGCGCGTGAGCGACGACAACTACTGGCGCGATTTCAGCACCCGGACCAACGGCGGCATCAGCCAGCTCACGCAGCGTCTGCTGCCGGCGGACGCGACCCTGTTCTGGGGCGCCAACGACATGTCGCTGAGCCTGCGCACCCTCAAGTGGCAGACGCTGCAGGACGTGAACGCGCGCATCGTGCCACCCTACGACCGCATGCCCCAGATCCACTGGGGCTACATGCCGTCGTCGCTGCCCGGCGGCTTCGATGGTAGCGTCGAGGCCGACTACACCGATTTCCGCGCGGACCGTGCGCTCACCGGCCAGCCCAATGCGCGCCGCAGCTACGCCATGGCGCAGTTCAGCCGGCCGTTCCTGGCGCCTGCGGGGTTCATCACGCCGCGGCTGCAGTTCCACGCCACGCAATACGACTTCGACAGCGCCCTGCCTTCCACGGGACGGCGCACGGCATCGCGCGTGCTGCCCACCTTCAGCCTGGACAGCGGCCTCGTCTTCGAGCGCGACGCGCGCTACTTCGGCCGCAACTTCCTGCAGACGCTGGAGCCGCGCGCCTTCTATACCTACACGCCGTTCCGCGACCAGAGCATGATCCCGGTGTACGACACGGCGGCGAACGACTTCAACTTCGCCACCATCTACACCGAGAACGGCTACAGCGGCAGCGACCGCATCGCGGACAACAACCTGCTCACCCTGGGCGTCACCACCCGGCTTCTGGATCCCGAGGACGGCGGCGAGGCGGCGCGCTTCGGCATTGCCCAGCGCCTGCGCTTCAGCGACCAGAAAGTGGTCATGCCGGGCGAGGCGCCCGTGAGCGAGCGCCTCTCGGACGTGCTGGTGGGCGCCGGCATCAACTGGACGCGCCAGTGGGGCTTCGACTCCACCGTGCAGTACAACCCCAAGACCAGCCGTTCCATCCGCTCTACCATCGGGGCGCGCTACAACCCCAGCGACTACCGCGTCATCAACGCGGCCTACCGCTTCCAGCGGGGCACCAGCGAGCAGATCGACGTCGGGTGGCAGTGGCCCATCAACGACCTCTGGGGCGACAAGGGCCAGAACCTGGGCCCGGGCCGCGGGCAGGGCGGGGGGCGCTGGTATTCCGTGGGCCGCCTGAACTACAGCCTGCAGGACCGCAAGCTCGTGGACACGGTGATCGGTTTCGAATACGACAGCTGCTGCTGGATCGGGCGCGTGGTGCTCGAGCGCCTGCAGAGCAGCGTGACCACGGCCACCACCCGGCTGCTCTTCCAGATCGAATTCGTGGGCTTCTCCCGGCTGTCGCTGGGCTCCGACCCGATCCAGACGCTCAAGCAGAACATCCCGCGCTACCAGTACCTGCGCGAGCCGGTGCCTCCGCCGAGCCGGTTCACCAACTACGACTGACGGCCCGTTCCCCGATCCATCGCCCCGATCCGCATCCGACGCTTTTCCATGAACCATCGAGCATTCATCCTGGGCCTCGCGGGCTTCGCCTCCGCCATCGTTTCCGTCGCGCCCGCGGGCGCGCAGGGCCTGCGCGTGCCCGGCGGCACGGGGCTGTCGGCACCGTCGGCCTCGCCATCGCTGCGCGCCGCCCCCCAGATCACGCTGCCGGACCCCGGCCCCTCGGCCCGCGGCGCCGACACGGCCCGGCAGGCCGACTACATCGTCGCCGTGGTGAACACCGAGCCGATCACCAACAACGAGGTGCAGGCCCGCGTGGCGCGCGTGGAGCACCAGTTGGCCGCCCAGGGCGGCGAACGGCCGCCGCGGCGGGTGATCGCCCGCGAAGTGCTCGAACGCCTGATCAACGAGAAGATCCAGGTGCAGATGGCCACCGAGAGCGGCATCAAGGTGGACGACTACGCGGTTTCCCAGGCCGAGCAGTCCGTCGCCCGGCAGAACAGCGTGAGCATTCCGGAAATGCACCGCCGGCTCGCGGCCGACGGCATCAGCCCGGAGCGCTTCCGCAGCGAACTGCGCAACCAGCTGCTGATCCAGCGGCTGCGCGAGCGCGACGTGGAGTCGCGCGTGCGCGTGAGCGATCTCGACGTGGACCAGTACATGCGCGACCAGCAGCAGTCCGCGATGTCCGATCCGTCCAAGATCGAGCTGAATCTCGGCCACATCCTCGTCTCCGTTCCCGAGAACGCCAGCCCGGAGGTGGTGGAGCAGCGCCGCCAGCGCGCGCAGCAGGCCGCCGACCGCGTGCGGGCCGGCGAGGACTTCGCCAAGGTTGCGCGCGACCTCTCCGACGCCCCGGAGGCGCCCACCGGCGGCGAACTGGGCCTGCGCCCGGCCGACCGCTACCCGGACCTCTTCCTGCGGACCGTCCAGCAGGTGCCTGTGGGCGGCATCGCCGGCCCGGTGCGCTCGCCCGCCGGCTTCCATGTGCTGCGCGTGATCGAACGCTCGCGCGCGGGCATTCCCGCCACGGCCCTGCAGAACCATGTCCGCCACATCCTGCTGCGCACCGGGCCGCAGTTGACCGAAGCCGCCGCCGCGGAGCGGCTGGCCGAGTACCGCCGCCGCATCCTGTCGGGCCAGGCCGATTTCGCCACGCTCGCGCGCGAGCACTCCCAGGACGGCAGCGCCAAGCAGGGCGGTGACCTGGGCTGGGCCGGCCCGGGTCGCTATGTGCCGGAGTTCGAGGAGGCGGTGGACGCCCTCAAGCCGGACGAGATCAGCCAGCCCGTCGTGTCGCGCTTCGGCGTGCACCTGATCCAGTTGCTGGAGCGGCGCGAGGCCAAGCTCACGCAGCGCGAGCAGCGCGACATGGTGCGCGATGCCGTGCGCGAGAAAAAGCTCGAGGAAGCGTTCACCAACTGGGCCCAGGAAGCCCGTGCCCGCGCCTACGTGGAATACCGCGACGCGCCGCAATGAAGCACATTCCGCGCAAGCGCTTCGGCCAGCACTTCCTGGCCGACCAGGCCATCATCGACGCCATCGTCCGTGCCATCGCGCCGGCGCCCGGCCAGCCGATGGTGGAGATCGGCCCGGGCCTCGCCGCGCTCACGCAGCCGCTGGTCGAGCGGCTCGGCCGCCTGACGGTGGTGGAGCTGGACCGCGACCTCGCCCAGCGCCTGCGCAGCCACGGGCAGCTCGACGTGATCGAGTCCGACGTGCTCAAGGTGGATTTCTCCGCGGTGGCCGCGGACCTGGGCGCGACCCGCATCCGGATCGTGGGCAACCTGCCCTACAACATCTCCACCCCGATCCTCTTCCACCTGCTCGAGCACGTGGACGTCGTCGAGGACCAGCACTTCATGCTGCAGAAAGAGGTCATCGACCGCATGGTGGCCCAACCCGCCACCAGCGACTACGGCCGCCTTTCGGTGATGCTGCAATGGCGCTACGCCATGGAAGACGTGCTTTTCGTGCCGCCCGAGAGCTTCGACCCGCCCCCGCGCGTGGACAGCGCCGTCGTGCGCATGGTGCCGCACGCCGCTCCCGCGCCGGTGGCGCCCCGGCTGCTCGAGGAACTCGTGCAGGTGGCCTTCAGCCAGCGCCGCAAGCTGCTGCGCCACACCCTGGGCCGCTGGCTCGAAGCCCGCCAGTTCACCGGCACCTTCGATACCCAGCGCCGCGCCGAGGAAGTACCCGTGGCCGACTACGTGGCCCTGGCGCAGGCCTGCGCCTGACCCATGTAACCCCGCAGCAAGATACCGTCACGGCGCTTGAAACGGTCACGGCCCAGGCCGGCAGCAGCCGCGCAAGGGCCGCCCCGCCGCGCCGGCTGCGTCCCCCTTCCCGTAGCGCGAAGCGCGTAGAGAGAAGGGGCTGAGGGCCGCGGCTCACAGCCTGCCTGCGCAGGCTGGGGACGTGCCCGAAGAGCAGCCGCTTCTGGCGGCGGCGCGGAGGCCCGCAGCGCCTCAGGGGGATGTACCGAATCAGGCAGCAGCGAGCCAGTAACCCGCATTGAACGGGCTGCTCATGCGCAGCGCGAGCGGGGAAACGTCCACGAGCTTGTCGGTGGGCATCTTCTCGGCGCCTGCAGCGAGAGCGATCTGGATGGGCTCTGCCACGGCCTCTTTAGCCTCGTTCGCCCGTTCTGCCTGGCTGTTGGATGCAGAACGGGCTACAGAAAAGAATAGAAACACCGGAAGGCGATCTTGCGGTCGCCCCAGTAGTCCGCCGCTTCGCGGAAGATGTCCAGGAGCTGCTCGCGGGCTTCCTTGTCGAACTTCACCGTCGTGGGAATCTGCTCCAGTACCACGATGAAGCCGGGCTGCGGGCCCGATTTGTGCAAGGGGTCGGTCATGCAGTCGTACAGCGCATCGAAGTTCTTGCCGAAGTGCGCGGGGAACATGAACTGGCTCGCGATGAGTTCCAGGACGTCCTGCTTGGTCTGCGCGTGCGCAAGGTTGGCATAGAGGAAGTGCTGGCCGAGCGCCTGGGCGGAGGCCTGCAGATCCTGCACGCGGAAGGCCCGGATCGACTGCACTATGTTGGGGCGCACGCCGCGCAGTGGGTTGTCCTGGTCGTTACGAAGTGGCATTTCCATCTCCGCTGCTCTTTCTTTATGTAGTCACCAATGAGGAATATCGCCGGAAACCGCCCGGATGGCGCGGTTTTCAGGAAAAGAGTCGGCAGGCCCGTGATCGTTCTGTGCATCGGCTCCTGCCCGCAAAGGCCCGGAGCCAAGTCATTCCACGATCTTCCGAAAGCTCGCGTAGTGGTCGCTGGTGTAGTAGCAGGCGTCCGGCGTGCGCGGGGGGCCGCCGCATACGATCCGCCGTGCACCACGGTTGCTCGCTCCCGGCGTCCTGACGGTGTATTCCCGGTAGTAGCCCCGCTTGTGCGAGGGCAACAGGCGCTCCCGGTTGCCAAAGACGCTGCCGTCCTTGTCGTAGGGGAAGGGGCCGCCTTCGCGGATGAGACGGAAGGTGGCGCGTCCTTGCGTGGGAAGTTCGGCCAATGCGATGGTGTCGGTTCCGCCCGGGGACGGAGCGTTCCGGGCTTCCCCCGAGAGAGGGGCCAGAACGAACGCGGCACCCAGAGCGTATGCAATACCTGCCGTGTACGCCCGGATGGCGATGGCCTTCAGCATCAACTACACCTTTCAGAAACTACGGGTTTACCCGAAATTTCGAGCCAGTAGTGTGACGTAAAGACCCCCAAAAAGCAAGCGCCTGCTCAATAATTGAGCAGGCGCCGGAGGGGTTCGGAGCCTCTTAAAGTTAGCGCTCGCTATGGCCGAGCCGGTCAGCGAGCGGCGTTGGCGTCCGCCACCGTGAGCGCTGTCATATTGACGATGCGCCGTACGGTCGCGCTGGCCGTGAGGATGTGCACCGGCTCGGACGCGCCGAGCAGCACGGGGCCGATGGCGATGCCGCCGCCGGCCGCCGTCTTGAGCAGGTTGTAGGAGATGTTGGCCGCATCGATGTTGGGCAGCACCAGCAGGTTGGCGCTTCCGGCCAGCGTGCTGTGCGGCATGACCTGGGTGCGCAGCGCGGCGTCCAGCGCCACGTCGCCGTGCATCTCGCCGTCCACTTCGAGCCAGGGAGCCTGCACCCGCAGCAGTTCCAGCGTCTGCCGCATCTTCACCGCGCTGGGCTGGGTGCTGGAGCCGAAGTTGGAGTGCGACAGCAATGCCGCCTTGGGCTTGATGCCGAAGCGCATCATTTCCTCGGCCGCCATCACGGTGATCTCCGCCAGCTGTTCGGCCGTGGGGTCGTAGTTGACGTGCGTGTCCACCAGGAACACTTGGCGGTCGGGCAGCAACAGGCCGTTCATGCAGGCGTAGGTGTTCACGCCGGCGCGCTTGCCGATCACCTGGTCGATGTAGTTCAGGTGGTGCGCGGTGTGCCCCCAGGTGCCGCAGATCATGCCGTCCACCTCGCCCTTGTGCAGCAGCATGGAGGCGATCAGCGCCAGGCGGCGGCGCATCTCGATCTTGGCGATGGGCACGGTGATGCCCTTGCGCTCGGTCATGCGGTGGTAGGTCTGCCAGAAGTCGCGGTAGCGGTGGTCGTTCTCGACGTTGACCACGTCGTAGTCCACGCCTTCCTTCAGGCGCAGGCCGAACTTCTCGACGCGCTGGGCGATGATGGCCGGGCGGCCGATCAGGGTGGGGCGGGCGATCTTCTCGTCCACCACGATCTGGGCGGCGCGCAGCACGCGCTCTTCCTCGCCCTCGGCGTAGGCCACCCGCTTCCTGGCGGCCAGCTTGGCGGCATTGACGATGGGCTTCATCATCGTGCCGGAGGCATAGACGAAGGTCTGCAGGTGGTCGCGGTAGGCGTCCATGTCGGCGATGGGGCGCTGGGCCACGCCGCTGTCGGCGGCGGCCTGGGCCACGGCCGGCGCGATCTTGATCATCAGCCGCGGATCGAACGGCTTCGGGATCAGGTATTCGGGACCGAAGGCCAGGGGCTCGCCCACGTAGGCCGCGGCCACCACCTCGCTCTGCTCGGCCTGGGCCAGCTCGGCGATGGCATGCACCGCGGCGATCTCCATCTCCAGCGTGATGGTCGTGGCGCCGCAGTCGAGCGCACCGCGGAAAATGTAGGGGAAGCACAGGACGTTGTTGACCTGGTTCGGGTAGTCGGTGCGGCCGGTGGCCATCACCACGTCGCCGCGCACGGCGTGGGCGTCCTCGGGCGTGATTTCCGGGTTGGGGTTGGCCAGCGCGAAGATGACCGGGCGCGCCGCCATCTTCGCCACCATGGCGGGCTTGAGCACGCCGCCGGCCGACAGGCCCAGGAACACGTCGGCGCCTTCGATGACTTCGGCCAGGGTGCGGGCGTCGGTCTTCTGGGCGAACTGGATCTTGTCCTCGTCCATCAGCTCGGTGCGGCCTTCATAGACCACGCCGGCCAGGTCGGTGACGAACACGTTCTCGCGCTTGAGACCCACCTTCAGCAGCAGGTTCAGGCAGGCGAGCGCCGCGGCGCCCGCGCCGGAGGTGACCAGGCGCACCTCGCCGATGTCCTTGCCCACCACCTTCAGGGCGTTGAGCATGGCCGCCGCCACGGTGATGGCCGTGCCGTGCTGGTCGTCATGGAAGACGGGGATGTTCAGGCGCTTGCGCAGTTCGCGCTCGACGTAGAAGCAGTCGGGGGCCTTGATGTCCTCGAGGTTGATGGCGCCGAAGGTGGGTTCCAGGGCGGCGATGACCTCGACGAGCTTGGCCGGGTCCTTCTCGTTGATCTCGATGTCGAAGACATCGACGCCGGCGAACTTCTTGAACAGGACGGCCTTGCCTTCCATGACGGGCTTGGAGGCCAGTGCGCCGATGTCGCCCAGGCCCAGCACCGCCGTGCCGTTGGAGATCACGCCCACGAGGTTGCCGCGCGACGTGTAGCGGAAGGCGGCGGCGGGGTCCTTGACGATCTCCTCGCAGGGCGCTGCCACGCCCGGCGAGTAGGCCAGCGCCAGATCGTGCTGGTTGACCATCTGCTTGGTGGCGGCGATGGCGATCTTTCCCGGTTTCGGAAACTCGTGGTATTCGAGGGCCGCTTGGCGCAGCAGGGCGCGTTTGTCAGGCGTGGTGTTGACCGGGGGGGTATCGGACATCAAGGGGTCTCCAGCTCTGTGAAGGGCTGCCGGACCTCGCCAGGAAGCGGGCGCTCCAGGGCGGGCCGGCGTTTTAGGGTGTGAGATTGTAGTCAGCCTGCCGTAGAAACCCTGGTACGCAATTGTGCTTAACCAGGGTGAAGCAGCCGTGACCTGGAGGTGCAACGCCGGACCGACGGGTATGCGCGGGGCGCAACCGTTCTGCCGCGCCGCCCGACCTTTTTTGTGCTGTGCCTGTTATTTTTGAATCAATTAGTTTCCAACTGATGGGTTTTGCAGCGATTTGCCGCAATCCGCGGCGAGACTTCGCGCCTGCAGTCCCATGCGTGCCAGAGGCTCCAGGCCTCTGCAAGCGCCCGAAACATTCCATTTTTCCTGATGCATCCATGAACGCAGTTCTTTCATGGTCCGGCTGGCTGGTGGCCGCTGCGCTGTCCACTGCGGTCCAGGCGGGGACCAAGGCGTCCCCGGCCATCGACCCCGCCCACTGCCAGCCGCCCGGCGCCGACCTGGTGCTGCCTGCAGCGTGGGCGCCCTACCGCGACGCGACGCGCGTGTGTGCCCTGACCGAACGCCCGGTGGGCAAGGCACCGGCCCGGGCGCCGGCCAGGGTCCGCCTGGTGGCGGTGTTTAACCGATGTCTATTACCGCAACCTGCCGGCGGATGCCCCATGGGAGCGCTTTCCCCTGCCGCTGCTGGTGGACGAGGCGGGCCGTTGCCTGGCCCAGTTGCCGCACCTCTTTCCCGTGGACCCGCCCGAGGACCTCGAGGTGCGCCCGGGTCGCTGGCGCGACGGCCTTCCGCAGGAAATCCGGCTGCAGGTGCGCTCGCCTGCGCAGGGCGGCGACTACCGCCTGCCCACGCTGCGGTGGGACAGCGCAGCCCGCCTTTACCGTGCCTCCCCCGCGAAGACCGCAAAGGCTTCATCGACACAGGACCACACCCCATGCCCGTAGATGCTGCAGCGGTCGCCAAACTCCAGCAGGCCTGCGATAAGGCCGCGGCCCTTTATCCCAATTCCTGCAGCCATTCGGTCTGGTACGTGATTCAGCAATACCTGCCCAACCAGCCGTGGATGAATGCCAATGCGCTCATGGACCATGTGCAGGGCCAGCGCCATTGGCGCTCCGTTCCTGCGTCGCAGGTGGGGGCGCTGGCGCGCGGCGGTGCGCTCATCGTCGGCGGCGGCTGGCCCGGCGCCCGCAGCAAGGGCGACAAGACCATATGGGACCCCTGGGCCAGCGATGCCAAGTTCGCGCAGGTGACCTTCTGGCAGCTCGTGCAGTAGCCTGCAGGCCTGAGGACGGTGCGCCCGCTCCGTCTGCGCCACGCCCACGTTCTCAGGCCGGATCGAGCGGAAACACCGGCCGCCGCACGTTCCTGAACGGAAACAGCGCGTAGTTGGACGTCGTCACCCCGGTGGGGCTGTCGCATTCGACCAGCGCGTGCGAGAGCGGCACGAACACCGGCCGGCAGTACATGCGCGACTTGAGCAGCACGAAGCGGTGGGCCGCCGGGTCCACTCCCACGCAGGAAAAGACGCCCAGGTCCCAGGGTTCGTGCGTGCGCTCGGTCACCACGATGCGCGCCTTGCCCGTGTCGAACAGCACCGTGCGGCCCATGGCGCAGCGCTGGCCGGTGTAGATAGGGCCGGTGACGGTGTATTCGCCATCGCTGATGGCCACCACCGTGCCCTCGACGGCCACTGGCTCCTTGGCCACGCCGAGCTGGGTGAGCGGCACCTTGTTGCCCAGGCGGACGGTGGTGCGCGCGCTCATGCCGGCCGCGACCAGTTCGGCGACGGCCTCGGGGTCGCACAGCGGGCCCACGGCGATGTCCTCCAGGCCTTCGGCCAGCGCGGCCTGCAGCACGTCCATGGAGTCGCAGGTGCCGCCCGACATGCAGTTGTCGCTGTGGTCCAGCAGCAGCACGGGGCGGTCGGCGCCCTCGGCCAGGGCCTGGGCGCGCCGCAGCGACGCGTCCAGCGGTTCGCTGTCGTAGATGAATTCCGCACGCTCCTCCCAGATCGCGGCGGCGATGCGGTCGGCGGCGGCCTGGGCCGGCGCGGGGTCGTCGGCGTCGGCGGTGACGACCACGCTCATGCAGGGGGCTTCGATGTCGGCGAGCGAGAAGCCCGCGAACACCGTGGCGGCGGGAACCCCTTCGGCCTCGGCCGCGCGCGCCGCGTCCACCGCCCGCAGCATCGCGCCTTGCAGCGTGGTGCTGCGCAGGGTGTGTCCCATCATGGGCAGCGGATGCCAGCGCACGGTGTAGCGCGCCCGGCCCTGCAGCATGTCCAGCAGCAGGCGGCCGGCGTGCTCGCCGGTTTCGTACATGTCGATGTGCGGATAGGTCTTGAAGCCCACCATCACGTCGGCGTGGGCGATCATCCTGGGCGTGATGTTGCCGTGCAGGTCCAGCGCCACGGCCACGGGCACGCCCGGCGCGGCCGCGCGCACGCGCTCCAGGAGGTCGCCTTCGCCGTCGGGGCTGTTCTCGGCCACCATGGCGCCGTGCAGGTCCAGCAGGATGGCGTCGCAGCCGGGCGCGGCCTCGACGATGCGGCGCGTGAGCTCGTCGTAGGCGGCGGCATGCACCGGGCCGCTGGGGTTGGCCATGGCCGACACGGGCGTCACCATCTCGGCGTCCAGGCTCCGGGCCAGGTCGATGAAGGCCGCCATGGCGGTGCGCATGCCGAGGTTGTCCTGCAGTGCCTCCTGCCCGTAGCGGGGCGAGAAGGCTTCCAGCGGCGTGGGCACCGGCGAGAAGGTGTTGGTCTCGTGGTTGAGGCGCGCGATCAGGAACTTCATCGTCATGCGGCCACCCCCGCGCTGCGCAGCATGGCGTGCAGCAGCACGTTGCAGCCGGCTTCCAGGTGTTCGGGTTCGGCGTCCTCGATCTCGTTGTGGCTGATGCCGTCCGCGCACGGCACGAAGACCATGGCCGTGGGGGCCAGGCGCGCCAGGTAAACGGCGTCGTGCCCGGCGCCGCTCACCACGTCCATGGCGCTGTAGCCCAGCGCAGCCGCGTCGGCGCGCACACCTTCGACCAGCTCGGGGGTGAAGGGCTGCGGGGGGAAGTACACCACCTGCTCCACCGCCACCGGCGTGCGGCGGGCGGCGCCGATGCGCTCGCAGGCTTCGCGCAGGGCGGCGTCCATCTGCAGCAGCACCGCGTCGTCGGCGGCGCGCAGGTCCACGGTCATGCGCACGCTGCCGGGGATCACGTTGCGGGAACTCGGAAACACCTCCAGCACGCCCACCGTGCCGCGCGCGTGCGGCGCGTGCGCCAGGGCGATGCGGTTCACCTCTTCCACCAGGCTGCCGGCGGCCAGCAGCGCGTCGCGGCGCAGGTCCATGGGCGTGGGGCCCGCGTGGGCTTCCATGCCCTGCACGGTCACGTCGTACCAGCGCTGCCCGAGGGCGCCCTGCACCACGCCGATCACGCAGCCGTTGGTTTCCAGCACGGGCCCCTGCTCGATGTGCGCCTCGAAGTACGCGCCCACCGCGGGCGTGGGCACCGCCTGGCCGGCATAGCCGATGGCGGCCAGCGCCTCCGCCACGCTGGTGCCGTGGCCGTCGCGCTGCGCGAGCGCATGCTCCAGGGTGAAGGCGCCGGCGAACACGCCCGAGCCCATCATCACGGGCACGAAGCGCGAGCCTTCCTCGTTGGTCCACACCGCGACCTCGATGGGGGCCTCGGTCTCGATGCCCGCATCGTTCAGGCTGCGCACCACCTCCAGGCCGGCCAGCACGCCGTAGTTGCCGTCGAATTTGCCGCCGGTGGGCTGGGTGTCGATGTGGCTGCCGGTCATCACGGGCGGCAGGCTGTCGTCGCGCCCGGCGCGGCGCGCGAAGATGTTGCCGATGGCGTCGATGCGCACGCTGCAGCCGGCCTCGCGCGCCCAGCGCACGAACAGGTCGCGGCCCTCGCCGTCCAGCGCGGTGAGCGCCAGCCGGCACACGCCGCCCTTCGGCGTGGCGCCGATGCGCGCCAGGTCCATCAGCGACTGCCACAGCCGCGCGCCGTTCACGCGGTACTGCAGCGCGGGGGGAGAGATTGTTATGTCCACGGTCGGTGATCCTGAAGGGGTTGGGGGGCGGAGAGCCGGCTCTAGGTGTGATGTCTCAATAGGTTGTTCATCCAGGCCCGACCTGGGAAGCTGTGGTTACCAGGCCCCAGCAACTCAGGACAGGACACCGGATGAACAGTCATAAGCATGCGCGATTGACCCGCGCAGGTCGAGCCCTTCTGGTCGACAGAGTGCTCCAGCAGAACTGGACGATGCGCCAAGCCAGCGAAGCCGCAGGCGTGAGCCTGCGCACCGGCTACAAGTGGATGGCCCGCTTTCGCAACGAAGG
>NZ_FNEY01000017.1 GCF_900100305.1 Paracidovorax citrulli | reverse complement strand
GTTCGTCTCGCGGCTGATGGAGCACGAGGGCATCTATTACTACCACCAGCATGCGCAGGGCCAGCACACGCTGACGCTGGCCGACGACATCGTGGCCTCGCACCAGCCACTGCCCGGGGCGGCCACGATTCCGTTCTATCCGCCCGAGAAATCGGCGGTGGCCGACCGCGAGAACATCCACGCCTGGGAGCTGCACGAGGAGATCCACTCGGGCCGCTTCTACAACGACGACTACGACTTCAAGAAGCCCAAGGCGGACCTGGCGAACATGCGGCAGATGCCGCCGGGGCACGGCCACGATGCGTACGAGACGTACGAGTGGCCCGGGGGCTACACGGAGTTCGGCGACGGCGAGGCCTATGCACGGGTGCGGCTGCAGGAGAACCTGAGCGGGCGCAGCACGGTGCGCGGCGAGTCGCGCCACCGGTCCCTGGCCACGGGCTACCTCTTCACGCTGGAGAACTACCCGCGCGCAGACCAGAACCAGCAGTACCTGATCACCGGCCTGCAGTACCACTTCAAGGAGAACCCGCGGGTGAGCGCGGCGAACCCGGGGCAGAAGGGCACCGTGCAGGAAGAGGGCTCGTTCCAGCGCTTCACGCTGCAGGCGCAGCCCACGAGCCTGCCGTACACGCCGGCACGGGTGACGCCCAAGCCGAAGACCACGGGGCCGCAGACCGCGGTGGTGGTGGGCCCGCCGGGCGAGGAGATCTGGCCGGACCAGTACGGGCGCGTGAAAGTGCAGTTCCACTGGGACCGGCAGGGTAAGTTCGACGAGCAGTCCAGCTGCTGGATCCGTGTGTCGCAGGGCTGGGCAGGGCAGAACTACGGCAGCATCTACCTGCCGCGCATAGGCCAAGAGGTCATCGTGGATTTCCTCTCCGGAGACCCGGACCAGCCGATCATCACGGGGCGGGTGTACAACGCGGACCAGATGCCGCCGTGGAAGCTGCCGGAGCACAAGACGCAGTCGGGCACGCTCACGCGCTGGAGCAAGGGTGGGGGCGGGGCGAGCATGCTGCGCTTCGAGGACCAGAAGGGGATAGAGCACCTGGAGCTGTCGAACACGTACGGCAACACGTACCTGAACATGGGGTACCTGATGCACCAGGGCACGGGGTCGCAGCGGGGGTATGGCTTCGAGCTGCGCACGGACCTGTGGGGCTCGATCCGCGCGGACAAGGGCCTGCTCATCACCACGTACAACCAGGATTTCACCTCCCGCGTCTCGGTGAACAACCCGGACGGTTTCGAGCACATGGGAGCGACGCTGGCCAACACCGCTTCGCTCATGCAGGAAGCCGGGCAGGCGGTCTCCTCGGCGCAGTCCACCATCGGTACGCTCAATGCGGCGAAATCCTCGCAGATCTCCAGCCTGGGATCAGCCATCGCCGCGATCACGGGCGGCGGTGCGGGAGGCGCGGCCTCGCTCGCCAAGATGGCCTCGGCGCTCTCGGGTGATGGCGGCGGCGCGGAAACCGCCATGCCCACCGACACCGACCCCGCCATGGCCGATGCGCGCAGCCTGATGGACCTGTCACGGGACATCACCAAGCCGGTGGTCTCTATCGTGAGCCCGGAGGGCCAGAGCCTCATCAGCCCCAAGCCGATCGTGGTCAGCTCCGGCCAGAGCACCTCGGTGCGCGCGCAGCAGCACGTGACCGTATCGAGCGGTGCGCAGCTCACGCAGCTGGCCAAAAGCGGCATGCTCACCCATGTCACCGAAGGCGGGCAGACCAATATCGTCTCGGCCGGCGACGTGGCCTCCGTCGCCAAGACCGGCCACATGAACCTCGTGGCGGAGCAGAACATCACCGTGTCGTCCACGGCGCTCAATGCCCACCTGCTGGCCAAGGAAAACGCCGTGGTCAACGCGGAAACCGACACGGTTTTCGTCAGTGCGGGCAAGCACATCACCGAGGTGGCCGGCGAGAGCATCACGCTGGTGTGCGGCAAGGCTTCCATCACCCTCAAAGCCGACGGCACCATCGTGCTCAACGGCGTGAAAGGCGTCTTCAATTTCGAGGACGACCTCGACCAGTTCGGCAAGAAGATCAACCTGAATTGCTGAAAACAGCCCCACCGACGAGAGAAAGCAGACAGCGCATGCGCTACCACTTCCAAGAAGGCCACATCGAAGCCCCGGACCATGTCACCGACCGCACCGTGCATCTGCTCGCGCCCACCCCGGGCACGGGCGAGATGACCGTCGCCATTTCCAAGGATCTGCTCGAAGCCGGCGAAACCCCGCCGGAATTCCTTCAGCGGCAGCTCGGCGACCTGTCGCGGCAGGTCGCCAAGTTCAGCCGGGGCGAGGTGCAGCCGGCCACGCTCGGCGCCCCCGAACAGAAGATCGGCGGCTCGAAATTCACCGTGAGCTACAAGCAACAGGGGCGCATGGTGCACCACGTGCAGTCGCTGTTCCTGCTGCCCGACGGCCGCACCGTGCTCAATCTCACCTTTTCGCTGCCGGTGCCATTCACGGAAGAACACCTGCGGCAGGTCGATGGCGTGCTGGCCAGCTTCGTGCTGCGCCAGTGACACGGGTGGCAAGGTAGGCCGCAAAAACCACGACAGGAGAACACCAGCATGGGAGGCATGGCGGCGGCACGGCAGGCGGACGAGATAGGTCACGTGTCGGTGTGGGCGAGGCTGGCGCGGGTGGGATTGCGGCTGGCGTCGGGGATGGTGGAGACGCTGCTGGTGGCGGGGGTGGTGGCGCTGGCGACGGGGGTGTCGGTGGCGACGATGGGGTGCGGGGCGATCCTCGCGTGCGGGCTGCTGGCGGGGTTCATCGGGGGGGCGACGGGCTGGAGCGACTACAAGGAAAAAAAGATCCAGGAGATGACCGAGGACATCGGGGACCTGGACATCACGGGCACGCTGGGCATCCGCGGGGCGGCGACCGTGCGCATCAACGGCCGCGCGGCGATGCGGGCGGTGGCGGACGCGGCCGTGTGCCGCGACCATGGGCAGCCCAACCCGAACTTCATCGCCGAGGGCTCGGACTCGGTCTTCATCGAGACCTACCCTGCGGCGCGCAAGGGCGACAAGATGATGTGCGCCGCGCAGATCGCCAGCGGCTCGGACGACGTGCTGGTGGGGGGCAACAAGACGGCGTACCTGGAGATCGCCGACGACCGGGCGTGGTGGGAAACGGCGCTGGAGATCGGGGTGGGCCTGGCGATGGGCCGGGGCAACTTCCTGGGCAAGGTGGGGTGCCTGGCGCTGGGGGCGGTGATGGGCATGGCGGGCGACGCGCTGGGCCGGGGATTCCGGGCGCTGATCGGCTACCCGGTGCACCCGGCCACGGGAGGCAAGGTGCTGGACGGCAGCCAGGACACGGACTTCGTGCTGCCCGGGCCGCTGGGCATTGCCTGGCGGCGCTTCTACAGCAGCCATGACCACCGGGGCGGCACCCTGCACGGCGCGGGCTGGAGCGTGCCCTACGAAATCGAGCTGCACGTGGAGCGGCTGGCGGCCGGTGCGCCGCCTTCGCGCATCACCTACGTCAACCCGCAAGGCCGGCACATCGAGCTGCCGGCAGTGGCCCCGGGCACGGCGCTCTTCAACGTCGGCGAGGGCTTCACCCTGGGCTGCACGGCGGGCGGGCACTACGAGGTGGGCGAGCTCGACCACGTCGCCTGGCAGTTCGGCCCGGCGCCCCAGGAGGCGGGCACGCACGTGCTGAAACTGCTGCGCATCCGCGACCGGTTCGGGCACTGGGTGGGGCTGCGCTACGACGGCGAGCGGCGCCTGGCGGGCATCGCGGACCACCTGGGGCGGCTGCTGCGGCTGGATTACCAGGCAGGAACTCGCCTGGTCGCCGCGATCCACCTCGTGCAGGCGGCGCCGGGCGAGCAGCTGGGCCTGCTGGCGACCTACCGCTACGACGCGGGCGGCCAGCTCGCCGACGTGCAGGACCGCACGCGCGCGACCGTGCGGCGCTTCGCGTATTCCGAGGGCCTGATGGTGCGCCAGGAGGACGCGGCCGGCTTCGCGTGCCACTACGCCTGGGAGGATGCGGCGCAGGCCAGCGGCCCCGAGCGGCAGGATGGTGCCCGGGGACCCGATGGCCGGCACCTGCGCGACCGCCGGGTGGTGCGGCACTGGACGGAGGACGGCGAGAGCTACGCCATTGCCTATGGCGTGGACGGCAGCTTCGATGGCGGCCCCGCCGGCGAGACCGGCGGCTGGACACGGTCAACCGACCAGCTCGGGCGCGAGGAGCGCTGGCAGTGGGACCGCTGGCACAACCTCACGGCCTACACCAACGCGGTGGGCGCCACGTGGCGGCTCGCGTGGAACGAGCGGCGCGAGCTGCTGTCGTGCACGCGGCCCTCGGGGGCGACCACCACCTTCCAGTACGACGACAACGGCATGCAGACGGGCGTGGTGGACCCGCTGGGGCGGCTCACGCGCACGCTCTGGGACAGCCAGTGGTTCGAGCCGCTGCGCACCACGGGCCCGGACGGGGCCACGTGGCGCTACGAATACGACCGCCAGGGCCTGCTGGTGCAGGAGACGGCGCCCGATGGCGGAGTGACGCGCTACGCCTACGACGCGCAGGGCCAGGTGGTGCAGATCCAGGACGCGCTGGGCGGGGCCAGGACGCTGCAGTGGAACGAGCGGGGCCTGCTGGTGCGCCATACCGACTGCTCGGGGCGCACGACGCGCTACGGCTGGGACGGCTGGGGCCAGCTGCAATCGGTGACCGATGCGCTGGGCCAGCAGACGCAGGGCGTGGTGGACGCGCGCGGGCAGCTGCGCTCGCTGAGGCTGCCCGACGGCAGCAGCCAGGGATTCGAATACGACGCGGGCGGGCGGCTGGTGGAGCACACGGACGCGCTCTCGCGGGCCACGCGCTACGGGCACAACGTGCGCGGGCAGCTGCTGTGGCGGCGCGACGCGCAGGGACGGGAGATCGGGGCGGCGCACGATGGGGCGCACCGGCTCTCGGCGCTCGCCACGGAAAACGGCGGCGTCTATCGGTTCCGCTACGACGACGCGGACCGGATGGTGGAGGAAGAGCGCCTGGACGGCACGCGGGTGGGGCTGGAATACGACGCGGACGGGCACGTGGTGGCGGTGGTGCACCACCCGGCGCGGGGCGAGGATGTGTTCCACGAACTGGAGACCCAGGCGCAGGAAGGCACGCTGCGGGAAGGCCCGGCGGGCCAGAACGCTCAGGCGCCCAGGCGCACGGATCTGCAGCGCGACGCGCTGGGGCGGCTGGTGGAAAAGCGGGTGGGCGGCAGCGTGCTGCGCTACCGCTACGACGCGGGCGGGCGGCTGGTGGAGGCATCGCGCTGGCGGCGCCAGGCCGGAGCGCAAGCCGAATCCAAAGCCGACACTGAAGCCGAGACCCTGGAGCTGCAGCACACGACACGCTTCGAATACGACGCGCTGGGCCGCATCGTGGCCGAGCATGCGCAGGATGCGGAAAGTGGCCGGACGCACACGCTGCGGCATGAACACGACGCGCTGGGCAACCGCACGCGCACGCAGCTGCCGGCGGTCAACAGCCGTGCGGGCCGGGCCGTGCTGCGGCGCAGCCTGAACTACCTGCACTACGGCTCGGGGCACCTGCACCAGATCAACCTGGGGCTGGCCGAGGAACTGGCGCAGGTAGCACCCCAGGAGTCGCTGCCGGGTGAAACGCTGCAGGCCAGTGGCCTGGACAACGTGCTGCCCGAACCGGTACGCGAAGTGCACCGGCTCATCGCCGACATCGAGCGCGACGCACTGCACCGGGAGGTGCTGCGCACACAGGGTACCTTGGCCACGCGCTACGCGCTGGACGCGCTGGGACGGCGCACGGGCAGTTGGACGCGCTCCGGGCTGGGCCTGCAGGACGCGGCGGGCGAGGACTGGCGCGCGGCATGGCAGCAGCAGGTGGAGGCGCTGGCCCAGCGCGGCCCCTCGGCGGCCGTGGGGCTGCTCAAGCAGTACCGCTACGACGCGGTGGGCGAGCTGCGCGAGAGCGTGCACAGCCACAAGGGGCGCACGAGCTGGCGCTACGACGCCACGGGGCGGGTGGAGCAGGTGCTGCGCGCGGGCCCCGGGGCGCAGCCGGGCGAGGGCGTGCAGGGCCGCTCGGAAGAAGTGTTCCGCTACGACCCGGCGGGCAACCTGCTGGATGCGAGCCTGGCGTCGCGCATGGCGGCCAACGACGGGGGCCCTGGCGGCGCCGGTAGCCCCGGCACGGGCTCCACGGGCTACCTGCGCGACAACCTGGTGCGGGTGTACGAGGACAAGCGCTTCGCCTACGACGGGTTCGCGCGGCTGCGCGAGAAGCGCATCGGGCGGCACACGGTGCAGCGCTTCGAGTGGGACGACGAAGACCAGTTGGTGGCGGTGGAGACCACGCGCCACCCGGGCACGGCCCAGGCCACGCGCCAGCGGGTGGAGTTCCGCTACGACGCGCTGGGCCGGCGCATCGCCAAGCAGGACGCGTTCGGGCGCACGGAGTTCATCTGGGAGGGCATGCTGCTGATCGAGGAGCGGCGCGGCTCCAAGGTGGTGAGCTACGTGTACGAGCCGGGCAGCTACGTGCCGCTGGCGCGCATCGATGCGGACGGGCAGCGGCTGGAAGGCAGCGGGCATGGCGGACTCGTGGGCGGTGCAGGATCGGATGCCGCAGGCCGGGCAACCTCAGCCAACCCAGGCACTGGCTACGCCTCGCTGAACCCGATGGCCGCGCCCGGCAGCAGCGCGGCAGGGCAGGCTGCTTCTGCGTCAGCCCAGACCCCGGCCGAATCGCGCCTGCGCGCCAGCGCCCAGGTGAGCTACTTCCACAACGACCCCTCGGGCCTGCCGGAAGAGGTGACGGACGAAGCCGGCGAGGTGCGCTGGCGCGCGAGCTGGCGCACCTGGGGCAGCGCGCTGGAGGAGCGCTGGGAGGCCGTGCGCATCGACGGCAGCGCCATTCCCGCGGTGCAGCAGCGGCACAGGAACGAGGACACGCTGGAGCAGAACCTGCGCCTGCAGGGCCAGTACCTGGACCGCGAGACGGGGCTGCACTACAACACCTTCCGGTACTACGACCCGGATGTGGGGCGGTTCATCAGTCCGGATCCGATCGGGTTGGCGGGTGGACTCAACCTGCAGCGGTATGCAGCCAACCCCATATCGTGGATCGATCCGCTGGGTCACGAAAATTATGTGATTATTGGAGAAGGGCAGGATGCCGTAAATAGATATGCGAAAATCATGTCGGACAACCCAAAACTCAAGGGTCATGAATTCAGAACGATTCAAGATGACTGGAAGCCGATGATGAGAAAGTCTGGAGCAAGCCGTTTGGAGTTCGGCAGCGCGGAATGGGAGCGCAAGGCAATTCAGGCGAATGTTGACTGGATCAAGGACAGACATGCCGAAGGGTATAAATTCATCGACATTGGCGAAGACGGCTCTCCAAACAGAAGTTCTTTCTACAAGGCAGAGAAGGACGCGCTCTCTGCGCTGGGTGTAAAGCCCATGAAGGGGAACTCCACTCACATCGCAGCAGCCCGGGCAGCTGCGAAACCCAGTGGAAGACCGCCGTCAAAAACAGGATGCTGAAATGCTGGATTTCTCTGACGATTGTTTTGAGACTTATATTCATGTGCCCATCCATCCGGACCGGGAGCCCATGATGAATGATTATTATCGCCGTGTCCTGGGATTTTCGGGAGAGTACAGTGAATTCTGGGTGCGGGAGGACGGTTCGCTGAGGCTTCAGTTCAAGGACGTCAAAAATATCGATGAAATCAACAGGCTTGGAGCCCCCTCCCTCGCGAGCATTTTCATGCCAGGCGATTTCATTGGCCTTTGCGATCGCTGGGTGCGTGCCGGGGCGAAAATCGAACTGCTCCTCCTCGATCCGGTCGGTTTCACTGCTGTTGTCGTTGATCCTGCAATGAACCGCCTCGAATTCAGAGGCGACAACAATCCCGGAAATTCAGGTGTCGATATAAGCGCCTGGGATTTTTTCAGAAGTCTCTGATGGCGGGTTGTGCAGGTGAAGCTGTCAACCGGATGACAGGTTCGGAGCAGGGTTGGATTTTTGATGATTTCATCCATTTTTCCCAATCTGTTTTTTCCAGATGCCGCGCTGTTGGTTCGATTCTACGTTGTGGAGCTGTCGCTTTTTGAGGTTTCAATCGATTATGGAATGGGCTCATGCTTGATCGTCGCGAAAGACAACCCGCATGTTGGATTGGTTATTTCCGAGGGCGATCCGGCTCCTGCTTCTTCCCGGCCCCTGTTCACCATGGGCGTGACGGAAATCGAGGCTCTTTTCCACAGGCTGGCGAATTTTAATTTCTCGACAGGGGCCGAATTGCTGACAAAGCGATCCCTCTTCGAGTGGCCTCTCGGCCAGAGCATGACCTTGAAGGATCCCGCGGGCAATATTTTTATTATCGAATCCTCTTACGCTGCCTGATGTGCTGGAGTCAGGCGCGGTTCTACAGGCAGCCTCCTTCGATTGACCACGTCATCGCCCAATGCCGGGCATGTTGTCCAGTACGAAACTCCAGGTCCCGACCGAAATGGCCGCCATCTTCTTGCGCACCATTGCGTCCGTGAGGGGATACTGCCACCAGCGGCGAAACCAGCTGATGAATTCCCCGCACCGCCCGTCACCCCACAGCCCAGGAGTTCCTGTCCATGCCGTCATCCATTTCACCGGACCTCATCGCCGCCCTGGCACCCACCGGCCGGCTCCGCGCTTCCATCAACCTGGGCAACCCCCTGCTGGCCCACCGGAAGACCGATGGCGAGCCGGACGGGGTGTCCGTGGACCTCGCCCGCGCATTCGCCCGCCAGCTGGGCGTGGAGCCCGAGTGGCTGGTGTTCGACAAGGCGGCCGAATCGGTCCAGGCTGTCAGGCAGGGCCAGGCGGACATCGGCTTCTTCGCGGTGGACCCACTGCGCGGCGAGGGCATCGCCTTCACCGCGCCCTACGTGCTGATCGAGGGGGCCTATCTGGTGCGGGATGGCTCACCCATCACGGACAACGCGCAGGTGGACCAGGCCGGGACGACGGTCACGGTGGGGCAGGGGAGTGCCTACGACCTTTTCCTGACGCGTGAACTGAAGGCTGCGCGGATCGTGCGCGCGGCCAATTCCCAGGCGGTGGTGGAAACCTTCCTGGCGCAATCGCTGGATGTGGCGGCGGGCGTGCGGCAGCAACTGGAGGCCGATGCGCGCCAGCACGCAGGACTGCGCCTGCTGCCAGGGCGGTTCATGGTGATCCAGCAGGCCATGGGCCTGCCCGGAAACCGCCCGGAAACGGCCGTGCAGTGCCTGCGGGATTTCGTGGAGGCAATGAAGGTCCGGGGTTTCGTGGCAGAAGCGCTGAAGCGGCATGGGGTCCAGGGTGCATCGGTCGCCCCTGCGGCAGCGGCCACCTGATCCGCTGACGCCTGCATTCCCGATGCGATGCGCAGCCGGCCGACATGGGGCGGCTGTCCGTACCGACAGGCAGGTGGGGCCATGACGCTGCAGCATGCATGTTTTGCTTCCAAGGAGAACCGCCGTGCGATTCCTTTCGCTCCGTCATCCCGTTCCGTCCCGTCGCCACGCCCGCCTCGCCCTGGCGGCCGTGGTGCTGGCCTGTTCGGCGGCCGGGCCCGTCCTGGCCCAGCAGGCTGCGCAGCCGTCCCAACCCACGCCGGCGCCCCTGCCGGAAAAGAAGACCCAGGGCGCCCTGCGCTACACCTGCGGCGGTATCGGCGTGGACGAGTCCACGGCCCTGCGCGCCGCGATGAAGGACCATCCCCTGTCGCTGCTGTTCGCGGCGGGTGGCGGCGCCTACCTGGCGGATGTCCAGGTGAAACTGGTTCCGCAGGGCTGGGGCGATGCCGGGGCGCTTTCTTTCACCGCCACCGGCCCGGTCTGCCTGCTGGACCTGCCGGCGGGCAGCTATGAGGTGGAGGCCACTTCCGGCGGCAAGCAGAAGCGCCAGACGGTGATGGTGGACAAGGAGCCGAAAACGCTGGATTTCCGCTTCTGACGCAGGTCACCGCGCTGCCAGCAGGTGCTGGACGATCTCCTCCCATTCCGCGGGCTCGACCGGGGTGATGGACAGGCGATTGCCGCGCTGCAGCACGCGCATGTTCGCCAGCGCGGGACTCTCCCGCAGTTCGGCCAGGCCGACCAGGCGGGTTTTGCGCAGCGCCTGCACATCCAGCAGCAGCCATCGGGGTCGGGCGGGCGTGGACTTGGGGTCGTGGTAGGGCGACGCCGGATCGAATTGCGTCGGATCGGCGCGCGTGCCCGAAGCCACGCGCGCGATGCCGGCGATGCCCGGTTCGGGGCAGCTGGAGTGATAGAACAGCACCCCGTCGCCCACGCGCATGGCATCGCGCATGAAGTTGCGGGCCTGGTAATTGCGCACGCCGGTCCAGGGCACCGTGGCGCCGGGCGCCGCCAGCGCATCGTCGATGGAGCATTCATCCGGCTCGGACTTCATGAGCCAGTAACGGGGCGCGCCGGGTTCGGCGCTGTCGTCGGGGGCGGTGGCGGGCACTGTCATGGCCCGATTGTGCGCCGCTTGCCCGTACCGCCCCAGCGCGGGTCACCATCGTCCGGAATGGCCAGGGGATTGCGCGACGGCTCCGACAAGGGGGCCAGCAGGGCGCGCAGGTCGTCTTCGCTGAATTTCGGCGCGCCGGCGGTGTCGTGGCCCAGCACGCCGTCCGCCAGGGCCTGCTTGCGTGCCTGCAGTTCCAGCATGCGCTCCTCGATGCTGCCTTCGGCCACCAGGTGGTGGATGAAGACGGGCTTGTCCTGGCCGATGCGGTGGGCGCGGGCCGACGCCTGCTCCATCACCGCCGGATTCCACCAGGGGTCGAGGTGGACCACGGTATCGGCGGCCGTGAGGTTCAGTCCGGTGCCCCCGGCCTTCAGGCTGGCCAGCAGGATGGGAGCAGAGCCTTCGGCCGACGGATCCTGGAACCGGCGCACCACGGATGCGCGCTGGCGCGGCGCGGTGGCCCCCGTCAGCGCCAGCCAGGGCAGGCGCAGCGCGTCCAGCCGCTGTCCTGCGAGGTCTAGCATGCCGGTGAACTGCGAGAACACCAGCACCCGCCGTCCTTCGGCGACCAGCGGGGGCAGCAGTTCGGCCAGCCGGTCCAGCTTGGCGCTTTCCATGCCGGACGCATCCGGCAGCCCTTTCACCAGGCGAGGGTCGCAGCAGACCTGCCGCAGCTTGAGCAGCGCATCCAGGATGGTGATGAGCCCGCCTTCGAAGCCCTGGCGCTCCAGCACGCGCCGGACCTGCTTGTCCGCGCCGGTGCGCACTGCCTCGTAGAGTTCGCGTTGCCGGCCCTGGAGCGCCACGCGCTCGGTGATGGTGGTGCGCGGCGGCAGCTCCGGTGCCACATCGTCCTTGCGGCGCCGCAGGATGAAGGGCCGCACGCGCCGGGCCAGCAACTCGGCGCGCAGGGTTTCGCCGTTCTCCTCGATGGGTTTGCGCCAGCGCTGCGCGAAGCTGCGCGCGTTGCCGAGAAAGCCGGGCATGAGGAAGTCGAAATGCGTCCAGAGTTCGCCCAGGTGGTTTTCCAGCGGCGTTCCGGTCAGGCACAGCAGATGGTTCGCGCGCAGCCGGCGCAGCACGCGTGCGCCCCGGCTGCCTGCGTTCTTGGCCATTTGCGCCTCGTCGAGGATGAGCAGATGCCAGGCCTGCGCCGCCAGCGCATCGGCATCCCGCCAGAGCAGGGGATAGGTGGTGAGGACGAGGTCGCTGGCGGCCGCGCGCGGAAAGTCGCGGGCCCGGTCGGGGCCGTGCAGCGCCAGCACGCGCAGGCCCGGTGCCATGCGCGCGGCCTCGGCCTGCCAGTTGAAGAGCAGCGAGGTCGGCACCACCACCAGCGCCGGCCACTGCAGCCTGCCCGCCTCTTTTTCCGCCAGCACGTGCGCCAGGGCCTGCGCGGTCTTGCCCAGGCCCATGTCGTCCGCCAGGATGCCCCCCAGGCCCTGGGCGCGAAGGTACTGCAGCCAGTCCAGTCCTTCGCGCTGGTAGGGGCGCAGCGTCACGGCCAGGCCGAGCGGCGCCGGCACCGGCTGCGGCGTTCCTTCCTCCCGCAGCCGCTGCGCGAGTTGTGCGAGGCCCGCGTCGCCCAGCAGTTGCCAGCCGAGATCGTGCCCGGTGTGCGCCTGCCTGCGTGCCACGCGGCCGGACTGGTCCAGGGCCGCGCGCAGCGCCTCGATGCGCCGCGCTTCCCAGGCGCCCAGCCGGAACGGATCGCCTGGCCGCCGCTGGTGCAGGGCCGGGTCGGTGAGCAAATCCACCATGGCCCCCACGATGGCCTTGAGCGGCGCGGCGGGCGCATCGATACGGCGGCCGCCGGGCGCGCGCAGCTGGACCGTGGAGTGGTCATCGATCGCCGCCAGTGCGCGGGCATCCAACCATCGGGGATCACGGCGCAACAGATCGGCCACCATGGGCGCGAGATCCAGGGTTTCCCCGTCGATGTCCACGCCCAGGCTCAGCAGCCACGCCCCCTCGCGCTCCGGCAGCCGCAGTTTCTGCACCGGCCGCGCGCGCGGCGCCACGGTGTCGGCCTCCCTTCCGGGCCCCTCGCCCGCGGCGTGGTCCAGGATGAGCCGCCAGCGCGATACCGGGGTACTTTCGTGGGCGAAACCGGGCGTCACCACCACCGACCACCCGGCGGCCCGCAGGCGCGGCACCGCGTCGGCCCAGAAGTCGCCGAAGGCCGCTTCCTGCGGCAGCGTCCATGCCGGGCCCGGAGGGACGGCCGCAACGGCGGCGCCGTCCGGCCCAGGCGCCTGTTCGGCCAGCGCACTGCCCACGAGACCCAGTGCGTCGCCCGGCCCGCGCCACTGCAGCCGGTCCGCGGGTACCGGCACGAGACCCGTGTCGCGCAGGGCGTCCACGGCGTCGGCTTCGGCACGCACGTCGCGGTGCAGCCAGGCTCCCGCGGCTCCGGGCACCGCCATGCGTGCCGGTGGCCGCGTATTGAGGACGCTGACAGGGGCGGGCTCCGTCCAGAGGGATCCATCTTCCAGCCGGTAGGTCCAGTCCACCCAGGCCAGCGTCACCTGGCCGCCGCGGGGGCCGATGCCGCCGTGCGCCCGCATGCCCAGCAGCCCGTCTCCGCGGCCCAGCGTGCGCAAGGTGAGCCGGGGCTGGAAGGTGGACGCGCTGGAGAAAGGAGGGACCGTGGTGGAACCGTCTGCGGAGGCGCTGTGCGCCGGGGATGCCGCCGGCGCGGGAGAAGCCCGCCGTGAAGCGCGTGCCTCCCGCAGCCGTTCCATGGCCCGGCGCGCCTGGACATCCGTCAGGAGAGGAAGGTCTGCCAAGGCCTCCGCACCGAGCGATGCGCCCAGCGCGTCCACCCAGGCCTGTACGGCGGAGTCATCCGGCACATCGGAGGTGGGGGTGGACGGCAGCGGCGCGCCGGGACGACGGGGCATGCCGGCATTGTGCAGCCGGGCCAGGGCGTCTGGAGCCCCCCGGGCGGCTTCACTGCTCCCGCGGTGCATCCTCGCCAGGGGCGGGCAGCAGCAGTCCTGCCGCCTTGGCCACCTGGACACAGTCGCGCAGGTGGAGTTCACCCAGGTAGCGCAGCGTGGCGTAGCCCAGCGCGGCGGATGCGGCCTGGCCCGCCAGGGGGACGAACTTGGCTGCCTGCTGGGCCGTCAGGCGCACCCCGATGAGGCGCAGGGCGCGCATGACCAGTTCGCGGGTGACGAGGCGGCCGATCAGGGCGGAGCCCACCATGCCCACGGCCTTCTGCACCTGCTCGCGCTTGTGCGGCGTGAGCCGGTCGATCTGTTGGGGTGTGAGGCCGAATTCAGCGTTGATTTCGGGGATGAGCCGTGTCAGCAGGGCGGCATCCACGGCCCAGTCGAGCCCGGGAACAGGGACGACGCCGGCCGCGGCGGCCATGAGGGCGCGGCGGTGGAGAAGCTTGCGGCTGCGCCGCACAGCGGATTCCAGCGCCGGATGGCCCCAGGCCATGGCATGGGCATCCGATGGTGGCGCCGTACCACCCGCCTGCTCGGCATCACCGGAAGAAGGGGAAAAGAGGCCGGCCATGTCCGTGCCTGGTCGCGCCGGTTCAGGATTTGCTGCGCACCATTCCGTAAATCACCAGCAGGACGATGGCGCCGACGATGGAGGCGATCCACCCCGCGGCCTCTCCCTGCTGGTACCAGCCCATGGCAACGCCCACGTAGGTGGCCAGGAAGGAGCCCGCCACCCCGAGCAGGGACGTCATGATCCAGCCTAGCTTGTCATCCCCGGGCTTGAGCGCACGGGCGAGCAGACCCACGACGAGGCCGACGAGCAGGGTACCGATGAGGGAAAACATGGCGTGTGATCGCTTTCGACGGAAGGTAGAGACAAGGGATGCCGGTACGTGTGCTGCGTACCTCGCTTCGGAATCTACCCGGGCGAACTCTACCGTCGTGTCGGACAAGGAGCATAGCGGCCACGAAAAACGTGGCCGTCGGTAGCGCAAGCGGTGGCGATGTCGGAGTGCTCCCACAGTGCGACGGGGGAGCTTCCGGTGGCCGGCCCCCGGCGGGCAGCCTATCGTGTGACCGTGTGCCACGCCCCGCGACGAACGCAAGGAATGCCTGGTGAACGCTTCTCTTCTTCGGATGCTGTCCATGCCCCTGCTTCCGTCCCTGCGGGACGGCGCCGCGGAGCATCACGGCCAGAGGGCAGTGAACGGGGCTGGAGGGAGTCCGGGTTCGCCGTTCATGGAGCGCAGGAGCGGGCTGCCGGAATGCAAGGCCCCCGGCGTGGCCGGGCAGGCAAGCCGATCAGTTCAGCGGGTTCTGCGCCGAGGCGGAGGGTTGCACGCCGCTGGCGGACTGGTCTTCGCTGAGCACGCGGCGGGCTCCGTTGAAGCGGCGCTGCCAGTACGAAGCGCTCATGTCTTCCACGCGGACTTCCGCACCGCTGCGCGGCGAATGGATGAACTTGCCATCGCCCAGATACAGGCCCACATGGCTGTAGGCTCGGCGCATGGTGTTGAAGAAGACGAGGTCTCCGGGCTGGAGATCCTTCTTGTCGATGGTTTCGGTGGCTGCGGCCTGTTCGTTGGCCCGGCGGGGGAGGGCGAGACCGATGGTCTGGCCGTAGATCGCACGGATGAACCCGCTGCAATCGAAACCGCTGTCGGCCGTGTTGCCTCCTCGGCGGTAAGGAACGCCGAGGAAGCCCATTGCGGTGGAGATCAGTTCGCCGGTGCGATCCTGAACACTGGCCCGCACGTCACGCAGCTGATTGAGCACCTGCTGCCTGTCGATCAGGAATCGATCCAGGTCATCAGTGGCCGATGTGGCTGCGTTGTTGTGGGGAGCGGCATGGGCGGTGGCGCAAACCAGTAACAAAAGGCAAATCCAACGTGACATGGGGCGCGAGAGTATCACGCGTTGGCCTTGTTTTAATTGCAAAAAATGTAGCTGCAGGTCTTTTTCCATGGCCTGGGGCTATCGTCGAGCGTGTTTCTCCAGTCCGTTATCCAGTAACACCTGGGCGGTGGAGCGGCTCTTTGTCCGACACGAGGAAGCACCTTGACTTCACGGAAAATCAATGCAATTGTGAGAAATTCGCTGCAGTTCGGCGTTGTTCTATCGTTGATGGCGACAGGATGCGCGTGCGTTGCAGCAGCGGAAACCGGGCCTGCGCCCGTCCGTCCCGTGGAATCCTCCGTGTCTGTCACAGTTGATGACATCACGGATGGGTTGTCCAGCCCGTGGGCACTGGCATTTCTTCCTGATGGTCGTTTCCTTGTGACGGAACGGACCGGCCGGCTACGGGTGATCGATGCGAAGGGGGTGAAAAGCGCTCCGCTGTCGGGTCTTCCGCCCTTGGCCGTGGGTGGGCAGGGCGGATTGCTCGATGTCGCGACGGACGCGCAATTCGACCGCAACCGGCGCATCTTCTTCTGCTTCTCCGAGCCGGACGGGCGGAACGGCGACGTGAATGGCACGGCCCTGGCCAGCGCGGTGCTGCCGCCGGGCGAAAAGGCGCTGCAGGATGTGCGCATCATCTTTCGCCAGCAGCCCAAGGTGGCGAGCCGCCTGCATTTCGGATGCCGTATCGCCCAGGCGGGAGACGGGTCGATTTTCCTCACCCTGGGTGAGCGCTTCGAACGCAAGGACGATGCGCAGAAGCTGGACAACCACCTGGGCAAGGTCGTGCATGTGATGCCTGACGGCTCGCCCGCACCCGGCAATCCCTTCGTCGGGCGGCCCGGTGGGCTTCCGGAGATATGGAGCTGGGGGCACCGCAATTCCCAGGGCGCGGTGATCGGGCCGGATGGCAGGTTGTGGATGCACGAGCACGGCCCCCAGGGCGGCGATGAAATCAACGTGCCGCAGGCCGGGCGCAACCATGGCTGGCCCGTGGTCACCTTCGGCGAGAACTATGGCGGCGGAAAGATCGGCGAAGGGCTGACGCAGAAGGCCGGCATGGAGCCGCCGCTGCATTACTGGGTACCGTCGATCGCCCCATCGGGCATGGCGTTCCTGACGAGCGATCGCTATGGGTCTGCATGGAAAGGCAGCCTGTTCATCGGTTCGCTGAAGTTCGCGCGCCTGCATCGCCTGGAGTTGAAAGACGGGCGGGTCGTGCGGGACGAGTTCCTGCTCGCTCGCCTGGGCCAGCGGATTCGGGACGTGCGCCAGGGGCCCGACGGCTGGCTCTATGTGCTGACGGACGGTCCGCAGGGCCGGCTGCTGCGGCTGCGTCCGGCTGGTTCCTGACGAAGCGCCTTTCCGGGCAGGCCCGCCCATATTGCGACAATGCGTCTTTCATTGTTCATGGCTTGCCTTTCAACCGATGCTGCTCGATGCCCTCGAATCCCAACTCGTGCTGGTGGACTACCAGGAACGCCTGATGCCCGCCATCTCCGACGGCCCGGCCGTGCTGGCCAACGCGCGGCTGCTGGCGCAGGTGGCCCGTGCGCTCGACGTGCCCGTGTGGGGCACCGAGCAGAATCCCTCCCGGCTGGGCCCGAACGATGCCGCGCTGCGGGGGCTCTGCCGCAAGACGCTGGCCAAGATGCAATTCAGCGCGGCGGAAGAAGGCCTCGGCGAATGGCTGCGCCCGCCAGCGCGGCCGCAGCAGGGCGGCAATGCCCGCAGCCTGCCGCGCCACCTGCAGAAACCCGCCCAGCAGCAGGCCGCCGCCGATGCGCGCGGCAGCATCGTGATCGCCGGCTGCGAGGCGCATGTGTGCCTGCTGCAGACGGCGCTGGACCTGCTCGAGGACGAGTTCGAGGTCTGGGTGGTGACGGATGCGTGCGGGTCGCGCACCGAACGCAACCGCGACGCCGCCTTCGACCGGCTGGCGGGGGCCGGGGCGGAGCTGGTCACCACGGAAATGGTGGCGTTCGAATGGCTGCGCGGCTGCGAACATCCGGCGTTCAAGGAAGTGCTGGCACTCGTGAAGTAGCCGTGGCGGCGCGGCTGTCAGGATGCCGCAAGCGCGGGGTGAATGATGCTGTCTGCTGAGCCTGCGTGCGAACATGCGCGGGCCATGACGACAATCAGGAGACACCCATGGGCCGCTATGCCGATTTCCACCGCCGCTCCCTGCAGGAGCGCGACGCTTTCTGGGCCGAGCAGGCCCGCCTGATCGACTGGCAGGAGCCGCCCCGGCGCATCTGCAACTACGACCGGCCGCCGTTCGCGCGCTGGTTCGAGGGCGGCACCACCAATCTCTGCCACAACGCGGTGGACCGGCACCTCGCGCAGCGCGGCGGGCAGCCGGCGCTGATCGCGACCTCGTCCGAAACCGACTCCGAGCGCATCTACAGCTTCGCCGAGCTGCATGCGGAAGTGCAGCGCATGGCGGCCGCTTTGCGGTCGCTCGGGGTGCAGGCGGGGGACCGGGTGCTGATCTACATGCCGATGGTGGCCGAGGCCGCGTTCGCCATGCTGGCCTGCGCCCGCATCGGGGCGCTGCATTCGGTGGTGTTCGGCGGGTTCGCGTCGGGTGCGCTGGCCTCACGGATCGAGGATGCCGAACCGGTGGCCATCGTCAGCGCGGACGCGGGTTCGCGCGGGGGCAAGGTGGTGCCCTACAAGCCTTTGCTGGACGAGGCGCTGCAGCTCTCAAAGCACCAGCCGGGGGCGGTGCTCCTCGTGGACCGGGGGCTGGCCCCGATGGAACTGCGGCCCGGCCGTGACCACCGCTGGGAGGAACTGCGGGCGCGGCATCTGGACGCGCGGGTGGACTGCGAATGGCTGGATGCCACCCATCCGAGCTATACGCTCTACACCAGCGGCACCACCGGCCGGCCCAAGGGCGTACAGCGGGATACGGGCGGATACGCGGTGGCGCTGGCGGCCAGCATGCGGCATATCTTCGATGCCGGTGCGCAGGACTCCGGTGGCACGCGGACCCCAGGGGTGTTCTTCGCCACCAGCGACATCGGCTGGGTGGTGGGGCACAGCTACATCGTGTATGGCCCGCTCATCGCCGGCATGGCGACGGTGATGTACGAGGGCCTGCCGATCCGTCCGGACGCGGGCGTCTGGTGGCGCATCGTCGAGCGGCACCGGGTGACGCACATGTTCTCTGCGCCCACGGCCGTGCGCGTGCTGAAGAAGCAGGATCCGGAGTGGCTTCGGCGCTACGACCTGTCGAGCCTGAAGGCCCTGTGGCTGGCGGGCGAGCCGCTGGACGCCCCCACGGCGCAATGGATCGGCGAGGCGCTGGGCGTGCCGATCGTGGACAACTACTGGCAGACCGAAACCGGCTGGCCGATCCTCACGCTGGCCAACGGGGTGGAGCCGCAGCCGTCCCGCGCGGGCAGCCCGGGCAAGGCCATGTACGGCTACGACGTGAAGCTGATCGACCAGGCCACGGGCGAGGAACTGGCGGAGCCGGACCGCAAGGGCGTGCTCGCCATCGAGGGGCCGCTGCCCCCGGGGTACATGCAGACCGTGTGGCGCGACGACGAGCGCTTCGTGCAGACGTACTGGAAGAGCATTCCGGGGCGTCTGGTGTACAGCACGTTCGACTGGGGCGTCCGCGACCGGGACGGCTACTACTTCATCCTGGGACGCACGGACGACGTGATCAACGTGGCCGGGCACCGGCTGGGCACGCGGGAGATTGAGGAGGCGATCGCCGCGCATCCGCAGGTGGCGGAGGTGGCGGTGGTGGGCGTGGCCGATGCGCTCAAGGGCCAGGTGGCGATGGCCTTCGCGGTGGCGCGCGATCCGGCGGCCGTGGCCGACGCGGCGGACCGCCGGCTGCTGGAAGGAGGTGTGATGCAACTCGTGGACCAGCGGCTCGGCGCGGTGGCCCGGCCGTCGCGCGTGCATTTCGTGGCGCTGCTGCCCAAGACGCGCAGCGGCAAGCTGCTGCGCCGCGCGCTGCAGGCCGTGGCCGAGCGCCGCGACCCCGGGGATCTCACCACCATGGAAGATCCCTCGGCGCTGCAGCAGGTGCGGGATCTGCTGGCCGGGACGGAGTAGGCGCGAAACGGAGCAGGCACCGCCGCGCCGGCCGGGCGCGGCGAAGAAGCGTCCGGCGGGTGCGAGGCAGCGTCACACCACCACGGGCGGACGCCAGGTTTCCGGGGCGCGCCACTGCGCCACCCATTCGGGAAAAGCCTCGGGAGCCATGGGCCGGGAGATGCAGTACCCCTGGGCCAGGGTGCAGCCCAGGCGCATGAGGGTCAATCCCTGGGCCTCTGTCTCCACCCCTTCGGCCACGATGGAGTAGCCGAAGGAGCGGGCCAGCCCGATGACGCCCTGCACGATGGCGTAGTCGCCCCGGTCGCTCATCATGCCGTGGACGAAGCTGCGGTCCAGCTTGAGCGTGTCCATGGGCAGCCGGCGCAGATAGGACAGCGACGAGTAGCCGGTGCCGAAGTCGTCGAGGGATATGGTGATGCCCAGTTCTCGCAACTGCTGCAGTTGCGGCGCGACGTGGTCCATGTCGTAGAGCGCGGCGCTTTCGGTGATTTCCAGGTCGAGCAGGCGGTGCGGTATGCCGGGCCGCCGCGCCATGCGGCCCGCGAGCCAGGGCGCGAAGCCTTCCTGCTGCAGGTGGCGCGCGGAGATGTTCACGCTCACCGGAAGCTCCAGGCCGCTGGCGCGCAACTGTTCGATCAGGTCGAGGGCCGACTCCACGGCCCACTCGCCGAAGGCGGTTTCCAGTTCGGCGGCTTCGATGAGGTGCAGGAAGGCGCCCGGCGTCACGATGCCCTTGTCGGGATGGATCCAGCGGGCCAGGGCTTCCGCGCCGACGACGGTGCCGGAGCGCATGTCCACCTTGGGCTGCAGGTAGAGCATGAACTGCCCGCGGGCCAGGGCCTCGCGCAGGCGTTCGGCCTGCTCCCGGAGCGTCTGCCGTGCACGCTCCTGCACCGCGTCGAAGGGCTGCACGCGGTTGCGTCCGCCCTGCTTGGCGCCATACATCGCATGGTCGGCATGGCGCAGCAGTGTGTCTGCATCGGAGGCGTCTTCCGGATAGAGCGTGTAGCCGACGCTGGCGGTGACCGTGACACGCTCCGTGCCCAGTGTGTAGGGCGCAGCGAGGTTTTCCATGAGGCGGTGCAGGAGCTGCTCGGCATCGGCGTGCGACTGCAGCTCGGGCATCAGCAGCACGAACTCGTCCCCGCCGAGACGCGCCACGCAGTCCACGGCGCGCAGGGCGCGGGTGAGGCGGCCTGCCACGATCACGAGGAGCCGGTCGCCCGCGCTGTGGCCCAGCCGGTCGTTCACCGGCTTGAATCCATCGAGGTCCAGGTAGGCCACCCCCAGTTGCCACCCGCCGGCGCGGGCATGCGCCATGGCCTGCTCCAGGCGGCGGGCGAGCTGCACGCGGTTGGGCAGGCCCGTGAGCGCGTCGAAGTGGGCCAACTGCTGGAGCATGTCCTCCTGCACGCGCTGGCTGGTCACATCGATGCAGACGCCGAGCATGCGGCCCGGACGGCCGCGTTCGTCATGGCCCACGATCTTGCCGAGGTTGCGCACCCAGCGGCCCGCGGGCGCGCCCGGTGCGGCTGCCTGGCTGGGCGCCACCTGCCAGGTCGCATCGAAGTGGGTGTCGGGACGGGCGATGTGCCGTTCCAGGGCGTCGGTGACGTTCTCGATGTCGGCGGGCGCCATCCCGCTGGTCCAGTGCACGCCTTCGGCCACGGGCTGGCCGGCGGCGTCCGGCATGCCCTGCAGCTCGCGCCAGCGCGCGTCGCCCGTGACCATGCCCGTGGAGATGTCCCAGTCCCAGAGACCGAGGGAGGCGGCCGACAGGGTGAGCGACAGCAGCGCCTCGCGTTCGCGGACGAGGTCTTCGTTGCGCTTGCGCTCGGTGATGTCGTGCGCGGATACCAGCCAGACGGGTGTCCCATCGAGTTCGGCGGCATGCATGGACTGCAGCAGGGTGCGGTCGCCGCCATTGCGCGTGTGGATCGTGATTTCGAGGGCATTGTGGACGGTGCGCCCGCTCATCGCGTCGAGCAGTTGCCTGCGTCCCTCCGCCGAGAAAAGGCCCAGTTCCACGGCCGTGCGGCCCAGCGCCTGGCCGCGCGGAATGCCCGTCAGGCGTTCCCATGCCTCGTTGACCATGAGGTAGGCGCCATCGGAGCGCCGCGACATGAGCACCGGATAGGGCATCAACTCGAAGATGCGCATGAAGCGGTCTTCGGACTGGCTCAACCGCTCGGCCGCGCGCCTCCACTCGTCGATGTCCTGCATCACGCCCCGCAGGCCGGTGACGGCCCCGCCTTCGAGCAGGGGTTCGGCATGGATGCGCACCCAGACCGCGCGTCCGTCGTCCGCCCTCAGGATCTGCATTTCGCAAGACCATCCCAAGGACCTCTGCCGGCCCCGCCGGAAGAGGTCCGCCAGGGAGGCGCGAAAGGGTGCGGCGACAAAGTCGCGCAGGTATTCGGCCGGCTCGGGAGGCAGCCCTCCGCGGGGAAGGCCGTGGATGTCGAAGCACACGTCCGACCAATACACCAGCCCCTGTCCGTGCCGGTGCTCCCAGACACCCAGGCCCGCCATGCGGCCGGCCTGAGCCAGCATGTCGTGGGCGGCGGCCAACTGGTCGTGGGCACGCTGTGCCGCGGACAGATCCTGGAACACCGAAACGAGGCAGTTTTCGCCCCCGATGCTGGCGCGGCTGGCCGACAACAGGCCCGACACGGCTTTCGTGCCCGCTGCCTGCACCTGGATGGGCATCCGCTGCACGCGGCCTTCGCGGCGCAGGACGGCCAGCATCTCCTCCCGCGCCCCTGCCGATGGCCAAAGGCCGAGCTCCAGGGAGGTGCGGCCGACGGCGGCGCTTCGGGAAACGCCGAACAGCGCCGAGAAAGCCGGGTTCACGTCGATGCAGCGGCCGTCTTCCAGGCGGGTGATGCAGGCCGGGTCCGGCAGCATCTGGTACACGACGGAGTGTTGCTCCTCGGAGATCCGGACGGCGTCCTGCACCTGCCGCAGGGCGGTCGCGTCCAGGTGGATGCCCCCCATGCGAAGCACCTTGCCATGGGCGTCGCGCTCGCGCACCTGTCCGCGGGAAATGATCCAGCGCCAGCGCCCCTCGGTATCGCGCATGCGGTATTCCGCGCTGAACGTGGCTTCCAGCCCGTCCACCATGCGCTGCAGGTGCGCGGCGAGCCGTTCCGTGTCGTCCGGATGGCGCAGGGCGATCCAGCGCTGCACGGGACAGCCTTCGCCACCGGTGTCGATGCCGAGCATCCCGTACACGGGGCCATGGCAGACCAGCCTCTGTTCCTGGACGAACCATTCCCAGCGGCCGCCGCCGCTCGCGTCGAGCATCGCATTCAGGTCGGTCTGGTGCCGGCCGAGGGCGTTCACCGCCTGCGCACGGCCGAGCACCAGTTTCGCGCCGCCCCCCAGGAGCAGTATGCCTCCGAGCACGGCCCAGGGGGGCTGCCCGTTCCACGCGCGAGCAGCGAGCGAGAGCGTCAACCCCAGGCCCGGCAGGGCCAGCCATGCCATGCGGGACGAGAGCCGGTCTTGTCCCCATCGCCATGCAAGACCCAGCAGGCAGCCCGAGGCGAGCAGGCCGGCCGCCTGGAAGGTGGCCTCCGGAAGCAGCATGGCGCTGCCCACGGCGGCGACCAGGGCGCTGACGACGCCGGCCTGCAATCCGAAGCACAGCGCCGCGATGGCTGTGGGTACCGCGTCCGGCCATGCCGTGGTGGCCAGCGGGGACCATGAGGCCGCGCCGGCTGCCAGCCCCGCCAGCACCGGAAGGACGGGCCGGGTGGATGTGCCTGCCAGGAGGCGCGGGGGCACGGAGGCCAGCAAGCCCACCAGGACGAGGTAGGACCACAGGAGCAGGAGTGTTTCATCCGCCATGAAGCGCCCCTCCCGCAATGCCCGGTGTTCCGGACCGGGCGGCCGGGATTGCACGGGCTTGGCGGGCAATGTCGGGCATGTGGCCGAGTTTAGGCGCTCTCGCACCAATCATGGCGTCAATTGCTGACACGGCCTCACAATTTGTCGTGCTAACGCAGCGCAGCGTGCCGCGCCGTCCTGCTCAACGTTCGCGCAGGCGCACCAATCCCGTGGACAGCATGGTGCCGCATACGATGACCACGCCGCAGCCGGCCATCCACGGCGTGACCGATTCGCCCAGGAACAGGGCGCCGTAGGCCACCGCGAATACGGGGGCGAGGAAGGTCACGGCGAGCGCCCGGCTCGGTCCGGCATGTGCGATCAACCGGAAATACAGGATGTAGGCGATGCCCGTGCACAGTACGGCGATGGCGATCACCGCGGCCCAGGCTCCGGGGCCCGGAGCCCGCGCCGGCCAGGACCACAGCGCGGGCAGGGCGAGCGCGAGGGTGGCGCCCAACTGGCTGCCCGTGGCGGTGGCCAGCGGCGGCAGCCCGACCAGGTGCCGCCGGGCGTAGCTGGCGCCTACCGCATAGCAGGTGGTGGCCAGCAGGCAGGCGCCGACTGCCCGGATGGCGTGGTCCGATTTGAAACCGACCGCCGCGGGCGCGCGCCACGCCCGCGAAGCCGATCGCCAGTCCGGCCCACCGCAGCCGGCCGATGCGGTCGCCCAGCCACACCCAGGCCACCAGGGCGCCGAACAGTGGTACGGTGGCATTCAGGATGGAAGACAGCCCCGTGGTGATGTGCAGCACCGCCCAGGCATAGAGCGCGAAAGGAATGGCGGAATTGATGACGCCGCCCAGCAGGATGGGCTTCCAGTGGCGGCGCAGCGCGGGCCACTGGCCCTGGCGCAGCAGGATGGGCCAGAGGAACAGGGTGGCCAGTGCCACCCGCAGCCCCGCCGTGGGCAGGGGCCCGAATTCGGACGCGCCCAGGCGCATGAAGAGGAACGACGCCCCCCAGAGGGCGGAAAGCAGCAGGAATTCACCGATCCAGTGGCGGGCAGGCAGCACGCCGGCCGCCGCGTTCACGCCGCCGCCCCGGTGCGCGGGGCGCCGGTGCCGCGGGCCGTGGCGTCGCCCTGCGGCCAGAGGGGCAAGGTGCGCAGGCGGTCCGCAAGAGCCCCTTCCAGCCTCAGCAGGGCGGTTTTGCGCGGCAGGCCGCCAGCGTATCCGGTGAGGGTGCCGTCCGATCCGAGCACGCGGTGGCACGGCACGATCACGCTGACCGGATTGCGCCCGACCGCCGCTCCCACGGCCCGCACCGCGAGCGGACGGCCCAGGGCGCGAGCCAGGGCCGCGTAGCTGGTGACGGCGCCGTGCGGTATCTCCACCAGGGCCTGCCAGACATCGCGCTGGAAGGCGGTGCCGACCGTGAGATCGAGAGGAACGTCGAACCGGCTGCGCCGGCCTTCCAGGTATTCGCGCAGTTGCGAGGCCGTGGCGACCAGGACGGGGTGCGAAGGGTCGTGCTGCCAGGCTCCGGGGCCGTCGAGGCGGTCGGTGGGCTGGTGGCGCTGTCCGTCGAACCAGATCCCGGCCAGGCCTGCGGCCGAGGCGGCAAGGCGCATGTCGCCGAGCGGGCTGGCGATGCGCATCTGGACGAGGGCGGGGCGGGAGGAGGGTGCGAGCGGCATGGCGGAAGTATGTCGATGGAAATGGAGGACCGGGGCGCCGGGGGGAGGCAGGTGGCGGCGTGGCGTGCGGCTAGGTCGGCGGCGGCCGGGATTCGGCCGGCTCCGGCGTGCCGGTGCCGGCCCAGGCACGCACGACGGCATAGCTGCGCCATGGCCGCCATGCCTGGGAGGCTTCTTCGGCGGCCCTGGCCGGCCGGGGAGCGGACTGCACGGCCAGGGCCTTGTGCAGCGCGACGTCGCCCGAGGGAAAGGCATCCGGCCACCGCAGCGCGCGCATGGCGATGTACTGTGCCGTCCAGTCGCCGATGCCGGGCAGAGCGCGCAGGGCCGCGATGGTGCCCGCCACGTCCGCCGCCGCGTGCAGCAGGAGGCGGCCTTCCGCCACCGCGCGGGACAGCGCCACGATGGCGGCCTGGCGCTGGCGCACGATGCCGAGCTGGCCCAGCGCGTCGCCGTCGCAGGCCGCCAGCACGGCGGGCGTGGGGAACAGCCGGCAAAGATCCGGCCAGGGAGTGGCGACGGGATCGCCCCAGCGCTCCACCACGCGCTGCGCCAGGGTCCGCGCGGCGGCGACCGTGACCTGCTGGCCCAGCACTGCCCGCACGGCAAGTTCGAAACCGTCCCACGCACCCGGTACGCGCAAACCGTCGCCGCGCGGAAAATCGCCGTGCAGCACCGCGTTGATCGCCTCGGGATCCGCATCCAGGTCCAGCAGGCCGCGCACCCGGGCAATCACGCCCGGCAGTGCCGGGAGCAGGCTGCTGGACACGCGCAGCACCACATGCGGTTTCGGCGGACCTCCGCGTGCGGCCGCCGCGCCGCCATCGAAGCGCGCTGCCAGCCAGCCGGTGCATTCGCGGCCTTCCGCGTCCTGCAGCCTCGCCGTCCGGCGCAGCTCCAGGCCGGGGGCATCCACGGTTTCCATGCCGTGGATGCGGCGCTGCCCGAAGAAACCCAGCAGAGCCGCGATGTCCAGCGGTGGCCGGTAGGCCAGGCGCACCGTGCCGGAGGCTGTCCCGGCGGTGGCCGTGCCGTCCGCGCGGCGCAATGCGGTGGGCTGCAGGCGATAGTGCTGCGCAAAGGCGGCATTGAACCGCCGCACACTGCCGAAGCCGCTGGCCAGCGCGATCTGGGTGACGGGCAGATCGGTATCGGTGAGCAACTGCTTGGCCGTCAGCAGCCGGCGCGTCTGCAGGTATTGCAGCGGCGAGATACCCAGGGCCGCCTCGAACACGCGGCGCAGGTGCCGGTCGCTCACGCCCAGGCGGGCCGCCAGGCGCTGCACGGGCGCCGCGCCGCCGGCGCCCGCAGCGGCCGTGTCCCAGGCGCCTTCCGCATCCAGGAACCGCAATGCCTCGCGCACCAGGATGCTGCGCGCGTCCTGCACGGACCAGGCAGGCACGCGCGGTGCAAGCTCGGGTCGGCAGCGCAGGCAGGGCCGGAAGCCGGCATTCTCCGCCTGGGCGGCCAGCGCGAAAAAGCGGCAGTTCTCGCGGCGCGGCGTGCGGACCGCGCAGACCGGCCGGCAGTAGATGCCCGTGGACGTGACGCCGGTGAAGAACCGTCCGTCGAAACGCGCGTCCCGCGCCGCGAGGGCCAGATAGCGGCCATCGTCCAGCGCATCGGCGATGGGCGGGGCGGGGCGGGCGAGTGGCGAGTCCATGCAGGCCATCATAGGCGCCGGACGGCGCGGCGCTGGCCGTTTCCGGACGTGTGCCTGTCACCGCCGGGCGTCGGGCAGGCAGTCGCCAAGAAGCGGCCTTCGCCTACGAGCGGCCCGTCCGCCGGGAGTGCGCACGACGCCTACAATCCCCGCGAATCCGCAGATGGCGTGCCTCCGTTACCTGGAGGGCGCCGCATTCGCTCCACCGGCCCATGCACGGCCGCGCCGGCGCCATGAAGGGCGCCGTGGCCGCAGTGCGGGCCTGCCAGCAAAGGAACCTTCCCGTGCAGCTTCATTCCGCCATTTTCAAGGCCTACGATATCCGCGGCGTCGTGCCGACCACCCTGACCGAAGACGTCGCGCGCGCCCTGGGCCGCGCATTTGGCACGGCGGCCCGCCGCGAAGGCCAGACCACCGTGGCGGTGGGGCGGGACGGGCGGCTGTCCGGCCCGGCGCTGTCCCGCGCGCTGATCGAAGGCCTGGTGGACGCAGGCATTGAGGTGATCGACGTCGGCGCCGTGACCACGCCGATGCTGTACTTCGCGGCCCACACCCTGTGCCAGAGCGGCATCCAGGTGACGGGCAGCCACAACCCCAAGGATTACAACGGCTTCAAGATGGTGCTGGCCGGCCGTGCCATCTACGGCGAGGAGATCCAGGGCCTGCGCCGCACGATGGAAGAGGAGAGCTGGGAATTACAGCCCGGCGGCTCGGTGCGGCAGGCCGACGTGCTGCCCGCCTACGTGCAGCGCATCACGTCCGACGTGAAGCTCGAGCGCCCCATCAAGATCGTGGTGGACAGCGGCAACGGCATCGCGGGCGCGTCTGCGCCGGGTATCTTCCGGGCGCTGGGCTGCGAGGTGATCGAGCTGTTCTCCCAGGTGGACGGCAATTTCCCCAACCACCACCCGGACCCCAGCAAGCCCGAGAACCTGCGCGACCTGATCCGCGCGCTGCAGGAGAGCGACGCCGAGCTGGGCCTGGCCTTCGACGGCGACGGCGACCGGCTCGGCATCGTCACCAAGGACGGGCAGAACATCTTCCCCGACCGCCAGATGATGCTGTTCGCGCGCGACGTGCTCTCGCGCGTGCCGGGCGCGCCCATCCTGTTCGACGTGAAGTGCACGCAGCGCCTGGCTCCGGCGATCGAGGCCGTGGGCGGCCAGGCCGTGATGTACAAGACCGGCCATTCGCTCATCAAGGCGCGCATGAAGGAACTCGACTCGCCGCTGGGTGGCGAGATGAGCGGCCACATCTTCTTCAAGGAGCGCTGGTTCGGCTTCGACGACGGCACCTACGCCGGCTGCCGCCTGCTCGAGATCCTGAGCCGCCATGCCGACCCGAGCGCGGTGCTCAACGACCTGCCCACCAGCCATTCGACGCCCGAGCTGAACGTGGCCTGCGAGGAGGGCGAGCCCCACCGCCTGACGGCCGAGCTGCAGGCGCTGGCGCAGAGCGCGTTCCCGGAGCCGGCGCGCATCAGCACCATCGACGGCCTGCGGGTGGACTGGCCGGACGGCTTCGGCCTGATCCGGGCGAGCAACACCACGCCGGTGCTGGTGCTGCGTTTCGAGGGGCATACGCCCGAGGCGCTGCACCGCATCGAAGGCGCCATGCTGGAGCTGCTGCAGCGCGTGAAGCCCGGCGCAGCTCCGGGCGCGGCCGCGCATTGAGGATGAGTGCCATGCGCGTCGCGGCGGCCCAGGCCTCCTCCCTGCCCGGCGGTCCGGAAGCGAATGTCGGCAACCACCTGCGCTTCGCCGAGGCCGCGGCTTCGGAAGGGGTGAAACTGCTGGTCTTTCCCGAGCTTTCGCTGCCCGGCTACGACCTGCAGGGCCTTGCCGGCTGGGCCGCGCATCCCGGGGACGCGCTGTTCGCTCCCCTGCGGGAGGCCGCTTGCCGCCACGGCATGGCCCTGGTGGCGGGCTCCGCGGCGCGTGCGGACGCCGGCGCGGGGCTTCCGGCGATCGGCGCCTTCACCTTCCTGCCGGACGGCCGCACGCGCATCTACCGCAAGCGCCACCTCCATCCCGGCGAGGAGTCGCATGCCGATGCAGGCCAGGAAGATGCCCATGTCCAGAACATCGGCGGCCTGGCGGTGGCCCTGGCCGTGTGCGCGGATATCGGCCATGAACAGCATGGCGACGCGGCCGCGCGGGCCGGCGCGGATCTCTACGCGGCCCGCGCCTGTACGGTGGCGCCGTGAGCCTGGCCCGGGGTCTGTATTCCGCGCTCATGGTGGGCGCCCAGCCGCTGCTGCGGCGCAAGCTGCGCCGGCGTGCGGCCGCGGAGCCGGGCTATGGCCATGCAGTGGATGAACGGTTCGGCCGCTACGGGCCTTCTGCCGGTGCGCCTTCGTCTCCGCTGGTGTGGATCCATGCGGTGTCGCTGGGGGAAACCCGCGCGGCCGCGATCCTGCTCGACGCACTGCGCCCGCTGCTGCCGGACATGCGGTTGCTGCTCACGCACGGCACGGCCACTGGCCGTGCGGAGGGCGCGAAGCTGCTGCGGCCGGGCGACATCCAGGCCTGGCAGCCTTGGGACACTCCGGGCGCGGTGCGACGCTTCCTGGGGCATTTCCGCCCGTCGATCGGGCTGCTGATGGAAACCGAGATCTGGCCGAACCTGGTCGCGGCCTGCCGTGAACGGGGCGTGCCGCTCGCCCTGGCGAACGCCCGGCTCAATGCGCGGTCGCTGGCCGGCGCGCGCCGGCTGGCCTGGCTGTCGCGCCCGGCCTATGCGGCACTCGCCGCCGTCTGGGCCCAGTCCGAGGACGACGCGGCCCGGCTGCGCGAGGCCGGAGCGCGGGTGGACGGGGTGTTCGGCAACCTGAAGTTCGACGTGGTGCCCGATGCGGCGCAGGTTGCCCGGGGGCAGGCCTGGCGCGATGCCTGCCCGCGCCCGGTGGTGCTGCTGGCAAGCAGCCGGGAGGGCGAGGAGGCGATGTGGCTGCAGGCCCTGGCCGGGCGTTCGCTCCAGGACGCCGCAGGGGAGGCCCGGGCGGTCCAGTGGCTGGTCGTGCCGCGCCATCCGCAGCGGTTCGCGGAAGTGCAGGCGCAGTTGCTCTCCGCGGGGCTCACCGTGTCGCGGCGCAGTGCCTGGGCCGGGGAGCCCGAGGCCGCGGACGTCTGGCTGGGCGACTCGATGGGAGAGATGCCGCTCTACTACGGACTGGCCCACGCCGCGCTCCTGGGCGGAAGCTTCGCCCCCTTGGGAGGCCAGAACCTCATCGAGGCAGCCGCCTGCGGATGCCCGGTGGTGGCGGGACCGCACACCTTCAATTTCGCCGAGGCCGCCCGCCTGGCCTGCGAGGCCGGGGCCGCGCTGCGCGTCGCCGACATGCGGGAAGGTGTCCAGGCGGCGGAGGCCATCGCCACGGAGCCGGGCCGGCGCGGCGAGGCGGCACGGGCCGCCCTGGCCTTCGCGAAGACGCACCGGGGCGCGGCGCGCGCCACCGCGGAAGCGGCCGTCGCACTGCTGCATGCGAGCCTGGACCCCAGGCAGGGGCAGGGGCAGGGGCAGGGGGGCTGACCCCGGCCAGGGCCGCGGCACCCGGTGCGGCCAGCGTCACTTCCGGGTGCATACAGGAAGAAGGCGGGACGCCCGCAACGCGGAGTCCGGGCCGGTCGGCGCTGCCGATGCCGCAAAATGGGGCATCGCCTTTCCCTCGCGCGGCCTGCCTGCACGGCCGGCGCCGGTTCCGCCATGATGGATCAACACTATCTCACCCCCTTGTTCGCGCCGCGCACCATCGCCGTGTTCGCCGGGCAGGTGGACGCGCCCGATACGCTTACCGCCTGCGCGCGCGCCCTGCATGCCCATCTGCGCGCCCAGCGGTTCCAGGGCACGCTCCAGTTCCTGGACATCCACACCAGCGGCACCCTGGCCGACCTGGCCCAGACACGCGCCGACCTTGCCGTGATCGCGCTGCCTCCGCAGGATGCGCCGGCCGCGCTCGAAGTCGCCGGCCGCATCGGCTGCCGTGCCGCGCTGGTGCTGTCGCACGGCATCGATGCCGACGGCGCGCTCAAGCTCAAGAAGATCGCGCGCCGCGAGGGCGTCCACCTGCTGGGTCCCAACTCGCTGGGCCTGCAGCGGCCGCACCTGCAGCTCAACGCGAGCGCGGCCGGGCCGCTGGCGCGCGAGGGCTCGCTGGCGCTGGTATGCCAGTCGGGCGCGCTGACGGCGTCCATCCTCGACTGGGCGCACAAGAATGCCGTGGGTTTTTCCACCGTGGTATCGCTGGGGCCGAACACCGACGTGGACATCGCCCAGGTGCTGGATTTCCTCGCCAACGACGGGCGCACGCAGAGCATCGTGGTGTACATGGAAGGCATCGGCAGCGCGCGGCGCTTCATGAGCGCGCTGCGCTCGGCCGCGAATGCCAAGCCGGTGGTGGTGCTCAAGGCCGGCCGCAAGCCCGCCGGCAACGAGGCGGCCCAGACCCACAGCGGCACCATCGTGGGCAGCGACGACGTGTTCGATGCCGCGCTGCGCCGCGCCGGCGCGGTGCGCGTGCGCTCTTTCGTGGAGCTGTTTTCCGCGGCCAAGTGCCTGGCCTCGCGCTACCGGCCGGTGGGCCGGCGCCTGGCCCTGATCACCAATGGCGGCGGCCCGGGCGTGCTCGCCGCCGACTGGGTGAACGAGATCCTGCTGGAGATGGGTCGCCTGTCGCCCGACGCCGCGCGCGCGCTGGCGCCGCAACTGCCGCCCCTGGCTTCGCTCGCCGACCTGATCGACCTGTCGGAGGAGGCCGGGCCGGCGCACTACCGCGCCGCCATCGAGGCGGCCGAGAAGGACCGCCAGATCGACGGCGTGCTGGCCATCCACTCGCCCAAGCCGGGCACCGACGCCACCGAGGTGGCGCAGGCGCTGGCCGATGCCAAGCGCCTCATGGGCAAGCCGCTGCTCGCCTGCTGGATGGGTGACGCCACCGTGGGGCCGGCGCGCGAAGTGCTGCGCACCGCCGCCATTCCGAATTTCCGCACCCCCGAAGCGGCGGTGGGGGCCTTCGGCAACATCGCCTCGTTCTACCAGAACCAGCAGTTGCTGCAGCAGACGCCGCCGCCGCTCTCGGCGCTCTCCAAGCCCGACATCGAAGGCGCGCGCCTGATGATCGAAAGCGTGCTGGCCGAGCGCCGCCACGTGCTGACCGAAATGGAATCCAAGACGCTGCTGGCGGCCTTCCAGGTTCCGGTCACCAAGACGCTGCTCGCGCGCAGCGCGCACGAGGCGATGATGATCGCCACGCAACTGGGCTTTCCGGTGGCACTGAAGATCGATTCGCCCGACATCGCGCACAAGTCCGACGTGGGCGGCGTGGCCCTGGACATCCACTCGGGCACCGCCGCGCGCGATGCCTATACCGACATGGTGCAGCGGGTGGCCCGCCTGCAGCCCGGCGCGCGCATCAACGGCGTCACGGTGCAGAAGATGGCGCGGGCACGGCGCGGCCGCGAGATCTGCATCGGGCTGGTGACCGACGATCCCTTCGGGCCGGTGATCACCTTCGGCGCGGGCGGCACCATGATCGAGCTGATCGACGACCGCGCGATGGAACTGCCGCCGCTCAACCAGTTCCTGGCGCGCAGGCTCATCGAACGCTCGCGCGTGGCCGAAACGCTGGGCGAATGGCGCGGCGCGAGCGCCGTGGACCGCGACGCGCTGGAGCAGACCCTGCTGCGCGTCTCGGAAATGGTGTGCGCGCTGCCGCAGTTGCGCGAGATGGACATCAATCCCCTGATCGTGGATGCCGGGGGCGTGGTCGCGGTGGACGCGCGCATCGTGGTGCGCGACACCGCGCAGGGCGCCACCGGCCGCAGCGAGGGCTACGGCCACCTGGCGATCCTGCCGTATCCGGCACGCTACGAGCAGGTCTGGCCGATGCGCGGCGGGGGCGAGTTCCTGGTGCGGCCGGTGCGGCCCGACGACGCGCAGATGCTGCAGCGGCTGGTGAAGGAGCTGTCGCCGGAGAGCCGGTATTTCCGCTACATATCGCAGATCGCGGAGCTGCCCGCGTCCATGCTGGCGCGCTTCACGCTGATCGACTACGACCGGGAGATGGCCCTGGTCGCCGTGCACCGCGAGCGCAGCGCGGGCGAGGACGGGGAGATCCGCGGCACCGAGCGCATCGTCGGCGTATCGCGCTACGTGACCAATCCGGACCAGACCAGCTGCGAATTCGCGTTGGTGGTCGCCGACGATTTCAATGGCCGCGGGCTGGGATCGCGGCTCATGCTGAGCATCATGGAGGCCGCGCGCGACAAGGGCCTGACGGAGATCCAGGGGCTGGTGCTGGCCGGCAACCCGAGCATGCTCAAGCTGATGCGGCGGCTGGGCTTCGAGGTGCGAGCCTACCCGGACGATCCGGATTTCAAGCTGGTGGCGCACCAGTTGTGACGCGCTTGGCCCGGCGCCGCTTCGCCAGCGGTGCGGCGCTTCGGGCCGCCCGCCGGCTCCGGCGGTCTCAATGCGCGGTGATCGCGTCCACCGCTCGCAGGTCGTCGGGGGTCAGCGTGCCCGCGGCCTGGCGCAGCTTGAGCGTGCCCAGCAGCACGTTGTAGCGCGCCTGGGCCAGGTCGCGCTTGGTCTGGTAGAGCTGGCTCTGCGCATTGAGCACATCGATGTTCACCCGCACGCCCACCTGGTAGCCCAGCCGGTTGGCCTCCAGCGCGCTCTGGCTCGACGCCTCCGCGGCCTCCAGCGCACGGACCTGGCCCTGGCCGGACTGCACGCCGAAGAAGGCGCTGCGCACGGCCTGCGCCACCGTGCGGCGGGCGTTTTCCAGATCCGCGCGCGCCTTTTCCTCCAGCGAGAGGGTTTCGCGGATGCGGTTCTGCACCGCGAAGCCCGCGAACAGCGGCAGCGTCATCTGCACGCCGACCGTGGCGGCACGGGCGGTGGAGTGGACGTGCGGGAGCGTGGTGGTGCCGTTGGGGTTGCGCACCACGTTGTAGCCCGCCTGCAAGTCCACCGTGGGCAGGTGGCCGGTTTCGGCCTTGCGTGTTTCCAGGCGCGCCACGTCCAGCGCGATGGCGGCCTGGCGCAGTTGTGGCTGCAACTCGTCCGCCGTCCGCACCCATGCTTGCGCGTCGGCCGGCGTCACGGCGGGCAGTTGCACGGGCTGTGCGAGGGGCAGGGGAGATACGCCCGGCCAGCCCACCAACTGCTCCAGCGCGAGCTGTTTCACGCGCAGGTCGTTGTCCGCCGCGATTTCCTGGGCTTCGACGAGATCGAAGCGGGCCTGCGCCTCGCGCGTGTCGGTAATGGTGGCGTTGCCCACCTCGAAGTTGCGCTGCGCCGAGGCCCGCTGCTCCGACACCGCGGCTTTCTGGGCCCGCAGGAAGGTGAGGCTGTCCCGGGCCGCCAGCACGTCGAAATAGGCCTGCGCCAGCCGCACGACCAGATCCTGGCGCGCGGCTTCGAGCCGGGCCTGGGCGATCTCGGCACCGCGCTGCCCCTGCTCGAACGCGATGCGGTTGGCGGGGCGGTACAGCGGCTGCGAGGCCGTGATGCCCGCCGTCTGCTGCGGAGCGCCGAGGTCCACCGGCGGGCGGTTCACGTCGGTGCGTGTATAGGAGGTGCCCGCCGAGAGCCCCGCGCTCGGAAGCAGGCCGGCACGCGCCTGTTCCGCGCGGCTGCCCGCGGCCTGCGCGTCGGCCAGCGCCGATTGCAGTGGGGCGTCGTAGCCCTGCGCAAGTTCGTAGAGCGCCGGAAGGCTCTGCGCGGAGGCGGTCCCGGCCGCCGCCGCGAGGACGAAGGCCAGTGCGCCGGCGGCGCGGCGGGAGGGCAAATGCGTGCGTCGGGAAGTCATGGCGGGCAAGCGTCTCTTTCCTGGCTGATGAACCGTTGGGCGGACCGTTCGGGCGGCAGGCATCCCGCCCGTCTTCCTGGAGGACGGGCGCGGAGCCGATACCGCGATGTCAGTAGCGGGGCACCCCGGGGTCGCGCTCGTGCGACCAGGCGTCGATGCCGCCCGAGATATTGGCCAGCCGCTGGAATCCGTGCTGTTCGAGGAAAGCCGCCACCCGCAGGCTGCGCACGCCGTGGTGGCACAGGCAGGCGACGGGGCGCTCCGCATCCAGGTCATCGAGCCGGGCGGGGATCTCGCCCATGGGAATGGCGGCGATGTCGAAGCCGCCGCCCTCCGCCGCGCGCACGCTGGCGGTCTGCAGTTCCCAGGGCTCGCGCACGTCCAGCACCAGGGGGCGTCCGCCGCCGGCCTGGGCGGAGAACCATTCGTCGAGCTGGGAGGGACGTACGTGGTCGATCATGGAAGGGCGATGCCGTGTCGGGAAGGGAAGGCGCTCAGAACGTGAAGCGTGGGCGCTCCGCGAAATGCTGCAGGCGCGGGGCGTTGGTGTCCCAGGGATGGGTCGTGGCGAAGCGGTCGCCCGTGCGGCGCACGAAGGTGGCGCGCATCACGGGCTCGTCGCCGGTGATCGCGGCCAGGCGGCCGCCTTCGCGCAGCAGCGCCAGCAGGTGCTGCGGCACTTCGTGTACCGAGCCGCTCAGCACGATGACGTCGAACGGGCCGTCCGGGATGGCGTCGCGTGCGCCGTCGCCCTGGCGCACCGCCACGTTGTCGATGCCGGCGCTCAGCAGGTTCTCGCGGGCGAATTCCACCAGGTCGGGCACGATTTCCAGCGTGACCACGTGCTCGGCGCGGTGCGCGAGCAAGGCCGCCATGTAGCCGGAGCCGGCGCCGATCTCCAGCACGCGGTCGGTCGGCTTGACCTGCAGGTCCTGCAGCAGGCGGGCTTCCACGCGCGGGGCCAGCATGCACTGGCCCAGGCGCTGGGCTTCCTCGGCGGAGGGGTTGAGCGGGATCTCCATGTCCATGAACGCCATGCCGCGGTAGGCGGGGGGCACGAAATCCTCGCGGCGCACGGTGCCCAGCAGGTCCAGCACATCGGCGTCGAGCACGTTCCACGGGCGGATCTGCTGCTCGATCATGTTGTAGCGGGCCAGCGTCACGGGGTCGTTCGCGTCGGCGGTCGTGTTCAGGGGGAGGGTCATGGGGGATTTCTCCGGTGCACGGGGTCAGGACAAACCATCCATTTTAGGCGCGCGTACCGCCCGCTTCGCCCGCGGTTGGGCAGCGGGCGCGTCCTGGCGCACGCAGAAACCCGCCAGCAGGCTGTCCACCTGCGCATCGATGAAGCGCTGCGGCGTCACTTCGTCCGACGCGGGCATGCAGACGCCGGAATGGCGCCACATCAACATGAACACCAGCGGCGCGGCCACCACATGCACCGCGCAGTCGAGGTCGAGCTTGCGGAACTCCCCCCGCTGCATGCCGCGCTCGAGGATGCGGCGGATGAGCCGGTTGCCCGGAAGCACGACCTCGTTGCGGTAGAACGCCGCGATGTCGGGAAAGTTGTGCGCTTCGCTCAACACCAGCTTGGAGATGGCGGAGGCCTTGGTGGCGCCGATATGCTCCCACCAGAGCTCGTAGGCATAGCGCAGCAGTTCGGACGTGCTGTGGGGATAGTGCTCGATCTCCACGTCCCATTCCGTGAAGTGCCGGGCCAGATTGTGGCGCGCCACCGCCTTGAAGAGGTCTTCCTTGCTCGGGAAATACAGGAACAGGGTGCCCTTGGAAACCCCGGCCCTCGCCGCCACCTCATCCACTTTGGTGGCGGCGTAGCCGCGCTCCACGAACAGATCGAGCGCAGCCTCGATCAACTCGCCCGGCCGCGCTTCCTTGCGGCGGGCGCGCCGGGGCGATGGCGTCGAAGAGAGAGGGGAGGCGGGGGAGCGGGAGGCCATATTAATGACTGACTGGTTAGTAATGTAGCGGCGGAGCGTGGTGGCGTCAACGTGGCGGCGCGGACAATTCCCACAAGGGCCGGGCCGCCGTCTCCTTACCGTATCGTTTCTTCACAGCGAGGTTTTCCATGGATTCTGAAACCATCACCCTGGGCGGAGGCTGCTTCTGGTGTACCGAGGCCGTCTTCGACCGCGTTCGAGGTGTCACGGACGTCGAGAGCGGCTATGCCAACGGCCAGGTGCCGCATCCGACCTACGAGCAGGTCTGCTCGGGCAGGACGGGCCATGCGGAAGTGGTGCGGCTGACCTTCGACCCCGGGGTCATCGGCCTGCGGGAGATCCTGGAAATCTTCTTCGCCACCCACGACCCCACCACCCTCAACCGGCAGGGCAACGACGTGGGCACGCAGTACCGCAGCGGCATCTACACCGCCACGCCCGCGCAGCAGGAGCTGGCGGAGGCCATGGTGCGGCAGATGTCGCAGGACCGGCTGTTCGGCGCGCCGATCGTCACCGAAGTGCAGCCGCTGCAGTCGTACTGGCCGGCGGAGGACTACCACCAGGACTACTACCTGAACCATCCGGAGCAGGGCTACTGCGCCTTCGTCGTGGGGCCGAAGGTGGAGAAATTCCGCAAGACGTTCGCGCGCTACCTCAAGCCCGAATAGCCACGGCCGGCCGCAGGCGTGCGGCTCGCATGCATAATGCAACACGATTGCATTAACAGGCTTGCATTGACAGGCCGCACGCCATGCCGATTCCAGCCGCCTCCACCGACCCGACCGCGCCATCGCCTTCCGCCGCGCAGCGTGCGCTGCCGCAAGGCCTGCGCTCCACGCGGGCCGTGCGGGCGGTGCTGGCGCTGATGGAGTCCGACCCCTCCGCCGCGCGCTCTGGCACGGAAGTCGTCGCGGCGCTGGAGCGGCGCGGCGTGCCGGCCAACCGTGTCACGGTCTATCGCCTGCTGGACCGCCTCGCCGTGGCCGGTCTGCTCGATCGCCATGTGGATGCGCAGCGCGTGACGCGCTATACGCTGGCGGGCAGTTCCAAAGAGCGCTGGGGCGCACGCTTCGAATGTGCCGAATGCCACCGCCAGTTTCGCGTCGCCGACGGGGCCGCGCCGCTGCGCGCCGCCGTGCGCCGCGTGCTCCAGGCCCTGGCGGAAGCCGGCCACGCCGAGCTGGCCGCGGACGTTTCCGTGCGCGGCCGGTGCGCGGAATGCGCGCACACCGTGGCCCGGGAGACCCGCGGATGATCCGGTCCCGAGGGCTGGAGTTCGCCCATCCCGGCGGCCCGTTCCTGCGTTTCCCCGACGTGGACCTGCCCCAGGGCGGCTGCCTGCTGCTGCGCGGGCCTTCGGGCTCCGGAAAATCCACCTGGCTGGCCCTGACCGCCGGCCTGCGCTCGGCATCGGCGGGCACGCTGGTGGTGGCGGGCCGGGATCTGGCCGGAGAGGCACGGCCCGGCCAAGCCGCGCGCGACACGTGGCGCGCGCGCGCCGTCGGCTTCCTGCCGCAGGCACTGCATCTGTCGCCTGCGCTCACCGTCGCCGAGAACCTCGCGCTGGCCTTCTTCGCGGCCGGGCTGCCCCGGGACGACCGGGCGATCGCCGCGGTGCTGGACCGCCTGGACCTCGGCGCGCTGGCCCGGCGCCATCCTCACCAGCTCTCCGGTGGCCAGGCCCAGCGGGTGGCGCTGGCGCGCGCCGTGCTGCTGTCGCCGCGCGTTCTGCTGGCCGACGAGCCCACCGCCAGCCTGGACGACGAGGCCGCCGCCGCGGCGCTGGCGCTGCTGGCCGGTAGCGCTGCCGGCTGCGGGGCCACGCTGGTGGTCGCCACGCACGACCGCCGCACGATCGACGCGCTCGCGCCCCGGGCCGTCACGGTGTCGCTGGAGCGGCCGGCGCGGCCCCGGGCCGTGGAGGCCGGGTCATGAGTGCGCCGGCCCGCTTCGGCGAACTCCTGCGGCTGTCGTGGCGGTATCTCTGGTCGCGCCCGCTGGCATCGGCGCTCAACCTGCTGCTGCTGACACTCGGGCTGGCCGCCGTGGTGCTGGTGCTGCTGGTGTCCGAGCAGGTGGACCGCGGCTTCGAGCGCGACGTGCAGGGAATCGATCTGGTGGTCGGCGCCAAGGGCAGCCCGCTGCAGCTGATCCTGGCGGGCGTCTTCCATATCGACGTGCCGCCCGGCAACATCGCGCTGCAGGATTTCGAGGCCCTGCAGCGCAATCCGCTCGTGGCGCAGGCGATTCCCCTCAGCCTGGGCGACAGCTTCGCCGGCTACCGCATCGTCGGGACCACGCCGGAGTATCCCGCCCATTATGGCGCCGCATGGGCGGCCGGACGCGTCTGGAACCGGCCCATGGAGGCCGTGCTGGGCGCCACCGTGGCAGGGGCGATGCGGCGCGCTGCCGGTGATGCCGGACGCGCCCTCGGCGGCGGGGCGGGCGGGCTGCTGGGGCAGTCCTTCGTCGGCACGCACGGCCTGGCGCCGGGAGGGGAGGCGCATGGCGACAATCCCTATACGGTGGTGGGCGTGCTGCAGCCGTGCGGCTGCGTGCTCGACCGGCTGGTGCTCACCGCCACGGAATCGGTGTGGAAGGTGCATGAATCCGCACAGGCCGACGACCCGGACGACCTGGAGGTGCTGCGCCAGGAGCGCGAGGTCACGCTGGCCCTGGTGCGCTACCGCAGCCCCTTGGCGGCGGTGACGCTGCCGCGGGCCATCAACAGCGGCACGCCCATGCAGGCCGCGTCGCCTGCGGTCGAGGTCACCCGGCTCGTGGGCCTGCTGGGCGTGGGGGCCGACGTGCTGCGCGCCTTTGGCGGCGTGCTGCTGGGCGTGGCCGCGCTGAGCGTGTTCATCGCGCTGTGGAACGCGGTGCGCGAGCGCCGTGCCGACCTCGCGATGCTGCGCATGCTGGGCACTCCGCCGGCCCGCGTGGGGGGGCTGCTGCTGTGCGAGGCGCTGTGGCTCGCCCTGATCGCATCGCTGCTGGGCCTGGCCTGCGGGCACCTGCTGGCCGAAGGGGTGGGGCGCCTGCTGGCCGCGCGCAATGCCATGCCCGTGACCGGCTGGGTCTGGCTGCCCGGGGAATGGGCCGTTCCCGCGCTTGCCGCGGCGCTGGCCGTGCTGGCCGCCTTGCTGCCGGCCCTGCAGGCCTACCGCGTCGATGCGGGCGAACTGCTGGGGCGGCAATGAACTCCGCAGTCCGTTGACGCTTTTTTTGTTTTTCATTGTTCGAAAGGAACCTCCATGTACCGTACTTTCCGATCCGCCGCCACCGCCCTGGCCTGCGCGCCGCTGCTGGCCCTGGCCGCACTGTCCGCCCACGCCCAGGACGCCAAAGAACATGCGCACGGCGACAAGGAAGTCCAGGCCGACATCCAGCGCCACCGGGCCATGGCCGCGGCGCACGAGGCCGCCGCCAAGTGCCTCGAGGCGGGCAAGGGACACGACCAGTGCGTGAAGGAACTCCAGGCCACCTGCAAGGGTCTGGCCATCGGCAAGTTCTGCGGAATGAAGCACCAGCATTGAGCGCGCCGGCCTCGGGCCGGTGCCGCATGCGATGATCTCCCCGCGAACACCGTGTATCCGATGAAATTCCCGCTCCCGTTCCTCGCCTGTGCCCTGGCATGCACGGGCGCCCTGGCCGCGCAGGGGACCGCACCGGCCCCCGGCGGAGAGGGCGCGGGCGGTCCCGTGCTGTCGTCGCCGCTCGGGGCTCCCGCTGGCGGCCCTCCCGGCCCCGGGGGGCTCCCGGCCGGCTCCGGGCCCGGCTACCACAGCCCGCAGAGCCCGATCAAGCCGCTGCCGCGGCGCGACGACGTCGTGCCCTGGTCCACGCTCACAAACCTCACCAAGAAGACCCTGAAGACGCGCATCGCGCCGGTCTTCAATGCCGAGCAGAAGGCACTGGACGGCAAGGTGCAGCGCCTGCAGGGCTTCATGGTGCCCATGGACACGCGCCCGCTGCAGCGCCATTTCCTGCTGACGTCCGTGCCGCTGACCTGCGCGTTCTGCATTCCCGGCGGGCCGGAGAGCATGGTGGAGGTGAAGGCCTCCGTCGGCGTGCCGTATTCGCTGGAACCCATCGTGGTGCAGGGCGAATTCAAGACGCTGGGCAATGACGAGTACGGCCTGTTCTACCGCATGGTCAACGCCGAGCCCGTGAAGTGACCCGGCCCGCCGCCATGATCCGCCGCTGCTCCAGGGGCGCGCTGCCACCGGCAGGCACCCGGCGGATGCGCGGCCGCGCGTTCGCGCTATGGATGTGGCTGGCGGCGGCCCTGGTATTTTCTCCGGCGCTGGGCCGTTTGCATCAGGTGGTGCACGGACCGGTGGCGACCATGGTGCTGCAGGGAGCCAGTGCCGGTGCCGCCGTGGCAGGCGGTGCCTCCATCGCGGGTACCGAGGCGGGGGCGGCATCCGGTGCCGGCCTCGATCCGCTTTCGCATGGCCACGAGGCGGGCCTGCTGCAGGCGCTGTTCTCGCACCATGCGGACAGCGACTGCCACCTGCTCGACCAGTCGATCTTCGGGGCGGCCCTGCTGCCGGCGTTGTTGCCGGTGGCGATGCCGGTGGTATCGCCGGCACCCGATGACCTGCCCGCGACGGGCGTGGGCGCGCGCCCGCAGCGCGCCTTCCTGGCCCGCGCGCCGCCGCATTCCCGCGCGGCCTGATCCGGCCCTTCCGCACGACCCGTCAGGGCGCAGCGGTTCCTTCTTTTCGCCCGCCGTGGCGCCTGCATGTCTGCACCGGGCATGCGGGCGCCACGCGCGTGCGCCGTGTTCCCTTTCTCCCTTTTTCGTCCGCCATGAATCCCATCGCTTTTTCCTTCCCGGGCCGTTCCGGCCGCGCAGCGCTGCATCCGCTCGCCTGTGCCGTGCTGCTGCTGGCAGCCTCCGGTACCCGCGCGCAAACGGCCGCAGACGCCGCCTCCGCCGCGCCCCGGGCGCGCCTGCCCGAGGTGACCGTCACCGGCAATCCGCTGGGAGCCGACACGGTGGTCGTCCCCGCCGCCCAGCTGTCCGGCGACGACCTCACCCTGCGCACCGAATCGACCCTCGGCCAGACGCTGGACGGCATGCCGGGCGTCAGCAGCACCTACTTCGGCCCCAACGCCAGCCGGCCCATCATCCGCGGGCTGGACGGCGACCGCATCCGCGTGCTGCAGAACAGCGGCGCCACGCTGGACGCATCGGCGCTGAGCTTCGACCATGCCGTGCCCACCGAGGCCCTGACCACCGAACGCATCGAGGTGCTGCGCGGCCCGGCGGCGCTGCTCTATGGCGGCAGCGCGGTGGGGGGCGTCGTGAACGTCATCGACAACCGCATCCCGCGCGAGCCGTTGAACGGTGTGGACGGCAAGGCCGAAGCCTCGGCCGCCACCGGCAATGGAGAACGCGCGGGCGCGGCGATGGTGGAGGGCGGCAACGACCGCTTCGCCCTGCATGCCGACGTGTTCGACCGCAATACGGACGATGTGCGCGTGCCCATCGACCTGGCCTGCTCGAAGCCCGGCTCTCCCGGCCTGGCACGGCGCATCTGCAACTCCGCCAGCCACACGCGCGGCGGCGCCGTGGGCGGGACGGCGTTCTTCGACCAGGGCTACCTGGGCCTGTCGGCCACTACCTACCGCAGCGACTACGGCACCGTGGCCGAGGACGACGTGACGATCGGCATGCGTTCCAACCGCTATGCGCTGGACGGACTGTGGCGTCTCGGCGCGGGCCCGCTGCAAAGCGTGCGCGTGCAGGCCAGCCACACGGACTACCGCCACACCGAATACGAAGGCGGCGAGCCCGGCACCACCTTCCGCAACGGTGGCAACGACCTGCGGGTGGAGGCGCGGCACGCACCCATCGGCCGGCTGCAGGGCGTCATCGGCCTTCAGGCCGAGGCAACCCGATTCTCGGCCGAGGGCGAGGAGGCTTTCGCGCCCCGCAGCCGCAGCCGCAGCACCGCGCTGTTCCTGCACGAAGAGCTGGGCATGGACTGGGGCAAGCTGACCTTCGGCGCCCGCGCGGAGCGCGACACGGTCGAGTCCTTCGGCAGCCCGGAAGTGGACCGCTTCGCCGTCGGCAAGCACGATTTCCACCCGCACAGCGCCGCCGTGGGCGCGCTGTTCAACCTCACGCCCGCCTGGCAGCTCACTTCCAACCTGTCGTACACCCAGCGCGCGCCCAAGGACTATGAACTGTTCGCCAACGGCCCGCACGTGGCCACGGGGGCCTGGGAGACGGGCGATCCGGGGCTGGGCCTGGAAAAGGCCACCAGCGTGGACGTGGGAGCTGCGTGGAAGAGCGGCCCCAACCGCTTCGCCGCCACGGCCTTCCTGAGCCAGTTCTCCAACTACATCGGCCTGGCGCCCACCGGGCTGCTGCGCTCGGAGGAGGGCGACGTGGTGCCGGCCGGAACGGACGGCGCGCTGCCCGAGTACCGCTACCAGGGCGTGCGCGCGCGCTTCCACGGCCTGGAGGCCAGCGGCAGCGTGCGGCTGGTGGGTGAAAGCGGGGTGGTGGCCCCGGCGTCCCGCCTGCTCGGCGACGGCTCCACGCTGGACCTGCAGCTGCGCGGCGACATCGTGCGCGCCACCAACCGCGATACCGGCCAGCCGCTGCCGCGCATCGCGCCCCTGCGCCTGGGCAGCACGCTGCTGTGGGCCAGCGGCCCCTGGCGCGCAGGGCTCGGTTTCGACTACCTGGCCGCCCAGGACCGCGTGCCCGACGACGGCACGCGCGCGACCGGCGCCTACACGCTGTGGAACGCCTCGCTCGGCTACCGCACGCAGTGGCAGTTCGGCGGCACCCGCAGCACCGCGCTGTGGTACGCACGGCTGGACAACATCACGGACAAGCTGGCCTACAGCCCGACATCGATCCTGACGACCACGGCGTTCCCGAAAGCGCCGTTGCCAGGGCGCAGCCTGAAGGTGGGGGTGAAGGTGGACTTCTGACGCGTCGGGCCGCCCTGCGGCCTAGAAGTCCGCGACCTTGCCCCACGCCGAGTGCCTGAACCGCTCGGGGTCGTAGGGGCGGGGATCGAAGAGGGGCGTGTCGCCGCTGGCGAGGTCGGCGATCAGGTGGCCCGCCCCCGGCCCGATGCCGAAGCCGTGGCCCGAGAACCCCGCGGCCAGGATGAACCCGGGGATGCCCTGCACCTCGCCGATGCCCGGCACGCCGTCGGGCGTGCTGTCCACGTAACCGGCCCAGGCGTTGGCGATGCGCGCCTCCCGCAGCGCGGGCAGCAGGGCGACGGCCCGGCGGTGGGTTTCCCGGACGGCCGCAGGATCCGCCTTCGGATCAAGCACGCGGATGCGCTCCATCGGCGTCGGCGCATCCAGGCGCCAGCGGCTCAGCGTTTCGTGGCCGCTCCGGATGCCCTCCAGGCCACCGGGGAACACGTTGCGCCAGCGCTTGGCGAACATCGGCACGAATTGCGGCGCGAAGCGCAGCAACTGCGGCGTGGGATCCACCCGGCCGCGCCCGCTGATGGCCAGCGTATAGCTGCCGTCGCTGCGGCGGGTGAGGGACACGCCCGCCGTGTGCAGTGTGTCGGGCAGCGCCTCGGCGACCGCCGAAACGCGCACGATGGACTGGCGGACCGTAGCCTGGGGAAAGCGGATTCCCAATTGGCGGCAGAACGAGGACGCCCATGCGCCCCCGGCATAGATGGCGGTGCGGGTCCGGATGGTTCCGGCCTCGGTGACCACGCCGCTGACGCGCCCGCCCTGCAGCTCGATGCCCCGGGCCGCGCAGTTCTGGTGCACGGTACCTCCGAGCTTCATGAATGCGGTGGCGGCGGCCGGAGCGGCCTTGGCGGGATCGGCAGTGCCGTCGCTGGGAGAGAGCACGCCGCCCTTCCAGGGGCGGCCCGTCGCGCTGCCGCGCCGCGTGGCTTCCTCGGCGCTCAACATGTGAGTGGTGACGCCGGCGGATTTCGCGAAGACGCCCCAGCGGGCCCAGCGGTCGAGTTCGGCTTCGTCGTTGCTCAGGTAGAACAGGCCGCAGCGCCGGAAGCCCGTGTCCTCTCCGGAATCGGCGGCGAACTGTTCCCAGAGCTCCAGGCTTTTCGTGGCCATGGGCAGTTCGCGCGCGTCCCGGTTCTGCTGGCGGCACCAGCCCCAGTTGCGGCTGGACTGTTCGGCGCCGATGACGCCCTTTTCGACCAGCGCGACCGACATGCCCCTGCGGGCCAGATAGTAGGCGGCGAACACGCCGATGATTCCTCCGCCGATCACGACGGCATCGGCACTGGTGGGCAAGGGGGAGGGCGTTTCGATGAGGCGCAGCGGCTGTTGCATGGATGGATCTCGCTTTTCGGTCAGGACGGAACGCAGGGACGGCGCGTGGCGCCGGGGCAGCAGGCCGGCGGTCATGCGGGTGCGCCTCCGGCCCATCCCAGGATGGCTTTGGTTTCGAGGTACTCGTGGAGCCCCTCGACGCCGTATTCGCGTCCGTTGCCCGAGCGCTTGTAGCCGCCGAAGGGGGCGTGCGGGCTCCAGGCCGGGTTGTTGATGTGCACCTGCCCGGCCCGGATCCGCATCGCGACCGCCCGGGCCGCCGCGGGATCGGCGCCCTGCACGTGGGCGCCCAGGCCGTAGATCGTGTCGTTGGCGATGTCCACGGCTTCATCGACCGTGTCGTAGGGAATGAGGACGAGCACCGGCCCGAAGATTTCCTCCTGGGCGATCCGCATCCGCGGATGCACGTCGGAGAAGATGGTCGGACGGGCGTAGAAGCCGTGCTCCAGGCCCGCCGGACGGCCGGGGCCGCCGCAGACCAGGCGCGCGCCTTCCTCGACGCCGGCGGCGATCATTTCCTGCACGCGGTGGAACTGGGCCCGATTGGCCACCGGGCCGTGCGTGGTCCGCTCCGAACGGGGATCCCCGACGACCATGCGCGACACGGCCTCGGCCGCGAGGCGCTCGGCCTCGGCCAGCCGGGCGCGCGGCACGATCATGCGCGTCGGGGCACTGCAGGACTGGCCCACGTTGCGCATGCCCGCCGCCACGCCGGCCGGCACGGCCACGGAAAGATCGGCATCCGGAAGGATGACATTGGGGGACTTTCCGCCCAGTTCCTGGGCCACGCGCTTGACCGTCGGCGCGGCCGCCTGGGCCACGAGGACGCCGGCCCGCGTGGAGCCGGTGATCGAGACCATGTCCACGTCGGGATGCGACGCGAGCGCAGCCCCCACCTCGGGGCCTTCGCCGGCGACGAGATTGAACACCCCCGAGGGGATCCCGGCGTCCTGCACCGCCTCGGCGAAGAGCATCGCGCTGAACGGGGACAGTTCGCTGGGCTTGAGCACCACGGTGCATCCCGCGGCCAGCGCCGGCCCCACCTTGGCGGTGATCTGGTAGAGCGGCCAGTTCCAGGGCGTGATGAGGCCGCAGACGCCGATGGCCTCGCGCACGATGGCCGTGCCCTCGCGGTGGGTGACGAAGGGATAGCTGGCCGCCAGGTCGCGGGCCACGCGCAGGTGTTCCGCGGCAATCGGCACCTGCGCGCCGCGCGCCACGCCGATGGCGGATCCCATTTCCAGCGAGATCGCCTGGGCGAACGATTCCGCGCGCTCCAGGACCAGGGCATGCAGCCGGCCCAGGAGATCCGCGCGCTGCCGGGGCGTGGTCGCGGACCAGGCCGGGAAGGCGCGCCGGGCTGCGGCGATCGCAGCCGCGGCGTCCCGGGCGTCGCCCAGCGCGATGTCCGCCAGCGGCTGCTCCGTGGAAGGATCGGTAATGGTCGCCCGGGACGTCCCCTCCGGCCGCCGCCAGCCGCCGTCAATGAAGAGGCGATCCAGGCGGCCGTCCCGGGCCAGGCGTTCGATGATGGGAAAGGTCATGGAAACAGTCGTCCTGCCGGTTCCGGGCAGGCTCGGCAACGAGCTTCATTGCAGGCAATTGCACCATGCGCTGCCGCGCGGCCGGTTGGGAAAAACAGGGCGCATCGCGATGAAGCTGCGGTTTTGGGGGGGCTCGGCGGCATGCCGTGCGGCGCACCGGCAGGGGCCGGCCCGTACGGCAGGCGCCCGGCCAGGGCGGCGCAAGGATAATTCCGTGTCCGAGTCCGCCCTCTCTGCATGGCCGCATCACCGCTGTGGTGCACGGCCGTGCGCACCTGTGCCCCTCCCGCCCGTGAACTCCCCCGTCTTCTCCTCCCTCGTCCCGGTCATCCTCTGCATCTCCATCGGCTTCTTCGCGGCCCGCATCGGGTGGGTGCGGGCCGCCGCGATCAAGGACCTCTCCAACATCGTCTTCCTGGTGCTCACGCCGGCACTGCTGTTCCGCACCATGGGTGCGGTGCGGGTGCAGGACCTGAACTTCCAGCCGGTGGCGCTGTACTTCCTGGCGGCGGGCCTGGTGTTCACCGTCACCATGGCCTTCGCGGGCTTTTCCACCCGCTCGGCGGCACGCGGCCTGGCCAACATGTTCAGCAACAACATCATGATCGGCGTGCCGCTGGTCGGGCTGGTGTACGGCAAGGAAGGGCTGGTGACGCTCTTCACCCTGATCTCGCTGCACGCGCTCGTGCTGCTCACGGCCGCCACGGTCGTTTTCGAGCTGGCCGAGGCGCGCGAGAGCCAGCGCTCGGGCCGCAGCGCGCCGCGCCCGGTACTGCACACCGTGCTGCAGGCGGTGCGCAACGGCATCGTGCACCCGGTGCCGCTGCCCATCCTGGCGGGCCTGCTGTTCGGCCAGACGGGCCTCGTATTGCCGGAGGTGATCGACAAGCCGCTGCAGGTGCTGGGCACCGCGCTCGGCCCCATGGCGCTGCTGCTGGTGGGCGTGACGCTGGCCTACACCAAGGTCGGCCACCATGCGCGGGAGGCCCTGGGCATCGCGATGGTCAAGAACATCGCCCACCCGCTGCTGCTGTTCGCGCTGGCCTGGGGCATGGGCCTGTCGGGCCTTTCGGTGGCGGTGATGTTCACCGCCGCGGCACTGCCCGTGGGGGCCAACGTCTTCCTCTTCACCCAGCGCTACGGCACGATGCAGGACGAGGTGTCGGCCAGCATCGCGCTCTCGACCGCGCTGGCGCTGCTCACGGTGCCGTTGATGCTTCTGCTGGCCCAGCGGCTCTGGCACTGAGACGGCAGCGGCCGGCACGGCCCCGTCGCCGCAGGACCGCCGAGCCGGCGGGGCAGGAGAGGGCCGTCAGGGAGCGAGGCGCTCGCGCACCCAGGCGCCCGGCGTCTCTTCCCGGTAGCAGAGCCGGTCGTGCAGGCGGCTCTTGCGGCCCTGCCAGAATTCCCAGCGGTCGGGTTTCAGGCGGAAGCCGCCCCAGTGCGGCGGGCGGGGCGGCTGCAGCAGGAACTGTGCGCCGTACTTTGCCGCATTGGCCACGAGCACGCCGCGGCCGGAAATCACCTCGCTCTGCGGGCTCGCCCAGGCGCCGATGCGCGAATCCAGCGGCCGGCTCGCGAAATACGCGTCGCTCTCCGCATCGCTCACTTTCTCCACCCGGCCTTCGATGCGCACCACGCGTTCGAGCTCGACCCAGTGGAACTGCAGGGCCGCGAACGGGTTGCCCGCCAGTTGCCGGCCCTTGCGGCTCCCGTAGTTGGTGTACCAGACGATGCCGCGCTCGTCGTAGCCCTTGATGAGCACCACGCGGGTGCTGGGGCGCAGGTCCGCGCCCACGGTGGCCAGCGTCATGGCATTGGGCTCGGGCACCTGCGCTGCCACGGCTTCCTGCAGCCACTGGTCGAACTGGCGCAGCGGATCGGCATGCGATGCCTCCTCGCCGAGTTCGGCGCGCTCGTAGCTCTTGCGCAGGTCGGCGATGGAGGACGACAACGGGGAGGAGGGGGAAGACATGCCGCGATTGTGCATGCCTTCCGCCCGCCTCCGTGCCGCGGCAGCGCACGCCGGCGTCACACCGGCGCGGAATGGCGGCCCTGGTCCGCCATGCGCTGCATCAGTGCGTTCACGTCCACCTGCTCCCCGGGGCGCTCAGGGGGCACGCCGCGCAGCGCGCCCCAGCAGCGCGACACCATGTCTGCCACGCCGTTCATCGTGTTGACGATGGTCCGCCCGGCCGGGAAAGTGAGCGCCAGGGAGGGGTGCTCGATGGCCTGCAGCTCCGCCTCGGTGATCTCGATGCCCTGCGCCCCGCCCGACTGCGCCTGCCCGAGCCGCTCGACCGCCTTGTGGGCGATGAGTTCGATGATGCGGCGGTTCTTCTCGGCGTCCGTGGTGAGCTTGCCGCCGATGCCGCCGAGATGGTTGCCGGTCAGGATGCCGGCGCCCAGGCTGAGCACTTCCGTGGGCGTATTGACCATGATGGTGACGATCTTCTGCACCACGGTCGGCAGCACGTGGGCGCGGGCCATGGTGTCGAACGGCAGGAATCCCGTGAGCAGGCTGATGACCGAGCCGATGCCCATCGAGTTGATGGCCAGGCCGTGGCCAGGGGCCGCCTCCAGCGCGCCCTGCGTATCCGCCATGGCGTGGTCGGCCAGCGCGCGCCGGGCCTGGGCCTCGCTGGATCCGGCGGCCAGGGCCACGTCGGGGGGCGGAAAGAAGCCATCATTCTTGCGTTGCAGCACCCCCGTCGCCATTTCGCCATGGGCCGCCGCGACTTCCCGCGGGACCATGGCACCCGAGGTGGAGACCGCGATCTGGTTGGTGACCATGCTGACGGGCTCCATGGCCCAGCGCTGCGTCAGCCCGGCGACATTGTTCGGAATGGATCCGATGGCCGCGATGGTGCCGGAAATCGCTGAATCCTTCAGGTCGTCCATGAATTCCGCGAAGGTTTCCGGCAGCAGGGGCTCATTCTGGAACGTGCCGAGCAGGCGCTTGATGACGAGGGAGTCCACGGTTTCCGCGAACAGGGGCGTGAGCGACGCCAGCAGCACTTCCGTCATGCGGGTGGCGGGATGGTCCTCGCCGAGGGCCGCGGATACCTGGCCCATCACCGCGCCCCAGGCCACGACGTCCAGCGCATACGCCAGCCCGCCGCTGCCCACCAGGCTCGCCAGCATGCTCCATCCCAGTTCCGGCGAGAATTGCTTCTGGGTCAGCACGGCATTGACGGCCTGCGCGCCCATGCGCCCGCGAAGCTCGAGGGTGACGGGATCGCTGGCCCCCAGGCAGCGGTTGACCAGTGCCTGCAGGCCCTCATGGTCCGATTCGGCCCGGTAGCGCACGCCCTGCAGGAAGGCGAACGGGTGCTTTTCCGGGTTGCCCTCCAGCCCTGGAGCCGGCGTGAGGTGGGCGTCCTCGGCTTCGCTGGAGGGTTCCACGTCCTTGAGGCTGACCGGGCGCAGCCGGGCCTCCTCGCCGAAAGCCGCCGCTCCTTTCTTGATCGCTTCTCGCGCCGCATACGTGGAGAGGTCGATGTCGGCTTCCTCCGTGCCGCCGTCGGCCAGGTGAATTTCCCGTACCTTGCAGCCCGCGGAGAACTCCCAGGTGTTCAGGAGGATGTCGGCCTCCAGCGGCAGCCGCAGTTCGGTGGTGCCCTGCAGGTCGAGGCGAGCTGCCTCTTGCGGATGCTTCGCCTGTACGTAGTCCAGCACGGCCTGGATGGCCTTGTCCGGGGAGGCCAGGCGCTGGTCCGGTCCGCGGCCGACGGCGCCCTTGAGCGCCATGGGGTGCTGGAACTGGTCGGTGGAAATCACTTCCTTGAGCCGCGCGACGTAGGCGTCCCGCTGCACGCGGTTCAGCCGCACCTGCAGCACGGCCTGGCGCGCCAGCGTGGTCAGGTTCGCCTGCGTGCGAGCTTCGCGGCGGGCCTGCGTGCCGTGCAGCGCATCCGCCTGCGCGAGGCGCTGGCCCGCGCGGGTGCGTTCCGCGGCCAGCATCTGCCGCAGCACCGCGCCGCGCAGCCGCATATTACGATGTGGCGCGCTGGCCGGGGGGGGCGGAGGCGCCCCGTCCGGCTCTTCAGCCGGACGCTGGCGCAGCAACGGCTCGGTCAGGCCGCCGGAGGCATGCCGGCGGCTGCCGGTGCCGCTGGATGACGCTGGAGACTGCGGCGGCGAGGCCGCACCTGAAGACGAGGTTTCTCCGGCGGAGCTGCTGCGGCGGAGGGCGGGAAATTGCAGGAAGGTCATGGTTTTCTTTTCGGAAGGATCAGGCTGCGGGGCCGGCCTCGTACGAGGCGCCGGGAACGGCCGGACAGGCCGCCACAGCCTTCTGGATGGCCGTTTGCTGCAATCTATTCCGATAGATGAAATCACCCCGTCGCCCGGCGAAGCGATGGCCGACGGTGCGAACAGCGCCGGTGGCGCAGGCCGGTCAGTCCGGGGCCGAGTCCTGCGGGGAGAATTCCAGCAGCCGTGCCAGCGCGCGGTCCTCGATGCCCAGGCGGCGCAGGCCGTCGTAGGTGGCCCGGGCATATTGCAGCGTGGTGCCGTACCGGCCGCTCGCTTCCGAGAAGATGCGCCGGTACTCCGCTTCCGACAGCTCACCCGTGTGGTTCGGGCTGCTGCGCGAGAGCGTGAACGCCAGGGCCCGCACCGTGCCCAGGGGCGTGGAGCAGGGCAGCCAGCGCGGGTCGTACACGCCCGTGGGCATCTCGCGATGCCAGAGGTTGACCATCACCTGCCGCGCATGCGCGCGCTCCACGCGGAACACCATGCCCCGGCAGCTGCCCCCGGGGAACATGCCCAGCACCAGGCCCGGGCATTCGGGCGTGCCGCGGTTCACGCGGCTCCACATCTTCAGCGCGCGGTGCCAGCCGTGCACCCGCGCGAGGCGCTGCTCGGCGAACTCGAAATCGGGCCGCCAGATGAGCGAGCCGTACCCGAAGATCCAGAGGTCCTGCGTGCCGCCCCATTCGGCGAGGGCGCGCTCCAGCATGGGCGCCGGATCGCGCAGCGGCGAGGGGAGGGCGGCCGGGGCCGCGCCACTACAATTCGCGGTTTCGTCCATTCCACCATTATTCATCTACGGAGTTTTCCCATCATGGCCTTCAGTTCCTCCGACGACGACAGCCAGCAACGCTTCGCCCTCGGCTTCCTGTTCGCGATCATCGCGGTCGTGGTGTCCGCCGTGGTGGGCACCGTGGTGGTCCAGCGCGGCATCGCGCGCCCGGCGGCGGACCCTGCACCTGCAGCGGAAGTGGTGGCTCCCGCCGGCACGCTCGACATCGCCGGCAACGAGGTCGCGCGCGTGGTGGTGGACGGCAGCGTGGTGAAGTTCTACTTCGCATCCGGCCGCGCCGACCTCACGGCCGATGCCGCTCCGGCCATCGCCGACGTGGTGCGCGCGGTGAAGGACGGCAACCGCCGCGTGGTGATCTCGGGCTTCCACGACGCCACGGGCGACGCCGCTGCCAACGCAGGGCTGGCCAAGCAGCGCGCCCAGGCCGTGCGCGATGCGCTGGTGGCTGCCGGCGCACCCGAGGACCGCATCGAGCTGCGCAAGCCCGAACTCGCCCAGGGCGACGGCAATGCCGCCGAAGCCCGCCGCGTGGAAGTGACGCTGGCCGCGGCCTGACCAGTTCCGAGCCGGCGCGGGAAACGATCGCGATGACCGCCATCAGGGCATCCAAAGCGCTCCTGGTACTGCTGGTGGCGTTGTTCTGCCTGCTCGTCGGCTACAACAACATCGTCGATTACGGGTCGAACTTCGAGTTCACCCGGCATGTCCTGCTCATGGACACGACGTTCCCCGGCAACCGGCTCATGGGGCGCGCGATTTTCTCGCCGCTCCTGCACCATGCTGCCTACTGGCTCATCATCGCCGGGGAGCTGGTGACCGGAGCGTTGTGCCTGGCCGGTGCCATCGCACTTTTGCGGCAACTGCGCGGTGCACCCCCGGCCTTCGCCCGGGCCAAGACGCTCGCGGTCTGCGGCCTGACGCTCGGGCTGGTCGTCTGGTTCTTCGGCTTCATGACCGTCGCGGGCGAATGGTTCCTGATGTGGCAGTCGCCCCAGTGGAACGGCGTCGAATCCGCCTTCCGCTTCATCGTGTGTATTGGCGTGGTGCTCGTCTACGTTGCGCAGAACGAGAACGGCTAGCCAGCCGCTCCGCGGCCCCGGCGAAATCCTGCCCATCCCCGCCCGGTTCGCCGGGCTTTGTCTCAGGCAGCACGGACCGCGCCGTCAGGTGCTGCCACGCACGACCAGTTCGAAGTCCAGCGACACGCAGTGCCGTGCGGGCGGTGTCCCGTGCATCAGTCCCAGCAGCATCGCGGCGCCGGCGCGGCCGACCTCGCCGCGCGGGGTGCGCACGGTGGTGAGGGGCGGCACCATCTGGTCGCTGCCGGCCAGGTCGTTGAAGCCGGCCACGGCCACCCGTTCCGGCACCGGCACGCCACAGCGGCTCGCGGCCAGCAGGCCGCCCTGCGCGATGTCGTCGTTGCAGAAGAAGATCGCATCCACGTCCGGCGCGCGCCGCAACGTTTCCTCGAAGAGGCGCGCGCCCAGCGCGATGGAGGAGCCTTCGGGGCTCAGCATTTCCAGTTGCGGGTCGTACACCCCGGCCTCGCGCAGCGTGCGGCGGTAGCCCTCGGCGCGCTGCAGCGTGCGCGGGTCGAGCTGGGCGGCGCAGAACGCGATGCGCCGCCGGCCGCGCTCGAGCAGGTGGCGCGTGATGGCGGCGCCCGCCTCCAGCTGCGAAAACCCCACGCAGTACACGCCCGGCGCTTCGCTGGTCTCCATCAGGTGCACGCACGGCACGCCGCTGCGCGCGATCAGCTGGCGGGCGGCCTCGCTGCGGTCGAAGCCGGTCACGAGCAGGCCGGCGGGCCGGTGGGGCAGGTAGGTGCGCAGCAGCACCTCTTCCTCGGCCGCATCGTAGTGGGTCACGCCGATCAGCGGCAGGAAGCCCTGCGGGAACAGCGTGCGGTGCACGGCCTCGAGCAGGTCCACGAACAGCGTGTTCGACAGCATGGGCACCAGCACGAGCACCTGGGTGCTGCGCTGCGAGGCAAGGGCGCGCGCTGCCGGATCGGGCACGTAGCCCAGTTGCTGCGCGGCGGCCTGCACGCGCTCGGCCAGGGCCGGGTCCACGCTGCGCTCGCGACGCAGCGCGCGCGAGACGGTGATCGGGCTCACGCCCGCGAGCCGGGCCACGTCGTCCAGGGTGACGCGGCCGCTGGCGCGGCGGGCCCGTCGGGGGCGGGGCAGGGCGGAATCGTTCAAGGGTTAATCCGGATCGGTCTGGCCGCCATTGTGTTCTAGGATAGCGCTATCTTGCTCAGGGTTAACGACAGGGCAAGGCGATTGACCTCATTCATTCGACGGAGACGACGCGGCAGGCTTCCCCGGGAAGCGTCCGCGATTTTTATGAACTCAACGGATAGCGCTATCCAAGGCAGGCCACTGCCTGCGGTGGTCGTGATGGGCGTGTCAGGCTGCGGCAAATCCAGCGTCGCGGCCGCGGCCGCTGCGCTGCTGGGCTGGACCCTGCACGAAGGCGATGCCTACCATTCGCCCGAGAGCGTCGCCAAGATGCGCGCGGGCCAGCCGCTCACCGACGAGGACCGGGCCGGCTGGCTGGACCGGCTCGCCCATCTTCTGGCGCACGCCGTGCACCCCGCCGATGCTGTCGGGCAGGGGGGCATCGTGCTGACCTGCTCGGCGCTGCGCCGCCGCTACCGCGACCACCTGCGCGCCGCCGCGCCCGGGCTGCGCTTCGCGTTCCTGGAACTCGACTACGACGAAGCGCTCGCGCGCGTCAGCCACCGGCCGGGCCATTTCTTCTCGCCCACGCTGGTCGCCAACCAGTTCGCCACGCTGGAATCGCCGCGAGGCGAACCCGGCGTGCTCGCGCTGGACGCCACGCGGCCCATCCACGACCTGGGTGCCGCCATCGCGCATTGGCTGCACGGCGACGGCGGCGCAGAGGCTGCCGCGCCATTCCCCCACGCCCCAGGCGCCCCTTGCGCGCCGGCCCCTTCCGGAGACACCGCATGAACGACCACCCCGCGCGCGACAAACCCGCGCTCCAGCGCTTCGCGGAGCATTTCATGGTGCTGGCCCTGGCCGGCATGGTCGTGGCCGTGTTCGTGAACGTGGTGCTGCGCTATGCGTTCGGCACGAGCATCGTGTCGTACGAAGAGATCTCGCGCCTGCTGTTCGTCTGGCTGGTGGCCGTGGGCGCCATCGTGGCCGCGTTCGAGGGCAAGCACCTGGGTTTCGACATGCTCACCACGCGCCTTTCGGGTGCGCCGCGCAAGGCGCTGTTCTGGGTGAGCCAGACCCTCGTGGCGCTCTGCATGGTGCTGCTGCTCAAGGGATCGTGGGCGCAGGTGGTGGCCGGCATGGAGAGCTACAGCACCGTGCTGGGCTACCCGCTCGCGCTCGGCGCGGCGGCCACGCTGGTGCTGGCGGCGGGCCTGCTCGCGGCACTGGTGCTGGATCTGGTGCGCGGCCGGCCGGCCGGCGAGGATGCGGGCGGCGACGCCACCATCGAGTGAAGGAGCGGCCATGGTCGTGACCCTGATTTTTCTCGGCGTGCTGATCGGCGGCATGGCCATCGGCATGCCGATCGCCCAGTCGCTGATCCTCACCGGCGTCGCCCTGATGTGGCACCTGGACTTCTTCGATTCCCAGTTGCTCGCGCAGAACCTGCAGGCGGGCTTCGACAACTTCCCATTGCTGGCGGTGCCGTTCTTCATCCTGGCCGGCGAACTGATGAACGCCGGCGGGCTCTCGCGCCGCATCATCGACCTGGCGCGCGCCTTCGTCGGGCACATCCGCGGCGGCCTGGGCTTCGTGGCCATCGGCGCGGCGGTGCTGCTCGCGTCGATGAGCGGCTCGGCCATCGCCGACACGGCAGCGCTCGCCACCATCCTGCTGCCCATGATGCGCCAGCAGAACTATCCGTCCAGCTACAGCGCCGGCCTGCTGGCCTCGGGCGGCATCATCGCGCCGATCATTCCGCCCTCGATGCCGTTCGTGATCTACGGCGTGACCACCAACACCTCCATCAGCAAGCTGTTCCTGGCGGGCGTGTTCCCCGGGCTGATGATGGGCACCTTCCTCATCCTCGCCTGGTGGTGGATCGCGCGCAGGCACCGGCTGCCGGCCATGGAGCGCGTGGCCTGGGGCGCGCGGATGCGCGCGCTGCTGCACAGCTTCTGGGCCATGATGATGCCGGTCATCATCCTCGGCGGGCTCAAGGGCGGCATCTTCACGCCCACCGAGGCCGCCGTGGTGGCCGCCGTGTACGCGCTCATCGTCTCGATGTTCGTCTATCGCGAGATGACGTGGGGCCGGCTCTACGAAGTGTTCCTCGCCGCGGGCAAGACCACCGCGGTGGTGATGTTCCTCTGCGGCGCGGCCACCGTGACGGCCTACATGATCACCCTGGCGGACCTGCCCAACCTGCTGGCCGACAGCTTCGCGGGCGTCATGGGCAACCCCATGCTGTTCATGGCGCTGATGATGGTGTTCCTGCTGGTGGTCGGCACGGCCATGGATCTCACGCCCACCATCCTGATCTTCGGCCCCGTGTGCGTGCCGCTCGCCGTCAAGGCCGGCATCGATCCGGTGTACTTCGGCTTCATGTTCATCTACGTGGGCTGCGTGGGGCTCATCACGCCGCCCGTGGGCACGGTGCAGAACGTGGTGGCCGGCGTGGGCCGGCTGCGCATGGAGACCGTCATCCGCGGCACCACGCCGTTCCTGCTGGTGTACGTGCTGCTGCTGATCCTGTTCGTGATCTTCCCGCAGATGATCACCGCGCCGCTGGGCTGGCTGCATTGAGCCCGGCATGCCGTCCATCGTTCATGCCGATCCGCTTTCCCCTGTTTTTCGCTGCTTTCCCGTTTTATTCCAGGAGACAAACACCATGCGCATCCGTTTCGCCCTCGCCACCCTCGTGGCCGCCATCGCCGCCAGCGGCGCGTCCGTCGCCCAGGCCCAGGACTTCAAGCCGCGCATCGTGCGCTTCGGCTACGGCCTGGTGGACAACTCCAACCAGGGGCGCGCCGTGCGCTTCTTCGCCCAGGAAGTCGAGAAGGCCACGGGCGGCAAGATGAAGGTGCGCGCCATCGGCAACGCCTCGCTGGGTTCCGACACGCAGATGCAGCAGGCGCTCATCGGCGGCGCGCAGGAGATGATGGTCGGCTCCACCGCCACGCTGGTCGGCATCGTGCCCGAGATGGCCGTGTGGGACACCCCCTTCCTCTTCGCCAACGTGAAGGAAGCCGACACGGTGCTCGACGGCCACGTCGGCGAGAAGGTGAAGGCCAAGCTCGAACCCAAGGGCATGGTCGGCCTGGTCTATTGGGAGAACGGCTTCCGCAACCTCACCAACAGCAAGCGCCCCGTCACCAGGCTGGAAGACATGGGCGACATCAAGCTGCGCGTGATGCAGAACAACGTCTTCCTCGACAGCTTCAAGGCCCTGGGCGCCAACGCCGTGCCGCTGCCGTTCTCGGAGCTCTTCACCGCACTGGAGACGCGCGCCGTCGATGGCCAGGAGAACCCGTTCAACACCGTGGTGTCGAGCAAGTTCTACGAGGTGCAGAAGTACCTCACCGTCACCAACCATGTCTATAGCCCGTGGATCGTCACGGTGAGCAAGAAGTGGTGGGATACCCTCAGCCCGGCCGAGAAGAAGGTGCTGCAGGACGCCGCCGCGAAGAGCCGCGACTTCGAACGCAAGGACACGCGCGAGGAAGCCGCCAAGGCGCTGGCGGACCTGAAGACCAAGGGCATGCAGGTCAACGAACTGCCCGCGGCCGAGGCCAACCGCATGCGCGAGAAGCTCACGTCGGTGAACGCCGGCATCGCCAAGTCGGTGGGCCAGGAGACCTGGGACGCGGTGCAGGCCGCCGTCCAGCAGGCCCGCGGCGGCCAGTAAGGCGCGAAGGCAGAGGAGGCGCGTGCGCTGTCGGGGCAGCAGCGCACGCCAGGCGGCAGGACAGGGCCTCATTCGGCCGAACCCGACCGTACGCGTCCGCGGCCCTCGTCTCGGCCTACACTCCCAGGTCATACGGAAGGCGTACGATTTCCGTCATAGGCGCCGCGCTACCGGCCGGCACCGTGCTCCGGCCTGGCGGCCGCTCCAGCAGCCCGCGCGCCTTTTCCGCTCCTTTCCACGTCGATCCTGCAAGGCACCGCCCCACACACCGCCATGCCACTCCACGATACCGTCCATTCCGTCACCGAACGCATCCGCGAGCGCAGCGCGCCCACGCGTGCCGCCTACCTCGCCCAGCTCGATTTCCATGCGCAGCGCGACCGCGGCGCCGACCGCCTGGGCTGCGCCAACGTCGCCCACGCCTTCGCGGGCATGCCCGGCAACGACAAGTTCCGCGTCGTCGCCGAGCGCGCGCGCAACATCGGCATCGTCAATGCCTACAACGACATGCTCTCGGCCCATGCGCCGCTGCGCCATTACCCCGACATGATCAAGGAGGTGGCCCGCCAGCACGGTGCCACGGCCCAGGTGGCGGGCGGCGTGCCGGCCATGTGCGACGGCGTCACGCAGGGCACGCCGGGCATGGAGCTGTCGCTCTTCAGCCGCGACGTGATCGCGATGGCCACGGCCGTTTCGCTCTCGCACGACGTCTATGACGCCGCGCTCATGCTCGGCGTGTGCGACAAGATCGTGCCCGGCCTGCTGATCGGTGCACTGCACTTCGGCCACCTGCCGACCGTGTTCGTGCCGGCCGGGCCGATGACCTCGGGCCTTTCGAACAGCGCCAAGGCCAAGGTGCGCGAGCAGGCCGCGCAGGGCCTGGTCGGCCGCGACGAACTGCTGGCCGCCGAATCCGCCGCGTATCACAGCGAGGGCACCTGCACCTTCTACGGCACGGCCAACAGCAACCAGATGCTCATGGAAGCCATGGGCCTGCACGTGCCCGGCACCGCCTTCGTGAACCCCGGCGAGGCGCTGCGTACCGAACTCACGCGTGAGGCCGCCCGCACCGTGCTCGGCCAGCCGGGTGCGCCGTGCGCGCCCATCGGCCGCATCGTGGACGAGCGCTGCATCGTCAACGCCATGGCGGCGCTGCTCGCCACGGGCGGCTCCACGAACCACCTGATCCACTGGGTAGCCGTGGCCCGCGCCGCGGGCATCGCCATCGGCTGGGACGATTTCGCGGCGCTCTCGGCCGTGGTGCCGCTGCTCGCTCGCGTCTATCCCAACGGCAGCGCCGACGTGAACCAGTTCCAGGCGGCCGGCGGCCCCGGCTACGTGATCCGCGAACTGCTGGACGCCGGCCTGATGCACGAGGACGTACTCACCGTGCGGCCCGGCGGCCTGCGCGAATACACCCGGCTGCCGGTGGAGGATGCCGCGGCCCCCGGCACCGGCAAACTCTCCTGGGCACCCATCGGTGCCAGCGGCGACGACGGCGTGCTGCGCCCCGCGGATGCGCCGTTCAGCCCGGTCGGCGGGCTCAAGTTGCTCGAAGGCAACCTGGGCCGCAGCGTGATCAAGGTGTCCGCCGTACCCGAAGACCACCACGTGATCGAGGCGCCCGCGCGCGTCTTCGCCTCGCAGGCCGAACTGCAGCAGGCCTTCCAGGCCGGCGAGCTGGACCGGGCCTGCGAAGCCCACCCGTCGCACGGGCTGGTCTGCGTGGTGCGCTGGCAGGGCCCGCGCGCCAACGGCATGCCCGAGCTGCACAAGCTCACGCCGCCGCTGGCCGTGCTGCAGGGCAAGGGCTACCGCGTGGCGCTGGTCACGGACGGCCGCATGAGCGGCGCCTCCGGCAAGGTGCCGGCCGCCATCCACGTCTCGCCCGAGGCTCTGGCAGGCGGGCCGCTGGCGCGCGTGCAGAATGGCGACATCGTGCGGCTCGACGCCGTGGCGGGTACATTGAATGCCCTGGTGGAACCGGCGGAATGGGCGGCCCGCGTGCCGGCCAACCAGCCCGAGGAACTGGCCCGTGCCGACGGCCACGGCTGGGGCCGCGAACTGTTTGCCGGATTCCGGCGCAATGCGCTCAGCGCGGAAGAGGGAGCCTGCACATGGCTGTGAACGAACGCAATGCTTTGACCGCGCAGGACGTGATGCGCGACGCGCCGGTGATCCCGGTCATCGTGCTGACCGACGTGGCGCACGCCGTGCCCATGGCGCGCGCTCTGGTGGCCGGCGGCATCCGCATGCTGGAAGTGACGCTGCGCACGCCCCAGGCCCTGGCCTGCATGGAAGCCATCGCCAAGGACGTGCCCGAGGCCGTGGTCGGCGCCGGTACCGTGCGCAGCGCGGCCGATGCGCAGGCCGCCGCCCGGGCGGGCGCGCGTTTCGCCGTGAGCCCGGGCTTCACGCCCGCCGTGGGCCGCGCCTGCCGCGATCTCGGCCTGCCGCTGCTGCCCGGCGTGGCCACCGGCAGCGAGATCATGATGGCGCAGGAAGAGGGCTTCAACGCCCTGAAGTTCTTCCCCGCCGTTCAGGCCGGCGGCCTCGCCATGCTCAAGGCGTGGCAGGGCCCCTTCGGCGACGTGGTGTTCTGCCCCACGGGCGGCATCCAGCCGGGCAATGCGGCGGATTTCCTGGCGCTGGGCAACGTGGCCTGCGTGGGCGGCTCGTGGCTGGTGCCCGGCGACGCGCTGGCATCTGGCGACTGGGCGCGCATCACCGAACTGGCCCGGGCCGCCACGGCATTGCGTCCGGCACGCTGACGGCAGGAAAGGAAATATCGCCAACCTGCGGGGTTGGCGATACTGGCGCCATGAAAACCATCGACGAGATGCTGAACCTCGAGCTGCTTACCCCCGAGCAGCACCACCAGATCGACGCCTGGATCGCCCAGGCCGATTCGCCCGAAGATATCCTGCGCATGCCGGCGCCGCTCTGGCAGGCGGTCGAGCGCGCCAGCGAGGCGATGGGGGTCAATGCGGACCTGCTGCGGCCTCCGGCGGTGGACGCGGGATACGCACCGTGACACGCGCGGCCGGCCGCGCAAGTCCGCGTCAGCGCAGGCCGGTGCCCGCGCCCACGTCGTTCTTGCGTTCGATCAGCTCGATCTTGTAGCCGTCCGGGTCCGTCACGAAGGCGATCACCGTCGTGCCGCCCTTGACCGGGCCGGCCTCGCGCGTGACGTTGCCGCCAGCGGCCTTGATCTTCTCGCAGGCCGCGTAGGCGTCCGGCACGCCCAGGGCGATGTGGCCGTAGGCCGTGCCCATGTCGTAGCTCTCGGTGCCCCAGTTGTAGGTGAGTTCGATCTCGGCCTGGCCCGGGTTGCCGCCGTCGAAGCCCAGGAACGCCAGCGAGTACTTGTACTCGGGGTTCTCGGACGTGCGCAGCAGTTGCATGCCGAGCACCTGGGTGTAGAAATCAATCGAGCGCTGGAGATTGCCAACGCGCAGCATCGTGTGGAGGAATCGCATGCCGCCGATTGTGCCGCGAGATCGAAAACCCGGCGCTCAGCCACCCAAGGGCACGGTGTAGTTGAGCGTCATGCGCCCGCCGTCCACCGTGACGATCTCGCCCGTCACATAGCTGGCGGCATCGCTGGCCAGCCAGGCCACCACGTCGGCGATTTCCGCAGGCTCGCCCAGCCGGCCCATGGGCGTGCGGCTCATGATGCGGGCACGGGCGTCGTCGCTGGTGAGCACGGCCTGCGTGGCCAGCTCCGTCGCGATGGTGCCCGGCGCCACCGCATTCACCCGCACGCCGCGGCTGGCCAGCGCCAGGGCCATGACGCGCGTGAGCTGGTTGATGCCGCCCTTGCTCACGTTGTAGCTGGCGATCGTGGGAATGGCCAGCACGCCGTTCACCGAGCTCATGTTCACGATGGCCCCGCGGCCCGCCGCCACCATCGCACGGGCCACCGCCTGGCCCACCAGGAAGGAGCCTTTGAGGTTCACGCGCAGCACCGCGTCGAAGTCCTCCTCGCTCACTTCCAGGAAATCCGCCGACCGGAAGATGCCGGCGTTGTTCACCAGCACGTCGATGCGGCCGTGGGCCTCCAGCACGCGGGCGACCAGCGCATCCACCTGGGCCTTGTCGCCGACATCGCAGTGCACGTACAGCGCCTGCGGAAGCTCCGCCGCCAGGGCGCTGCCGCGCGCGTCGTCCACGTCGGCGACGACCACCCGTGCGCTTTCGCGGGCGAAGCGCCGCGCGCAGGCTTCGCCGATGCCCTGGGCGCCTCCGGTGACGATGCAGATGCGGTCGGCGTGGCCGAAGGAAACCGCGCCGGGAACGTGAGAGTGCGTATGAGCTTTGTGCATGGCGCGATGTTAGCGGGCGGCATCGCACTGCATGGTGCATCCCATGCCGGGCGGCGCCATCCGTTCCAGGTTCATCGAGATGGCGAATGGTATGCATAACGTTCGCTCTCAACACGACAGTAAGCGGGCGCCCTTTTCGTATCCATACTGGCCACGCCCCATTCATCGGGGTGTTTTTCCAACCGAAAGGAGCAAACGTATGAGCACTAGCTTGGTTTCCAAAGACGACCTGGTCGAGCGTGCCCTGCGCCGTGCGCTGGCTGCATCCGACGTAGCACAGGCCACCCAGCAGCTGCAGGCAGAACTGGACGCCCAGACGCGCCGCGAAGTCACCGACGTCTTCGTTGACGTCGTCACCGGGCCGTAAGCCTGCCGGGATGGGGGCCAACCCCATCCCTTTCATCCATCCACCACATCCGTGCAATCGACCATGCGCCCCCTGCAGGCATCGCTGATGCGCATCGCTGCCATCAGCGTGCGCCACCTGGTGGTGCTGCTGCGGTCCTGGCCACGATTGGTGGAGTCCGTGTACATGCCTACCGCCACGCTGATGCAGTGGGTCATCTTCAAGAACTACCTCAGCGCCCAGTCCCTGCCCACGTTGGGAAGCACTTTGCTCGTTTCCTACCTCATGTGGGAAATCATCTTCAGGTTCAAGCAGGGCACTGTCATGTCGTTGTTCACGGAGATGTGGGGCCGCGCTCTGCCGCAGCTCTTCACAACGCCCCTGACGCCGCTGGAAATGATGTTCGGATGTTTCATCGTGGGACTCGTGCGCGCGGTGCTCGGAATCGGCATTGCCGTGGCCGTCGCCCTGGGAGCAGGCTGGTCGGACTACATCGACCTGCGCGGCTCCGTGCTGGTGGTGACCGTATTCGCGTTGATGTCCTCGGCAGCCGTCTCCCTGATCATGTCCGGCGTCATCCTGCGCTGGGGCATCGCCGCAGAGATCCTTTCGTGGGCGCTGGTACTGACGCTTGCCCCGCTGTCCGGCGTCCTGTATCCCACCTCCGCGCTTCCCCTTGGGCTGCAATGGGTGTCCGCACTGCTGCCGACGACCTACGTTTTCGACTGCGTCAGAGAGCTGCTCGCCACGGGGTCCATCATGGGCGGCACCCTGTCCTTGGTCGCTGCCACCGCCAGTGCCTGGCTTGCCATCGGCCTGGCGCTCTTTCTCATGATGTTCGAGAACACCCGAAAAAGCGGATTGCTGGACGGAGGCCCCGTTGACTAGTTTCAGTCTGCACCATCCCGACCGGGCATGGGGCCTGTCCAGCGGTGGGCGGCGCGTGCGCTCCCTTGCCGAATCCTGCGACCGGCCGGATTTCGCATTTCGCCGACCGGTCCTGCTCGGCATCCGTGCCAGGAATTCCGCTCTGCGTACCGTACGGCACGAGACCAGCGAGTGGACTGCCATCTGCTCAGACGCACCGTCGAATCGAACGGCATGCCAATGCCACCCTGCGCGAGGCTTTGAAAAATGAAGACACCCCCTGACCGGAACAAGGTATTGATTCTCGGAGCATCCCGCGGCCTGGGCCGCAGCCTGCTGGGCGCCTTCGGCGCGGACGGCCATGCCGTGACCGCCGTCGCCAGGCGCTTCGACGGCAGCGAGGCCGAGCAGGCCGGACGCATCCTGACTGCAGATCTCACGCAGGAGGCGGGACTGGCGTCGGTGACCGCCGACATGCAGCGGGCCGACTATGACTGCATCATCTATGTGGCGGGCATCTGGGAGCAGCAAGGCTTCGAGCGCGCCTCGGAACAGGAGGTTCGCGGCATCGTCGCCACGAACATCACGGCACCGCTGATCATCGGCCAGCGGTTGCTCGCGCTGTGCGCTGCAACACCACCTCGCCGGCGCCACTATTTCCTTATCGGGTCAACCAGCGGCCTCGACAACTCCGGTAGCACGTCATGTGCATATGTCGCGTCCAAGTTCGCGTTGCGAGGCCTGACGCACTCGCTGCGCGAACAGGGAAGGCCGTTGCGCCTGCATGTCACCTGCCTTTCCCCGGGATCGATCCGCAGTGACCAGAGCGGCCAGTCGTCCCACCCGGCGCGCATACCGCCGGACGACATCTACCAATTGATCCGCTGCATTCTCTCGCTGGACGACCCGACCCTGGTGAAGGAGCTCGTCGTCCCGGCCATCGAGGACACCGACGTCTAGGAGGATTTCATGCCGAACATCGCCATCATCCGTCCACCGCACACCTATCGGTACAACGATCTCGACGTGCGGGAGGACGCCATCATCTCCTACTGGCTCGGCTACCTGGATGCGACGGGATGCGCGGCTCCCAGGGTTTACGATTTCCACATCGATCGCACGCTGAGCCTGCAGAAGATCATCGAAACCTCTGCCGCGACGCACTACGTCGTTTCCTGCCGGGAAACGGGCGACAACGTGTTCTATGCATTGAGGATCGCCAGCGGCCTGCTGGAGCAGACCGATGCGCAGGTCATCCTCTACGGGCAGACAGGGCGGCTTCCGGATAATGGAGAGTTCCAGCGTCTCGGCACCGCATTCGGGGACCGGCTCCGTACATCGATCCACGACGAGCGGTCGCTTGCCAGGATGCTCGGGATGCCTGATGACGGCCCGGCCTTCGACGGTGATCTCCAGCTCAGGCCGTATCTGCCCACCCAGGCGGTCCAACCCGACCATCTGCCTCGGGTCAAGGCCTCGATCGAGACAACACGGGGATGCCATTTCCCTTGCAAGTTCTGCTTCATCAACTCCGGTGTCAACTACCCGAAACGCTGGACGCGCAGGCCCGTCCCACACGTCCTGGCCGACATCCGGGCCTACTACGACCTCGGCGTTCGCCACTTCGTCTTCAACGACTCGGAGTTCTTCGGCGCCGATCAACGCGACTATCCGCGGATCTCCGAACTGCTGGAGAACATCGCGGCGAGCTTTCCTGCGATCGGCTTCAAGATCTATGCGAGAGCGGACACCTTGTCGAACTTCGGCGACTTCGCGTTGCTGAAGCGCGCGGGACTGGTGAGTGTCTTCATCGGTGTCGAATCGCTCCTCGACGAGGACCTCGCCGTGCTGAAGAAGAAGACCACCTCGGAGATTCTTCGCCGCACGATCCGCCACCTGGCCGACAGCGGGATCTACATGGACCTGAGCTTCATCCTGTTCAACCGGAACACAACACTCGAAAGCCTGGCCCTGAACCTCGATCGCATCGCCGAAATCTACGAGCGCAACCAGCGGTTCCTCGGCATGCCGTTCTTCTCGTTCAGTTTCGAAAGCAGTTGGAAGGCCGAGGATGCACGGCCGATGTCCCCGCGAACCTATGCGGCGCTGGACGTCGCCATCAAGGCGCCTGCCGCGCGCGGAGCGGTTTTCGATCCTGCGTTGGAACCACTCATGGAGATCTATCGACTGCTGGCTTACGAGTGGAGCGCAAAGGTCACGGCGCTCAATGGCCTGCGGCGGCATTGCACGCAGGGCGATCAGCAGCGCATCGAAGACTGGTTCAGCGTGTTGCCCTATTTCTGCCTGGAAGCGATGCAGCACTTCCTGCAGCAGGCACGGGCGCGGGAGCTCACGCTCGACACGCTCAACAGCGCCCGAGACGAACTCTTCGACCTCATCGGCGGCTTCTACCAACGGCTGCTGCCGGCTGCGCTGTGTGCCTTCGCCACCTATGAGGAACACGCGAGCCAACTGGACTACCGCCAGGAGGTACGGAAGCTCGAACCCGCCGAGTACTGGGACGATGTCATCCCGCCCATCCCTGCGGGCTACTGGACGGGACACACTCAAAAATCCATTCCGATCCATGCAGCCCATTGACATCAACGAACTGTACGGCGCCTTCGCCGATGCCTATGCCCGTTTCTCGAAAGACCGCGATTTCACGGCCCAGATCCGGCGCATCGTCGAGATGCACGGTGGCCGTGCGGGCAGCCTGCATGCCCTGGAGCTCTTCGCCGGGCCTGCCGAACATTCCCGGGCGTTCGTTGCCGAAGGCTTCGGAGCGGCGACCGCCATCGACAGCGCTCCCGCGATGGCCGAGCTGGCTGCCGGTGTCGCGCCTTTGCGGTACCTGATCTCACGCCTGCCTTCTCTGCCCGAGGAGGTCAGGGCGGGCTCCATGGACATCGTCATCGCGCCGCGGTATTCGCTGGGCTACCTTTCGAACGATGAAGCAGCGGCCCTGCTGCAGGCCTGCGCGAACGTCCTGCGCCCAGGCGGCCTCTTCGTCGCAGAGCTGCATGACCCCCGCAAATTCCTCAATCACCTGGATGACCTGGACATCAAGACCCGGCGTTTCCACACGGCTTCCGGTGCCCGGGGCAGCGTCGAGTGGCCGTTCGGGCCGGTCCGCCTCCGGCAAGAAGGCTGGATCGCGGAGATGGATGTCCGGCTGGAGGTGGATGACCACCCTGAGCCGCGGATCTTCACATCGGTGGAGCACCTGCATACGCAGGAGTCTCTGAGGTTCGCCTGCCGGGGCATGCCCCATGTCGCGTTCGCGGCGGCGCCTTTGACGGTCGAGGAGTTTCCCGGCTCGTTGCTCGCCGTCTTCAGAAAGATCGCCTGATCCCGCGATCCGTATCCACCACGAAGGAGGAAATCTTGCGATACCAATACGATAGGCCCCTGCATCGCAGCGAAGTCGTTGTTTGCGCGGCGTTCCCGGCCGACGGCAGCCGTGAGCAGTTGCGAAACAAGCTGTTCGAGAACTCCGACAAATACGGGTTCTCATTGTCCACCTGCCTGTTGGGGGAGGGCGGGCAGCCACCACCGCGCGACGTACGCCATTCGCTGGCCATCATCGTTGCCGACAGGCCGTTCGACACCACAGTCGAACCTGTCATCGCCCGCCACCTCGAAAGCTACATGCAGGTCAGCATCGCACTCGCCTACAGGGACGAGGCCGAGATGCTGTCGATACGCGACACGATCGAGGCGGCGAAGGTCAGGTACGCGGATCGCGTGAATTTTCTGCGGCCCGACCGCTTCGACGCATCGCGTGCCTGGGTGTCCGACCAGAAGATCGCGGACAACAGCGTATGCGACTCGGTCCGCATCAAGTATGTGGCGGAAAGGCAGCCCGGGAGCGTCGAACTCACCCCGCGCGAGCGCAGATTCTTCGAGCAGGCGTCCCGCATGTTCGACGAGCACCACCTCTACCACCGGTCGGCCTCGGACGGTTATTTCCTGGTGCGTCGCGGCGGGGGGTTCCTGATCACCGCCACCAAGACGTACAAGGATGGGCTGGATCTGCGGCGGATATCCTGGGTGACCGGCTATGACCGCGCCCGCAACGCCATCCGGTACGTCGGCGATTTCCTCCCGTCCTCCGATGCCGTCGAGGCAGCGGTGCTTCTGGAAAGACGGGCCGATGTGACCGCCGTCATCCACACGCATGCGAGCGACCGCTGGACACGCAATGCCGCATACGCCGAGTGGTGCCGGGTGCCGGAGATGCCTTATGGCGAACCGGCCCTGGGCGACGTCCTCTCCGAGCAGATCACGGCCGAGGGCGAAGGCTTCGTCATCATGGAAGAACACGGAGAAGTGTTCTGGGGCCGCGGCCCCGCAGCCGACACGCGGTTGCTGGACTTCCTCGCCCGCTGCTGCGAGCGGAGCGGGCCGCGCAAGCAGGATGGTCTGCCCAGGGAGGCGCCTTGAGCCGCGCAGTCCGTGAACGTCTCAGCGGTGCGTACCACTGGTGACGCAGATCGCCCTGTAAACGCCATCGGCCAGTTCACCGATCCGGGCGAGCGTGTCGCTTGCGAGCGGTTCGGCCATCACGTCCCGCTGCATCGGGATCTCCAGCACGATCGCGGGGCAGCCATGGGTTTCGTGGACGTGGTAGGCGCCCAGACCACGCGTGAGCCTGCCTGGAGCTTCGTCGTAGGTCGCGAGCGGTACACCACCGAGGGCACGTTCGAGCGCCAGCTTGAACGCGCGCTCGCGCTGCGCCGCCGGCGACGCAGGAGCCGCGTTCGCCGCTCCCAGGTGCAGGTAGGGCTGCGTGCACTGCTCATCGGCATGGACATCCAGGAAGAAGTGGCAGCCCAATTCCCTCATGCCATCGAGCAGGTGGCCTACCTCCCTCGGTTGCCCCGGCACGCCCCAGCACCGGTTCATGTCGATCCCTTGCCCGTTCAGCCGGGACGTGCCGAGGCGGCAGCCTTCCGGATTGGCCACGGGCACGACGGCCCATGTCCAGTGCGGCATGGGGCAGTCGGCTTGAATTCTTGCCTGCAATGCCTCCGCGAAGTGCGAAGCCAGCGTTTCCACGGGGTGCTGCCTGCAGACGATCCAATGGGTGGTCTCCGGCTGGCCGGCCACTCCGCGGAGCACGGAGATCCTTGGCAGGTCGGCTTCCTGCGGCCTGTCGAAAACCCACTGCCACGCCGTGGTGGCGGCAGCGGGCGCGGAGTAGGGGATCGAATGGGCGATCTCGACCTCGTTCGTCTCCTTGTCCAGAGTGAAAGCCAGACCGTCCTGGTCGATGGCCCGGCCGTCCAGGTTCCGCCATTCACCCGCAGGCAGACGTGCCACCACGGTCATGCGGGGTGTCGGTTCCGCAAGGAGCAGCTCGCCCGCGTTGGTCAGGACCACACGGTCGAAGCAGTGGTTGCTGGAAATTCTCCAGTGGAACCAGCGCCGGTCTGCCACGGGCAGGCTCTGCAGCCGGGCAAAGACGGTGCGGCCGTGCTGCGCCATGTGTGATGCGGTGCCATCGAAGCAAAGTCCATTGGAAACCATGACGATACGTCCTATTGTGTTGCGCGGACTCGGAAAGCGCTATGGAAACCACGTTGCCGTCCACGGTCTCGACCTGGAGGTCGATAGCGGCAGGTGCCTTGGACTGATCGGCCACAACGGCGCCGGGAAGACCACATCATTGTGCATGCTGGCGGGCCTGGTCGTGCCTACCTGCGGTACGGCAACGATCCTGGGAAAGAATATCGCGAAGCGGCCGAAGGACGTCCTGGCGAGAATCAATTTCATGTCCGCGTACATGGACCTGCCTGGCGGGCTGAAAGTCCGGGAGCTGCTGCTGCTCTTCGCGCGCCTGTACGGTCTGGATCGCGTCCGGGAGCGGGTGGAGCAAAGCATGAACGACTTCGGGATCGATCCGTCGCTCGGGGGCCGGTTCGTCAACACGCTGTCGGCCGGTCAACGGGCCAAGGTACTGCTTGCCAAGGGATTCGTGAACGCTCCACAGGTGGTGCTGCTGGACGAGCCCACCGCGGCGCTGGATCCGGTAAGTGCCAGATCCGTACGGGCGTCCATCGCCAACGCCAAGCGGATCGGCGGCACCACGATCGTGCTGGCCTCGCACAACATGCGCGACATCGGCGAGCTGTGCGACGAAGTGCTGTTCATCGCGCGAGGCCGCGTCGTCGCTTATGGCGCGCCCGAGGTGCTCAGGCAGCAATACCACTGCGCGGACCTGGACGAGCTCTACATAAGGCTGTCTGCCTCTGCGGCCTAGCCGGCGCCGATGGCGCGGGAGCCGCCCGTCGCAGCGGAGCCCGATGGAAAAGGCCTGGCGCGGCGAGCCGTAGCCGTACTGCCCGCGGGCCGGCGTCACCGCCGGCAAGGCCGACAACGACCTGCATTACCGGTGGCGTGGCGCAATCATAGGGATCCCGCACGCGCCCCTCAGCATCGTCTCATGGCCGCCAGGCTCTTCCCGCAGTGGCGGCCGCAGGCTGGCGCGCCAGCTCGATGAAGGCCCGCACGTAGTCGATGGCGGTGTCCGCCTCGCGCGCGCCCAGGAAGATCTGCTTGGCGATGCCGCGCGCACCCAGCCGCACGGGCACCACGTCCATCCGGGCGGCGTATTCCTCCACCAGCCACCGCGGCAGGGCGGCCACGCCGCGGCCGCTGGCCACCATCTGCAACATGATGTCGGTGGTCTCGATGGCCTTGTGGCGCCGGGGCGTGACGCCGGCCGGCAGGAGGAACTGGTTGTAGATGTCCAGGCGCTCGATGTCCACCGGGTAGCTGATGAGCACTTCCCCGGTCAGCTGCTGCGGCTTCACGTAGGCCGCCGAAGCCAGGGCGTGGCCCCCGGCCACGACCAGCACCTGCTCGTAGTCGAACACGGGCTCGAACTGCAGCCCGGGCTTGTACAGCGGATCGGGCGTGACCAGCAGGTCGATCTCGTAGCCGAAGAGGGCGCCGATCCCGCCGAACTGGAACTTCTGCTTGACGTCCACATCGACGTCGGGCCACGCGGTCAGGTAGGGCGAAACCACCTTGAGCAGCCATTGGTAGCACGGGTGGCATTCCATGCCGATCCGCAGCGCGCCGCGCTCGCCCTGCGCGAACTGGCCCAGCCGCTTCTCGGCCAGTTCCAGTTGCGGCAGCACGCGGTTGGCCACGGCCAGCAGGTACTGGCCCGCCTGCGTCAGGCGCAGGCTGCGGCCTTCGCGCAGCCAGACATCGGTGCCCAGTTGCTGCTCGAGCTTCTTCATGCTGTGGCTCAGGGCCGACTGGGTGAGGTTCAGCACGCCCGCGGCGGCCGTCAGCGAGCCTTGCTTCTCGACCTGCCGGACGATGCTGAGGTGGATGCGCTCCAGCATTTCAATGAGTCGTATTCATGAATGGTTGAAATAAAACCATTTTACTTCATTGATACCGCCCCATACCATCCGCCCGAACCATTGACACGAAGGAAAGAAATGACACGCCCACTTCGTCTGGCAGCGGTCTCCGGCGGGCTGCAATCTCCCTCCAGGACCGCCATCCTGGCAAAGCACCTGATGGACCTGATCGCCCATGCGCTGCCGTGCGAACGGCATCTGGTCGAACTGGGCCGGCTCGCGCCGCAGTTCGCGGGTGCAGTCCGCCGGTCCGAACTGCCCGATGCGGTGGAGCGGGAGCTCGCGGCCGTGGAGCAGGCCGATGCCCTGGTGGTGGCGACACCGGTGTACCGCGGCGCCTACAGCGGGCTGTTCAAGCACTTCTTCGATTTCATCCACCAGGACGCCCTGATCGACAAGCCGGTCCTGCTGGCCGCCACCGGCGGCAGCGAACGCCATGCGCTGGTGATCGACCACCAGCTGCGGCCGCTGTTCAGCTTCTTCCAGGCGCGCACGTTGCCGCTCGGCGTCTATGCGACCGACAAGGATGTCGTGGACTACCGGCTTCGCGACGAAGCCCTGATCGCGCGGGCCCGGCTGGCCGTCGAAAGGGCATTGCCGTTGCTGGAACTGGCGTGTTTCGCCAGGCCGCGTCCGGCCGAAGCACTGGCCGTGGCCTGAAGCACGGACCCGCCCATTCCCCAAGAACCCGGTTACTGGAACCGCGATGCACCAAGAACTCCATTTCACGCTCAAGAGCATCTGTTTCGATGAGGACTACCAGCCATCGGACAGCACGCGCATCACCACCAACTTCGCCAACCTGGCCCGGGGAGCGAACCGGCGGCGGAACCTGCGCAACACGCTGCGGATGATCGACAACCGCTTCAATGACCTCGCGCATTGGGACAACCCGGCGGGCGATCGCTACGCCGTCGCACTGGAGATCGTCTCCGTCGAAATGAACATCGACGCCACCGGCGGCAACGGTACCTTCCCGTTGATCGAGATCCTGAAAACCAGCATGTTCGACAGGCAGGCGAACCGGCGCATCGACGGCATCGCGGGGAACAATTTTTCCTCGTACGTCCGCGACTACGACTTCAGCGTCCTGCTGCCGGACTACAACGCCGGTCGCGCGGAATTCGGCACGCCGGACGACTTCGGGGACCTGCATGGAAAGCTGTTCAAGCAGTTCGTCCACTCGGACACCTACCGCGGGCAGTTCACGAAGCCGCCCGTCATCTGCATCAGCGTATCGACCAGCAGGACCTATCGGCGGACCGGCAACCGGCATCCCGTGCTGGGAGTGGAGTACCTGCAGGACGAGCTGTCCTCGACCGACCGGTACTTCGCCAAGATGGGGATGCAGGTCCGCTTCTTCATGCCGCCGGGCAGCGTGGCACCGCTGGCGTTCTACTTCCACGGAGACCTGCCGAACGACTACACGAACCTGGAGCTGATCGGCACCATCAGCACCATGGAGACATTCCAGAAGATCTACCGCCCGGAGATCTACAACGCCAATTCGGCCGCCGGGGCGATCTACCGACCGAGCCTGGAGCACCAGGACTACTCGCTGACGCAGATCGTCTATGACCGGGTCGAACGCAGCCAGTTGGCCGTCAAGCAGGGGAAGTTCGCGGAGGAGCACTTCATCAAGCCCTACAGGAACGTGCTGGACCGATGGGCGGCCGCCTGCCCGCTCTGAACGCAGCCCTGACCATTTCTCTTTACTTGAAAGGATTCCCCCGATGTTCCAAACCTCCATCGCCGGCAGCCTGCCCAAGCCCGCCTGGCTGGCCGAAACCCACAAGCTCTGGCCCCAGTGGAGGGCCGAGGGCGAGGCGCTGCGCCAGGCCAAGGCCGACGCGACCCTGCTGTGGATCAAGGCCCAGGAAGACGCGGGCCTGGACATCGTGTGCGACGGCGAGCAGTCGCGCCAGCATTTCGTGCACGGCTTCCTCGAGCAGGTCGAGGGCATCGACTTCGAACACAAGGTGAAGATGGGCATCCGCGACAACCGCTACGACGCGATGGTGCCGCAGGTCGTGTCTGCCCTGCGCCTGAAGGGCCGCGTGCATGCCTTCGAGGCGCAACTCGCGCGCGCCCACACGAAGAAGAAGCTGAAATTCACCCTGCCGGGCCCGATGACCATCGTCGATACCGTGGCGGACCGCTTCTACGGTGACAAGATGAAGATGGCCTTCGCGTTCGCGGAACTGCTCAACCAGGAAGCGCTCGCCCTGCAGGCCGACGGCGTGGACATCATCCAGTTCGACGAGCCCGCCTTCAATGTCTATATGAAAGACGCCGCCGACTGGGGCGTGCAGGCGCTCGAGCGCGCGGCGCAGGGCCTGACCTGCACGACGGCGGTGCACATCTGCTATGGCTACGGCATCCAGGCCAATACCGACTGGAAGAGCACCCTGGGCGACGAATGGCGCCAGTACGAGACGGTGTTCCCCGCGCTGGCCCGGAGCCGCATCGACCAGGTGAGCCTGGAATGCATCCACTCCCGCGTGCCGCCCGACCTGATGCAGCTGCTGGCCGGCAAGGACGTGATGGTCGGCGTGATCGACGTGGCCAGCGACGTGGTCGAGACCCCGGAGGAGGTGGCCGACACCATCGGCCGCGCGCTGCAGTTCGTGCCGAAGGAACGGCTGTTCCCCTGCACGAATTGCGGACTGGCACCGATGGGGCGCGACGTGGCGTGGCGCAAGCTGCAGGCGCTGGCGGAGGGCGCGAAGCTGGCGAAGGAGCGATTGGCCGCGGCGTGACCCGTGTTCGACGGGCTGTCCCGGCCGGACAGTCCGGGGCGGAAGAGGGGAGAAGGGCGAGGGAGGGGAGCCGCCCCGCTACGCCTCGTGGGACCGGGAAACGCCGGGCCAGGCCATGCGCCGCCGGGCCAGGGCATCCTCCAGGGCGTGCAAGAAGCGCTGCGCGGCCACGTCGAGTGGCCAGGGCTCCCAGGGAGTCCCGCCATGGCGGGCGGCCAGCGGATCCGTCGCGATGACGGGCGCATCGATGCGCAGGATGTCGCGCACTTCCGCTTGGGTCCAGCCCACGCAGTGCACGGCTTCGCTGGCGGCGGCCGCCAGGTCGGCCTGCTTGTGCAGCCTGTGGCCGTCCGCCGTCCAGGCCGGCAGCGCGTAGCGCTGCGCCACCGCCTGCATGAGGCGGTCGCCCACCGCGCGAAACGGCTCGCCCAGCACGGCCTTCAGCGGTGAGATGCAGTCGAACCCCAGAAAACCTTCCTCCGCGTCGTGCAGGATTTCCAGCAATTCCTCGTCCGGGCTCAGCGGACCCGGTGCGGCCGCGCGCCGCAATTCCAGCACGAGCAACGAGTGCTGCGCGACCGAGAGCGGCAGCGGCCAGGCCGACTCGCCGCCCCAGCGCGCCGTGCGGGACAGCCGTACTGCCAGGTCCATGTCCGTCCAGGCGCCGGGATCGGGATGGATCAGGTCTAGATGGGCGCCGGAGGGTAAGCGCATCCAGGCGCGGGGAAGGCTGGAAAGCATGGGTTGTGATGGGTCGCTGGATGGGAAGCCGGATCGTAGAGGCGGCCAGGATAGCCCATCGTGCGAACGTGATTTGACATAATATACATCGTATCTACTTAGGGAGCGTGGCCGGCACCGGTCGCTCCCGGGCTCCGGCCGCCGCTGTGACCGCCCCGTCACTACCTGCCGGAAGCCAGCAACCCCAGTTCCGAAAGATCCGTGAAGCCGCCGTCCCCGTTGTTGGCCGTGATGTCGAGCCGGTAATAGCGATAAGCGGCCGGCTGTGCGATCGGGTAGGTTTTCGCCTCATAGCGTTCGGCGAACGCCTGGCCGCGCCGCGTGTCCAGGGTCGTCCAGGTCGCTCCGTCGTTGGAGCCCTGGAAGTGCCAGTCCTTCGGATCGCGTTGGACCTTGTCGTTGGAACTGGTCACCACGTAGCGCTCCACGGCCTGCACGCGGCCGAGGTCGTACTGCAGCCAGCCGGTGGCGCCCGGATGGAACCATTGCGTGGCGGAGTTCCGGTCGAAGGCGCTCCTGGCGTTGGCGGCGTTGCCCGCGCTGTCCGACGCGGCTCCTCCGGTGGCGATGTTCGCCAGCGGGCGCGCCGGCGTGGCGCTGTCCGCCGGAGAGCTGGCGCTCGTGCCCGCGGAATTGGCCGCGGTGACGGTGTAGTGGTAGGTCACGCCATTGCTCACGGAGGTGTCCGTGTAGCTGCTGCCCACGACGCGCGGCGCGATGACCTCGTAGGGGCCGCTGCTGGAGGTCGCACGCCTGACCGCGTAGCTCGTGGCGCCGAAGGACGCCTGCCAGCGCAGCGGCACGGCGCCGTCGCCCGGCGAGGCGAGCAGCAGGGCCGGAGCTTCCGGAACGACCACCGGTGCGCCGCCGTCGCCTCCGGTGATCTGGACGTGATTGAACGTGGATCGGTTCAGCGTGCCATTGGCGCCCGAGGAAACGACCAGGCCCACGTAGATCGTCTCGGGCACCGGGGCCTCGATGCGGCCGACATCCGTCGCGGCCCAGTTGGTGCCGTCGGGAGACACGTAGCCGGTGATCATGTTGCCGATGCGCTCGAGCTTCACCCAGTAGGACGACGCCGGTCCGGGAAGGTCGTGGGCCTTGTTCGAGTAGTTCGTCCCGCCGTACACGGCGAGCTTCGTCATGTTCTGCTCGACCTGCTTCCTGTTGGTGACCGCCATCCAGGCACGCGGAGCGCCTGCCTCCAGGCTGGTGCGCATCATCACGCCCACCTTGGCGGCCTGGCCGGTGTTCTGAATCGACTCGACCTTCGCGATGATGGCGCTGTCGCCGGCGAGGGCCTTGTAGATGAAGTGACCGCTGTCGCTCGCGGCCCAGATGCCGGAACCCGCCCCCTGGACGGTCCACCGGCCGTTGGCATAGGTGGCCGTGCCGGGCGGATTGGCGCCACCGATATCCACGCTGCCGAAGCCGGACGTGACCGAGGCGGTGGCGGGAACGGGAAGTGCCGCCGCGGGCGCCGCCCTGGAGGTATCGACGTCCTTGAGGAACATGAAGCTGCTGCCGTCCACCGGCGTCCAGCGGCGCCTCTGCGCGATGAACGGCGCCTGCATGCCCTTGCGCAGCACGTAGGCGGCATGGATCAGCTCGAGCGCGATGTTGCCGCCATTGGCGCCGCGCCAGCCGTGTCCCGTGATGTCGGCGATGTAGTAGCGGTCCGTGGTGCCGAAAGGCAGGGCCGCCGTCGGGGCGAGCTCATTCACCCGCGCGAAATACTCACCCGCCGCGAGCAGGCGGCCATCGAGGTCGGAATAGACGTCGATGCCCTGCTTCCAGAGCGCCTCGGCGAGCATGGTGAGCGACAGGAGCTGGACATGGGCATGTCCCTGGTCCCGCAGGGAATCGCCGAGCATGCCGATGTCGTTGGAGTTTCTAAGCCCGATGTGCGCGAGCGTGCGGACCTGGCTGACGACCTTGTCCAGCGTTTCCGCGTCGTCGTTGAAAATCGCCATCAGCCCGAGGGAAACGAGGGCCAGCGCCCCCTTGTTGGCCGCCCCGAACTGGTTTTCCCCGTAGGGATTCGACGCCGGAATCAGGACGTCGCGGAAATATTTCTTCACCGCGGCGGTGTCGCCCTCCTTCCAGTTCGGCCACGTGCCGCGCAGGATCTCCGCCCCGCCCACGAACATATAGGCGTAGTCGCCCAGGTCGAGCATGGATTCGCGCCCCGAGAACTCGGTCTGGCGGGTGGCCCATGCCAGCAGTATCTCGCGCGCTTTCTGCGCATAGTCTTCGTTGCGGGTGAAGTGCCACATGCGCGACAGGTTCCAGATCGCGACCATGTCGTTGCGCCAGGCCCAGAGATTCTCGTTGGGGCCGCGGCTGACTTTCGCGAACGGGCCTGCCATGCGGTAGGTCAACTGGGCCTTGCCGTCTTTCGCCAGCAGGTCATAGGCGGATTTCCAGGGCTCCCGGCCTTGCTCGACGTACGACTTGAGCGTATCGAGATCCGCGCGGGTGAGCGGCGCGCCGGGGTGCACGAAAACGCGGGCCTGCGCGGCAGGGGCAGCGGCGGTGCTTTTCGACGCGACCTCCAGGGCGCCGGAAGAGCCGGCACTGGCGCTTTCCTGCCCACCGCCGCACCCCGTGAGCAAGGCCGAACACAGCAGCAGAAACGCAGTGGTAACTTGGGTTCCTTGAAACATGGGGCCCTTGTGAATGCGTGTGGATTTTCAGGTTTCCCAGCCATGCAAACTTCCATCGAGGTTTCCATGGATCGCGAGGGGGCATATTCTGGCATCGTTATTGGTGGAAATATCCGTTCGATCCCTTATGCACAGGGAACTTGATTCAAATTATCAAAACGATATTTCAATAAATTCCGGCAATAAAACGCTTCCCTCGCAAATCGATAGGAAAAAATCCGCCCTGCGCGCTGGGCCGGTACCACCGGGCCACCGCCGAGCGCCGGGCGCTCCTCGTGCCCTGGCTTCAGGCGCGGTCCGCCACCGGCCATTCCAGTTGCCGGCCGCTCTCGAACCGGCGCTCCCGGCCCGTGACCGGATCGGTGAAGGCGATCGCCCGCGCCAGCAACTGCAATGGCCGCGAGAAATCGCCCTCCGGCGGATCGTTCACCTCCGGATAGAAGGCGTCGCCCCGCAGCGGCAGGCCCAGGGCCGCCATGTGGACCCGCAGTTGGTGGCGCCGCCCCGTCACCGGGGACAGGCGGTAGCGGGCCCAGGCGCCGTCCACGTCCAGCACCTCCATGCGGGTGAGGCTGTTCGCCTCGCCCGGCACCTCGTGCATGCGGAAGAACTGCGGGCTTTCCTCGATCCGGCTGGCCCGCTCCCGGGGGAAGGCCACGTCCACCCGCCAGGGAGCGACAGCCTCGTAGGTTTTGTCCACCGCCCGGTCGCGGAACAGCGCCTGGTAGCGCCCCCGCGTGGCGCGCTGCACCGAAAACAGCACCAGTCCCGCCGTGTCGCGGTCGATCCGGTGCACGGGCGACAGCTCGTCCAGGCCCAGGCGGCGCTTGAGCCGCACCAGCAGCGTGTGCTGCAGGTAGCGCCCGGTGGGCACCACGGGGAGGAAGTGCGGCTTGTCGGCCACCACCAGGTGCTCGTCCTGGTAGAGCACCGCCTCCTCGAAGGGGATGACCGCCTCGCTCGCCAGCTCCCGGTAGTAATAGATGCGCAGGCCCGGAACGAAGGGGCGAACGGGGGTGACCGGGCTCGCGTGCTCGTCCATGACCTCGCCGCGCTCCATGCGCTGCAACCATTCCTCCCGCTCGACCACGGGCAGCCGCCCGGCCAGGAAGTCGATCAGCAGGCCGCCGCCCTGGCTGGGCGTGACCACGCAACTGGGGCTGACGCCCTCGCGCACCGGCAGAACGCGTGGATCGTGGGAGTTGTGCATGGGCGCGCATTCTAGGCAGGCCCCCGCCTTCCGCCATCGCCGTGTAGGACAGGGGCGCGTGGCACATGGGATGCCTGCCGTCGCAGGGGCGGCCCGGCGCACACTAGGATCGGACGCAGCTGTTGCCATCCCGATCCACGCTCCGTTGCCATCCATGCGCCCTTCCGCCCTGCTCCCCTCCCACCGTTTCCACGCGGCACGCCGGCAGCACGGGCGCGCCCTCAACTGGCTGCTGGGCCTGCTGGGCGCACTGGTCGTCCTGGCGCTGATCGCCCTCGTGATCCTGCTCACCTTCGACTGGAACCGCGCCCGCCCCTGGATCAACGAGCGCGTGAGCGCGGCGACCGGGCGGCATTTCGCGATCGAGGGCGATCTCTCGGCCCGCTGGCACTGGCCGCAGCCGGTGGACATGGAAACCGGCTGGCGGCGCTGGGTGCCCGGCCTCACCGTGCAGGCGGATCGCATGGTGCTGGGCAACCGTACGGATTTCGGGCGCTATGGCGCGGTGGGCATGGACGCGGACAATGCCGACGCCCGGGTGGTGGAACGCCGCGCTGCCGCGGCTTCTGCGGCTGCATCGGCCCCCGGGGTGCCTGCTTCGCCCTCGGCAGCGCCCGCATCGGTGCCAGCGTCGGCAGCCAGCGCTCCCGAGGCCGCCCGGGGCGCCGGGTCCGGGTCCGCGCCCCCTCCTCCCATGGCCACGGTGGGCAGTGCTACGGCGTCCCTCAAGCTGCTGCCGCTGCTGGTGCGGCATGTGTCCGTCGGTACGCTGTCCATCCAGGCACCCGACGTGGCGCTCGCGCGGCGTGCAGACGGCAGCAACAACTGGACCTTCGACCGCCCTGCTCCCGACGGCAGCGCCAGCCCTAACCCCTGGACGGTGAACGTGGCCCGGCTGGTGGTCAACGATGGCCGGCTGGCGATGGCGGACGCCCAGAAGGACCTGGCTTTCGTCGCGCACCTGGCGACCCAAAGCCAGCCCGGCCCCTACGGCGTGCGCTTCGATGTGCGCGGGCGCTATGCCAGGGCCCGCATCGAAGGCAGCGGCCAGGCGGGCAACGCACTGTCGCTGCGGCAGCAGGACGTGCAGTACCCCCTGCAGTTCAAGGCACGCGCCGGCACGGTGCGGGCCGAGGTGGAGGGCACGCTGGCCAACCCGCTGGCGCTCGCCGGCATGGACCTGCAGGTGCTGCTGCAGGCCGAGAGCATGGCCGACCTGTATCCGCTCACCGGCATCGTGCTGCCGAATACGCCCCCCTTCCGCACCAAGGGCCACCTGGTCGGCAGCCTGGAGCCGGGCCGCGCGGTGTGGGATTACCGGGACTTCACCGGCACGGTGGGCCAGAGCGACCTGCGCGGCCAGCTCACCTACACCTCCGGCCAGCCGCGCCCGCGCCTCACGGGCGAGATGGCGTCGCGGCAGTTGCGCCTGGCCGACCTGGGGCCGGTGGTCGGCGCGCCGTCCGGCGAGCGGCCGCAGGAGAAAGGCACGTCCAGGCGCGCGGGCAAGGTGCTGCCCGACGCCGCCTTCGCCACCGACCGCTGGAACGCCATGGACCTGGACCTGAAGTTCAAGGGCGAGCGCATCGTGCGCGACGAAAGCCTGCCCATCGAGAACCTGGACGTGCATGCCCGCATGGACAACGCGCAGCTCACGCTCTCGCCCCTGCGCTTCGGCGTGGCACAGGGCAAGATCGATTCCAACGTGGTGCTCGACGGCCGCGAGGCGCCGCTCAAGGCCCGGCTGCGCGGCAGCGTGGACGGACTGCGCCTGTCGGCCCTCTTCCCCAAGGTCGAGCTCATGGAAAAGAGCTTCGGCCGGCTCGACGGCGCCATGGCGGTGAACGGCACGGGCAATTCGATCGCGAAGATGCTGGGCACCAGCAACGGCGAGGCGCGCGTCTATATCCGCGACGGCCGTTTCAGCAAGCAGATGCTGGATCTGGCGGCGCTCAACGTGGGCAGCGTGGTCGTGGCCAAGCTCTTCGGCGAGAACAAGGAAGTGCAGCTGCGCTGCGCCGTGGCGGATTTCGGCATCAAGGACGGGATCGCGCAGACGCGCTCGGTGAAGCTCAACACCGAAGAGGCCGTGGTGGAGGCCATGGGCACGATCGACCTGGGCCGCGAGTACATGGACCTCTACATCAAGCCCGAGTCACTGAAATGGAAGTTTTTCTCGCTGCGCACGCCGCTCTACGTGCGCGGCCATTTCGCGGACCCGAAGGTCGGCGTGGAAGCCGGCCCGCTGCTGTTGCGCGCGGGCGCCGCTGTCGCCGCCGCGGCCGTGGCCCCGGTGGCGCTGGCCCTGGTGCCGGTCACCGTGCCGGCCGCGGAGGACGACGAGAACTGCGCCGCCCTGCTCTCCCATGCCGACCGCGACGTGCAGGCCGGCAAGGCGGGGGCAACGCCCAGGCCGGCGGCATCGGCTCCTGCCCGGCGCTGATCTAGTGGAAATCCCGGCTGCCCTCCAGCGCGGGGGCGAGCCGGCCGAGCAGCGGGGTCAGGTCCTTGCAGCGCTGCAGCACCAGGTGGCGCACCACGGCGGCGCCCGGGTCGGCGCCATCGGGGCGGTGGCACTGCCAGAGGCCCTCCACGGCCAGCAGGCGCGAGCGCAGCAGCGGATTGCGCCAGGTTTCGACGAGCGCGGGCCAGACGATGACGTTCACCGTGCCGGTCTCGTCCTCCAGCGTGACGAACATCGTGCCCTTGGCCGATCCCGGCCGCTGGCGCACGGTGACGATGCCGCAGGCGCGCACGCGCCGCCCGTGCGGCACGGCCTGCAGCGCCTGCGCGGCCTGGATGCGCCAGCCGGCCATGCGTTCGCGCAGCAGCGCCATGGGATGGCGGCGCAGCGTGAGGCCGGTCGCGGCATAGTCGAAGACGATCTCCTCGCCCTCGGGCGCCTCGGGCAGGGCCAGCGGGGCTTCATGCACCGGGGCCTCCTGCAGCAGCGCCGGCGCGCGCCGCTGCGCGGCCGCATCCCACATCTGCTGGCGCCGGTGCCCCGCCAGGGAGCGCAGCGCATCGGCCGCGGCCAGCGCCTGCAGGTCCTGCCGGTCCTGGCGCGCGCGCAAGGCCAGGTCCTGCACGCCGGCGAAGGGGCTTGCGGCCCGTGCGCGCATGAGCCTGGCGGCCGCCTCGGGCCCGTACCCGGCCACCAGGCGCAGGCCCAGCCGCACCGCGGGCTGCGCCTGCTGCAGGCCGGGCAACGGCACAGCGGGCCCTTCGAGGGTGCTGTCCCAGTCGCTGTGCGCGGCATCGGCGGGCAGCACGCGCAGCCCGTGGCGGCGGGCATCATGCACGAGCTGGGAGGGCGTGTAGAAACCCATGGGCTGCGAATTGAGGAGGGCCGCCAGGAAACAGGCGGGCTCGTGGCGCTTGAACCAGCTGCTTGCATAGGCCAGCAGCGCGAAGCTGTAGGCATGGCTTTCGGGAAAGCCGTATTCGCCGAAACCCAGCATCTGCTGGTAGATGCGCTGGGCGAAATCGTCGGAATACCCGTTATTGCGCATGCCCTCCATCAGCGCCTGCTCGAAGCGGTGCACGCCGCCGCGCCGCTTCCAGGCGGCCATGGAGCGGCGCAGGTCGTCGGCCATGCCGGGCGTGAAATCCGCCGCGATCATCGCGATCTGCATGACCTGCTCCTGGAAGATGGGCACGCCCAGCGTGCGCTCCAGTGCGGGCCCCAGTTTCTTGTGCTCCAGCACGAAACCGTCTCCCCGGGCCATCCTTTCCCTTGCCTGCAGGTACGGATGCACCATGCCCCCCTGGATCGGCCCGGGCCGCACGATGGCCACCTCCACCACGAGGTCGTACAGCTCGCGGGGTTTCAGGCGCGGCAGCATGCTCATCTGCGCGCGGCTCTCGATCTGGAAGACGCCCACGGTGTCGGCGGCGCAGATCATGTCGTAGGTGGCGGGATCCTCGCGCGGGATGTCCGCCAGCTCCCAAGCCTGGCCGCGCAGCGCGGCGCGCAGGTCGAGCGCGCGGCGCAGCGCGCTCAGCATCCCCAGGGCCAGCACGTCCACCTTCATGAGGTGCATGTCGTCCAGGTCGTCCTTGTCCCACTGGATGATGGAGCGCCCGTCCATGCTCGCGGGCTCCACGGGCACGAGGCGCGTGAGCTTGCCCTCGGTGAGCACGAAGCCGCCCACGTGCTGGCTCAGGTGGCGCGGGAAGCCGCGCAGTTCGTGGGCCAGTTCCAGCCACAGCGCGGCCGTGTGCGCCGCGATCGGGGCGCCCAGGCCGGCGGCGAGTTCCTGCAGGCGCTCGGCGGCGATGTCCTCGTCGAACCAGTGGTGGTCCTTGGCGAAGGCATCGACCACGGCCGGCGCCACGCCCAGGGCCTTGCCCACGTCGCGCAGCGCGCTGCGCGTGCGGTAGGTGATGACCACGGCCGCGATGGCCGCGCGCTCGCGGCCATACTTGCGGTAGATGTACTGGATGACCTCCTCGCGCCGGTCGTGCTCGAAGTCCACGTCGATATCAGGCGGCTCGTCGCGCTCCTTGCTGATGAAGCGCTCGAACAGCAATTGCGTCTTGGTCGGATCGACCGCCGTGATGCCGAGGCAGAAGCACACCGCCGAATTGGCCGCCGAGCCGCGCCCCTGGCAGAGGATGCCCCGCCGGCGCGCCTCCCGCACGATGTCGTGCACCGTGAGGAAGTACATCTCGTAGCGGCAATGGGCGATGAGTTCCAGCTCTTTCGCGATCTGCGCGCGCACCTCCGGGGGCACGCCCTGCGGATAGCGCTCCCGCGCACCGGCTTCCGTGTAGGCCGCCAATGCCTCGCCCGGCGTCATTCCATCGGGCACGTTCTCGCGCGGATAGCGATAACGGATCTCGTCGAGGCTGAAGGTGCAGCGCGCGGCCACCTCCAGCGTCGCCGCAAGCAGCGCGGGCGGGTAGATGCCCGCCAGGCGCATGCGCGGCCGCAGCCGGCGCTCGCCGTGGGCCTGCAGCGCGAAGCCGCATTCGGACACCGGGCGGCCCAGCCGCACGGCGGTGACCACGTCCTGCAGCGGCTTGCGCTGCAGCACATGCATGTGGACATCGCCGGCGGCCACCAGGGGCAGGTCCAGCGCCCGCCCCGCGCGCTCCAGCGCCTCGAGCCAGGCGGCATCGTCCGGCGCCGTGTGCAGCTCCACCGCCACCCAGGGGTGGATGCCTTGCGCGCGCAGCGGCGCGCAGGCTTGCGCCACCGCCAGCCCGACGCCGCGCGGCTCCAGCGCGGAGAGACGATCCCGGCGCGGGGCGACCAGCACCTCGCAGCCCCGCAGGCGGGCAAAGTCGCTGCCCGCATGGACACGGTATTCACCCTTGGGAGCGATGCGCCGCGCATCGCTGATGAATTCGCACAGGTTGCCCCAGCCGGTCTCGTCGCGCGCCAGGGCCACGAGCCGCACGTCACCGCAGGCGAACTCGCTGCCCACGATGAGCTTCAGGCCGCACCGGCGGGCCGCCGTGTGCGCGCGCACCACGCCGGCCACGGAGCATTCGTCCGTCAAAGCCAGCGCCGCATAGCCGAGCTCGGCCGCGCGCTCCACGAGTTCGATGGGGTGCGAGGCCCCCCGCTGGAAGCTGAAATTGCTCAGGCAGTGCAGTTCGGCATAGCCGGGCAGGCCGGATGCCGCGGCGGCGCCCTCCGCAGGTTCTGGAAGCGGCTCCGCACTCATGCATACACCCCGTGCCAGAACCATTGCAGGTGCCCGCTCGCGCCGTCCCCCTGCCATTGCCGGTAGATCCAGACCGTACCCACGGCGGCGTTCGACGCCACGAAATAATCCCGCCGCTCCATGCCGCCATCCCACCAGCCGCCTTCGAACCGGTGGGGCCCGGCCAGCAGGCGCAGCGGCCCCTGCAGGCAGGGGCGGTCGCCCTGCAGGGCCAGGGGCCGGGGCGGATGCACCAGCCAGCCCGGCCAGAAGGCGGCGTCGGCGGAGGTGCCCGCGGCCTCGCAGGGCGCGGCGGCGGGGCCTGCACCCTGGCGGCGATCCGCCGGCTGACCCCGCGGGCGCCGCGGCAGGTTCCGCGCGGCGGCTTCCCACCGCTGCATGCGCTCGGGCCGGTGGTCGGCCTGCAGCACGGGCACGCGCACCTGCCCGGCCCCCCAGCGGGCGGACATCCGCTCCACCCACTGGTGCCAGCCCTCGCCCTCCCCGCCTTCTTCGGTGCCCGGCGGCAGCAGGCTCTCGCTGGCCTGCGGCAAGGCCGCCGTATCGGCAGCGCGCAGCACGAGTCGGTTCACCGGCGCCGCCAGGGGCCGGCGCGCCAGGTGTTCGGCCAGCAGGCGGCGCAGGTGGGCGAGGTCCTGCGTCGCCTCGGCCGTGCGCACCGCCAGATGGTCGCCCGGCGGAAGATCCTGGCCGTCGAGCCGGCGCAGGTCGTGGCGCCACGACAGTTCCAGCGCGAGCACGCCCCGGTGGCGCGCCTGCAGCCAGTCGCGCAGCGCACCCAGCAGGCGGTTCGCGGTCCAGAGCAGTTGTTCGGCCGACGTGGCCGGCGCGGGCAGTTCGGCCGGCAGCTCGAAGTGCTCGGGCAGTTCCAGCCACGGCAGAAGATGGGGCACGTCGCCCCAGGCCTGGTCCAGCGCCCGCAGCGGCTCGGCGCCGAACCGCCGGGCCGCGCCGTCGCGCGGCAGCGCGCGCACGGCGCCCCAGGTGCGGCAGCCCATGCGCTCCAGGCTGGCGGCATGCGGCCGCAGGGCGGTGAGCGTGGCAAGCGGCAGGCCGTGCGGCATGCGGCGCGGCAGCGGCCGGCCCGCAGCCTGCAGCCGCAACAAAGCCAGGGCCTGCAGGGCCGTGGGGGCCTGGGCCATGGGGGCCTCATCCGCACAAGGAGGTTCTTCGCCCGGGGCCGGGCCTCCGTCGGCCGGTGCTCCACGCGGAGCCGAAGGTGGAGAGGCTCCATGTCCCTGCCGCAGCACGGTCAGCAGAAGGTCGCGGCCGCCCCAGAGCCGCTCGGTGCAGGACACCTCCAGCAGCACGGCTTCGTCCAGCAGCGCCACGCGCGGCGTGAAGCGCAGCGCCCACCAGCCGGCCGCCGCCGCGGGCATGCCCGGCGGCAGCTCATCCTGCCGCGACGGCAGTGCGATCCAGTGCATGGCCGGCCTCCGGTTGCTCTCCGCGCACCCGCAGGCGCGATGGCGCGTTGCGCGCCGCCATCCCTTCCCGCCAGGCGGACAGATGCCGCCGCTTCGCCGCGCTCGCGGCCGCCAGGGCCGTGGCGAGGGCGGTGCCGTGGGCGGGGACGTCCATCGGCGACAGCAGCGGCGCGCCGCGGCGCTTGAGCACGTGCACCTGCAAGGCGCCCTCGCCCTCCCCCGGCCGCACCCAGAGCCGCAGCGGAGCGGGCGATGCCTGCTGCCGCCGGGACTCGGGACGGAAAACCCACAGCAGCGGGCCGTGCTGCGCAGCCGCCAGCTGCAGGCGCCTCAGCATGTCGGGGCGTGCGGCCGGCAGCCAGGCCAGCACGGCCAGCACATCCCGGCAGCGCAGCGCCTGCTCGCAGGCCCAGGCGGCCGCGGCATCGCGGCCATCCGCGGGCGGCGCCACCCAGCACAGGCGCGCCGCCGGCAGGCCCGCCGCATGCAGCACGGGCACGAAAGGCTCGAGCGGCGGGGCCACCAGCACCACCTGCCCCGGGCGCGCCGCCGCACCGGCCAGCGCCGGCAGCAGCAGCGGCCATTCGGACCGGCCCTGGCCCGCCAGCAGCACTTCCGACATCGCGCCCCGCGGCCAGCCGCCGCCGGGCAGTTGCGCATCGAGTGCCGGATGGCCCGAAGGCTGCACGCGTGCTCCTGCGGCCTTATCGACGGGACGCAGGGAATCGCCCCGCCACACGCCCGGCACGTCCACCCATGCCGGGCCCGCCCCAGGGCGGGAATGGGCCTGCGAAGCCGGCGGGACAATGGGAAGAGGTACGGCCATGGCGTCTTGCTGAATACTGTTCAAATATACAGCATTTATTCCGCTGCACCTGTCGGCCGTGATCGGTGCCGTTGTCCATGCCCGCCCCGAGATACGGCGCCATGGCGGCCCCCCCGCGGGCGCAAAAAAAGCCTGCGGGCGCACAGCCGGCAGGCTTTTCCAGGGTACCGGCCGCGCGCCGGCAAGGGGCGGGGCCACCCGCCCCGGGGCATCAGCCCTGGGACTTCTGGTAATTGGCGACGCCGTCGGTGATTTCCTTGTGGGCGGCATCGACGCCTTCCCAGCCCAGCACCTTGACCCACTTGCCCTCTTCCAGGTCCTTGTAGTGCTCGAAGAAATGGCTGATGGCCTTCAGGCGCACGGGGTTCACGTCGTCCACCGTCTTCCAGCCTTCGTACATCTTGAGGATCTTGGTGGTGGGCACGGCCAGCACCTTGCCGTCCACGCCGGCTTCGTCTTCCATCTTCAGGATGCCGAGCGCGCGGCAGGGCACGACCACGCCGGGGTGCAGCGGGTACGGCGTGATCACCAGCACGTCCACCGGGTCGCCGTCGCCGGACAGCGTCTGGGGCACATAGCCGTAGTTGCAGGGGTAGTACATGGCCGTGGTCAGGAAGCGGTCCACGAAGACCGCGCCGGATTCCTTGTCCACTTCGTACTTGATCGGGTCGGATTCCGCGGGAATCTCGATGACCACGTTGAAGTTTTCGGGAAGCTTCTTGCCAGGGGTGACGTTGTTGAGGGACATGGTTGGGATGGTGATGGAATGCAGGGGCGCATTCTAGAGCGGCGGATGCGCGCCTCCCGGTCCGCGCGTGGCGCATCGCTTGCGGCGGCGCGCCTGCAGGCGTACATTGCGGGCGTTGGCCAATCGTCTCCACCCGCCCTCGCGGGCCGATGGGCACGAGGAAGCAACGCAGCGGAAACACCCGCGATGCGTTGCGTGTTTCCTTTTCGTGCACCCCTTTGACAGGAGACGACGAGCATGGCTGCATCCCCCCTCTTCCCCCCCGCACTCTGGCTGGCGTTCCTCTGCGGCGCGGCCGCCGTGGCCTACGGACTCTGGGCGCGCCGCTGGATCCTGGCCCAGGACGCCGGCAGCGAGCGCATGCAGGCCATCGCCGCCGCGATCCAGGCCGGCGCGGCCGCCTACCTCACTCGGCAGTACCGCACCATCGCCGTGGCGGGGGCCGTACTGGCGGTGCTCATCGGCTTCTTCCTGGACCTGCGCACGGCCGCCGGCTTCGCGCTGGGCGCGGCGCTATCGGGCGCCTGCGGCTTCATCGGCATGAACATCTCGGTGCGCGCCAACGTGCGCACCGCGCAGGCGGCGGCACGGGGCATCGGCCCGGCGCTGCAGGTGGCGTTCCGCGGCGGCGCGATCACGGGCATGCTGGTGGTGGGCCTCGGGCTGCTGGGCGTGGCCGGCTTCGGCGCCTTCCTGCTGCATGCGGGACCGGCGGCGCCGGGGTCCGGTGCGGGCATGGCGGCGCAGTTGCATCCGCTCATCGGATTCGCCTTCGGCGCATCGCTGATTTCCATCTTCGCACGGCTGGGCGGCGGCATCTTCACCAAGGGCGCGGACGTGGGGGCGGACCTGGTGGGCAAGGTGGAGGCCGGCATCCCCGAGGACGACCCGCGCAACCCGGCCGTGATCGCCGACAACGTGGGCGACAACGTCGGCGACTGCGCCGGCATGGCGGCCGACCTGTTCGAGACCTACGCGGTGACCCTGATCGCCGCCATGGTGCTGGGCACGCTGCTCGGCATCCCGCCCGCACTGGCCGTGGCCTACCCGCTGGCGCTGGGCGGCGTGTCGATCCTGGCCTCGATCGCGGGCTGCACCTTCGTCAAGGCGTCGCCGGGCATGACCAACGTGATGCCTGCGCTCTACCGGGGCCTGGCCGTGGCCGGCGGGCTGTCGCTGGCGGCTTTCGCGCTGGTCACGTTCTGGCTGTTCCCCGATGCCGCGCTCTTTCCGCAGGCCACCGCCGGGCGGCTCTTCGGCGCCTGCGCCACGGGCCTGGCGCTCACCGCCGCGCTGGTCTGGATCACCGAGTACTACACGGGCACGCAGTACGCACCCGTGCGCCACATCGCGCAGGCCTCCACCACCGGGCACGGCACGAACATCATCGCGGGGCTGGGCGTGTCGATGCGCTCCACCGCCTGGCCGGTGGTGTTCGTGTGCATGGCGATCCTGGTCTCCTACACCCTCGCGGGCATCTACGGCGTGGCGGTGGCCGCGACGGCGATGCTCAGCATGGCCGGCATCGTGGTCGCGCTGGACGCCTACGGCCCCATCACCGACAACGCAGGAGGCATCGCGGAGATGGCAGAACTGCCGGCCAGCGTGCGCGCCGTGACCGATCCGCTCGACGCCGTGGGCAACACCACCAAGGCCGTCACCAAGGGCTACGCCATCGGCTCGGCCGGCCTGGCCGCGCTGGTGCTGTTCGCCGACTACACGCACCAGCTCGGCGTGCAGGGGCAGGCGCTGCGCTTCGACCTGTCGGATCCGCTGGTGATCGTGGGCCTGTTCATCGGCGGCCTGGTGCCCTACCTGTTCGGCGCCATGGCCATGGAGGCCGTGGGCCGCGCGGCGGGCGCCGTGGTGGTGGAAGTGCGGCGGCAGTTCTCCACCATCGTCGGCATCATGGAAGGCCGCGCCCAGCCCGAGTACGGCCGCGCGGTGGACATGCTCACGGCAGCCGCGATCCGCGAAATGGTGGTGCCCAGCCTGCTGCCGGTGGCCGTGCCCATCGCGGTGGGCCTGCTGCTCGGGCCGCGCGCACTGGGCGGCCTGCTCATGGGCACCATCGTCACCGGACTGTTCGTGGCCACCAGCATGTGCACCGGCGGCGGCGCCTGGGACAACGCCAAGAAGTACATCGAGGACGGCCACCACGGCGGCAAGGGCAGCGAGGCGCACAAGGCCGCCGTCACCGGCGATACCGTGGGCGACCCCTACAAGGACACGGCCGGGCCGGCCGTGAACCCGCTCATCAAGATCATCAACATCGTGGCGCTGCTCATCGTGCCGCTGGTGGCACGGCTGCACGGCTGAGGCTGAGCCGACGGCCCTGCGCCGCGCGACCATAGCTGCCGGCCCTGGGAGCCCGGAGACCATGGGGATGGGCCGCCCGCAGGTGACAAGCCAGGGGCCTGGCCCGGGGTAAGGTGGCCCTCTCCCCGGTCCTCCCAAGAAAGGCTGTCCGATGCCACTGCACGCATCCCCTCGATCCCTCCCCGCTTTCCGCCAGCCGCCCGCCGGCTGGAAGCCCGTCCTGGCGGCCGTGCTGGCGCTCGGCGCGCTCGCCGCCGGCCCGGCCTCCGCCCAGGCCACCGCACCGCAGCCCGGCGCCAGCCCGGCCGTGCAGCGTGCGCTGCAGGCCGTGCGTTCGGCCCCCGCCGTGCAGCAGGTACTGGACGGCGTGCGCGCAGACCATGACCGCGCCATCGCCGAACTGCGCCAGTTGGTACAGATTCCCGCGCCGCCCTTCAAGGAACAGCGCCGCGCCGAATACGTGGTGAAGCGTTTCCAGGAACTGGGCCTGGCCGATGCCGCCATCGACCGGGAAGGCAATGCCGTGGGCATCCGCAAGGGCACGGGCAACGGCCCCAGGCTGGTGGTGTCGGCGCACCTCGATACCGTGTTCCCCGAGGGCACCGACCTCACCGTGCGCGAGGAAGGCGGCCGGCTGTACGCCCCCGGCATTTCGGACGACACGCGCGGCGTCACGGTGCTGCTCTCCTGGCTCAAGGCGCTCAACGAACGCCAGCTGCAGACGGTGGGCGACATCGTCTTCGTGGCGAATGTGGGCGAGGAGGAACTGGGCAACCTGCGCGGCATGAAGGCCCTGTTCCGCGAGCATGCGGACATCGACGGCATGGTCGGCCTGGAGCCCGGCGAGGGCGACGGCATCCTCAACCAGGGCACGGGCAGCCACCGCTACGAAGTCGCTTTCAAGGGGCCGGGCGGCCACAGCTTCGCGGCCTTCGGACAGGTGCCGAGCGCGATCCATGCGATGGGCCGCGCGATCGCGCACATCGGCGACGTGCAGGTGCCGGCCGATCCCAAGACCACCTTCACCGTGGGCAAGGTGGGCGGCGGCACCTCCGTGAACACCATCGCGGGCGACGCCACGATGGCCGTGGACATCCGCTCCAACGCCCTGCCCGCGCTGCTGCAGGCGGAAAAAGACATCATGGCCGCCATCCAGCGCGGCGTTCAGGAAGAAAACCGCCGCTGGAACACCGCCGCACGGATCACGGCCGAGCCGAAGATGATCGGCGACCGCCCGGCGGGCGCCACCGCCGCCGGCGAGCCCATCGTGCAGGCCGCCGTGGCCTCGGTCATCGCCTCGGGCGGCAAGCCCACGCTGCGCGCGGCCAGCACCGACGCCAACGTGCCCATGGGGCTGGGCATCCCCGCCATCATCCTGGGCAGCGGCGGCAAGACCGGCGGCTTCCACGCGCTGGGCGAGTGGTTCGACCCGGCCGATGCCTGGAAGGGCGCGCAGACCGGGCTCGCCACGGTACTGACACTGGTGGGCGTGCAGGGCGTGAGCGAGCCGGTCCTGGCACGCCGCCCGCGCCGCTGAGGGAAAGGACCCGGGTCAGGCCCGCGCCGGCCGGCCCGGCCGCTCGTTCAGGCGCACCGGGCCCGAGCGCGCCTCGACCGCCGCCTGCACCTCGCGACGCAGCCCGAGCGCGAAGCCGATCTCGGCCGCCACGAAAAGCGGCCCGACGATCAGGCCCACGAGGTCGTCCACGAAGGCGGGCTTGCGGCCCTCGTAATAGTGGCCCACGAACTGGATCACCCAGCCGACCACGAACAGGCCCAGGCCCGCACCCAGCCACAGCGCGGTACCCTGCCCCGCCAGCCACTGGCCCACGGCCAGCATGGCGGCCAGCACCGTGGCCATCGCGAGCCCGTAGCGCGCATCGAGCCGGAAATAGAACAGGCTGGCGGCCAGCGCCGCAACGAGGGCGGGCGACACCGGCAGCAGGCCGGCGGCCTGCCACGCCGGACGCGACAGCAGCACCGTGACGGCCAGCATGATCATGGGCACACCGACGAAATGGGTCTGGATATTGCGCGGATCGCGGTGGTAGTCCGCGTACTGCGACAGATGGTCGATCAGGGTTTTCATGGAGCGTCTCCTGCGTGGCGGCCCTCTCGGTCGGGGTGCCTGGAGCGAATAATCCGCGGTGGCCGCCGCACCGTCTGTCGGCCAGCCGACACAACCCACCGGAGCGGCGCCCCGGTCCCCCCGCATGCCCGACGCCCTGACCTCCCCCGCGGACCATCTCGCCACGCTCGCCTCGGGCCGGTGGTTCGCCGCCCTGCCCCCCGAGCTGGCCGGTGCGCTCGCCGGCATGGCGCACATGCGCGCGCTGCAGCCCGGGCAGGCGCTCTTCCTGCGGGGCGATCCGCCGTGCGGGCTGTATGCCGTCGTGCGCGGCGCGATCGACATCTCCGGCGTGGGCGGCCCCGATCCGCAGCCACGCGCCGCCCTGCTCACGCGGCTGGAGCCACCCGCCTGGTTCGGCGAGATCGCGGTCTTCGACCGCGCCGCGCGCACGCACGACGCGCATGCGGCCGAGCCCGGCACGCTGCTGCTGCACGTGCCGCAGGCGCCCCTGCTGGCCTGGCTGGCGCGGCATCCGGCCCATTGGCACGCCCTGGGCATGCTGCTGGCCGACAAGCTGCGCACCGCCTTCGTCGCGCTGGAAGAGCTCGCGCTGCTGCCCGCGCCCCAGCGCCTCGCGCGGCGGCTGGTGCTCATGGCCGAGGGCTACGGGCAGTGGGCCGGCGAAGGGCGCACGCGCCGCCTGCTCTCGCTGTCGCAGGAGCAACTGGCGCTGATGCTCGCGCTCTCGCGCCAGACCACCAACCAGATCCTGCGCGACCTGCAGGGCCGCGGCCTGCTGCGCATGCACCGCGGCGGCGTCGAGATCCTGGACCTGGACGGCCTGCGCGCGGCCTGCGGCTGACCGGCAGGACGCGCGTGTCGCACAATGGCCCGCATGCAGTACCACCACATTGCCAATGCCGCGGTACCCTCCACCGGCGGCCGCACCCTGCCGGTGATCGACCCCTCCGACGGCCAGCCCTACGACGAGATCCAGCGCGGCACGGCCGAGGACATCGACGCGGCCGTGCGCGCGGCGCGGCACTGTCACGACACCGCGTGGCGCACGCTCGCACCGGCCGAGCGCGGCCGGCTGCTGACGCGCCTGTCGCAAGTGGTGGCGCACCATGCGGAGGAACTGGCGGACATCGAACGGCGCGACTGCGGCAAGCCCACCCGGCAGGCGCGTGCCGATGCCGTCGCGCTGGCGCGCTATTTCGAGTTCTATGCCGGTGCCTGCGACAAGCTCCACGGCGACACCATCCCCTACATGGACGGCTACAGCGTGCTCACCTGGCGCGAGCCGCACGGCGTGACGGGGCACATCGTGCCCTGGAACTACCCCATGCAGATCTTCGGACGCTGCGTGGGCGGCGCGCTGGCGGCGGGCAACACCTGCGTGGTCAAGCCGTCGGAGGACGCCTGCCTCTCGCTGCTGCGGGTCGCGCAGCTGGCCGCCGAGGCGGGTTTTCCGCCGGGCGCGATCAACATCGTGACGGGCTACGGGCACGAGGTGGGCGAGGCGCTCGCGCGCCACCCCGGCATCGACCACATCAGTTTCACCGGCAGCCCGCGCATCGGCACGCTGATCCAGCAGGCCGCGGCCGAGCGGCACTGCCCGGTCACGCTGGAGCTGGGCGGCAAGAGCCCGCAGATCCTGTTCGCGGATGCCGACCTGGACGCCGCCCTGCCCGCGGTCGTCAACGCCATCGTGCAGAACGCGGGCCAGACCTGCTCGGCCGGTTCGCGGATGTTGATCGATGCGCTCATCTACGAACGGGTGCTGGAGCGGCTGGCCGGCCTGTTCGAGGCGCTGCGCGTCGGGCCCGCGGCCATGGACCTCGACCTGGGGCCGCTGATCCGCCAGAGCCAGCAGCAGCGCGTGTGGGATTTCCTCTCCGACGCGCAGGTGGCCGGCATCCCCGTCATGGCCCAGGGCACCGTGGTGGACGGCGCGCCGCAGACGGGCTTCTACCAGGCGCCCACGCTGCTGCGCGACGTGCCACCGGACCATCGCCTCGCGCAGGAGGAAATCTTCGGCCCCGTGCTCTCGGCCATGCCCTTCGAGGACGAGGACCACGCCGCGCAGTTGGCCAACGCCACGCGCTTCGGCCTCGTGGCCGGCGTGTGGACGCGCGACGGCGGGCGCCAGTTCCGCATGGCCCGGCGCATCGCCAGCGGCCAGGTGTTCATCAACAACTACGGCGCCGCCGGCGGCGTGGAACTGCCTTTCGGCGGAGTGAAGTCCAGCGGCCATGGCCGCGAAAAGGGCCTGGAGGCGCTGCACGGCTTCACCACGCTCAAGACCGTGGCCATCCGGCACGGATGAGCCGCAGCGGCGGGCGGCGATCCGTGCGCGGACACGTCAGCCCAGCGCGGTATCGAGCAGCATCATCAGCACGAAGCCGATCATGAGCCCGCCGGTGGCCCAGGACTCGTGCCCCTTGCGATGCGACTCGGGAATGATCTCGTGGCTGATGACGAACAGCATCGCCCCGGCAGCGAAGCCCAGGCCCCAGGGCAGCAGCCCGGCCGACAGGCCGATGACCGAGGCGCCGAGCACCGCGCCCAGCGGCTCCACCAGGCCCGAGGCCATGCCCAGCAGCACGGCCAGCCAGCGCCGGTAGCCCGCCGCGAGCAGCGCCATCGCCACCACCAGGCCCTCGGGCACGTCCTGGATGGCGATGCCGGCCGTGAGCGTGCCGGCCTGCAGCGGGCTGGCGCCGCCGTAGGCCACGCCGATCGCCAGCCCCTCGGGCAGGTTGTGCAACGCGATCGCGAAGACGAACAGCCAGGTGCGCCGCAGCGTGCGCGGCGAGGGGCCGCCCTCCACCCCCTTGATGAAATGCTCGTGCGGCAGCACGCGCTCCATGGCGAGCAGCGCCAGCCCTCCCAGCAGGATGGACGCGCCGACGATGCCCCCGGCCGCCCATGACCCGGCGCCGTTGGTTTTCGCGGCCTCCAGGCCCGGGATGATGAGCGAGAAGGAACTGGCCGCCAGCATCACGCCGGCCCCGAAGCCGAAGAGCGTGTCCTGCACGCGTTCCGACAGGCGCTGCGAGAACACCACGGGCAGCGTGCCCAGCGCCGTCGCCAGCGCCGCGACGAGGCCGCCCTGCCAGGCCTGGGCCACGCGCGGATTCGCCTGGAGGAACTGCGTGAACTGCAGCGCCAGCACCACGGCGCCCGCCACGGCGATGGCCAGGCCCAGCCAGCGGCGGGGGCCCCAGATGGGGCGGCGCAGTGAAAGCGTGTTCTGGGCGGGCATGGACGGAGGCTCCGGCGGGTTTTCCACGATGAAGATCCCGGGCGTTCGGGGACGGGCGGGGACGTCGGCGGAGTCAGCCGCGGGCCTTCGCGTACCGGCGCGCCACCTCGTCCCAACGGATCACACGATAGAACGCGGCGATGTATTCAGGGCGCCGGTTCTGGTACTGAAGGTAGTAGGCGTGCTCCCACACATCGAGTCCGAGGATCGGCGTGTGCCCGGACAGCAGCCCGGCCATGAGCGGGCTGTCCTGGTTGCCGCTGCTCTCGACCGCGAGCCGGCCGGCACCATCGACCACCAGCCAGGCCCAGCCGCTGCCGAAGCGGGTGAGCGCCGCCTTGGTGAAAGCCTCCTTGAACGCATCGAAACCGCCCAGGTCCCGGTCGATCGCCTCGCCGAGCGCACCGCCCGGCTGTCCGCCGCCGCCCTGCCCTTCGGGAGCCATGACGGTCCAGAACAGGCTGTGGTTGGCATGGCCTCCGCCGTTGTTGCGCACGGCCGTCTGCAGTGATTCCGGCAAGGACCGAAGGCCCGCGACGAGTTGATCCACCGGGGTGTCGGCATGCGGCGTGCCTTCCAGCGCGGCGTTCAGATTGTTGACGTAGGTCTGGTGGTGCTTGGTGTGGTGGATCTCCATGGTGCGCGCATCGATGTGCGGCTCCAGGGCATCGTAGGCGTAAGGCAAGGCGGGCAGCGTGTGCGGCATGGGGGTCACCTTCTGGCTGGGTCGAATGAAAAAGAATCGATGAAATCAAATGATAATTATTTTTATTCTCAACCATGTCAAGTAGGACATGGTCCTTCCCTGCCCCGCCAACATCCGGCTGGCATGTCGGGACTCGCAAGACTTAAAAAAGAAAGGGTGCAGAACCACTACCATGCATCCCACACCGAGAAAACGACAAGGCCGGGAGGGCACCATGAACGATTCACAAAAGCCGAACCGTCGGGCGGCCTGCCTTGCCACGGCGGCCCTGCTCGGTCTGGCGTCCCTGGGCGCCACCGCGCAGCAGGCCGTCTACCGCTGCGAACAGGGTGGGAAGGTCGGCTATTCCCACGAGCCCTGCCTGGGCGGCAAGGTGATCGATGCCACGCCGACGCAGGGCATGGACAAGATGTCCGGGGTGAGCCGCAAGGGGGCGGACGTTCAGCGCGACGAGTACCGCAAGCTCGTGGACGATGCCCTGCGCCCGCTCACGGGCCTGTCGCACGAGCGGATGAACGTCGAGCGTCGCCGCCTCCAGCTCTCGCCCGACGACAAGCAGCAGTGCCGTATGCTGGACGGCCGATTGCCGTCCCTGGAGCAGCGCGCCGCCCACGCCACGGGAGAAGCCCGGGCTGCGGCCGACGCGGAGCTCCACCGCGCGCGCCGGGAGTTCTACTGGCTCAAGTGCTGACGTCAGCCGCAGGCAGGGCGGCCTGGCGCCTTACACTGCCACACACCTCTTCACCGGCCACCACGCGCTCGCCGGGCGCCACCGGCCGGCCCCCCCGTTGCGGCATCACAGGACATCACCCATGCGCGTCCAGGGCAAATCCACCATCGTCACCGGCGCCGGCGGCGGCATCGGCGAAGGCATCGCACGGCGGCTGGCGGCCGAAGGCGCCCTCCTCATCGTGAACGACATCCGGCCCGACGCCGCCGAACGCGTGGCGGCCGCCATCAGCGGCGACGGGGGCACCGCCCACGCCTTCGCGGCGGACGTCACGCGGTCGGACGAAGTACGGGCCCTGGTGGCCGAGGCGGTGTCCCGCCACGGATCGCTCGACGTGATGGTCAACAACGCCGGCTGGACCCACCGCAACCGCCCCATGCTCGAAGTGACCGAGGAAGAATTCGACCGCGTGTACGCGGTCAACGTCAAAAGCATCTACCTGTCGGCGCTGCACGCGGTGCCCGCGATGCGCGGCAACCCGCGGCGGCGCGGCGGCTGCATCATCAACATCGCATCCACCGCCGGGCTGCGGCCGCGGCCGGGGCTGACCTGGTACAACGGATCGAAGGGCGCGGTGATCGTGACCAGCAAGTCCATGGCGGCCGAGCTCGGCCCGGACAACATCCGGGTGAACTGCATCAACCCGGTGTTCAACCCGGATACCGGCCTGGCGGCGGAGTTCGCGGGCGGAGAGCTCGACGATGCCCGGCGGGCGAAGTTCCTGGCCACGATCCCGCTCGGCCGCTTTTCCACCGCACTGGACGTGGCGAACGCGGCGCTCTACCTGGCGAGCGACGAGGCCGCCTTCGTGAGCGGCGCCTGCATCGAGGTGGACGGGGCCCGCTGCGTCTGACCCGGTCAGGCGAAGGTGCCGCCGCCAGGGCCTTTCGCACCGAAGGTTCGGGCCGGCAGGAGGCTCCACGGAAGCCGGGGAAATTGACGGGCATCAATATTCCGCCGTCCGCCCATACCCCTACTGCGGCCATGCGGCAGAATCCAGCCATGGCCGAACGTGTGATTCCGCTCGTGGACCAGCGCATCGCCGCGCTGCGGCCCCGCATGCCCGAAGGCCCTTTCGCAGGGCCTGCAGGATGGCTCGCCGATGCGCTGGGCCGGCCCTTGCGCGACCTGCGCATCAGCGTCACCGACCGCTGCAACTTCCGCTGCAGCTACTGCATGCCCAAGGAAGTCTTCGGCAAGGACTATCCCTACCTCTCCCACGGCGACCTGCTCAGCTTCGAGGAGATCACGCGCCTGGCGCGGGTCTTCCTGGCCCATGGCGTGCGCAAGATCCGGCTCACGGGCGGGGAACCGCTGCTGCGGCGGCACCTGGAGAACCTGGTGGAGCAGCTCGCCGGGCTGCGCACCGCCGAGGGCCGCGTGCCCGACCTGACGCTGACCACCAACGGCTCGCTGCTCGCCCGCAAGGCCCGGGCCCTGCGCGACGCGGGGCTGGCGCGGCTCACCGTCAGCCTGGACAGCCTGCAGGACAGCGTCTTCCGCCGCATGAACGACGTGGACTTTCCCGTGGCGGAGGTGCTCTCTGGCATCGAGGCCGCCCAGGCGGCCGGGTTCGAGCGCATCAAGGTCAACATGGTGGTCAAGCGCGGCACCAACGACCACGAGATCGTGCCCATGGCCCGCCATTTCCGGGGCACCGGCATCACGCTGCGCTTCATCGAATACATGGACGTGGGCGCCACGAACGGGTGGCGCATGGACGAGGTGCTACCGTCGGCGCAGGTGATCGACCGGCTCCGGCAGGAACTGCCCCTGGTGCAGCTGCCTCCCGCGGCCCCCGGAGAAACCGCCGAGCGCTGGGGTTATGCCGACGCACAGGGCCGGCACGACCCCGCCCTGGGAGAAGTGGGAACGATCAGCAGCGTCACCCGCGCGTTCTGCGGCGATTGCAACCGCGCCCGGCTGTCGATGGAAGGCCGGCTCTACCTGTGCCTCTTCGCCACGCAGGGCTGGGACCTGCGCGCGCTGCTGCGCGGCGGGGCCGCCGACCCCGATCTGGCCGCGGCCATCGCCGGCATCTGGCAGGGCCGCACCGACCGCTATTCCGAACTGCGGGGCAGCCTGCCGCCGGCCACCGGCGCGCCGGCCGCGCGGCGCGTCGAGATGAGCTACATCGGCGGATGAGGCGCGGGGGGCCATGGTGATCGGCCGCGCGGACATCGCCGGCATGGTCCTGGCCGGCGGCCAGGGCTCGCGCATGGGCGGGCTGGACAAGGGGCTGCAGCCCTTCCGGGGCCGGCCGCTCGCCGCGGTCGCGCTGGAGCGGCTGCGTCCGCAGGCCGCACCGGGCAAGCTCTCGGTCAGCGCCAACCGCCACCTGGACCGTTACGCTGCGCTCGGCGTTCCCGTGCTGGGTGACGCCCTGCCCGGCCATCCCGGCCCGCTGGCCGGCATCCTGGCGGGCCTGCAATGGTGCGGCACACCCTGGCTGCTGGCCGTGCCCTGCGATACGCCCCGCTTCCCGCCCGACCTCGGCGCCCGGCTGGCCGAGGCCGCCATGGCGGCCGGCGCGGACATCGCCATCGCGGCCGCCCCCGAAGCCGTGCCGGCCGGCCTTCCCGCCCCCGGGCCGGCACCGCTGCGCCGGCACCCGGTGGCCTGCCTGCTGCGCGCGGGCCTGCAGGACGACCTGCGGCGCTATCTGGACGGGGGCGGGCGCAAGGTGCTGGACTGGATGGGCCGACATGCCCTGGCCACGGCCGCTTTCGACCGGCCGGGAGACGACCCGCACGCCTTCCGCAATGCCAACACCCTGGACGAGCTGCACCGCCTGGAAACCGACACTGTATGAACCCGACCGCCCCCGCCCCTTCCGTGTCCGGCGGCCCCTCCGGACCACCAGGGATGCCGGCCGTGCGCATCGGCCTGCTGGACGCCTCCCATGCGGCCGCCTACAAGGCGTTGCGGGATGCGGCCCTGCTCGCCGCGCCGGAGGCCTTCACATCGGACTACGCCAGCGCGGTCGCCAGGCCGGCCGAATCCTATGCGGCAAGCTTCGGCACGCCAGGCTCGGGCCTCTTCTTTCTCGGTGCATTCGATGCAGATTCCGGCGAACTGCTGGGCAGCGTGGGTTGCGAGCGACAGGAGCGCCTGCAGCAGCGCCACTGCGCCCATGTGATCGCCATGATGGTCGCCACGCACGCCCAGCGGCGCGGCATCGGCCGGCAACTGCTGCGCGCCTGCATCGACTACGCCCTGCAGATGGACGGGCTCGAACTGCTGGAACTGTCGGTGACCGCCGTCAACGGGAACGCCGTGGGGCTCTACGAGAGCGAGGGCTTCCGCCCCTGGGGCCTGCTGCCGGGCGCCATCCGGGTGGCCGGCATCCCTTACGACAAGCTTCACATGTACCGCATGCTGCCCCGAGCCACATGAGCCCCATGACCTTTCGCCCAGGCCACCCGCCGCCCCCATCGACGCCGCCCGCCACGGCCCCCGCAGCCACCGTGGCGCACGACCTGCCCGTGGACGCCGTGCATGAGCGGCTCGCCGCACTCGCCGAACCGGTGCGCGGCATCGAACAGGTGGGCATCTTCGCCGCGCTCGACCGCATTCTGGCCGAGGATGTCGTCTCGCCCATGGACGTACCGCCGCACGACAACTCCGCCATGGACGGCTTCGCTTTCGACGGCGCGGCCCTGGTGGACGGGCAGCCGCTGACCCTGCAGGTGGCCGGCACCGTGCTCGCCGGCCACCGCTGGCAGGGGTGCCTCGGGCCGGGCCAGTGCCTGCGCATCATGACCGGCGCGGTGATGCCGCACGGAGCGGACACCGTGATTCCCCAGGAAGCCGCCCTCACCGCGTCCCCCGCGGGCGGGATGGAGCACATCACCATCCCCCCGGGCGCGGTCCGCCGGGGCGACCACCGCCGGTGCGCGGGCGAGGACCTTGCACGCGGCCGGACCGCCCTCGCCAGGGGAACCCGGCTCGCGCCGGCCGCGCTCGGGCTGCTGGCGAGCCTCGGGCAGGCCACGGTGCCCGTCGTCCGCCGCCTGCGGGTGGCGTTCTTCTCCACGGGGGACGAGATCCTCAGCCTGGGAACGCCCTGGCGCGAGGGGGCCGTGTACGACAGCAACCGCTACACCCTGTTCGGGCTGCTGGCACGCATGGGCGTGGAGCCCATCGACCTGGGCGCCGTCCCGGACGAGCCGCAGGCCCTGGAATCCACGCTGCGCGCGGCGGCGGCGCGTGCCGACGCCATCGTCACCAGCGGCGGCGTCAGCACGGGTGTCGCCGACCACACGCGCACGCTGCTCGACCACCTCGGCCAGGTGGAGTTCTGGCGCATCGCCATGCGGCCGGGCCGCCCGATGGCCGCGGGCCGCATCCCGCGCCCGGAGGGGGCCGCCAGCAGCGAAGCCGGAGCGGACGGAGCCGCCGTGCTGTTCGCGCTGCCCGGCAATCCCGTGGCGGCGATGGTGGCTTTTCTCGTCTTCGTGCGGCCGGCGCTGTGGCGGATGATGGGCTGCGAGCCCATGGCACCGCCCGCGTTGCGCGCCCTCGCGGCCGAACCGCTGCACAAGCGCCCCGGACGTACCGAATACCAGCGCGGCATCGTCTTCCAGGATGCGGACGGCGCCCTGCGCGTGCGCACCACCGGGCCACAGGGCTCCGGACTGCTGAGCTCCATGGTGCAGGCCCACGGGCTCATCCTGCTGCCGCACGCCCGTGGCCCCGTCGCCGTGGGCGAGCCGGTGGACGTGCTGTTGTTTGACGGCATGCTCTGACACGGGAATGCCCTGGCCGGGCGTACCCTTGCAACCATCCCCCACCGACCGGAAAGCCCATGCCCTATACCGCCCAGCACCTCGCCGAAGCCCCTGCACGGGAGGACATCGACCGCCTGCAGGGCGCGGCCGTCCTGGAGTTCGGCACGCCCTGGTGCGGCTACTGCCAGCGCGCGCAGCCGCTGATCGAAGCCGCCCTGAAGGACCACGACCACGTACAGCACATCAAGGTCGAGGACGGCCCGGGCCGCCCGCTCGGCCGCAGCTTCGGCGTGAAGCTCTGGCCCACCCTGGTTTTCCTGCGCGACGGCAAGGAGATCGACCGGGTGGTCCGTCCGCAGGACGCGACGGCCCTGCATCCGGGCATGCAGGCCATCGCCCACGCGCCGGCCATCAGCATCGGCCCGGCCTGACCCGGCGCCGCGGGCCGGGCAGGAGGCCTAGGTGTGATGTCTCAATAGGTTGTTCATCCAGGCCCGACCTGGGAAGCTGTGGTTACCAGGCCCCAGCAACTCAGGACAGGACACCGGATGAACAGTCATAAGCATGCGCGATTGACCCGCGCAGGTCGAGCCCTTCTGGTCGACAGAGTGCTCCAGCAGAACTGGACGATGCGCCAAGCCAGCGAAGCCGCAGGCGTGAGCCTGCGCACCGGCTACAAGTGGATGGCCCGCTTTCGCAACGAAGGCCCCGATGGCTTGCTCGACCGCAGCTCCCGCCCGCACCGCAGCCCCCAGGCCTGCCCACCCGAGCAGGTCCAGCTGTTCGAACAGCAG
>NZ_FNEY01000053.1 GCF_900100305.1 Paracidovorax citrulli | reverse complement strand
GCGCTGGCGGCGCTGCTGTTCGAACAGCTGGACCTGCTCGGGTGGGCAGGCCTGGGGGCTGCGGTGCGGGCGGGAGCTGCGGTCGAGCAAGCCATCGGGGCCTTCGTTGCGAAAGCGGGCCATCCACTTGTAGCCGGTGCGCAGGCTCACGCCTGCGGCTTCGCTGGCTTGGCGCATCGTCCAGTTCTGCTGGAGCACTCTGTCGACCAGAAGGGCTCGACCTGCGCGGGTCAATCGCGCATGCTTATGACTGTTCATCCGGTGTCCTGTCCTGAGTTGCTGGGGCCTGGTAACCACAGCTTCCCAGGTCGGGCCTGGATGAACAACCTATTGAGACATCACACCTAGGCCGTGTAGACACGCCGAAGGCAGTCTTGCCACCCCTTCAAGGAGACAACCCCTATGAGCATTTCCTCGTTGCCCGGACTGAACTTTCAATTGGGTGAAGACATCGACGCGCTGCGCGACGCCGTGCGGGAGTTCGCACAGGCCGAGATCGCGCCCCGCGCCGGGGAGATCGATCGGGAAGATCAGTTTCCGATGGATCTCTGGCGCAAGATGGGCGAGCTGGGAGTGCTGGGCATCACGGTTTCCGAAGCCTACGGCGGTGCGCAGATGGGCTACCTTGCCCATATGGTGGCGATGGAGGAGATTTCCCGCGCCAGCGCGTCGGTCGGGTTGTCCTACGGTGCGCACAGCAATCTGTGCGTGAACCAGATCCACCGCAACGGCTCGGAGGAGCAAAAGCGAAAGTATCTGCCAAAGCTGGTGTCCGGCGAGCATGTCGGAGCCCTGGCCATGAGCGAGCCCGGTGCGGGTTCGGATGTCATCAGCATGAAGCTCCGGGCCGAAGACAAGGGTGGCTATTACCTGCTCAACGGCAACAAGATGTGGATCACGAACGGCCCTGACGCCGATACGCTGGTGGTCTATGCCAAGACCGAGCCGGAACTTGGTGCGCGCGGCGTCACCGCCTTCCTGATCGAGAAAGGCATGAAGGGCTTCAGCATTGCGCAGAAGCTCGACAAGCTGGGCATGCGGGGTAGCCACACCGGGGAACTGGTGTTCGAGAATGTGGAGGTGCCTGCCTCCCAGGTGCTTGGCCAGGTGAACGGCGGGGCGAAGGTGCTCATGAGCGGGCTGGACTACGAACGCGCGGTGCTGACGGGCGGTCCGTTGGGCATCATGCAGGCGGTGATGGACAACGTGGTGCCCTACATTCACGACCGCAGGCAGTTCGGCCAGAGCATCGGCGAGTTCCAGCTCATCCAGGGCAAGGTGGCGGACATGTACACGGTGCTCCAGGCGGGGCGTTCCTTCGCATACACCGTGGCGAAGAATCTGGACATGCTCGGCACGGAACACGTCCGGCAGGTGCGCAAGGACTGCGCCTCTGTCATCCTGTGGTGTGCCGAGAAGGCGACGTGGATGGCCGGCGAGGGCATCCAGATCTTCGGCGGCAACGGATACATCAACGAGTATCCGCTCGGCCGTCTGTGGCGGGATGCGAAACTCTACGAGATCGGCGCCGGCACCAGCGAGATCCGCCGCATGCTGATCGGTCGGGAACTGTTCGCCGAGACCACCTGACTTTGTACAACGCTCCAGAAAGAAGCCTGATGACCGCTCCCAGTATCGATGAATTGTTCGTCCACAACCGCGCATGGGCCGCGCGGATGGAGCGGGAGCGTCCTGGCTTTTTCACGGAGCTGATGGCGCAGCAGAAGCCCCGGTACATGTGGGTGGGCTGCTCGGACAGCCGGGTGCCGGCCAACCAGATCACGGGGCTGGAGCCGGGCGAGGTGTTCGTGCACCGGAACGTGGCGAATGTGGTCGTGCCCACGGACCTGAACTGCCTCTCGACCATCCAGTACGCGGTGGACCAGTTGCAGGTGGAGCACCTGATGGTCGTGGGCCACTACGGCTGTGGTGGCGTTCGCGCGGCGCTGGAGGGCGTTCGCGTGGGACTGGCCGACAACTGGATCCGCCATGTGAAGGATGTCCGAGACCGCCACAAGGAGCTGATTGCCGCCACGCCGACGGACCTGCAGCTCGACGTGCTGTGCGAACTCAATGCCATCGAGCAGGTGGTGAACGTGGCGCAGACGACCGTGATGGCCGATGCCTGGGGCCGGGGGCAGAAGGTGACGCTGCACGGCTGGTGCTATGGCCTCAAGGATGGGCTGATCAACAACCTCCACATGACGGTGTCGGGCATCCAGGGACTGGATTCCGTGTACAAGGCGGCGATCCAGGGCGTGGCCAACCGCCTGCGGGGGTAGGTCGCCACCACTTTCCGGCAACGTGTCGATGGAGCAAGCAGCCATGTTCCCACGGCGTCTCGATTCTCCTGCCGCCTACGGCATCGCGCAGGCGATGATGGACGGCTTCGATCGCCACTACAGGCTGTTCCGTGCCGAGTCGGCGCGTGCGAAGCACCGCTTCGAGACGTCCGACTGGTCAGGCCAGCAGCGCGCGCAGCGCGAGCGCATCGAGTTCTACGACCTGCGCGTGAAGGAGTGCGTGCGCAGGCTCGAAAAGGAATTTTCCGCGGGGGCGCAGCCGATGGACGTGTGGCACCAGGTGAAGCTGCATTACATCGGCCTGCTGGTGGGGCACCGGCAGCCCGAACTGGCCGAGACGTTCTTCAATTCGGTCACGACCAAGATCCTGCACCGCACGCACTTCCACAATGATTTCATCTTCGTGCGGCCGGCCATCAGCACGGAGTACCTGGAAAACGACGAGCCCGGGGCGCGGCCGACCTACCGGGCCTACTACCCCACGCCCGAGTCGTTGCAGGAGACGCTGGTGCGTGTCGTGGACAACTTCCAGCTGCAGGGCGAGTTCGAGGATCTTGCGCGCGATGCCGGGCGTGTGGCGGAGGTGATGCGGCCGCGGCTCGGGCCGGCGAAGTGGCGTGCGAATTTCCAGATCCAGGTGCTGTCCAGCCTGTTCTATCGCAACAAGGGCGCTTACCTGGTGGGCAAGGTGATCAACGGGTTCCAGGAACTGGCTTTCGCGCTGCCCATCCTGCACGGTACCGATGGCCGCTACGTGATCGATGCGGCGCTGTTCGGCGAGGACGACCTGCAGATGCTGTTCAGCTTCGCCCGGGCCTATTTCATGGTGGACATGGAGATTCCGAGCGCGTACGTGCAGTTTCTGCGCAGCCTGATGCCCCGCAAGCCGCGGGCGGAGCTCTACAACGCCCTGGGGCTTGCCAAGCAGGGCAAGACGCTTTTCTACCGGGATTTCCTGCACCACCTGCGCTACTCGAGCGATCGCTTCCGCATCGCGCCGGGGATCAAGGGGATGGTGATGCTGGTGTTCGACCTGCCGTCGTTCCCGTTCGTGTTCAAGGTCATCAAGGATTACTACCCGCCCCAGAAGGACACCACGCGGGAGCAGATCAAGGGCAAGTACCTGCTGGTGAAGCAGCACGACCGGGTGGGCCGGATGGCGGACACGCTGGAGTACAGCGAGGTGGCCTTCCCGCGCGAGCGCTTCGAGGACGATCTGATCGCCGAGATAGAGAAATTCGCACCCAGCCAGCTGGAGATCAGCGACCGCGACGGCGACGGGAATGTCGAGGTGATCCTCAAGCACGTGTATATCGAGCGGCGGATGATTCCACTCAACATCTACCTGCAGGAGGCGTTCGATGCGGGTCCGCACGATGCGCGCGCACGGCAGCAGATGGAGCGCAGCGTGGTCGAGTACGGCAATGCGATCAAGGATCTGGTGGCGGCCAACATCTTTCCCGGCGACATGCTGTGGAAGAACTTCGGCGTCACCCGCAACGGCAAGGTCGTTTTCTACGACTACGACGAGATCGAATACCTCACCGATTGCCATTTCCGGAGGGTGCCAGCCCCGCGCAACGAAGAGGACGAGCTTTCGGGCGAGGTCTGGTGGGCCGTGGGGCCGCGCGACGTGTTCCCGGAGACTTTCGGGCCTTTCCTGCTGGGCAACGATGCCGTGCGGGAGGTGTTCATGCGCCACCATGCGGACCTGCTCGATCCGGTCTTCTGGCAATCGCACAAGGAGCGCATACAGGCCGGGCACATGTACGACGTATTTCCCTACGACCCTGAGCGGCGCTTCGGCGCCGGCACCGGTTCGCCGGCCTGACTCCCATGCCGCGCGGCGGCGGGCCTGCCCCCTGCGCTGTTCTTCACTGACCCGTACCCAGCAATTTCACAGGAGACTCCGAATGCAGCAAGATCCCATCGTCATCATCGGTGCCGCACGTACGCCCATGGGGACTTTCCAGGGCGATTTCTCGGGCCTGGCTGCCCATGACCTGGGAGGCGTGGCGATCCGTGCGGCCGTGGAGCGCGCAGGCATCGCGCCGGAGAGCGTCGGCGAGGTGCTGTTCGGCAATTGCCTGATGGCGGGGCAGGGGCAGGCGCCGGCCCGACAGGCCGGGTTCAAGGGCGGGCTGCCCAAGAGCGCCGGAGCCGTCACGTTGAGCAAGATGTGCGGTTCGGGCATGAAGGCCGCGATGTTCGCGCACGACATGCTCCTCGCAGGGACGCACGAAGTGATCGTGGCCGGCGGGATGGAGAGCATGACGAATGCGCCCTATCTGCTGCAGAAGGGCCGCGGCGGCTACCGGCTGGGCCACGACCGCATCTTCGACCACATGATGCTCGACGGGCTGGAGGACGCCTACGAGCCCGGACGCTCGATGGGTACGTTCGGCGAGGATTGCGCGGCGAAGTACGGGTTCACGCGCGAGCAGCAGGATGCATTCGCCGTGGCGAGCGTGCAGCGGGCGAAGGCGGCGACCGAATCCGGGGCGTTTGCGGCCGAGATCGCACCGGTGACCGTGAAGACGCGTGCCGGCGAGACGGTGGTGTCGGTGGACGAGGGACCGGGCAAGGTGCGGCTGGACAAGATTCCCGCGCTCAAGCCGGCGTTCAAGAAGGACGGGACCATCACGGCGGCATCGAGTTCGAGCATCAACGACGGCGCCGCGGCGCTGGTGATGGTGCGCGAGTCCACGGCCCGCCGTCTCGGCGCCGTGCCGATCGCGCGCGTCGCGGGCCATGCCATGCATGCGCAGGAGCCCAATTGGTTCACCACCGCGCCCGTGGGTGCCACGCAGAAGGCGCTGGCCAAGGCCGGCTGGAGCGTGCAGGACGTGGACCTCTGGGAGGTGAACGAAGCCTTCGCGGTGGTGCCCATGGCGCTCATGAAGGAGCTGGACGTGGCGCATGACATCGTGAACGTGAACGGCGGAGCCTGCGCGCTGGGGCACCCGATCGGAGCGAGTGGGGCCCGCATCATCGTGACCCTGATCCATGCCTTGAAGGCCCGTGGCAAGCGGCGCGGGCTGGCCACGCTGTGCATCGGCGGTGGCGAAGGCACGGCCATGGCGATCGAACTGGTGTGAGCGCTGCCGTGTCGGAGGAGCGCTCCAGCCATCCGGTGCTGGTCATCGGGGCTTCCCGGGGCATCGGCCTGGAGTTCGTGCGCCAGTACCGCGAGGCGGGGCGGCGCGTGATCGCGACGGTGCGCGACGAGGCCGGGCGCGCACGCGTGAGTGCGCTGGGAGCCGAAGTGCTGACGGTGGACGTGGCCCGGCCGGCCAGCGTGAGCGGCCTGGCCTGGCAGCTCGACGGCGAGAAGATCGGCCTGGCGCTGTATGTCGCCGGCGTGATCCGCCGCCCTGGAGCACTCACGCCGCCGACGCAGGAGGATTTCGATGCGGTGATGCATACCAACGTGCTCGGCGCGATGCAGGCGCTGCCACAGGTGGCGCCCCTGGTGGCGGAGGCCCGTGGCGTGTTCGCGTTCCTCTCGTCCTCGATGTCGCTGATCGGTGGTGTGCCCAACAGCGGGTCGTGGCTGTACCGCACGAGCAAGGCCGCGCTGAACATGGCCGTGGCGGCCGCGCAGCACGACTATCCCTGGGCGACGCTCGTCACGCTGGATCCGGGCTGGGTGCGGACGGACATGGGTGGGGCGGGAGGCGCGCTGGAGGTGACGGAGAGCGTGGAGCGCATGCGGGCCGTGCTGGAGGGGGTCACCCCGAATGACCGGGGGCGGTTGCTGCACCACGATGGAAGAAGGGCGGCGCAATGGTGAACGCCGCCCGCGCAGGGATGGTCGGGGTGGCCGTGTGAGCGTGCCGGTGTCCCATGGGGACAATCGCTTCAATCTGCTCCGGCTGGCGGCTGCCGTCGCCGTGCTGCTGTCGCATGGCGAGTTCCTCTACCGGTTGACGCTGCCGGTTCCGTTTCCCGGCCACAGCCTGGGTTCGCTGGCCGTCTATTGCTTTTTCTTCATCAGCGGCTACCTGGTCTTCCAAAGCTGGGAGCGTGAGCCCGCGCTGGGCGTTTTCTGGGTGAAGCGCGTGGCACGCATCTTTCCTGGGTTGGTCGTCGCGAGCGCGTTTTCCGTGTTCGTGGTGGGTTGGGCCATGACGCGATTGCCGACAGCGGAGTATTGGACGCATCCAGGCACGTGGCTCAATTTCTTCAACAATGCGGCGGGGATCGCGACGGTGCAGGTGCTGCCGGGCGTGTTCGAGTCCAATCCCTTCGCCAGGGCCGTGAACGGATCGCTCTGGTCGATCCGCTATGAGCTGCTGATGTATCTGCTGCTGTCGGTGGCCGGCGCGGCAGGGGGCCTGCAGCGGCGCTGGATTTTTCCGGCGGCGGCCTTGTCGATGGCGGCATGGTGGTTCCTGGCCCGGGTGGCGGGATGGGGCTTCTCGGTACCGGCGTGGCTGTCCGAGCTGTTCGGCGCTGCCGAGGTTGCAGCGCTCGGCGTGCTGTTCCTCCTGGGCTGTACCTGCGCGGCTTACCGGGTGCGCAGCCATCCGTGGATGTGGATCGTGGCTGCCTGCGGGGCCTGGACCGCGACCGCCGCCACGGCGGACTGGGGAGTGCAATCCGGGGTCTGGATGATGGTGGCGTGCGGCATCTTCTGGGCGGCGTACGCCGGGGTACGCCGCGGCCGGTGGGGCGGTTTTCCTCGGGAGGATTTCTCCTATGGCGTCTATATCTACGCTTTCCCGATACAGCAGGCGCTCACGGAGGTATGCCTGCGCCGCGGGTGGGGTTTGCCGGTCTGCCTCGCGCTCTCGCTGGTGCTGACTTTCGCCATGGCCGCCTTTTCGTGGCATGGCGTTGAAAAGCCCTGCATACGCCATGGCCGCCGCCTGGCCGAGCGCCTGCGCCGGAGCCTGCGCCCGGTGCTCCGGAACCCGGCCTCCTGAAGACGGTGCACCGCTCCTTTTTTGCGCAGCCTTTTCCCACTTTCGATCAATGACGGAGACAAAAGCATGTTGCTGACCCAGGACCAGGAGATGATCCGCGACGCGGTGCGCGAATTCGCGCAGACGGAGCTGTGGCCGCATGCGGCCCGCTGGGACAAGGAGCACCTGTTTCCCCGCGATGCGCACCGCGGCCTCGCCGCGCTGGGGGCGTATGGCATTTGCGTGCCGGAGGAGTACGGCGGCGCAGGGCTGGACTACCTGTCGCTGGCACTGGTTCTGGAGGAAATCGCGGCAGGCGACGGTGGCACGAGCACGGCGATCAGCGTGACCAACTGTCCGGTCAATGCGATCCTGATGCGCTACGGCAGCGAGGCGCAGAAGCGCCGGTGGCTCGAGCCCCTGGCGCGCGGCGAGATGCTGGGGGCTTTCTGCCTGACGGAGCCCCACGTCGGCTCGGATGCCTCGGCGCTGCGTACCACGGCGGTGCGGCATGGGGACGAATACGCCATCGACGGCGTGAAGCAGTTCATCACGAGCGGCAGGAATGGCCAGGTGGCGATCGTGATCGCGGTGACCGACCGTGCCGCCGGCAAGCGCGGCATGAGCGCATTCCTCGTGCCCACCGACACCCCCGGCTACGTCGTGGCGCGGCTGGAGGACAAGCTGGGCCAGCGCAGCAGCGATACGGCGCAGATCATGTTCGAGGGATGCCGCATCCCGGTGGAGAACCGGATCGGCGCAGAGGGCGAGGGCTACAAGATCGCGCTGGGCGCTCTGGAAGGGGGGCGCATCGGCATCGCGGCGCAGAGCGTGGGCATGGCGCGCAGCGCCTTCGACGTGGCCGTGCAGTATGCGAAGGAGCGCGAGAGTTTCGGCCAGCCGATCTTCCAGCACCAAGCCGTGGGATTCCGGCTGGCCGATTGCGCCACGCAGCTCGAGGCCGCTCGCCAGCTGATCTGGCATGCGGCGACCCTGCGGGACGCGGGGCGCCCCTGCCTGAAGGAGGCCGCCATGGCCAAGCTGTTCGCGAGCGAGATGGCCGAGCGCGTGTGCAGCGCAGCCATACAGACGCTGGGAGGGTACGGCGTGGTCAACGACTTCCCGGTAGAACGCATCTACCGCGACGTGCGCGTGTGCCAGATCTACGAGGGCACGAGCGACGTGCAGAAGATTCTCATCACCCGCGCGCTGGCCTGAGACCGGCTCGCCCGGACCGGGGCTTCAGGCCCGTGGCAGCTCCAAGGGGCCGGGGCCCTGGAGGCGTGCCGGCGCGGCGCCCAGGAACAGGCGCACGGGTGCCGTATCTCCCAGCACGGTGGCTGCGCCGCCATGCACGCGCAGCCCGGTACCTTCCGGAAGACCCACCACGTGCGCACCAGGGTTGAGCAGGCCGAACTCGCGCAGGCGCTCTTCGCGGGTTTCGCCGCGGTGCCCCGGAGGGTGCGCGTCGGTGTAGTGTGCATTGATCTGGAAGGGCACCAGGCCCAGGGCGTCGAAGCCGCCCGGGTCGGTGATGGGCATGTCATTGGTGGTGCGTATGGTCGGGCAGGCCACGTTGGAGCCGGCACTCCAGCCCAGGTAGGAGGCTTCGCCGGAGCGCACACGCGCAGCGATGGCGCCGAGCAGGCCGAGCCGCCGCAATTGGCCCAGCAGGGCGAAGGTGTTGCCGCCGCCGGTCACGATGAAGCGGGCCTGCGCTACCGCGGCGACCGGGTCGGCTGCGCGGTGTGCCGAGCGCACGTCCAATCCGAGCGGCGCGAGCGCTCCGGCCACCAGGGCCTCGTAATCGTCCCAGCCGCGCGACACGCCCGCGAAGGGCATGAATACCGCGTCGCCGTGACGGGCCTGCGCGGCGGCCCAGTCGGCGATCCATCCCCGGGCATGGGTGAGGTAGCCGGCATCGCTGCTGGAATTGCTGAGAAGCAGGAGATTCATGGTGGGGGTGTGTGAGAAAGCCGGCACATGTCCCGGGCGGGCGCGTGGGCATGGATCGATGGTGGGGTTGCGGTCCGGAGCATAGCGGCCCGGAGGGCTCGGCCTTTCTTCACCCCCGGTCCGCAATGCCTCCGCCGCCGGCGCTGCCGCGTTCGCGCAGCACCACGGTGATCTGGCCGTTGGTCTCGATGGTCGCGCGTTCGACCTCGTGCAGGTGCAGGCAGCCGCCGGCGCGCAGCGCGGCGGCGAGATCTTCCGCCGACAGCAGCTCGCGGCGCATGAGGAGCCGATCCACGCGGCCGTCTTGCACCAGGGTCTGCGGGCGACCGTCCACGAGATGGGCGAGCCGGGGAAAACGGAAGGTGAGCCTGGCGAGCACCATGTGGCAGACGATGAGCGTGGATGCCGAGATGAGCCCGCCGATCAGCGAGTTGTCGCCCGCGTTCATGGAGTTCTGCACCGCGTTCGACAGGATCAGCAGCAGCACGAGGTCGAATGGCGCGAATTGCCCTGTCTGGCGCTTGCCCGTGAGGCGCAGGAATATCAGCAGGAATGCATACACCACCACGCCGCGCAGGATGAATTCCCACCAAGGCACGCTCAGAGCCCACATTGTCGATCTCCAGGGGAAAAGGGGCCCGGCATGCATACCGCGCCGGCAGCGAGTGTGCCATCGGCGGCGCATCTGCAAGAATGCGGACCCGTTCCCATGCCGATGGTGGCCGTGTCCCGTTTCTCACCCTCTTCTTCCGACTGTCCCTGCGGGCGGCTTTCCAGCCGGCGCGCGCCGCTGTCCTATGCGGAATGCTGCGGACGGTACATCGACCACTGGGATGCGTGCCCCGCGCCCGATGCCGAAAGCCTGATGCGATCGCGCTACACGGCCTTCGTGCGGGGGAACGCGGGTTACCTGCTCGCCACCTGGGCCGCGGAGCACCGGCCTCCCTCGGTGGAGTTCGATCCGGGCGTGCGCTGGCTCGGCCTGGAGGTGCGGGAGCACCGCCCCCTGGGCGAAGACCACGCCGAGGTCGAGTTCGTGGCCCGCCAACGCGACGCCGGGGGACGCGCGCATCGCCTGCACGAGCGCAGCCGCTTCGTGCGCGAGGGCGGGCGCTGGTTCTATGTGAATGGCGAGTTTCCGCGCGGCTGATACCGCCCGCCGATGCCAACCGATGCCCATCGCTCCTGACAGCCTCTATCCCGACGCATGGCGCAGAGCGGACGGCGACGATGCCCACGCATCCGGTGCCGGACTCGATCTGGCGGTGCGGCGCCGGCTGCTGGACTCGCTCGCATCGCGGGGAGGAACTTCGGAAATTCCCGCCCTCGTGATCCCCGGTGTGTTGACCTGGCTGTACGCGCGCCATGGGACGCCTGCCGCCCACATGCTGGCGTGGTGGGGGAGCTTCCTGGTATTCGTCTGCCTGCTCCTGTTCCTGCTGCGGCGTTTCCGCCGCGATGCGGTACTGCCCGACCAGGTGGTGGTGCCGCGCTGGGAGCGGACCTTCCAGGCGATGGCCGCGTTGGACGGCGCGTTCTGGGCCGTGCCCATCGTGCTCACGCACGGCGCGCCGCTGGAGTTCCGGCTGCTGACCTACCTCGTCATCTGCGCGGTACTGGCCGTGGGAACCACCTTCCTGGCGCCGCACCCCCGGGTGTTCTTTCCATTCTTCGCGGCGATCTACGGGCCCACTCTGCTGGCCTCGGCCTGGTACTTTCCGGACCGCTGGCAGGCCATGCTGCCGTTGACGGTGCTGTATGGCGGGGTGGTCTTGCGGCATGCGTGGGGTTCGCGGCGCTTCGTCGTGCAGCAGGTGGAGATGGAGCGCCAGCGCTTGCAGCTGGCCCAGCGCTACCTTGCGGCGAAGGAGGAGGCCGAGCGCGCGCTGGAGGAGAAGAACCGCTTCCTGTCCACGGCCAGCCATGACCTGCGCCAGCCGCTGCATGCGATGGGGTTGCTGGTGGAGTCGGCGCAGCAGCGCAATGCCGACGCGGGCCTGGTGCCGGTGCTGGAGGGGATCCAGGACTGCGCCCGCTCGCTGACGTTCCTTTTCAACGCGCTGCTGGACCTGTCCCGGCTGGAGTCCGGCGCCTATGCCGTCGTCCAGGAGGATGTCCCTCTCGCGGAGGTACTGCACGACGTGTCCACGGTGTTCGGCCCGGATGCGCGCCATCGCGGCCTGCGGCTGAAGGTCTATCTGCCGCGGCGCCGGCCGGCCGTCGTGCGTGCCGATGCGGCGCTGCTGCGGCAGATGGTTTTCAACCTGGTGCAGAACGCGCTGCGCTATACGCGCGTGGGAGGCGTGCTGATCAGTGCGCGGATGCGGCGCGGGGTCTGGCGCATCGAGGTCTGGGACACCGGCCCGGGCGTGCCGCAGGAAGACCGGCACCGCATCTACGCCCCCTTCTACCGGAGCGAGGCCCGCTGGACCCAGGAAGTCGCGGGCCACGGGCTGGGACTGTCGGTGGTGGCCCGGTCGGCGCGGTTGATCGATGCGGAGTCCGGTTTCGAATCCCGGCCGGGGCGCGGTTCGTGCTTCTGGCTGGTGGTGGAGGCGGCGAAGGATGGGCCGGGGAGCTCCGATGCTCCGCCGGGGCCGGCGGTGGTTCCGGTCCCGCCGTGGCAGCGGAGACTGGGCTCGCTGTCGGGCCGTTGCCTGCTGGTCGAGGACGATCCGCAGGTGGCGCGCGCGGTGGCAGAGCTGCTCCAGTCCTGGGGGCTGCGTGTCGTGACGGCTGCGACGGCGACGCAGGCCATGGCGCATGCGGAGTCCGGCACGGCGCCTGACGTGGTGCTGTGCGATCAGCGCCTGGGCGGAGGTGAGAGCGGGTTCGACGTGCTGCGCGCCCTGCTCGTACGGTTTCCCTCCGCGCGCGGAGCGCTGGTCAGCGGCGAATACGACGCCGCCCCGCTGGCGCAGGCCGAGGAGGACGGCTATCTCGTCTTTCGCAAGCCGCTCGCGCCGGAGGCGCTGCACTCGGTGCTGGCGCGTTGGCTGGACGAGAAGTCCCGAGGCCCCGCCGCTGGCCGCGGATGTGCTGCCGGGTAAAAAAAATCCCTCCGGTGGGGTAGGGGTGCGTCCCTGTTCTTCCGACAATGCCTTGCGTCCGCGTTTTGCGGCGCTCTCACGGCAGGCCGTGCCGGTCGCTTCATCGTGTCCGGGCCACGCGCGGCCTTGCCGTTCCTCTTTATGTGGCGGCGCATCGGGTACCGGCCCTGCGGGCGCCAGGCCCGCATGCGGTAGATTCGATTGTGCTTTGCGGCGCTCCAGGCGGGCTTCGCTTTTTGGCGCGCACTTTCAACGGATCTATCTCTGCCATGCCCACCGACGCCCTGTCGCTGTCCCCTTCCACCCGGCCCGGGACGTTTCCTTCGTTCGGCGCCGTGCTGTTCGATTGCGACGGCGTGCTGGTGGACAGCGAGCCGATCACCCACCGCGTGCTGCGTGCCATGCTGGAGGAGTCCGGATGGCCGCTCACGCTCGAGGAGTGCATGCGCATCTTCATCGGCAAGGCCGTGCGCAGCGAAGCCGCCCGGATCGAGGCGGAGACGGGCCGTCCGTTGACGGACGAGTGGATGGCCCTTTTCTATGAGCGGCGCAATGCCGCGCTGGCTGCGGAGCTGGAGGCCATTGCGGGCGCGCGGCAGGCCGTGGAGGCGGCGCACGCCCGCACGTCGGGGCGCATCGCTTGCGCATCCGGCGCCGACCGGCACAAGGTGGAGCTGCAGCTTTCGAAGGTGGGACTGCTGCCGCACTTCCAGGGGCGCGTGTTCAGCGGGCACGAGATGCCCCGCACCAAGCCGGCGCCGGACGTGTACCTGGCCGCGGCCGCAGCGTTGGGGGTGGCGCCCGCCCGGTGCCTCGTCGTCGAGGACACGGTGACGGGCGTCACCGCGGGCGTGGCCGCCGGGGCTGCCGTGGTGGGCTACAGCCCGGCGGCCTGGGGCCACGACGCCGCCGAAGCCTTGCGGGCGGCAGGGGCCTTCACGGTCATCGGTTCGATGGCCGAGTTGCCGGATTTCCTGGGCAAGGCGCCGGCTTAACGGTTGCTAGAACTTCCACCATTTCTTGTTTTTCTTCGCTGGCCTTTCGTGCGTTCGGGACGCGGCGGGGGGCGGCTCCGCATTACGGTCTGCGGTGGCGTTGGCGATCGTGTCGGCAATGAGGCCGCGGTCCGTCTGCAGATCGCTCAGGTCCATGGTGCCCGGCTGGCCGAACGTGCCGGCGATCACGCTCTGGGCCAGCTGTTCGGTGGCCTGGAGCACATGGTCGCCGCAGGAATGGCCGTCGCGCTGGCGGGCGATGGGCATGCCCTGGACAGGCCCGGTGATACCCATGGCCCGCGCAGCCCTGCTGGCCAGCTGGTACTGGCGTGTGTGGACCGCGTTCCTGGCGTCCCCGGGAGAGACCAGGGAGTCGTAGTGGAATGCATTGCCGGTACGCTGGTCGATGACGAGCAGCGACCAGTGGGAGTCCGGCGCATTCACGGGCAGGAAAACGATGGGCCCGCCCCGGCCGATGATGTGGTACATGGCGTTGTTCCGTTGCTCGCTTTCCCCCTGGATCAGCTGGGTCACCAGCAGCGGGTCGGCGAAATTGAGCAAGTCCGCGCCGGGCTGGCCCCGCAATCGGTCCGCGATGGTACCGACATAGGTGATCAGGTGCTCATCGCCCAGCCACTCCTCTTCGGCCAGGGCCAATTCCTGGCCTGCCGGTGCGGAGGAATTCTGCGGAGAAGGCAGGGCGTCCACGTCGATCCGTTCGGGGCTGACCGCCGACTCGACGTCGTCATAACCATCGCCCCGCCATGGCTGCGTGACTTCCGCCGGCATATTGAGATCGAAATCGCGGGTCGAATACGCGCCTTCGTTCAGGGATGAAAGATCGCCGAATGTGGAGGTGGAGTTCTGCGGATACTGTGGCGTCGAGGGTTCGTGGTGGCGCCGCACTTCTGCCGAGAATCCAGAAAAGAACGAATCGCCGGGTGGAGCGTATTGCTGCCCGTGATAGGGGTTGTAGTAGGGGTCGTAATAGAGGGAAGCCTCGCTGGATGCGGGGGTGGCGGGAGGGTACTGGGGCGTCGGGGGCTCGTAGTGGCGGCGCACTTCTCCCGAGAATCCGGAAAAGAACGAATCACCGGGTGGAGCATAGGGCTGTCCGTAGTAATAGGGAGCGTGGTAGGGGCCGGCTTCGCTGAAGGCCGGGGCAGCGGGCGGGTACTGGGGCGTCGAGGGTTCCCCCCGCGTCAGAATAGTTGTCGCCTCGATAGGACTCCGGTGTTCGGAGTTCATGAAGGTAGTAGGAGGCTGTGTAGTTGTGGTCGAAGGTCTGCGTGGTGGGCAACGCGAAGCGTTGTCCACGGCAAGCGGGCCGGTGCGCGCAGCGCATCGTCCACAAATGCACAGCCTTGCAGGTGCCTTCAGGCGCCGGCCCGCTGCCGTGTGTTTCACCCCGGGGGCGAAGAGCGAGAAGCCAGTTGGCACGATACGGACAAGCATTCAAAGACAGAGCGGTGGGCAGGTTGCTGCCACCGCACAGCGCCACGCCCGACGAGCTGGCGCGTGAGATCGGCGTGAGTGCCAGC
>NZ_FNEY01000064.1 GCF_900100305.1 Paracidovorax citrulli | reverse complement strand
GTGTCCTGTCCTGAGTTGCTGGGGCCTGGTAACCACAGCTTCCCAGGTCGGGCCTGGATGAACAACCTATTGAGACATCACACCTAGAGCCGGCTGAATGGTTCCCGGTCCAGCAGACAGTCGATGAACGCACCGAGGAGGGCGGGTCGATGTCGCCTGCTCGGATAGTAGAGAAAAAGCCCCGGGCGCGAAATCGACCAGTCCGCAAGGACTTGGACCAGCCGTCCCTGGGCCAGAAACTCGCCCACGCCGTCTCGCTCGAAGTGGTAGGCGATGCCGAGTCCGTTCAATGCGGCAGCAATGCCGATGTCGGCATGGTTGGTGACGACGGGGCCGTCCACCGCCACTTCGATGCGTTGCGCTCGCTTCCTGAACTCCCAGCGATAGTGCCTCCCGTCCTCCTGGAGCCGCCAGTTGATGCATGCATGGCCATGCAGATCGGCAGGTGACTTCGGGGTGCCCCGGCGTGCGATGTAGTCGGGAGATGCCACGGCCACCATGGGCATGTCCGGCGTGAGGCGGACGGCAACCATGTCTTTCTCGAGCTGTCCGCCCACGCGGACGCCTGCGTCGAATCGGCCTGCGACGATGTCCGCCAGCGCGTCGTCCACCACGATGTCGAGAATCGCGTCGGGGTGCGCTTGATGGAAACGTGCAAGCCGGGGCGCGATGACGGTTCTTGCGGCGATCCCGAGCGTGTTGATGCGCAGGGTGCCGCCCACCTTGCCTGTCGCCTCACGGGTTTCAGCGACTGCGGCAGCCATCTCCCGCAACAGCGGCGCTATGCGCCTGTACAGCTGTTCGCCGCTTGTCGATGGCGCGACGCTGCGTGTCGTGCGGTTCAGAAGGCGGGCGCCGATGCGGCCTTCGAGCTGCCGGATGGTCTGGCTGAGTGCCGAAGGCGATAGTCCCAGATGCTCTGCTGCTCGCGCGAAGCTCTGGCGTTCCACGACGGCCACGAAAGCCTTCAGCTCGGCATAGTCGGACCCGCGCATTGTGTATTCCTTTCTTCACAGCCTGTGCTGATTTTGTGGCATTCACTAAATTGTCTGCTGCGCGCATCCTGGAGTCTTCACTGATCCCACGGAGCCACCACTGTGAACACCTTGACTCTTCCGGAGCCCATTGCCGCGTACTTCGCGGCGGAGCACAACCCTGAAGCCCTGGCGCATTGCTTCACGACGCAAGCCGTCATGAAGGATGATGGCCGCACCTGCGCGGGTATCGACGCGATCAAGTCCTTCATGGCCGAGGCATCGGCCAAGTACCGTGCGACGAGCGTGCCGTTCGCCCTCGAGCGAGAGGACGGCTTCCAGCTCGTGCGCGCCAACGTCACCGGCGATTTTCCTGGCAGCCCGATCGCTCTGTCCTACCGCTTTCGGCTTGAACGCGGGCTGATCGCCTCGCTGGAGATCACGGCATGAGCTTCGACCTTCACCTGAAAGGCCTGCGGGCGGTGGTCACCGGCGGCACGCTGGGCCTTGGCGCCGCCGTTGTGAAAACCCTTGCGGAGGCCGGCGCGCGGGTCGCGACATCCGCGCGAACCGTGCCCGCCCAGCCGGTGGAGGGGGTGACTTACGTCGCCGCCGACCTGTCCACGGCGGAGGGCACGGGCCACCTGGCCCGGACCATCCTGCAGAATTGGGGCGGCATCGACATCCTGGTCAATGTGCTCGGCGGCTCGAAGACTCCCGGCGGCGGTTTCGCCGCGATCAGCGATGAGCACTGGTTCGCCGAGATGAACCTGAACCTGATGCCTGCCGTACGGCTGGATCGTGCGTTGCTTCCAGCGATGCTGGCCCAAGGTTCGGGTGTCGTCATCCACGTCAGCTCCATCCAGCGCGTGCTGCCCCTGCCGGAGTCCACGACCGCCTACGCCGCGGCCAAGGGGGCTCTCACGACCTACAGCAAGTCGCTGGCAAGAGAAGTGACGCCCAAGGGCGTTCGCGTGCTGAGCGTTGCGCCGGGCTGGATCGAGACCGAGGCTTCCGTCGCGTTTGCGGAGCGGATGGCTGCAGACGCCGGAACGGACTACGAGGGCGGCAAGAAAATCGTGATGGACTGGCTCGGAGGAATTCCCGTGGGCCGGCCCGCCACACCGCATGAGGTGGCCGATCTGATCGCCTTCCTGGCCTCTCCGCGGGCCGCTTCGATCGCAGGGGCCGAATACCGGATCGACGGCGGCACGGTGCCCACGCTGTAGCCCACAGGCTGGGCGTCCGGTGGCCTGGAAGTGTTTGCCGGGTTGGGTTCGATCGCACCCAAGGGAAGCTAACGTTCCAGCTCCGCCAGACGCATCGCCAGTTGTCTCTGCAGGGGCGGAACCTGGCCCATCAGGCCGAGCAGCGAACCGCGGGCCATGCGCCCCAGCGGCGAGGACACCGTGGCGATGCTGTCATGGCATCGGTCATGCGGACCACGCCGCGCGCGATCCTGCGGCGTTGCAGGGCCCAGGCGTCGAGCCCGCGGGTATCGTCGTCGCGCAGGGCCTGATGCGGATGCCAGGGCCCGGGTGCAGGACATTTTCGAGCGGCAGTTGCGCGCGGCCGTACGCAGGCTGGCGGCGTCCGCTGCCGAGGCGGACATGCGCGCTGCGCTCATCGCCTCCCAGATGCTCGGGTTCGCGCTCGTGCGTTATGTGCTGGAGTTTTCTGCCAGGGGGATGAGCCGGCAGAAGGCTGCGAGGGCAATGGGTGCGACCCTGCAGCGGTACCTGGTCGAGCCGATTTGAGTTTGCTGCTCGGCGACTCGGCAGCCAGGCGCGAGTGTCGGGCACCGCGTGATCTGCCTACATTTGTAAACAAATTTACCCATCTGTCGGATATTCAACCCATTGTCCGCGGGCCTATGATTTCGGCCGTTTTTGACTCGTCCGTGCAGCCACTCATGGCTCGCGGCCATGCACCATGACACGCCGCGTCACCATACAGACGCCCCTGGGAGAGCAGCTGCAGTTCCGGCAGTTGCAGGGGCGAGAAGAACTGAGCCAGGTTTTCAGCCTCGACATCGACCTGCTGAGCGAGGACAAAAGCATCGACCCGAAGGCGCTGCTGGGCAAGAGCGCGACGGTGGTGGTGGAGACCGAAGG
>NZ_FNEY01000041.1 GCF_900100305.1 Paracidovorax citrulli | reverse complement strand
CAAGCGCTGGCGGCGCTGCTGTTCGAACAGCTGGACCTGCTCGGGTGGGCAGGCCTGGGGGCTGCGGTGCGGGCGGGAGCTGCGGTCGAGCAAGCCATCGGGGCCTTCGTTGCGAAAGCGGGCCATCCACTTGTAGCCGGTGCGCAGGCTCACGCCTGCGGCTTCGCTGGCTTGGCGCATCGTCCAGTTCTGCTGGAGCACTCTGTCGACCAGAAGGGCTCGACCTGCGCGGGTCAATCGCGCATGCTTATGACTGTTCATCCGGTGTCCTGTCCTGAGTTGCTGGGGCCTGGTAACCACAGCTTCCCAGGTCGGGCCTGGATGAACAACCTATTGAGACATCACAGCTAGCCCCGCAACTCAAGCCCCCGGGGCGCCGGCGACGGCAGCGGTGCGCGCCAGGTGCCGGCGCGCGAAATCCTCGTACCAGCCAAGGCAGCCGGGATTGGCCATGGCGTCGCGGTTCACCACCTTCTCCAGCGGCTGGCCGAGCAGCAGCTTCTTGATGGGCAGCTCCTGCTTCTTGCCCGTGAGCGTGCGCGGCACCTCGGCCACCTGCACGATCTCGTCGGGCACGAAGCGCGGCGAGAGCGCGGTGCGGATCGCCCCGGCGATGCGGCCCTGCAGCGCGTCGTCCAGCACGGCACCCTCGCGCAGCGCCACGAAGAGCGGCATGTGGCTCTCGCGGCCCAGGTATTCGAGGTCCACCACGAGGCTGTCGAGCACTTCGGGCAAGGCCTCCACCGCGCGGTACAGCTCGCTGGTGCCCATGCGCAGGCCGTGGCGGTTGATGGTGGCGTCGCTGCGGCCGTAGATCACGCAGCGGCCTTCCGGGCCCACGCGCAGCCAGTCGCCGTGGCGCCAGACCGCGCCCATGGACGCGGGGCCGTCGCCGCCGCCGGGCCGGCGGCCGTGGCCGGGCGGGTACATGTCGAAATAGCTCGCGAGGTAGCGCGGGCCTTGCGGATCGCCCGGCAATGCCGGCGCCCCCGCGGGGGCATCGCCCCAGAAGTAGAGCGGCATGGAGGGAATGGGCTGCGTGCAGACCAGTTCGCCCACCGCGCCGGTGACGGGCCGGCCCGCCTCGTCCCAGGCTTCGACGGCCGCGCCCAGCATGCGGCACTGCATTTCGCCGGGCACCTGGGGCAGCTCGCGGTGGCCGCCGATGAAGGCGCCGCAGAAATCCGTGCCGCCGGAGATGTTGTCCCACCAGATCGGTTCGCTGCCGCCATCGCCCCCGGCCGTGGCCTGGGCCTGGATGCGCGCGAACTGCGCGGTGCCCCACTCCTGCACCTCGGGCGAGAGCGGCGAGCCGGTGGTGCCCAGCGCGCGGATGCGGGAGAGATCGCCGCAGGCCGCGAGATCGAGTCCCGCCTTCATGCAGTTGGCGTAGAAGGCGGCGCCCGCGCCGAAGAAGGTCACGCCGGTCTCGGCGGCGAAGCGCCAGAGCGTGCCCCAGTCGGGGCGCTCGCGGCTGCCGCCCGGGTTGCCGTCGTAGATCACGCAGGTGGTGCCCGAGAGCAGGCCGCTCGCCTGCGCGTTCCACATCACCCAGCCGGTGGAGCTGTACCAGTGGTAGCGCTCGCCGAAGGAGTTGGGCGCGTGGCTCGGGCCGATGTCGTTGTGCAGGCCCTTGAGCAGCAGCGCCACCAGCACCATGCCGCCGTGGCCGTGCACGATGGGCTTGGGCAGGCCGGTGGTGCCGCTGGAATACACGATCCAGAGCGGATGGTCGAACGGCAGCCAGAGCGGCTCGAACGACGCCACCGCGGCATCGTCCCGCGCGGTGGCCTGGGCGTATTCCACGCAGCCGCCGATGGCGCCCGCGGTGCCGAGCTGGTCCACCACGACCACGTGCTCCAGCGTGGGCAGGGCCGCGCGCAGTTCGGCGAGCACGCTCCGGCGGTCGAGGTCGCGGCCGCTATAGGTCACGCCGTCCACGGCGATCAGCGCCTTGGGTTCGATCTGCCGGAAGCGGTCCAGCACCGCGGCCGTGCCCATGTCGGGCGCGCACACGCTCCAGATGGCGCCCAGGCTGGCCGTGGCCAGCAGGGCCACCATGGCTTCGGGGATGTTGGGCAGATAGGCCGCGACGCGGTCGCCCGGCCCCACGCCCTGCGCGCGCAGGTGCAAGGCCAGCGCCGCCACCTGCCGGCGCAGCCCGGGCCAGGACAGTTCGCGGTGCTCGCCGCGCTCGTTGCGGCTGATGATGGCCGGCTGCCCGGCCGCGTGCGCGGCGTCGGCATGCCGCAGCGCCTGGCGCGCGTAGTTCACCTGGGCACCGGGAAACCATTCGGCGCCGGGCATGGTGTTGCGGGCCAGCACGGCCGTGTGCGGCGTGGGCGATTCGAGGCCGAAGTAGTCCCAGATGCTCTGCCAGAAGGCGTCGAGGTCGGTCACGGACCAGCGCCATAGGGCTTCGTAGTCGTCGAACTGCAGGCCGTGCCGGGCGTGCAGCCATTCCTGGTAGAGCCGGATCTGCGGGACGAAGGGGGCGTGCGCTGCCGGGGCAGCGGCCGCGTTGCGCGGCGTGGGGGTGGTTGTCTCCATGGCCACGCAGCGTACTGCGTGGTGCCCCGGCGTGTCACCGCCGGGGCGTCCCGGGCTTGACAGGCGAGGCGCCGGTCAGTCTTCCTTGAGTTCCTTCACGCTGGTGATGGCGTACTGCTTTTCCTCCAACTGCCGGGCCGGCTCGGGAATGCCGTAGTCGTTCCAGTGGGCGGCGCTCTCGTCGAGTTCGTGGCCGCGCTCCTGGCAGGTCCAGTCGGTATTGATGGCCTCCTGGGGAATGGGGCGGCCTTCGGGCACCACGAGGTAGGAATGCTTGCCGTCGGTTTCGGGCCGGCGGTAGATGTCGACGCGCATGGGCGGGGTCCTTTACTGCGATTGACTGCGATGGAAGAGGAAACTCCACTCTAGCCAACGCCCCGCTCCGCTTCCGTAGGAAAACCGCCCGGGGCCGGGTGGCCGCCGGGTGGCTTCCCCTCACCTCACTTGGAAGCCATGTCGCGCATGCGGTCGGCGCGGCCGGCCGGGTCCGGATGGGACGACAGCATCTCGTCGAGCGCGCCGCCCTTGCCGCCGCTCTGGGCCGCCAGCTTGCGGAAGGCCGATTCCATCGCGCTCACTTTGTACTTGTGCTTCTTCATGAAGGCCAGGCCGTAGTCGTCGGCGGCCGTCTCCTGGCTCTGCGAGAACTGGCTGTTGACGAGCTTCTCGCCCAGCGCGCCCAGGTCGCTGTCGGCGAGCCGGCCCACGCCGCCGGCCGCGGAGGCGGCCTTGCGGCCCGCCGAGGCGAGGTAGGCGGTGCGCATGGCGGCCAGGGAGTGCTGAAGCTTCACGTGGCCGATCTCGTGGCCGATCACGCCCAGCAGTTCCTGGTCGTTCATCATGTCCATCAGGCCGCTGTAGACGCGGATGGAGCCGTCGGCCGTGGCATCGGCATTGACTTCGTTGGCGAGATAGACCTTGAAGTTGAGCTTCATGCCGTCCTCGTTGACGTGCTTCTTCGTCAGGCGGGCAAGGCGCTGGGCGTATTTGTTCTTGGCCGGCGCGACCTTCTCCGTGCGCTCTTCGTAGGCGCGGAACTGCTGCGACACGGACTTGAGTTCGTCGTCGGACACCGTCACCGCCTTGAATACGTCCGCGGCCGCGCCGATCTTGCTTTCGGTGCTGGAACCGGTGCCACCCGAGCCCGCGGCCCCCAGCACGGAGCCGAGGGCAGAGCCGGCGGAAGAGGACGACCCCGTGGAGCCGTTGGTGGCGCAACCGGCCAGGATCAGGGAGAGCGCAAGCGCGCCCAGGCGGAACGTATTCATGGTTATACCCTCGTTGGAATGATGCGCCGTCCGGACAAAAGGAAGCGGACCGCGGCCCAGGGCCCGGCGCCCGATTGCGGCGTGTATCGCTGCGGAGGGACGGCGGGCGGATTCTCTCCAGGGACGGCGTCCGTGTCGCGATGGCGGGAACGTACTTGCATCTATTTGTATTTCACACTTCACACAGGTAACACCTGCACCACGCGGGAACTTTTGCTGTTTTTCAAGTACGTTCTTTCCATCAGAAAAGCACATCTTGTTGCAAAAAAGGCCCTGACAAGGGGCCTGATCAGAGCGGAAGCGCGAAGAGACGGCCAGACAGCGGTGCATTCGCCAGCAGGTCCAGCGCCACCGGCTGGCGTGCCGTCGTCACGAAGAGCGTACGGCCTTCCGCGCCGCCGATGGCCACATCGGTCGGACACGGTACCGGCAGCGCGGCGACACGATCCAGCCCGCCGTCCGGCAGAAAGCGCACCACGCTCCAGCCATCGCGCAGCGCGGTCCATACGCCGCCCTCGGCGTCGAAGGCGAGCCCGCTCACGCGCCCCGAGCCCTTGGGCACGGTGACCAGCCTCCGCACCACGCCCGGGCTGTCGGGGTGCATGTGCAGGATGGCGCCGGTGTCGGGCACGGTGGCCAGCAGGGCACCGTCCCCGGCGCGCCAACGCAGGCACTGCAGGGCTTCGGCCAGGCGCCACAGCACTTCGACGTTTCCCGCGGCCTGCAGGCGCCCCACCGCGCTGCCGCCCCCGGCGGTTTCCATCGCGATCCAGACGCTTTCGCCGTCGCCATCGGCCCCGCCCAGGCACGCGGCCCGCACGGCGGCGCCATCCGGCCAGGCGGGCCACGGCTCGCGCTGCGCGGCGCCCGGGCGCCAGCGTACGGCGCCCCGCGCCCCTGCCAGCGACACGTCCTGCGGGCCGTGCACGAGCACGCCGGCGATGGGCTCGTCGCACTCCGCCAGGGCCTGATCGGTGCCGGCCGGCAGGGGCGCCGCCCCGGCCTCGCGCGGCTCTCCGTCCGGGGCGGCCTGCGGCGACCAGGCGCGCAGCGCCGGGGCGAGGCTGTCCGCCCAGTACAGCAGGTTGGCCTCCGCGCACCAGTGGGGATGGGCGCCATGGAACGCCCAGGGGCCGGCCAGGGCGCACGCCATGGTGTCGGCCACCGGGGCGCGTGTGCGCCCGAGCTGGGCCCCCACCCGGCGGGCGGCTTCGGCCAGCTCGGGGCCGAGCAGCTCCAGCCGCTCCGGCGTGAGACGCCAGGCGGGGCCGGCCACGCTGAGGGCTCCGCGCACCTCGCCCTGGGCGTCCACGATGGGCGCGCCGACGCAGCGCACGCCGGGCACGATTTCCTCATCGTCGATGGCGTAGCCGCGCGCCGCCGTCACGCGCAATTCGGCCTGCAGCCGGCGCCGGTCGGTGATGGTGCGGGGCGTGACGGCCTTCAGGGACAGTCCCCGCAGCAGCGTTTCCCGGTCGGCTGCGGGCAGCGCCGACAGAATGGCCTTGCCCTGGCTGGTGCAATGCACCGGCTTGCGCTGGCCCAGCGCGCTGGAGGAGCGTTCGCTGTGCGCCCCGTCGCAGCGCTCGAGCGATACCACTTCCCGGCCATCGAGGGCGGCGAGGTAGGAGGTTTCGCCCGTCAGGTCGCGCAGCGCCCGCAGTTCCAGCGCCGCGGCCGCGGCGAGGTCGGGCATGGCGTAGGCCTGCCGCGCCATCTCGAAGCAGCGCATGCCCAGGCAATAGGCCCTGCGCACCGGATCGCGCCGCAACAGCCCGCGCGCGACCAGGGTGGCGAGCAGGCGGTAGGCAGTGGTCCGCGGCAACGCAAAGCGCTGCGCCAGTTCGGCCTGGCTCAGCCCGTCCTGGGAGGCGCCGACCGCCTCCAGGAGATCGAGGGCTTTTTCGAGGGCCGCGGTGCCTTCGGAGGAAGACGAGGCCATGGTTTGTCTCAGATAGTGGTACTGCCTGCGACTGTAACGGTCCCCCGGACGCCGGCGCCACGGGCGCTGGCTACGATCGCCCCGGCAGGATTTGCGCACCCGCTGTCCATCTCTTGAGACGGCCCCGGCCTTCCCGGAGCTGCCCGCCCGACCTTCCGCCCAGGCCCTTTTGCCAGGAGACATTCCATGACCACGCCCGACACCCTGCAATCCATCGACGCGCGCACCGGCCAGCCCGGGGGCGACGCCTGGGACGCCTCCACGCCGGCCGCTATCGACGCTGCCGTGGCCGCCGCTGCACAGGCGGCAGACGCTTTCGCCGCGCGCAGCGCCGCCGACCGCGCGGGCCTGCTGCGCGCCCTGGCCGACGCCCTGGAATCGCAGCGCGAAACCCTGGTGCCCATCGCCGACCGCGAGACTGCCCTGGGCCCGGCCCGCCTGAACGGGGAACTGGATCGCACCGCCTTCCAGCTGCGCGGCTTCGCCACCGAGCTGGAGCGGGGTGCGGCGCACGCGGTGGTGGACGACCCCGCGGTGGCCGGCGCGCCACCGGCCGGCCGGCCGCACCTCACCCGCGTTCGCGTGCCCGTGGGGCCCGTCGCCATGTTCTCGGCCAGCAACTTCCCGTTCGCGTTCTCGGTGCTGGGCGGGGACACCGCTTCGGCGCTGGCGGCCGGCTGCCCGGTGGTCGTGAAGGCGCACCCGGCCCATCCGGAGCTGTCCCGCCGGACGGCACGCCTCGCCCGGCAGGTCGTTGCGGCGCAGGGCCTGCCCGAAGGGGTCTTCCAGTTCGTGGAGGGCGGATCGGTGGCCACCGGCGTGCAACTGGTGCAGGCGCCGGCCATCGCCGCCGTGGCCTTCACCGGCTCGTTCAAGGGCGGCACCGCCCTGGCCCGGGTGGCGGCGGAACGCCCCCGGCCCATTCCCTTCTACGGCGAGCTGGGCTCGGTGAATCCCCTGGTCGCCCTGCCTGCGGCGCTGCAGGCCCGGGGCACCGCGCTGGCGGAAACGCTGGCCGGCTCGATCTGCCTCGGCGCGGGCCAGTTCTGCACCAGCCCCGGCGTGATCGTGGTCCGCCGGGACGCCCCGGGCGACGCGTTCGTGCAGACGCTGGCGGACAAGCTCCAGGCGCTCGCGCCGCACGCCATGCTCTCGGCGGGCATCCGCGCGCACTTCGACCACGGGGTGAGCGCGTGGAAGGCCCACGGCAAGGTCAGGCCGCTGGTGGACGGCACGGCCGCGCCAGGCGCCACGCCGCGCCCCTTCCTGGCCGAGGTGCAGGCGGTGGATTTCATCGCCGACGCCGCGCTGCACGAGGAAGTCTTCGGATCCGCCGCCCTGGTGGTGCGCACGGGCTCGGCCCGGGAGACGATCGACGTGCTGCGCGCCGTCGGCGGCTCCCTCACCGTCACGCTCTGGGGCGCGGACGACGATACGGAGGACAACCGCGCGCTGGTGCGCGCCGCCACCCAGGTGGCGGGCCGCGTGCTCTTCGCCGGCGTGCCCACCGGGGTGGCCGTCACGGCCGCCCAGCACCATGGTGGCCCCTACCCCGCCAGCACCGCGCCCTTTACCACGTCGGTGGGCTACGCGGCGATGGATCGCTTCCTGCGCCCCGTGGCGCTGCAGGATGCCCCTGGGTGGCTGGCCGCTCGCAACGGCGTTCCCTGCTGAGGTGCCGGGTGGCGGCCGCCGCCGGCCTTCATGGTGCGCCCCGGCGCTGCCCCCCCTGCTTCGACCCGCCAGCCCCGGCGCGGCTGCCGCCCGCTCCGGGTTTGCCGGGAAGCGCCAGTGCCTGCGTGCGCTCGTCGCAGTCCTTCAATTGCCGGATCGCGGCCAACGATGCACCCAGCGCCGCGCCCATCAGGGGCCGGTTCTCACGCAAAGGCTGCAGTTGCAGGGCCGTCTTGTTCTGGTCTGTCAGTTGGGTGACGAGTTCATGGAGCGTGGTCCGGTTCATCTGCAGGCCCAGGGCGAGCCTGCTGCCGGGCACGGCCCCCTCGATTTCCTTGTTCTGCACGGCGGCATAGATGCGGCTGACAACGAGCATGCTTTCCAGTCGCATGCGCCAGTCCAGCATGGCGCACCAGTCGGTCAGGCGCTGGCGCTCGCTGCGGGCGCGTTCGCTTTCATCGCCCTGGATCTCCGACTGCAGAGCAGCTTCCCGGTCACTCACGAGACGGGCCGCAGAGGCAAAGGGCGACTGGATGGCCTCCACTTTGGAGTTCAGCTTGGCCGGAGACAGGCGCCGCAGATCCTGTACCCGCTGCAGGGCATTGCTTCGCGCCTGGAACACATGCTGCATGACTTTCAATGCCGTATTCATCTGCAGGCCCCGCCGCCTGACCTCCCGGGCCAGGGATAGCGCAGACTTGGCATCGGTGCCTGCTGCGTGCTCCGCTGCGGGGGCCGGGGCGTCCAGGTCCACGCTGATCGCGCGTTGGGCGAACTCGGCCGCCCTGGAAGTCCGCGAAGAGACGGAAGCGGGCAGCAGGAGGGACGGGATTTCCTGCCACAGGGCCAGCAACGTGCAGGAGGCTCTTGCCGCACAGGCCATGGCATCCAGGGTCGCCTTCGCGCCAAGGTGAGCCTGGACGTCCTCCGGCGGCATCTCCTGCGGCCTGGGGATGCTCGGCCGATGCAGCGCGTCCACCTCCCGCGCGATGGACCGCAGAGACTCCAGCAGCCCGCTCTCAGCGGGTGCACCGTCTGCGGAATGCGCATGCGTTACTGTGGCCTGCGCTGCCTCCCCTTCCGGCACAAGGGCCGGCATGAAGGCGAAATCCCAGCCCTGCAACAGCTCGGCCCCCAGCCGATCGGCTGCCTCCTCCAGCGTGGGCCGGGACTGCGCGAACAACCGCGACACGTCCGCGGCATGCGTTCGCACTGCCGCCGAAAGGCACCGAACATGGGCAGCATCGCACTGCCGGGCCAGCGTCCGCAGCGGTTCGGCCATCGCACCCTGGGCCGCCGCCAGGGCAGACCGCGCCACAGCCCGGAGTCGCTCGGCCCGCTGCATGGCGGGCAGGGTTCCGGCGGGAGGCGGGCCGAGCAGTTCGCAGGCGTTGGCCAGGGCGAAAAAGCCTTGCAGGCGCGTCTCCTTGGGCAATCGGCCCTCGGCCCCGCCGATGCCTTCGGCCGCGGCGGGCAACGGCAAGGCCTTCAGCAATGCTCCGGCAGCGCGAGCCCAGGATGCCAGCTGGGACAGGTCGAGGGCCGGTACCTCGCCGGGAAAGCCGGAGCGGCCTGCTGCGCCCAGCAATGCCGCTCCACTTTGCCAAAGCGCAAGGAAGGCCTCGTCCAGCAAGGCTTGCGCCTCTCGTTCATGGGCCTGCGCCTGGGCGGTGGCACGCTCGCGCAGGGTGGCAACGGTGGCGGCCGAGCCTTCACGCTCCGCTGCGGTCCACTGGTCCAGCGAACGCTCCAGGACGCGGGGCAGGCTCGCTGCCGTGTGCAGCAGGTTGCAGAGCCGGCGCAGGCGCTCCAATTGCCGCAGCCCCGGCAGCAGGCCGGATTCGGCGGCAGCGGACTCCGCCTGGCTCCGCAACGGGCCCAGGGAGTCCAGCAGGAGCCCGAAGGAGCGCCGCAGGGATGCCTCTCTCCAGGCAGGAGCACGGACGGCCTTGCTTGGGGCCGCCCGCAGGGCATCGGCTGCGGCCTGTGTTTCAGGAAGGGTATCGGGCAGGACATCGCCCCAGGCTGCGCGCAGGCGTCGGGCCATCGCCTCCAGGGCCTCGGCATCCGCGGTGAACCGGCTGGTCCACTCCTTTTGCCGGAGCTCCCGGTCCGCCGCGGGCAGCTCTGGAAATTCGGGCACCGACATTGCCCCCGTCTGCAGATGTTCGAGGCGCAGTGCCGCGGCCCGGGTCATGCCCGCCAATTCACGGCAGAGCACGATATCCAGTTCGTACCGGGGAGGAGTCCCCGGCCCGGCGGCGGCATCCGCGTCCACGTAGTCGCACGCTTGCCGAAGGCATTGAACCAGATGCGCCTGGATGTCTGCCTGGAGGCGGGAATTCAGCGCGGGGTGAAAGCGGGATCGCCGCGCTGCCCCCAGCACCTGATGCCGGGCCAGGAGCTGGCGTTCCGCAGCCTCGCACGCTGCCTGGGCAGCGTGGATTCGCGCATCGTCCGCGTCGGCCCCGGGATGCAGCTTGCGGAAAATCGCCTGGGCCGCGCCGTACTGTTCCCCGGCGGCGCGCCAGGCGATGGCTGCGTCCAGCAGCCTGCGATGCAGTTGCTGGAACTCGGGCGGGACACGATAGCCTCCCAGCGCACGGATCACGTCGGCCGTACCCGGCAGGCGCTGCAATGCCGCAGCCTGCGAGGCCGCCGCGTCCGCCAGGCGCACCATGGCGGATATATCCCGTTCGGAACCGGCTTGCTCGACCGCCCGGGCGATGAATGCGGTACGCTGCGCGGCCACCCGCGCCGCGGGGCCATCGTCTGCGATGACCTGGAAGTCGGACTCGTCGCTCCCGTCTTCATGGTCTGCGGCATGCGGCGCCGCTGGATTCTCCAGCATGGCAGAGGAGATGCACGGAGGCTGCGGCACGTGGAAGGGCAGCACCGCACGGGGCGGGAGGACGCCGGCATGGCGGCGCCGCGCGCCGGATGCCGTGGCCCGGGCAGGCAGCGCACGCCGCAGGGCATCCATGGAAGGCCCGGACAAGGCGCCATCGTCTTGCGCCGGCGTGGTGCTCCCGGCAGGCTCATGCGGCTCTGCGCGCCTCGCCTGCGGACGGTAAGGGGCCGAATTACCTGCGGTACGCGGAATCATGGAATGTCATTTTTTGCATGGACCGAGAGATTGAAAGCTCCTGGCCCGAACCGCTCCAGCCAGGCCGAAAAAGCTGGAGAACTTGCGAAGCTTGATGCATGGCAATGGCAGACCCGCGCCACCGTGTCCACAATGGAGCGTTCCACCGGCCATACCCAAGATGCCTGCCACTTCCTCCGTCCCGCCCGCCCCGCCCTCACCGGCCGTGGCTGCGCACCACTGCGACGTCCTGATCGTGGGCGGCGGCCCCGCCGGCCTGTCGCTCGCAGTCTCGCTGGCGCAGGCCGGTTTCACGGCCACGGTGGTGGAGCGCCAGCCGGATGCCACCCTGGCCGAACCGGCGCCGGACGGCAGGGAAATCGCGCTCACCCACCCCAGCGCGGACACGCTGCGGCGCCTGGGTTCCTGGCAGCGCCTGCTGCCGCACGAGATCGGGCGCATCCACGCAGCACATGTGCACGACGGCCCCGCGGGTGGCGGGCAGCCGCTGCGCCTGCAGGCCGGGCGCGGCCCGGGCCACCTGGGCTGGATCGTTCCCAACCACGCCCTGCGGCGCACGGCGCACGCCGCGGCCCTGGCCACGCCGGGCGTGCGGCTGCTGGCCGGCCGGCAGGTGGCGCACGTGGCCGTATCGGAGGATGCGGCGGAACTGCAATGCGCGTCCGCCAGCGGCGAACCGGATGGCGCCGCGCCCCTGCGGCTGCGCGCGCGCCTGCTGGTGGCGGCGGACAGCCGCTTTTCCGCCACGCGGCGGCAGCTCGGTATCGGAGCGGCGAGCACCGATTTCGGGCGCACGGTCATCGTCTGCCGCATGCACCACGCGCTGGCGGGGGACGGCACCGCGCACGAATGCTTCGGCTATGCCCGCACCCTGGCCATCCTGCCGCTGCCGCCCGACCCCGGCACGGGCGAGGCCCTGTGCTCGGTGGTGGTCACCACCCGCACCGACGACGCCACCGCGCTGCTCGCTCTGCCTCCGGCCGATTTCGCCGCCCAGGTGCAGGCGCAGTTCGGCGACCGCCTCGGCGCGATGCGGCTGGCCGGCGAGCGCCACGCCTATCCGCTGGTCGCCGTCTATGCCCGGCGCTTCAGCGGCCACCGCTGCGCCCTGCTGGGCGATGCGGCCGTGGGCATGCATCCGGTGACCGCGCATGGCTACAACCTGGGCCTCGCGGGCGTGGAGCGGCTGACCGCCGCCCTGGTGCATGCGCGCGACACGGGCCGCGACATCGGTGACGCCGGCCTGCTGGAGCGGCACTACGCGCGGGCGCACCACCGGCATGCCTGGCCGCTGTACGAAGGCACGAATGCCATCGTGCGGCTCTATACCGACGACCGCCCGCTACCGCGCCTGCTGCGGCGCGTGGTGCTGCAGGGTGCCCGCCGGCTCGCGCCGGTGCAGGCAGCGATCGTGGGACAGCTCATGGGAACGGCGCCCGAGACCGGCGCCTGGGCGTCCGGCCCCGCAGGGCACTGAACTTTCCCGCTTCGGCGGACTCTGCCATGCCGCCCTCGCACGGCATGCATTTTGTGTGTGCGGGGCGGCATGGCCCGGTCTTCGTCACGAGGACCGGCTACCCTATGCGCCCTTTCCGGTTCCGCACACCATGAAAAACCAAGCGTCCCGCGAATTCTTTCCACGCCAGGTCGTGGATGCCGGCCCCAACCGCTGGGACTGGGCCCTGCTGCCGCTGGTGCTGGCGGGCGTGGTGCTGCTGGCCTATGGGGCGGCGCAGATGGCCCGGCCCTTCGAGATGGGCGACGTGATCCCGCTCTCGCTGGACCCCTGGCAGCTGCCGTACTACCTGCTGCGCACCACGCTGCGCATGTTCATCGCGCTGGGCGCCTCACTGGTGTTCGCCTGCGTGTTCGCGGTGCTGGCGGCCAAGTACCGGCTGGCCGAGCGGGTACTGGTGCCGCTGCTGGACATCCTGCAGTCCATACCCATCCTGGGGTTCCTGTCCATCACCGTGACGGGCTTCATCGCGCTCTTCCCGGGCAGCCTGCTGGGCGTGGAATGCGCTGCCATCTTCGCCATCTTCACCTCGCAGGCGTGGAACATGGCCTTCAGCCTGTACCAGTCGCTGCGCACCGTGCCGGCGGAGCTGCAGGAGGCCGCACGGGTGTTCCAGCTCTCGGGTTGGCAGCGCTTCTGGCGGCTGGAGCTGCCCTTCGCCATGCCGGGCCTGCTGTGGAACATGATGATGTCGATGTCCGGCGGCTGGTTCTTCGTGGTGGCCTCGGAGGCGATTTCCGTCTCGCACCAGGACATCAAGCTGCCCGGGGTGGGCTCGTACATCGCCCTGGCCATCGAGGCGCGCGACCTGCCGACCATCGGCTGGGCCATCGCCTGCATGCTGGTGGCCATCCTGCTGTACGACCAGCTGCTCTTCCGCCCGCTGGTGGCCTGGGCCGACAAGTTCCGCTTCGAGGAAGGCAGCGCCGATGCGGCGCCCCGCTCCTGGCTGCTGGACTGGCTGCGCCGCGCGCGCGCCACGCAGACCGTCGCTGGCTGGTGCCAGCGGCAACTGGGCCGCACGCTCACGCTGTTCAGGCGCAGCCACGACGGCACCTCGATCCGCGCCCGCCCGCCCGCGCCCTCGGCCCGCGCGGAGCGCGTATGGGACGCGGTGCTGGCCGCGGGGGTGCTCTTCGCCATCGCGCGGCTGGTGCAGTTCGTCCACACCGAGGTGGGCTGGCACGAGGTGGTGCACGTGTTCACCCTGGGCGGCTATACCCTGGCGCGGGTGATGGTGCTGATCGCCCTGGCGGCCGTGGTGTGGGTGCCCATCGGCGTGTGGATCGGCATGAACCCGCGCTGGGCGGGGCGGCTGCAGGCGGTGGCGCAGTTCCTGGCCGCGTTCCCGGCCAACCTGTTCTTCCCGGTGGCGGTGATGCTGGCGGTGCACTGGAAGCTGAACCCGGACGTGTGGCTGTCGCCCCTGATGATCCTGGGCACGCAGTGGTACATCCTCTTCAACGTGATCGCGGGCGCCTCCAGCATCCCCAACGAACTGCGCCTGGCCGCGCAGAACCTGGGCCTGTCGGGCTGGCTCCAATGGAAACGCTACCTGCTGCCCGCCGTGTTCCCCAGCTTCGTGACCGGCGCCATCACCGCCAGCGGCGGCTCGTGGAACGCCAGCATCGTGGCCGAATACGTGACCTGGGGCGACACCACGCTGCAGGCCCGGGGCCTGGGCAGCTACATCGCGCAGATGACGGCCGCCGGCGACTTCCCGCGCATCGCGCTGGGCATCGGCGCGATGGTGGTGTTCGTGATGGGGCTGAACCACTTCGTGTGGCGGCGCCTCTACCGCCTGGCCGAAGACCGCATGCATTTCTGACCCGCACCGAACGCCGAACCCAACGCACCGCTGCCATGACGCAATCCATCATCGAACTCCACGGCGTGGGCAAGACCTTCCGCTCTTCCGACGGCCGCGAGCGCCCCGTGCTGCAGAACGTCGATTTCACGCTGCGCGAAGGCGAGATCGTCGCCCTGCTGGGACAGTCCGGCTCGGGCAAGAGCACGCTGCTGCGCATCATGGCGGGCCTGGTGCCGGCCGACGAGGGCGACGTGCGCTACCGCGGCCAGCCGCTGCACGGGCCGGCGCGTGCCATCAGCATGGTGTTCCAGTCGTTCGCGCTCTTTCCCTGGCTCACGGTGCAGCAGAACGTGGAACTGGGCCTGGAGGCGCGCGGCGTGCCGCAGGCCGAGCGCGCCGTGCGGGCCGAGGCCGCCATCGAACTCATCGGGCTGGCGGGCTTCGAGGGCGCGCTGCCGCGCGAACTCTCGGGCGGCATGCGCCAGCGCGTGGGCATCGCCCGCGCCCTGGTCACCCAGCCCGACGTGCTGCTGATGGACGAGGCTTTTTCCGCGCTGGACGTGCTGACCGGCGAGCGCCTGCGCGAGGACATCCTGCAGCTGTGGCGCAGCGGCAGCATGCCTACCAAGGCCATGCTGGTGGTCTCGCACAACATCGAGGAGGCCGTGATGATGGCCGACCGCGTGCTGATCTTCGCCAGCGATCCGGGCCGCATCCGCTGCCAGCTGTCGATCCAGCTACCGCGCCCCCGCGATCCGGACAGCCACCACGTGCGCGCGCTGATCGACGAGGTCTATGCGCTCATGACGGCCGGCGCCGCGCGCCACGCTTCCGCGGCCGGAGGCGCGGCGGCGGAGCCGGCGCCCGCGACGCTCACCGACCGCCTGCCCGCCGCCGACGTGGCGCGCATGGACGGCCTGCTGGAACTGCTGGCGGAGCCCCCCTTCGACGGCCGCGCCGACCTGCCCCGGCTGGCGGAAGAGACCAGCCTCACCGACGCCGAACTGCTGCCGGTGGCCCATGCGGTGGCCCAGCTGGGCCTGGCGGCGCTGGCGAGCGGCGACCTTCAGATCACCCCGCTCGGGCGGCGCTATGTGGAAGGAGCCCACGGCCTGCGGCAGCAAATCTTCGGCCAGCAGCTGCTGGCCCACGTGCCGCTCGTGGCGCACATCCGTCACAGCCTGGAACAGGAGCCGGCGGGCGAACTGCCGGACGCCCCCTTCCTGCGCCTGCTGAGCGAGCAGCTCGACGCCCAGGAGGCCGAGAGCGTATTGCGCACGGCCATCACCTGGGCGCGGCATGGCGAAGTGTTCGAGTACGACTTCCGCACCGGGGTGATGCGCTTGCCCACAGGGGAGGAAACCTCCTCCTGAGCCGCCTCCGGCGCCTCTTTGGCGCGGCGCCCGGGGGATCAGTGCTTTGCCAGCGCCTGAACCGTGCCCGCACCGGGCGGCGCGGACGGAACGGCCCTGGCCTGGGCGGATCGGCACGGCACCGCGCCGGCGGACGGCGCGGGCGCGGCGGACGCCGCAATGCGGGCAGGAGGCTCGGCCCCGCCGCCATGGACGGGCGCGGGGCTGCCGTACAGAAGCCGTCGGATGGGAAGGACGCGGCTCAACATGGTCGGCTCCGGGTGGTTCAGTACGCGGCCGGCGCGGCGGCATCGCGCCACCAGGGCTGCGTGGCCGCAGGCAAGCGGATGTCCACGCGCTCGCCCATGACGGGCGTCAGCAGCGGCACGCCGCGTGCGGCGGCCAGCGCGCCGATGCGCTCGAAGGGCTCGGTCCAGGCATGGAAGGACAGGTCGAACGTGCCGTTGTGGATGGGCAGGCAGTGGCGCCCCTGCACATCCAGGTGCGCCTGCAGGCTCTGCTCGGGCTGCATGTGCACGTCGGGCCAGTCGGCGTTGTAGGCGCCGGTTTCCATCAGCGTCAGGTTGAACGGACCGTAGCGCTCGCCGATGACGCGGAAGCCGTCGAAGTATCCGGAATCACCGCTGAAGAAAACGCGGGTGCTGCCCGCGATCAGTACCCACGATGCCCAGAGCGTGCGGTTGCCGTCGGAGAGGCCCCGCCCCGAGAAATGCTGCGCCGGTGTGCACACCAGCTGCACGCCGGCGAAGGTGGTGCCCTGCCACCAGTCGAACTGCCGCACTTTGTCGGCCGGCACGCCCCAGCCCACCAGGCGGTCGCCCACGCCCAGCGGGGCGATGAACTGCTCCACCTTCGGCACCAGCGCGAGGATGGCAGCACGGTCCAGGTGGTCGTAGTGGTCATGGGACAGCACCACGCCCCGCAGCGGCGGCAGGTCTTCGATCCGCAGGGGCGGCGCGTGGAAGCGCCGGGGCCCCGCGAACGGCACGGGAGAGGCACGCTCCGAGAACACCGGGTCCGTGAGCCAGAAACCGCCCTGCATCTTGAGCAGGACCGTGGAATGGCCCAGGCGCCACAGCGACATGTCGGGCGCGGCCAGCAGCACCTCCCGCGTGAGCGCACGCACCGGCACGGGGCGGTCGGGCACCGTGCCGGCCGGCTTGCCGAACGCCATGCGCAGCATCACCTGCAGGCCTTTCAGCCAGCCCATGCGGCGGGGCCGGGCTGCGTTGCGGAACCGGCCGTCGGCCGACGTCGGAAGCCGCAGGGGGGACGGGTCGATCGGGGCGGCGTGGCTGTAGGCGGACGGACGGGCCATGGCAGTGGGGAAAAGGAAATGGGAAAAAGACGCACTACGAAGTGCACTGCACAGTGTAGTGTTGTTTTGAGAAAAGTAAACCGTGCGGTGTAAAATCTCCCCATGACAGCAGCCGACGCGCTCCCCCGCCTGACCGACCGCAAGCGCGAAGCCATCGTGCAGGCGGCCATCGCGGAGTTCCGCGAAAGCGGTTTCTCCGGCACCAGCATGGACCGTGTGGCCGCCGCCGCCGGTGTATCGAAGCGCACGGTCTACAACCATTTCCCCAGCAAGGACGAGCTGTTCTCCGCCATCCTCGACCAGCTCTGGAACCGCAGCCACGCGCTGCCCGATCTGCGCCACGACGCCGACCGGCCGCTGCGGCAGCAGTTGCTGGAGCTGATCGGCGGCAAGATGCAGCTCTTCAACGATCCGAGCTTCATGGACCTCTCGCGCGTGGTGATGGCCGAGATGCTGCACACGCCCGAACGCGCCAAGGCGATGGCCGAGCGCCTTTCCTCCAGGGAGGAAGGCCTGCCCGCCTGGATCCGCGACGCGCAGGAAGCGGGCCGGCTGCGCGCCGATGCCGATCCGCTTTATGCCGCGCACCTGCTCATGGGCCAGCTCAAGACGCATGCCTTCTGGCCGCAACTCATCCTGGGCCAGCCGCCGCTGGACGCTGCGCAGCAGGCCCAGGTGCTGGCCGACGCGGTGGACATGTTCCTGGGCTTTTACGCCCGCGGCTGAGGCGGCGGCGCGGGGCCCAGCACGCGGCGCGCCGCCTCCATCGCGCTGCGGGCCAGGCGCTCCAGCCGCGGTGGCTGCTGCCGCCAGCCGTGCCAGAACAGGGCGAAGTCGATGGCGGCCTACGGCAGCACATCCACCAGTTCACCCCGTTCCACGGCACCCGGGATCTGCAGTTCGGGCACCATGCCGTAGCCCAGCCCGCAGCGCACCGCGGCCAGGAAGGGCTCGGACGCCGGGACGTAGTGGCTGGGGCATGCGCTGGCCTGCAGGCCGAAAGCCTGGCGCAGCACCTGGGCCTGCAAGGCATCCTTGCAGGTCGGCCAGCAGTTCGCGCTCCATGGCCCGCGCGCGCTGCAGGTGCTGCAGCAGTTGCCGCCCGGCCCGCGTGGCGCGGCAGGGGCGGCCACGCACCAGCAGCGACACCGCCGAGGGCGTCAGGTGCAGCGCGGCGGCGGGCTGGATCGGCTTGATGGAGAAATTTTCGACCTGGCCGATGAATACACAAGTTTGGCTCAATTTCAGCGATGCGGCCGCAGAATTCCGGCATGTGATGGACAACTTCCTTCCTGCAGGGCCCGGGTACCGGCGCGGGCCTGATGGTTCCTCTCGCCCGGCTCCTGTCGCCCTGGTTCGCCCGGCCGTCGGCCTGGCGCGCGCTCGACGCCTTCGTGGCGGCCGTGATGCTGTCGCTGGCCGCCTTCCTCGCCTTCACGCCCCTTCCCTCCGCGCCATGACCCGTCCCCGCATCGCCCTCGCATCCCTTCCCTCGCGCTATGCGGTGGCACGCCTCGCGCCCTCGTCGGCATTTCCGGACTGGGCGGATGGCGACGGCTTCGTCTCGATCACGCGCACCTCCGAGGAGTTGTCGGTGGTCTGCCGGCAGGAGCGGGTGCCGACCCACGTGCAGGCCGAACGGGACTGGAAGGCATTCCGTTTCGTCGGCCCGTTCGCCTTTGGCGCCACGGGGATCGTGCTGTCGGTGATTCAGCCGCTGTCGGAGGCGGGCATCGGCGTGTTCGTGGTCTCGACCTTCGACGGCGACCACCTCCTGCTGCAGGAGCGCGATGCGGCCGCCGGCCAGGCCCTCCTGCTGGCAGCGGGCCACACCGTTCTGCCGGAAACCTGAGCCCCGGGGCTGCGGCGCGGCGCGGCGTGCCTTACGCTCCGGGGTCACGCCTCTTCGTTTTCCGGCCCCGGCCGCTTTCCGCCATGCCTCTTTCCCCCTACCTCGACGCCACGCCCACGATGGACGAAGGCGTGTTCATCCATGCCTCCGCCCAGGTGATCGGCGACGTGCACCTGGGGCGGGACGCGTCCGTCTGGTGCAACGCCGTGCTGCGCGGCGACGTGCACCGCATCACCGTGGGCGAGGGCTCCAACGTGCAGGACCTGAGCATGGGCCACGTGTCCCACCGCCACGCGGGCAAGCCGGACGGCTCGCCCCTGGTCATCGGCAGCCACGTGACCATCGGACATTCGGCCATCCTGCACGGCTGCCGCATCGGCGACGAATGCCTCATCGGCATGGGCAGCATCGTGATGGACGATGCGGTCATCGGCGACCAGGTGATGCTCGGCGCCGGCAGCCTGGTGCCGCCGGGCAAGGTGCTGGAGCGCGGCTCGCTCTACATCGGCCGGCCCGCCGTGCGCCAGCGCGCGCTGACGCCGCAGGAGATCGCATACCTGCGCTATTCGGCCGAGCACTACGTCCGGGTCAAGAACAACTATCTCGCCACGCCGCAGCCGCCGCTGCCGGCCGCCCTGCCGGGATAATCGGGGGCCGCCTCCCCACGCCTTCCATGCCCGATTCCGCCTGCCGCGTGCTGGCCGTCATCCCGCCGATGACGCAGCTCAACACGCCCTACCCCTCCACCGCCTACCTCACGGGCTTCCTGCGCTCGCGCGGCGTCGCGGCGTTCCAGGAGGACCTGGCACTGGCGCTCGTGCTGCGGCTGCTCTCGCCCGAGGGGCTGAAGAACGTGGCCGAACGGGTACAGGGAATGCCGGAAAAACGGCGCACCCCCGCCGTGCAGTCGTTCGCTGCGCAGCAGGACCGGTACCTGGCCACCGTCGGCCCGGCCATCGCCTTTCTGCAGGGCCGCGACAGCACGCTGGCGCACCGCATCGTCGGGCGCCACTACCTGCCCGAGGGGCCGCGCTTCGCTTCGCTGGACGTGTACGTCGACGATGAGGGCGGCGACCCGCTGGGCTGGGCCTTCGGCGCCCTGGGCCTGCAGGACAAGGCCAAGCACCTGGCCACGCTCTACCTGAACGACCTGGCCGACGTGCTGCGCGACGCGGTGGACGAACGCTTCGAGTTCGTGCGCTACGCCGAATCGCTGGCCGGCAGCCAGCCGACCTTCGATCCGCTGGCCGACGCCCTGGCCGCGCCGCCCACCCTGGTGGACGCGTTGCTGCAACAGCTCACGCACGGGGCCGTCGAACGCCACCGGCCGAGCGTGGTACTGCTCTCTGTGCCCTTTCCCGGCTCGGTCTATGCGGCCTTCCGCATCGCGCAGGCCATCAAGGCGCGGTATCCGCACATCGCCACGGTGCTGGGCGGCGGCTTCGTGAACACCGAGCTGCGCGAGCTGTCGGACCCGCGCGTGTTCGACTTTTTCGACTACGTCACGCTCGATGCCGGGGAACGCCCGCTGCTGGCGCTGCTGGAACACCTGGAAGGCCGCCGCGGCCGGCAGCGCCTGGTGCGCACCTTCGTGCGCGGCGAGGACGGCGCCGTGCAGTACGTGAACATGATGGAAGCCGACGTCGCCTTCGCCGAGGTCGGCACGCCCACCTGGGACGGCCTGCCGCTGGACAAATACCTGTCGCTGCTGGACATGCTCAACCCCATGCACCGGCTCTGGAGCGACGGGCGCTGGAACAAGCTCACCGTGGCGCACGGCTGCTACTGGAAGAAGTGCAGCTTCTGCGACGTGGGCCTGGACTACATCGGCCGCTACGAGGGCGCGAGCGCGCAGGTGCTGGCAGACCGCATCCAGGCGATCGTCGCCGAGACCGGGCAGACGGGCTTCCACTTCGTGGACGAGGCCGCGCCACCGAAGGCGCTCAAGGCGCTGGCCACCGAACTCATCGAACGCAATGCCGGCATCAGCTGGTGGGGCAACGTGCGCTTCGAGAAGACCTTCACGCCCGAGCTGGCCGGGCTGCTGGCCGATTCGGGCTGCATCGCGATCTCCGGCGGGCTGGAAGTCGCCTCCGACCGGCTGCTGCAGCTGATGAAGAAGGGCGTCTCGGTGGACCAGGTGGCGCGCGTGACCCGCGCGTTCAGCGAGGCCGGCATCCTCGTGCATGCCTACCTGATGTACGGCTTTCCGACGCAGACCGTGCAGGACACGGTGGATGCGCTCGAATACGTGCGCCAGCTGTTCGCCAACGGCTGCATCCAGAGCGGCTTCTTCCACCGCTTCGCCTGCACCGTGCATTCGCCCGTGGGCCAGAACCCGCAGGAGTACGGCGTGACGCTGGCGCCGCTGCCGCCCGGCGGCTTCGCGAAGAACGACGTGGCCTTCATCGACCCGACCGGCGTGGACCATGACGCGCTCGGTATTGCACTGCGCAAGGCCATCTACAACTACATGCATGGCATCGGGCTCGACGAGGACGTGCGCTCGTGGTTCTCCTTCAAGGTGCCCAAGACCACGGTGGCGCGGCACCGCATCGAGCGGGCGCTTGCGGCACGCATGTAATTAGCGCGGACGCAACACTTCCGGCCCGCGACATGTAACGCTTGGGGTCAACCCCAACCCCCCGTTCACCGTTGTTGCGTCTTGTCACATACTCGGGGCAGGTCGTCGTGCCTCGGGCGCCCGCGCGCCTGTCGCGGCTGCCACGTTCAGAAAGTCGTTATGCAATTCCTACGCCGTCTCTCCCTGGGGTCGCGGCTGGCGCTGGGCTTCGGCCTGCTCCTGCTGCTGCTGGCCATCATCACCGGATTGGGCATCGCCCGCATGTCCACGCTCGACCATACGTCGCAGCAGATCACCACCGAGCTCTACGCCAAGGCGAATGCCAGCCAGCGCATGGGCTACCTGGTGCTGGACATCGCGCGGGCCGCGCGCAACATCATCATCCTGGAAGACCAAGCGCAGATGGCGTCCAACAAGACCGTCATCGACAAGAACACGGCCGAGTTCGCCACCACGATCGCCCAGCTGCGCCAGCTCGAGATGGCGCCGGAGATCCGCAGCCTCATCGACGCCGTGGACGCCAAGTCCAAGGAATACCTCGCCTTCACCACCGACGTGACGGCGCTCGGACTCTCCAACCAGAACCTCGAAGGGCAGAAGCTGCTCTTCGGCCCGCGCTACAAGTCGCAAGGCGAACTGTTGGCGCTGCTGGCCCAGCTCGTGAAGCAGTACGAGGGCGAGATGCGGCAGGCCACCGCCAGCGCCCACGACACCTTCGTGCAGTCGGCCACGGTGCTCGGCGTGGTGGCCCTGGTGGCCGTTCTGGCGGGCATCGCCGGCGCCGTCATGATCACCCGCTCGATCACCGTCCCGATGGCCCGCGCGGTGGACGTGGCCCACGCCGTGGCCGAAGGCGACCTCACCCGCACGGTGGACGACAGCGGCCGCGACGAGGCGGCCCTGCTGCTGCAGTCGCTGCAGACCATGAACGGCAACCTCACCCGCGTGGTGCACCAGATCCGCCAGGCGAGCGACTCCATCGCCACCGGCTCCTCGCAGATCGCCAGCGGCAACGCCGACCTCTCCCAGCGCACGGAGTCGCAGGCGTCCAGCCTGCAGCAGACCGCTGCCTCCATGGAGGAAATGAGCGCGACCATCCGCCAGAACGCCGACACAGCGCGCACGGCCAGCCAGCTCGCCTCCACCGCCAGCCAAGCCGCGAGCCGCGGCGGCGACGTGATGGGCCAGGTGGTCGCGACGATGCAGGACATCTCGGGCAGCTCCAGCAAGATCGCCGACATCATCGGCGTGATCGACGGCATCGCTTTCCAGACCAACATCCTGGCGCTGAACGCGGCCGTGGAGGCTGCCCGCGCGGGCGAGCAGGGCCGCGGATTCGCCGTGGTGGCCGGAGAAGTGCGCGCGCTGGCAGGGCGCAGCGCCGAGGCCGCCAAGGAAATCAAGAACCTCATCGGCCAGAGCGTGGAGAAGGTCGGCGCGGGCACGCGCCTGGTGGACGAAGCTGGCGCCACCATGTCCGACATCGTGCAGCAGGTACAGCGCGTGAGCGATCTGATCGCCGAGATCGACGCCGCCACGCGCGAGCAGAGCGAGGGCATCGGCCAGGTGAACGCGGCCGTGTCCCAGCTCGACCAGGCCACGCAGCAGAACGCCGCGCTGGTGGAGGAGTCCGCTGCCGCGGCCGGCAGCCTGCAACAGCAGGCCGTTCGCCTGACCGAGGCCGTCGGTGTTTTCCGCCTGTCGGGCATGGCCGAGCGCGCGGCACCTGCGCCGGCCCCTGTCCACGTCCCTGCCGCCACGCCCCAGGCCAGTGCGGCACGCCCGGCAGCACGTCCCTCCCCTGCAGCCTCCCCGGCCCTGGGTGGCGGCAAGGCACCGGCCGCGCAACTGGGCAGCACGCCCTCGGCCCCGTCCAGGCCCGCGCAACAGCCAGCGCCGCGCGCGGCCAAGGCTCCCGCGGGTCCGGTTGCGGCCCCCAAGGCACCGGCCCTGCCGGCGGCCGCGACCAGGCCCGCCGCGAAGCCGGCCGCGCACAGCAACGCCGACGACGACTGGACCACGTTCTGAGCTCCTCCGGAGCCAGCCAGCGATGACGAGGCGCCTTCGGGCGCCTTTCTTTTTCTAGTCGGGATCCCGCCGCACCGGCGGCAGGCGGCGTGGTGCCGGCGGCTCCTGCCTGTCTTCTCCGCCGAAGATGCGCCGCACGGTTTCGCCGATGCGAGCGCCCAGGGCCGTGCCCACGCCCGGTGCGACCACCGTGCCCACGGCGGCGCCTGCCAGCGCGGCGGGTGGCAGGCTGAGCGTGGGGTCCTTCACCGTGCCGCCGAATTCGAGCGGCACGCCCACGATGCCGTCCACCAGGTCCACCGCCACGTGGCCGCTCACGCGCTGGTTCTGGACCACGGCGTCGCCAGTGGCGGTGAGCACGCCGGAGGTCGCCTTCAGGTCGCTGTAGCGCACGATGGTGCCGCCGGGATCGGCCTCGGTGCGCACGATGCCCGTCAGGCTGTCGAGCTGGGTCGTGCCGCCCTTGTCGCTGCCGGCGCTGCGGATGGCGGCCTCCAGGTCGAAGGTCAGCAGCTTCGCCCGGGCCACCGTGAAGGACGTGCGCGTCTGGAGCGCCCGCATCGCCGCGGCCGGGTCGTCGCCTTCGGCGATGAGGTCGGTGTGCCCGCTCGCCCGGCCCGACACGATGGAGCGGCGCTCGAAGGCGTCCATGAGCCCCACCACGTCCACCCCGGAAAAGTCGAGCGAGCCGGTCACCCGGTAGCGCTCGCCGGATTCCTGCAGCCGCAGCTCGCCGCGCTCGGTGCGCCCGCCGGCCGTCACGTCGGCGCGCCAGCGGTCTTCGCCTTCTCGTTCGATGGCCAGGCGCGTGGGCGGCGAGGCGCCCTCGCGCTCCAGCAGCCCGCGCACGGGCCGCCATGCGGGCCCGAAATCCACGGAGCCGCCATAGGCCAGGTCACGCCCCTGCCGCCCGATCCAGCGCACGCCCTGCCATTCGGCGTGCTCCACCGGTACCTCGGCGAGCGTGAAGGGCCCGAAGCCGGCCGGGCCGTCCTCTTCGGCATCGCGCACCTTGAACTGCGATAGCGACAGCTGCGGGATGGCCGCGCCCTCCAGCCGCAGCCGCGCCAGGGCGAGCCGCAGGCGCAGCAAGTCGGACCAGCGCGCGTCGGCCACGATACGGTCCGCCGAAACGGGGGCCTCCTGCTCGGTGTGCACGCCGTGCAGCACCACCCGGGGCGCGGGCAGCAGATGCCATTCGAGCCGGTCCACCACGACGGGCACGCCGAGCAAGTCACCGGCGCCATCCCCTGCGCGCCGCGCGAGTTCCTCGTCGGAAGGCAGCCACCACCACACCGCGGCCCCCGCCACCGCCACGAGGGCGGCCGCGGCGGCCACGCCGCCCAGCGTCCACCGCAGGGCCCGACCCAGGACCGTGCGGGCGCCGCGGCGCGGACCGCCGCCCGGTGCGGCCCGGGAAGCCGGCACGGACGCGTCGGCCGGCTCGGCGGACGGAATGGAGGAGGGGGACGTGGGCACGCTGCGCGATCCAGAGGACGGACCACCTTACCGCAGCCATTCCGCTGCACGGGTCGTCCCATTCCTACTCCCGCGTGGGCGGGCGTCGCCAGCGCCTACACTCGCGACGCTTTCCGCACCACCTTTCCCCACCGCGCCGGCGCGGCCACGCCCTGCCCGCGCGCGGAACACCCGGAACGCCTGCACCCAACATCCAAGGAGCCCATCGCCGTGTCCACCCCCTCTTCTTCATATTTCACCCGCTGGCGGCTGGCCTCGCCCGCCGAGGGCGCCGTGGTCGCCCCCGACGAGCGCCTGCCCTGGGGGCACACCGCCGCCATGGGCGTACAGCACGTGATCGCCATGTTCGGGGCCACCGTGCTCGCCCCCATCCTCATGGGGTTCGATCCCAACTTGGCCATCCTGATGAGCGGCCTGGGCACGCTGATCTTCTTCCTCGTGACCGGCGGCCGCGTGCCGAGCTACCTGGGTTCGAGCTTCGCCTTCATCGGCGTGGTGATCGCCGCCACGGGCTATGCCGGCCAGGGACCGAACGCCAACATAGCCGTGGCGCTGGGCGGCATCATCGCCTGCGGCCTGCTCTACACCGTGATCGGCGCCATCGTGCAGGCCGTGGGTACGGGCTGGATCGAGCGCTGCATGCCGCCCGTGGTGACGGGCGCGGTGGTCGCGGTGATCGGCCTCAACCTCGCGCAGGTGCCCATCAAGAACATGGCGGCCAACAATTTCGAGAGCTGGATGCAGGCCGTCACCTTCGTGTGCGTGGGCCTGGTCGCGGTGCTCACGCGCGGCATGCTGCAGCGGCTGCTGATCCTCGTGGGCCTGATCGCCGCCAGCGTGCTGTACGCGCTGCTCACCAACGGCCTGGGCCTGGGCAAGCCGATGGACCTCTCCGGCGTGCTGGCCGCGCCCTGGCTGGGCCTGCCGCGCTTCGCCGCGCCCGCCTTCAGCGCGCCGGCCATGCTGCTGATCGCGCCCGTGGCGGTCATCCTGGTGGCCGAGAACCTCGGCCATATAAAGGCCGTCACGGCCATGACCGGCCGCAACCTCGACCGCTACATGGGCCGCGCTTTCATCGGGGACGGCATCGCCACCATGGCGAGCGGCGCGGTGGGCGGCACGGGCGTGACCACGTATGCCGAGAACATCGGGGTGATGGCCGCCACCAAGATCTATTCCACCGCCGTGTTCCTCGTGGCCGGGCTGATCGCGCTGGTGCTGGGCTTTTCGCCGAAGTTCGGCGCGCTGATCCAGGCCATCCCGCTGCCGGTGATGGGCGGCGTCTCGATCGTGGTGTTCGGCCTCATCGCCGTGGCCGGCGCCAAGATCTGGGTGGACAACCGCGTGGACTTCTCGGACAACAGGAACCTGATCGTGGCCGCCATCACGCTCATCATCGGCACGGGCGACTTCACGCTCAAGTTCGGCGACTTCGCGCTGGGCGGCATCGGCACCGCCACCTTCGGCGCGATCGGGCTCTACGCGCTGCTGAACCTGCGGCGCGGCCGCTGATCCGGGCCTGCAGTCGTTCAGCGCTTCAGCAGCGACCAGACCAGCTCCACCCCGGCCGCGAGCAGGTCGAACCGCTCGGAGGTGGTGGAGGTGAACGCCTCCCGCTGGCGTTCCCGCCGCTCGCGCTCACGCTCGCGTTCCATCGCGATGAGCGCGTCGGCCAGGGCTTCGGGCCGCGCGGGCCCGGCCGCTGCCTGCGCGGCGCGGGCATGGCGCTCCAGCGCCTTGTCCACCGCCTGCGGATCGAGCAGCGACAGGGCCGAGCGGCAGTACGGGCAGGCATGGTCGTTGCGGATGTCCACCGCGCCGCCGCAGGCCGTGCAGGCAATGGTGCCCACGCGCTCGGCCAGCGCCTCGATCTCCAGCGACGAGAGATGGCGCACGAAGCCTTTCTCCACCATGAACGCGCCGAACGTGCTGAACCGGCCGTGGCGCGCCGCGCAGCGGTAGGTGCGGTAGCGGCCGCCCTGGCCCAGGTCGAACCCCGGCTCCAGCGCCTTCGCGCAGCGCGGGCATTGCGTGCGTTCGCCGAGCGGGCGGTGCGCATCGCCGCGGTGCCGGTGCAGCAGCTCGAACAGCTCCAGCACCGCTGCGGGCGCGAGCCGAGTGTTTTCCTGCGGATCGAACCACAGGCCCTGGCAGGCGAAGCACAGATCGATGTGCAGTTCCCCGCCGTCGCGCGCGGCGAAGCGGTGGTTCTCGGCGGGTTGGCGGCAGGAGGGGCAGAGGCTGGGCGCGGGCATCGGAAGCGCATGGTACGGCACGGCCCGGCAGGTCCGCGCACTGTCGGCCGCGTCACTCTGCCGTGCCCCGTGCAGCGGGGGGGCTGCCCGGGCAACGGCTCGGCCGTGCAGTGGCGCTAAGATTTTTGCATCCGCTTCCCCCGGCCCCTGCGACCCTCCACCCGGCTCTTCCATGTCCTCTCCCGAACCCTCCCGCATCCAATGCCCCGTCCTGCGGGACAAGCTCATGACGGCCGAGCAGGCCGCCGCCCTGATTCCCAACGGCGCGCGCGTCGGCATGAGCGGCTTCACCGGCGCCGGCTACCCCAAGGTGGTCCCGCCCGCGCTCGCCGCCCGCATCGAGACGCTGCACGCCGCGGGCGAGCCCTTCAGCATCGGCCTGTGGACGGGCGCCTCCACCGCGCCGGAACTCGACGGCGCGCTCGCGAAGGTGGGCGGCGTGAACATGCGCATGCCCTACCAGTCCGACCCGACCTGCCGCGCGCAGATCAACGCGGGCAAGATGCAGTACGTGGACGCCCACCTCTCCCACGTGGCGCCGTACGTATGGTTCGGCTTCTGGGGCCGGCTCGACGTGGCGGTGATCGAGGTGGCCGGCGTGCTGCCCGACGGGCGGCTGATCCCGTCGTCCTCCGTGGGCAACAACAAGACCTGGCTCGACCAGGCCGACAGGATCATCCTGGAGGTGAACGCATGGCAGCCCGAAGGGCTGGACGGCATGCACGACATCTACTACGGCACCGACCTGCCGCCCAACCGCGTGCCGATCCCGCTGGTCAAGCCCGGCGACCGCATCGGCGAACCCTACCTGCGCTGCGACCCGGCCAAGGTGGTGGCCGTGGTGCCCACCCATTCGCCCGACCGCAACTCCGTCTTCAACCCGCCCGACGACACCTCGCAGCGCATCGCGGGCCACATCATCGAGTTCCTGCAGCATGAAGTGCGTCACGGCCGGCTGCCGCCCACGCTGCTGCCGCTGCAGTCGGGCGTGGGCAACATCGCCAACGCCGTGCTGGCGGGGCTGGACGCCGGCCCCTTCCAGCACCTCACGGCCTACACCGAGGTGCTGCAGGACGGCATGCTGGACATGCTGCGCTCCGGCACGCTGGACAGTGCCTCGGCCACCGCCCTGTCGCTGAGCCCCGCAGCCACCGAGGAATTCACCCGCAACATCGGCTTCTACCGCGAACGCATCGTGCTGCGCCCGCAGGAGATCAGCAACCACCCCGAGCTGATCCGCCGGCTGGGCCTCATCTCGATGAACGGCATGATCGAGGCCGACATCTACGGCAACGTGAATTCCACGCACGTGATGGGCTCGTCCATCATGAACGGCATCGGCGGCTCGGGCGACTACGCGCGCAACGCGTATCTCTCGATCTTCATGACGCCGTCGCTGGCCAAGGGCGGCAGCATCTCGTGCATCGTGCCCATGGCCTCGCACGTGGACCACACCGAGCACGACGTGCAGATCCTCGTCACCGAACAGGGCCTGGCCGACCTGCGCGGCCTCTCGCCCTCGCAGCGCTCGGAGGTGGTGATCGAACGCTGTGCCCACCCCGACTTCCGCCCCGCCCTGCGCGACTACGTGGCCCGCGCCCGCGCGAGCGGCTGCGGCCTGCACACCCCGCACTTGCTGGGCGAGGCGCTGTCGTGGCATGAGCGATACGTGCGCACCGGCACCATGCGCGCCTGAAGGGGCGCGGGCAGTCCGGGAACGCCGGGATGTCACGGCCGGGCCTGCAGGAAAACCGGCGCCTCCCATAATCACCGGATCGCACCTGAAGGAGACATCGCCCATGCCGATCTGGAAGCAGCCCATCGACCTGCACAGCCTGAACCACCCGGCCACGCCGAACGCGGTGACCCACCTGGGCATCGAGTTCACCGAGATCGGCGACGATTTCCTGCGCGCCCGCGTGCCGGTGGACGAACGCACCAAGCAGCCCTTCGGCCTGCTGCACGGCGGCGTGAGCGTGGTGCTGGCCGAGACGCTGGGCTCCGTGGGCGCGTACTACGCCTCGCCCGAGGGCTGCCGCGCGGTGGGCCTGGACATCAACGCCAACCACCTGCGCGCCGCCACCGAGGGCTGGGTGACCGGCACCGCACGGCCCATCCACATCGGCCGCACCACGCACGTGTGGCAGATCGACATGGCCAACGGGGCCGGCGAGCTGACCTGCGTGTCACGGCTGACCATGGCCATCCTCGCGCCGCGCTGATCGTCGCTGCCGGCGGACACCGCCCAGAAATACCGCGCCGTGGCCGCGCCGCCGTCGTGGGAACGGGCGGCATCCGCCGGCATGGTCATGCGCCCGGAAGGGCGTCGCGGCTCTCGTCCTGCGCGGCGGCGCGCGCCATGCGGTCGCTGCGCCAGTACACGTCGTCGCCCCCCTGCATGCGGTTGAGCACCCGGGCGAGCACGAAGAACAGGTCGGACAGGCGGTTCAGGTACTGCCGGGGCGCGGGCCGCAGGCCCTCGGCCTCGCCCAGGGCCACCACGGCACGCTCCGCGCGCCGGGCCACCGTGCGGCAGACATGCGCCTGCGCCGCCGCGCGCGTGCCGGCGGGCAGAATGAATTCCTGCAGGCGCGGCAGCGTGGCGTTGTAGCGCGCCAGGGCCGCATCCAGTTGCGCGAGCGCGCCCTCCTTGAGCAGCTCGAAGCCCGGGATGGACAGCTCGCCGCCCAGGTCGAAGAGCTGGTGCTGCACATCGCCCAGCAACGTGCGCACGTCCTCCGGCAGCGGCTCGCAGAGCAGCAGGCCGATATGGGAGTTGAGCTCGTCCACGTCGCCCATGGCGTGCGGCCGGGCGCTGTGCTTGGAGACGCGGGAGTTGTCGCCCAGGCCGGTGCGTCCGTCGTCGCCCGTGCGCGTGGCAATCTGTGTCAATCGGTTGCCCATGGGAGCCTTCCGGAGGGATTGGGGAGAAGAAGCGCCATTTTCCGTTACATCCGGGGCGCGAATGTGTAGCCGGGCAACAGCGGGCAAAAGCGCTGGCGCCGCCCCGCATGCTGCGGTGCAATGAAGGCCTGTTCAACTTCTACGGAGCCTGACATCCATGCCAGCTACGCAGCAACGACGACCCACCATCACCTTCGATGCCCGCAGCGTGATGCTCTTCGCGGCCATCGCCGTGGGAAGCGCCGCGGCGCATGCGCAGACCTCCCCCACAACGTCCTCGGCGGGAACGCACTCCACGCCATCGCATTCCGGCACCACGTCCATGGGCGCCCACGGGCTCTCCGCTGCGGGCAGCAACCGGGCCACCTTCGGGGGCACGTCTCCCGCCACGTCTGCCAGCGCATCGTTCGACCGCGCGGACGCCGACAAGGATGGAAAGCTGAGCGCCCAGGAGGCCGCCCGCCTGCCCGCCATCAGCCAGCATTTCAAGGAACTGGACACCAACCACGACGGTGCCCTGTCCCGTACCGAATTCGAGGCGGGCGCCAAATCCTGACGCCCTGCCTCCAGCGTCCTGCTGACGTTCTGTGATTGCGCAACTACCACGAGAACTCCAGGACTGACATCCCCCGACCCGACCCGCATGGCAGGAGGCATGCGGGTTTCGGTGCGTCTGGCTACCGGAACTGCCGGGCCTGGAGCATCAACGTCTGGATCTGCTCGACGCGCCGCCATTGTTCCCGCGTCAGCCCGCTGCCCTGGACCGCTTCATCGATGTGCGCCAGGAGCCGCGCCTGTTCAGGGTGGTCCGGCAGCAGGCCGATACTGTGGCGCATGGCGGCCAGCAGCGCGCCAAGTTCCTGCCAAGGCTTGCCGTGGACCGCGGCGACACCACGCTCCACGGCCATGACAACCTCGTCCGCAGGGGTGTGAGGACCGATGTCGAGCAACGCATGGACCGCCTCGATGGGGTGCATGGCGTCTCTGGCGGTGAGCGGAATAGCCTGCTGGAGCGCCGGCCCGCCAGCCCGGCGCAACGCGGCCCGGTCGCGCCTGGGCAGCAGGTCCGCTACCTGCTGCTGCACATCTTCGGGCAGATCGCCGACCCCCCGGGTTGCGCGCCCGGGATCGCTACGGGGGCTGATGGGCCATTCCCCCCGATCCTGTATGGCTGAGGCTGCGACCCGGATTTGCGGACGGTAGCTCGCCCGTGCCGGAGGGCAATGGTGGCCGTTCGGCTCTTGCGCTGGCGGAACGGCCCGGCGTGCAGCAGAAGTTTCCCATGGCGGACTCCTCAAATGGGAAGCGACTCTACAAGCCCCCTGAGCCAGGGCACCGCGTTGCGCGAACGCCGGTGCGCGCTCGCGAAACGCCATAAGCCACCGCTCCGGCCCGTGCCGGAATGCATGCGAACAGACGGATGCCTAGAATGGATCTCCCCCAGGAGACAACCGCCATGAACGCCCCCACCGCCACCGCCCACCTGCTGCCCGAGATCCGACTGCGCCCCGTGCCGCAGGCCTTCATGGACGCGTTGCAGGCACGATTCGGCACCCAGTGCTCGCTGGCCCAGGCCGTGCGCGAGCAGCATGGGCGCGACGAAGGCTCGATGCAGGCGCCGCCGCCCTCGGCCGTGGTCTTCGCCGAGAGCACGCAGGACGTGGCCGATGCCGTGCGCCTCGCCGCGCAGCACGACGTGCCCGTCATTCCGTACGGCGCGGGCTCCTCGCTCGAAGGCCACCTGCTCGCCATCCAGGGCGGCATCAGCATCGACGTCTCGCGCATGAACCGCCTGCTGAGCGTGGATGCCGACGACCTTACCGTGACCGTGCAGCCGGGCATCACGCGCAAGCAGCTCAACGAGGCGATCAAGGACACGGGCCTGTTCTTCCCCATCGACCCGGGCGCGGATGCCAGCATCGGCGGCATGGCCGCCACGCGCGCCAGCGGCACCAACGCCGTGCGCTACGGCACCATGCGCGAGAACGTGCTCGCGCTCGAAGTGGTGACCGCCGCGGGCGAGGCCATCCGCACCGGCACCCGCGCCAAGAAGAGCGCCGCCGGCTACGACCTGACGCGCCTGCTGGTGGGCAGCGAAGGCACGCTGGGCGTCATCACCGAAGTGACCCTGCGCCTTTACCCGCTGCCCGAGGCCGTGAGCGCCGCCATCTGCTCCTTCCCGAGCATCGAGGCCGCCGTGCGCACCGTCATCCAGACCATCCAGCTGGGCGTGCCCATCGCCCGCGTGGAACTGATCGACGCGCACACCGTGCGCATGGTGAACGCCCACAGCAAGCTCGGCCTGCGCGAGGAACCCATGCTGCTGATGGAATTCCACGGCTCGCCCGCCGGCGTGCAGGAACAGGCCGAAACCGTGCAATCCATCGCACAGGAATGGAACGGCAACGCCTTCGAATGGGCCACCACACCCGAGGAACGCACGCGCCTGTGGACCGCGCGGCACAACGCCTACTTCGCCGCCGTGCAGAGCCGCCCCGGCTGCCGCGCCATCAGCACCGACACCTGCGTGCCCATCAGCCGCCTGGCCGACTGCCTGCTCGATTCCGTGACCGAGGCCGACGCCAGCGGCATCCCCTACTTCCTCGTCGGCCACGTGGGCGACGGCAACTTCCACTTCGGCTACCTGATCGACCCCGACAGCGACGACGAGCGCATGGTGGCCGAGCGGCTCAACCACCAGCTCGTCGCACGGGCGCTGGCCATGGGCGGCACCTGCACGGGCGAGCACGGCGTGGGCATCCACAAGATGGGGTTCCTGCTGGACGAGACCGGGCCGGGGGCCGTGGGGATGATGCGGGCGATCAAGCAGGCGCTGGATCCGAAGAACATTTTGAATCCGGGGAAGATTTTCGAGATGTGACGAGCCAGGAGCGCGTCGCCCCATGCTTTTTCGCCGTCCTCTTCACCGACAGGCCCTACCAGGGTGACGTGCGGGCCGCACATCTCCAGGCGCACATTGCCTGGCTGGAGCAGCACAAGGAAATCATTCCGGTCGGGGGCTTGCTGCGGCAGGAAATGGGGCAGACGCCGAAAGGCGGATTGTGGGTGGCCGAAGCGGATTCGAAAGAACAGATCGAAGAGCTGTTGAAGTCGGATCCCTTCTTCATTGCCGGGCTCAGACAAAGCCATGAAATCCTGCATTGGTGCAAAGCCAATGCTGATCGCAAGGCGCTCTTTTGATGCCGGTCTGCTTCTAAGAGCGGCTAACGCCACCGGTCCACAAGCGCGCACAGATGATCGCTGCAGCCAGTTTCAACAGCGCTTCGTGGATGTCCAGCCGCCGCTCGAAGCGAATGCGCAGCTTGCCAAAGCCTGCAAACCATCCATGGGTTCTCTCCACCACCCAGCGATGCCGACCCAGCCGCTCGCGGCTCTCGACGCCTCTTCTGGCAATCCGGCTGGCGATGCCTCGCTTCTTCAGATAGGCACGGCAGCGCGCGTAGTCGTAGCCCTTGTCGGCATGCAGCCTCGATGGCCTGCAACGCGGCTTGCCTCGCAGCCCCTTGATGGCCGGCAAAGCATTGGTGCATTTCTCGAACATCATCGAATCGTGCCGGTTCGCTCCGCTGACCAGCACCACCAGCGGAATGCCCCGCGCGTCTACGACGATGTGCCGCTTGGAGCCGAGTTTTCCCCTGTCCGTGGGGTTGGGGCCCGTTTCCTGGCCCCCCGGGGGCTTGGCACCGACGAGCCATCGATGCTCGCCCAGCTCCAATCG
>NZ_FNEY01000019.1 GCF_900100305.1 Paracidovorax citrulli | reverse complement strand
CGCCGATCTCACGCGCCAGCTCGTCGGGCGTGGCGCTGTGCGGTGGCAGCAACCTGCCCACCGCTCTGTCTTTGAATGCTTGTCCGTATCGTGCCAACTGGCTTCTCGCTCTTCGCCCCCGGGGTGAAACACACGGCAGCGGGCCGGCGCCTGAAGGCACCTGCAAGGCTGTGCATTTGTGGACGATGCGCTGCGCGCACCGGCCCGCTTGCCGTGGACAACGCTTCGCGTTGCCCACCACGCAGACCTTCGACCACAACTACACAGCCTCCTACTACCTTCATGAACTCCGAACACCGGAGTCCTATCGAGGCGACAACTATTCTGACGCGGGGGGGAGCTCGACCGCCGGCTGAAGTGATGTACGCCTTCGTGGATCGGTACCGCCAGCAGCACGGGGTCGAGCCGATCGTCAGTTCAATGCGCAGCGTCCGAACCAACTGTGGGTGAGCGACTTCACGTATGTCTCGACTTGGCAGGGCTGGCTGTATGTGGCCTTCGTGATCGACGTGTTCTCAAGGCGCATCGTGGGCTGGCGGGTGTGCATGAGCATGCACACGGACTTGCGTAGCCGATGCCTTGGAGCAGGCCCTGTACGCCCGCCAGCCCGGCAAGGAAAGCTCGCTCGTGTGTCACAGCGACAACGGCTCGCAATACGTCAGCATTCGCTACACCGAGCACTTGGCCGAGGCCTGCATTGAGCCTTCAGTGGGCAGCAAGAGCGACTCCTACGACCACGCCTTGGCCTAGACGATCAATGGGCTGTACAAGGCCGAGTTGATCCATCGCCGGGCGCCCTGAAGGACCCGCGAGGCCGTCGAACTGGCGACCTTGGAATGGGTGTCATGGTTCAACAACCATCGACTGATGGCCCCGCTGGGCTACGTGCCGCCAGCCGAGTTCAAGGCCAACTACTATCGTAATCTTGAGCAGCAGGCCACACAGGCCTGACTCAAGCCAATCGGCCTCCGCGAAAACCGGGGCGGTTCAAGAAGGTTCCGTTACTCTTCTCTCGTTGCGTGATCGTGCCCATTTTTGTAGTGCTACATGGCCGTCTGTGTAGCACTCAATGTAGCACCGCGGCCGTAAAAATGGGGCGGAATGGTGCGGGAAAGCGGAAAATAGGAAGCCAACAATGTTACAAAATTCCTCGCAAGCTATTGATTCTAAACAAACCAGCCATGCAGCTGGCCGTTGGCGGATTTCTGTAGCCCCCATGATGGACTGGACCGACCGCCACTGCCGCTACTTCCACCGGTTGCTGAGCCGCCATGCCCTGCTCTACACCGAGATGGTGACAACCGGCGCGCTGGTGCATGGCGACGTGGAGCGGCACCTGCGCTTCAACGCCGAGGAGCACCCGGTCGCCCTGCAGCTGGGCGGCAGCGAGCCGGGCGACCTCGCGCATTCAGCGCGTCTGGGCGAGCGCTGGGGCTATGGCGAGATCAATCTCAACTGCGGATGCCCCAGCGAGCGCGTGCAGCGCGGGGCCTTCGGCGCCTGCCTGATGAACGAGCCGCGCCTGGTGGCCGACTGCGTGAAGGCGATGGTGGATGCGGTGAGCGTGCCCGTCACCGTCAAGCACCGCATCGGCATCGGCCGCAGCGAGGAGTACGCCTTCGTGCGGGATTTCGTGGGCACCGTGGCCGAGGCCGGCTGCCGCGTGTTCATCGTGCATGCGCGCAATGCCTGGCTCGAAGGCCTGTCTCCCAAGGAGAACCGTGAAATCCCGCCGCTGCGCTACGACGTGGTGCACCGGCTCAAGGCCGAGTTCCCGGATCTCGTGATCGCGATCAACGGTGGACTCGCGACCGATGCCGCAGTGCAGGAAGCCCTGGGCGGCGGGCTGGACGGCGCGATGATCGGCCGCGAGGCCTACCACAACCCCTGGTGGCTCGCCCGCTGGGATGCGCTGTACTTCGGCGATGCCGCGTCCGGACTCACCCGGGAGGCCGCCGAAGAGGCCATGGTGGACTACATGGCGCGCGAGGCGGCGCAGCACGGCACCTCCTGGTACTCCGTCGCGCGCCACATGCTGGGCCTGCGCAACGGGTTGCCCGGCGCGCGGCGGTGGCGGCAGGTCTGGAGCGACCACCGCCTCAAGCACCTGCCCGCGCACGAGGTGATGGCCATCGCGCGCACGCCGCCCCGGGTGGCGGCGGACGCCCTGGCCGCCTGAATACCGCAGGCCGCGGTTCAGACCGCCGCTGCACCCACCTGCGTGTCGATCCACTCCTTGAGCGGCAGGGGGTGGGCGTACAGATAGCCCTGCATCGCGTCGCAGCCGTGCCGGGCCAGGAATTCCGCCTGGGTCTCGGTTTCCACCCCTTCGGCCACCACACGCAGGCGCAGGTGCTGCGCCATGGACAGGATGGCGCGCACGATGGCCGCATCGTTGGGGTTCACCGGCGCGTCCAGCACGAAGCTCCGGTCGATCTTGAGTTCATAGAGCGGCAGCCGCTTCAGGTAGGCCAGGCTCGAATAGCCCGTCCCGAAGTCGTCGATGGAAAAGCGCACCCCGAACCGCACCAGTTCCGCCATGCGACGCGCGGTATCCTGCCAGTTCTCCACCAGCAGGGTTTCGGTGACTTCCAGGATGAGCCGGGACGCCGGCGCGCCGCTGTAGGCCAACGCGTCGCGCACGTAGGCCACGAAGTCCTCCTGCCGGAACTGTCGGGCGCTCACGTTGACGGAAATCGTCATGTCCAGGCCCGCCGCGTGCAATTGCGCCAGGGCATCGCAGGCGCGGCGGATCACGCGCGCGCCCAGGCGCAGGATCAAGCCGGACTCCTCCGCGATGGCGACAAAGCGGGCGGGCGACACATTGCCGTGGGCCGGATGCCTCCAGCGCAGCAGCAGTTCGCCGCCGCACACGGCCCCGTCCCGGTCCACCTGGGGATGGATGTGGATCTCGAGCGCATCGTCGGCGATCGCCTGCGCAAGGTCCTGCTCCAGCGACAGCCGCTCCTGCGCGGCCGCCTGCATGTCGGCCTCGAAGAATCGCACGCGGTGGGCGCCGGACGATTTCGCGCGGTACATCGCGGTGTCGGCTTCGCGCAGAAGATCCTCCACGGTTTCGCCGGCCTTGGGAAACAGCGTCACCCCCGTGCTGGCGGTGACGGAATAGTAGGTGCTGCCCAGGTCGTATGGTGCTTCCATCCCCTCGCGCAGCCGCGCTGCCATGGCCCCTGCGGCATCCACGCCGGCCTGCATGCCGTTGGCGATGCGGGGGATAAGCACCACGAACTCGTCGCCCCCGATGCGCACGACGCTTCCGAAGCCCTGCAGCAGGCGCTCCAGCCGCCGTGCGACCTGCACCAGCAGGCGGTCGCCCGCCGCATGCCCCCGGGCATCGTTGAGCTGCTTGAAATTGTCCAGGTCGATGAAGAACAGGGCGCCGATGCGCCCGCCACTGCGGGCCTGGTCCAGCGCGTCCTGCAACTGCTCGAACAGCAGGCGCCGGTTGGGCAGGCCGGTCAGCGCGTCGTAGTACGCCATGCGGTGCATGGCCGCCTCGGCATCGCGGCGCGCCGTGATGTCCCGGGCCAGGGCCACATAGCGGGATGCGCCGCCGCCCTGCCCTGCGGCGGAGTCCACACCGAGCCGGCGCGCCACGGACAGTTCGAACCAGCGCTGCCCCATGGCAGTGTCCTGGTGGTACTGCCGGCCCAGCGACACCCCCTGGGATTCGGCTTCGCGCAGTGCCTGCATGAACTCCGATGCCACGCCCGGCGGCAGAACCTCGGCCAGCATCCGGCCTTCGAATGCCTGGCTGGGTTCGGCCGACAGGTCGGACCGGGCCGAACGGTGGTAATGGATGCGTCCACCGGCGTCCAGTTCGACCAGCAGGTCCGGAACGGCCTGCAGGATGCCTTCCAGGTTGTCGCGCGCGGTGCGCAGTTCGCTCGTCATCGACTGGGCCAGGGCCAGTGCGCGCTGGTGGCCGGTGGCCTGCATGGCGATGAACCAGCCCGCCAGCACGCTGAACAACGCCCCCAGCCAGGCGATGAGCGCGTAGTTGTCACGGCCCAGGCGGTGGTCGAACGCCGGCAGGGGCTCCATGGTGAGCGTCCAGGGCCGGCCGCCCACGATCAGCACGCGCGCCGCCCGCAGCCGCTCGCCGGACAGGTGCGGGGCTGGCTCCGCCGCGTCGCGGGAGTTGTAGAGCTCTCCCACGTCCGCATCGGCACCGCCGCCAGCCAGGCCATCCTGGATGCGCAGCGACACGCCCGGGTCCAGTTCGCCCAGCAGGGCGCCGGCCACGGCCGCCACGCGGAACGGCGCCGCCACCCAGCCCCGGATGGCCGCGCGCCGCGCTTCCTGCGTGGCCGGCGTTCCCCCGCCGGCATAGACGGGCAGGAACATCATGAGACCGGGATCGTCGTCGCCCCCCACGCTCCAGAGGCCGGACAGCGCCAGGGCGCCCGAATCGCGCGCGCGGTCCAGGGCCTCGCGGGCGGCGGGCAGGCTGGCGACATCGAAGCCCAGCGCGGTCAGGTTGCCCCGGGTGCGCGGCTCCACCCGGGTGATGACGGCATAGGCGCCGCGGTCCCCGCGCGAGCGCACCTCGTAGCGGTCCAGCCCCTGCGCCCGCATCGCCTGGGCATGCAGCCTCAGGCTGTCGTGCGGGACCTGCTCGATCAGGCACAGGGCCTGCAGCCCCGGGCGCGTCTGGTCCATCTGCAGCGCATGGACGTAGGCCGAGAACTCGCGCTGCTCGATGGCCGTGGAGCCGTCCACATAGCCCTTGAGGCCGCGCAGCACCATTTCATAGGCGCCCATGCGGTCGCGCAGCGCCGACACCACCCGCTCGGCCGCCGCGTCGAAGTTCTGGCGGCGCCGGGTTTCCTGCAGTTGATCGGCATGGTGCCAGTACAGGTAGGTGATTCCCAGCAGCGCCGCCGACAGTAGCGGCGCGAACGCGAGGCGCACGTGCCAGAACCGCGCCGGGCTGCCTGGGGAGGGCTGGCCCGGACGACGGAGGAATGGAAAGGGGCTCATGCGCAGAGCAGCGTGGCACGGCCGGCTTGCGCTGGCAAGCCCCCGCAGGGCAACAGGGCACCGGCGCGCACCGGTGCACGGCATGGATCGCAGCACCCACCCGCCGGCAGGCGGTATCCTTCGCCCTGCGGACGGGGAACCGCCACCGCCGCGCGCCGCCTTCTTTTCGGTACTTTTGCCTTTTTCATGCCGTCGCTCGATTTTTCCAGGGAAGAAAGAGGCTTCGAAGCCTTCTACGAGCAGGAGCTGCCCGCACTGCAATATGCCTGCGCTTCCTACATCGCCCTGCTGCAGTCCATCCTCTCGCGCACACCCCACCTGGACATCACCAAGGTGGAAGGCCGGGTCAAGGACCGTCTGGAATGTATCGCGAAGTTCTCCCGCAAATACCGTGCGGTGCTGGAAGAAAGCAACACTCCCTATGAGATCCGGCACTACATCACCGACCTGATCGGGGTGCGGGTGGTCTGCCTCTACGAGGACGAACTGGAAAAAGTGGCCCAGGCCGTGCGGTCGCACTTCGACGTGATCGACGTGACCGACAAGGTGTCGGCCATGGAAAGCACCGAGGGCTCCTTCGGCTACAAGGGCCTGCACCTGGATCTGCGCCTCAACGCCGCCCAGGCCGGCCTGCCGGAGCATGCCGCCTACGCCGCACAGCCGTTCGAACTGCAGGTCCGCACCATCATCCAGGACTCCTGGAGCGTGCTGGACCACAAGATCAAGTACAAGAAAGCCATTCCGGGCCAGCTCAAGCGCCGCATCAACGTGCTCTCGGCCCTGTTCGAGCTGGCCGACCGCGAATTCCGCCAGATCCGCGACGAAACCGAGGCCGGGCTGCGGCATGCCCCGGACGAAACCGAAGCCCCGGACGCGGCCGAGCCGGAGGCCGCCGCGGCCGGGCCGCAGGAAGAGCGGCCGGCAGCGCCCGGCAGCGAGCTCAACGCCTTCACCTTCCTGAAGATCGCCAACCATTTCTTCAAGGACAGCGATTTCGATCCACGCAAGGTGGACCTGTTCGTGGCGGACATCCGGGGATGGGCGCCCGGCATCACCCGCGCGCGCTTCAACACCCTGCTGCGGGCCACGCTGGGCACCGTGAAGCGCTACAAGCAGCACTTCGAGGAAGCCAACCCGCAGACCAGCTTCAACGCTTACACCGTGATACGACACTGCCTCTACCTGGGCGACCGCACCACCTTCCGGCGGGCGCTGCGCAACAGCTCGCGCGAGGCGTTCGAAGCGTGGCTGCGCGACCACGGATGACCTCTTTCCGGGCCAAAAGGCGCGCCGGCGGCGTGGTTACCTCAGCTTACAGCTACTGAAACCATAGCACCCCTTCTTTATCGGACGGGCATCCAGGGTTGTCGCATTGGCGACTCCGCATCCGTAGTTTCACGCCACACGCCCGGCGCGAACTGCTGCTATATTGCACTGCAACATTTTTTCGCCGAGCCGTCCCATGCTCTACAACCTCTACGAAACGCAGCGTTCCCTGATGGAGCCGTTCGCGGAACTCGCGCAGACCGTCTCCAAGATCTACAGCAACCCGGTTTCGCCGTTCAGCCACACGACCTACGCCCAGCGCATGTCCGCGGGCTACGACCTGCTGTACCGGCTGGGCAAGGACTACGAGAAGCCGGTGTTCGGCATCTCCACCGTGCAGGTGGACGGCCACGAGGTGGTCATCCATGAACGGGTGGAGCTGGACAAGCCCTTCTGCGAGCTGCGCCGCTTCAAGCGCTTCTGCGACAACCCCACCACGCTCGAGACCATCAAGCGCCAGCCCGCCGTGCTGATCGTGGCACCGCTGTCCGGCCACTACGCCACACTGTTGCGCGATACCGTGCGCACCATGCTGCAGGGCCACAAGGTCTTCATCACCGACTGGAAGAACGCCCGCCTCGTGCCCCTGGCGGACGGCGAATTCCACCTGGACGACTACGTGAACTACGTGCAGGAATTCATCCGCCTGCTGCAGTCCCGCTATGACAACTGCCACGTGATGAGCGTGTGCCAGCCCACGGTGCCGGTGCTCGCGGCCGTCTCCCTCATGGCCAGCCGCGGCGAGAAGACGCCCCTGTCCATGACCATGATGGGCGGCCCGATCGACGCGCGCAAATCCCCCACGGCAGTGAACAACCTCGCCACGCAGCGCAGTTTCGAGTGGTTCGAGAACAACGTCATCTACCGCGTGCCGGACAGCTTCCCCGGCGCCGGGCGCCGCGTGTACCCGGGCTTCCTGCAGCACACGGGCTTCGTGGCCATGAATCCCGACCGCCACGCCAAGAGCCACTACGACTACTTCAAGGACCTGATCAAGGGCGACGATGCCAGCGCCGAGGCCCACCGCAAGTTCTACGACGAATACAACGCCGTGCTCGACATGGATGCGGACTACTACCTCGAGACCATCAGGACGGTCTTCCAGGACTACAGCCTCGTCCATGGCACCTGGGATGTGCGCTCGCCCGAAGGCCAGCCCGAGCGCGTGCGCCCGCAGGACATCCGCACCACCGCCCTGCTGACCATCGAAGGCGAGCTGGACGACATCTCCGGCTCGGGCCAGACGGAAGCCGCGCACAGCCTGTGCACGGCCATCCCCGAGAAGGACCGCCGCCACTTCGAGGTCAAGGGCGCGGGCCACTACGGCATCTTCAGCGGCCGCCGCTGGCGCGAGATCGTCTATCCGCAGGTGCGGGACTTCATCCTCGCCCACGATCCGCAGCCCGCCACCACGGTGGACAGCGCTTCCGTGCCCAGCGAAGACGCGCCCCGCCGCCGCACCGGAGCCGCCGCAGCGCCCGCGGACCTGCTGTCCGAGGAACTGCCGACCGCCACCGCCGCACCGCAGACGCGCAGCCGGCGCAGCGCGCCCAACAAGGCTTGACGGCGCCCCCTCCCGCTGCCGCCACGCGCGTCCTGGCGGCCCGGATCGACGCGGCGTTGCCGCAGACTCAGTGCACCCGCTGCGGCTACCCCGACTGTGCCGCGTACGCGGATGCGGTCGCCGAAGGAACGGCGGACATCAACCGGTGCCCGCCGGGCGGAGCCGAAGGCATCGCCCGGCTGGCGGCGCTCACCGGGCGTGCGCCGCTGGCGCTCGACCCGCAGTGCGGCGCCGAAGCCCCACGCGGCCTCGCCGTGATCGACGAGCTGGCATGCATCGGCTGCACCCTGTGCATCAAGGCCTGCCCCACGGATGCGATCCTGGGCACCCACAAACGCATGCACACCGTGATCGAGGCCCACTGCACGGGATGCGAGCTCTGCATTCCCGTGTGCCCGGTGGACTGCATCACGATGGAAAACGCCACTGGCGATGCCACGGGATGGGCCGCGTGGTCCGCCACGCAGGCAGGCCAGGCCCGGCAGCGCTACCAGGCGCACCGCCTGCGCGCGGCCCCGGACGCGGAGCGGGCCCCAACGGCCTCCGCCCTGGAACCGGGCCGTGCCACCGCAGCGCCTGCGATCCAGCCCGGGCACGCCCCGTTGCAGGAAGACACCCGCCCCGCGCCGCCGGCCTCGAGCATCCAGCCGTCCGCCGAAGACCGCCGCGCCGCCATCGCCGCGGCCCTGGCACGCGCCCGCGAGCGCCGGGGCGGCGGATCGCGATGATTACCACGGCGCGGGCACCCGCCGGTACCCGCGCCGCGGTTCATGCCCGGGCCGCGAGCGACTTGTACACGCCGCAGCCCAGGTACGCGCCCTCCAGTGCCTGCACATAGGACATCTTGGTCTGCACCTTGCCCGTGGCCGGGTTGGTGATGTCGTACTCCACCCAGCCGGGCGCGCGCTCGGCCTGCGCCACGATGTCCTCCACGAGCCGCGCGCCATCGATGCCGGGGATGTCCTGCACCCGGGTGCCCACCTTGGCGGGATTGCCGCCGAAAGCCAGGTAGGTGCCGGCCCGGTCCAGCACGAAAACGTACATGTCCCGGTCATGGAAGGGCTGGGCCGGATCGGTCAGCTGCCGCAGGAAGGCCTCCCGCGAGCCGGCGGCCGCGCGCTGCGCCGCGGCACGCGCCACCAGGGCCTGCGCCTCGTCGGCCGTGCCCTGCTGCAGCCGGAAGGCCTGCACCGCCTTCGCCAGCGTGGCGGCGCGGCTGCCGAGCGCCTCGGCCTGCGCCACGGCATGTCCGACCATGCGCGCGTTGTGCTGGGTGACCCCGTCGATCTGCTGCACGGCCGCGCTGATCTCCGCCAGGCCGGCACTCTGCTGGGCGCCCGAGCCCGAAATTTCGCTCACGTGGGCGGCCACGCCGCGGATGCCCTCGGCCATGCCGCCGATGCCGTCGCCCGCGGCGCGCATGAGCGCGGCGCTCGCCTCCACCTGCCGCACGGAATCGCCGATCAGGTCGCGGATCTCGCGCGCCGCCTGGCCCGAGCGCTGGGCCAGCGTGCGCACCTCCGCCGCCACGACCGCGAAGCCGCGTCCCTGCTCGCCCGCGCGGGCGGCTTCCACGGCCGCATTGAGCGCCAGGATGTTGGTCTGGAACGCGATGGAATCGATCACGCCGGTGATCTCCGCCATGCGCCGCGCGCCCTGCTGGATCGCCTGCACCGAATCCACCGCGCGGCCCATGGCCTGCGTGCCCTCGTCGGCCGCCGCGCGCAGCTCCGACGCCCGCCGGTCCGCCGCCTGCGCCGTCTGTGCGTTCTGCTGCACGGCGGCCACCAGTTGCTCCACGCTGGCGGCGGTCTGCTCCAGGCTCGCGGCCTGCTGCTCCGTGCGCTCGGCCAGGGCCCGGTTGTCCACGGCCAGACTGTGGCCGGCATGCGCGACCAGCGCCGCATTGCTGCGGATGTCGGCCACCATGGAGGACAGCGTCACCACCATGCGGGCCAGCGACTGCGCCAGCACCGCCGGTTCGTCCCGCCCGCCGGACGGCACGGCGCGGGACAGGTCGCCGCGCGCGGCTGCCTCCATGGCCTCGGCCACGCGGCCCAGGTCCTCCGACAGCCCTGCCGCCAGCGCCAGGCCGAGATAGACCAGGACCAGGCCGCACGCGAAGGCCACCCCGGCGCCCGTGACCACGCCCCCGCCGGCGCAGGCCCACACAGTGAGGCCCAGCGCCGCCAGCGCCACGCCCGTGCACAGCGCCAGCTTGGCGGGAATCCGCAGTCCGCGCAGAAGCCGGACGCCCGGGCGCAGCGGCAGGAAGGCAGCCATGCTCTTGTCTCCTCTTTCTCGTTATGGATCGTGATGTCCCCGGATGGTATTGGCGGGCACTTACGGAGGATTGACAAGGAGGGAATACGCCGAGCCGGACCCGGCGGCCTCCCGCGCAGCCCCGATAATGGCGACCCATGAATCCCCTGCTCACCCATTTGCAGCCCTATCCGTTCGAGCGGCTGCGGCAGCTCTTCGCGGGGGTGCAGCCCCCCGCCGGCCTCCCGGCGATCAGCCTCGGCATGGGCGAACCCCGCCACCCCACGCCGGCCTTCATCCAGCAGGCCCTGACGGACCACCTGGGCGGCCTCGCCAGCTACCCCGCCACCGCGGGCGATCCCCGCCTGCGCGAAGCCTGCGCGCAATGGCTGCACCGGCGCTACGGCATCGCGGTGGACGCCGCGACCCAGGTCCTGCCCGTGAACGGCTCCCGCGAGGCCCTGTTCGCGTTCGCCCAGACGGTGATCGACCCCACGCGCGAAGGCGCCACCGTGGTCTGCCCCAATCCCTTCTACCAAATCTACGAAGGCGCCGCCCTGCTGTCGGGCGCGCAACCGTACTACGCCCCCAGCGACCCGGCACGCAATTTCGCAGTGGACTGGGATGCCGTGCCCGAAGACGTCTGGAAGCGCACGCAACTGCTCTTCGTCTGCTCGCCGGGCAACCCCACGGGTGCCGTGATGCCGATGGCCGAGTGGGAAAAGCTCTTCGCGCTCAGCGACCGCCACGGCTTCGTGATCGCCTCGGACGAGTGCTACAGCGAGATCTACTTCCAGGGCGGCCCGCCGCTCGGCGGCCTGGAAGCCGCGGCGCGCCTGGGCCGCACGGATTTCCGCAACCTCGTCGCCTTCACCAGCCTGTCCAAGCGCAGCAACGTGCCCGGCCTGCGCAGCGGCTTCGTGGCGGGCGACGCGGCCCTGATGAAGGCTTTCCTGCTCTACCGCACCTACCACGGCAGCGCCATGGGGCCGGCCGTGCAGGGCGCCAGCATCGCCGCCTGGAGCGACGAGGCGCACGTGGAAGAGAACCGCGCCCTCTACCGGAGCAAGTTCGAGCAGGTCACGCCGCTGCTGGCGCAGGTGATGGACGTCGCCCTGCCCGATGCCGGCTTCTACCTGTGGGCCCGCGTGCCCGAGCGCCTGGGGATGGACGACGCGGCATTCGCCCGCGCCCTCCTCGCTCAATACAATGTGACCGTGCTGCCGGGCAGCTACCTCGCGCGCGAATCCGGCGGCCGCAATCCCGGCGCCGGCCGCGTGCGCATGGCGCTCGTGGCCGAGGTCGAGGAATGCCTCGAAGCCGCGCGCCGCATCGTGCAATTCATCCAATCCCATCCCTGATTCCCGAACGGACCATGACCCAACAACTGCAGAACATCATCGACACCGCCTGGGAGAACCGCGCGAGCCTCTCGCCCTCCGCCGCCCCGCGCGAGGTGCAGGACGCCGTCGAGCACGTGATCGCCGAACTCGATGCCGGCAAGCTGCGCGTGGCCACCCGCGAGGGCGTCGGCCAGTGGACCGTGCACCAGTGGATCAAGAAGGCCGTGCTGCTGTCGTTCCGCCTGAAGGACAACGAGCTGATCGAGGCCGGCAGCCTCGGCTTCTACGACAAGGTTCCGACCAAGTTCGCGGGCCGTTCGGCCGCCGAGATGGCCGCCACCGGCGTGCGCGTGGTGCCGCCGGCCGTGGCGCGCCGCGGCAGCTTCATCGCCAAGGGCGCGATCCTCATGCCCAGCTACGTGAACATCGGCGCGTACGTGGACGAAGGCACCATGGTCGATACCTGGGCCACCGTCGGCTCCTGCGCGCAGGTGGGCAAGCACGTGCACCTGTCCGGCGGCGTGGGCCTGGGCGGCGTGCTGGAACCCCTGCAGGCCAACCCGACCATCATCGAGGACAACTGCTTCATCGGCGCGCGCTCGGAAATCGTCGAAGGCGTGATCGTCGAAGAGAACTCCGTCATCTCCATGGGCGTGTACATCGGCCAGAGCACCCCCATCTACGACCGCGCCACCGATACCGTGAGCTACGGCCGCGTGCCGGCGGGCTCGGTGGTGGTGAGCGGCAGCCTGCCCAAGGGCGACGGCAAGTACAGCATGTACGCCGCCATCATCGTCAAGAAGGTGGACGCCAAGACCCGCTCCACCACCAGCCTGAACGACCTGCTGCGCGACTGACAGCCGGCGCCGCGGCCTCCGGCACCCGCCGGGCCGCGGCTACCCGCCCTTCCACCACCTTCGCAAGGGACACCCCATGAGCACGATGGAGCGGATTCTCCGGCTGATGGCCGAGAAGCGGGCCTCGGACGTCTATCTCTCGGCCAACGCCCCGGTCCTCATCAAGATCAACGGCGAGTGCGTGCCCGTCAACAGCCAGTTGCTGCCGTTCGATGCGCCGAAGAATCTGCTGGCCGAGATCGTGCCGCCGGACCGCATCGAGGAGCTGGAGGAGACGGGCGAGCTCAACATGGGCGTGCCGCTCACGGGCGTGGGCCGCTTCCGCGTGAGTGCCATGCGCCAGCGCGGCAGCTACGCGGTGGTGGTGCGGTTCATCGCGCAGCACATCCCGGAGCTGCCCAGCCTCAACCTGCCGCCCATCCTCGGGGAGCTGATTCTCGAAAAACGCGGCCTGCTGCTGGTCGTGGGGGCGACGGGCTCGGGCAAGAGCACCACGCTGGCCTCGATGATCGACAGCCGCAACGCGCAGCTCACGGGACACATCCTCACGGTGGAAGACCCGGTCGAGTACCAGTTCAAGAACAAGAAATCGATCGTCAACCAGCGCGAGATCGGCTCCGACACCCAGTCCCTGCAGACGGCGCTGAAGAACGCGCTGCGGCAGGCGCCCGACGTGATCCTGATCGGCGAGATCCGCGACCGCGAGACCATGTCCGCCGCCATCGCGTACGCGCAGTCGGGCCACCTGTGCCTCGCCACCCTGCACGGCAACAACAGCTACCACGCGCTGAACCGGATCCTCAGCTTCTACCCGGTGGAAGTGCGCCCCACCATGCTGGGCGACCTGGCCTCCGCCCTGAAGGCCATCGTCTCGCAGCGCCTCGTGCGTTCCCCCACCGGCGAGCGCCTGCCCGCGGTGGAAGTGCTGCTCAACACCAAGCTCGTGGGCGAGATGATCGAGCAGGGCAACTTCTCCGGCGTGCGCGAGGCCATGGAAAAATCCATGGCCGAGGGCTCGCAGACCTTCGAGCACGACCTGGCACGCCTGGTCGTCGAAGGCCGCATCGACCGCAAGGAAGGCCTGGCCTACGCGGATTCGCCCACCAACCTGATGTGGCGCCTGCAGAACGACTTCTCGATCGCCGCCAAGGCCGCCCGCGACCGCAAGGACGCGGGCGCACAGGACGACGAAGACCAGCCCTCGTTCACCGAGATCGTCCTGGACGTCAAGCCCCAGTGATCCCGCGCGCCGGCCCGGGCCCGTGCACCGGGCCTCGGCCGGCGCCATTTTTCCACCTTCCCCCAGGAGCGTTCCAGCGCGCTCCGCGTCCACGATGTCCCGTACCCTGATCCTGGCCGAACAGCTCATCTCCCGTCCGTCCGTCACGCCCGAAGATGCCGGCTGCCTCGAACTGCTGGCCGGGCGCCTGGCCCCGCTGGGCTTCACTTGCGAGCGCATGGACAGCGGGCCGGACAGCTTCCGCGTCAGCAACCTCTGGGCACGCCGCGCCGCGGCGGGCGGCGGCGCCCCCGCGCGGACCCTGGTGTTCGCGGGCCATACGGACGTAGTGCCCACCGGGCCGCCGGAGCAGTGGAGCAGCCCGCCGTTCACGCCCTCCCACCGGGACGGGCGGCTCTACGGCCGCGGCGCCAGCGACATGAAGACCTCCATCGCCGCCTTCGTCGTGGCGGTGGAGGAGTTCCTGGCCGCCACGCCCGAACCCGCCATCGCGCTGGCCTTCCTGCTGACCAGCGACGAGGAAGGTCCCTCGGTGGACGGCACCAAGGTGGTGGTGGAGCAGCTCGCCGCCCGCGGCGAGACGCTGGACTGGTGCATCGTGGGCGAGCCCACCTCCGTGCGCAAGACCGGCGACATGATCAAGAACGGCCGCCGCGGCACCCTGTCGGGCAAGCTCACCGTGCGCGGCATCCAGGGCCACATCGCCTACCCCCAGCTCGCCCGCAACCCCATCCACCAGGCGCTGCCGGCCCTCGCGGAACTGGCCGCCACGGAGTGGGACCGCGGCAACGACTTCTTTCCGCCCACCAGCTGGCAGATCAGCAACATCCACGGCGGCACGGGTGCGACCAATGTCATTCCCGGCACCGTGGTGGTGGACTTCAATTTCCGCTTCTGCACCGAATCCACGGCAGAAGGGCTGAAAACCCGCGTGCACAACCTGCTGGACCGGCACGGCCTCGAATACGACCTCACCTGGACGCTCGGGGGCCAGCCCTTCCTCACGACGCCCGGCGAGCTGGTGGCCGCGGTGCAGCAGGCGATCACGGACGAAACCGGCATCACCACCGAACTGTCCACCACGGGCGGCACCAGCGACGGGCGCTTCATCGCCCGCGTCTGCCCGCAGGTCATCGAACTGGGCCCGCCCAACGCCACCATCCACAAGATCGACGAGCACGTGGTGATCGCCGACGTGGAACCGCTCAAGAACATCTACCGCCGCACGCTGGAGCGGCTGAACGCACAGGCCGCCGCAGCATGAGCACGACGCCCCACCCCGTCCCGCCCGCGGGCCCCGTTCGCGGCGATACCGTGCCGGAACTGGTCGCGAGCGCGGCCGCGCGCCTGGATGCAGCCGGCGTGGCCTTCGGACACGGCACCGCGAATGCGCACGACGAGGCCGCCTGGCTGGTGCTGTGGCGCCTGGGCCTGCCGCTGGACACGCCGCTGGAAGATGCCGCCAGCGTGGCGCCCGACCGGCAGGCGCAGGTCGCGGAGCTGATCGAACAGCGCATCGCCACCCGCAAGCCCGCGGCCTACCTGACGCGGGAGGCCTGGCTGCAGGGCGTGCCGTTCTATGTCGATGAGCGCGCCATCGTCCCGCGCAGCTTCATCGCGGAACTGCTCGCGGACGGCAGCATCGACGGCTTCCTCGGGGAGCACACGCGCGACGTGCTCGACCTGTGCACCGGCAACGGCAGCCTCGCCGTGCTGGCGGCCATGGCCTACCCCGACGTGCGCGTGACCGGCGCGGACCTGTCTCCGGACGCCCTGGATGTCGCCCGCATCAACGTCGAGCGCCACGGCCTCGAAGGCCGCGTGGCGCTGGCCCTCTCGGACGGTCTCTCGGCCGTTCCCGGCCCGTGGGACCTGATCCTCTGCAACCCGCCCTACGTGAACGCGGCCAGCATGGCCGCGCTTCCGCAGGAGTACCGCGCCGAACCGGAACTGGCACTGGCGGGCGGCGCAGACGGCATGGACTTCGTCCGCCGGCTGCTGGCGGATGCGCCGGCCGCGCTGCGCGAGGACGGCGTGCTCATCCTCGAGATCGGCAACGAGCGCGCGCATTTCGAGGCCGCCTTCCCGCACCTGCCGGCCTTCTGGCTGGAAACCAGCGCGGGCGAGGACCAGGTACTGCTGCTCACGCGCGAAGCGCTGGTGCTGGCCCCGCCGCCCTCCGCCGCCTGACCCATACCCTGCGTCGCCGGACTGCACGCCGCAGGCCGCGCGGGCGCATTCCGCCGCATCCGCTACCATGCGCGGTTGCTTTGTCGCGGGCCCCCCGGGCGGCCCGACGTGATTCGATCATGATCCTTCTGAACAATGTCACCTTGCGCCGTGGCGCCAAGGTGTTGCTGGACAGCGCCAGCGTCACCCTCAACCCCGGCGAGAAAGTCGGCCTCGTGGGACGCAACGGTGCCGGCAAGTCCACCCTTTTCGCGCTGCTCAACGGCTCGCTCCACGAGGACGGCGGCGACTTCTCGATGCCCCCCACCTGGCGCATGGCCCAGGTGGCGCAGCACATGCCCGAGACGGAGGAGTCCGCCACCGACTTCGTGCTGAACGGCGACACGCGCCTGAGCGCGCTGCGCGGCGAACTGCAGGCTGCGGAAGAATCCGGCGACGGCATGGCGATCGCCCAGGCCTACGCGGACCTCGGCGATGCCGGCGAGCACGACGCCGTGCCGCGCGCCCAGGCGCTCATCCTCGGCCTGGGCTTCAAGGTGGAAGAGCTGGGCAGGCCGGTGAACAGCTTCTCCGGTGGCTGGCGCATGCGCCTGCAGCTCGCGCGGGCGCTCATGTGCCCGAGCGACCTGCTGCTGCTGGACGAGCCCACCAACCACCTGGACCTCGACGCCCTGGTCTGGCTGGAAGCCTGGCTGCAGCGCTATGCCGGCACCCTGATCGTCATCAGCCACGACCGCGAGTTCCTGGACGCCATCACCACCGTCACGCTGCACATCGACAACGCCCGCCTGACGCGCTACGGCGGCAACTACAGTCGCTTCGAGGAACTGCGCGCCCAGCAGATGGAACTGCAGGCCGCCAGCTATGCCAAGCAGCAGGACAAGATCGCCCACCTGCAGAAATTCATCGACCGCTTCAAGGCCAAGGCCAGCAAGGCCAAGCAGGCCCAGAGCCGGGTCAAGGCGCTGGAGCGGATGGAGAAGATCGCCCCGGTGCTCATGGGCGCGGAGTTCACCTTCAGCTTCAAGGAACCCGCCAACCTGCCCAACCCGATGCTGGCGATCACCGATGCCTCCTTCGGCTACCTGGACGAGGACGGCGGCGCCCCCAAGACCATCCTGCGCCACGTGAACCGCTCGGTCCTGGCAGGCCAGCGCATCGGCATCCTCGGCGCGAACGGCCAGGGCAAATCCACGCTGGTCAAGACCATCGCGCGCACCATGCGGCCGCTGGCCGGCAGCGTGACCGAAGGCAAGGGCCTGTCCATCGGCTACTTCGCCCAGCAGGAACTCGACGTGCTGCGGCCCGCCGACAACCCGCTGGAACACATGATCCGCCTCGCGAAGGAGCTGGGCGCCCAGTCGCGCGAGCCCAGCCGCGAGCAGGACCTGCGCAACTACCTCGGCACCTTCAACTTCTCGGGCGACATGGTCAAGCAGTCCGTGGGCACGATGAGCGGCGGCGAGAAGGCCCGGCTCGTGCTGGCGATGATTGTCTGGCAGCGCCCCAACCTGCTGCTGCTCGACGAGCCGACCAACCACCTGGACCTCGCCACGCGCGAAGCGCTGTCGATGGCGCTCAACGAGTTCGAGGGCACGGTGATGCTGGTCAGCCACGACCGGGCGCTCCTGCGCGCGGTCTGCGACGAATTCTGGCTGGTGGGACGCGGGGCCGTAGGCCCCTTCGACGGCGACCTGGACGACTACCAGCGCTACCTGCTCGACGAATCCAAGCGGCTGCGCGACGAGGCCCGCGCGCTGGCGTCCGCCCCGGCGGCGCCCCGGGAAGACTCAGCCGCCCAGCCTCCCGCACCCGTGGCCCAGCCCGTGTCCGCACCTGCAGCCGCTCCCGCCGCGGCACCGAAGGATGCCCGGGAACAACGCAAGCTCGGGGCCCAGGCCCGGCAGCAGCTGGCAGAGAAAACCCGCCCCTTGCGGCGCGAGCTCGACCAGATCAACCAGCGCCTGGCCGTCCTGGCCTCGGAAAAGTCCGACCTGGAGCAGCGCCTGAGCCAGCCCCTGCCCCCCGCCGAGATCGCCGACTGCGGCCGCCGCCTCAAGGCCTGCGGGGACGAAACCGGGCAACTGGAGGAACGTTGGTTGGAACTTTCCGAATCCATCGAGGCCCTGGAACAAGGAGCAGACAAGTAAAATGCTGTAACGGGTCGCTGCAATTTCCTGCAAACACCGTTACAGCCCAAGACCCTCTTGCTCTTTTTTCAGGAGCAGAAGAAAAGCCTTCGGCCGGTTGCATTTTTTTTCGTTCTACTGTCAACGCTCCAGGAAGACGCCGCGTTGTGGATGCATCAAGGAGCTAACGATGAACACCTCTGCAATCCTGTCCGCATGGCCTGAAGACGAACGCGACCGCAAGCGCGCTCCCGGCCGTTTCTGAAAAAGGCGGGCACCAGACAGCAGTCGGACACAGGCAGAATCCCCAGCGGGTTCTGCCGAGCCCGGCGGGCGCGTACCCTGACCTTCGTTCCATTCCTTTCTTACTCATCCCCACTCAAAAAACCCCGCCGAGGCGGGGTTCTTTTTCGTCCGGGGATTTTCCAGGGCGTCAGCCCATGTGCAGGCCGCCGTTGACCGAGAAATCGGCCCCGGTGGCGTAGCCCCCTTCTTCCGACGCCAGCCACGCGATGATCGAGGCGATCTCGCTGGGTTCGCCCAGACGCTTGACCGGCACGGTGGCGACGATCTTCTCCAGCACGTCGGGCCGGATGGCCTTGACCATGTCGGTGCCGATGTACCCCGGGCTGACGGTGTTCACCGTCACGCCCTTGGTGGCGAGTTCCTGCGCCAGCGCCATGGAGAAGCCGTGCATGCCGGCCTTCGCGGCCGAGTAGTTGGTCTGGCCGGCCTGGCCCTTCTCGCCGTTCACGCTGCTGATGTTGATGATGCGGCCCCAGCCCTTTTCCACCATGTCGCCCACGACCTGCTTGGTCACGTTGAACATGCTGTTGAGGTTGGTCTCGATCACCGCGTCCCAGTCCTCGCGGGACATCTTCACGAACATGCGGTCGCGCGTGATGCCGGCGTTGTTCACCAGCACGTCGATGCTGCCGTGCTCGGCCTTGGCCTTGGTGAAGGCCGCCACCGTGGAATCCCAGTCGCCGACGTTGCCGACCGACGCGTGGAACGTGAAGCCCAGGGCCTTCTGCTCGGCCAGCCACTTGGCGTGGTCCCGGGTCGGGCCGCAGCCCGCGATGACCTTGAAGCCATCCTTGTGCAGCCGCTGGCAGATGGCCGTTCCGATGCCACCCATGCCCCCAGTGACATACGCTACTTTCTGATTCATGCGATTTATCTCCTAGTCAACGATTCACGCAACCACTCTACCCAAGATTCCGCGCCCCATCGTTGAGGAAAACACCCAGCCGCTGCCGGGTGCGCGAGGCTCCTGGACGGGCGTGGCCGCCGGATGGCGCCCGCCGCCGAAGCCTGCAAAAAAGCCGCACCACGTGCGGCTGCAGTACGGCGGGCCGTCCGGACAACTCAGACCCGCTCCACCGCGAGCGAGACGCCCATGCCCCCGCCGATGCAGAGCGCAGCCACGCCCTTGCGGGCGCCACGGCGCTGCAGTTCGTGCAGCAGGGTCACCAGCACGCGGCAGCCCGAGGCGCCGATGGGGTGGCCGATGGCGATCGCGCCGCCGTTCACGTTCACCTTGGCAGGATCGATGCCCAGTTGCTGGTTGACGGCGCAGGCCTGCGCGGCGAAGGCTTCGTTCAGCTCGAAAAGATCCACGTCGGCCGCTGTCCAGCCGGCACGCTGCAGCACCTTGCGCGTCGCGGGCACGGGCCCCAGGCCCATGGTGGCCGGATCGAGGCCGCTCGTGGCGTAGGCGGCGATGCGCGCCAGCGGCTTCAGTCCCAGGGCCGCGGCCTTCTTCGCGCTCATCACCACCACGGCGGCCGCGCCGTCGTTGAGGCCGGACGCATTGCCGGCCGTCACGGTGCCGGCCTTGTCGAAGGCCGGGCGCAGCCCTGCCAGTGCCTCGGCATTGGTCTTGCGGTTGAGGTACTCGTCGGCCTCGAAGACGATGGGATCGCCCTTCTTCTGGGGCAGGCTCACGCCGACGATCTCGTCCTTGAAGCGGCCCGCATCCTGCGCCGCGGCGGCCTTCTGCTGGCTGCCCAGGGCGAGCGCGTCCTGCTGCTCGCGGGAGATGCCCTCCTGCCTGGCGACGTTCTCGGCGGTGATGCCCATGTGGTACTGGTTGTACACGTCCCACAGGCCGTCCACGATCATCGAGTCGGTCATCTTCCAGTCGCCCATGCGCTGGCCCTCGCGCGAGCCGTTGAGCACGTGGGGCGCGAGGCTCATGTTCTCCTGGCCGCCCGCGACCACGATCTCGCTGTCGCCCGTGGCCACTGCCTGGGCCGCAAGCATCACGGCCTTCAGGCCGGAACCGCAGACGGCGTTGATGGTCAGCGCCGGCGTTTCCCTGGCCACGCCGGCCTTCATCATGGCCTGGCGCGCGGGATTCTGGCCCACGCCCGCGGTCAGCACCTGCCCCATGATCACTTCACCCACCTGGTCCAGCGGCACGTTGGCACGGGCCAGCGCCTCCTTGATCACGATGGCGCCCAGCTCGGTGGCCGGGGTCCTGGCGAGCGCGCCGCCGAACTTGCCCACGGCCGTGCGGACGGCCGAAACGATGACGATGTCTTCCATGTCGATCCTCAAAGGTAATGATGGGAAAAGGGGTGGCGCGGCGCCTCAGGCCCGCTCGCGCACATAGCGTCCCGGTGCCGGCTCGATGGCCTGGAACCGCGCGCCCTTGCCGTAGCGCTTGGGCGCGGCCACGAGCGGGCCGGCATGGCCGCGCAGCCAGGCGGCCCAGTCGGTCCACCAGCTGCCGGGGAGTTCCGTCGCACCGTCCAGCCATTCGGGCAGCGTGGCGGGCAGAACGCCGTCCTCGCGGATCCAGTGGCTGCGCTTCTTCTTGGCGGGGGGATTGATGACGCCCGCGATGTGGCCGGAGGCCCCCATCACGAAGCGCTTGTCGCCGGGCAGCACCTGGGTGGACGCGTACGCGGCATCGACCGGGACGATGTGGTCCTCGCGCGAGCCGTAGATGTACGCGGGCAGGTCCACGAGGTTCAGGTCGATCGGCTCGCCGCACACGGTCAGGCGGCCGGGCTTGCAGAGGTTGTTCTCGAGGTAGAGGTTGCGCAGGTACCAGGCGTAGAACGGCCCGGGCAGGTTGGTCGAATCGCTGTTCCAGTAGAGCAGGTCGAACGGAGGCGGCGTCTCGCCCTTCAGGTAGTTGCCCACCACGTAAGTCCAGACGAGGTCGTTGGGCCGCAGGAAGCTGAACGTGGAGGCGAGGTCCTGCCCCTTCATCAGGCCGCCCTGCCCCATCTGCAGTTCGCGGAAATGCACGAAGCTCTCGTCGATGAAGACATCGAGGATGCCGGTTTCGGCGAAATCGATGAACGTGGTGAGGAAGGTGGCGCTGGCCACGGGCTCCTCGCCCCGGGCTGCCAACAAGGCCAGGCCGGTGGCCAGCATGGTGCCGCCCACGCAGAAGCCGAGCGCGTTGATCTGGTCGCTGCCAGAGATTTCGCGGACGGTGTCGATGGCACGGAGCACCGCGTCCTCGATGTAGTCGTCCCAGGTGGCGTTCGCCAGGGACTGGTCCGGGTTGCGCCAGCTCACCACGAAAGTGCGATGCCCTTCGGACACCGCATGCCGGATGAGCGAATTCTCGGGCTGCAGGTCGAGGATGTAGAACTTGTTGATGCAGGGCGGCACCACCAGCAGCGGGCGCTGGTGCACCTTGGGCGTGAGCGGCTTGTACTCGATGAGCTGGAAGAGCGCGTTCTCGTACACCACGGCGCCCTCGGAGGTGGCCACGTTGCGGCCCACCTCGAAGACGCTTTCGTCGGTCATGGACACGTGGCCCTGCCGCATGTCGTGCAGCAGGTTGGCGATGCCCTTGGCCAGGCTCTCGCCCTGGGAATCGATGGCCTTCTTCTGCGCCTCGGGGTTGAAGACGAGGAAATTGCTGGGCGCCATGGCAGCCATCCACTGCTCCACGCCGAAGCGGATGCGCGCACGCGTCTTGGGGTCGGTCTCCACCGCGTCGGCCAGCCCCATCAGGGTGCGGGCATTGAGCAGGTAGGACGCGGCGGCGAAGGCCGCCATGGGGCTTTCGGCCCATGCGGGGGCGCTGAACCGGCGGTCCTTCATGGTGGTCGGCTGGAGCGCCTGGCTCCAGAGCTCCGATGCCTCCTTCACGTACTGCTGCTGCAGGCTGGCGAGCTTGTCCGGAGAAAAGGTGATGGCCGGACGGGCCTGCGCGGCACCGGCATCCGGGGCGGCGGAACCACCGGCCTGCCGGAAGGCCTCCAGCGCCTGCATCCAGCTTTCGCTCAGTTTCTGCTGGATCTGCCGGGCGCTGCCGGCCCAGCCTGCGTCAAAATCCATGAACGTGTCTCCTCGCAGCATCCATCATGCCATCGCGGCGGCGCCTCGGGGGAAATCGCACCACGGCCCTGGCATTGTTGCCGAGCGCCACGCCCGGAAGCAATGCCGCTTTCGCTTTTTCACGATATAGCTCAGTTTTCGGAAAGACGGCCCATGTATCTGGTAATCATCGGCTGGTTGTACGTCACCGTGATGATGGCCGCCGCCGAGGCCGCCAGCCCGCAGGGCAGCCTGCTGGGCGCGGCGGTGACCTTCGTGCTCTACGGGCTGGTGCCCATCTCGATCGTCGCCTACATCCTCGGCACCCCGGCCCGCAAGCGCGCCCTGCGGGAGAGGGAGCAGCGCGAGGGGGAAGAGGCCGCGCACCGTGCGGGCCGGGAAGCGCCGCCGGCGGGCGCGGCCTCAGCCGCCGCGCGATCCGAGCCAGATGCAGGCGGCGAACCGCCCGCCGGTACTGCCGGACCGCTGCATGGAGGCGCGGTGCGAAAAGAACCGTGAGGCCTGGCGCACGGTGCACCAGCCGTCGCCCCCGTCGTTGCCCCACACGCCCGCCACGCCCAACGCGCCGAGCCGCCGCCGTGCCAGTCCGGGCAGGTCGGCCAGGTACTTGCCCCCGCTCTGCGGGGAAAAATGCGTGCCCGCCCCGGCATCCTGTGCGCAGAACGCCTCCCGGACCTCCTCGCCCACCTCGAAGGCGGTCGGACCGATGCACGGGCCCAGCCACGCCAGCACGCCGCCTTCCGCATCCAGGCGCGCGAGCGCCTGCTCCAGCACGCCACCGGCCAGGCCGCGCCAGCCGGCGTGCGCTGCCGCCACGGCGGAACCCCGGCGGTCGGTCAGCAGCACGGGCAGGCAGTCCGCGACCATGATGGTGCAGGCCCGGCCCGGCAGGCGGGCGATGCAGGCGTCGGCCTCCGTGCCGTCCGGCTCGCCGCGGTCCAGGTCCGCCACGGCCGTTCCGTGCACCTGCCGCAGGAAGGTCGGAGCCACCGCGGCCCCACCACCGAGGTCCGCCAGGCGGGCGCGCAGGTGCTGCCGGTTGGCCCGGACGGCATCCGGATCGTCGCCGACGTGGTCGCCCAGGTTCAACGCGGACCAGGCGCCCCGGCTCACGCCGCCCGGCCGTGCCGTGCACACCGCGTGCACGTGGGCGGGCGCGGGCCAGTCGGGCCGCAGCCAGCCTTCCGGCAGGGAAGCAACCTCGGGCGGCAAGGCGTCAGCCCCCGGCATCGGGGCATGCGGAGGGATGGGCCGCCTGGAATGCCGGCAGCGCGGACGCGGCCTCCCAGGCCGCCATGGTGCGCGGCAGCCCGGCCAGATCGACCTCGAAGCGCTGCGCGTTGAAGATTTGCGGCACCAGGCAGCAGTCGGCGAGCGTCGGGGCATCGCCCCAGCACAGCCGCGACGGCGGCAGCCCCGCTGCCTCCCGGGCACGGGCCAGCAGGCCGAGCTGCCGCTCGAACGCCTCCAGGCCACCGCGCGCCCAGTGGCGGTACCAGGCGGTCTTCTCCGCTTCGTCGTGCCCCAGCGTCTGGGTGAGGTACTTGAGCACCCGCAGGTTGTTGACCGGGTGGATCTCGCAGGCCACCATCTGGGCCAGTGCCCGCACGTGGGCCCGGCCGAGCGCGTCGCCGGGCAGCAGCGGCGGCTGCGGATGCGTTTCGTCCAGGTATTCGATGATCGCCATCGACTGCACGAGCGTGCTCCCGTCGTCCAGCTCCAGCGCCGGCACGAGCGCATCCCCGACGCGGTCCGCGTAGCCGGGCGCGCGGTGCTCCGCGCGCACCAGGTGCACCGGCACGTACTCGTAGGGCAGCCCCTTCAGCGCCAGGGCGATGCGCACCCGGTAGGACGCGGAAGAGCGGAAATAGTTGAACAGCTTCATGGTCCGCCAAGCATAACGTCCGTGCATGGCACACTCTGGCCGGGGCCTGCCGGCGCCTGCACGGCGCGCACGGGCCACCGCACCCCACCGAGACAAGGCCTGACATCCATGAACTACGTGATTCCTCCTGCGCCCATTCCCAGCGTGCCCGTGGCGGGCACCGCAGACCGCTTTCCGGTGCACCGCATCTACTGCGTCGGCCGCAACTACGAGGAGCACGCCAAGGAAATGGGCTTCACCGGCCGGGAGCCGCCCTTCTTCTTCCTCAAGCCGGCGGACGCCATCGTCGCGGTGGAAGCGGGCGAGACGGGCCGCATGCCCTACCCCACCCTGACGGCCAACCTGCACCACGAGATCGAACTGGTGGTGGCCATCGGCCGCGGCGGACGCGACATCCGCGCGGCCGATGCCCCGCAGCACATCTTCGGCTATGCCGTCGGCCTCGACATGACCCGCCGGGACCTGCAGAACGACATGAAGAAGCAGGGTCGCCCCTGGTGCATCGGCAAGGGTTTCGAGCACAGCGCGCCGATCGGCCCGATCACGCCGGCCGCGCAGGCGGGCGACGTGGCCAGGGCCCCCATCTGGCTGCAGGTGAACGGTGCCGACCGACAGCGCAGCACGGTCGCGCAGCTGATCTGGAACATCGCCGAAACGATCGAGCACCTGTCCGCCGCCTGGGAACTGCAGCCCGGCGACCTCATCTTCACCGGCACGCCCGAAGGCGTGGGCGCGGTGGCGCGCGGCGACGTGCTGGAAGGCGGCGTCGACGGACTGGGCTCCCTGCGCGTGGAAATCGCCTGAACATGACCACCCGCAGGCCGATCAAGCACTGCCGTGAATGCGGGGCCGCCGTGGAGTACCGCGTGCCCGACGACGGCGACACCAAGCTGCGCGCCGTCTGCCCCGCTTGCCACACCATCCACTATGAAAACCCGCTCAACGTGGTCGGCACGGTGCCCGCGATGGGGAACAAGGTGCTGCTGTGCAAGCGCAACATCGAGCCCCGCTGGGGCAAGTGGACGCTGCCGGCAGGCTTCATGGAGCTGAACGAGACGACCGCCGAGGGCGCGGCCCGCGAAACCGACGAGGAGGCCGGCGCGCAGATCACCATGGGCCCGCTCTTCTCGGTGCTCAACGTGCCGCGCGTGGGGCAGGTGCACCTGTTCTACCTCGCCCGCCTGGAGAGCGACCAGTTCGACCCCGGGTACGAGACCATCGAGGCCCGGCTTTTCGCGGAAGACGAGATCCCGTGGGACGAGATCGCGTTCCGCACGGTCAAGGTGACGCTCGAGAAATACTTCGCCGACCGCCGCTCGGGCGCTTTCGGCATGCACTGCGTCGATATCGATTGACCCACCCGGGCCTTGCGGCCCGGTATCCCGGACACCATGACCGATGACCTGCAGCGCCTGCGCGCTGGCGACCTCGCGGGTGCGCGCGTGCTGCGCATCGCCGCCGGCCTGGAGCATTTTCCACGCGAGATCTTCGACCTGGCCGATACGCTGGAGGTGCTGGACCTCTCCGGCAACCGCCTCTCGGCGCTGCCCGATGACCTGCATCGGCTGCACCGGCTGAAGGTGTTCTTCGCCTCGTCCAACCGCTTCGCCGAGCTGCCCGCTGCCCTGGGCGACTGCCCGCAACTGGAGATGGTGGGCTTCAAGGCCAACCGCATCGCCCACGTGCCGGCCCGGTCGCTGCCCGCGCGGCTGCGCTGGCTGATCCTGACGGACAACGCCATCACGGAGTTGCCCGACGCCCTGGGGCAGCGGCCCCGGCTGCAGAAGCTGATGCTGGCCGGCAACCTGCTGCGCACCTTGCCCGATACGCTGCGGCAGTGCGCGTCGCTGGAACTGCTGCGCGTTGCCGCCAACCGGCTCGACGCCCTCCCCGGCTGGCTGGCCGGCCTGCCGCGGCTCGCCTGGCTGGCCATCGGCGGCAACGCGTTCAACGAAGCCTCCGAGGAGCTCGCACGCTGCAGCCAGGCCGCCGGCCATGTGGACTGGAGCTGCCTGCAGCTGGGCGAACTGCTGGGGGAAGGCGCCTCCGGTCGCATCATGGCGGGCCGGCTGGAGAGCGCCGCCGGCAGGCGTGAGGTGGCCGTCAAGCTTTTCAAGGGCGAGGTCACGAGCGATGGCTGGCCACTGACCGAGATGGCAGCCAGCCTGGCCGCCGGACGGCATCCGCGGCTGATCCCGGTGCTGGGGCGGCTCGATGGCCACCCGGACGGCGCGCAGGGCCTGGTGATGGAACGCATCTCCACGAACTACCGCACGCTGGCCGGCCCGCCCAGCTTCGAGAGCTGCACCCGCGATGTCTATCCGGCCGGCCTGCGGCTGCCTGCCTTCGTGGCATTGCGCATCGCGGCGGATGTGGCGTCCGCGCTGGCACATCTGCATGGCCGGGGGCTGGTGCACGGCGACCTGTATGCGCACAACCTGCTGTGGCGTCCGCATGCACCTGCCGGCCAGGCGGCCGGCCTGCTGGGAGACTTCGGCGCCGCCGCGTTCGCGCCGCCCGGAGCGCTGGGCGATGCGCTGCGCCGCATGGACGTGCGGGCTTTCGGCGTGCTGCTGGCCGAACTGTGCGCCCATGCCGATGGACCATTGCCCGACGGCGGCGCTCCGGCGCTGGCGGCAGTCTGCCTGCACGAAGACCCGGCCGCCCGGCCCGATGCCGCCGCACTGGCCGTACGCACGGCGCAGTGGATGGCAGGCTGAACGGCTCAGGCCGGCAGACCCGCCCGCACGTTCACTTGAGCCACTTGTCGGCCGCCTGCTTGAGCTGGCCGCGGGCTTCCATCAGGCCCCAGACGAACTCCATCACGCGCGAATAGTCCGCGTCGTCCTTGGGCAGCATGAATCCCAGGGTGTTCTGCGGCGTGAGCGGCGCGGCGACGAAAGCCGCATGGAGGCGCGGGTCGGCCTTGGCGTAGTGCAGGGCCTCGTACGTCTCGGTGATCATCACGTCGCCCTTGCCCTCGGCGATGAGCGCGGGGATCTCGGCGTTCTTGTCGTGCGTGCTGACATCGGCCGCCTTGAGGTTCTCCAGCACGAAGGTTTCGTTGGTGCCGCCCGGGTTCTTGATGACGCGCACGCCCGGCCGGTTCAGATCGGCCAGGGCCCGGAACCTGTCCTTGTCGGAGGCCCGCACCAGCGCCACCTTGCCGAACGGCGCGTAGCCCGGCAGCATTTCGATCTGGCGGATGCGCGTGACATTGCGCGTGATGCCGCCCACGGCCACGTCGAACCTGTCGGCCTGGATGTCCTTCATCAGGTTGGGCCAGCTCGTGGGCACGTATTCGATCTTCACGCCCAGTTCCTTCGCCATGGCCTCGACCACATCGATGTCGTGGCCGGCATAGCCGCCATCGGCCTTGATGGCGAAGGGCCGGTAGTCGCCGGGCGTGCCGACGCGCAGCACCTTGGTGTCCATGATCCGGTCGAGCCGGGGCCCGGCATGGGCGGCCTGCAGGAAGCCGGCGGCCGCCAGGGCGGCGGTGGCGATGAGGGTGGCGGCGGACGTGCGCTGCATGCGAGGGGCCTTCGAGGGTTCGTTGCAAAAGGGATGGCGGTCCCGGACAAATGCCGCGCTCCGGAGATCCGCAGGGACTCCGCCCGGCCACGGCCGCGCCAGCATACCGCGCCGGGTATTGCAGGGAACGTGCCCGGCCGGTCCCGACGGCGCGGATCCGCTCCGCGGAACCGCAGCGCCCTTTACAGCGCTCAAGGGCGCGATTCGACGAAGAACGGCTGCTGCGCGCTCCCCGGCACGACGGTGCCGCGCTGGACGGGCGCAACCTCGACGCTGGGCGCAGCACCGGTCCCGTCCGGACCATTCGAGCCACCCGCACCACCAACGCCACCGGATGGCCCGGGCGAGGCCCCGGGCACAGTGCCCGGCACCGTGGACCCGGGCGGGTCGGTGGTCACCGGCGGCAGCGTTCCGCTGCCGCCCGGGGTGGCCGGGGGCGGCGCAGAGCCCGCATTCTCCGCAGGCAGGTCCACCTCGGCCGGGGGAACATACGGCGCGCTGGGTGTTGCATCCTGCAGCGGCGTCAACGGCGCCTCGGTGATCTCGGGCCGTGTATCCGCGGGTGCGCTGGCAGGTGCACTGGCAGACGGCACGGGCGCTCTCGCCGGCGGCTCCGCCCCCGCGCCTCCGGCCTGCGCATCGGTGCGCCGCCCGAACAGGTCATAGACGGAGAGCGCCCACTGCCGCACGCCATCCACCGCCTGGCCGACCCAGCTGCTTTCCTCCTGGTCGATGAATTTCTCTCCGGGGTCGATCACGCGCGAGCGCAAGGCCTGCTGGAAGACGTCGCCGACCATCGGCAGCGCGCTGTGCGCGCCCTGACCCCAGTAGTCGCTGCGCAGCGTCACGCGGCCGTCGTTGAAGCCGGCCCAGGCGCCCGCCACCAGTTGCGGATGCATGAGCAGGAACCATCCATCCGCGGCGTCCTGCGTCGTGCCGGTCTTGCCCGCCACGTCCGCCGTGATGCCGTAGCGCGACCGGATGGCGGCGCCCGTGCCCTTGTCCACCACGGCGCGCAGCGCATTGCGCAGCATCTGCGCGGGGCCCAGCCCCAGCACGCGCTCCGGGACCGCCGGGCTGAAATCCTCCAGCACCTTGCCGTTCTTGTCCTCGATGCGCGTGATGACCGTGGGCGCGATGTAGCGGCCCGCCTCGGCGATGGTCCCGTACGCCGCCACCATCTCCTTGAGCGTGACAGGGCTCGTGCCCAGCGCCAGGGACGGCACGGCATCCAGCGGGGACTCCCGCACGCCCATGGCGCGCGCCAGGTCGGCCACGCGTTCCGGTCCGACCCGCTGCATCAGTTGCGCGGTGATCGTGTTCTTGGAATAGGCCAGCCCGTCGCTCAGCGTCATCGGCTCGCCGCTCGGCGCGGCGCCTTCGTCCGTGGGACGCCACATCCGGCCGCCGCCCAGCGGGATCTCCACGGCCTGGTCGATCAGCGTATCGGTGGGCAGGGCCCCCTTGGCGAAGGCGGCTCCATAGACGAAGGGCTTGAAGGTCGAGCCCGGCTGCCGCCGCGCCGCCTGCACGTGGTCGAATGGATCCTGCGCGAAATCGCGGCTGCCCACCCATGCGCGGACCTGGCCGGTGCGGGGATCCATCGCCAGGAAGCCCGCCTGCACGCGGGTCTTGTCCTGGCGCAGCTTGCGCATGAAGTCCGCGTCCGCCAGCAGCGACTTGAGGGCGTCGTCTTCGGACATGCCCTTGGCCACGGCAGCGGCGTACTGGGCCGACTCCCGCACGAAGGTCTGCACCAGGGGACTCCTGGCATTCCAGACCCGCGGTCCCCACGCCCCGTCGGCGACGGATTGCAGCTGACGGCCCTGCCGGGCCACCGCCTGGTTGGCCAGGGTCTGCAACCGGAAATCGATGGTCGTGCGGATCACCAGGCCGTCGGCGTACAGGCTGTATCCATTGCGGTCGGCCCAGTCGATGAGCTGCTTGCGCAGTTGCTGGGCCAGATGGGGTGCAGGGCCCGCGGCCTCCAGCTGGCGCTCGAACCGGATGCGCAGGGGCCGCTTCGACAGGGTATCGAAATCCCTGGACGACAGCTTGCCGCGCTTTTCCATCTGCGCCAGCACCACGTTGCGCCGCGCCTGGGCGCGCTCCGGATTCAGCACCGGGTTGTAGTAGCTCGTGCCCTTGAGCATGCCGATGAGCGTCGCGCTCTCCAGCACCGTGAGCTTGTCGGCCGACTTGTCGAAATAGGTGCGCGCCGCCATCTCGATGCCGTAGGCGTTGTAGAGGAAAGGCACGGTGTTGAGATAGGTTTCCAGGATCTCGTCCTTGGAATACAGCGCCTCGATCTTCAGCGCCGTGATCGCTTCCTTGAGCTTGCGCGTCAGCGTGGGGGCGCGGCCCACGTCCTCGGGGTAGAGATTGCGAGCCAGCTGCTGCGTGATGGTCGATCCGCCCTGCTTGTTGCCTCCCAGGGTGCGGATCAGGGCCGACCCGGTGCGCCGCCAGTCCAGCCCGAAATGGTCGTAGAAGCGGTGGTCCTCGGTGGCGATCAGCGCATCCACCACCGACGGTGCGATGTCCTCCAGCGCCACCCATTCCCGGTTCACCCAGCGGTACTCGGCCAGCAGGCGGCCATCGGCCGACACGAGCTGGGCCGGCTGCTCGGTCTTGGCCTTGCGGATGTCGCTGATCGCGGGCGTGAAGGGCCAGAGCAGCAGCGTGTAAACCAACAGCGCGGCCGGCACCGCGGCCAGCGCCCACAGCAGCATCCGGGCTGGCCGCCGGGCAAGGAACCAGCGCAGCGCGGCGCCAGCGCGGCGGGTCAGCGAGGAAAACGGCCCGCTGGACAACCAGGAGCGCAGGGAAGCGAGCAGGGAAGCAATCACACGGTCAGGAGGTAAATACCCATTGGCGCAGCGGGCGGGCGTTGGGCCGGCCTGGCGCGGCATCGCGGCAGGCGGGCCCGGCGAAAGGGACAGGCACGGCAACGCTGCCGATGCACATTCCGCGGGCGCGATGGTACCGGGTCCGCGGAAGCGGCCCCGGCATCCTGCGGATGGGAGTCTTTCCTGCCGGGCTGGTTCCCCTCGCGCCGGCCCTGCACGGCGCATGGGGCGGCGGTCCGGCCGGCGGGGATCAATCCAGCGCGAACACCATCACCTTGAGCGACCGCTCGGCATCCACGTCCGCGAACACCGCCGGGTTCGCGACCCGCTCCATCCAGCGCAGTTCCGGCGCCTGCTCGCGCATCTGGCCGAGGAGGAAGTCCGTGCCCAGTTCGGGCGCGTTCAGGCACAGCAGCGCATGCCCTCCGGGTGCGAGCAGGCCGGGCAGGCGCCGCATGAGCCGTGCGTAGTCCTTCGTCGCGACGAAACTGCCCTTCTGGTAGCTCGGCGGATCGGCGATGACCAGGTCATAGGGTCCGCCGCGGCCGATCTTGCCCCAACTCGTGAACACGTCGTGCGCCAGGAAGCTCGCGCCCTGCTCCAGCCCGTTGAGCCGGTGGTTCTGCTGCCCGATGGAGATCGCGCCCTGCCCCATGTCCACATTGACCACCTGCGCCGCCCCGCCCTGCAAAGCCGCGACGGAGAAAGCGCAGGTGTAGGCGAAAAGATTCAGCACCCGCGGCCCGCGCCCGCCGGCGGCCCGGCGCGCCGCCACGTGCTCGCGCACCCAGCGCCGGCCCTCTGCCATGTCGAGGAACAGGCCATGGTTCTGGCCCCGCAGCACATGCACCCGGTAACGCGCGCCCTGCTCCGTGACCGCATGCGGGTCCGGCACCTCGCCGGTCATCAGGCGCGTCCCGGTCTTTCCCGGGCACCTGCACTGGAACACCCAGCACAGCGGCTCCCCGGGAGCGATCTCCGCCCAGCGGGCCTGCAGCGTCGCGCCGATGGCGGCCAGGGCGTCCTCTTCCATCGGCAGGAAGCTCGTGAGCACGAAGGCAGGCGGATACGCATCCAGCGACCAGTGCTCGCAACCCGGGCGGAGGCCGCCCCGGCCGTGGAAGATACGCCGTGCATCCGGACAGGGTGCCATCTGGGCGATGGCATGCAGCAGGGCTTGCATGGAAGATGGGGACCGTCGCTCTCCGCACGTTGAAAGCGCGGCGCGTTCCGGACCAGAAGTGGCTGGGGCATCGATTGTGCCTTGATGGGCCGCTAGCATTTTCATATCGCTGCAGCGCGGCATCCGGCAAACGCTCCTGCTGCCGTGGCGCACGGGTGCGATACACAACGCTGCAGTTGCCACGGCCATACCGGATACAGTGCTGGCGGCGCGGGCCGGCCACGGCCCGTTCCACGAGGCGACTCCCGGGATCCGCCCTCATCCAAAACCAATGCATAACAAGGGAAGAGCAATGAAAAAACAGTTGGCCGCGGCCATCGTAGGTATAGGCCTGTCCATCGGCGCCTGGGCGCAAGGCACGGAACCGGACCGGCATGCACAGATCGAGGCAAAAGTAAAAGCGCTCCACTGGATCGACCAGGGGCAAGGCGAGATCGGCAGCCAGGCCACGATCCGGATTCCAGCCGGCTACCGCTTCCTCGGCGAAAAGGACACGGCCAAGCTGCTGGAACTCTACGGGAACCCGCCGTCGCCCGACCACTACCTGATCGCGCCCGGCACCCTGAAATGGTTTGCCGTGTTCTCCTTCGACGACACGGGCTACGTCAAGGACGACGAGAAGATCAATGCCGCGGAACTGCTGTCCTCCATGAAGGCATCGGATGTGCAGAGCAACAAGCAGCGCGAGAAGCTGGGAATGGAGGCGCTCTACACGGAGGGCTGGCAGGTCGAACCGCACTACGACACGCAGAGCAAGCGGCTGGAATGGGGCCTGCGCCTGCGCGACGAAAGCGGCCACAAAGCCATCAATTACACCTCGCGCATCCTCGGGCGCACGGGGGTGATGAGCGCGGTGCTCGTGTCCGATCCCGACGCCCTCGCCCGGGACACCGAGGAATTCAAGCAGGTGCTCACCGGCTTCAAGTACAACAGCGGCCAGTCCTATGCCGAATTCAGGAACGGCGACAAGATCGCCCAGATCGGGCTGGGCGCCCTGGTACTGGGAGGCGCCGCCGCGGTCGCCACGAAAAAGGGGCTGTGGGCCGTGATCGGCGGCTTCATCGCCGGGTTCTGGAAGCTGCTGCTGGCCGGAGCGGCCGGCCTGCTGGCGGGCATCGGCAAGCTCTTCGGCCGCAAGAAGGACGCCTGACGGCGCAAGGGGCGGCCCCTGCGCCCCGTCGCCTGCCCATCCATCGCAGCACCGATGTCCGAAAGTCCGCCGTGTTCCCGCTGATCAGCCCCGAGGCGCAAGTCATGCTGGCCATCTGCGCGTTCCATGCGTACGACGCCTGCGTCTCCCTGGCCGAGGGCGCCGGACTGGTGCGCCGCCCAGGCCGCACGCGCTGGCGCGGCATGCTGGCCACCCAGGGCTTCGAAGTCCGCTGGGCCTATCTGGCCTGGCCGGCGCTGCTGTCGCCGCACCAGCCCGTGTACCCGCTTGGCTGGCAACCGGACCAGGTCCGGTTGCCGGGCGACGACGCTGCGGTTCAGCGCCTCCGGGCGCATGCGGACAGCTTTCGCCATTTCGCGCTGCCGCTCTACGGGCTGGGTGCATCCCTGTACCTGCTGCTGCCGGCAGCGCTCTTCGTGTGGCCGGGTGACGCCGTGCAACTGGCTGCCGCGGGGATGATCTATTTCTTCGCCGCATGGATTGCAGCACTGGCATGGCGGCATGGCGCCACGGGACACTCGCCACGCTCGGTGGCCCGCTCGGTGGCTGTCCAGGCCCTGGCGTGTCCCCCTTTTGCGCTGAACTCCGTACGCAAGCTCGCGGCCGCCTACGCTCCCGGCATGGATCTGCTGCAGGCGGCGCACCAGCTGCTGGACCCGCCCGCATGGCACGCGCTCGCCCAGCGGGCCCAGGCCGTCATCGAGGCAGACATCGAAACCGCAGAGGCGCAAGGGCCTGCGGCCACGACCCGGTCGCAGCGGCTCTGCGGCGCGCTGCGCCAGCTGCAGGCCCACATGCCCAAGGCACCCTGCACGGAAACTCCGTGAGAAGGCACGCCAGCGACGTTCCTCCGTGCCGAGCAGGCGCCGTCAATCCACCGCGGCGCCGGACTGCTTCACTGCCTTGCCCCACTCCACGATCTCGCTGGCGACGAACTGGTCCATCGCCTCGGGCGTGGTCGGCGCGGGTTCGGAGCCGCGGTCGCGGATGAACTTCTGCATGTCCGGGCTGTTCAGGATGTCCACCACCTCGCGGTTCAGGCGATCCACCACGGGCCGGGGCGTGCCCCTGGGCGCCATCAGCCCCAGCCAGCCCACGGCCTCGAAGCCCTTCAACTCCGGCAGGCCGCTCTCGGCGATCGTGGGCACCTGGGGCAATTGGCTGGTGCGCGTGGCGGAGGTCACGCCCAGCGGCACGGCCTTGCCGGCCTGGATGTTCGCCAGGCCCGCCGTGACCGAATCCACCATCAGCGGCACCTGCCCGCCCAGGAAGTCGGCCTGCGCGGGACCGCTGCCCTTGTAGGGAATGTGTTCGATCTCGATGCGGGCGCGCGCCTTCACCATCTCGGCGCTCAGGTGCTGCGTGCCGCCGATGCCCGCGCTCGCATAGCTCAGCTTGCCGGGCTCGGCCCGTGCCCGGGCCACCAGATCCTGCATGCTGCGGATACCCGAGCCCGGGTTCGCGAGGAACACCAGCGGCACCTTGGCGACCAGGCTGATGCCCTGCAGGTCCTTGCGCGGGTCGAAATTCACCTTGCGGTAGAGCGTCTGGTTCACCGCCATCGCGCTGCCCGCCATCACCAGGGTGTAGCCGTCGGGCTTCGAGCGCACCACCTGCTCGGTGCCGATGTTGCTGCCGGCACCGGCCTTGTTGTCCACCACCAGCGGCTGGCCGAGGCGCGCGCCGAGCTTCTCCGCCAGGGCGCGCGCGAAGATGTCCGTGGCCTGGCCCGGGGGAAAGGGAACGACGAGGGTGATGGGCTTGTCGGGCCAGGCGGCCGAGGCGGCGCCCGACAGGGCCAGCAGCGCCGCGGCCGCGCAGGATTTCAATCGCATGGAACATGTCTCCTTTTGTCATGCCCGGGTCGCGGCCGGTGCCGCGCAGCGGGATGGATAGCACGCGCAGGGGCGTTGCCGATGATATGCCGCGACCGAATGCCGGAGCCTAAGCGGTACGGAGGGATGGGCGCCGAAGGCATCCCGGGCGGCACCTGTGCGCTGTCACTGTCGAGTCACCGATCCCGGCGAACATTCCCAGCTCATCCGCTTCCATGCTTTTTTTTCCATGGCGCCGGGTGAATGGCATCCCCACTGAAACGATCTACAACAGAATCCATGGACCGCGAACTCCCACGTCCTTCCGACGCATCCTCCACGCCTTCCCTGCAGCGCCGCGCGCTGCTGAAACTGCTGGCCGGCACCCCCATGCTGCCCCTCGGCGGCGCGCTTGCCGCCACCGCCCTGGCGGGCTGCGGCGGCGGCAGCGATGGCAGTCCGACGGCCACCATGACCTCCGCATCCTTCGTCGGCATGGCCGCGCCCGACCTGAGCCAGGCCGCCGCCATGGCCAGTTGCACGGTGGGCTCGCAACTCAAGGTCGATTTCAGCGACGGCAGCAGCCACCTGCTCCAGCTGGCCTACCAGCCGTTCTTCCTGACCGGTGACAAGGTGCCCGATGGCAAGGGCGGCACCCTCGTCGCCGGCGGTATCTACGACATCAACAACCGCCCCATCATCGACGCGTCGGTGCCCGGCAAGGAGCGCCAGTTCTTCTCCGACTGCCCGGACGGGACTTCGCTGCTGACGGTGCCCAACGCGAAAGTGGACGGCGTCAAGGGCAATCCGGTCTTCGCCGTGGTGCAGTTCGAATACACCGACACCAACTTGGCCAACGCCGACAAAACCGATCAGCTGTGGGCCGAACTGCCCTCGCCCATCGCCGTGCTGACGTTGGATCAGGACCCGGCCACCGGCAGGCTGTCGCTGGTCAAGTACCACAATGTGGACACCTCTGCCGTCCACGGCCTGTGGGTGACCTGCGGCGCCAGCATCTCCCCCTGGGGCACGCATCTCTCCAGCGAAGAGTACGAGCCCGACGCCTTCCGCCAGGGCATGGGCGGAGCCACCACGGTGAAGATCGACCGCTTCAGCGCCAACCTGTACGGCGATGCCTCCAAAGCCAACCCCTACCACTACGGCCACATCCCCGAAGTGACCGTGAACCCCGATGGCACGGGCAGCATCAGGAAGCACTACTGCCTGGGCCGCATCTCGCACGAACTGATCCAGGTCATGCCCGATGAGCGCACCGCGCTGATGGGCGACGATGCCACCAACGGCGGCTGGTTCATGTTCGTGGCAGACAAGGCGCGCGACCTGTCCTCGGGCACGCTCTATGTCGCGCACTGGACCGAAAAGCTCACCGATACCAGCACGGCCGCCATGCAGTGGATCAGGCTGGGCAGCGCGACCAGCGCAGAGATCGAGGCCATGATCAACAGCGGCATCAAGCCGACAGACATCATGGACTCCACCACGACCAACCCGAACGATCCGAGCTACACGCGGATCATGCTGAACAAGAACAACAACTGCTGGGTGCGTCTGAAGCCCGGCATGGAAAAGGCCGCCGCCTTCCTGGAAACGCACCGCTACGCAGCCCTGGTGGGCGGCAGCCTGGCGCTCACCAAGAGCGAAGGCGTGACGGTGAACGTGCGCGACAAGGTGGCTTATTCCGTGGTCTCCAGCATCCGCGACTCCATGGTGGTCGGCGGCAATGGCTACGTGGAATCGCACAATGTGGCCTTCCCCAGGCGCGTCAACGCGGGCGGCATCCTGGCCCACGATCTGGCCGGCGGCCAGAAGGACAGCGCCGGCAACGCCATCGACAGCGACTGGGTGCCCAAGCAGTCCCGCGTGCTGCTGATGGGTGAAGACATCGCAGCAGACGCTCTGGGCAACACGGCCCACCCCGACAAGATCGCGAGCCCCGACAACATCAAGTTCTCGGAAGGCATGCGCACGCTGTTCATCGGCGAGGACACGACCGACCACGTCAACAATTTCCTGTGGGCGTACAACGTGGACACGAAAACGCTCAGCCGCGTGCTCTCCACCCCGGCCGGCGCCGAATCCACCGGCCTGCACGCGGTGGACAGCATCAACGGCTGGACCTACATCATGAGCAACTTCCAGCACCCGGGCGACTGGCAGTCGGTCCACGGCAAGGTCAAGGACACGCTCGACCCGCTGGTGCGCAAGAACTACAACAACCGCTTCTCGGCCGCAGTGGGCTACCTGACAGCGACGGACGCTGCCATTTCGCTGCGCCGCTGAACGGGTCGGTCAGCCGGCTGGGCCTGCCACGCCCAGAATCCGGTTGAGGGTCGCACCGTGCCCGGGCTGCGACCCTGCTCGATACGCAGCCCGGCTTTCAGGTGGCGCACGGACTCGGCCAGTGTCCATTAAAGCGGCGCAGCGATTCACTGCGCCACCCGTCTTTCACTTCTTCTGCGGCGGCACGTCCGTGCAGGAGCCGTGCGCGATCTCCGCGGCCATGCCGATGCTCTCGCCCAGCGTCGGGTGCGGATGGATGGTCTTGCCGATGTCCACGGCATCCGCGCCCATCTCGATCGCCAGGGCGATCTCGCCGATCATGTCGCCGGCATGGGTGCCCACGATGCCGCCGCCCAGGATCCTGCCGTGGCCATGGGCTTCGGGCGAATCGTCGAACAGCAGCTTCGTATAGCCCTCGTCGCGGCCGTTGGCGATGGCGCGGCCGGAGGCCGTCCAGGGGAACAGGCCCTTCCGGACCTTGGTGCCCTGGGCCTTGGCCTGGTCCTCGGTCAGGCCCACCCAGGCCACTTCGGGGTCGGTGTAGGCCACGCTCGGGATCACGCGGGCGTTGAACGCAGCGGAGGCCAGCGCCTTGTCGCCCGTCAGTTCACCGGCGATGACCTCGGCCGCCACATGCGCTTCGTGCACCGCCTTGTGCGCCAGCATGGGCTGGCCCACGATGTCGCCGATGGCGAAGATGTGCGGCACGTTGGTGCGCATCTGCACGTCCACGTCGATGAAGCCGCGGTCGGTCACGGCCACGCCGGCCTTCTCGGCGCCGATCTTCTTGCCGTTGGGGGTGCGGCCCACGGCCTGCAGCACCAGGTCATAGACCTGCGGCTCGGGCGCCTTGCCGCCCTCTTCCGCCGCGGCGAACGTGACCTTGATGCCCTCGGGCGTGGCCTCGGCCCCCACCGTCTTGGTCTTGAGCATGATGTTGTCGAAGCGGTGGGCATTCATCTTCTGCCACACCTTGACCAGGTCGCGGTCGGCGCCCTGCATCAGGCCGTCCATCATCTCGACCACGTCCAGGCGCGCGCCCAGGGTGGAATAGACGGTGCCCATTTCCAGGCCGATGATGCCGCCGCCCAGGATCAACATGCGCTTCGGCACCTCCTTCAACTCCAGTGCGCCGGTCGAATCGACCACGCGCGGATCATTCGGCATGAACGGCAGGTGCACGGCCTGGGAGCCGGCGGCGATGATCGCGCGCTTGAAGGCCACGACCTTCTTGCCGCCCGTCTTCTCCTGGCCCCTGGCGCCGGTGGTTTCCTCCACCTCCAGGTGGTTGGCGCCCACGAACTGACCCACGCCGCGCACGGTGGTCACCTTGCGCATCTTGGCCATGGCGGCCAGGCCGCCGGTCAGCTTGCCGATGACCTTTTCCTTGTGGCCGCGCAGGGTGTCGATGTCCACCTTCGGTGCACCGAACTCGATGCCGGCCGCCTTGAGGTGGCTCACCTCGTCGATCACCGCCGCCACGTGCAGCAGCGCCTTGGACGGGATGCAGCCCACGTTCAGGCAGACGCCGCCCAGCGTCGAATAGCGCTCGACGATGACGACCTTCAGGCCCAGGTCGGCCGCGCGGAAGGCGGCGCTGTAGCCGCCGGGGCCGCCGCCCAGCACGAGCACGTCGCATTCGATGTCGGCATTGCCGCCGAAGCTCGCCGCGGCCGGAGCCGGCGCGGCTGCGGCCTTGGGGGCCGGTGCAGCAGCCTGGGCAGGCGCTGCAGCCGCCGCGGGCGCGGATGCGGGCGCCGGTGCCGCAGCGGCAGCCGCATCCGCGGCCTCCAGCGTCAGCACCACCGAGCCTTCGGCGACCTTGTCGCCGACCTTCACCTTCACCTCCTTGACGACGCCGGCATGGCTCGACGGAATCTCCATCGATGCCTTGTCGGATTCGACGGTGATGAGGCTCTGTTCCACCTTGATGGTGTCGCCGGCTTTCACCAGCACTTCGATCACGCCCACTTCGGAAAAATCACCGATGTCGGGCACCTTGATGTCGATCACTGCCATGTCGGGTTTCCTTTCACAGCAGGATGCGGCGGTAATCCGCCAGCACCTGGCCCAGGTAGGCGTTGAAGCGCGCGGCAGACGCTCCGTCGATCACGCGGTGATCGTAGGAGAGCGACAGCGGCAGCACCAGGCGCGGCACGAACTGCTTGCCGTCCCACACCGGCTTCATCTGGCCCTTCGAGAGGCCCAGGATGGCCACTTCGGGCGCGTTGATGATGGGCGTGAAGTGCGTGCCGCCGATACCGCCGAGCGACGAGATCGAGAAGCAGCCGCCCTGCATGTCGGCCGCGCCGAGCTTTCCGTCGCGGGCCTTCTTGGCGAGCTCGCCCATTTCCTGGCTGATCTGCAGGATGCCCTTCTTGTCGGCATCCTTCAGCACGGGCACCACGAGGCCGTTCGGCGTGTCCGCCGCGAAACCGATGTGGAAGTACTGCTTGTAGACGAGCGTGTCGCCGTCCAGGCTGGTGTTGAACTCGGGGAACTTCTTGAGCGCGGCCACCACGGCCTTGATCACGAAGGCGAGCATCGTCACCTTCACGCCGGACTTCTCGTTCTCCTTGTTGGTGGAGACGCGGAAGGCTTCCAGTTCGGTGATGTCGGCTTCGTCGTTGTTGGTGACGTGGGGAATCATCACCCAGTTGCGGTGCAGGTTGGCGCCGCTGATCTTCTTGATGCGCGAGAGATCCTTGCGCTCCACGCCACCGAACTTGGCGAAGTCCACCTTCGGCCAGGGCAGCAGGTCCATGCCCACGCCGGAGCCACCGCCGGCAGGTGGCTTGGCCGCCTGGGCCTTGGTCTGCACGCCGCCCGCCATCACCTGCCTGGTGAAGGCCTGCACGTCCTCCTGGGTGATGCGGCCCTTGGGGCCGGAGCCCTTGAGCTCTTCCAGCGGCACGCCCAGTTCACGCGCGAACTTGCGCACCGAAGGCGATGCATGCGGCAAGCCGATGGGCGCAGCGCCCGGGGCATGCGGCGCGGGCGCGGGAGACGGCGAGGATGCCTGCGCTCCCGCCTGGGGGGCGGCCTCCTCGGCCGGCAGCTGGCGCGGGGCGCGCGTGTCGGGCTCGGACTGCGAAGCGGCGCGGTCCACCGGAGCGGCAGCGGCAGGTGCCGCCGAGGACGCGCCCGCGGTGCCTTCGAGCACGGCCACGAGGTCACCCACGTTCACCTTGTCGCCGATCTTGATCTTCAGCTCCTTCACCACGCCGGCGGCGGGCGACGGAATCTCCATGGAGGCCTTGTCCGATTCGACGGTGAAGAGCGACTGCTCTTCCTTGACCGTATCGCCGACCTTCACCAGCAGTTCGATCACCGCCACGTCCTTGAAGTCGCCGATGTCCGGCACCTTCACATCGATCGGGCCGGCGGCAGCCGGGGCGGCCGCGGGCGCAGCAGGTGCCGGCGCGGACGCCGCGGCCGATGCGGGTGGGGGCGCTTCCGCTTTCGCGGCAGGCGCCGCCGCGGGCTGCGCGCCCTCGCCTTCGGCCTCGACCACGACGATCACCGAGCCTTCGCTCACCTGGTCGCCGATCTTGACCTTGACCTCCTTCACCACGCCGGCGTGGCTGGAAGGAATCTCCATGGAAGCCTTGTCGGACTCCACGGTGATGAGCGACTGCTCGGCCTTCACCGTGTCGCCGGGCTTCACCAGCAGTTCGATCACGCCGACGGCGTCGAAATCCCCGATGTCCGGGACCTTGATGTCAATCAGTGCCATGTTGTTGTCTCCGGTGGGGTCAGGCGTGCAGCGGGTTCACCTTGTCGGCCTGGATGCCGTACTTCTGGATGGCCTCGGCCACCTTGGCAGCGGGCAGCTTGCCATCCTCGGCCAGGGCCTTGAGCGCGGCCACGACGATGTAGTGGCGGTCCACCTCGAAATGCTCGCGCAGCTTGCGGCGGAAGTCGCTGCGGCCGAAGCCGTCGGTGCCCAGCACCTTGTACGTCCGGCCCTTGGGCACGAACGGACGGATCTGCTCGGCGTACGCCTTCATGTAGTCGGTGGAAGCGATCACCGGGCCCTCGGTCTTGCCGAGCTGCTCCTCCACGAACGACGTGCGCGGCGTTTCCGTGGGGTGCAGCAGGTTCCAGCGCTCCGCCTCCTGGCCGTCGCGCGTCAGCTCGTTGAAGCTCGGGCAGCTCCACACGGACGCGGCCACGCCCCAGTCCTTCTCCAGCAGTTCCTGGGCGACGAACGACTCGCGCAGGATCGTGCCGCTGCCCAGCAGCTGCACGGCGGGCGCGCCCTTCTTGAGGGCCGGCGCCTGTTTGCAGAGGTACATGCCCTTGATGATCTGCTCTTCCGTGCCGGGCTGCAGGCCGGGCATGGCGTAGTTCTCGTTGAGCAGCGTCAGGTAGTAAAAGACATTCTCCTGGCGCTCGACCATGCGCTTCAGGCCGTCGTGCATGATGACGGCGACTTCGTGCGCGAAGGTCGGGTCGTAGCTGATGCAGTTCGGAATCGTGTTGGCCAGGATGTGGCTGTGGCCGTCCTCGTGCTGCAGGCCTTCGCCGTTCAGCGTGGTGCGGCCCGACGTGCCGCCCAGCAGGAAGCCCCGCGCCTGCATGTCGCCGGCCGCCCAGGCCAGGTCGCCGACGCGCTGGAAGCCGAACATCGAGTAGTACACGTAGAACGGGATCATGATCCGGTTGTTCGTGCTGTACGACGTGGCCGCGGCGATCCAGCTGGACATGCCGCCGGCCTCGTTGATGCCTTCCTGCAGGATCTGGCCGGCCTTGTCCTCGCGGTAGTACATCACCTGGTCCTTGTCCACCGGGGTGTACTGCTGGCCGTGCGGGTTGTAGATGCCGATCTGGCGGAACAGGCCTTCCATGCCGAAGGTGCGGGCCTCGTCCACCAGGATGGGCACCACGCGCGGGCCGATGGCCTGGTCGCGCAGCAGCTGCGTGAGGAAGCGCACGTAGGCCTGCGTGGTCGAGATCTCGCGGCCTTCGGGCGTGGGATCGAGCACGGCCTTGAAGGTTTCCAGCGACGGCACGGTGAAGCTCTCGTCGGCCTTCGTGCGGCGGTGCGGCAGGTAGCCGCCGAGGGCCTTGCGGCGCTCGTGCAGGTACTTCATTTCCGGGGTGTCGTCGGCCGGCTTGTAGAACGGCAGGTCGGCGATCTGGCTGTCGGGAATCGGAATGTTGAAGCGGTCGCGGAAGGCCTTGATGTCCTCGTCGCCGAGCTTCTTGGTCTGGTGGACGGTGTTCTTGCCCTCGCCGATCTTGCCCATGCCGAAGCCCTTGACGGTCTTCACCAGCAGCACCGTGGGCTGGCCCTTGTGCTCGTTGGCCGCCTTGAACGCCGCATAGACCTTCTGCGCGTCGTGGCCGCCGCGGCGCAGGTTCCAGATCTCGTCGTCGCTCATGTGCTCGACCATCTTCAGCGTGCGCGGATCGCGGCCGAAGAAGTTCTTGCGCACGTAGGCGCCGTCATTGGCCTTGAACGACTGGTAGTCCCCGTCGTTGCAGTCCATCATGATCTTGCGCAGCGCGCCGTCCTTGTCGCGGGCCAGCAGGTCGTCCCAGCCCTTGCCCCACAGCAGCTTGATCACGTTCCAGCCGGAGCCGCGGAATTCGCCTTCCAGCTCCTGGATGATCTTGCCGTTGCCGCGCACCGGGCCGTCCAGGCGCTGCAGGTTGCAGTTGATGACGAAGATCAGGTTGTCGAGGTTCTCGCGCGCGGCCAGGCCGATGGCGCCCAGGGATTCCACCTCGTCCATCTCGCCGTCGCCGCAGAACACCCAGACCTTGCGGTTCTCGGTGTTGGCGATGCCGCGGGCCTGCAGGTATTTGAGGAAACGGGCCTGGTAGATGGCCATCAGCGGGCCCAGGCCCATCGAGACCGTCGGGAACTGCCAGAACTCGGGCATCAGCTTGGGATGCGGGTAGCTGGAGAGACCCTTGCCGTCCACTTCCTGGCGGAAGTTCAGCAGTTGTTCCTCGGTCAGGCGGCCTTCCAGGTAGGCGCGCGCATAGATGCCGGGGGACACATGGCCCTGGATGTACAGCAGGTCGCCGCCGTGGTTCTCGCTCTCTGCGTGCCAGAAGTGGTTGAAACCTGCGCCGAACATGTTGGCCAGGGAGGCGAAGGAGCCGATGTGGCCGCCCAGGTCGCCGCCTTCGGGAGGATGGTGGCGGTTGGCCTTGACCACCATCGCCATGGCGTTCCAGCGCATGTAGGCGCGCAGGCGCGCTTCGATTTCCAGATTGCCGGGGCAGCGTGCCTCCTGGCTGGGCTCGATCGTGTTCACGTAGCCCGTGTTGGCGGAGAACGGCATGTCGATGCTGCTCTGGCGCGCGTGTTCGAGCAATTGCTCGAGCAGGAAGTGTGCCCGTTCAGCGCCTTCGCGGTCGATCACGGCAGACAGTGCGTCCATCCACTCGCGGGTCTCCTGTTGGTCGGTATCGGGGGCGGACGTCGCGGTTTTTCCGGCCTGAGGGTCGGTCTGAGCAGTCATGCCTGTCTCCTTGATAAGTCGCTGGCGTTGGGGGGTAAATCCGGCGAATTTTCGCACACTTTCGCGACATTTCGAATGGCGCGCTCCAACACCACAATATGAAAAAATGCTGCACCCGCACATTCCCCCATCCGGCGGTCCCGGGCGCTCCCCTACACTCCCCGGCATGGACCGCCCTTCCCCCGTGCCCGCCGTCCCGGCGGAGCCTTCCGTGGTCACCGTGCCGGCCCGCTGGTGGCGCACCTGGTGGCGCAGCCTTTCTCCTACCCGGCAAGACCGCCTGGCGGCTCTGGCGCCGCTGGCTGCCGTGCTCATGTTCCTCGCCGCGATCGTGGCGGCCTTCTGGTATCTGCGCGCCGAAGAAGGCGAGCGCGAACAGGAGGCGCTGCGCCGCGATGTCGAGTACGCGCAGCAACGCGTGCGCCTGCGCCTGCTGGAGCGCCAGGAGCAGATCATGCGCATCGCGCGCGACCTCTCCAACCAGGATCTCGAACGCGCGGACTTCGTGTCCCGCGCGGAAGGGCTGATCAGCCAGTACCCCGAACTGCAGGCCATCACCTGGATCGACGACCACCGCCGTATCCGGGCCAGCCATGCGGCGCCCACGCTGCCCAGCAGCCAGTTGCGCGTGGCGGGCGAGGTACTGCGCAATGGCGACACGGCCGACACCTTCGGCATCGCACGCGACCTGCAGCAGCCCGTGTACGCGCAGCCGCTGGCCGACCCGGGACGGGGCGAGGCCGCGCCCCTGCTGCAGTTGCAGGTGCCCCTCGTGGCGCAGGGCAAGTTCACGGGCGTGGTGCTGGCCGAATATTCGGTGGACAGCCTGCTGCGCTACGGCACGCCCACCGAAGTGCTCGCGCGCTACGCGGTCACGATGCTCGACGGCCGCGACCAGTTGCTGGCCGGCACGCCGCTGCCGCCGCGCGGGCGCGCTTCGCCCTGGCAGCCCTGGGCCACCCGCGCCAACCAGTACGAAGTGTTCGTGTCCCCCGTGGGCAACGGCCTCGTGCTGCGCGCGCAGGCCTACCGCACTTCCCTGGGGGTGGTGGGCAGCGGCCTCTTCTGGCTCGTGGGCACGTTGAGCGCCATGACGGCCTGGATGCTGATCGCCAACTGGCGCCACACCCGCCGCCGCCTGCGCACGCAGGAGGCACTGGTGGCCGAAACCAACTTCCGCCGCGCGATGGAAAACTCCATGGTCACCGGCATGCGCGCGCTCGACATGAACGGCCGCATGACCTACGTGAACGCCGCCTTCTGCCAGATGACCGGCTGGAACGCGGAGGACCTGATCGGCCAGTCCCCGCCCTACACCTACTGGCCGGAAGCCGACCACGAAGTGCTGCATTCGAAGCTGCGCGACGAGCTCAGCGGCAAGCAGACGGTCGGGGGCTTCCAGGTGCGGGTGAAACGCAAGAACGGCACGCTCTTCGACGCGCGGCTGTACGTGTCGCCGCTCATCGACGCGCACGGGCAGCAGACCGGCTGGATGACCTCGATGACCGACATCACCGAGCCCAACCGCGTGCGCGAACAGCTCACGGCGTCCCATGAGCGCTTCACCATCGTGCTGGAATCGCTGGACGCCTCCGTCTCCGTCGCGCCCCTGGGCAGCGAGGAGCTGCTCTTCGCGAACAAGCTGTACCGCCAGTGGTTCGGCTCGCAGACCGGCGGGCACCTGCAGCTCGTCGCCCAGGCGGGCGTCCTGCCGGCCGGCAGCTCCAGCGCGGGCAGCATGGACGACGAGGACGCCCTCATGGGCCTGCCCACCGATACGCTCACCGACGCGCGCTCGGAGAACGCCGAGATCTACCTGCCCGACCTCGGCAAATGGCTGGAAGTGCGCTCCCGCTACCTGAACTGGGTGGACGGCCGCCTGGCCCAGATGGTGATCGCCACCGACATCACCCCGCGCCGCCAGGCCGAGGAGCAGGCCGCGCGCCAGGCCGAGCGCGCGCAGTCGGTGAGCCGCCTGATCACCATGGGCGAGATGGCCTCCAGCGTGGCGCACGAGCTGAACCAGCCGCTCACGGCCATCAGCAACTATTGCAGCGGCATGGTTTCGCGCATCAAGAGCCAGCAGATCACGGAGGACGCCCTCCTCTCCGCGCTGGAGAAAACAGCGCACCAGGCGCAGCGCGCGGGCCAGATCATCCAGCGCATCCGCGCGTTCGTGAAGAAGAGCGAACCCAACCGCACCCTCGCCGACGTCCAGCACATGGTCAGCGAGGCAGTGGAACTCGCGGACATCGAGCTGCGCCGGCACAACGTGCGTCTCACCCACTACGTGGCCGCGCGCCTGCCGCCCGTGATGGCCGACACCATCCTGATCGAGCAGGTGCTCATCAACCTCATGAAGAACGGCGCGGAATCCATCCAGCAGGCCGGGCGCCCGCCAGCCCGCCGCAGTGTGGAACTGCGCGTGGTGCCGCGCCCGCTGGACAGCCAGGACGGCATCGAATTCGCGGTGCAGGACACCGGCAAGGGACTGGCCCCGGAAGTGCTGGAACACCTCTTCGAGGCCTTCTTCTCCACCAAGCAGGAAGGCATGGGCATCGGCCTGAACCTGTGCCGCAGCATCGTGGAATCGCACCAGGGCCGCATGCAGGCGGAGAACATCTACAATGGCCCGGAGGTCACCGGCTGCCGATTCTCCTTCTGGCTTCCGCTCGCCCAGCCTGCGGATGACACTACGAATTCTGTAGCAAAAGCATCTACCCCAAGGACTCCCGCATGAGTTTGACTCCCAAAAAAGGTACTGTCTACGTCGTGGACGACGACGAGGCCGTGCGCGACTCGCTGCAATGGCTGCTGGAGGGCAAGGACTACCGCGTCCGCTGCTTCGACTCCGCCGAATCCTTCCTCTCGCGCTACGATCCACGCGAAGTGGCCTGCCTGATCGTTGACATCCGCATGGGCGGCATGACCGGGCTCGAACTGCAGGACCGCCTGCTCGAACGCAAGTCCCCCCTGCCCATCGTCTTCATCACCGGCCATGGCGACGTGCCCATGGCCGTCAACACCATGAAGAAGGGCGCGCTCGACTTCATCCAGAAGCCCTTCAACGAGGACGAACTCGTCAGCCTCGTGGACCGCATGCTCGACCGGGCCCGCGAGTCCTTCGCCGGCCACCAGCAGGCCGCCAGCCGCGACGCCCTGCTCTCCAAGCTCACCGGGCGCGAAGCGCAGGTGCTCGAGCGCATCGTCGCCGGCCGCCTGAACAAGCAGATCGCCGACGACCTGGGCATCAGCATCAAGACCGTGGAAGCGCACCGCGCCAACATCATGGAAAAGCTGAACGCCAACACCGTGGCCGACCTGCTCAAGATCGCCCTGGGCCAGAACGCGCCCAAGTCCTGACCGCCTCCGCAACGGCCGCCCGGTCCACCGGCGCCCTGCCGGGGCCGGCGGCCTTTTTCGCATCGAACGCACCGTAATCCCCTTCCGCCATGACCGCCCAACTGATCGACGGCAACGCCCTTTCCCGACAACTCCGCGCCGACGTGGCCCGCCGCGCCGCGCTGCTCAAGGAACGCGGCACCACGCCGGGCCTGGCCGTCGTGCTGGTGGGCGACAACCCCGCCAGCCAGGTGTACGTGCGCAACAAGGTCAAGGCCTGCGAGGAAAGCGGCCTGCATTCGGTGCTCGAGAAGTACGACGCCGCGATGTCCGAGGCGGAACTGCTGGCCCGCGTGGACGCGCTGAACAACGACCCGTCCATCCACGGCATCCTGGTGCAGCTGCCCCTGCCCGCCCACATCGACGCGCAGAAGGTCATCGAGGCGATCTCTCCGGCCAAGGACGTGGACGGCTTCCACATCGCCAGCGCCGGTGCCCTGATGACCGGCATGCCCGGCTTCTGGCCCTGCACGCCCTATGGCTGCATGAAGATGCTGGAGCACATCGGCTACGACCTGCGCGGCAAGCACGCCGTGGTGATCGGCCGCAGCAACATCGTGGGCAAGCCCATGGCGCTGATGCTGCTGGCCAAGGACGCCACCGTCACCGTGTGCCACTCCCGCACCGCCGACCTCAAGGCCCAGACGCTGCAGGCGGACGTCATCGTCGCCGCCGTGGGCCGCCGCAACGTGCTGACGGCCGACATGGTCAAACCCGGCGCCGTCGTCATCGACGTGGGCATGAACCGCAACGACGAAGGCAGGCTCTGCGGCGACGTGGACTTCGACGGGGTGCGCGAAGTCGCGGGCCACATCACCCCCGTTCCCGGCGGGGTCGGCCCGATGACCATTACGATGCTGCTCGTGAACACCCTCGAAGCCGCCGAGCGCGCAGCCGGCTGACCGATACCATCGAGCCAGGCTATCGAAGAGATTGCGCAAGCCGCTTGAACCCATCGTCCCCGCCGCCATCTGAACGCGCATGAGCAATCCCCTCCTCGACTTCCAAGACCTCCCGCTGTTCGACCGCATCGCGCCCGCCGACGTGGCTCCTGCGATGGACGCCCTGCTCTCGCGCGCGAACACTGCTCTGGACACCGTCACGGCCCCGGACTTCCCCGCCACCTGGGAAGCCATCTCGCGCGTGCTGGACGTGGCGATCGAGGAGCTGGGCCGAGCGTGGGGCGACGTCAGCCACCTGAACAGCGTTGCCGACACGCCCGAGCTGCGCGCGGCCTACAACGAGGTCCTGCCGCGGGTGACCGAGTTCTGGACGCGCCTGGGGGCCGACGAGCGCCTCTACGCGAAGTACAAGGCCATCGACCCGGCCACGCTCAATCCGGAACAGCGCCAGGCCTGGAAGAACGCCGTGCGCAATTTCGTGCTCTCCGGCGCCGAACTGCAGGGTGAAGCCAAGGAGCGCTTCGCCCAGATCCAGGAGCGGCAGGCCGAGCTGTCGCAGAAGTTCAGCGAGAACGCACTCGACGCCACCGACGCCTTCGCCTACTACGCCCGCGAGGACGAACTGGCCGGGTTGCCGGACGACGTGCGCCAGGCGGCGCTCGCTGCAGCCCAGGCGGATGGCAAGGAAGGCTACAAGCTCACCCTCAAGATGCCCTGCTATCTGCCGGTGATGCAGTTCGCCGAGAGCAGCGCCCTGCGCGAAACGCTGTACCGCGCCTACGTCACCCGGGCCTCGGACCAGGCCGAGGGCGATGCGCGCCGCTTCGACAACTCCGCGCTGATCCGCGAAATCCTCGCCCTGCGCCAGGAAGAGGCCCGACTGCTGGGCTACGCGAATTTCGGCGAGGTGTCGGTCGTCGCCAAGATGGCGGACTCCCCCCGCGAAGTCATCGACTTCCTGCGCGACCTCGCCCGGCGCGCGCGGCCCTATGCGGAAAAGGACGTCGCCGACCTGCGCGATTTCGCCGCGAAGCATCTGGGCATCGCCGATCCGCAGTCCTGGGACTGGCCCTACATTTCCGAGAAACTCAAGGAAGCGCGCTACGCCTTCAGCGAGCAGGAGGTGAAGCAGTACTTCACCGCGCCGAAGGTGCTGGCCGGCCTCTTCAAGATCGTCGAGACGCTCTTCGACGTGGCCATCCGGCGCGACACCGCCCCGGTCTGGAATCCGGCTGTGGAGTTCTACCGCATCGAGCGCGGGACCGAGCTCGTCGGCCAGTTCTACCTGGACCAGCCGGCCCGCACCGGCAAGCGCGGCGGCGCCTGGATGGACGGCGTGCGCACGCGCTGGCTGCGCCCCGACACCGGCCGGCTGCAGACGCCCGTCGCCCACCTGGTCTGCAACTTCGCTGCGGGCGTGGAAGGCAAGCCGCCGCTGCTCACGCACGACGACGTGATCACCCTGTTCCACGAATTCGGCCACGGGCTGCACCACATGCTCACGCAGGTGAACGAGCGCGATGTATCCGGCATCAGCGGCGTCGAGTGGGACGCGGTGGAGCTGCCCAGCCAGTTCATGGAGAACTTCTGCTGGGAATGGGACGTGCTGCGGCACATGACCGCCCACGTGGACACCGGCGCCCCCCTGCCCCGCGAGCTCTTCGACAAGATGCTGGCCGCCAAGAACTTCCAGAGCGGCATGGCCACTCTGCGGCAGATCGAGTTCGCGCTGTTCGACATGCTGCTGCACACCGAGCACGATCCCTCGGAGGATTTCATGCCCCTGCTCGACCGGGTGCGCGAGGAAGTCGCCGTGCTGCAGCCGCCGGCCTTCAGCCGCAGTGCGCACACTTTCAGCCATATCTTCGCGGGCGGCTACGCGGCCGGCTACTACAGCTACAAGTGGGCGGAAGTGCTGAGCGCCGACGCCTATGCCGCTTTCGAGGAAACCGCCGGCGCCGACGGCCTGCCGAGCACGGAAACCGGCAGGCGCTATCGCCAGGCCATCCTCGAAGCCGGCGGCAGCCGTCCGGCCATGGAGTCCTTCAAGGCCTTCCGCGGCCGGGCCCCGTCCCTGGACGCCCTGCTGCGCCACCAGGGCATGGCCCAGCCCGCCTGACGACCACCGCCTGACACCCCGCTGAAACGTCCCACGCCCGAGGAGACACGCCCCCATGCCATCCCTGCCCCCCGCAGTCCGCCTGGCTGCGCTGTGCCTGGCCAGCGCGGCTGCCGCGCTGCCCGCTACCGCCCAGAACGTCTATCGCATCGTCGGCCCGGACGGCAAGGTGACTTTCTCCGACCGGGCGCCGGACGCGCAATCGGGACCGGCGACGGTGAACGGCAAGCCTGTCGGTACCTCTGCCAGCGGCCTGCCCTATGAATTGCAGCAGGTCGCTTCGCGGTTTCCCGTCACGCTCTACACCGGCAACGACTGCGCGCCCTGCACAAGCGCGCGTAATCTGCTGACGAGCCGCGGCGTGCCCTTCACCGAGCGCACCGTGAACACCAACGAGGACGCCGAGGCCCTGCAGCGCCTGAGCGGCTCCACCGCACTGCCTTTCGCCACCATCGGATCGCAGCAGCTCAGCGGCTTCTCCGACACCGAGTGGACACAGTACCTCGATGCCGCGGCGTACCCCAAGCAGTCGCAACTGCCCCCGAACTACCGGCGGCCGCCTGCCACGCCTCTGGTCAGCGCCAAGCCTGCCACGCCGGCCCCGGCAGCGCCACCTGCCGCACCGCCCGCTCCGGTACAACGACCAGCCGCGCCGCCTGCGCCTTCGCCTGCGAACCCCGCCGGCATCCAGTTCTGACGTGCATGGGTAACGGTGCGCAACGGCCGTGGGCCGGACGCGCCGGCTGCCCCCCTCTCAGTACGTGAAAGTCCGGACACCCTCCGGCGCACCGATCAGCGCCACGTCGGCCTTCTGATGGGCGAAGACGCCCACCGTCACCACGCCCGGCCACTGGCTGACCTCCGACTCGAACGCCAGCGGATCCTGGATCGAGAGGCCCTTCACGTCGAGGATGTACTGCTGGTTGTCCGTCACCAGCGGCTGTCCGTCCGCCCCCCGGCGCAACACCGCCTGCCCGCCCCGCGCGGCGAAACGGCGCGCGATCTGCTGCGCCGCCATGGGAATCACCTCGACCGGAAGCGGAAACCGGCCCAGCGTCTCCACCAGCTTGGAGACGTCGGCGATGCATACGAACTGCCGGGCCAGGGCCGCCACGATCTTCTCGCGCGTGAGTGCAGCGCCACCGCCCTTGACCATGTGGCCTCGCGGATCGATCTCGTCCGCGCCATCGATATAGACGGACAGGGACTCCACCTCGTTGGCGTCGAAGACCGGAATGCCCAGCGCACGCAGCCGCTGCGTGCTGGCCTCGGAACTCGACACCGCGCCCCGGATGCGGTCCTTCATCGAACCCAGTGCATGGATGAACTGGTTCACCGTCGAGCCCGTGCCGACGCCGACGATGTCGCCGGGCACCACGTATTTCAGCGCGGCCTGGCCCACCAGGGCTTTGAGTTCATCTTGGGAAAGGGGTGCGGGAGTGGTCATGGGAGAGAATCGGAGTGAAGCCCGAATTATCCCCATGTCCCTGATCCCCTACGCCCTCACCCGCCCCTTCCTCTTCGGCATGGATGCCGAAGCTGCCCACGAACTCACCATGGACATGCTCGCGCGCGGCCAGCGCACGCCCCTGCAGTGGGCATGGAGCGGCGAGCAGGTGTCCGATCCCGTCCAGCTCGCGGGCCTCACCTTTCCCAACCGCGTGGGCATGGCCGCAGGGCTGGACAAGAACGCGCGCTGCATCGACGCCCTGGGTGCCATGGGATTCGGTTTCGTCGAAGTGGGCACCGTCACTCCGCGCGCCCAACCCGGCAACCCCAAGCCGCGAATGTTCCGTCTGCCCGAAGCCAACGCCCTCATCAACCGCCTCGGCTTCAACAACGAAGGCCTGGACGCCTTCCTGCACAACGTGCGGCAGTCGAACCACCACGCACGCCCCGGCATGCGCCCCATGCTGCTGGGCCTCAACATCGGCAAGAACGCCACCACGCCGATCGAGGACGCCACGCGCGACTACCTGCTGTGCCTGGAAGGCGTGTACCCGCACGCCGACTACGTCACGGTCAACATCAGCTCCCCCAACACCCAGAACCTGCGCGCGCTGCAGAGCGACGCAGCCCTCGACGGATTGCTGGGCGCCATCGCCGAGCGGCGGGAATCGCTGGCCCGGCAGCCTGAAAAAGCCACGGGGCGCCCTCGCCGCGTTCCCATCTTCGTGAAGATCGCCCCCGACCTGGCCGAGGAGCAGGTGGCTGTCATCGCATCCACGCTGCAACGCCATGGCATGGACGGCGTCATCGCCACCAACACCACCATTTCGCGCGATGCGGTGCAGGGGCTGCGGCATGCGGAGGAAACCGGTGGCCTGAGCGGCGCGCCGGTGCGGGAAGCCAGCAACCGCGTCATCCGCCAGTTGCGCCATGCATTGGGCAAGGACTTCCCCATCATCGGAGTGGGCGGCATCCTCAGCGCCGAGGACGCGGTCGAGAAGATCCGCGCGGGCGCCGACGTGGTACAGATCTACACCGGCCTCATCTACCGGGGCCCCGCGCTGGTTCCCCAGGTCGCCAAGGCGCTGCGCGCCATGCCGCGCCCAGCCTGAGCGCACGGAAACAGGCCGGCTGCGGCCGCGTAGCCCGCGGCCTGTCCCATCCGCAGACCGCGCGTGGCGAATAGCCAGCGCCGCCGATCAACGCTTCATTTTCATGACGAGGGGCATCAGCACACCCGCCCAGCGGATGATGCGGCTGGGGCCCACGGCAGCCGCGGCCCCGGCGGCGGCCACCACCATGATCGGATGCTGCCGCGCGAACCAGATGACCCGCTCGACCAGCGGAGCATCCGGGTCCAGCGGCCGCGGGCCGCCTTCCGCCCCCTGCTGGGCGCGCAATGCCGCGGCCTGCTGCTGCGCGAGACGGCGGCTGTGCAGGCGCTCGCGCTGCAGCGCGATGCGCTCGAGGATCTTGCGTTGTTCGGGGGTGGCGTGCAGATCGCCGAGCGCCGGCCGGAAGTCGGTTTCGCCGGCCGTGGAAGCGTGCGGTGCGGACATCGGGATTACAGCCTTTCCTTGATCTGCCGCCAGTCTTCGCGCAGTTCGCGGCGCGTGAGGGCGAAAGCGTTGCCGGCCTGCCTGGCGGTGGTCACGAGACTGATCAGCGTGACCGCCCACAGCGCCAGCCAGGAGCCGGCCACGATCCACGCCACCATGGCACGGTCCGGCGAATCCCAGAAATGGACCATGATGGCGAGCGAAAGCAGGATGAGCGCGATCACGGTCAGCCCTGCAGCGGCGACGACGAGCACCACGATCCATGCCAACCGGCGCTTTTCCTCGGCCCATTCCAGGCGGGCCAGATCCCAGCGGTCCTCTGCGGCGATGGCACCTTCAATGGTGGCTGCACGGATGCGCGCAACCCACCCTTCCAATCCCAGTAGCGCCAACCAATTCATGAGGACCTTTCGATGCAGTGAAAAGGCCGGGTGCCGTGCGTGCCCAGCCAGAAGGAGAGAGATGGCGGCGCCCGGCGTGGCGAGCGCCTGCCCCGCTCAGCGCCGGGCGAGCAGGAAGCCGACCAGGGCGCCTGCGGCCAGTGCCGCCGTGGCAACGCGCCAGGGCTCGTCGTGCGCATAGCGGTCCGCCACGCGGGCTGCTTCCTTCGCCTGGTTGGCGGCCTCCTGCGCTGCGCGCACGGCGGAGTCACGCACCGTGTTCACGCCATCGTCCAGCCGGCGGCGCAGCTGGCGGATTTCCGGAACGCTGTCCAGGTCCTTGTTGGACAGCAGGCCGCGCAGGTCGGTGACCAGCCTTTCCAGTTCTTGTTGTGCATTGGAGAAGGTTTCGGATGCAGAGGTCATAAACAAGCCTTTCATAGCAGAACCCAAAGGTAATCCGCCCCTCCCAGGTCGGCTGTAGGCGGATGTCCCATATTACCGGCCACGATGAAGCGCGAAGCCACAGCCCGCCGCGGAGCCCTCAGCCGCGCGCAGCGGCCGTGACGTATTCCGCGATCGCCAGGCAACTGGTGAGCCCGGGCGATTCGATGCCGTACAGATGCACCAGCCCCGGCACCCCATGCACCCCCGGGCCCTGGACCACGAAATCCGCGGCCGGCTCGTGCGGTCCGTGGATCTTGGGACGCATGCCCGCGTAGGCAGGCTGGAGCGCCCCGTCCTGCAAAGCCGGCCAGTACTTCCGCACCTCTGCATAGAACGCCTGGCCACGTGCGGGATCCACCGCCAGATCGCCGCTTTCCGAGACCCATTCCACGTCCGGGCCGAACCTGGCCTGCCCTCCGAGATCGAGGGTCAGGTGCACGCCCAGGCCTGCCGCCTCGGGCACGGGATAGACCAGCCGCGAAAACGGTGCCCGGCCGGAGTACGAGAAGTAGCTTCCCTTGGCGTAGTAGGCCGCCGGCACCATGTCGTGCCGCATGCCCGCGAAACGGCGAGCCACCGCCGGCGCCTGCAGACCGGCCGCGTTGATGACACAGCGGGCGAGCAGCTTCGTGCCGTCCTCGGCCTGCAGCAGGATACCGTCCGACCCGCACTGCGCCGCGGAGAAAGCGGAGTTGAGTGCCACGATGCCGCCAGCGTGCTCCAGATCCCCCTGCAGTGCCAGCATGAGCGCGTGGCTGTCCACGATGCCCGTGCTGGGCGACAATAGCGCACCGGCACATGCGAGGGCCGGCTCGAGCGCCACGGCCTCGTCACGGCCGAGGCGCTGCAGGTCGGACACACCGTTGGCCCGCGCGCGCGCCGCGATGCCATCGAGCGATGCGAACTGCGAAGACGACGTGGCGACGATGAGCTTGCCGCACCGGCGATGCGGTACCCCGCGCTGCGCGCAGTAGGCATACAGGAGCTCCCTGCCCTGCACGCACAGCCGCGCCTTGAGCGAGCCCTGCGGATAGTAGATGCCCGCGTGGATGACCTCGCTGTTGCGCGAGCTCGTGCCAGTGCCGATGGCCCCTGCGGCCTCCAGCACGAGCACCTCCCGGCCCTCCATCGCCAGCGCCCTGGCCACCGCGAGCCCCACCACACCCGCTCCGATGACGACGCATTCGACCGCGTCGCTCATGGCCGCCCTTCCGGTCCGGCACCGCCCGCCACGCGCTCGAAGCCCTCGAGCACGTTGACTGCGTTCACCCCCAGTTCGGCAGCCGCGTATCCGCCTTCGAGCACGAAGACCGTCGGCAGCCCGAGGCCTGCGAGTCTGGCGCCCACTTCGATGAAGTCCGGCGACGACAGCGTGAACCGCGAGATGGGGTCGCCCTCGAACGTGTCGAGGCCCAGCGGCACGACCAGCGCCTGCGCGCCGCATTCCTCGACACGCGCGCAGGCCCGGTCGAGCGCGCCGAGCCAGTCGGGAAAGGCGGTTCCGGCCGGCAGCGGGATATTGAAATTGAAGCCTGCGCCGGGGCCCGCGCCGGTTTCGTCGGCATGCCCCAGATAGAACGGATACTCGGTCCGCGGGTCGCCATGGATGCTGATGCACATCACGTCGGAGCGATCGTAAAAGATGCTTTGCGTGCCGTTGCCATGGTGGTAGTCCACATCCAGCACGGCCACGCGGCGGGCGGTGCCGGCATCGAGCAGCCACTGGGCCGCCACGGCCGCATTGTTGAGAAAGCAGTAGCCGCCCATGAAGTCGGGCCCGGCGTGGTGGCCCGGAGGACGGGTGCAGCAGAACGCGGCACGCGCTCCCGCCGCCACCGCGGCCGCCGCGCTCGCGGCCGCATCGGCACCCGCCTTGGCTGCCGCCCAGGTGCCTTCGGACAGGGGTGAGCCGTTGTCCATGGAATACAGGCCCAGCCGCGCGACGAAGTTCTCGGGTTCGACATCGTCACGCAGCGTACGCACCGGCCAGACCGAAGGAAACGGCTGCACGCCGGCATTGCGCTCATCCAGCGACAGCCATTGCGGCCATGCGTCCTGCAGGAAGCGCAGGTACCGCGGCGCGTGCACACGTGCCAGGACGGCCTGGCTGTCCGTGTCCGGAGCACGCAGCGCGTAACCCTGCCGGCGCAGCCGGGCCTCCACGTAATCGGCGCGGTCGGGCTTCTCGAAGCAGGGAACACGCTCGCCCCGGAAGAACTCGTGGACCGGCGCGTGGAGACGGTGCGAGGGGTTGTGGTAGATGATCACGGCAGCCTTGCGTCTGGCAGGAAGAAAGCCGGATTGTGGCCGAGGAGCCGCCGCCGCCGGCGCCGGGAGCAGCGCCTGGCCGCCAGCGCGCGCAAAGCAAAAACCCCCTGCAGGCAGGGCCTGCAGGGGGTCTGGAATGGTGGGTGATACATGGATCGAACATGTGACCCCTGCCGTGTGAAGGCAGTGCTCTACCGCTGAGCTAATCACCCTTTACGGAAGAACCACCTGGAAAGCAGCCCGTCCGGATCAAAACTGGTGGGTGATACATGGATCGAACATGTGACCCCTGCCGTGTGAAGGCAGTGCTCTACCGCTGAGCTAATCACCCCAGTGCCGTTGTTGCGGCAGCCCATGATTATGGCATAGCTTTTTGGCCGTCCGAAGAAATTTTCCAAATAGTTTTGCCGCCGCTGGCCTTGTCGATCTGGGCCAGGACTTCGTCGTGCGCAGCCAGTTCCTGCTCGCTGGCCAGGAGCACCGGCAGCGTGAAGGCCGAAAGATCCACGGGCGCCAGGCGCACGGCGGTTTCATCGCCCTCCTGCGCGTCGTCGGCGATCAGCAGCGCATCCTGGCCGCGCGTGAGGTTGATGTACACATCGGCCAGCAGCTCCGCGTCCAGCAGCGCCCCGTGCAGCGTACGACCGGAGTTGTCCACGCCCAGCCGGTCGCACAGCGCGTCCAGCGAGTTGCGCTTGCCCGGGTACATCTCCTTGGCCATCACCAGCGTGTCCGTCACGCTCTCGACGTAGCTGGTGAACGCGGGACGACCCGTCAGCTCCAGCTCCTTGTTCAGGAAGCCCACGTCGAAGGCCGCGTTGTGGATGATGATTTCAGCACCCTGGAGGTATTCCAGGATCTCGTCCACCACCTCGGCGAACTTGGGCTTGTCCTTCAGGAACTCGTTGCTGATGCCGTGCACCTTCAGCGCGTCCTCGTGGCTGTCGCGCTCCGGGTTGAAGTACAGGTGCAGGTTGTTGCCGGTCAGTTTGCGGTTCAACAGCTCCACGCATCCCAGTTCGATGATGCGGTCGCCACCCTCCGCGGACAGGCCCGTGGTTTCGGTATCGAGAACGATCTGCCGCGTCATGCCCGGCCTCCTGCACATGCCGCGGTACCGACCGGGCGGAATTCAGCCTGGGCCTGCATCAGTGGTTCTCCTTGGCATGGTTGATCGTGTACTTTGGAATCTCCACCGTCACGTCCTTCTGCGCAAGGATCGCCTGGCAGGACAGCCGCGACTGCGGCTCGAGCCCCCAGGCCCGGTCGAGCAGGTCTTCCTCCTCTTCCTCGGCCTCGTTGAGCGACTCGTAGCCCTGCCGCACGATCACATGGCAGGTGGTGCAGGCGCAGCTCATGTCGCAGGCGTGCTCGATCTTGATGCCATTGTCCAGCAGGGCTTCGCAGATCGAGGTGCCCGCGGGCGCGCTTACCTCCGTGCCGGCAGGACAGTATTCGGGATGGGGCAGTATCTTGATGACAGGCATGTCGTGGGCTGGCTTGAAAGGATGTTCTGGTGCCTCAGAGGCTCTGGACGCTCTTGCCGGCCAGCGCCTGCTGGATGCCCCGGTTCATGCGCCGGGCGGCGAAAGCTTCCGTGCCCCTGGCGAGGGCCTGGGTCGCGGCATCGATGGCGGAGGCATCTTCATGCTCGCGCACTGCCTCCAATGCCTGCACGAGCACGTCGATGGACTGGCGCTCGCCCGGCGGAAGGATATCGCCGTCGGCCTCCAGCGCCGTGCGGGTCGCCATGAGCATGCGGTCCGCCTCCACGCGGGCCTCGACCAGCGCACGGGCCCGCATGTCCTCGCCCGCCGTGGCGAAACCTTCCTGCAGCATGCGCGCGATCTGGTCGTCGGACAGGCCGTAGGACGGCTTGACGTCCACCCGCGCTTCGACACCCGTGCTCTGCTCGCGCGCGCTCACGCCCAGCAGGCCATCGGCATCCACCGTGAAAGTGACGCGGATGCGCGCCGCTCCCGCCGCCATCGGCGGGATGCCGCGCAGCTCGAAGCGGGCCAGGCTGCGGCAATCCGCGACCAGGTCCCGCTCGCCCTGCACCACATGGATGGCCAGGGCCGTCTGGCCGTCCTTGTAGGTCGTGAAATCCTGGGCCTTGGCGGTGGGAATGGTCTCGTTGCGCGAGATGATGCGCTCCACGAGCCCTCCCATGGTTTCGATGCCCAGCGACAGGGGGATCACGTCCAGCAGCAGCATGTCGCCCGCCGGGTCATTGCCGGCAAGCTGGTGCGCCTGGATGGCGGCGCCCAGGGCGACCACCTCGTCCGGATTCAGGTTGTTCAAGGGCTCGGTGCCGAAGAACGCGGCCACCGCGCGCTGGATCTGCGGCATGCGGGTGGACCCGCCGACCATCACGACGCCCTGGATGTCCTCCCGCTGCAGGCGCGCATCCCGCAAGGCACGTCGTACCGCCGCCAGCGTGCGCTCCGTCAGCGCCGACGTGATGGCATCGAAATCACCGCGGAGCACGTCCAGCCGGACCTCGTTGCCGCCGATACGCGCCGAAAACAGCGCGCTCTCGGCGGCCGTCAGCCCTTCCTTGCACGCCCGTGCCGCGATGCGCGCTGCCGCCTTGTCCTGCGCGCTTTCGGCCCGGATGCCCAGCCGCTGCAGCGCCCACTCCGCCAGCACGGCATCGTAGTCGTCGCCGCCGAGCGCGGAATCACCACCGGTGGCGATCACCTCGAACACCCCCTGCGTCAGGCGCAGGATGGAAATGTCGAAGGTTCCACCGCCCAGGTCATAGACCGCATAGACGCCCTCGCTGGCATTGTCCAGGCCGTAGGCAATGGCCGCAGCCGTGGGTTCGTTGATGAGGCGCAGCAGGTTCAGGCCCGCCAGACGGGCGGCGTCCTTGGTCGCCTGCCGCTGCGCGTCGTCGAAATAGGCAGGCACGGTGATCACCGCGCCGTAGAGGTCCTCGTCGAAGGTGTCTTCGGCACGGTGGCGCAGTTCGGCCAGGATTTCCGCGCTCACCTCGACGGGAGACTTCACCCCGTCCACGGTTTGCATCGCCACCATGTCGCCTTCCTGGCCGGGAACGAAGGCGTAGGGCAGGCGCTCGGGATGGTCGATATCCTTGAGCCCGCGGCCCATGAAGCGCTTGACAGACACCAGGGTGTTGGCGGCGTCTTCCGACCGGGAGTCCATGGCCGCGTAGCCGATCTGCCGGCGTCCCTGGGGCAGGTAGCGCACCACCGAAGGCAGCAGCAACCGGCCCTCGGCATCCGGCAGGCACTCCGCGGCACCATTGCGCACGGCGGCCACCAGGGAGTGGGTCGTCCCGAGATCGATACCGACCGCGATGCGGCGCTGGTGGGGATTCGGGGACTGGCCGGGTTCGGAAATCTGCAGAAGCGCCATGGTGGTGGTAACGTGCAAGCCGGAGGGTAAAGTGGGTCGCGAAGGCGCCCTGCTCCGGAAAATGGAAAACGCGCGAGGCCATGCGGGCCTGCGGAAGAAGCAAGGGGCTATTGTTCCAGTTGCTCCCGGCGGCGATCGATGTCGAGCGCAAAGCGCTCAATGAACATAAGGCCTCTGACAGCCCCCGCCGCGGCCGCATAGTCCTGGCGCACGTCGATCAGTTCGCCGCAGCGATCCAGTGCGTCGCCACGGGCCTGTCGCACCTCCGCCTCCAGCCGGTCGATGGCGGCCCCGTCGGCGGCATCGTCGAGGGCTTCGCGCCACTCCATCTGCTGCATCAGGAATGCCGCCGGCATGGCCGTGTTGTCCTCCGCCTGGATGGGGGCCCCGTGGAGTTCGCACAGGTAGGCCGCCCGGCGGATCGGATCCTTCAGCCGCTGGTAGGCCTCATTGATGCGCACGGACCATTGCATCGCCACCCTCTGGGCCGCCGCGCCCTGCGCCGCGAAGCGGTCGGGATGGGCCTCCCGCTGCAGGGCTTTCCAGCGGGCATCGATCGCCGGGCGCTCCTGGGCGAAGCGCTTGGGCAGGTCGAAAAGCTCGAAATCGTCGGATTGCAGATTCATGTCAAGAAAAAAACCGCCAGCACACCTGCGATGGCGGTTCGTCATGGTCCATGCCGGCGACACCGGCAGAAACGCCCGGAGGGCCGGACGGCTCAGACGCGGAAACTTTCCCCGCAGCCGCAGCGGTCGCGCTCGTTGGGATTGTTGAAGCGAAAACCTTCGTTCAATCCTTCCCGCACGAAATCCAGCTGCGTGCCGTCGATATACGCCAGGCTCTTCGGGTCGATCAGCACCTTGACGCCGTGGTCCTCGAAGATCACGTCCTCCGGCTCGGGCTCATCGACATACTCCAGCTTGTAGGCCAGGCCGGAGCAACCGGTGGTCTTCACCCCCAGACGCACGCCCAGGCCCTTGCCTCTGCGGGACAGGTACCGGCTGACGTGCCGCGCTGCGGCTTCCGTGAGAGTGATCGCCATGGCCGGTCAGGCTCCCGCCAGGGCCGAGTGCTTGGCCTTGTAGTCCTGCACGGCGGCCTTGATCGCATCCTCGGCCAGGATGGAGCAATGGATCTTGACCGGCGGCAGAGCCAGTTCCTGGGCGATCTCGGCGTTCTTGAGCGCCGCCGCCTCGTCCAGCGTCTTGCCCTTGACCCATTCGGTGACCAGGGACGAGGAAGCGATGGCCGAGCCGCAGCCATACGTCTTGAACCGTGCGTCCTCGATCACACCGGTTTCCGGGTTCACCTTGATCTGCAGCTTCATCACGTCGCCGCAGGCGGGAGCGCCCACCATGCCGGTGCCCACGGAATCGTCGCTCTTGTCGAACGAACCCACGTTGCGGGGGTTTTCGTAATGGTCGATGACCTTGTCGGAGTAAGCCATGATTTCTACCTGCCTTTCACTTCTTCGTGGCTGCCGGGATCAGTGGGCAGCCCATTGGATGGAGCTGATGTCCACGCCATCCTTGTACATTTCCCACAGGGGGCTCAGTTCGCGCAGCTTGGCGACGTTGTGGCGGATGGAGGACACCGCGACATCGATCTCTTCCTCGGTGGTGAACCGGCCGATCGTCATGCGCAGGCTGCTGTGCGCCAGTTCGTCGCTGCGGCCCAGCGCGCGCAGCACGTAGCTGGGCTCCAGGCTCGCGGAGGTGCACGCGGAGCCCGACGACACCGCCAGGCCCTTGATACCCATGATCAGCGATTCGCCTTCGACGAAGTTGAAGCTGATGTTGAGGTTGTGCGGCACGCGGCGCTCGAGGTCGCCGTTCACGAACACCTGTTCGATGTCGGTCAGCCCGTCGAGCAGGCGCTTCTGCAGCACGCGGACCTTGGCAAGGTCCTGCGCCATTTCTTCGCGGGCGATGCGGAAGGCCTCGCCCATGCCGACGATCTGGTGCGTCGGCAGGGTGCCGGAGCGCATGCCGCGCTCGTGCCCTCCACCGTGCATCTGCGCCTCCAGGCGCACCCGGGGCTTGCGGCGCACATAGAGCGCACCGATGCCCTTGGGGCCGTAGGTCTTGTGCGAAGCCAGGCTCATGAGGTCCACCGGCAGGGTCTGCAGGTCGATCTCCACCTTGCCGGTGGCCTGGGCCGCATCGACGTGGAAGATGACGCCCTTTTCGCGGCACAGCGCGCCGATCGCGGGAATGTCCTGAATGACGCCGATCTCGTTATTCACGAACATCACGCTCAGCAGGATCGTGTCGGGGCGGATGGCCGCCTTCAGCACTTCGAAATCGAGCAGGCCGTTTTCCTGCACGTCCAGGTAGGTGACCTCGAAGCCCTGGCGCTCCATCTCGCGCATCGTGTCGAGAACGGCCTTGTGCTCCGTCTTGACGGTGATGAGGTGCTTGCCCTTGCCCTTGTAGAAATGGCCTGCGCCCTTGATGGCGAGGTTGTTGGACTCGGTGGCACCGCTGGTCCAGACGATCTCGCGGGGATCCGCTTGGATGAGCGCCGCGACGTCGGCACGCGCCTTTTCCACGGCCTCCTCGGCTTCCCAGCCCCACGCATGGCTGCGCGACGCCGGGTTGCCGAAGTGCTCGCGCAACCAGGGGATCATGGCGTCCACCACGCGCGGATCGACCGGCGTCGTGGCTCCATAGTCCAGGTAGATGGGGAAATGCGGTGTCATGTCCATGGCTGGCTCAGTAAATGTCTGGCTGGCGAATCGTGGCGACGGGAGCGGCCCTGACCGAGCCGACCCCGAACCCCGGGGTCGCCCGGGCCGTCGGGTTCAGGATTTGGCGAATGCGTTGCCCAGGGCGAACACGGAGTTGGGTGCATTCACGCGGATGGGCTTGACCACCGGCGTCGTGGAAATGGCGCGGCGGACCACCGGCTTGTCCTCGATCTGCACGCCCTTGGCGATCTGGTCGTCCACCAGCTTCTGCAGCGTGACGGAGTCCAGGAACTCGACCATGCGCTGGTTCAGGGAGGCCCACAGCTCGTGCGTCATGCAGCGGCCCGCCTCGCCCAGGCAGTTTTCCTTGCCGCCGCATTGCGTGGCGTCGATGGGTTCGTCCACCGACACGATGATGTCGGCGACGGTGATGTCGGCCGCCTTGCGGGCCAGGGTGTAGCCGCCGCCCGGGCCGCGGGTGGATTCGACGAGTTCATGGCGGCGCAGCTTGCCGAAGAGCTGCTCCAGGTACGACAGCGAAATCTGCTGGCGCTGGCTGATGGCCGCCAGCGTGACGGGACCATTGTTCTGGCGGAGGGCCAGGTCGATCATTGCGGTGACCGCGAAACGGCCTTTGGTAGTGAGACGCATCGCAAGCTCCTTTGCTAGCTTGTCCGTTATAGAAATGCCGGAACCCGATGGCACTGGGCATACCGCAGAGGTCGCCGGCTCGTCTCCGCCCCTACACTCCCGCACGAAGCCCCATGGACGGGGAGCACAGGAGCCCTTCTTCGTGGGCTGTTTTCTTGAGTGTTGCGCCCAAGTATAGCACAAAACCCTATTGTTTTTGTCGGGTAACAAAACCCATCAGTCACCTTTTCGCCCAGGCGGCGCCCTCTTCTTACGTTCAGGCCGCCTGGTCGGCCCCGCTGGCTCCGAAGGCCTGCGCCTTCAGCCGGTTCAGCTGGTCCCGCACCCGGGCGGCCTGTTCGAACTCCAGGTTGCGCGCATGGTCCAGCATCTGCTTTTCCAGCCGCTTGATTTCGCGGGCGACATCCTTTTCGGACATGTCCTCGACCTGGGCCCGGCGCAGGGCCTCCTGCTCGAGACGCTCGGCCTCCCGGCCGGTCTTCTCGCTATAGACCCCGTCGATCAGGTCGCGGACCTGCTTGACGATGCTCCGTGGCGTGATCCCCTGGGCTTCGTTGTGTGCGATCTGTTTCGCGCGCCGCCGTTCCGTTTCGCCGATGGCTTTTTTCATGGACTCGGTGATGCGGTCCGCATAGAGGATCGCCTGGCCGTTCAGGTTGCGCGCGGCGCGCCCGATGGTCTGGATCAGGCTGCGCTCGGCGCGCAGGAAGCCCTCCTTGTCCGCATCGAGGATGGCCACCAGAGACACCTCGGGGATGTCCAGCCCCTCGCGCAGCAGGTTGATCCCCACCAGTACGTCGAAGGCCCCCAGCCGCAGGTCGCGGATGATTTCCACGCGTTCGACGGTGTCGATGTCGGAGTGGAGGTAGCGCACCTTCACGCCGTTGTCGGTCAGGTAGTCCGTGAGCTGCTCGGCCATGCGCTTGGTGAGCGTGGTGATCAGCACCCGCTCGTTGCGTTCGACACGCACGCGGATCTCCTGCAGCACGTCGTCCACCTGGTGGGTGGCGGGGCGCACCTCCACGACGGGGTCCACCAGCCCCGTCGGGCGCACCACCTGGTCCACCACCTGGCCCGAGTGGGTCTTCTCGTAGTCGGCCGGCGTGGCCGACACGAAGACGACCTGGCGCATGCGCCGCTCGAACTCCTCGAACTTGAGCGGCCGGTTGTCGAGCGCGGAAGGCAGTCGGAAGCCATATTCGACCAGGGTGGTCTTGCGCGCGCGGTCACCGTTGAACATCGCCGCGAGCTGGCCTATCATCTGGTGGCTCTCGTCCAGGAACATGAGGGCGTCGGGAGGCAGGTAGTCGGTGAGCGTGGGCGGCGGATCGCCCGGCGCGGCGCCGGACAGGTGGCGCGTGTAGTTCTCGATGCCCTTGCAGTGGCCGACCTCGCTGAGCATCTCCAGGTCGAACCGGGTGCGCTGCTCCAGGCGCTGCGCCTCCACGAGCTTGCCCTCGGCCACGAACTGGGCCAGCCGCTCGTTCAACTCCAGCTTGATGGTCTCGACGGCGGCCAGCACCTTGTCGCGGGGGGTGACGTAGTGGCTGCTGGGGTAGATGGTGAAGCGCGGGATCTTCTGGCGAACGCGACCGGTGAGCGGGTCGAACAGCGACAGGGTTTCGATCTCGTCGTCGAACAATTCGATGCGGATGGCCAGTTCGCTGTGCTCCGAGGGGAACACGTCGATGGTGTCGCCGCGCACACGGAAGGTGCCGCGCGCGAAATCCTGCTCGTTGCGCGTGTACTGCATGCGGATCAGGCGCGAGATCACGTCGCGCTGGCTGATCTCGTCGCCCACGCGCATGATGAAGCGCATCTTGGTGTAGTCCTCGGGCGCCCCGATACCGTAGATGGCGCTCACCGTGGCCACGATGACCACGTCGCGCCGCTCGAGCACGCTCTTGGTGGCCGACAGCCGCATCTGCTCGATGTGCTCGTTGATGGCCGAGTCCTTTTCGATGAAAAGATCGCGCTGCGGGACGTAGGCCTCGGGCTGGTAATAGTCGTAGTAGCTGACGAAGTACTCGACGGCATTGTTCGGGAAGAACTCCCGGAACTCGCTGTAGAGCTGGGCGGCGAGCGTCTTGTTGGGGGCGAACACGATCGCCGGCCGGCCGAGCCGGGCGATCACGTTGGCCATGGTGAACGTCTTGCCGGACCCGGTCACGCCCAGCAGGGTCTGGAAGACTTCGCCGTCGCGCACGCCCTCGACCAGCTGATCGATGGCGGTGGGCTGGTCGCCCGCCGGCGGATAGGGCTGGTAGAGCTCGAATGGCGAATCGGGAAAGCGCACGAGGGTGCCTTCGCCTCGCGCCTCCGGCATGGTTTCGATGGGTTTTGGCATGGGCTGGCTCAGGGTGGAGCCCTTAAAATCGGGGCGACCTGGCAGAGTACAACAGGCCGGGTCTCCCGTTCCGACATCCTTCGTCGATACCCCAAGGAAACTCCATGTCTCTCTTCACCGCCGTCGAAATGGCACCGCGCGACCCGATCCTGGGTCTGAACGAGCAGTACGCTGCCGACACCAACCCCAACAAGGTCAACCTGGGGGTGGGCGTGTATTTCGACGACAACGGCAAGCTGCCCCTGCTCCAATGCGTCCAGGCCGCGGAAAAGGCCATGATGGACAAGCCTTCGGCACGCGGCTACCTGCCCATCGACGGCATCGTCGCCTATGACAACGCCGTCAAGTCGCTGGTGTTCGGCGAAGGCAGCGAGCCCGTCACCTCCGGCCGCGTTGCGACCGTGCAGGCCATCGGCGGCACGGGCGGCCTGAAGATCGGCGCCGATTTCCTGAAGAAGGTCAGCCCCGACGCCAAGGTGCTGATTTCCGATCCGAGCTGGGAGAACCACCGCGCGCTGTTCACCAACGCCGGCTTCGTGGTCGATACCTACACCTACTACGACGCGGCCAAGCGCGGCGTGAACTTCGAAGGCATGCTGGCCAGCCTCAAGGCCGCCGCGCCCGGCACCATCGTCGTGCTGCACGCCTGCTGCCACAACCCCACCGGCTACGACATCACCTCCGAGCAGTGGGACCAGGTGGTGGCCGTGGTCAAGGCCCAGGGCCTGACGGCCTTCCTCGACATGGCCTACCAGGGCTTCGGCCACGGCATCCAGGAAGACGGTGCGGTGATCCAGAAGTTCGTCGCCGCCGGCCTGAGCTTCTTCGTTTCCACCTCTTTCTCCAAGAGCTTCAGCCTGTATGGCGAGCGCGTGGGCGGCCTGTCCGTGCTGTGCGCCGACAAGGAAGAAGCCTCCCGCGTGCTGAGCCAGCTGAAGATCGTGATCCGCACCAACTACTCCAATCCGCCCACGCATGGCGGCGCGGTGGTGGCCGCGGTGCTGGGCAACCCCGAGCTGCGCGCCCTGTGGGAGAAGGAACTGGGCGAGATGCGCGTGCGCATCAAGGCCATGCGCCAGAAGCTGGTGGACGGCCTCAAGGCCGCCGGCGTGCAGCAGGACATGTCCTTCATCACGCAGCAGATCGGCATGTTCAGCTACTCGGGCCTGTCCAAGGACCAGATGGTGCGCCTGCGCACCGAGTTCGGCGTGTACGGCACCGACACCGGCCGCATGTGCGTGGCCGCGCTCAACAGCAAGAACATCGACTACGTCTGCCAGTCGATCGCCAAGGTGATCTGACCCCGCCCGCGGGCGCCAGCATGGGCAGGAAGCCGCCTCCGGGCGGCTTTTTCATGGGCGCACGGCGCGGCATGCCTCCCTGCCCTGTCCGGGCGATACTGGGGCATGGCCTCCTTACCCCACTCCAACGGCGCGCTGGCCGGTTTCCGCATTCTCAGCATCGCCCTGAACCTTCCGGGACCTGCGGCCCTGGCGCGGTGCCGCGACGAGGGCGCCTCGTGCACGAAGCTCGAGCCGCCCGCGCCCTCGGGCAGGCCCAGCGCGGATCCCATGGCGCTCTATTGCCCGCAGGCCTATGCGGAGCTGCATGCCGGCGTCCGCGTGCTCCAGGCCGACTTGAAAACGCCTGAGGGACAGGCGCTGCTGCACCAGGAACTGGCGGCCACGGATGTGCTGATCACCTCGTTCCGCCCCTCGGCGCTGCAACGGCTCGGGCTGGACTGGCCCACATTGCAGGACCGCCACCCTGCGCTGTCGCTGGTCCGGATCGTGGGCGGCCCGGGCAATGCCGCGGAAGCGCCGGGCCACGATCTCACCTACCAGGCGGAGGCAGGGCTTCTGCCCGCGGGAGAGTTGCTCCCCGCCAGCCTGCATGCGGACATGGCGGGCGCGCTACTGGCGTCCGAGGCGGTGTCGCGTGCATTGCTCGCCAGGCATTCCACGGGAAGGGGCACGGAACACGAGATCGCACTCGCCACAGCGGCCCGGTGGCTGGCGCTGCCCAGGACCTGGGGGCTGGCCCTCCCTGCCGGCGACGTGGGGGGCGCCCACGCGGGATACCGCGTCTATGGATGCGCGGACGGGCGGGTGGCGCTGGCGGCCCTGGAGCCGCATTTCATGGCCCGGCTGTGCGCCGCGGCCGGCCTGCCGCCGGATGCCGGCCCGCGCGATGCGTCCACCCGGGAAGCCATCGCCGGCTTCCTGCGCCATCGTCGCCGGGAGGAGCTGGACCGCTGGGCCCGGCAGGAGGACATCCCCCTGCATACCCTCGACTGACCGGCGCGGGCTGCCGGACATCGGCGCCGTCCGACAACACGCCGCTGGGTTGCCCTACCTGGCGGAAGCAACGCGGCATTGCCCAATCGCTGGAGTCGCGCGGCACCACGTGCGCGCATCCTTTGCCCCACAAGAGGTGAGCCCATGAAGCCGTTCGCACTCGACCCCGACATGACGTCGCCCACCGGCATGTTCTATCCCACGGGCTACGTATTCGCCCTCTTTCCAGGGGAGCAGTCCGGCCGCGACGCGGCGCAGGCCCTGGCGGACCAGGGCTACACCGATGTGTCGCATGCGCCGCCGGACGCGATCCACCAGCACGTGGTGCGCACCCTGGGCAATGCGGATACCCCCCTGCCGAGCGTTGGGGCGGAAGGCGTGATCGTGCGCCGCATCGCCGATCTGGCGGCACAGGGCCACCACGGGCTGCTGATCCGCCCTCGCGACGACGACAGCCCGGAATCGCTGCAGGCGTCCCTGGAACCGCTGGGCGCGAGCGCCGCGTTCTTCTACCGGCGCCTCATCATCGAAGACCTCATCACCCAGCCTGCGGCCTGAGGGCTGCCTGCCCGGGCCGCAGCCCCGGCCGTAACGCAGGGTGCGGACTGGCAACCGGGACGCCCCGGCCTTGGTCAGCGGGGTTTGTTGCGCCCCGCACCGCCCGGACGCGGCCCGGCCGCGGGCTTGCCCGACGACGGCCCGCCTGCGCGCGGCCCGGCGCGAACACCCGCCCGGGGTGGCAGGCCCGTGTGCTGGGTGAGCAGCTTGCCGGGTGCCGGCCCCTTGGCGGGCGCCGTGGTGCTGTTCTTGCGCCGGGCGCTCTGGTAGCTGCCGTCCGTCATCGGCTGGAAGGTGGGGATCAGGTGGTGCTTGCCGTTGCCGATCAGGTCGGCCCGGCCCATCGCCTTGAGCGCCTCGCGCAGCAGGGGCCAGTTGTTCGGATCGTGGTAGCGCAGGAAGGCCTTGTGCAGGCGGCGGCGCTTCTCTCCGCGCACGATGTCCACCGACTCCTCGGCCGCGTCGCGCATCTGGCGCCGCACCCGGGTCAGCGTATTGCGGCCGGAGTGGTACATGGCCGTGGCCGTGGCCATGGGGCTGGGGTAGAAGGTCTGTACCTGGTCGGCGCGGAAGCCGTTCTTCTTGAGCCAGATGGCGAGGTTCATCATGTCCTCGTCGCTGGTTCCCGGGTGCGCGGCGATGAAGTACGGGATCAGGAACTGCTTCTTGCCCGCCTCTTCGCTGAACTGCTCGAACATCTGCTTGAAGCGGTCATAGCTGCCGATGCCCGGCTTCATCATCTTGGTGAGCGGGCCCTGCTCGGTGTGCTCCGGTGCGATTTTCAGGTAGCCGCCCACATGGTGCTGCACCAGTTCCCGGACGTACTCGGGCGACTTCACGGCCAGGTCGTAGCGCAGGCCCGAGCCGATGAGGATCTTCTTGATGCCCTTGAGCGCCCGGCCCCGGCGGTAGATCTTGATGAGCGGGCCGTGGTCGGTGGTGAGGTTCTGGCAGATGCCCGGATAGACGCAGCTGGGCTTGCGGCAGGCGGCCTCGATCTCGGGGCTGCGGCAGCCCAGGCGGTACATGTTGGCCGTGGGGCCGCCCAGGTCCGAGATGGTGCCGGTGAAACCCTTGACCTTGTCGCGGATGTCCTCGATCTCCTGAATGATCGAGTCCTCGCTGCGGCTCTGGATGATGCGGCCCTCGTGCTCGGTGATCGAGCAGAACGTGCAGCCGCCGAAGCAGCCGCGCATGATGTTCACGCTGAAGCGGATCATCTCCCACGCGGGGATCTTCGTCGCGCCGTCGTGGCTGCCGTTCTCGTCGGCATAACTGGGGTGCGGGCCCCGGGCATACGGCAGGTCGAAGACGTGGTCCATCTCGGCCGTGGTGAGCGGGATGGGCGGCGGGTTGATCCACACGTCGCGCGCCGTGGCGCCCTCCCCGTGCGCCTGCACCAGCGCGCGGGCATTGCCGGGATTGGTTTCCAGGTGCAGCACGCGGTTGGCGTGCGCGTACAGCACCGGGTCGCTCTTGACCTGCTCGTAGCTGGGCAGCCGGATGACGCTCTTTTCGCGCGGGGGCACTTTCAGTTTGGCCTTGAGCGCCGGGTTCGCGACGAACTGGATGGGCTGGACCGCGGGGTTCGGATCCTGCGCCGCAGGAGCGCCCTCCTCCTTGCTGCAGATGCTGCCCTGCGCGGAGGCCTGCTCGCTGGTCGTGAGATAGGGATTCACGTGGGCCTCGACACGGCCCGGTTCATCGACCGTGGTGGAGTCGATCTCGAACCAGCCGGCGGCCGTCTCGTCGCCCGGCCGGCGCACGAAGGCCGTGCCGCGCACGTCGGTGATCTGCTCGACCGGCTCGCGCGCGGCGAGGCGGTGCGCCACCTCGACCAGCGCGCGCTCGGCGTTGCCGTACAGCAGCAGGTCGCATTTGGCATCGACCACGATGGAGCGGCGCACCTTGTCGCTCCAGTAGTCGTAGTGGGCGATGCGGCGCAGGCTGCCTTCGATGCCGCCCAGGATGATGGGCACGTCCTTGAATGCCTCGCGGCAACGCTGGCTGTAGACGATGGCTGCCCGGTCGGGGCGCTTGCCACCCACGTCGCCCGGCGTATAGGCGTCGTCGCTGCGGATCTTCCGGTCGGCCGTGTACCGGTTGATCATGGAATCCATGTTGCCCGCCGTCACGCCCCAGAACAGGTTGGGACGGCCCAGCGCCTTGAAGGGCTCGGCGCTCTGCCAGTCGGGCTGGGCGATGATGCCCACGCGAAAGCCCTGCGCCTCCAGCGTGCGGCCGATCACCGCCATGCCGAAGCTCGGGTGATCGACATAGGCGTCGCCCGTCACCAGGATCACGTCGCAGCTGTCCCATCCCAGTTGCTGCATCTCCTCGCGGCTCATGGGCAGGAACGGGGCCGTGCCGAAACGCTTCGCCCAATAGGGGCGGTAGCTCGTCAGCGGCTTGGCGGCGCGCGCGAAAAAGGAAACGTCAACAGGGGCGTTCATTGGAATGGCGTGGGGGCGGGGCCCTGGATTCTAGAGGGGCACGGCCCTTGGGGTACCCGGTCCCTCCCTTCCACCACGGGAACGAAATGGTTTCCCTGACGGACGGGACGCCTGCCTGCCTCGGAAACACTACAAAAGCCCCTTCCAAAAAAATGTCAATCCAGTCCATAGAAATCATTTTTATCGATTAAAACAATAATTTATTACATTTTCTACTTCAACGGCGACCCCCATCTTCTACAGAGGCCCCCTCAATGCGCAAAGCCACAATGAAAGTCAAGAACCAACTCGGCATCGCGTTCGGGGCCCTGGTGGTCATGGTGCTCATCGTTTCGGTCATGTCCCTGCGTTCGCTGGGCAACGCGAACCAGAGTTTCACGGGATACGTGCAAGGCATCGACGCACAATCGAACATCGCGAACGATCTGCGCGAAGCCGTCAACCGCAGGGCGATCGCTGTACGCAATCTGGTGCTCGTCACGGAACGGCAAGAGGTGGACAAGGAACTTGCGCTGGTGCTGCGAGCCGACGAGGATGTCCAGAAAGATCTGGCCGGGCTCAAGAAAATGGTCGCGGCCGATTTCTCGGCCCCCGGATCGACGCGGCAACTGCTGGGCGAGCTGGAGCGGATCGAGGCGGTGTACGGCCCTGTGGCCCGGGACATCGTGCGGATGGCCATGGCCGGACAGCGCGAGGCTGCCGTGACCAAGATCAACAATGAATGCCGTCCTCTGCTGGCACAGCTCACGGGAAAGGCCGGAGATTTCGTCGCCGACGCCGGAAAGCGCGCCGTGGCCGCGGAAGATGAAGCCGGCGAGAGCTTCGCCCAACAGCGCAACACCCTGCTCGCGGCCTGCCTGGTGGCGCTGGCCCTGGCCGTCGCCTCGGCAGTGACCATCACGCGCCGCCTGGCACGCGCACTGGGCGCAGAGCCTTCGGAACTGGGCTGGGCCGCCCAGCGGGTGGCCCAGGGCGATCTGGTCCCGCTGGACGGAGCCGGCGGCGTGGCGGCGGGCAGCGTGATGGCCTCCCTGGCCACGATGCAAAGCAGCCTGGCGCGCATTGCCACCCAGGTGCGCAGCGCGTCGGATTCCATCGCCATCGGCTCGGCGGAGATCGCCACGGGGGCCAGCGACCTGAGCATGCGCACAGAACAGCAGGCCAGCGCGCTGCAGGAAACATCCGCGACCATGGAAGAACTCAGTTCCACCGTGCACCACAACGCCGACAGCGCGCAGCAGGCCAACCAGCTGGCGCAAGGCGCCTCCGGGGTGGCACAACAGGGAGGAGAGGCCGTGAACCAGGTCGTGAGCACGATGCGGGAAATCAACCAGAGCTCGCGGCGCATCTCCGACATCATCGGCGTCATCGACGGCATCGCCTTCCAGACCAACATCCTCGCGTTGAATGCCGCGGTGGAGGCAGCCCGGGCGGGCGAACACGGTCGCGGCTTCGCCGTCGTCGCCAGCGAGGTGCGCAGCCTGGCCCAGCGCAGTGCTCAGGCCGCGCAGGAAATCAAGAACCTCATCACCGACAGCGTGACGCAGGTGGAAGCCGGATCGGCCCTGGTGGACCGGGCCGGGCAGACCATGGAAGAAGTGGTGGCGTCGATCAAGCGGGTGAGCGACATCGTGGGAGAGATCAGCGCCGCCAGCGTCGAGCAGAGCCACGGTGTGGCGCAAGTGGGCATCGCAGTGAACCAGATGGACGAGGCCACTCAGCAGAACGCCGCGCTGGTCGAGCAAAGCTCGGCGGCTGCGAAAAGCCTGCAGCAACAGGCACAGGACCTCGTGCAGGCCGTCTCGATCTTCAAGCTGCAGCCGCAGCACGGGGCCCTGCCCCAGCCGATGCAGCTCGCTGCGATCCAGGGATGACGCCCCGGGGGCGCCGCCCTGCGAAACCGTGAACGCCCCCGGAGCGAGGCGCCTGGCCCTTCACCACTCGCCCACGGCACGCACCCTCTGGTCGAGGTCCTCGGGCGGGTCTTCATAGGCCGACACCAGGAGGCAGCCATCCCCTGCAGCGGAGGGTGCCGCGGTTGCCGGGGTGGGTGAAGCGCCCGAGGCATCGCCCAGCAGGGGCAGTGCGGAAAATGGACGGGGCAGCGCGAATGGGCTCAGGTTGAAGAACAGCATGGCGGGCTTCCTGAAGCGACGAGTAACGTCGCGTGGTCTTCATGCGGGACGTAGCGGATGAGCTTAGGTGCGCTGTCACCGGTTGCCTGTAGGCCGGAGCCCCTCCTCCATGACAAAACACCCCGTCGTGGCGTCCGAGCCACGCGGGGTGCAGGCGGTTCGCGCCACTGGAGGGGGCATTCACCGCCCCGCCATGGCGTGCTTCACTTCGAAAGCGCCAGCGTGCCCTTCATGAGCGCCGAGTGGCCGGGAAACGAGCAGAAATAGGCATAAGACTCGCCCGCCTTGAGCGAGGCGACCGGGAATGTCACCGCGTCGCTTTCGCCGCCACCGATGACCTTGGTGTGGGCGATCACGCGCTTGTCGCCGTCCTTGACGAAACTCTTCTCCGCCCCGGCCGACATGCCGTCGCTGGCTGCGCCCTGCATGTCGGCTGCCTTGGTGAGCACCCAGTTGTGGCCCATGGCCGTCTTGGGCAGCTTGCCCGCATGTTTGAGCTTGACGGTGAACTGCTTGCAGCTCTGGGGCACGGCGATGGCAGTCTTGTTGAATTGCATGGCGTCGTTGCCTTCGATTTCGGCGCTGCAGTCTGCCGCGTGGGCGGATGCCCCGGCGCCCAGCGCCAGCGCCAGAGCCAGAGCCAGGGCCAGGGCCAGTGCCTTCCAATGTGTTGCCATGTCGGGTTTCTCCTTCGGTCAGTGCCGCGGATGCGGCGATGGCCTATCGTAGGAAAGGCGGCCAGGGAAGCCATTGACGTGCATCAATCCCCGGGGGATGCCCCGTGCTCCGGCGGCGGCCTACACTTGCGCCCCCTATGCCGCACACACTTCGAGAGCCTTCGCACAGCGAACTCATCATCAAGAAGAGCCGCTTCATCGGCTGCGTGCAACCCGTTGCCGACCGGGGAGCCGCCCAACAGGTGGTGGACGGCTTGCGGCGCGACCATCCCGGCGCAGCCCATGTCTGCTGGGCCCTTCTGGCCGGCGGCCAGTCGGCGGCGGTGGACGATGGGGAGCCCGGCGGCACGGCGGGCCGGCCCATGCTGGAGGTATTGCGCCACCAGGACCTGGAAGGCGTTCTCGCCACCGTGGTGCGCTACTTCGGCGGGGTGAAGCTCGGCGCTGGAGGACTCGTGCGGGCGTACGCGGACACGGTGGCCCAGGCCCTGCTCCTGGCGGACAAGGTGCCCCTGGAGCGCATGACCATGCTGCAGTGCCTGGTGCCTTACGCGCTGGAAGGGCTCGTGCGCCGCGAGGTGGAGGCCGCCGGGGCCAGGCTGCAGGACGTGGAGCACGGATCGCTGGTCCTGCTGCGCCTGACGATTCCCGCGTCGCGCGCCGGGACGTTCCGGCAGCGCATCGACGACGCCGCCCAGGGGCGGGCCGGCTGGCCCGCCGCCTGAAGGTGTGCGCGGCCCGGCGGCGAGGCAAGACAGCCTTTCCGCCTACATGCCGCCATGCATGCGGGCGCAGACACTTTCCTGCCGAGCCACACACCTGAGCAGGAGACCTAGGCCCATGAGCGACACGCTGGACGTCATCATTCTCGGAGCAGGATCCGCCGGCCTCGCCGCGTTGCGCGAAGTGCGCAAGCGCACGGAGCGGGTGCTGATCGTGAACGACGGACCGTGGGGCACCACCTGCGCCCGCGTGGGGTGCATGCCGTCGAAGATGCTCATCGAGGCCGCCGACGCATTCCACCGCCGCCACAGTTTCGATACGTTCGGCATCCGCGGGGGACGGTCGCTGGGGCTGGACCTCCCGGCCGTGCTGGACCGGGTCCGCGCGCTGCGCGACGACTTCGTCGCGGGTACGCGCAAGGCGTCCGACATCGGCGCCCAGGGCATTGCCGGGCACGCGCGGCTCATGGGCCCGCACCGCGTAGAGGTGGATGGCCGCGTGTACGACACCCGCAGCATCATCATCGCGACAGGTTCCCGGCCCATCGTGCCGGAAGAATGGCTGGCCTTCGGGGACCGCATCCTCACGACCGACACCCTGTTCGAGCAGCGCGACCTGGGGCCGCGCATGGCGATCATTGGACTGGGGCCGCTGGGGGCGGAAATCGCCCAGGCGCTCGCCCGGCTGGGCGTGGAGGTGGCGGCTTTCTCGAGCCGCAAGGAAATCGCCGGCCTCTCCGACCCCGCCGTGAACGACGCGCTGCTCGGGCTGCTGAAATCGGAGTTCGTTCTGAACGTGGGCGCGGAGGTGACGCTGCGCGAGGTGCCGGGGGGCATCGAGGTCACCAATGGCAGCGCCACGGTCGTGGTGGACCAGGTCCTCGCAGCCATGGGACGGCGCCCGAACGTGGAGCACCTCGGGCTGGAAACGCTGGGCGTGGAACTGGACAAGGACGGCATGCCGCCGGTGGACCGGCGCACGGTGCAGGTCGGCGATCTGCCGGTGTTCATGGCCGGAGATGCGAACGACTTCCGGCCCCTGCTGCACGAGGCGGCGGACGACGGGCACATCGCCGGGCTGAATGCGCTGGCTCCCGAAGTGCGGGGGTTCCGTCGCCGTATGCCGCTGTCCATCGTATTCACGGAGCCCAACGCGGCGACCGTCGGCAGGCGCTACAAGGACCTGAAGCGGGACGAATCGGTGACCGGCACCGTCGATTTCGCGCGCCAGGGGCGGGCTCGCGTGGCGCAGCGCAACCAGGGACGCCTGAGCCTCTACGCCCAGCGGGACACAGGCCGGCTGCTGGGCGCGGAAATGTGCGCCCCGGCGGGCGAGCACATGGCCCACCTGCTGGCGCTGGCCATGGACCGGGAACTCACCGTGCATGACCTCCTGCGGATGCCTTTCTACCATCCTGTACTGGAAGAAGGACTGCGGAGCGCACTACGAGACGCCGCCAGCCAGTTGCCCAAGGGCAGCGATTCCGATCTTTCCGCCTGCGACGCCTATGGGTCGAGCGCCCTGGACTGACGCCCCGGCATCGCGCCAGACCGGCCCATCAAGATGTAACAGTACTCAAGGCGGCCTGGAAAGCGTCCGATAACGGGGAAGCATTTGCAAACCCGGCCTCCGAGGAGGCTGCGCAGGAGATTTCCATGGATGTCGGCCTCTCGCAATCCCTCGTCGACACCGCTGCAGCCCTGGCCAGCCAGAAAACCTCGGATGCCGTGAACATGACGGTGCTGAAGAAGGCCATCGACATCCAGAAGACGTCCGCGGCCCAGTTGCTGGAAGCCCTGCCCCAGCCCCGGCTGGCCACGTCCGGTTCCATCGGCACCCAGGTGAACACCTACGCCTGAGCGCTCCTCTCCGGCAGGCGTTCAGCGCAGCCGCGCTGGCGACAGGGCGGCCGCCTCGACGCCCTGGGAAGACAGGGCGGGTGCCAGCGGCTCGGCCAGGAGCAGGTTGCGCGCCAGCAGGGCCACACCCGCGGCGCTCTGGATGCCGTAGCCGCCCTGCCCCGCCAGCCAGAAAAAGCCGTCCACGTGGTTGTCCCAGCCGACGACCATGTCCCCGTCCGCGACGAACGATCGCAGCCCCGCCCAGGTGTGCGAAGGCCTGCGGATCTGGAAGGTCGTCGTCTGCTCGATATTCCAGATGCCGGTCGCCACGTCGAGTTCTTCGGGCACCACGTCGTGGGGGTGGGTCGGATCGGCATTGGCGGGAGAACCCAGCAGTTGCCCCGCATCGGGTTTGAAATAGAAGCTCTCGTCGATTCCCACCACCGCAGGCCAGCCGGACGCGTCCATGCCGGGCGGTACCGGGAAAGTGAAAGCCGTGCGCCGCCGCGGTTCCAGGCCGATGGCCGGGACACCGGCCATGGCGGCCACCTCGTCCGCCCAGGCCCCGGCCGCGTTGACGATGGCACGCGCCCGCACCGTGGCGCCCGACGCGAGATGCACGTGCCAGGCGCCGGCCTCCCTTTCGATGGCGGTGACACCGGCATCCGGCAGCAGGCGGCCACCGCGCTGGCGCAGTCCCCGCAGATAGCCCTGGTGCAGGGCATGCACATCGATGTCGGCCGCGCCGGGCTCGCGCATGCCGGCCGCTACCGCCTCCGGCCGCAGGCACGGCAGCCACTCCAGCAATTGCTCGCGGGTGGCGCGCTGCACGTTCGGCGAACGCTGCAGGGCGTCCACCAGCGCCGCATCCAGCAGGTCGAGCTGGTCCGGACCCGCGACGTACACCACGCCCCGGGGCGAAAGGATCGGGCCGTCGGCGAAGCCCTCGGGAGGATGGTCGTAGAACGCCCTGCTGGCACGGGTGAGCGCCCGGATCTGGGGCGTGCCGTAGGTTTCCATGAAAAGCGCCGCGGAGCGGCCCGTGGTGTGGTAGCCGGGCTGGGGTTCGCGCTCGAGCACGAGCACGCTGGCACCCGGCGCCGCATGCGCGAGTTCCCAGCCGACCGAGGCGCCGGCAATGCCGGCCCCCACCACGAGGAAGTCCACCCGTTCGGTCATGTCGATTCCTTTCCTGCCGATCGACCGCAATCCGTCAGACCGCCGACGCCTCGGCGGCCCCCCGGCTGCCCGAGCCGTCCGGGCGCGGCTCGCCGCGTGCATCGCGTGCGTCGGGTGCAGTGGTGACGAGGGAAGTCAGCGCCGGCTCGACCGGGGCCAGCCGGTCCAGCGCCGGCCGCGGGCGCTGCAGTCCCTCGATGCCGGCGAAGGACTGTTCCATCGCACGGCCGATGGCAAGGGTGCCGAGGTCGTCCCGGAAGCGGCCCACCACCTGCAGGCCGAACGGCATGTCGCGGCCATCCCGCCCGCAAGGCAGGCTGAGGGCGGGATGGGTGGTCAGCGTGGTGACGTAGGTCAGGGCCAGCCAGCGGTAGTAGTTGGCCTGGGGTTCGCCGTTGATGTGGCTGGCGTAGAGCTCCGTCCACGGGAACGGGGATACCGGCGTGGTCGGGGCAAGGATGATGTCGAACGATTCGAATGCCTTCTGGAACCGCGCGAGGATGCGCGTCTGTTCCGCCTGCGCCCAGGCGCTGTCGATGAGCGTCATGGCAGCGCCCATCTCGTAGTTGGCGCGGGTGTTCGGCCCCAGGCTGGCGGGATCGCGCTCGTAGGCCTCGCGGGTGCCCGCCACGAAGGCTTCGGCGCGCAGCACGTCGAAGCAGCGGTGCACGTCCCCCAGGTCCAGCGACAGGGGATCGCAACTGCGGAACAGGTGCCGCATCGCGGCGATCTTGCCGCGGAACGTCTCACGGATGCCGTCGTCCACGGCACAGGCACCGAAATCCTCCGTGTACCCGACGCGCAGCGTGGAGAGGTCCACCTCGGGCAGGGACAGGAATACGGCAGGATCCAGCGGGTAGCTGAGCGGATCGCCCGCCGACATGCCCGCCGTGGCCGCGAGCTGCAGGCAGGCCTCCTCCACCGTGCGGCCCATGGGCCCCACGACGGAGATCGGCGTCCAGCCCAGCAGCTTGCGGGAGCTCGGCACCACGCCAGGCGACGGCCGGAACCCCACCACGCCGCACTTGGCGGCGGGAATGCGCAGCGAGCCGCCGGTGTCTGAACCGGTGCAGACGGGCAGCATGTCGCAGGCCAGGGCCGCGGCCGAGCCGCCGGACGAGCCCCCCGCGTTCAGGCGGGGATCGAAGGGGTTGCCTGTGGCACCCCATACCGTGTTGCGGGAATTGGCGCCGGCACCCATCTCGGGAATGTTGGTCTTGCCCGTGACGATCGCACCGGCGCGGCGCAGGCGCGCGACCAGCACGTTGTCTTCCGCGGGAATGTGCTCGCGGTAGATCTGCGAGCCATAGGTGGTCAGCAGGCCCTGCGTGGCCTCCAGGTCCTTCACGCCCAGTGGCAGGCCGTGCAGCAGTCCGAGGACATCGCCGCGCAGCACTGCCCGCTCCGCCTCGCGCGCCTCGTTCCGGGCGCGGTCGTAGCAGGTGGCGGTGATGGCGTTCACATAGGGGTTGAGGGCCTCGATGCGTGCGATGCAGGCCTCGAGCAGTTCGACGGGCGAGATTTCGCGGCGGGCGATCCGCAGGCGCAGCTCGGGGGCGGTCAGCTCGACAAGGGAAGCGGAGGAAGATGCGGTCTGTGTCATGTGGTGCGCCGCCCTGGAAGGCGGCGTTGTCTCCTGGAGGCTTGAAAATACCGGAAAAACCGGTCAGGTGGTCAGTCGACGGTGATGCCGGCGCGCTGGGCCACGGCGCGCATCAGGGGCAGTTCCTTCTCGATGAGCGAAGCCAGCTCCCTGGACGAACCATAGGACGGCTCGAAGCCGTTGGCCAGCAGCTTCTCGCGCGTTTCGCGGTCTTCCATCACCTGGGCCAGCGCGCGCTCCAGGCGGGCTTTCACGGCTGGCGGCAGGCCGGCCGGAGCCACCATCGCCAGCCAGGTATCCATGTCGATCGCGTAGCCTTTCTCGGCCAGCGTGGGCACGTCCGGCAGCAGCGAGGAACGCCTGGCGGAAGTGACGGCGATGGCCTTGATCTTTCCTTCCTTGAGCTGGGGAATCGCGGCCGAGACCGTATCGACCGTGAAGGGAATCTGGCCGCCCATGAGGTCCACCATGGCCGGGGCGCTGCCCTTGTACGGAACATGCTGGATCTTCAGGCCCGCCAGGTGGAAGAAGGCCTCTCCGGCGAACTGCGAGGTGGTGCCTGAACCGAAGGAACCATAGGAATACTTGTCCGGTGCGGCCTTGACCAGGGACACGAACTGCTTGACGCCATTGGCCGGCACGCTCTTGCCGGCCAGCAGGATGAGCCCGGTGCGGCCGGTGATGCCGATCGGCTCGAAGCTCTTCACGGGATCGTAGGGAAGCTTGGCGCGCACGGCCGGATTGACGGTGAAGGTGGTGCCGGAACTCATCAGTAGCGTGTAGCCATCCGGCGCGGCCTTGGCGACATAGGATGCCCCGATCACGGTGCCGGCGCCCGCGCGGTTGTCGATCACCACGCTCTGGCCGAGCACATCGCCCAGCTTCTTGCCGATGACACGGCCCAGCACGTCGGTGGCGCCACCGGGCGGGAACGGGATCACAAGGGTGACGGGCCTGCTGGGATAGGTCTCCTGTGCGAAGGCGGGCGCCAGCGCGGCGCTTCCCAGGCAACAGGCGATGGTGGACAGCAGCATCCTCTTGGCGCGGTTCATGGTGTTCTCTCCGGGGGTTGAATGGAAGATCGGATGGATGGCGGGCGCCGGTCAGGCGGCGGCCTCCAGCAGAGACCGGCCGCGGGCCTCGAAACGCTGATGCTCGGCCTCGGGCACGAAGAGCCCGCCCGTGGTCCAGACGAGATGCGTGGCCTGGGGTAGCTGGACGTCCAGGCCCTGCGCCCGCAGCCAAAGGCGGCCGCCGTCCGACCCCGTGAGGAGGGCCGGCCCGCTGAACCCCGCCGCGGCGGAGGGCTCGATACGCTCGCCCGTGGCATCCAGCACCCGCACGAGGTGCTCGAACAACGTGTCGTCGCGGACGGTGAAGATGCCCGACAGCAGGGGCTGCATCAGCCCTGCCGCCAGCAGCGACGCCCTCGGCACGGCGAGGCCGTCGGCTTCGGTACGGTTGGTCAGGCCCAGGTCGTACACGGACGGATGCGTGCCGGCCGGCGCGGCCATCTGCACGAGAAAGCACGGCGACTGCACGGGCTCCGCGAAGAAGCAGTGCACGTGGGGGCCGAGCAGTTGGCGCAGCCCGAAGGTGATACCGGCCGGCGCCCCCCCCACCCCGCAAGGCAGATAGACGAACAGCGGATGTTTGGCATCCACCACGATGCCCTGCTCCGCCAGTTGCCCGCGCAGGTGCAGGGCCGCGGCGCTGTACCCCAGCAGCAGCGAAAGGGAGCGTTCGTCGTCCACGAAATGGCTGAACGGGTCGGCCTGCGCCTGGCTGCGCCCCGCAGCCACGGCGCGCTCGTAGTCGCCCGCATGCTCCACCACCTCGACACCCCGGCGGCGCAGGCGCTCCTTCTTCCACTCCTTGGCGTCGGCGGACATGTGCACCGCCGCACGGAAGCCCAGCGCCGAGGCCGCCACGCCGATGCTCAGGCCCAGGTTGCCCGTGGAGCCCACCGCCACCTGGTGGCGTCCGAATACCTCGCGCGCGGCGGGCTCGGCCAGCACCCGGCAATCCTGTCCGGGGGACAGCAGCCCTTCACGCACGGCCAGGGTTTCCGCGAATTCCAGCACCTCGTGGATGCCACCGCGCGCCTTGATCGAGCCTGCCACGGGAAGGCCGTGGTCCGCCTTGATCCACAGCCGGCCGCAACCGGGCTCCAGCCCCATGGCATCCGAGAGCGCGCCTGCCTCGATCAGTGGTGACTCGATGCCCCCGCCCGTGGCCTCGAGTTCGGGGAACAGCCGGGCCAGGAGGCCCCCGAAGCGCCGGAACCTGTCCGAGGCGGCCTGCGTATCATGCAGACTAATGTGGCGGCCCTCTGCATGCATGGTGGCGGGAATGTCCGCGCTGCGCTGCGGATTGAACCAGAGGCATGGCTCGGCGCGCCGCAGCGCCTGCATGGCGGCTTCCTGGGCATCGATACCAGCGGGAAGCGCGGAGCGGGTGAGTTCGGTCATGGAACGGTAAAGAAAGCGTTGCACGCATTCTTGTGCCGGCCCATGGGCCGTGCAATGCATTTATATTGACGACAGCATTAGTTTCATTGATGGATTCACGCCTGTCCAATTCGGTTCTGGCCTGGCTGCGCTGTTTCGATGCGGCCGCACGGCAGGGCAGCTTCACACGCGCCGCCGCGGAGCTGTGCATCACCCAGGGCGCGGTGAGCCAGAAGGTGAAGCAACTGGAACGCTGGCTGGGACGTCCCCTGTTCCTGCGCACCCCGCGGTTACTGGTGCCCACCCCGGAGGGCAAATGGCTGGCCGTGGTGCTGCGCGAAAGCTTCGAGGCCATCGAGGGCACGCTCGCGCAGATGCGGCGCTCCACCCCGGCCCACGCTGCAGCCACGCTGAGCTGCTCACCTTCGTTCGCCATGCAGTGGCTTACGCCACGGCTGGGCGAATTCTTCCGCCGGCACCCCGACACCGGGCTGCGCGTGTTCGGAGAGTTCCACCGCATCGACCGCACCCGCATGGTGCGCGACGGGGTCGAGGCGGCCGTCCGCTTCGACCCGGAGGAGTACACCGACCTGGACGCCACCGGGTTCCTCGATGAATGGCTGGTCCCCGTGGCCAGCCCGGCTTTCGTAGCGGCCCACCCGGACCTGCGGGATGCGCCGGCCAGGCTGCGGCCGGAATGGCTGCTGCACGACGGCAGCGCCTGGGAAGGAGCCGACACCTTCGAGGAGTGGCAGCACTGGTTCGCCGCGCAGGGTGCGCCATGCCCGGACTGGGGAGGCGGCCCCCAGTTCAACCTGTCCCAGCTGGCGGTGGGAGCAGCCATCACCGGCCAGGGCATCGCCATGGGTCGTGCCGCGCTCGTGCTCGAAGACGTGGCGGCCGGCCGGCTCGTACCGCTGTGTTCCTGGAGCACGCTCTCCCGGGCGCGCTACGCCTTCGTGAGTTCGCCCCAGGCGGGGCCTGCCATGCTGCGCGTGCGGGACTGGCTGGTGGAGGAAGGGCAGCGCTTCAAAGAGACGCGTGCGCAGGTGCTGCCACCATTGTTAATCTGCATCTAGCAATCCATAGAAACAATCAGACACCATTTGTACACAAAACAACGTTAGGCCTTTATTTCATTAATAGAATCTCCTGCGCAATGATGAGACAAAGAGCAGCCTTATCATTCCGTTATTTTTATTATCTTTTATGCCATACGCATACAACAGCCCAAAGCTTTGGAGGGTAAACCATCTGTAGGCACCAAGCAATGCGTTGCTTTGGTGAAGTTCTATGCCAAAGCCCCGGCATCATCGCTATGGCGGGAAGGTGCGCCTGTCAAAGGAAACATGCTTCTGCGCGAGGGCACGGCAATAGCGACTTTTGTGAATGGCAGATATCCCAACCACGCATCGGGCAACCACGCTGCTCTGTATGTAGGGCAGGACGCAGGGGGGATTTATGTCATAGATCAGTGGTCCAAAGTGAATAAGATCCAGGCGCGGAAATTGCCCTTTCTCGGCAAAAACAAACATGGAGGGTGGGCTGACCCCAGCAATAACGGTGACGCTTTCTCTGTCGTGGAATGATGATGAAATTTCGTGGCAACTTGACGATTTTCCCCAATATGCGCTTCGTTCCCACCTTGCTCGCTGCAGCCTCCATCGCTATACCCGGGGCTTCAGTACATGCAGCTCGGCCGGTAAAAGCTGGGCAGGAAACAATGCCATCAATGCTCTGCCCAGCACAACTTCAGGTACAGCAAACACCGGACCCTGCCGCCGAACCTGGTTGGCAGGTCCAAGGCACCCGCAAGAGCCACCCACTGGTGACGGTGTCGTTCTTTGCAGGGCCGCCCGAGCAGAAAGCCCAGTTGGTCCCTGCCAAGGAGAGCAAAAAGGGCAAGTCGTCCACGGCGACCTGGGAACTGGAGCGCCGGGACCAGCCCTACTGGGTTGCCTGCGAATATGGCGGCACCTCCGCCATCGCCACACGCGCACTTCCTGTGGACGTGACCGCCTGCACGGTGGAATACGACCCTAACTTCTCGGAACCGGTCATGAAGCGGTGGAGCTGCCGGTCTGGCAGATGATGCAGGACGGATGGGGCGGCCCCGTGTCCGCGACGGTCACGGCCGCGCCGCCGCCACGCGCCACAGGGTGTTGCCGACGTCGTCGGCCACGAGCAGGCCGCCCCGCCCGTCCAGCGCCACGCCCACGGGCCGGCCCCAGGCGTCGCCATCGCCGCTCACGAATCCGGTCAACACATCCAGGGGCATGCCGTCGGGTTTGCCGTTCCTGAACGGCACGAACACCACCTTGTAGCCACTGCGCGGCTTGCGGTTCCATGAGCCGTGCAGGCCGACAAACACACCCTGCGCGAGCTGCGGAGCCACGGGTTGAGCGGCCGGGCTGCCGCCCCCCGCGAAAGCCATGCCCAGCGGCGCCACGTGGTTGCCCAGGGCGTAATCCGGCACGATGGCCTTCTCGACCAGATCCGGCCGTGGAGGCTGGACACGCACATCCACGTTCCCGCCCCAATAGCTGTAGGGCCAGCCGTAGAAGCCGCCCTCCTTCACCGAGGTGAGGTAGTCGGGCACGAGGTCGCTGCCGATCTCGTCGCGCTCATTCACCACGGTCCACAGCCTGCCGGAGCCCGGCTCCCAGCCCATGCCATTGGGGTTGCGCAAGCCGCTCGCGAAGACGCGGTGCGCGCCCGTGGCGCGATCGACTTCCCAGATGGCCGCGCGGCCGGCTTCCGCCTCCATGCCGTTCTCGGCCACGTTGCTGTTGGAGCCGACCGTGACATACAGCTTCGCACCATCGGGGCTGGCGATGAGGTTCTTGGTCCAGTGATGGTTGAGCGGCCGCGAGGGCAGGTCCACGACCTTGGCCGGCGCGGCCGCGATGGCGGTCTGTCCCGGGGCATAAGGAAACCGCACGACGGCATCGGTGTTGGCGACGTAGAACTCGCTGCCGACCAGTGCCATGCCGAAAGGAGAATGCAGCCCCTGCAGGAACGCGCTGCGCGTTTCCGCCACGCCGTCCCCGTCGGCATCGCGCAGGAGCGTGATGCGGTTGGCTGACGGGTTGCCGGAGCCGGCACGGGCCATGACCTTGCCCATGACCCAGTTGCGCACTTTCTTGACCCACCCGTCGTCCGGGGGCGGACCTTCGGGTGCCGGCTTGTCGCTCTCGGCCACGAGCACGTCGCCGTTGGGCAGCACCACCACCCAGCGGGGATGTTCGAGCCCGCGGGCGAAAGGCGTCACGGACAGGCCGGCCATGGGCTGCGGCGCGCCCCCGTCCGGCCACCCCTTGGCGGGCGCGATGTGCACGGTGGGAATCAGGGACCTGTGCGGTTCCGGCAGCGCGGGCCGGGGGCCGATGCCTGCCTCGGCAGGCAGGCGGGCGGTATCTCCGCAGCCGGCCAGCGCGGCCACCACCAGCAGGGACGCGGCCACCCGGCCATGGCCGGTGATTCGGAGGGCAAGGCGATGGAATGAAGGGCGCATGGCGGGAGGCCGGTCAGGCCGGCAGGTGGCGGGCGATGCCGGCCAGTCTCGCCACCGCCGCGCTGAAACCATGTCAGCCATCTTCGCCGAACGATGGCCTGCCGGGTACGGAACACCCAGGTTCTCTGGGAAAATACCGCCATGACCCCTCCCGAATCGATGCGCCTGGACAAGTGGCTGTGGTGCGCGCGCTTCTACAAGACCCGGGCCCTGGCGGCGGAAGAGATCGGCAAGGGCCGCGTGGTGGTGAACGGACAGGCCGCCAAGGCGTCGCGGGAACTGCGCAGCGGCGATACCGTGGCGCTGCGCCAGGGCCATGTGCCTCGCACGGTGGTGGTGCGCGGGCTCAGCGCCATGCGCGGCCCCGCGCCCGTCGCGCAACAGCTGTATGAGGAAACGGCCGAGAGCATCGCCGCGCGCGCGCAGGCCGCAGAAATGCGCAGGCTCGCACCCGAGCCTGCCGCCACCCTGCAGGAAGGCCGCCCCACCAAGCGAGACCGGCGCGAGATCGACCAGGCGCGCGACTGGGGCAGCCGCTGGAGCGCGGCAATCGACGAGTGAGGTATGTGACAGACGCGAGCCGGGTCAGGACGAGGCATTGCCCGCCTGAGGCCTCAGCATGCGCAGCACCACGTTCAGATAATCGTCCATCCGCTGGCGCGCGCTTTCGGCTTCCCGCTCGAGGTCGCGCAGGCTTTTGGCATCCTCCGCATTCTCCGCAGGGCCCTCGCCCAGGCAGATGGCGGACTGCCGCCTCGCCAGCCGCATTTCGGCGGTCTGCCAGTCCCGGCGCAATTCGCTCCACTGCTCGGACGCAGCGCGCAAAGCGGGCGCCTGCCCCCTTTCACCGGCCTCTTCCGTCTCCGCGCAGAGCGCGGCAGGCCGATGTGCCGGAGTAGCGGATGGACGGCGGCGCCGCAGACCATCCTGCCCGAGGGATGATCGCGCCGCGATGAACGTCTTCTCGGCGGCCAGGTCTTCGCTGCCCCAGCGTCCGCGGACCGCGTACCAGGCACCGCTGCCCATGGACCATGCGCCGCGCCATCCGTCTCCGCTGGGCCACACCAGGATTCCCACCCTGCGCCCGGCATGCTCCCGATACCGCAAGGGTTCGCGGGCCACGGGAACGGAGGGAGCAGGCGCGTGGGCGTACGCGTCCAGGGAACGGGGCGTCGTGTGGGTCTCCATGTCCCGGCGGGGGCAAACGGCATGCCCAGGACTACGGGCGCTTCGGCCACTTCCGCCGACCCTGCAGTGTGGAATTCCTGTAAAAACTTCCAACGCACCCGTATGGATGAGCAGGCTGCACACCTGTCCCGTTTTTTGACCGGCCGGCACCGCGGATTGCGCTAGCATCGTCGCCCAGCCGTATTGCACGCACCGCGGGTGCGCTCTCACAAGGACAAGAGATGGACGAGATCACCCCGGACCCCGCCGAGGAGGCCGAGGCCGGTGCGGCAGACGGCTGCGCCGCCGAATCCGGCGACGCCGCACTGCCGGTGGTCGGACTGGGTGGATCGGCTGGCGCCATCCAGGCACTGCGCGACTTCTTCGCGGCCATGCCTGCTTCCCCCGGCATGGCGTTCGTGGTCGTGCTGCACCTGTCCCCGGAGCATGAAAGCATGCTGGCCGAGCTGCTCCAGCGTGCGACGGCGCTGCGCGTGCAGCAGGTGACCGGTTCGGTGTCCATGGAGGCGGACACCGTCTATGTCGTGCCGCCCCGCAAGGTGCTGGAAGTCCACGACGGCGTGCTTGCCCTCGCGCCGCTGCCACCGGGCCGGCAGCAGCATGTGGCGGTGGATCTGCTGTTCCGGACACTGGCCGACTCGCACGGCACGCGTGCCACCGCCATCGTGCTGTCCGGCGCGGACGGAGACGGCGCCATCGGCATCAAGCGCGTCAAGGAGCGCGGAGGCCTCACCATCGCCCAGGACCCGGGGGAAGCCTATGCCAGCGGCATGCCCGGCTCGGCGATCGCCACCGGCATGATCGACTGGGTGCTGCCCGCGGCCCAGATGGCCGGGCGCATGATGGAATACCACCGCATGGCTCCCCGGCTGCGCCTGGAGGCGCTGCACGGCACCGAGCCGCCGTCACCGGCCGGCGATGCGACGGATGACGAAACGGCGCTGCGCGAGGTGCTGACGCTGCTGCGCCACCGCACGGGCCGCGACTTCGGCGATTACAAACGAGCCACCGTCGTGCGGCGGGTCGGGCGCCGCATGCAGGTGAACGGCATCGGTACGATGTCCGGCTACCTGGACTGCCTGCGCACCCGGCCGGGCGAAGCTGGGGCGCTGTTGCAGGATCTCCTCATCAGCGTGACCAATTTCTTCCGCGATCCCGTCGCGTTCGCTGCACTGGAAAGCCACCTGCCGCTGCTGTTCCAGGGCAAAACCGGTGCGGACACGCTGCGCGTGTGGGTGGCGGGCTGCGCCACGGGCGAAGAGGCTTATTCCATCGCCATGCTGCTGACGGAATACGCCCGGACGCTCGACACGGCGCCGGTGCTGCAGATCTTCGCCACCGACCTGGACGACGCCGCCATCCGCGCCGCCCGCGAAGGCTTCTACCCCGCAGCGATCGAGAGCGACGTATCCGCGGAGCGGCTGCGGCGCTTCTTCGTGCGCGAGCGCGGTGGCTACCGCGTGCGGCGGGAGTTGCGCGAAAGCGTGCTGTTCGCGGTCCACGACCTGCTCAGGGATTCGCCCTTCTCGCGGCTCGACCTCATTTCCTGCCGGAATCTGCTCATCTACCTGAACCGCGAGGCGCAGCATCGGGTGCTCGACACCTTCCACTTCGCCTTGTTGCCCGGCAAGCTGCTGTTCCTGGGCTCCGCCGAATCGGTGGACGACGGCGACATCCGGTTCTCCGTGATCGACAAGCTGCACCGCCTGTTCGGCCACCAGAGCTCGGCGCACACGGATCTGCTGCTGCCCGGCAGCCTGGGGCCGGCCGCTGTCGCCCTGCATGCGCAGCACACCGCGCACCAGGGACCTGTCGTGCATTCCGGCGCGATGGTTCCCTACTTCGCGGATGCCGAACGCCCCGCCGTGCGGGCCATGGGCGAAAAGGCACTGCCCTGGGGCGAGGTCCACCTGCGGTTGCTGGAACAGCTCGCACCGCCCTCCATCCTGGTGGATGGCGAGCAGAACATACTGCACATGTCACCTTCCGCAGGCCGTTTCCTGGCCTTCCATGGCGGCGAACTCTCGCGCAACCTGATGCGGCTGATCCACCCTGCGCTGCGCATCGAACTGCGGGCGGCGCTCTACCGCATCGGCCGGACCGGACAGCCCATGCGGCTGACGGCGGTGCCGGTGGAGACGGCCGGCGGCACGGTGCGGGTCGCGCCCGAGGTGCGGCCCGTCCCCGACCTCGGCGCGGGCCTTTCGCTCGTCCTGCTGTACACGCTGCCTGATCTGCCGTCTTCCGCACTCGCCGCCGAGGTGCCGCAGGACACGGCCGCGGAGCAGCTGGACCGGGAACTGGAACTGCTGAACGCGCAGCTGCGCAGCACCATCGAGCAATACGAAGCCTCCACCGAGGAGCTGCGGGCCAGCAACGAGGAGCTGCAGGCCATGAACGAGGAGCTGCGCTCCGCGACCGAGGAACTGGAAACCAACCGGGAGGAATTGCAGTCGATCAACGAGGAACTGACCACGGTCAACCACGAGCTCAAGAGCAAGGTGGACGAGCTGGGGCACGCGAACAGCGACATGCAGAACCTCATGGACGCCACCGCGATCGCCACGGTGTTCCTCGACCGGGATCTGCGCATCACCCGCTTCACTCCGTCGGCAGTGACCCTCTTCCATCTCATCTCCACCGACGTGGGGCGGCCGCTGTCGAATCTGCGCACGCAATTGCAGTATCCGGAGCTGGCGGAGGATGCCCGGCGGGTACTCGAGCGCCTGGCGCTCGTGGAGCGAGAGGTGGGCGCCAGCGACGGCAACTGGTACCTTGTGCGCATGCTGCCCTACCGCACGCTGGACGACCGCATCGCGGGCGTGGTGCTGACCTTCGTGGACATCTCCGAACGCAAGCAGGGCCAGGAAGCACTGCGCCGCTCCGAAGACCGCTTCAGCGCCATAGTGAACCAGGCCGTCGTGGGCGTGGTGCAAACGGACCTGGAAGGCCATATCACCTTCGTCAACCGGCACTACAGCCACATGCTGGGCTACGGCCACGACGAACTCATCGGCACGCAGCTGCTCGACCTCATCCACCCTGCCGACCGGCAGCTCAGCGCCCACCTCATGCGGCGCCTCGCCGAACACGGCGAACCCTTCCACATCGAGAAGCGGTGCCTGCGCAAGGACGGCAGCACGCTGTGGCTGCACAACAGCGTGAGCTATCTGGCCGACGCGCACGGCGGGCCCACGGCCTCGATCGTGGTGTGCAACGACATCAGCGAGCGCAAGCGCGCCGAAAATGCGTTGCGCGAGAGCACGGAACGCCTGCGCCTGGTCATCGAGAACGCCGTGGAATACGCCATTTTCTCCACCGACCTGGACCGCCGCATCACCACCTGGAACAGCGGCGCCGAACGCATTCTCGGCTACAGCGAAAACGAGGCCGTGGGCCAGCTCGCGGACATGATTTTCACGCCGGAGGACCGCGCCGCCGGAGCTCCGCTTTCCGAGACGCGCACGGCGCTGGCCACCGGCGGCGCGCTCGACGACCGCCTGCACCAGCGCAAGGACGGCAGCCGCTTCTGGGCCAGCGGTGCGCTGATGCCCATGCACGACGGCGCGGACGCGGTCGTCGGTTTCGTCAAGATCCTACGGGACCAGAGCGACCAGCGCGCGAGCCAGCAGGCGCTGGAGCAAAGCCGCGCAGACCTGCTCACGGCCCTGCGCGAAAACGAGGAGGCCCGCGCCGCGCTGCAGGCGGCCGACGCCACGAAGGACCGCTTCCTGGCAGTGCTGTCGCACGAACTGCGTAACCCCCTGGCGTCGATCGCCGGCGCATCGGCAGTGCTGGCCACCGAAGGGGCCGCGCCGGCCGACCGCGACCAGGCGGCGCGCATCGTGCAGCGCCAGGCGCGTGCCATGGCCGTGCTGCTGGACGATCTCATGGACCTGTCCCGGCTGCGGCTCGGCCGCATGGTGCTGCAGCAGCGTGACGTATTGCTGGACGAGATCGTGGAGGCCGCGCTGGAAGCCACGCTGGGGGCCATCCAGGCCGCGGGCCATGAATTCGTGCAGGATCTTCCGGGCGAGGCCGTCCTGCTCCACGCGGACCCCGTGCGCATCGCCCAGGTACTGGCGAACCTCCTGAGCAATGCCGCCAAGTACACCCCCGATCACGGCCGCGTCCGGCTGTCGGCATGGACGGAAGGCGGCTGGTTCCACCTGTGCGTGGAAGACAACGGCATCGGCATGGACCCGGACACCGTGGACGACATGTTCACCATGTTCTCGCAAAGCCCCGACGCCGGCTCGCGGCACACCCAGGGCCTGGGCATCGGTCTCGCACTGGTGCGCAACATCGTCGAAATGCACCAGGGCACCGTGCGGGGGGAAAGCGCGGGCCCCGGTCAGGGCAGCCGCTTCACCGTGCAACTGCCCTTGCCCGTCCAGTCCTCCACCGATGGCCGTGCCCATGCGCAGACACCGGAGAGCGGCGAGAGCGCGGGCGTTGCCTCGCCCCGCGTGCTGCTGGCGGACGACAACGAGGACGTTACCTGGTCCATCTCCCACCTGCTGGAAGGCTGCGCCGTGGTTACGGCGGCCGACGGACACGAGGCACTGCGCAAGGCGCGTGAACTGACGCCGGACGTGGCCGTGCTGGACCTCGGCATGCCCGGCATCGACGGTATTGCCGTGGCACGGGCACTGCGCGCCGAGCCGTTCGGCGACCGCATGCTGCTGGTGGCGGCAACCGGCTGGGGGCAGGACCACAACCGCGAGCAGGCGCGGGATGCCGGCTTCGACGCGTACATGGTCAAGCCACTGGACGTGCGGGAACTGCAGCGCCTCATCCAGGCCCACCTGCGGTCATCGCGCGCATAGCCCTGCGGGCCGGGCAGGTCGAGCCCGGCCCGCAGGCCACCGGTCCCGCTACGCGGCAGCCACCACCTCCACGGCCTCGGCCTCCCGCACCAGTTCGGTCCCGGCCGTCCATGCATACGAGGCGGACGCGGCGCGCGACGGCGAACCGTCCTGGTTCACCGCTTCGCGGTAGGCCAGCGAGGATTCGCCCTCTTCCTGGGGGGTCTGTACGAAACGCGTGCCGTCCTTGCGGAAGTCGGTCTCGGCATCGACCACCTGCCGCAGGTAGTCGCGATGGCTTTCGAAGCGGATGAAGGCCGGCAGCGCGCCGTCTCCGAGAACCTCGGCGGGGTCGCGCCGCTCCAGGCGCTTGAACAGTTCCTGCACCACCTGGAAATGCCCCAGTTCGTAATCCAGGAACATCTCCCAGATCGCCCGCACGCGGGGATTGCTCTCCTGCTGCGCGCAACCCGCGTAGTTCCACACCTCGCAGGCCTCGGCGATCAGCAGCTTTTCCAGCGGCGTCTCGTGCGGGTTGAGCATCGAGCCGTAGTGCGTGATGTGCTGCGACTCCACCGACGCGATCTCCGCATAGAGCTGCCGGGCCACCGGGTCGGAGAACAGCGGCCCGATGTTCATGTAGTAGTCGTGCGTCTGGTACTCGCCGCCCGTCAGCGTGAGCGCGTGCAGCTTGGTCGCCAGCACCGCGTCCGGCCCGTAAGGCTCCAGCAGGTCGTGCTCCGGAGCGCGATGGTGCACCCAGGTGGGCCGCGACGGCACGATGTCGGTGTAGCCCTGGGTAATGTTGTTGGCGTCCTTGCCTTCCAGCCGGTCCAGCAGCGCGCTGTAGCGGTAGAGATGGTCGAAATCCTCGAGCAGCGCGTAGCGGTAGCCCTGCGCGAGATAACTGTCGGGCTCCAGTTTCGCCACCGACGCGGTGACCTCGATGGCCGTCTGTTCGTAGCCGATCGTGGTCTCCAGCGGTGAATGGTCGGCGCCGATCAGCCAGTTGATCGTCGTGGCCTGGTGCTGCTCCACGCGCATGAGCTGCGCGATCTCCACCCGCGCATCGGCGTTCATGCGCAGCAGGACCTGCTTGGTGCGCAGCGCATCGAGCTCGACGCCGTTCATGAGGATGGCGCGCACGCGCGTGAAGGCGTCATCGTCGAGCTTGCTGATGGGCTTGCCCACCATGTCCTTCCAGCTCAGGCGCTGGCGCTCCAGGGCGGTGCCCTTGTCCTGGAAAAGATGGATCGTCATGGGGTTGTCCTTTGAAAAGATGGATTGGGAGAGAGTGCGCGAGGAAGATGCGGACGGTCTTGTTCACACCGCATCGCTCGGCAGCGGTCCGGAAACCACCAGAGCCTGGAGCCAGGCCTGCACGGTGGCCAGGTGCCGCTGCTCCTCGGTCAGCGCCTGGGCGAATTCGCTGATCAGGTCGGTTTCTCCCGCCTGCTCCGCCAGCTGTATCAGCAGTTCCCAGCCCGCGTTGTCGGTGAGCTCCGCGGTCAGCATGGCCGACAGCGCCTGCGCCAGCGTGGTGCGCGGGTCCGACACCACCTGGATCAATCCCATCGACGCAGTGGCGATCACGTCCGCGCACGGCGTCTGCGCCGTCGGATCGCCGCCGAGCTGCCGCATGGCATCGCACAGCATCTGGAAGTGCTGCAATTCCTCCGCACGGATGCGCTGCAGCGTCGCCAGCGCCGAGGCGTCCGCCTGCAGCGCGACATCGTCCGTACCGGCACCTGCCGCCTTCACCGCGTCCGCCGGCGTGGGGATCTTCGCGCCGGCATTCACGGCGGCCTCGTACTTCACCATCAGCGCGTCGTAGAGCCGGGTGCCGCCGCGCTCGAAGGCGATGCGTTCGCCGATCTTGTCCAGAAGGATCTCCGGATGCTCGCCCATGAGCTTGCTCACGCCCGTGCGCACCATTCCGCCCAGGGACGTGGGCGGCGGCACCGCGCCGAGCGGTCCGGCCTCCTGCGCGTACAGCAGGAGGACTTCCCTGGCCTGCGACAAATCGATGGGGCCGGGCGGCGAGTACCGCTCGACGGCGTCTTCCATCGCCTGCGCACCGGCCGGCGACGCCGAAGCGCCCGTGCGATTCATACCCGTGGTGGTGGCTTCCATGAAAAAACTCCTTGCGTAGTGTGCTGTTCATCGGGGGAAAGAGAGCGATCCATGATTTGCCGTCGCCCCTGCACGCCGCGTAGGAAGCTGCGCAAGATACGGCCCGCGTTACACCAGGGCCGCGTTACACCAGGGCCGGGTTGTGGTTCGCACGGCCCGCCGACGGTGTTTTGCAAGCATTGCCGCAAAACGCGCACGGCCGGAAGAAATGACCAGCGAGGTCCGGACGTGCTCGCACCGGCACGGCGCCGGAGTGCATGGCCGCGACGTCACGCGCAGCCCGACAAAACCCTTTGTTTCGTTTCCATGCATTCGCCGCGGTTTCCCTCTGCGCCTTCGTAACAGGCCACGGCTGCACCCTCCCGCAGAGCGGCCAATGCCGTGCTGCCGGTCCGGCGCATGGCATGTCCGTTGCCCCCTGCCTCATCGACAGCGCTGCACTGCGCGGTCACTTCCAACTCACCATTCGTTATGTTCCAAAGGAGAAATCACATGGCATCGAATCAAGGCAATCAAGGCAACCAAGGCAATAACCAAGGCAACCAGGGTGGCGGTTCCGGCCGCGGATTCGCCGGCATGGACCCCGAGCGCCAACGCGAGATCGCCGCTGAAGGCGGACGCGCAGCGCACGCAAGCGGCAATGCCCACGAGTTCACCTCCGAGGAAGCACGCCGCGCAGGCAGCATGAGCCACGGCGGCGGCGGCAACAACAACCAGCAGAACAGCAGTGGCGGCAGCCAGAACAGCGGCAACAGCCAGAACAGCGGCGGTACCCGTGGCGGCAGCAGCGAACAGCATGCGCAGGCCGGCCGCCAAAGCCACAAGAACGACCGTTGAGCGACACTCCGAGCCGGCCCGCAGGCCGGGACCGCATCGCCCCACGGGTCGATGCAGTTCCGGGTGACGCGGGGCATGCGCACCCCAAGGCCCACCGGGTACCCCCGGTGGGCCTTTTCAATGGCGCGGTCCCGAAGGCGGAGTCGCGCATAGTGGTTGCGTGCGTGGAAGCCTACGGCCCCACGGCACAAGGACCGACTCCGCCAGGGAGGCCGGTCACCTAAGGTGATCGTTCCACTTGCCCAGCCAAGGAACACCACACCATGCAGAACGACGAACTCCGCCACTCCGTGCGCCACCTGATCGATTACGACGACAGCCGCGCCAGCGCCCCGCATGAACACACTGCAGCGGCCATCGCGGGCGCGGGCCTGCTTTTCTGGGCCCTGGTATCCCGCAGCCGCACGCGTGCCGTACTGCATGCCGCCATCGGCGGCGCGCTGCTTCTGCGCTCCGCGGGCGGCCGGGACGGCTTGCGGCGCTGGAGCCGCCAGCCCGCCGAACAGCCGCCGAAGACCGAAGCGTCCGCGGCCCCCTCCTTCGCTGACCTGCCCATGTGACGGCCGCGCCAGTCGGCCTGGCAGGACCTGACTGCACGCCCCGGGCCGACGCACCGGCCCCAATGTTCCCGCGCAACCTCAGGACAAGGTGCGGCGGCCGCCAGTGCCGTCGATGCCTGAGCGAACACATCGCGAGTCCGGCATGAGGGAGGGGCATCGAGGACGCAAGACATGAAAAGGCCCCGGGCACGCCGTCTGCGGCGTGCACCGGGGCCTCGTCCGGCCATCGCGGCGGAGCCGTGTCCGCCTCGCCCACGAAGGATTACTTCGTGGCGTCCTTGATGTTTTCCTTGGCATCGCCGTAGTTCTTCTGGACGTTGCCTTCCACCTGCTTGGCCATGCCCTTCGCCTGATGCTCCGGGCTGTTGAACACTTCGCCGGTCTTTTGCTGAACCTTGCCGGCGGCTTCCTTCAGGCTGCCCTTGATTTGATCGGTGTTCATGATGAAGTCCTTTCGGTGATGGGTTGCGGGCAGGGAGGGAAAGCTCCTTGCCTCGGTCCAAATCGTAGGACGTACCGGCCGCGACGATCGCGGGGCAATGCCGGCTGCGCCCGTAAGGTCGAGCCTACAAGACAGAGCTCCAGCCGTGCTCCGTCACCTCCACCGCTTGTGGGCCGCGATGATGTTCAGCGGGTAGCGTTCGCGCTTCTCGGACGACAGGCGGCCCAGCTCGCGTTCGTAGTCCAGGCCCGTCAGCTTGTCCAGCTCGGCGAACTCGTCGCCGACGGGATCGGCATCACCGCCGCCGCCTGGCAGATCCGCCAGGTTGGTGACCACCGCACTGGCGTCAGGCTTGCGCGTGGCAGGGGCTACTGCCGCCGGCTTCGCGGTGGCGATGCCATGCAGTGCAACCACGCGGCGGTGGCCTTCCTCCAGGAACCAGTGATACGGCTTCGCGGCGTTCTCCGGCGCGGCAGCCAAGACCTTCAAGAACATGTCCAGGTCGGCCGCCTTCGCATGGTCCTTCGCGTAGTCCACCAGGCCCCAGCTCCGGCTTCGTAGCGGCGTCGGCGGCTAACGTGTTGATGGCCGACAGCCATGCACCCGCCTCAGCCTGCTCCCGCATCTCGCTTGCCACCTGGGCCCGCGTCTTGGCTTCGCGGAGATCCGCGCGTTGCTCCTGCAGCTCGTCCAACTTGCCGTGGTATTCGGCGGCGTCCACCGCGCCGTCGTCGAACTTCGTGCGCAGGTCCGTCAGCGCGGCCTTGTTCGCGGCCACCTGTGCGTCGTAATCCGCGGGCAGTTCGGCCATGTAGGTGGGATGCGGTGCGGGAGCCGGTGCGGGCCGGGCGCCGACGGTTGCCGCACCACCCTCGGCGGACGCAGGCGCTGCAGCAGGTGCAGACGCGTCAGCCTCCGCGGCCGCAGGGGCCGGTACTGGCGAAGGGGCTGCGGCCTGGGCAGGAGCAGTTGCAGGCGCAGGTGCGGGCGCGGCAGTGCGGCCCTTCTTATCGTCGCCCCTCGCCTCGTCGTCTTCCTCCTCGTCGTCCAGATCGCCGCGGCCAATCTCACGCATCGCGGCCGCGTTGTGTTCGTCGGCGTCGTAGTCGTCCTCGGCCATGACGACCAGCTCTTCGGGGCTCAGCAGGCGCTGGCGATCTTCATCGGTTGTGCTCACGGTTTCATCCTGTCGTGGTTATGACCGGACAAATTTGGCAAGCTTGGTACGACGCTGGGCACAGCCGGCCGGACTTTTTCTTCAACAACTGACGGTGGGTATGGTGAGCCAGAACCGTGTCCAACTCATAAATAGGCCAGCGTGAGACGGCGTGTGACCTCACCTCCCGATGGAGGACACCAGAAATGGGAACAATCTGCCCAAAGCTAGTAGATCGAAAATTTGGGGAGCGTCTTTTTATGTCGTTCCGCGGTCGCGGCTAGTTGATCAATCAACGCAATATAATCACCTCTCTTTTTCATAGAAGCGAAATTTGAAATAATATCCAAGCGATCCTTTTCCGACATCGCCGGCGCTGCGATTGCGAACGATTGATTGAAATGACCTATTACGCGATTCACATACAGCATCCGCTGAAAAAGAATGAGATTGATAAATCCCGCGATAAATAGCAATGCAGTCAAAACCATTAGCACTCTTTTATGCAAGGCAACTGTTTTTATCAGTACGGGGTCATCCGGAGACATGTTTCCGTACAACTTGGAAGCGCGATTTTTGCCCATCGTGTACGAAATAAAATAGCCTGGAACGGCAACAATTACGGACCATAGCAAAATTAAAGTATTCGCGCTTGCTTTCTCATAGAGACCTTGCGCTGCATCTTCATAGATTGCATTTCTAAGAGAATCCAATCCTAATGTCGCAACATCGAGTGCCCAGAGGCCGATAACCGCAAACAAAGGACGTACCGCCCACTCCCATATAGCCGCCCCCACTATGGATAACAAAATCGGTGCTAGCACATAGAGGATTTTTTTACGATCGATCATCATGGCGTGAGTAGCAGGTAGAGTCTGCTTCGATCGTAACATCTTGCCACCACTTGCCGTGGACTTGCTTAGCGTCCACCGGTGTGTAGAGCGGGCAGCGCGACACTGCCGATATTGCCCAGCCACCTCTACCAATTTTGTAGAAGTTGCCCCGAAAGTGTCATCGGACAGCGGGGCGAGTTTCCGGGCAACTCACCATCACCAGCGGCTCGGCTCGACCGGTAAGCGCTTCGTTGATGAGGCGCAGCCCGTCAGGGCCATGGCGGCAATCGCGGTACTCCACACGAGTCTGAATTTCACGGTCCAACTCCTGACGGATGGTGATGTTGCGGGGCTTGATCCTGGCGATCTCCCCGGCTGCGGCGAGTTGTGCTGCCTCTCCAGCCTTGGTGACGATGGTCTCCATCCGCTTGCGCATCTGCGCCTCCTGCACGCGGTCGTGCCGGCAGAGCGACACGGCCAAGCCGACCAAGGCAGCGACGCCCGCCAGGAAGCCCGGCAGCCCGCCGATTAGGATGGGCGCGACGAGCGTGCCCACCTGGCAGGCATCTGGCACTCTGGAACGGCGCTCAGGCACTGGCGTCCTCCAGCTTCCCATGGTCGGTGCCCCGGGCGACATCTGGCGGGTGTCTTTCAGCACCGTGCGCGACTGCCCCGCACCGAAGCACTCGGGGCATTCCTGGTTCGGCGGCTTCCGCGCGTCGTACCCCACGCCGCCCTGCTCCGGGAAATCGGCTGCCTCCTTCTTGTCGTTCAGCCACTTCTCGCGCTTGGCGTTGTATTCCGCCAGCGTGTACTGGTACTGATGGCCGATGCCGTAGCAGTGCCTGCAACAGGCCCCCCCGCGTCAGAATAGTTGTCGCCTCGATAGGACTCCGGTGTTCGGAGTTCATGAAGGTAGTAGGAGGCTGTGTAGTTGTGGTCGAAGGTCTGCGTGGTGGGCAACGCGAAGCGTTGTCCACGGCAAGCGGGCCGGTGCGCGCAGCGCATCGTCCACAAATGCACAGCCTTGCAGGTGCCTTCAGGCGCCGGCCCGCTGCCGTGTGTTTCACCCCGGGGGCGAAGAGCGAGAAGCCAGTTGGCACGATACGGACAAGCATTCAAAGACAGAGCGGTGGGCAGGTTGC
>NZ_FNEY01000020.1 GCF_900100305.1 Paracidovorax citrulli | reverse complement strand
GCTGTTCGAACAGCTGGACCTGCTCGGGTGGGCAGGCCTGGGGGCTGCGGTGCGGGCGGGAGCTGCGGTCGAGCAAGCCATCGGGGCCTTCGTTGCGAAAGCGGGCCATCCACTTGTAGCCGGTGCGCAGGCTCACGCCTGCGGCTTCGCTGGCTTGGCGCATCGTCCAGTTCTGCTGGAGCACTCTGTCGACCAGAAGGGCTCGACCTGCGCGGGTCAATCGCGCATGCTTATGACTGTTCATCCGGTGTCCTGTCCTGAGTTGCTGGGGCCTGGTAACCACAGCTTCCCAGGTCGGGCCTGGATGAACAACCTATTGAGACATCACATCTAGATCAATGGTTGTTTCCAAAATGATTTTTATGTTTCGTATAAGAAAGAAAAACTTCTCTTATGGAAGCCTCGGAAAGAAGATTGAAGCAGAAAGTCAGCCCATCCGCACAACAAGATTGTTTCCAGTGTCGCAGTGCCATCGCCCCCAGCCCGCCGACGGGCCCACACGCATCCCACCCCACCGGGCCGGGCACAAGAACCTCGTGTCGATCGATGACTGGTCGCGAGGGGATATCGAGAACCTGCTGGACGTGACCGAGGACATCTGCCGCCATCCGGGCGAGTTCGCCTACAGCCTCGCCGGCTCGCTGGTCTGCACCGCGTTCTTCGAGCCCAGCACCCGTACGCGCCTGAGCTTCGAGGCGGCTGCGCACCGGCTGGGCGCGAAGGTGCTGAGCATGGGCGACATGCAGACCACCCGCATGGGGCTGGGGGAAAGCGCCTCCGACACCCTGCGCATGGCGGGCTACTATGCGGACCTGGTCGTGGCGCGGCATGCGCAGGACGGCATGGTGGAGCGCATGGCGCAGGCGCTGGACGTGCCCGTGGTGAACGCGGGCGAAGGCGTGCACCGCCATCCGACGCAGACCCTGATCGACCTCTTCACCATGCGCAAGCACTTCGGCACGCTGGACGGCCTGCGCGTGGGCATCTGCGGCGGGTTGCGCTATTCGCGGGCGGCCAAGTCGCTGCTGGCCGGGCTGCGTGCCTTCCGCGACGTGCGGGTGCACGTCGTGGATGCAGTGGGAGACGCCGATGAGGCCCAGCCCGTGCCGCTGGCGCAGGTGGTCGGCGCCGGCGCCCAGGAGCATGCATGCGTCGCCGACATGCTCGGCCAGGTGGATGTGCTCTACGTCGTGCGCGTGCAGCGCGAGCAGTTCCGCGACGCGGCCTCCCATGGGGCGCAGCTGGAGCGCTGCCGCGTGGATCGCCGGCTGCTGCAGTGCCTGCGGGGCGGCATGGTGGTGATGCATTGCCTGCCCCGTGGCGGCGAGCTCCCGGAAGACCTGGACGACACCCCCTTCAACCACTATTTCCGGCAGGCCGCCAACGGCGTGGCCGTGCGCATGGCGGTGCTCCAGCGCTACCTGGGGCGGTTCCGCCTGACCACGGCTGCCCTGATGGGCGACAGCCTGCACCTGGACATCGCGCCTCCGTCTTCCGCCACCAGGTCCGTCGCATGGTGATGCTCTTGAGCGCTGCCATCGCGGGCGTGGGAGGCATTGTCGGCATCGTCGCCGTCACCGTGGGCGGAGGCGTCACCCTCGGCGTGCCGCTGCTGCTGCTGCTGGGGCATCCCGCCGCCACCGCGATCGCCACCGTCAAGTTCGCGCTGATCGGTTCCTTCGCCACGGGGGCGCTGGTGCACCGCCGGGACCAGCGCTCCGAAGTCGCCGTGCCCTGGCTGCTCTGGCCGCTGTGCATAGTGGGCTCCGTGGCGGGTTCGCTGCTGGCCACGGGCATGGACGAGCGCCTGCTCAAGATCCTGGTGGTCGTGCTCATGGCCGTGGTCCTGTGGATCACCTACCGCACGGACCTGTCTTCCCGGGAGGCGGCTGCGGCGCAGGGCGGTCCGCGCATGTCGGCCGGGGGCGTGGCCACCGTGTTCGCGCTGTGCGTCTATTCCGGATTCTTCGGCGCGGGCTTCGGCACTTTCCTCATCTTCGCGCTCATGCATTTCTTCGGGCTCAACTTCGTGCAGAGCGCTTCGGTCATGACGCGCATCAACCTGCTGGTCGTCGGGGCCTCGGTGAGCACCTTCGCCAGCAAGGGCGTGATCGACTTTCAGCTGGGCATTCCCCTGCTGCTGGGGTGCGCCGTCGGAGGAATGATGGGTGCCTGGACCGCCAAGACGCTATCGCCGCCCCGCATGAAGGCGGTGTTTCTGGTGTTTTCCATGCTTCTGGGTTCCAAACTTCTCTGGGATGCCATGGTGCCTGTCTGAAACCGGGCAGTGCCCCGAGACTGTCGCGCTCGGCTCCCCGGAGGAGCGCGCCATCCACCACCGATGCGGCAAAGATCACGATGGTGAGGGTAATTCCTCACCAGGAGTGACGCTGCGTGCAACGATGCTCATGCCTTCCCCGTTCGTGGGGCTACATCGTTTTCATGCAGTTACAAAGGGATTGCCATGCATCGTCGAAATTGGTTCGGATTCGTGCTTCTTGCTGCCGCGGGCGGTGCCTGGGCCCAGGCCTATCCCTCCAAACCCATCCGTCTGGTCGTACCTTTCGCGCCGGGAGGCACCACCGACATCATCGCGCGTGTGATAGCAGACCCCTTGTCACGTGCGCTGGGGCAGCCGGTGGTGGTGGAAAACAAGGCCGGCGGCGGCGGCATCGTCGGCGCTTCCGAAACGGCCAAGGCGGTGCCGGACGGGTACTCGCTGGGCATCGCCACCGTGTCCACCACGGCCGCCAATCCCGCGATCAATCCGCGCACGCCCTACAACCCGCTGACGGATTTCACGCCGATCATCAATATCGCCGCCACGCCCAACATCATCGCGGTGAATCCCAATTTCCCGGCCAAGGACTACAAGGGTTTCGTCGCGGAAGTCAAGAAGGTTCCGGGCAAGTACTCTTATTCGTCCTCCGGCACCGGCGGGATCGGCCATCTGCAGATGGAGCTCTACAAGAGCCTGACGCAGATCTTCGTCACGCACATCCCCTACCGCGGCGCAGGGCCGGCACTGAACGATACCGTGGCCGGCCAGGTGCCGATCATCTTCGACAATCTCCCATCCACGCTGCCCTTCATCAAGGAGAACCGCCTAGTGCCCATCGTCGTGGCCGCGCCGCAACGCGTCGCCGCGCTGCCGAATGTCCCGACCTTCAAGGAGATCGGGCTGGAGCCGGTGAACCGCATGGCGTACTACGGCATCCTCGGCCCGAAGGGCCTGCCGCGGGACGTGGTGGACAAGGTCAATGCGGGCGTGCGCAAGGCGCTGGAGGATCCGGCCGTGCGCAAGCGCATCGAGGACACGGGTTCGCTGATCGTCGGCAACACGCCCGATCAGTTCGCCGAGCAGATCAAGGCGGAGTTCGATGTTTACAAGGCGGTGGTGCAGAAGCAGAAGCTTTCGCTCGAGTGACCTGCCGCCCGGCCGTCCGGGCGGGCGGCATCAGGATCCGGGGACGCGTGTTAACTTCGCGCCCCATGACCCTTTCGCCCGGCAGCCAGGCTGCCATCGACGCGTTCGTTGACACCCTCTGGCTCGAAGACGGCCTCTCGCGCAATACGCTGGCGGCCTACCGCCGCGACCTCGCGCTCTATGCGCAATGGCTCGGGGAGCATGTGCCCGATACCGCGGGCATGCTCGACGCCACAATGGAACACCACCTGCAGGCCTATTTCGCGGCGCGCCACGCCCAGACGCGCGCCACGTCGGCCAACCGCCGGCTTACGGTGCTGCGGCGGTATTTCCAGTGGGCCCTGCGGGAGCGCCGCATCGCCATCGATCCTACCGTGCGCCTGCAGGCGGCGCGGCAGCCGATGCGCGTGCCCAAGACCCTCTCGGCCGCGCAGGTGGAAGCGCTCCTCCAGTCCCCCGACACGTCCACGGCCCTGGGCCTGCGCGACCGCGCGATGCTGGAGCTCATGTACGCCAGCGGCCTGCGCGTGACCGAACTCGTCACCTTGAAGACCTACCACGCCGGCCTGGCCGAGGGCGTGCTGCGGGTGATGGGCAAGGGCAGCAAGGAGCGCCTCGTGCCCTTCGGGGAAGTCGCTGCGCAATGGCTGCAGCGGTACCTGGACCATGCCCGGGCGGACATTCTGGCAGGACAGCGGACCGACGACCTGTTCGTGACCCGGCGCGGCGCCGGCATGACGCGTGCCATGTTCTGGGTGGTCGTGAAAAAGCATGCGCAATCGGCCGGGATCCACGTGCCCCTGTCGCCGCACACGCTGCGCCATGCCTTCGCCACGCACCTGCTCAACCACGGCGCGGACCTGCGGGTCGTGCAACTGCTGCTGGGCCATGCGGACATCTCCACCACGACGATCTACACCCATGTGGCGCGGGAGCGGCTCAAGGCGCTGCATGCCCAGCACCACCCGAGGGGCTGAAGGCCGGTCCGCGCCTGGCGGGCGCGCACAATCGCCGCTGCATTCCGCATCCTTTCCCGGGTTTTTCCCGTGTTTCCTGAAACGGTGGTTCCGATGATCGATTCGTTGTCGCGCAGGCGCGCGCTCCTTTTATGTGCCTCGGCCCCGCTGGCCGCTGCTGGCATGGCCCCGGCGCATGCGCTGGCGCAGGGCTCCGTGGCGGACTGGCCGGGCTCCCGTCCCATCCGCATCATCGTGGCCTATCCGGCCGGCGGTGTGAGCGACGTCATGGCGCGGGCACTCGGAGACCGGCTCTCGGCGCAACTGGGCACGCCCGTCATCGTGGACAACAAGGCAGGGGCGGGCGGCGCCATCGCCATGGATGCGGTCGCCAAGGCCCCGGCGGACGGCCATACGCTGGGCTTTTCGTCGATCAGTCCGCTGGTGCTGAGTCCGCACCTGGGCCGGTTGCCGTTCGACCCCGTGCGCGACATCGCCCCCGTGGCCAGCGTGATGGTGTCGCCGGTGCTGCTGCTGGCCACGGCCGCCTGCACCGCCCGGGATTTCCCCGCATTGGTCGCACAGGCCAAGGCCCGGCCGGGGGAGGTACGCTGGGCGACTTCGGGGCAGGCGTCCTTGGGGCACATCATGCTCGAGCAGATCATGCAGGCCTCGGGCGCGAAGATCACGCACGTTCCCTACAAGGGCGGCGGCCAGCAGCTCAACGATGCGTTGAGCGGCCAGTTCGAGATTCTCTCCACCAACGCGGGGCCGGCGGTCGCCCAGCACATCCAGGGCGGCAAGCTGCGCGCTCTCGCCGTGGGGGCCCCGCAGCGAGTGGATGGCCTGCCGGCCATACCCACCCTGGCCGAGCTCGGGATGCCGGCGGCCAACCTGAGTTCGCAGTTCGGCATCTTCGCGCCGGGCAAGACACCGGCAGTGATCCTGGAGCGGCTCAACGCCGAGATCAACAAGGCCCTGGCATGGCCGGAACTGCGCGCGAAGCTGGTGTCCACGGGCAATGTGCCGATGGGCGGCGCGTCCGCGGATTTCGCGCGGGAGATCGCCCGGGAGTCCCAGGGCAATGCCGCCATCATCCGCGCGGCCCGCATCCAGCTCGACTGAGAGCGGCTGACACGACCTTTCTGGCGTCGCTGCCGCATCTTGTCGTACTACGTGTACTGCCTGCGACGCGGCGCCTCGCCGCAACCGCTTCGCTGGGTCGCGATGGCCGCTCCAGGACCGCGGCGGGTCAGCCTTCGCCCAGGCTTTCGGCCCAGGTCAGGGCCTGCAGGTGGGCCCAGTTGACCTGACGGTTCGAGAGGTGCAGCGCCTCGGCGGCCTTGGCGAACGCCACTTCGTCACCGCTTTCGCAGGCCTTGGTGAGGTCGAGGAACGGCGCGAACACGCCGGTGTTGTGCAGCAGCGCATCGATCACCGGCTGCGGCAGGGCCACCGATTCGAGGGCCTTTTCCAGCGGCACGCCGAGCATGGTGTCCAGCAGCGAGAACACGCCCACCACGAAGGCGTTGTCGCACTCTTCGGGCGGCAGCAGTTCGGCGGCCAGCAGTTCCATCAGGCGCCCGCGCACGACGGCCGTCTGGCCCACGGCCGGCGGCGAGCCGCCCGCGCGCGAAGTGGTCATCAGCAGCGCCGCCCAGCGGAAGAGCTTCTTGAGGCCGAGGATCATGACCGCATGCCGGAACGAGGTGATCTCGCAGGACAGTCCGAAGCCGGAGGAGTTGATGAAGCGCAGCAGGTTGAAGGACAGCGTGGGGTCCTTCTTGAGCAGGTCTTCGATTTCCGCGGTGCTCGCCTGTTTGCGCACCAGGTTGATGAGCTGGATGATCGTGGCCTGCGACGGCCGTATGGTCTGGGCCTTGACGAGTGCGGGCTTGGCGAACCAGAAACCCTGGAACAGCTTCACGCCCAGCGCGGCCATGCGCTCGTGCTGCTCGGCGGTTTCCACTTTCTCGGCGACCAGCGTGGCCTGGCTGTTGGCACGTGCGAACTTCACGAGCGGCTCGGCCAGTTCGGGACGGAAGGCCTGCATGTCGAGCTTCACGAAAGCGGCCATCCGCAGCCAGCTGCCGTAGTTGCGGCGCAGCACGTTCTGGTTGAAGGCGAGGCGAAAGCCCCGGGCCCGCAGCCCTTCGAGGGTGGACAGGCGGCCTTCGATCTCCTCCACGCCGGCCGTGTCCGGCAGCGTGGGAACCTCCAGCACGACCTTCTCGGGATGGATGAGCTCCAGGTGGCCGCCCGCGAGGCTCTCATGGGTGCAGTTGATGAACACCGTCTTCTTGCCCACCAGGGCCTCGGTGCCCGCGTATGAGAGCGCATTGAAGAGCAGGGCGGCATCGCTGGCGGCCGTGTGCGCGTCGGAGGCGGTGGAGCGGTCGAAGAGCTCGTAGCCGAAGACGGCGCGGTGCTCGTCCACGATGGCCTGGCGCGCGATGATGGCGAGGTTGGCCTCGTCCATCGCCGCGCCTTCCTGGGGCTGGGTGGACTCGAAAGCGGGTGCGTTTTCGTTATTGCTCGACATGGGCGTGAGGAGAATGGATGACCGGGCGGGTGGGCCCTTGGCAGGTCGCCACCTTACCATCAAGGAAAGCGCCTGCAAGCCTGCTTCCGGCCGGCCGGCATGCGCGAGGGCATGGGCGGAACGGCATGGCGCGCTGGCGCGGGGGCATCGGCTCAGTCCGCCATCTGGTCGGCCCAGGCCAGGGCCTGCAGGTGGGCCCAGTTGATCTGCTGGCTGGTGAGGTGCAGCGTGGTGGCCGCCTGGTCGAAGAGGGCGTCGTCGCTCGACTCGCAGGCTTCGGCGAGGCGCAGCAACTCTCCGAGGACGCCTTCGCGGCGCAGCAGGGCGGCGGCCACGGAGTCGGGCACGTGCAGCAACCCGACAGCAGACTCCATCGGCATGCTGAGCATCACGTCCAGCATCGAGAAGATGCCCACGACGAAGGCCTGGTCTGCGTCTTCCTGGGACAGCGTTTCCTGGGCGATCAGTTCCATCAGCCGCCCGCGGACCACGGCCGTGTGGCCCACGGCCGCGGGTATGCCGCCGATCCGCGACGCGGTCAGCAGCAGCGCGGCCCAGCGGAAGAGCTTCTTCAGGCCCATCAGCATGACCGCCTGGCGGAACGAGGTGATTTCGCGGGTCAGGCCGAAGCCGGACGAATTGATGAGCCGCATCAGGTTGAAGGCCAGGCCCGCGTCCTTCTTGAGGACTTCCTCGATCTCGTCGGTGCTGGCCTGCTGCCGCACGAGGTTGATCAGGTGGAGGATGTTGGTCTGCGACGGAGTGAGCAGCTTGGCCTCGACCACCGAGGGGCGCGAGAACCAGAAACCCTGGAAGAGCTGCACGCCCATGCCGGACGCCATGTCGTACTGCTGCGCGGTTTCCACCTTTTCCGCGATGAGTTCGGCGCGCGAGTGACGTCCGGCGTACTTGACGAGCACCGCGAGCTGTTCGGGCGCCAGCAGGGAAAGGTCGAGCTTGATGTAGTCGGCCAGCGGCAGCCAGGGAGCGTAGGCGGATTCCAGCACGGTGTGGTTGAACGCCAGGTGGAACCCCCGCTCGCGCAGCGCCTGCAGGATCGGCAGGCGGGTGCCGACCTCGGCGGCGGCCGCATGGCCGAGCGGCGGGATCTCCAGCACCACCTTGTCCGGGTCCACCAGTTCGAGGTGGCCGCCCGCCAGGCTTTCGTGCGTGCAATTGACGAAGATGAGCTTCTTGCCCACCAGCTCTTCGGTGCCTGCGTGCGACAGGGCCGTGAAGACGAGGAAGACGTCGGTGGCCGCGGTGTGCGCCACGCCCGCGCGCGACCGGTTGAACAGCTCGTAGCCGATCACGGAGTGCTGGCCGTTGACGATCGCCTGCCGGGCGATCATGGCGCCCGGCGCGGTGCCGGCCGGTCCCTGGGGGGTCATGGTGGGTGGGTTGGGATGCATGCCGGATGCGTGGACGAAAGCCGCCCCGCGGCGTGCGGTGCGGGCTGGGTCATTGTAGAAAATTCCCCGTGTCCCCGGTTGCTCTCCGTCATTCGGATTGCAGCCAGAGCAACTCGGCTTCGCTGAAGCCCGCCTGGCGGCGTGCGGCCTCGTTGAACGGGGGTTTCAGGCGCGGAGCCTCGTAGCGCCGCACCAGTTCGCCGTAGTGGCTTTCCGGGTCGAGCCCTTCGCGACCGCACAGCCAGCGGTACCAGTGGTTGCCGATGGCCACGTGGCCGACTTCCTCGCGCAGTATGACGTCGAGGATGGCGACGGCCGCCAGTGCGTCGGACGTGCCCACCTGCGTGAGCTTGCGCTGGATCAGCGGGGTGGCATCCAGCCCGCGCGCTTCCAGCGTGCGGGGGACCAGCGCCATGCGTGCCACGATGTCGTGCGCGGTCTTCTCGCACATGGTCCACAAGCCCTGGTGGGCGGGAAAGTCGCCGTAGTCGTGGCCCATGTCCCGCAGGTGGGCGCGCAGCATCCGGAAGTGGGAGGCCTCCTCGGCGGCCACGCTCAGCCAGTCGCGGTAGTAGTCCGGCGGCATGCCGGAAAAGCGCCAGACGGCGTCGAGCGCCAGGTTGATCGCGTTGAATTCGATGTGGGCGATGGCGTGCAGCAGCACGGCCCGGCCGAGCGGCGTGGCGGGCGAGCGCCGGGCGACTTCCGTGTGGTGCCGCAATTCAGGCCGGGCGGGGCGGCCGGGCAGGCCGTCCGGTGCCGGAGGGGCGGGGGCGCGCGGGTCCAGGGAGTGGCCCGCGGCCGAGGCGTGCAGCTCCAGCGCCCGGGCCGCCTTGTCCTCGGGATCGGTCAGGCACAGAACCTGCAGGGCACGGTGTCGAAGCTCCATACCTACAATTCTAGGTTCCCGCCCCCACATGGAAGACCTGGGGCGGCGCATGACGATGCACAGGAGACGAAACGATGGCGCTCTACGAACTCGACGGCATTTCTCCCCGCGTGGCCGATTCGGCCTGGGTGGCGGGCAGCGCGGAGGTGATGGGCAACGTGGTGCTCGGCGAGGACGCCAGCATCTGGTTCGGCGCGGTGCTGCGCGGCGACAACGAGACGCTCACCATCGGCGCGGGCAGCAACGTGCAGGATGGCAGCGTGCTCCATTCCGACTTCGGCCAGCCGCTGACGCTGGGCGAACGCGTGACGGTGGGCCACAAGGTCGTGCTGCATGGCTGCACCGTGGGCGACGAGTCGCTCATCGGCATCGGGGCCGTGGTGCTCAATGGTGCGAAGATCGGCCGCAACTGCCTCGTCGGCGCGGGCGCGCTGGTCACGGAAGGCAAGGAATTCCCGGACGGCTCGATGATATTGGGCAGCCCGGCCAAGGCCGTGAGGCAGCTCACGCCGGAACAGATCGAAGGCCTGCGCAAGAGCGCACAGGTCTATATCGCGAATGCCCGGCGTTTCCGGGCGGGCCTGCACCGCACGGGTTGAACCCCGGCGTCCACGGCCCATTTGACAGCAGATGCAGAAAGACTCCAGGGTGTCAGAACTCCACAAGTTCCTCTTCGATGGCCTGCCGGTGCGCGGCATGATCGTCCGGCTCACGGACGCCTGGACCGAGATCCTCGCGCGCCGCTCCGGCAACAGCGCCACGGGCGCCTACCCGCCCGAAGTGCGCGAACTGCTGGGCGAGATGGCGGCGGCCGGCGTGCTCATGCAGTCCAACATCAAGTTCAACGGCGCCCTGGTGCTGCAGGTCTTCGGCGACGGCCCGGTCAAGCTGGCCGTGGCCGAGGTGCAATCCGACCTCGGGCTGCGCGCCACCGCGTCCATCCAGGGCGAGGTGCCGGTGGGCGCGCGGCTGTCCGACATGGTGAACGCCGGAGGCGGCGGGCGCTGCGCGATCACGCTCGACCCGAAGGACCGGCTGCCGGGCCAGCAGCCGTACCAGGGCGTGGTGCCGCTGCATGGCGACCGGCACGAGAAGCTGGAAAAACTCAGCGACGTGCTGCAGCACTACATGCTGCAGTCCGAGCAGCTCGACACCACGCTGGTGCTCGCGGCGGACGACAAGGTGGCGGCCGGGCTGCTGATCCAGCGCATGCCCATCAAGGGCGAGGGCAACCTGGCCGGCACGGAACTGAGCCACAGCGAGAACGAGGACCAGATCGGCCGCAACGAGGACTACAACCGCATCGCCACGCTGGCGGCGAGCCTCACGCGCGAGGAACTGCTGTCGCTGGACGTGGACACTGTTCTGCGCCGCCTCTTCTGGGAGGAAAAGCTGCTGCGCTTCGTGCCGAAGGAGGGTGTGGACGGCCCGCGCTTCGCCTGCACCTGCAGCCGGGACCGCGTCAGCTCCATGCTCCGCAGCCTGGGGCCGGAAGAGGCCGAGAGCATCCTCGCCGAGCGCGGGGAAATCGAGGTGGCCTGCGAATACTGCGGCCAGCAATACCGCTTCGACGCGGTGGACGCCGCACAGATCTTCACCAGCGCAGCGGAACTGGCCCCGGGGACGAAGGCGGTTCAGTAAGGGCGCCGCGGGGGCCGCTCAGTCCGCAGCCGTCGGGGTGAGCAGCCGCTGGAACAGCCGGTGCTCGCATTCCGGGTCGCTGCATTTCTCGCACGACCATGCGAGCGCGGGCCGTGCGGCGCCCCGAGACTGGAGGCGTTCCGGCGTGGCAGCGCCTGCCAACATGAGCGCGTGCCGCAACCGCGCATCGGCATTGCCGTAGAACACGTGGTGGCCCCAGCCCAGGGCCTGCAGCAGGCTCCGCAGGGCCGCGTCATGGCCTTCCTGGCGAAGGGCTTCGCCGGGAGGCAGCATATCCAGCCCCATCAGCCAGGCCTGCGTGCAGCCGCTCTCGCGCAGTGTCCGCAAGGCCCCTGGGGCGTCGCCGGGATCCGGCTCCACCAGCACGAGGCGCGCGCGCGCGGCCGGCCAGGCCGCATGCTCCCGCACTGCGGTCACCAGCGCCGCGGCGCCCGCGCCCGGCGCGCCCAGCACGGCGATGCGCGCGGCGGGCGATGCCGCAGGCGCAGGCGTGGGGGCAGGTGCGGGCATGTCGATGGCGGGACGGGACGGAAGGGCCGGGCCGCAGGCCAGGCGGGCAGATGGGGTCGGCGGGCGGCGTTCAGCGAGGCGCCACGTGCACGTAGATCTCGTTGGGCTTGACCATGCCCAGTTCGCTGCGCGCCTTCTCCTCGACCATGTCGAGGCCGTCGCGCAGGTCGCTCACTTCCGACGCCAGCCGCTCGTTCTCCAGGCGGGCCCGGTCGTTGGCCTGCTTCTGCGCGGCGATCTTTTCCTTCATCTCCTGCACGTGCCCGATGCTGCCGCGGCCCGTCCAGAGCTGCGTCTGGACGGACACGAGCAGGAGCAGCAGCACCAGGGGGACGATACGGGGATTCATGGTGCGCAGGCGCCGCGGGAACGTGGATCGTAAGAGGGCGGGGCCGGTACGGGACCGGAGTTGGCCCGGCTCAGCGCAGGTTGTAGAACGCGGCGCGGCCGGGGTAGTGGGCGATGTCGCCCAGGTCTTCCTCGATGCGCAGCAGCTGGTTGTACTTGGCGATGCGGTCCGAGCGCGACAGAGAGCCGGTCTTGATCTGGCCGGCGTTGGTGCCCACGGCGATGTCGGCGATGGTGGAGTCTTCCGTCTCGCCCGAGCGGTGCGAGATCACTGCGGTGTAGCCCGCGCGCTTGGCCATCTCGATGGCGGCGAAGGTCTCGGTCAGCGTGCCGATCTGGTTGATCTTGATGAGGATCGAGTTGCCGATGTCCTTGTCGATGCCTTCCTTCAGGATCCTGGTGTTGGTGACGAACAGGTCGTCGCCCACCAGCTGCACGTTCTTGCCCAGGCGCTCGGTCAGGTGCTTCCAGCCGTCCCAGTCGCCCTCGGCCATGCCGTCCTCGATGGAGATGATGGGGTACTTGTCCACCCAGGTGGCCAGCATGTCGGTCCATTGCTGGGCCGTCAGGCGGATGCCGCCTTCGCCTTCCAGCACGTAGTGGCCGTCCTTGTAGAACTCGCTGGCGGCGCAGTCCAGGCCCAGGGCGATCTGCTCGCCGGCCGTGTAGCCGGCGGCATCGATGGCCTGCAGGATCAGCTGGATGGCGGCCTCGTGGTTCTCGACGCTGGGCGCGAAGCCGCCCTCGTCGCCCACGGCGGTGCTCATGCCCTTGTCGTTGATGATCTTCTTGAGGGCGTGGAACACTTCGGCGCCCCAGCGCACGGCCTCGCGGAAGCTCGGGGCGCCCACGGGGATGATCATGAACTCCTGCAGGTCCAGGCTGTTGTTGGCATGCGCGCCGCCGTTGATGACGTTCATCATCGGCACGGGCAGCTGCAGGCCGCCCATGCCGCCCAGGTAGCGGTACAGCGGCAGGCCGGACTCTTCGGCGGCGGCGCGGGCCACGGCCATGGAGACGGCCAGCATGGCGTTCGCGCCCAGGCGGCTCTTGTTGTCGGTACCGTCCAGGTCGATCAGCGTCTTGTCCAGGAAGGCCTGCTCGGAAGCGTCCAGGCCCAGCACGGCCTCGGAGATCTCGGTGTTGATGTGCTCGACGGCCTTCAGCACGCCCTTGCCCAGGTAGCGGCTCTTGTCGCCGTCGCGCAGTTCGATGGCTTCGCGGCTGCCGGTGGAGGCGCCGGAGGGCACGGCCGCGCGGCCCATCACGCCCGACTCCAGCAGCACGTCGCATTCGACGGTGGGGTTGCCGCGGCTGTCCAGCACTTCGCGGCCGACGATATCAACGATGGCACTCATTACAGGTTCTCCAGTTTTGAAAGATTATCGATGAGCGGCAGGCAGCGCCGTAGCATGGACTCTCCAATGCACCGTCTGCGTCCGCAAGGCGAGGGTTTATATAAAACGTGAGGGCGTGAGCAGGTACACCACGGTGCAGCCGATCAGCAACACCCCCATGGCCAGCGCTCCCGCTGCCAGGGCGGCCGTGGGCCATTGCGCGACGCGGGCAGCCAGGGCGCTGGGACGCAGCGCCATCCAGGGCGCGGCGAACAAGGCGGCCACCAGCACGAGCGTGCAGAACAGGCCGACCCGCTCGGCCGTCGTCAGCAGTGTGAAGCCGGAGACGATCGCCAGGAAAAAAACGACCAGCAGCCAGGAGGCGGCTTCGGCCACCTGAAGCCAGGGCGCACGCCCCGATGGCGCTGCCGGACGGCGCAGGTAGCGGTGGAAAAGGAACGCGCTGCACGCCAGAAGCACCGGCAGCGAAATGATGGCGAAGCCTGCGCCGAAACCGCCCAGCGCACCGATGCCGATGTAGATCAGGGGCGTCAGCAAGAGTCCCATGATGAGGGACGACATCGTGACCGCTGCAGCTTTGTGGATCATGGGTATCAATCCGTCGGGACTTCATACGTCTTGGTGGTCACGGCCCGCGTGACCAGGGGCCAGAATCCGAACTGGTGCTGCAATTGCCACCACGCGGTGATGCCGACGGCCGCGGTGGAAGACAGCATGGAGTCCGACTGGGCCCCGTATTCCTTCAGGTCGTCGTCGTCCAGGCCGAAGACGTCGTAGAAGATGAACTTCAGGGTGAGCCAGTACTTCTTCCTGGCACTGTCGTGCAGGTAGTGCGTGGCGACGACGTAGGCGTACTGCACGCCGTTGATCATCAGCCCCAGGCCATTGTCGAAGTCCCTCGTGGAAAAGACCTTGCTGCCCAGGTTCAACGCCGGCACTCCCAGGTTCTGCGGCATGTGCAGCTTCTGGATGTCCCATCCCGCATTCTTCAAGGCCTGGTGGATCCGCACCTGCCCCGGCGTCTTGTTCGGCGAATTGGGGGCGGACATCACCGCGTTGGAGAAGGCTTCGATGTTCGGGTGGTTGCCCACCGCCGTGTTGAGGTGGGCATCGTCGAAGTAGGCGACGCCTTTGTGGCGCTGGCTCAGGAATTCGTCGAACAGCCGCCGGGCCATGCCCGTCTTGTCACCACCGGCGAAGACTTTCAGCAGCTTGAGCATCCTGGATTTGAGATCGTTGACGTCGTCCCCCACGGACTGCCCCTGCGGTGCACGGGCACGGCAGCCCGAAGTGATGTCCTGTCCATAGCGCGGCGGACTCAGCAGCGGAATATGCGTGGTGTCCGGGAACGGATACTGCGGTGTGAGGTAGTTGTCTTTCGCGATCGCCAAGGCGAGGGGCTGCGGAAGCGGAAGGGGTTGCGACATGGAGGATCGAGCAGGAGGGGCTTCTTACAAGAAAGTCCAGGACGCGTGCAGCATTGCTGCATGCCTGCGGGACGGGGCCCCGGTCCGGGGTCTTGGGAACCTCGGCCAAGGCGGCACGGGCTTGCGCCGCTACAGCATGGCTGCAGCCGAGCCGGAGTCCGGGCCGGAAGGCCTCACACCCCTTCGACGCACACCATGCGCATGACGGCCGCGCCCAGGCGCGCGGCCTTCGCCTGCTGGTACTCGGCGGATTCGTAGAAGGCGCGGGCGGCCTCCATGGTGGGGAACTTCAGGACCACGGTGCGGCCCGGGTTCCAGTCGCCCTCCAGCACTTCCACGCGGCCACCGCGCACGCACACCTCGGCGCCGTGCACCTGCATGGCCTGCGTGCTGAGGCGGCGGTAGTCTTCGTACTGTTCGGGGTTGGTGACGGTGACGGACGCGATGATGTAGGCACTGCTCATGGGATGTCTCAAGCTCCGAAGTCGTTTTCGAGAAAGCCATTCCGCTTGGTGACGGAATCCAGGGCGACGAGGGTTTCCAGCAACGCCTTCATGTGCTTGAGCGGCACCGCGTTGGGCCCGTCCGAGAGGGCGTTGCAGGGATCGGGGTGCGTTTCCATGAAGAGGCCGGCCACGCCCACGGCCACGGCCGCGCGTGCCAGCACCGGCACCATCTCGCGCTGGCCGCCGCTGCTGGTGCCCTGGCCGCCCGGCAGCTGCACGCTGTGCGTGGCGTCGAACACCACGGGCGCGCCCGTCTCGCGCATGATGGCGAGGCCGCGCATGTCGGAGACGAGGTTGTTGTAGCCGAAGCTCGCGCCGCGCTCGCAGGCCATGAAGCTGTCTTCCGGCAGGCCCTTCTCGCGCGCGGCGGCGCGGGCCTTGTCGATGACGTTCTTCATGTCGTGGGGTGCGAGGAACTGGCCCTTCTTGATGTTGACCGGCTTGCCCGACTGCGCCACGGCGCGGATGAAGTCGGTCTGGCGGCACAGGAACGCGGGCGTCTGCAGCACGTCCACCACCTTCGCGGCCTCGGTGATGTCGTCCTCGGTGTGCACGTCGGTCAGCACGGGCACGTTCAGTTCGCGGCGGATCTTGGCCAGGATCTCCAGGCCCTTCTCGCGGCCGGGGCCGCGGAAGCTCGTGCCCGACGACCGGTTGGCCTTGTCGAAGCTGCTCTTGAAGATGAACGGGATGCCCAGCGCCGCCGTGGTTTCCTTCAGGCGGCCGGCCACGTCCATCTGCAGCTGCTCGGACTCGATGACGCAGGGACCCGCGATGAGGAAGAAGGGCCGGTCGAGGCCGACGTCGAAGCCGCAGAGTTTCATGGAAGGTGCCTTGGGGGGAAAGCGCCGACGCCTCAGGAGGCAGCGGCGGCGGGCAGGGTGGGCTGGCGGCTCTTCTGGTGGTCGATCGCCGCCTTGATGAAGGCGTTGAAGAGCGGATGGCCGTCCCACGGGGTGGACTTGAACTCGGGGTGGAACTGCACGCCGATGAACCACGGATGCACCTCGCGCGGCAGCTCGACGATCTCGGTGAGCTGCTCGCGCTGCGTGAGCGCGGAGATCACGAGGCCCGCCTTGCGGAGCCGGTCGAGGTAGTTCACGTTCGCCTCGTACCGGTGGCGGTGGCGCTCGGTGACGATGTTGCCGTAGATCTCGTGCGCCAGCGTGCCGGAGGCGACGTCGGAGCTCTGCGCGCCCAGGCGCATGGTGCCGCCCAGGTCGGAGGTTTCACTGCGCGTCTGGATGGTGCCGTCGGCGTCCTTCCATTCGGTGATCAGCGCGATCACGGGGTGCGGCGTGGCGGCGTCGAACTCGGTGCTGTTGGCGTTCGCCAGGCCCGCCACGTGGCGCGCGTATTCGATGGTGGCCACCTGCATGCCCAGGCAGATGCCGAGGTAGGGCACCCTCTGCTCGCGGGCGTAGCGCGCCGTGCAGATCTTGCCTTCCACGCCGCGCGCGCCGAAGCCGCCGGGCACCAGGATGGCGTCGTACTTGGCGAGCTTCTCGGCCGCATCGCCCGGTGCGATGGTCTCGGAATCGACGTGCTCGATCTTCACGCGCACGTGGTTCTTCATGCCGGCGTGGCGCAGTGCCTCGTTCACCGACTTGTAGCTGTCGGACAGATCGACGTACTTGCCCACCATGGCGATGGTGACCTCGCCCTGCGGATGTTCGGTCTCGTACACGAGCTGGTCCCAGCGCTTGAGGCTGGTGGGCGGCGTGTTCAGGCGCAGCTTGTCGCAGATCAGGCCGTCCAGGCCCTGCTCGTGCAGCATGCGGGGCACCTTGTAGATGGTGTCCACGTCCCACATGCTGATCACGCCCCACTCGGCCACGTTGGTGAACAGGGAGATCTTGCCGCGCTCCTCGTCGGGGATGCGGCGGTCTGCACGGCAGAGCAGGGCGTCGGGCTGGATGCCGATCTCGCGCAGCTTCTGCACCGTGTGCTGGGTGGGCTTGGTCTTGAGTTCACCGGCCGCCGCGATGTAGGGCAGGTAGGTGAGGTGAACGAACGCGGAATTGTTCGGCCCCATGCGCAGGCTCATCTGGCGCACGGCTTCGAGGAAGGGCAGGGATTCGATATCGCCCACCGTGCCGCCGATCTCGACGATGGCCACGTCCACCGCGTCGCCGGTGCCGATGCCCGCGCCGCGCTTGACGTATTCCTGGATCTCGTTGGTGACGTGCGGGATCACCTGCACCGTCTTGCCCAGGTAGTCGCCGCGGCGCTCCTTCTCCAGCACGGACTGGTAGATGCGGCCCGTGGTGAAGTTGTTGGTCTTCTTCATGCGCGTTTCGATGAAACGCTCATAGTGGCCGAGGTCGAGGTCGGTCTCGGCGCCGTCGTCGGTGACGAACACTTCGCCGTGCTGGAACGGGGACATGGTGCCCGGGTCCACGTTGATGTACGGGTCGAGCTTGATGAGGGTGACTTTGAGGCCGCGCGATTCGAGGATCGCAGCAAGGGAGGCTGAGGCGATTCCCTTGCCCAGGGAAGACACCACACCGCCGGTGACGAAGACAAATTTGGTCATGTCTTTTTATGGTGGTGGGAAATCGGGATTATAGAGGCCGGCCCATCCGCGCCCGGCCGCACCGGCGCCTTCCCCCTGCACCGTGGCAGGGCGTCTGCTAAATTGCTCGCCCATGAACGAACTGGCGGGCAAACACATTCTCCTGGGCCTTTCGGGCGGCGTCGCCTGCTACAAGTCGGCCGAGCTGGCGCGCCTGCTCGCCAAGGCCGGCGCCACCGTGCAGGTGGTCATGACCGAGGCGGCCGAGCGGTTCATCACGCCCGTCACCATGCAGGCGCTCACGGGCCGCGCGGTCTATACCTCGCAGTGGGACGCGCGCGAGCCCAACAACATGCCGCACATCAACCTGGGGCGCGAGGCGGATGCGATCCTGATCGCCCCCTGCAGCGCCGATTTCGTCGCCCGGCTGGCGCAGGGCCGGTCCGACGAACTGCTCAGCCTGCTGTGCCTCGCACGGCCCGCGCAGCGCGTGCCCCTGCTGCTCGCGCCCGCGATGAACCGCGAGATGTGGGCGCACCCCGCCATGCAGCGCAACCTGGCGCAGGTGGCTGCCGACGGCGCCGTGGTGCTGGGCGTGGGCACGGGCGATCAGGCCTGCGGCGAAACGGGCGACGGCCGCATGCTGGAGCCCGCGGAATTGCTGGAAGAGCTGACGGCCTTCTTCGCGCCCAGGCTGCTCGCCGGGCACCGCGTACTGGTCACGGCCGGCCCGACCTTCGAGGCGATCGACCCGGTGCGCGGCATTACCAACCTCTCGAGCGGCAAGATGGGGTTCGCCATCGCGCGTGCGGCCCGGGAGGCGGGAGCGGAGGTCCACCTCGTCGCCGGTCCCGTGCACCTGCCCACGCCGCGTGGCGTGCGCCGCGTGGACGTGCGCTCGGCGCGGGACATGCTGCAGGCCTGCACCGCGCTCGCCCCGCAGGCATCCATCTTCGTGGCGACCGCAGCCGTGGCGGACTGGCGCCCGGCGGAAGCCGCCACGCGCAAGATCAAGAAGGACGGCTCGGGAGCCGTCCCGGCGCTCGCCTTCGTGGAGAACCCCGACATCCTGGCGACCATCGCGGCCTCCGAACGTGCGCGCGAGGGGGCGCTGTACTGCGTGGGCTTCGCGGCCGAGAGCGACCACCTGCTGGAGCACGCCACGGCCAAGCGCGCGCGCAAGGGCGTGCCCCTGCTGGTCGGCAACATCGGTCCCGAGACCTTCGGGCAGGACGACAATGCCCTGCTGCTGGTGGACGCCGAAGGCCACCGCACGCTGCCGCGCGCCACCAAGCGCGAACTGGCGCAGCAGCTCGTGGCGGACATCGCCCGCCGGCTGGTCACCGCCTGAAGCGCAGTCCCGGAGCAGCCCGGAGGCCGGCGCTCCAGGAGTGTTGCGCCCCCGCATCATCCATTGAAAGCATTTGTGAAAATCGACGTCAAGATCCTCGACGCGCGCATGGCGGAGCAGTTGCCCGCCTACGCCACGCCCGGCAGCGCCGGCCTCGACCTGCGGGCCTGCCTGGACGCCCCCCTGACCCTGCAGCCCAATGCCTGGCAGCTCGTACCCACAGGCATCGCCATCTACCTGAAAGATCCCGGCTACGCCGCGCTGATCCTGCCGCGCTCGGGCCTGGGCCACAAGCACGGCATCGTGCTCGGCAACCTGGTCGGCCTCATCGACAGCGACTACCAGGGGCAGTTGATGGTCAGCGCCTGGAACCGCAGCGACATTGCCTTCACCCTGCAGCCGATGGAGCGTCTGGCCCAGCTCGTGATCGTGCCGGTGGTGCAGGCGCAGTTCCATGTGGTGCAGGAGTTTCCGGCCACGGCGCGTGGTGAGAACGGTTACGGCTCCACGGGCAAGGTGTAGGTATCGTCCTATCCGTCCGGGGCGATGGTGCCTACGGCGGCCGCGGCCATCTCCCGTCGCGTACCGCGGCCGGCCCCATGCTCCAATGGGTTGACCGGCGGGGCCCGAGCCTTGTCCATTTCCGCAAGAAGGAGTCGAACATGCTGAAGTTTTCCCGCACCACCGCTGCGATCGCCACCGTGGCCCTCGCCGGCGTCCTGGGCGCCTGCGCCGAGCAGCCGCGCTACGGTTCGCAGTATCCCGGCCAGCCCACCTATTCGAGCTATCCGTCTTCCGCGCCGGCCGGCATGGAATACGGCACGGTGACCAACATCGAGATGCTGCAGGGCCGCAGCGGCAACAGCGGTGTGGGCGTCGGCACCGTGGCCGGCGCCGTGATCGGCGGCGTGCTGGGCAACCAGGTGGGCAAGGGCACCGGCCGTGCGGCCGCCACCGTGCTGGGCGCCGTCGGCGGCGGCGTGGTGGGCAACCAGATCGAGAACCGCAACGGCAGCAATGACGGCCGCGCCGATGGCTACCGCATCACGGTGCAGCTCGACCAGGGCGGCCAGCGTGCCTACGATGTGAGTTCCCCCGGCGACCTGCGTCCCGGCGACCGCGTGCGCCTGAACGGCGGCCAGATCTCCCGCATGTGATCACGGCGCAGCGCCTGGCGGTATCGCCGTGGCCTCCAGGAAAAAGGACCCGAGGGGTCCTTTTTTTTCGGCCGTGCTCTCTGCCGGGCAGCCGGCGTTGCTGCGACCGCCGCCCTGTTGGCGCTCAATGCAGCTGCGGCACGCCCGTGTCGGGCGGCTGGATGCGGAAGAAGCCGGTGCCGGCCGTGCCGCGACCGATTTCCTCCTCGGTGGCCTCGCGCACGCCCTGCACGGTGAGGTGCAGGCGCAGCGCGATGCCGGCCAGGGGGTGGTTGCCGTCCAGCACCACATGCTCGGGATAGAGCTGGGCCACGGTGTAGAGCACGTCCCGCGGGGCGTCCGGGTTGGAGCCTTCGGGCAGGGCGCTGCCCTCGATGGTCATGCCTTCCTCGATGTCGGCCGGGAAGCGGCTGCGGGGTTCGAGGAACAGCAATTGGTCCTGGTAGTCGCCGAAAGCCTCCTCGGGCTCCAGGTGCAGCGCGAGGGTGTCGCCCGCGGTGTGGCCCTGCAGCGCCTCTTCGATGCGGGCGAACAGGTCGTCGCCGCCGACGAGGAATTCCACCGGGTCGTCGAGCACGTCCAGCTCTTCTCCCAATGTGTCTTTCAGGATCCAGGTCAAGGCGACCACGCATTGTTGGTTGATTTCCATAGGAGAATTGTCGCAGTTCGTCCACCGGCCGCGCCATCGGCGCGTGCGCCTTCCGCTCTCTCTCCATGGATACCCATATTCCCCTCGCCCTGCTGGGCGGCATGACCCCCGCGCAATTCATGCGCCGCCATTGGCAGAAGAAGCCGCTGCTGGTGCGCCAGGCCATCGCCCCGTTCGTGCCGCCCGTGGGGCGCCAGGAGCTGTTCGCGCTGGCGGCGCAGGAGAGTGTGGAATCGCGCCTGGTGCAGCAGAAGAAGGGGGCCTGGAGCCTGCGCCACGGCCCCTTCGCGCGCCGCTCGCTGCCCCCGCTCGCCACGCCGGACTGGACGCTGCTCGTGCAGGGCGTGGACCTGCACGACGATGCCGTGCATGCGCTCCTGCAGCAGTTCCGTTTCGTGCCGCAGGCCCGTCTGGACGACCTGATGATCAGCTACGCCACCGACGGCGGGGGCGTGGGGCCGCACTTCGACAGCTACGACGTGTTCCTGCTGCAGGCCCATGGCCGGCGGCGCTGGCGCATCGGGCGGCAGAAGGACCTGGCGCTCAAGGAGGGCATCCCGCTCAAGATCCTGGAGAACTTCGAGCCTGAGCAGGAGTTCGTGCTGGAGCCCGGCGACATGCTCTACCTGCCGCCGCGCTGGGCGCACGACGGCATCGCCGAGGGCGAGTGCATGACCTATTCCATCGGCTTCCGTTCGCCGTCGCGCACGGGCCTCGCCCAGGACCTGCTCACCCGGCTGTCGGACGGGCCGGACGAAGAGGGCGCGTTGTCCCCGCACCTGTACCGAGACCCCGCGCAGGATGCGGCGGACCGCCCCGGGGAGATTCCCGCTGCGCTGCTGGACTTCGCGCGCGATGCCCTGGCGCGGGCGCTGGCCGAGCCGCTGGCCGTGGAGCGCGCGCTGGGCGAGAGCCTGACCGAGCCGAAGCCGAACGTGTGGTTCGAGCCCGGGGATCCGGAGGCGGACGTGGCGCAGGGCGTGCGCCTGGACCGCCGCACGCGCATGATGTACGGCGCGCGCCATGTCTTCATCAACGGCGAGAGCTACCTGGCCGGCGGGCGGGACGCGACGCTCATGCGGCGCCTGGCCGACCAGCGGAAACTCTCCGCGCGCGACCTGGCGCGTGCCAGCGAGGATGCGCTGGAGCTGCTGGCATCGTGGTGCGACGCCGGCTGGGTGCAGGTGGAGGCGGCCGCATAGCTGCTGCCCGTCCCCCTGCGCGGATCAAGAAGGAGGTTGTCCATGGATTTCTCCCCGGTCCTGGCGGGCGAGGCGCCACTGCCGTCCGGCCGTATCGAGGGGCGGCGCGATTTCGAGGGCGGGGTGCGCGCCGCGCTGGCGTGCGCGGCGCGCGAGGGGTGGCCGGAACTGGTGCTGTGCGACTTCGATTTCCACGACTGGCCCCTGGGCGACCGCGAGGCGGAAGCCCTGCTGCAGGCCTGGGCAGGAAGGGGCCGCCGGCTGGTGATGCTGGCTGCGGGCTACGACGAGTTGGTCCGGCGCCATGCGCGCTTCGTGCGCTGGCGCGCCACGTGGGACCACATCGTGGAATGCCGCAAGGTTCCTGCCAGGGAGCGCCAGGAACTGCCCGGCGTGCTGTGGTCCGGCCGCTGGGTGCTGCAGCGCCTGGATCCCGAGCGCTGCACCGGAGTGGCGGGCAGCGAGCCCGAGCGCCGCGTACAGGCCAGGCAGGTGCTGGATGAATGGCTGCGGCGCAGCACGCCTGCTTTTTCCGCGACGACGCTCGGACTGTGACATCGTTCAGCCCGTGCTGTCGGTATTAGTCAGGATTGACGCAACCTCCCTATAATTTGCGATTGATGTCTGGGAGCGCTCCGTGCGCTCCAAGCGCCACGGGGTGCACCGCGCCCGGCCAAAGCGCATCGCTGAAAGAGGGCGGCGTGGCGGCAAAATTCCAAGATCCGTCTGTCCCATAGGAAAAAACCGAAATGAAGAACTCTCTCGTTCTGGCTGCCCTGGTCGCGTCCGTCGCTCTCGCCGCCTGCGGCAAGAAGGAAGAAGCCCCGGCTCCGGCCCCGGCTCCCGTCGAAGCTCCGGCCCCGGCTCCCGCTCCCGTGCCCGCACCGGCCGAAGCTCCTGCTTCCGACGCTTCGGCTCCTGCCGCAGCCGCTGCTGCCGAAGCCTCCGCTCCCGCCAGCGATGCCGCCAAGGCCGCTGCAGACGCCGCTGCAGCTGCTGCTGCAGGTGGTGCTTCCGCCGCCAAGTAAGCTGCCATATCGCCTTTCGCCGCCGGGCCACCAGCCTGCGGCGAAAGGCCCGGCACGAAAGCCCCGTACCGCAAGGACGGGGCTTTTTTTGTGCCGACGCACCGCGCGTGCAGGCTGCAGAACAGGCGCGCCTTGCGCTGCCCATGGCCACGGAGCGGGCCAGGCGAGTGGTGCAGACGGTCAGGAAAGGGTGGAGTTCACCCGCCGATCCAGCCGGTGCCGCTGCGCGGGTCCGCCACCTCGATCCGGGCCGGCTCCCAGCCGATGGCTTCGGCGAGCGCAGCGCGGGCGAGGTCCGGGCGGTTGTTCTGGGCACTGAGGTGGGCCGCTGCCACGCTGCGCAGGCCGTCGTGCCGTACGGCGCGCAGGATCTCCGCCGCCACGTGGTTGCCAAGATGGCCATAGGCGCCGCCGATGCGCCGCTTCAGGAAGGCGGGGTAGCTGGAGACGGAGAGCATCTCGCGGTCGTGGTTGCTCTCCAGCAGCAGCGCATGGCAGCCGCGCAGATGGGCGAGCACGTGCTCGGTGGCGTGGCCCAGGTCCGTCAGCAGCCCGATGTGGGTGGCTCCGTCGCTGCAGCGCAGGTGCAGCGGCTCGCGCGCATCGTGCGGCACGGTGAAGGGGCGTGCCTCGAAAGCACCCAGATCGATGGATTCGCCGTCCGCAGTGAGGTGCAGCAACCCGTCCAGGTCCGGCGCGCCGATGGCCGTGTAGGTACCGTGGCTCATCCAGGCCGGAATGCGGTGGCGCAGGGCGACCTTCTGCAGGCCGCCCACGTGGTCGGAATGCTCGTGCGTGATGAAGATCGCGTCGATGTCGTCGATCGCGAGGCCGGCCTCGCCGAGCCGGCCGGCCAGCTGGCGCGGCCCCAGTCCGCAATCGACGAGCAGGCGCCGTACCTGCGTGCCGCAGCGCCCTTCGACGACGGTGGCGTTGCCCGAGCTGCCGCTGCCCAGGTTCTTGAAGCGCAGCACGCGGTCCGTCGCTCCTCAGCGGGCGGCAGCGCCGGTCACTTCAGATCGTCGGCGAGCACGCGGACGATGCGGTCCGCGTTGGCCGAGCTCTCGGGTGCGCCCGCGGCATTGAGCACCGCGACCGTGCTCCTGCCACCTTCGGTGCGCACCTGGATGCGGTACTTGACGGGCGGCGCGGCGTCGGCCGAGCGGCCCAGCAGCTTGGCGAAGAATCCGGGATCCTTCTTCTCGGTGGGCTCGACGTAGCGCACGGAGTACACCCCCTGGGCGCGGTCGCGCTCCTCGACGGTGAAGCCCGTGCGATCGAGCGCCAGCCCGACGCGGCGCCATGCGCGGTCGAAGCTCTCGTCGAGCTCCACCACGGGCGCGTTGCCCATGCGGCCGATGCGCGCGGTCGGCGGCGGCTGGATGGGGGCGGCCGCCACGGCGCGGGACTCCTCCTGGCTCACGCCGAGCTTGACCATCAGGCGGCGCAGGAATTCGGTTTCCAGTTCCGGATCGGCCGGGCGGGGCTGCCAGACGGTGTTGTCCTTCTGGGCGGTGCTGTAGACCTCGACCATGCCGCGGTGGCTGATGTAGATCTCGGTGGAGCCGTCGGCGCCGCGCTCCAGGCGGGTGCGGAACTTGTCGCGCTCGCCGGTGGAGTAGACGGAATCGAAGATCTTGCCGATGGTGGAGCGGATGATGTCCTGCGGCAGCTTGGCGCGGTTCTCGGCCCAGTCGGTTTCCATGATGCCGAGGTTGGGCTGGTCGATCGTGAGCACGAAGCCGTTCTCGTTCCAGAAGTCGCGCACCGGCTCCCACAGCGCGTCGGCGGGGCGTTTCACCACCAGCCAGCGCTGGTTGCCGTCGCGCTCGATGCGCACGTCGCCCAGCGACCTGGCTGCGGCATTGACCGTGCCGGGCTGCTTCTGCGCCTGGCCGGCCTCGAAGGCCGCGGCCGACACCACGCCGCCCGGGACCGTGTAGCGCGAATCGCGCGAGAGCTGGGTCAGGTCGGGCGGCACTTCGAGCGTCGAGCCCTTGGTGGCGCTCTTGTAGTCGATCTTGTCGTTGTCCAGGATGGAGGTGGAGCAGGCGGACAAGGCCATGGCAAGGCCCAGGAGGCCCAGGCGATTGATAGCGTTCACGCAAAAATCCTTTGAGGGAGTCTCTGGAGGCTGGCTGCGGTGGGGAAAGACGGGCGCAGGCGGAGGCGGACGTGCTTCAGAGCAGGCCAGCGGAGCGCAGCGCGGCTTCCACCACGGGCTCGCTGCCGGGGGAGAGGGGCGTCATGGGCAGGCGCATCGTGCCGCCGCACAGGCCCATGCGCTGCATCGCCCACTTCACCGGAATGGGGTTGGCCTCGACGAAGAGGTGCTTGTGGACAGGCATCAGGCGGAACTGGATCTCCATGGCCCGGCGCACGTCGCCGGCCAGGGCGGCCACGCAGAGTTCGTGCATCAGGCGCGGGGCCACGTTGGCGGTCACGCTGATGTTGCCCTGCCCGCCGCAGAGCATCAGGGCCACGGCTGTCGGGTCGTCGCCCGAATAGACGGCGAAGCCTTCGGGCACGTCGCGGATCAGCCATTGCGCGCGCTCGATGTTGCCTGTGGCTTCCTTGATGCCGATGATGCCGGGCACCTGCGCGAGGCGCAGCACGGTGTCGTGCTGCATATCGGCGACGGAGCGGCCGGGCACGTTGTAGAGGACGGTGGGCAGGTCGCCCACGGCTTCGGCTATGGACCTGAAGTGCTGGTACTGCCCTTCCTGCGTGGGCTTGTTGTAGTAGGGAACGACCTGGAGCTGGCTGTCCGCGCCCACCTTCTTGGCGAAGCGGGCCAGTTCGATGGCCTCGGCCGTGGAGTTGGCGCCGCAGCCGGCCATGATCGGCACGCGCCTGGCGGCCTGCTCGACGGCCACGCGGATGATCTCGCAGTGCTCCTCGACGTTGACGGTGGGCGATTCGCCGGTGGTGCCCACCACGCCGATGCAGTCGGTCCCTTCGGCGACATGCCAGTCGATCAGCTTGCGCAGGGTGGGGTAGTCCACGCTGCCGTCCTCGTGCATGGGGGTGACGAGGGCGACGATGCTGCCGGTGAGGGTGGCGCTGGAAGAGGTCATGTCCACGAAGGAAAACGGTAAAAGAGCATTCTAACGAGTGTGTAACCGGCCCGCCCGGGGGTTAACCGGAGGGTGGCGGTACGAGGGGATGGCGGGGTGGTCCGGCCCCGGGTGCTTCCCGGACGGCCGCGAGGCGTTGCACGAACCGTTCCGGCGACGGCAGGAAGCCGTCCTCGTAGGCCACCACCCTCAGACCCGCGCAGGCGCCCAGCAGTTCCCCCGGTTCGAGCAGAAAGTCCGGCCGCGACGGGCGGCCCACGGTGCCGTTGCCGCGCGCGAAGGTCTCGTAGAGCAGCACACCGCCGGGCGCGACGCTGGCCGCGATGGCGGGCAGCAGGGGGCGCCAGAGGTAATTGGTCACCACCACGGCATCGAAGCAGCGGCCGGCGAAGGGCCAGGGGCCCTGTTCGATGTCCGCGTGGACGAGTTCGCCCAGCGGCGCGAGCGAGGCGATCGCGTCGGCGGACCGGTCCACGCCGCTCACGGCATGGCCGCGCGCGTGGAACCAGCGCAGGTGCCGGCCGCCGCCGCAGGCCACGTCCAGTACATGGCCGCGCGGCGGCACCAGGTGGGCCCAGCGCGTGATCCACCCGGACGGCGCGTCCTGGCCGTGCATCGCGATATTCGTTGGCGGGCCTGGACTGTGCATCAAGGAAGGAGCGCGGGAGGAGCCACGGTCGGACGCGCCGCGGCGGGAGTTCAGAAACAGGACCAGACCTGGTCCGCCATCATCACCACGAAGCCGGGTTCCGCATAGAGCGCGAAAGCGGCGGACAGCACCGCGGCGGCCGCGATGGCCCAGGGCAGCCACCGCTTCCAGCCGGGGCGCCGGGGGGAGGGGGCGGCCAGGGGGGTGGAGGCCATGCGCATGCCCTGCCTCAGGCGGCGGCGCCCGTCCGGACCGGGGCGCGCGTGATCGGCGTTTCGCGCACCGGCAGGTTGATGAGGCCGGCCACCAGCCCCAAGGCGATGGCGAGGTACCAGACCACGTCGTAGCTGCCAGTGCGGTCGTAGAGGTAGCCGCCCAGCCAGACGCCCAGGAAGCTGCCGATCTGGTGGCTGAAGAACACGAACCCGCCCAGCATCGAGAGGTGCTGCACACCGAAGATCTGTGCCACCGTGGCGTTGGTGGGCGGCACGGTGGACAGCCACAGGAACCCGATGACCGCGGAAAACACGTACACCGAGACGGGGGTGAGCGGCGCGAGCAGGAACACGGTGATCGCCACGGCGCGGGCGAAATAGATGAAGGCCAGGATGTGCCGGCGCGCCATGCGCTGGCCGAGGGTGCCGGCGATGTAGGTGCCGAAGACGTTGAAGAGGCCGATCAGGGCCAGCGCGTAGCTCGCCACCTGGGGCGAGAGGCCGTGGTCCTTGAGGTAGCTGGGCATGTGCACGCCGATGAACACCACCTGGAACCCGCACACGAAGTACCCGGCCGTGAGCAGCAGGAAGCTGGGATAGCGCAGCGCTTCGGACAGGGCCTCTCCCACCGTCTGGCTGCGCGGCGCGGCGGGGGCGCCTGCCGCCCGGCGGCCGAAGCCCGGCTCGCGCAGGCCGAAGGCCAGCGGCACGATGAGCAGCACCATGGCCGAGAGGGCGAGCAGCGATTCCTGCCATCCCAGGCGGGCGATCAACTGGCCCTCGACGGGCACCATCAGGAACTGCCCGAACGAGCCGGCGGCCGCGGCCACGCCCATGGCCCAGGAGCGCTTCTCGGGCGCGATCTGGCGGCCCAGCACGCCGTAGATCACGGCATAGGTGGTGCCCGCCTGGGCCGCGCCGATCAGCACGCCGGCCGTGAGGGCGAACAGCAGGGGCGTGGGCGACAGCGCCATGCCGGCCAGCCCGAAGGCATACAGCACCGCCCCGGCGATCAGCACGCGGAACGCTCCGAAGCGGTCGGCCGCCATGCCCGCGAAGATGCCGAACAGGCCCCAGGCGATGTTCTGCACGGCGAGCGCGAGCGCGAAGGTCTGGCGGGTCCAGCCCATGTCCTGCGTGATCGGCTGCAGCCACAGGCCGAAGCCGTGGCGTATGCCCATGGAGAGCGTGACGACGGCCGCGCCGCAGGCCAGGACCTGCGCCATGGAGAGCTTCGGGTTTTCGGAGGACATCCGGTGAATGTAGCCAAAAGCGTCCGCCGGCGCTTGCCGGGAAATGCGGGTTAACCCGCGTGGCAGGCGGGTGGCTGTCTTTCCATCCAGTACCGCCGGGCACACCGCACTACAATCCGCGCCCATGGCAGCCAAACCCTCTTCCGTTTCGCCCAGCGACTATTCCGAAGGTTCGATCCGCGTGCTCAAGGGCCTGGAGCCCGTGAAGCAGCGGCCGGGCATGTACACGCGCACCGACAACCCGCTGCACATCATCCAGGAAGTGCTCGACAATGCCGCCGACGAGGCCCTGGCCGGGCACGGCAAGCGCATCAAGGTCACCCTGTTCGCCGACGGCTCCGTCGGCATCGAGGACGACGGGCGCGGCATTCCGTTCGGCCTGCACCCCGAGGAAAAGGCCCCGGTGATCGAGCTGGTCTTCACGCGGCTGCACGCGGGCGGCAAGTTCGACAAGGGCAAGGGCGGCGCCTACAGCTTCTCGGGCGGCCTGCACGGCGTGGGTGTCTCGGTCACCAACGCCCTGGCATTGCGCCTGGAGGCCACGACCCACCGCGACGGACAGATCGCGCGCCTCGTGTTCGAGGGCGGCGACGTCACCGAGCCGCTCACGGCCCGGCCCCTGGCCGCGGGCGAGCGCCGCCAGGGCACCACGGTGCGTGTCTGGCCGGACGGCAGGTATTTCGAATCCACCGCGCTGCCGATGGGCGAGCTGGTCCACCTGCTGCGCAGCAAGGCCGTGCTGATGCCGGGCGTGACGGTGTCGCTGGTCAACGAGAAGACGAAGGAGACGCAGACCTGGCAATACAAGGGCGGCCTGCGCGACTACCTGGGCCAGAGCCTGCCGGCCGACCCGGTGATCCCGCTCTTCGAGGGCGAGGGCTATGCCGACCGGCACAACGAGAGCTTCGCCGAAGGCGAGGGCGCCGCATGGTGCGTGGGCTTCACCGACGAGGGCGCGCCCGTGCGCGAGAGCTACGTCAACCTGATTCCCACCAGCGCGGGCGGCACGCACGACGCGGGCCTGCGCGACGGCCTGTTCCAGGCTGTGAAGAGCTTCATCGAGCTGCACTCGCTGCTGCCCAAGGGCGTGAAGCTGCTGCCCGAGGACGTGTTCGCCCGCGCCTCGTACGTGCTCTCGGCCAAGGTGCTGGATCCGCAGTTCCAGGGCCAGGTGAAGGAAAAACTCAATTCGCGCGATGCCGTCCGGCTGGTGTCGAGCTACGTGCGGCCCGCGCTCGAGCTGTGGCTGCACCAGCACGTGGACTACGGGCGCAAGCTCGCCGAACTCGCCATCAAGGCCGCGCAGACCCGCCAGAAGGCCGGGCAGAAGGTCGAGAAGAAGAAGGGCTCCGGCGTGGCCGTGCTGCCGGGCAAGCTCACCGACTGCGAAAGCCGCGACCTGTCGCACAACGAGGTATTCCTGGTGGAGGGCGACTCCGCCGGCGGCAGCGCCAAGATGGGCCGCGACAAGGAATGCCAGGCCGTGCTGCCGCTGCGCGGCAAGGTGCTCAACACCTGGGAGGTGGACCGCGACCGGTTGTTCGCCAACACCGAGATCCACGACATCTCCGTGGCGCTGGGCGTGGACCCGCACGGCCCGAACGACACGCCGGACCTCTCCGGCCTGCGCTATGGCAAGGTCTGCATCCTGTCGGACGCCGACGTGGACGGCTCGCACATCCAGGTGCTGCTGCTCACGCTGTTCTTCCGCCACTTCCCCAAGCTGATCGAGGCGGGCCACATCTACGTGGCGCGCCCGCCGCTCTACCGCGTGGACGTGCCGGCGCGCGGCAAGAAGCCGGCCTCGAAGGTCTATGCGCTGGACGACGGCGAGCTGGAGGCCATCCTCGACAAATGCGCCAAGGATGGCGTGGCGCGCGAGAAGTGCCAGATCAGCCGCTTCAAGGGGCTGGGCGAGATGAACGCCGAGCAGCTCTGGGAGACCACGCTCAACCCCGACACCCGCCGCCTGCTGCCCGTGCAGCTGGGCGACCTGGGCTTCGCCGAAACCGAGGGCCTCATCACCAAGCTCATGGGCAAGGGAGAGGCGGCCGCGCGGCGCGAGCTGATGGAACTGCACGGCGACGCCGTGGAAGTGGATATCTGAGCCATGGCGGCGTGGCGCGTGGCGGATGGCACGGCGGTGGTCCGGCTGCGGCAGCAGCTGGCGGCGGGAGCGCGGATGGCCGCGCTGGGGCTCGCCCTGTGGCTGCCGCTGCAATCCGCCCATGCGGATCTCTGGGCCTACGTGGACGAGCGCGGCGTGACGCATTTCGCGGCCGAGCGCATCGACGAGCGCTACAGCCTGTTCTTCCGCGGCGACGTGTTCGACTCCACCAGGGACGGACGCTCCGCGGGCACGGGCCTCGTGCCGCCCGGCATGGCGCCGGGGGCCACGCCGGAGGGCGCGCGGCGCCTGGCCTATTTCGACATCGCGCCCGAGGTCAAGCGCGTGAAGCATTTCCTGCGCGCCTCGGCGAACCGCCACGGGCTCGACTACGAACTGCTGCAGGCCGTGATCGCGACCGAATCGGGGTTCGATCCGCAGGCGGTGTCGCCGCGCGGCGCGGTGGGGCTCATGCAGGTGATGCCGGCCACGGCCGAACGCTTCGGCGTGGCGCGCGAGGCCAGGCGTTCGGTGGAGCAGAAGCTCACCGATCCGGGCACGAACATCGCGGCCGGCGCGCGCTACCTGAGGCACCTGATCGATCTTTTCGAGGGCCGGCTGGACCTGGCCCTGGCGGCCTACAACGCGGGCGAGGGCGCCGTGCAGCGCGCCGGCCGCCGCATTCCCGCCTACCGCGAGACGCAGAACTACGTGAAGAGCGTGCTGGGGCTCTACGCCCTGCTCAAGCCCGCGGCGGTCGCCCCGGTGCCCGTGGCGGCGGGGCGCGGCGCCGCGGCCGGCCGGGTGCGCATGGAGCTGGCGGCGCCCGTGGTCCAGGGCGCGCCCTGATCTTTCGAACGACACCGCGGCGCACCCTCCGCCGCGTTCCTCTTTCCATTCTTTCCGACGCATGAGCGACAACGACCAACCCACCCTCGACTTCTCCCAGCCCGAGTCCGGCGACCACCTGGGCCTGGCCGGCTACGCGCAGCGCGCCTACCTGGAGTACGCGCTCTCCGTGGTGAAGGGCCGCGCGCTGCCGGACGTGTGCGACGGCATGAAGCCGGTGCAGCGCCGCATCCTCTTCGCGATGGAACGCATGGGCCTGGCCTACGGCGGGCCGACCCGCAACGTGCCGGCCAAGCCCGTGAAAAGCGCCCGCGTGGTCGGCGACGTGCTGGGCCGCTTCCATCCGCACGGCGACCAGTCGGCCTACGACGCGCTGGTGCGGCTCGCGCAGGATTTCAGTCAGCGTTATCCGCTCATCGACGGCCAGGGCAACTTCGGCAGCCGCGACGGCGACGGCGCCGCGGCCATGCGCTACACGGAGGCGCGGCTCACGCGCATCGCCAGCCTGCTGCTCGACGAGATCGACCAGGGCACGGTCGATTTCGTGCCCAACTACGACGGCTCCACCGAGGAGCCGCGCCAGTTGCCCGCGCGCCTGCCGTTCGCGCTGCTCAACGGCGCGAGCGGCATCGCCGTGGGCCTGGCCACCGAGATCCCGAGCCACAACCTGCGCGAGATCGCCGACGCCTGCGTGGCGCTGGTGAAGAACCCGAAGCTCGCCGACGAGGAGCTGGCCGCGCTGGTGCCGGGCCCGGACTATCCGGGCGGCGGCCAGATCATCAGCAGCCCGGGCGACATCCAGGACGCCTACCGCACGGGGCGCGGCAGCCTCAAGGTGCGCGCGCGCTGGAAAATCGAGGACCTGGCGCGCGGCCAGTGGCAGATGGTGGTGACCGAACTGCCGCCCGGCGTCTCCGCGCAGAAGGTGCTGGAAGAGATCGAGGAGCTCACCAATCCCAAGGTGAAGGCCGGCAAGAAGGCGCTCTCGCAGGAGCAGACGCAGCTCAAGGCCACGGTGCTGGGCGTGCTGGACGTGGTGCGCGACGAGTCGAGCAAGGACGCGCCCGTGCGCATCGTGTTCGAGCCCAAGACGGGCAGGGTGCCGCAGCAGGAGCTGATCACCACGCTGCTGGCGCACACCAGCCTGGAGACCTCCGCGCCCATCAACCTGACCATGGTGGGCCTGGACGGCAAGCCCGTGCAGAAGTCGCTGCGGCGCATGCTGGAGGAGTGGATCGCCTTCCGCCAGCAGACCATCACGCGGCGCAGCCAGCATCGCCTCGCCAAGGTGCTGGACCGCATCCACATCCTCGAGGGGCGGCAGACCGTGCTGCTCAACATCGACGAGGTGATCGCCATCATCCGCGCGAGCGACGAGCCCAAGGCCGCGCTGATCGAGCGCTTCCGCCTGTCGGACCGGCAGGCCGAGGACATCCTGGAAATCCGCCTGCGCCAGCTCGCGCGGCTCGAAGCCATCAAGATCGAGCAGGAACTCAAGGAACTGCGCGAGGAACAGGGCAAGCTCGAGGACATCCTCGCCAACCCTGCCTCGCTGCGCCGCCTCATGGTCAAGGAGATCGAGGCGGACGCGAAGCAGTTCGCCGACGCGCGCCGCACCCTCATCCAGGCCGACAAGCGCGCCACGGCCGAGGTGAAGGTGGTCGATGAGCCCGTGACGGTGGTGGTTTCGCAGAAGGGCTGGGTGCGCGCGCGCCAGGGCCACGGGCACGACGCCGGCACCTTCGCCTTCAAGTCCGGCGACGCGCTCTACGGCACCTTCGAGTGCCGCACCGTCGATACGCTCATCGCCTTCGGCAGCAATGGTCGCGTGTATTCCGTGGCCGTTTCGCAACTGCCCGGCGCGCGCGGGGACGGGCAGCCCATCACCACGCTGATCGACCTGGAGGCCGGCACGCAGCCGGTGCATTATTTCGCCGGCCCCGCGAACGCGGCGCTGCTGCTCGCCGGCTCGGGCGGCTACGGCTTCATCGCGGCCGTGGAGCACATGACGGCGCGCAACCGGGGTGGCAAGGCATTCGTCTCGCTGGGCGAGGGCGAGCAGCTCTGCCGGCCGTCGCACGCGGCGTTCACCAGCGGCAGCCAGCCGCTCGCCCCGGCGACCCACGTGTGCTGCGCCTCGGCGGGCGGACGCATCCTGACTTTCGAGATCACCGAGCTCAAGCAGATGGCCAATGGCGGCCGCGGCCTGATGCTCATCGACCTCGAGCCCAAGGATACGCTGGCGGGTGCCGCGGCGTACACGCGCAGCGTGCGCATCGCAGGCGTGGGCCGCGGCGGCAAGGAGCGCGACGAGACGCTGGAGATCCGCAGCCTCAACAATGCGCGCTTCCCGCGCGGGCGCAAGGGCAAGGCGGCGGATCTGGGCTTCAAGCCGAACGCCGTGCAGCGCGTCGAGTAAAGCCTGGCGAACACAGCTGCCGGAGGGGCCGCCAGGGCATGGCGGCCCTTTTTTGTTGCGCCGCCGCATCGCGACAGGAACATGGTGTTTATGCGGAGTGGTGTTTCCGCTTGTATCAATGCACTATCTGCCGGCACGGCCATCGAAGAAGGCGGCTGCCGGGTCGTGCATTGCCTAGATGCGCGCCAGGAGCACCCTTACCGTGAAAGATCTGAAAATCGCCACCCGGCTCGCGCTGGGATTCGCGCTCATCCTGCTCGTCATGTTCGTGATGAACATGCTGGGCCTGACCAACATGGGGGAGACGGTCCGTTCCGTGAAGGGAGTCGCTTCGGAGTCGCTCGTCAAGGAACGGCTGATCAGCGACTGGGCCCGCAACATCCATACGAGCGTGCAGCGGACCAAGGCCGTGGCCCGCAGCAGCGATACCTCCCTGAACGACGCGTTCGCGGAGGAGGCCGCTGCCTCTTCGCGGCAGTCGGCGGACATGCTCAAGCGCATCGAGGCGCTCCTGCAGGCCGACCAGGAGAAGGCCTTGATGGCCGACATCCAGAAGGCGCGCACGAACTACCTGACAAGTCGCGATGCGATCTACAAGGCCAAACGCGAGGGGCGGTTGGAAGATGCGCAGCGCCTGTTCACGCAGGAGTTCCAGCCCATCACGGCGCAGTTCCTCGAAGCTGTCCAGAAGCTGCTGAACATGCAGCGTGAGAACATCGATGCCTCCCTGGGGCAGGTGGAATCCGGCTACGCGGAGACCCGCTCCGCCGTGGCGATCGCCACCGTGCTGGCCCTGATCCTGGGCGGGGGGCTGGGCTGGTGGATCACGCGCGGCATCACGCGACCGCTCGGCGAGGCGGTGCGTGTCGCGCGCGCCGTGGCGGACAACGACCTCACGAGTGCCATCGCCGCCGGCGGGCGCGACGAGACCGGCCAGGTGCTGGATGCCCTGCGCCAGATGAACGACAACCTGGCCCAGGTCACGGGCCGCGTGCGCCAGGGGGCCGACAGCATCGCCATCGCCGCGCGGGAAATCGATGCGGGCAACCAGGACCTGTCCGCGCGGACCGAGCGGCAGGCGAGCGCCCTGCAGCAGACGGCCGCTTCGATCGAGCAGCTCACCAGTGCCGTACGCCAGAACGCCGACAGCGCCCGGCAGGCCAACCAGCTCGCGGCCCATGCCTCGCAGATGGCGGGCGAGGGCGGGCAGGTGGTGGCCGGCGTCGTGCAGACCATGGGCGCCATCGACGCTTCCTCGCGCCGCATCGCGGACATCATCGGGGTGATCGACGGCATCGCTTTCCAGACCAACATCCTGGCGTTGAACGCGGCCGTGGAGGCGGCGCGCGCCGGCGAGCAGGGCCGCGGTTTCGCCGTGGTGGCGGGGGAAGTCCGTGCGCTCGCGGGGCGCAGCGCCGAGGCCGCCAAGGACATCAAGACGCTGATCGGCGATTCCGTGGCCAAGGTGGACGAAGGTTCCCAGCAGGTCGCGCAGGCCGGACGCACCATGGAAACGGTGGTGGACAGCATCCGGCGCGTGGCGGACATCATGGGCGAGATCAGCGCCGCGAGCGCGGAGCAGAGTTCGGGCATCGAGCAGGTCAGCCAGGCGATCGGGCAGATGGACCAGGTGACGCAGCAGAACGCCGCCCTGGTCGAGGAGGCCGCGGCTGCCGCCGGCTCGCTCAAGACGCAGGCGGCCATGCTGGCCGAGGTGGTGTCCGCATTCCGGCTGCGCGACGGCAGCGCGGCCGGCATGCCTGCCGCCGCCGCACCCGTTGCGCCGCCCATCGCCAAAGCGGTGCCGCCCGCCGCCGTTCCTGCCCCCCAGGCGCCCGCGCGGGCTGCCGTGGCCGCGCCCGTCCGGCCCCGCCCGCCGGCCACCGTCGGGGCCGCCGGCGGGAAGGCGCCTGCGCTGCCCGGCCGCCCTCCGGCGGGAGCCTCCGCCCCGCCGGCCTCCGCCCCGCCGGCCTCCGCGCCGCGGCCTCCCGCGCCGTCGCGCAAGGCCAGCCAGAGCGACGACGACTGGGAAACCTTCTGATTCCGCGGGCGCATCCGCCGCCCTCTGGTGTAAACACCGAGCCTCCCGCACGTTGCTTCATGCACGATGGCTTCAGTCGTCCCGGGCGGGATCCGCCCGGCAAGGAAAGGAGTCCGCCATGCACCGATCATTGGGTGTCGTCCACAAGCTCTGGATCACGGTGACCGTGCTGGTGCTCATGCTGTCCGCGGTGCTCGGCGTGGCCGGCGCGCACTACCAGCGCGAGCAGGCCCAGGCCGATGCCGCGCGCGACGAAATGGAGCAGCGCACCCAGGCGGCCCTGCGCTGGGCTGGCCTGACGGAGACCAATGCGGCCCGCACCCTGGCGGTGGCTCTCGCCGCCGATCCCCTGCTGGAGGCGCAATTCAAGGAGCCGATCGCGGCCACTTCCGCGCGCATTTCGGAAACCCAGAAGACCCTCGCCGCCATGGACCTGTCCGCGCAGGACAAGGCCCGCATGGCGAAGATCGCCGCCGCGCGCCAGGCCACGCTGGATCTGCGCGGCGAGGCCAGCCGGCTGTCGGCCGCCGGCAGGCGGGACGAGGCGCGGGCCCTGGTGCTGCAGCGCTATCAACCGGCGGTGGCGGCCTACCTGCAGCTCCTGCGGGATTTCGCGCAGTCGCAGACCGAGGCCGCCGATGCGCTGCGCGACCGCACGGCCGCATCGCTGCAGCGCATCCTGCTGGGTGCGGCCGTTGCGCTGGCGCTGCTGCTGGCAGGTATCGTGGCCGGCGGCGTGGTGCTGATCCGCGGCATCCAGAGACCGCTGGCGGAAGCCAATGCGGCAGCGGCGCGCATCGCCGCCGGGGATCTCGCCTCGCCCGTGCCGCGGGGCGGCGGCGACGAGTTCGGCGAACTGCTGCGATCGCTCGGTGCCATGGGCGATGCGCTCTCCGGCGTGGTGCAGCAGGTGCGCCGGAGTACGGACAGCATCGCCATCGCCAGCGCCGAAATCGCCACGGGCAACCATGACCTGTCCGTGCGCACCGAGCAGACCTCCAGCAGCCTGCAGGAGACGGCAGCGGCCATGGAGCAGTTCACCAGCACCCTGCAGCAGAGCGCGGGCAGCGCGCAGCAGGCCAGCGGGCTGGCGGCCAGTGCCCGCAGCGTGGCGCAGCGCGGCGGCGAGGTGGTCACCCAGGTGGTATCCACCATGGATGACATCCACCAGAGCAGCCGCCGCATCGCCGAGATCATCGGCGTGATCGACGGCATCGCCTTCCAGACCAACATCCTGGCCCTGAACGCGGCCGTGGAAGCCGCCCGCGCGGGTGAGCAGGGCCGGGGCTTCGCCGTGGTGGCGGGCGAGGTGCGCGCTCTGGCGCAGCGCAGCGCCACCGCCGCGCGGGAGATCAAGCAACTGATCGGGACCTCGGTGGAGCGGGTGGAGGCCGGCAGCCGGCTGGTGCAGGATGCCGGCGCCACCATGCAGGACATCGTGCGCTCGGTGCAGCACGTGAACGACATGATCGGCGAGATCACCGCCGCGGCTTCCGAGCAGAGCGCGGGCATCGGTCAGGTGAACGCATCCGTGGGACGGCTGGACCAGATGACGCAGCAGAACGCCGCGTTGGTGGAGGAAAGCGCCGCCGCGGCCCAGAGCCTGCGCGAGCAGGCCGAACAACTGGCGCGCACGGTGTCGGTGTTCAAGCTGCGCGCCCTGCCGGGGGCTGCCGGCGCGGCGCTGCAGCAGCCCGTGCGGGGCGGGCCGCGCACGCTGGCGGCCTGATCCGGGCCGCGGCCGGAACTCTGTCTCAGGGCCGCGTCGGGGCGCCCACCATCTCGGCGGCGAAACGCTCCGACGGCTGCGCGATCTGCTCGCGGCAGGCCACCAGGGGCAGGTCGCGCTGGCCCGGCGCGGTGCGCGACACCAGCGCGTACAGGCTGCTGACCGCGCTCGACACCGCGTCCGGCGTCGATGCGCCGCGCAGCAGGTGGCCCAGCAGAACGGCCGAGAACACGTCGCCCATGCCATTGGGCAGGGGCTGCAGGTCGATGAACGGCGTGCGCACCAGCCAGGCGGCCTCCTCCGTGACGGCCAGCGTGGCCAGCCGGTCGTCCGGCAGGTCCGGCGTGCGCAGGCTGGTCACCACGATGAGCGAAGGGCCTGTTCCGGCGGCATCGCCCAGCAGCGCGCGCGCGGCGGCCACCGCCTCGTCCACCGAGGCCAGCGGCGCGCCGTGCAGCAACTCGAATTCGTACTGGTTGGGGGTGATGATGCTGGCCTGCGCCAGCGCGCGGCGGCGCAGGAATTCCGGGATGCCCGGGCGCACGAACACGCCGCGGCCCACGTCGCCCATCACCGGATCGCACAGGTAGCGCAGGCCCGGGCGAACGGCCCGGATCTCCTGCACCGCGGCCAGGATGGCCTCGCCCACGCCGGCATCGCCCAGGTAGCCCGAGAGCACCGCCGTGCAGCGTGCCAGCACGCCGCGCGCACGCAGGCCATCGAGCACGTCGCCGATGTGCGCGGGCGGGAAGACCTGCCCCTTGAACTCGCCGTAGCCCGTGTGGTTGGAGAACTGCACCGTATGCACGGCCACCGGCTGGATGCCCAGCAGTTGCAGCGGCAGCATGGCCGCGTCGTTGCCCACGTGCCCGAAGGCGACATGCGACTGGATGGAGAGCACCAGCGGCGGCTCCCCGGCCGAGGCCGGTGCAGGCGGGTTGGCGGAAGGGGCTGCGGTGGCGCTCACGGCGTCCTCGGCGCTCAGGCCAGTTCGGCGATCAGCTCGATCTCCACGCAGGCACCCATGGGGATCTGCGCCACGCCGAAGGCGCTGCGCGCGTGCTTGCCCTTGTCGCCGAACACTTCGCCCAGCAGCTCGCTGGCGCCGTTGGTCACCAGGTGCTGCTCGGTGAAGTCGCCCGTGGAGTTCACCAGGCTCATCACCTTCACGATGCGCTGCACGCGGTTCAGGTCACCGCCCGTGGCCGCATGCAGCGTGCCCATCAGGTCGATCGCCACGGCGCGTGCCGCGGCCTTGCCGTCTTCCGTCGCGATGTCGCGGCCGAACTGCCCCACCCACGGCTTGCCGTCCTTGCGAGCGATGTGGCCGCTGAGGAAGACGAGGTTGCCCGTCTGCACATAGGGCACATAGGCCGCGGCCGGCGTGGCGACGGGCGGGAGGGTGATGTTCAGGGCGGCGAGTTTGTCGTAGATGCTCATGGTGGTGAAGGGAGGATGGTTGGGAGGAAAAAAGGAATGGTACAGCGCCCGAGCGGCTCCCCTCAGGGCTGCCCGTCGAAGCTGTCCACCCTGTCGGGAGACGGCACCCAGGCAAGGCGCCGCCGGGTCCGGATCTGCCTTTTCGGGGCGCCCGGGGCAGTGGCATTGGCCTTCGATCTTCACGGGAGCTTCTCCTGGGATGGCGGGAGGCGGGATGCCTCCCCGTGGCCCTTCGCGCCGCGCGGGAAAGCGGCTTCCGGGGGGCCCTGATAGACTGGCGGAGACACGTTTTCCCGCATCTCCCATGTCCTCCCCTACCCAGCGAACCATTCCGACCGAAAGGGGAATGCAGATCGCCGAGCGGCGCATTCCCGAGGTGGCCCCCAAGGCGGGCCATGAGGCCTACCGGGCCGCGCTCAGGGCGACGGGGGCTGCCATTGTGAAGACCGCTTCCGGCCAGGTCGTCGAGCGCCGGATCGACGGCAGCGTCACCGTCATCAAAGACCTTCCGGTGGGCAAGCGCGTCAAGCCGGGCACGGTCCTCAAGCGTGTCTCTCGGGGCAGCTGACGTCCGGCGGGCGGCCAGGCCTGCCCTGGCCCAACCGGCCCAACCGCGCCTGCGCGTCCTCGCAGGGCCCAACGGATCCGGCAAGAGCACCCTCCAGTCCGAACTCAAGCCCCAATGGATCGGCGCCTTCGTGAACGCCGACGAGATCGAGAAGGCACTCCACGCCTCCGGCGGCTGCCTGGCGTTGCGGGAACTCGGCGTGACGGGCGAGCCCCCGGCGGTGCTGGAGCGGATCCGCGGCAGCTTCCAGACATTCGGCCTGGGGCGGCGGCTGGACATGCCGGCCCTGCTGGCCGGAATCACGCTAGACGGTGAATTGACCCTCCGGATGCCCGGGCCCTGGGACTCCTACCTGGCCGCCACGCTGGCCGAGGCCGTGCGCCGGGAACTGCGGGACGAAGGCCGTACCTTCACGTTCGAGACCGTCATGTCGCACCGCTCGAAGATCGACTTCATGCGCGAAACCCGTGCGCGGGGCTACCGGGTCTATCTGTACTTCGTGGCGACCGACGACCCCGCCATCAACATCGACCGGGTGCGGCGGCGCGTGCTGCAGGGCGGCCATCCGGTGCCCGAGGACAAGGTCATCGACCGGTACCACAAGTCCATCGCGCTGATGACCGAGGCCTGCGAGGTGGCGCACCGTGCCTACATCTTCGACAACTCGGGCGCCAGGCACAGGCTGCTTGCCGAGGTGACGGATTTCGACACCCTCCGGCTGGAGTCCAGCGTGCTCAACCCGTGGTTTCTCGGCACCGGGCTGTGGAGGGCGTTTTCCTGAAGCAGGGCGTTGGCACGCAGTGAAACAGTTTGTGTCTCTAACTTGCCAAGCAAAGCGTTCCTCCATGAAATCCTCAGCGTTATCAACGATGGGGAGATAGAGCATGCAGGATGAGCATCGGAACAACGCCACGCTCGAAACCGCGCTATCGCAGTTGGAGTCGGCATGCGCGAACTTTGCGCAGCGATTTCTGAAGGATGGGCGAGTACGCCAGAGCTATATCGAGCAAACCAGAAGGCTTTCCCAAGAGTATCGGGCGCGTGTGGCGTCCGGTGCCTTGAGTCCGCAGGAGGCTGCAACACAGGTGCAGTCGATCCGCAATGAAATTCTGGAGGTGCAGCGCTTGCGCTCCAGCGACATAGGGCGGGCGAAGGCGATCCAGCTGAAGAAGGTCGGTTTGAGTCTCGATGCTCTGACCGAAAAGTATGCGAAAGACAAGTTCGGCAAGCCCTTTGCGCAACTGGCGACCAATGAGCGCAATCTTGTCTATCTGGAAATCATTGATAGTTCCGGTCGTCCCAGGCCCTCGGTCAATGCGGCGGCACGGCGCTATACCACTCTGGGCCGCGGCCTGGTTTTCGTATCCCTGGGGGCAGCGGTCTACAACGTTGCCGTGGCGGACGACAAGGCCCGTGCGGTGGCAAAGGAGGGAGCCGTGGTCGGAGGCGGGTTTGCCGGCGGTGCTGCTGGAGGTGCTCTTGCCGGGCTGGCATGCGGGCCGGGTGCACCTGTCTGCGTCACGCTCGGTGTGTTTGTGGGGGGCGCCCTGGGAGCACTGGGAGCGGATGTGTCTTTTGACTGGGTGTTCTGATGCAGGCTCTCCAGCCATCGTCTGCGTTCTCTGTGGAATGCAATACCACCAGCGACGCAACTCCCCCCCGGCTCTGCCTGCGGCATCGCGAGGACGGGGACATTCTCCTCGACCTGCCGGGTGCCGTGATGGAGGCCCAGTTCGAGGCTGTTGACGGCTATCTTGTCTTCACCACGGAAAACACGCCTTACGAAGAGGCGCTGCATGTCCATTGGATTGCGCGGGACGGACGGGTGCTGGACGCTGTCGAACTGTCCGCGCCCTATACGCCGGCCATCTTCGCGAACGCCGTGCTGGCAGCTCCCCGGACGGTGCGTTTCACCTTCTTCAATGACGGGCGCCTGTGGAGCGTCGAGGTGGCCCGGACGCCTCGCAGGCAATGGCATGGTCCTCCGTATCCTGCGCGGCGCAGGGCGCGGTGGTGGCGGCCGGGGTGGCTGCTGATCGCAGTGCAATAACGGTCACGGGCCCCGCAGGGCGTCGCCCCTGCCTCACGGATCGGCATGCCCTGCATGCCGTTTTCTCGCAGTCCGCGGCCTGTTGCCGGCCCTAGCATCAGGGCCCCATGAGCCGGCCCGCTTCCTCCGCCACGCCGCCCGTCCCTCCTTCTGCGCCTGCCCCGCCATCCAGCCCCGTCGTCGAGGCCGGAGGCTGGCTCTGGCCCGCCCTGCTGCTGGGCAGCATTGCCGGTGCGTTGCTGCAGCTGATGCAGCCCGCGCTCTGGCCGGCGCGCGTGTATGCGGCACTGCTGCTGGCGGGCGTGGCCGCGGTGGTGCTGGCCCGGCGCCTGGGCCGGCGGCGGCGCGGGCCGGCGGCCCATGCACTGCCGGCTTCCGCACCGCAATGGCTGGCCTTCTGCGCCATGGCGCTGGCGGCGTTCGCGGTCTGCGGCCTGCGCGCTGGCGCCTATCTGTCGGATGCGCTGGACCCGGCCCTGGAGGGGCGCGATCTGCGCATCGTCGCGGTGGTGGCGGCGATGCCGCAACCCACCGACGCGGGCGTGCGCCTGCGGCTGGAGGTGGAGTCGGCGTGGCTCGCGGAGCAGGGTGGCGGCCGGCCGCGTTCCGGGGGACTGCGCCCGCAGCGCGGCGGCCGGAAGGACCGCCCGGAGGCGGAGGGCGGTGCCGGCGCACGCCATGCGCCCGGCCGGCCCGTGCGGCTGCCGCCGCTGGTCGATGTGTCGTGGTCTTCCGGGGCACCCTGGTTCGCACGCCAGGCGGACGGCACCCGGACGAAGGCCCGGGCCGCAGCCGCATCCGTGGGCATGCCGGACGCGGCACTGGCCCCGTCTTCGTCCTCGCCGGCACCTGTCTCCCCACCCGTGCCGGCCGCCCGCGTGGGCGAACGGTGGGAGATGACGGTGCGCCTCAACGCCCCGCACGGCCTGCGCAATCCGGGCGGCTTCGATGCCGAGCTCTGGCTGTGGGAGCAGGGCGTGCAAGCCACGGGTTCCGTGCAGGCGGGCGCCCGCGCCGGGTGGCCGGTGCGGCTGGAGGCAGCGCCCTGGTGGCGGCACCCGGTGGAGCAGGCGCGGCAGCGGGTGCGCGATGCCATCCTCGCCCGGCTGGCGCCGCCGCAGGTGGCCGGGGCGGACACCGATCCGCAGGACCTGGCCCGGCGGCGTGCCGCGGGCGTGGTGGCGGCCCTGGTGACGGGCGACCAGCGTGCGATCGACCGGGCCGACTGGGACGTATTCCGCGCGACGGGCGTGGCGCATCTGGTGAGCATTTCCGGGCTGCACATCACCCTGTTCGCCTGGGTCGCCGCGGCAGTGGTGGGCTGGCTGTGGCGGCGCTCGGCGCTGCTGTGCCTGGCGGTGCCGGCGCCCTGGGCGGCGCTGGCGGGCGGGGTGCTGCTGGCGGCGGCGTATGCGCTGTTCAGCGGCTGGGCGGTGCCGGCGCAGCGCACGGTGTGCATGCTGGCGGTGGTCGGCGCGCTGCGGCTTTCGGGGCGGCGCTGGCCCTGGCCGCAGGTCTGGCTGCTGGCCTGCGCGGCGGTGGTGGCGGCCGATCCGTGGGCGCTGCTGCAGGCGGGCTTCTGGCTCAGCTTCGTGGCGGTGGGCGTGCTGTTCGCGTCCGACGCCGCCACGCCGCCCGAGGTGGTGCCGGCCGCGCGCGCGGCCGGACGCCTGCGCGCACGCGTGCTGTCCCTGTTGCGCGAGCAGGGGGTGGTGACGCTGGCGCTGACGCCGCTCACGGTGCTGCTGTTCGGGCAGATATCGGTGGTGGGCTTCGCGGCGAACCTGGTGGCGATCCCGTGGATGACGCTGGTCGTCACGCCGCTGGCGCTGCTGGGTGTGCTGTGGGCGCCGCTGTGGTCGGCGGCGGCGGCCTGCCTGCGGCCGTTCGCGGAAGGGTTGCAGTGGCTGGCCGCCTGGCCCTGGGCCACGGTTTCGCTGCCGGCGGCGCCGCTGTGGGCGGGCGTGGCCGGCATGGCGGGCGGCATGCTGCTGGTGATGCGTCTGCCCTGGGCGCTGCGCCTGATGGGCCTGCCGCTGCTGCTGCCGGTGCTGTGGTGGCATCCGGCGCGGCCCGGGGCGGGCCAGTTCGAGCTGCTGGCGCCCGACGTGGGCCAGGGCAGCGCGGTGCTGGTGCGCACGGCCGGCCATGCGCTGCTCTACGACGCGGGGCCGCGCTACGGCATGCAGAGCGATGCCGGCGACCGGGTGCTGGTGCCGCTGCTGCGCGCGGGTGGCGAGCGGCTGGACCGGGTGATGCTCAGCCATCGCGATACCGACCACACGGGCGGTGCGGCGGCGGTGCTGGCCGCGCACCCGGGCGCGGACCTGTGGGGATCGCTGGAGCCCGGCCATCCGCTGGAGGCTCGGGGTGCGCGCGTCATCACCCGCTGCGAGGCGGGCCGGCAGTGGACGTGGGACGGGGTGCGTTTCGAGGTGCTGCATCCGCCCCTGGGCGCACTGGACGGTGGCGGGGCAGACACGGGCGCACCGGCGGGACGTGAAGACCGGACCAATGCGGTGAGCTGCGTGCTGCGCATCTCGGCGCCCGGCGCGTCGGCGCTGCTGGCCGGCGACATCGGCCGGGCGCAAGAGGCCGCCCTGGCCGCGCGGGGCGCGCTGGTGCCGGCCGACGTGCTGCTGGTGCCCCACCACGGCAGCCGAACGTCCTCTGGCCCGGCGCTGCTGGACGCCGTGCGGCCGCGCACTGCCGTGGTGCAGGCGGGCCACCGCAACCGCTACGGGCACCCGGCGCCGGACGTGCTGGCGCGCTATGCGGAGCGCGGGGCGCGGCTGGTGGATTCGCCCTCCTGCGGCGCGTGGTCCTGGCAGTCCGCGCGGCCGCTGCGCTGGCGGTGCGAGCGCGAAGCCGCGCGGCGCTACTGGCACCATGCGCCGCCTTCCGCGGCCTCGGCCGCGGCCGCGGCCGCCGTGGAGGTGGCGGATCCTTTCTGACAGCGGAATCCGGCGAAGCCCCGCGCACGGGGCGCGCGACCGGCGGCCTGGCAGGCTTGCAACTTGCTATGCTGGCTGCAGGAGGCACCACTGATGCAGAAGTTCGACGAGATGTACGAGATGCTGCCCTTCGATGGCAGCGATGTGCGCCCCCACTACCAGCGCTACGGCCAGTGGCTGTCGCGCCAGCCGGCCGAGGCGATGCAGGCGCGCCGCGCCGAGGCCGAGATGATCTTCCGCCGCGTGGGCATCACCTTCGCGGTCTATGGCGCCAAGGACGAGAACGGGGCCGGCACCGAGCGGCTCATCCCCTTCGACCTGATCCCCCGCATCATTCCCGCCCACGAATGGGCGCGCATGCAGCAGGGGCTCGTGCAGCGGGTGACGGCGCTCAACCGCTTCATCCACGACATCTACCATGGCCAGGACATCCTGCGCGCGGGCATCGTGCCGTCCGACCTGATCGTGGGCAATGCGCAGTTCCGCCCCGAGATGGCGGGCGTGGACGTGCCGTGCGACGTGTACGCCCACATCGCCGGCATCGACATCGTGCGCGCGCCGGACGGGCAGGGCAACGGCATCTACTACGTGCTGGAGGACAACCTGCGCGTGCCCTCGGGCGTGTCGTACATGCTGGAGAACCGCAAGATGATGATGCGGCTCTTCCCCGAACTGTTCCGCAGCCACCGCGTGGCGCCCGTGGCCCACTACCCCGACCTGCTGCTGGACACGCTGCGCGCCAGCGCGCCGGCCGGCGCGGCCGAGCCCACGGTGGTGGTGCTCACCCCGGGCATGTACAACAGCGCGTACTTCGAGCATGCCTTCCTCGCGCAGCAGATGGGCGTGGAGCTGGTCGAGGGGCAGGACCTGGTCGTCAAGGAGAACTTCGTCTACATGCGCACCACGCGCGGGCTGCAGCGCGTGGATGTGATCTACCGCCGCGTGGACGACGACTTCCTCGATCCGCAGGTCTTCCGTCCTGCGTCCACGCTGGGCTGCGCCGGCCTCATGGCTGCGTACCGCGCGGGCAACGTGGCGATCTGCAATGCCGTGGGCACGGGCATCGCGGACGACAAGTCCGTCTATCCGTACGTGCCGGAGATGATCCGCTTCTACCTGGGCGAAGAGCCCATCCTGGCGAACGTGCCCACCTGGATGTGCCGCAAGCAGGACGACCTGCGGTACGTGCTGGACCACCTGCACGAGCTGGTGGTGAAGGAAGTGCACGGCGCGGGCGGCTACGGCATGCTGATCGGCCCGGCCGCGACCAAGGCGGAAATCGAGGAGTTCCGCGGCGCGCTGCTGGCGAACCCGGCCGGCTACATCGCGCAGCCCACGCTGTCGCTCTCGAGCTGCCCCACCTACGTGGAATCGGGCATCGCCCCGCGCCACATCGACCTGCGGCCCTTCGTGCTCTCTGGCCAGAAGGTGCAGATGGTGGCCGGCGGTCTCACGCGCGTGGCGCTGAAGGAGGGTTCGCTGGTCGTCAATTCATCGCAGGGCGGCGGCACCAAGGACACCTGGGTGCTGGGCGACGGCGACGCCAACGGCACGCCCGCCGCGGGCCTGTCGCAGTCCATGGGTGCCATGACCCAGACCCTGGGCGCCCCGGGCGCCATGGCCATGTCGCAGTCGATGGGAGGGAAGTGAGATGCTGAGCCGTACTGCCGATCATCTGTTCTGGATGTCCCGCTACACTGAGCGGGCCGAGAACACCGCCCGCATGCTGAACGTCAGCTACGAGACCTCGCTGCTGCCGCAATCGGCCGACGTGGCGCAGGAGAGCTGGCTGGGGCTGCTGTCGATCAGCGAGCTGATCCCGGCCTATACCGCGCGCCATGGCGAGGTCACGCGCGAGGGCGTGCTGGAGTTCATGGTGCGCGACGGCGACAACCCGTCGTCCATCCTCTCCTGCCTGCGCGCGGCCCGCGAGAACGCGCGCGCGGTGCGCGGCGCGCTGACCACCGAGATATGGGAGACGCAGAACCAGACCTGGCTGGAGCTGCACCGGCAGCTGCAGGGCCGGGATTTCGAGCGCGACCCGGGGGCGTTCTTCGAATGGGTGAAGTACCGCTCGCACCTCTCGCGGGGCGTGACGCTGGGCACCATGCTGCAGGACGAGGCCTTCCACTTCCTGCGCCTGGGCACCTTCCTGGAGCGGGCCGACAACACGGCACGGCTGCTGGACGTGAAATTCCATGCCGTGCAGAGCGACTTCCACGGCTCGGCGATGCGCGAGCGCGGCCGGGCAGCGCCGCAGGAGTTCGACTTCTACCACTGGAGCGCGATCCTGCGCAGCGTGTCGGCGTTCGAGGTGTACCGCAAGGTGTACCGCGACGTGATCACGCCCGAGCGCGTGGCCGACCTGCTCATGCTGCGGGCCGACATGCCGCGCTCGCTGCACGCCAGCCTGCGCGAGGTGGCGGACAACCTCGCCGTGGTCGCCAACGACCAGTCGGCGGAGACGCAGCGCAAGGCCGGGCGCCTGCTGGCCGACTTGCGCTACGGCCGCATCGACGAGATCCTGGCCACCGGGCTGCATGCCTACCTCACGCAGTTCCTGGACCGCGTGAACGACCTGGGCGCGGGCATCAGCCGGGATTTCCTGGTGCCCGTTCCGGCCTGAGTCCGCCCGCCGGGCCGGCCCGCGCGACGCTCTCCCCGGGGGCGGGGCGGGTCAGCGGGGCTGCGCCGTGTCTCCCGAGGCGAGCACGCGCTGCTGCGCGCATTCGGGAACGCTGCGGTCGATGGGGCGGCCTTCGACGCCGTAGCCCTGCAGCGCCATGGATTCCAGTTCGCCGGACGCCTGGGCGCACGCCAGTTCCGCGATCACGTCGGCACGCGTGCGGCCGTGCTGCTTGTCCGATGCGCCCGTGCCCGGCCGGGCTGCGGTACCCACGCCTTGGGGCGCCGGGGCGGCCGTCTGCGCGGTGGCGGACGTGGCGGCCAGCAGGGTGCCGGCGCAGAAGGCGGCTGCGCGCAGCAGCGTGCGCGCGGGAAGACAAAAGGGATGATGTGCCATGGTTCCGGGCTCCTGCGGAGAATGCGACGTGCTCTCCATGCCTTCACTGTGCGCGGCCGCCTTCGCGCGGGCCAGGAGAACGCGACGGAATGCCGCTGCCGCGGCGCGAATGGCCCGGATGGCGGAGCCGGAGGTGATGGCGCTGCATGCCTCGGTCCTCTCCGCAGGCACTGCCGCCACGAAAGGGCATATTCATAAATTTTGTTTACCGGGAATATGAATGGCGATCGGCTGCCCCTGCGCCGCGGCCTGCTAGATTCCAGGGCTGCTCAAATTCTGGAACTGATCTGCCAATGAACGAGAGGCTGGAAAACGATGAGCGCCATGGCGTGCCTTCGGATCTGGGGTGTATCGTCGATGAATATCTCCGGGAATATCCGTCGGAATCCGGTGCGCTGGTACCGCTGACGGAGCAATTGCACAAGGGAGGGGACATCACCCGGCGCAGGACATGGCCTGGCCACGTGACCGCCAGCGGCATCGTCCTCTCGCGCGACACCGTGCTGCTCGTGTTCCATCCCTACCTGAAGCGATGGCTCCAGCCCGGCGGCCATGTCGAATCCTCCGAGGCGCCTCTCGATGCCGCCATCCGGGAAGTCCAGGAAGAAACGGGCATCGCCACCTTTCCCCATCCATGGCATCTCAAGGCGGGAATCCCGCTGGACATCGACATCCATGCCATTCCCGAAAATCCCGCCAAGGGAGAGCCGGCCCACATGCATTTCGATTTCCGTTACCTGCTGGTGAGGGATGAGTCGAAACCCATTCTCCGCGGCGCGGAAAATCACCCATGCCAGTGGACGGAGATTTCCGCGGTGTCCGGCGAAGGTTTGGCCAGAAGATTGCCCGCCACGGCCTGGCCGCCTGATCCGCCATGGATTCCAAAGCATTCTTCCAGGCGGTTCTGGACAGCAGCGTTCCCAGGCGGGCGGGCAAGCTGGTCCTCGTGACCCACATCGTTCCCGGGAGCGAGAATTTCGTCCTCGGCATCCACGAACGCCTGCCCCTGGCGGCGGTCATTCCCAAGCCCAGTTCCCTGCACGAGCCCACCTGCCGCGTGATCGAGGAGCATGTACCGGTGATCCACTACACGCGGGACAGGATCCAGCAGAACGCGCTCGGCTTCATTGCGCACCTGCGCAGCCTGATCGGGGAGGAGCCTTTCGCGGCCATCGATACCGGGGGCTATTTCTCGAGCATCCTGGCCGCCCTGAAAAAGGCATTTCCCTCGCAACTGGTGGGCATCGTCGAGGACACCGAGAACGGACACCAGAAGTACGACGCCGCACTGCGCAGCATCCGGGCGGGCGGGGGCGCCATGTTTCCCTGTCCCGTCATGTCCGTGGCCAGGAGCAAGCTCAAGGAGCCGGAGGATTTCCTGGTCGGCCAGGCCATCACGTTTTCCGCCGAGGCCCTGCTGCGGGAACTGGGGAACATCCTGACCGGCCGCAGGGCGCTGGTACTGGGCTACGGGAAGATCGGATCGAGCATTGCCCGGCACCTGCATGCCAAAGGCGTTCGCGTCGACGTGTACGACACGAACCCGATCCGCCAGGTGCTGGCCCTGGCGCACGGCTACCACACCGGGCCGAAGCACGAACTTTTGAGGACGGCGGAACTCATTTTCTGCGCGACCGGCAACCGGTCCATCGGAACGTCCGACCTGGGCGCCATCCGGCGCGATGCCTACATCTTCACCGCCACGTCGGCCGACGACGAGATCGAGAACCACCAGGACATGATCGCCAGCGCGAGCCCCGGCGGGCACAGGCACGTGCTGCAGGTGAACGCGCAGGGCAACCAGTTCTTCCTCTGCAACGAGGGCAAGTCGGCCAATTTCATGCACGGAGGCGTGGTCGGGCCCTTCATCGACCTCGTGCAGGCCGAGCTGCTCTTCGCGCTCTCCAGGATCGGCGACGCCCCCCGGGACCGGGTGGTGGAACTGGGCGACGATGCGAAGAGATTCATTTCCGAGCTGTGGATCACGCGCTTTTCTCGACAGGGCATGGTCCATTGAACAACTTTTCCGCGCAGGAGGTCATGGCGGTGGCGTGGGCCTCCGCCCTGTGCAGGGCCGTCCTGAACCTGATAGACCGGCAGCAGATCGGACGCAAGGGCCTGTCGATCGTCCGGGTCAATTTCCTCAACAACGCATTGCCCGCGCTCCTGTTCCTGTGCGCGGCAGCGGCGTACCTGCGTTCCTGGGAGGCGCCGCTCGGCTGGCTGCTGGACTGGAAGGCGGTCGCCTTCAGCGGGCTGGCCCAGCTCGTCGCGTATGCCTACTCCCATGCGTTCCGTGCACTGACCGTGAACCAGGTGACCGTGTCCGGCAAATTGTCCGACCTGTTCATTCCCTTGGGTATCCTGTGGCTCACCGGGGAATGGAGCGCCGAAACCTATGCCTTCGCCGTGGCGACCACCGTGGCCTGCGTGCCTCTGCTCTGGCGGCACGGCGCCGTCGAGAGGCGGCAGGGGTTCATCGCGAGCGCGGCGATCGTCTGTGCGGCATTGACGCTGCAGGCGACCCTGTCTCCATGGCTGTTCTCGGCAGGGGAGGGCCCTTCCACCCGGGCCTCCGGAAACCTGCTGGCATTCGCGGTGGCCGTGATGGTGTGGCGTGCGCTGTGGTCTTCGCTGCCCCTGCTCTTCCTGGAGAGTGCGCGGGCCCCGTCGGGGCTCCGGCAATCGATGGGTGTGCTGTTCGGCGTGCGGGCCCTGCTCACGGTGGCCACCCAGGTGACTTTCATCTACGCCATCACCAGTGCCGCCTCCGCCGTGGCATGGCCCATCCTGAATACGACGGGATTGATGGCCATGGCGCTGTCCTCCCTGCTGCTGCGGGAAAAGCCCAGTCGCCTGGAATTCCTCGTCATTCTCGCCATCACGCTGCTGGCGGCGGTCCGGTACCTGACATTGCCCTGAGGCCTGCGGCGTGCCGCCCGGGGCTCGGCAGGGGCCTGGCCGCCAGGCTGCCAGGGTTCAGCGGCCTTTCCCGGGCGGATGGCCACGCCTGCGGTCCCGCAGCATGAAGAGGTAGAGGCTTTCCACCTTCTCGCGCGCCCAGGGCGTCTTGCGCAGGAATTTCAGGCTGGACGACACGCTGGGCTCGCTCTGGAAACAGCGCACGGGAACGCGCTCCGCCAGGCCCTTCCAGCCGTATTCCTGCTGCAGGGCCACCACGATGGCCTCCAGCGTGATGCCGTGCAGCGGGTTGCGGGGCTGGGGTGGGGCGGACGGGGCGGGCGCGTGGTTCGCCTCCGGAGGCGAGGACGGGCGGCCGGGGGAGCCGGGGAGGTCGGGGGAGTCTGCGGTCATGGCGCCGAGCATATCGGGCTGGCCTGCGATCGCGGGTTCAGCCCTGCAGGTACCGCTCCCGCGCGAACAGTTCGGCGGCCCAGTCCACGAAGGCGCGCACGCGGGCGCTCAGGTGGCGGTTGGGCGGATACACCACATAGACGGGCAGCAGCGGATGCGACCACTCGGGCAGCAGCCTCACCAGGTCCCCCCGCTCCAGGTGGCCCTGCGCCTGCAGGGTGGTCACCTGCCCCACGCCGCGGCCGGCGAGCAGCGCGGCCAGGTAGGCATTGCTTTCGTTCACCGCCAACTGCGAGGGGCCGCCGATCTCGATCACCTCGCCGTCACGGTGGAACTCCAGCGGATAGCGGCGCGAGGTGCGCGGCGAAAAATAGATGACGCTGCGGTGTCCGTTCTCGAGGTCCAGCGGCTGGGCCGGCGTGCCGTGGCGTTCCAGATACGCGGGCGAGGCCACGGTGATGAACTCCAGCAGACCGATGCGGCGCGCCACCAGCGACTGGTCGGTGAGTTCGCCGCCGCGGATCACGCAGTCCACGTTGTCGCCGATCAGGTCCACGATGCGGTCGCTCACGCCCAGGTCGAGCTGGATGTCGGGATAGCGCGCGTGGAATTCCTCCAGGTGGGGAATGATGAGCAGCCTCGCCATGGCGGTGCCGACGTCCACGCGGAGGCGGCCGCTGGGCGTGGCACGCGCGTGGGTCATGCTCGCCTCGATGTCGTCGAAGTCGGCCAGCAGGCGCACGGCCCGGTCGTAGTAGGCCGCTCCGTCGGGCGTGACGGTCACCCGCCGCGTGGTGCGGTTGAGCAGCCGCACGCGCAGGCGCGCTTCCAGCGCCTGGATATGCTTGGTGACGGTGGCTTTGGGCAGTTGCAGGGAGTCCGCGGCGCGCGTGAACGTGCCGGCTTCCACCACCCGCGCGTAGATGCGCATGGCCTGGATCTGGTCCATGGCGTTCCTTCCTCGGTGCCTCTTCTCGGGCCGGCGAATTCTCACACGCGCCGCGGTGCCCGATTGTTCGGACTTTGGAAACAGTGCGGCCCGCATCGGCTGGTTTATCGTCGCGGTCCGGCCCCCTACATTTGCAGCACCGGATCGTTTCCGGCCACACCGCCCATGCCTACCACCTCCGCTTCCCGCTCCACGCCCGCCGGCGCCCGCTCCGAGTCCACCATTGCGGTGGCGCCGGGGCAGGACGTCGCCGTGCGCATGTACGGCCGCAGGAAAACCGGCGAGACGTCGCCGCTGGTCGTGCATTTCCATGGCGGCGCCTTCGTGTCCGGCGACCTGGACAGCGGCTGCACCATCGCCGGGCTGCTGCAGGAAGCCGGGGCGCTGGTGGTGTCGGTGGCCTACCCGCTGGCCCCCGAGCATCCGTTCCCGCAGCCGCTGGAGACGGGCTATGCCGTGCTGCAGTGGGCCTACCGCTACCGCACGCGGCTGGCCGGCACGGGCGCGCCGGTCTATGTGGCCGGGGAGGAGGCCGGCGGCAACCTGGCGGCGGGCGTGTGCCTCATGGCGCGCGACCAGTCCCACCCGCCGCTGGCGGGGCAGATCCTCGTGTCGCCCATGCTCGACCCCTGCGTCGGCACGCCGTCGCTGCGGGCCGCCACCGAGGGCGCGGAGGCCTGCCGCTGGGCGCTGGGGTGGGAAAAGTTCCTGCGCTGCGCGCGCGACGCGGAGCACCCGTATGCGGTGCCCGGCACCGCGCAGCGGCTGGCGGGCCTGCCGCCCACGCTGCTGCTGGTCGGCGACACCGACCCCATGCACGACGAGACGCTGGCCTATGCGGCACGGCTGAAGGCCGCCGGCCTGCCGGTGGAACTGCACGTGCTGCGCAAGGCCGAGCGATGGCCCGATGCGCTGCTGGAGCCCGGCACACAGGCCTGTCCGTGCGCGGACGAGGCGCGCGAGCGGTTCCGGAGCTTCCTGGATGCCGGGCGATGTCCGGCACCGCGCTGAAACCCCTCTTTCGAAGAACGCTCCTTCCGTCACCACGGAAGGTATTGACCTCAACAATGGTTGAGGTTTGAGAATCCGGCTCCGTTGCCGTATCCGTGCAGGGGCGCGGCCTTTCCCTCCGATGCATTTTTTCCGGACCGCGGGCCGGAGGGGGAAGGCTTTGCCTGGCCGGTGCCGGCCCCGCTTTTTTGCTTGCGATACCACCGTTTTCAGACATACCGAAGGATCTGCCATGCCGTCATCCCAACCCGTTTCCCTCTTCTCGCCCGCGCGCCGCTGGTGGACCGCCGCCGGCGCCGCAGCCGCCATCGCGGCCGGCGGCGGAGCCCTGTTCGGGCTGTCCGCCTCGCACGCCGAGGCGCCGGCCGCCGACGCCGCGCCCCCGGCCGTGCCGGTGTCCGTCGCGGCCGTGGTGCAGCAGGACGTCGCGCTGTGGGACGAGTTCTCCGGCCGGCTGGAGGCCGTGCAGCGCGTGGACATCCGCCCGCGCGTGGCCGGCGCCGTGCAGGCCGTGCACTTCCGCGAAGGCGCGCTGGTGAAGCAGGGCGACCTGCTCTTCACCGTGGACCCCGCGCCCTACGCCGCGGAGGTGGACCGGGCCGACGCCCAGGTGGTGGCCGCCCAGGCGCGCCTGACCTATACCCGCAGCGAAATGGAGCGCGCCACGCGCCTGTGGGAAGAGCACGCCATCGCCCAGCGCGAGCGCGACGAGCGCGTGAATGCGCAGCGCGAAGCAGAGGCCAACCTGCGCGCCGCCCAGGCCGCGCTGCAGACGGCCCGGCTGAACCTGGGCTACACCCAGGTGCGCGCGCCGGTCGCGGGCCGCGTGGGCCGCATCGAGGTCACCGTGGGCAACCTGGTGGGTTCCGGGGCCGGTGCGCCGGTGCTGACCACGCTGGTGTCGGTGAGCCCGATCTACGCGAGCTTCGATACCGACGAGCAGATCGTGGCACGCGCGCTGGAGGGCCTGCGCTCCGGCCAGAGCGCCCGCGCCCTCATCGAGCGCATTCCCGTGCAGATGGGCACGGGCACGGCCGGCGGCACGCCGTATGCGGGCCATCTGCAGCTCATCGACAACCAGGTGGATGCGAGGAGCGGCACCGTGCGCGTGCGCGCCGTTTTCGACAACGCCGACGGCGCGCTCATGCCGGGCCAGTTCGCCCGCATCCGCGTGGGCCGGGCGAAGAGCACCCCGGCCGTGCTGATCAACGAGCGTGCCGTGGGCACGGACCAGAGCAAGAAGTTCGTGATGGTGGTGGGCGAGGGCAACAAGGCCGAATACCGCGAGGTGCAGCTGGGCGCGCCGGTCGATGGCCTGCGCGTCGTCACCTCGGGCCTGAAGGCGGGCGAGCGCATCGTCGTCAACGGCCTGCAGCGCGTGCGCCCCGGCGCCGTGGTCGCACCGCAGGACGTGCCCATGACCGCCAAGTCCGAACTGGGCGGCGAGGGCGCGCAGGCGCGTGCCGCCGCCCGCCAGCCCGCAGCCTGAGCGCCGGGCTTCAGAGAGCAGAGAACGACACCATGAACCTCTCCCGTTTCTTCATCGACCGCCCCATCTTCGCGGGGGTGCTGTCGGTGCTCATCTTCCTGGCGGGGCTGATCGCCCTGCGGGCGCTGCCGATCTCGGAGTACCCCGAGGTGGCGCCGCCCTCCGTCGTGGTGCGCGCCACCTACCCCGGCGCCAATCCCAAGGTGATCGCCGAGACCGTGGCCACGCCGCTGGAGGAATCCATCAACGGCGTGGAAGGCATGCTCTACATGGGCAGCCAGGCCACGACCGACGGCGTGATGACGCTCACCGTGACCTTCGCGCTGGGCACCGACCCGGACAAGGCGCAGCAGCTCGTGCAGAACCGCGTCTCGCAGGCCGAGCCGCGCCTGCCCGAGGAGGTGCGCCGCCTGGGCGTCACCACGGTCAAGAGCGCGCCCGACCTGACCATGGTCGTGCACATGGTCTCGCCCAACGGCCGCTACGACATCGACTACCTGCGCAACTACGCCGTGCTCAATGTCAAGGACCGGCTCGCCCGCATCCCCGGCGTCGGGCAGGTGCAGATCTTCGGCGGCGGCGATTACTCCATGCGCGCCTGGCTGGACCCGCAGAAGGTGGCGCAGCGCGGCCTTTCCGCGGGCGACGTGGTGGCCGCCATCCGCGGGCAGAACGTGCAGGCCGCCGCGGGCGTGGTGGGACAGTCACCCGGCCTGCCGGGCGTGGACATGCAGCTGTCGATCAACGCCCGGGGCCGCCTGGCCACGGTGGAAGAGTTCGGCGACATCATCGTCAAGACCGGCGCCGACGGGGCCGTGACGCGCCTGCGCGACGTGGCCCGGCTGGAGCTGGGCGCGGCCGACTACTCGCTGCGCTCGCTGCTCAACAACGACCCGGCCGTGGGCATGGGCGTTTTCCAGGCGCCCGGCTCCAACGCGCTCGACATCTCGGCCAACGTGCGCGCCACCATGGCCGAACTGCAGAAGCACATGCCCGAGGGCGTGGAGTTCCGCATCGCCTACGACCCCACGCAGTTCGTGCGCGCCTCCATCCAATCGGTCATCCAGACCTTGCTGGAGGCCATCGCGCTGGTGGTGATCGTGGTCATCCTCTTCCTGCAGACCTGGCGCGCCTCCATCATCCCGCTGCTGGCCGTGCCGGTGTCGGTGGTGGGCACGTTCGCGGTGCTGCATCTGCTGGGCTTCTCGATCAACGCGCTGTCGCTCTTCGGGCTGGTGCTGGCCATCGGCATCGTGGTGGACGACGCCATCGTGGTGGTGGAGAACGTCGAGCGCAACATCGAGGCGGGCCTCACTCCACGCGAGGCCACCTACCGCGCCATGCGCGAGGTGAGCGGGCCCATCATCGCCATCGCGCTGGTGCTGGTGGCCGTGTTCGTGCCGCTGGCCTTCATCAGCGGGCTCACGGGGCAGTTCTACCGCCAGTTCGCGGTGACCATCGCCATCTCCACGGTGATCTCGGCGATCAACTCGCTCACGCTGTCGCCCGCGCTCAGCGCGTTGCTCCTGAAGGGCCACCACGAGCCCAAGGATGCGCTCACCCGTGGCATGGACCGGGTGCTGGGCGGTTTCTTCCGGCGCTTCAACCGCGTGTTCCACCGCGGCTCCGAGGCCTACAGCGGCGGCGTGCGCCGCGTGATCGGCCGCAAGGCGCTGATGCTGGCCATCTACCTAGTGCTGGTCGGCGCGACCTGGGGCCTCTTCAAGGCGGTGCCCGGCGGCTTCGTTCCCGCGCAGGACAAGCAGTACCTGGTGGGCTTCGCGCAACTGCCCGACGGCGCCACGCTGGACCGCACGGAAGACGTCATCCGCCGCATGGGCAAGATCGTGAAGAAGAACCCCAACGTGGAAGACGCCATCGCCTTCCCGGGCCTGTCGATCAACGGCTTCACCAACAGCTCCAACGCGGGCATCGTGTTCGTCACGCTCAAGCCCTTCGCCGAGCGCAGGCGCGCCGACCAGAGCGGCGGCGCCGTCGCGGGCCAGCTCAACCAGGCCTTCGGCAGCATCCAGGATGCGTTCATCGCCATGTTCCCGCCGCCGCCGGTGGCGGGGCTGGGCACGACGGGCGGCTTCAAGCTGCAGATCGAGGACCGAGCCTCCCTGGGCTATGGCGCCATGGACGCGGCCGTGAAGGCCTTCATGGCCAAGGCCTACCAGACGCCGGAGCTGGCGGGGCTGTTCACCAGCTGGCAGGTCAACGTGCCGCAGCTGTACGCCGACATCGACCGCACCAAGGCCCGCCAGCTCGGCGTTCCGGTGACCGACATCTTCGAGACCCTGCAGATCTACCTGGGCAGCCTGTACGCCAACGACTTCAACCAGTTCGGCCGCACCTACAGCGTGCGCGTGCAGGCCGATGCGCCCTACCGGGCGCGGGCGGAGGACGTGGGCCTGCTCAAGGTGCGCTCCACCACCGGAGAGATGGTGCCGCTGTCGGCGCTGATGAAGATCGAGAACAGCTTCGGCCCCGAGCGCGCCATGCGCTACAACGGTTTCCTCTCGGCCGACGTGAACGGCGGGCCCGCGCCCGGCTTCTCGTCGGGCCAGGCGCAGGCCGCCGTCGAGCGCATCGCCGCCGAGACGCTGCCGCCGGGCATCTCCTTCGAGTGGACCGAACTCACCTACCAGGAGATCCTGGCCGGCAATTCCGCCGTGCTGGTGTTCCCGCTGGCCATTTTGCTGGTGTTCCTGGTGCTGGCCGCGCAGTACGAGAGCCTGACGCTGCCCATCGCCATCATCCTGATCGTGCCCATGGGTCTGATGGCCGCCATGGCCGGCGTGTGGCTCACCCGCGGCGACAACAACGTGTTCACCCAGATCGGGCTGATCGTGCTGGTGGGGCTGTCGGCCAAGAACGCCATCCTGATCGTGGAGTTCGCCCGCGAGCTGGAGTTCGCCGGCCGCACGCCCGTGCAGGCCGCCATCGAGGCCAGCCGCCTGCGGCTGCGCCCCATCCTGATGACCTCGCTGGCCTTCGTGATGGGTGTGCTGCCCCTGGTGCTGTCCACCGGCGCCGGCTCGGAGATGCGCAGTGCCATGGGCGTGGCGGTGTTCGCCGGAATGATCGGCGTCACGGCTTTCGGCCTGTTCCTCACGCCGGTCTTCTACGTGGTCCTGCGCCGCCTGGCGGGCAACCGGCCACTGCAGCAGCACGGCAGCCACGTGGCGCCGATCACCGACGCCGAGCGGGGCGCGCCGGGCCATGGGGCCTCGGCCCAGCCTGTGATCGCCGCACCGCGCGGCCGGCACGAATGAGACGGAGCTTTGCCATGACGATGTTTCCCCACTGGTATTCCCTTTCCCGGCTGGCGCCGCTGGCCGCGGCCCTGGCGCTGGCCGGATGCATGAGCGCTCCGGCGGTGCCGGAGCATGCCGGCGTGGCCGTGCCGGCCACGTTCAGCGAAGCGGCCGGCGCCCCCTCGTGGACCACGGCGCCGCCCGCCGAGGCGCAGCCCCGCGGCACGTGGTGGCTGGGCTTCCGCGACCCGGTGCTGGACGATCTGGTGCAGCGCGCCGGCAGCGGCAACACCAGCGTGCAGGAGGCCGCCGCCCGGCTGGCCGAAGCGCGGGCGCTGCTGCGCTCCGCCGATGCCAGCCGCGCGCCGCAACTGGGTGCCTCCGCCGGCGTGGCGCGGCAGGCCGGCGCCAACACGGCCACGGGCGGTCCGGTGCCGGCCACGCTGGCCACGGCGGGGCTGAACGTGTCCTATGAGCTGGACCTGTTCGGCCGCCTGTCGCAGGCCAGCGAGGCCGCGCGGCTCGATGCCCGCTCGCGCGAGGCACTGCTCCAGAGCACACGCCTGATGGCGCAGGCCGACACCGCCCAGGCCTACCTGCAACTGCGCTCGGTGCAGGCCGAGCAGGCCCTGGTGCAGGAGGGGCTGGCCGCCTACCGCGACACCCTGCGCCTGACCGAGCGCCGCTACCGGGCCGGCGACGTGGCCGAGCTGGATGTGGCGCGCGTGCAGGCCGAGGTGGCCGCCACCGAATCCGATGCCCTCGCGCTGGAGCGCCAGCAGGCCGTGCTGACCCATGCGCTGGCCCTGCTGGTCGGCGAGGTGGCCACCGGCTTCACCGTGCCCCCCGCGGCCGGCGAAGCGGCGCTGCCCGTCATTCCCGCCGGCGTGCCGGGCACGGTGCTGGCGCGCCGTCCGGACGTCTCGGCGGCGCAGGCGGCCGTGCTGGCGGCGCAGGCCCGCGTGGGCGTGGCCCAGGCCGCGTGGTTCCCGGCCGTCACGCTCACGGGCAACGGCGGCTATGCCTCGCCGGAACTGGGCGACCTGTTCAAGTGGTCGGCCCGCTCCTGGGGCATCGGTGCGCTGCTGTCGCTGCCGCTCTTCGACGGCGGCCAGCGCCAGGCGCAGGAAGACGGCGCCCGCGCCCGGCTGGAGGGCGCGCTGGCAGCCCACCGCGGCCAGGTGCTCACCGCCTTCCGCGAGGTCGAGGACCAGCTCAGCGCGCTGCGCCTGCTGGCAGGGCAGGCCGAGGCCCAGGGCCGTGCCGTGCAGTCCGCGGCCCGTGCCACGCAACTGTCGGATTCGCGCTACCGCAACGGCATGGTGAGCCAGCTGGAGCTGCTCGACGCCCGCCGCAGCGAGTTGCGCAACCGTCGGCAGGCCCTGCAGGTGCGCACCGCGCAGTACACGGCCACCGTCGGGCTGATCCGCGCGCTGGGCGGCGGCTGGGGCGACAGCGGCACGACTGCGCGGGAAACGGACCGCCCGGTGGCCGGAAATGGTGAAAAATCCCGCAACTTGGGTAAATCGGGGTAGCAAAGCGCCGCCGCCGGGGCGCCGCGGCGCCATCCGGCCTATAGTGCTCCTGTTTGGAGCCGGACCGTGCCATAGGTCCCGGCTAGGATATGGGGTCGCCGCCCGCCACCCCGTGGCGCGAGCGGCCGTTTTCCCCTTCGCCATTCCCCGTTCCCAATCAGCTATCGCAGGAGCACACGCATGACGTATCCGAGCACACGCCTTTTCATTGCCGGTGAGTGGCAGGACGCCGCCGATGGCAGGACCATCGCCGTGCACAACCCGGCCACGGGCAAGGAAATCGGCCGCGTGGCCCATGCCGGCCGTGCCGACCTGGACCGCGCCCTGGAAGCGGCCCAGAAGGGCTTCGAGGTCTGGCGCGACATCCCCGCCGTGGAGCGCGCCCGCACCATGCGCCGCGCGGCTGCCCTCATGCGCGAGCGCGCCGAAGCCATCGCCCGCATCCTCACCCAGGAGCAGGGCAAGCCGCTGGCCGAGGCGAAGATCGAGGCCATGGCAGCCGCCGACATCATCGAGTGGTTCGCCGACGAGGGCCAGCGCATCTACGGCCGCATCGTTCCCGCCCGTGGCAGCCTCGCCGTGCGTCAGCTCGTCCTGAAGGACCCCGTCGGCCCCGTGGCCGCGTTCACGCCCTGGAATTTCCCGATCAACCAGGTGGTGCGCAAGCTGGCCGCCGCGCTCGCTTCCGGCTGCTCCATCCTCGTGAAGGCGCCCGAGGAAACGCCCGCCAGCCCCGCCGAACTGATCCGCGCATTCGCCGATGCCGGCGTGCCGGCCGGCACCGTGGGCCTGGTGTACGGCAACCCGGCCGAGATTTCCAGCTACCTCATCCCGCACCCGGTCATCCGCAAGGTCACGTTCACCGGCTCGACCCCCGTGGGCAAGCAGCTGGCAGCGCTGGCCGGTCAGCACATGAAGCGCGTGACCATGGAACTGGGCGGCCACGCCCCGGTGATCGTCGCGGACGACGCCGACGTGGAACTGGCCATCAAGGCCGCCGGCGGTGCGAAGTTCCGCAATGCGGGCCAGGTCTGCATCTCGCCCACCCGCTTCCTGGTGCACGAGAGCATCCGCAAGGATTTCGTGGCCGCGCTGGCGCGCCACGCCCAGGGCCTGAAGGTGGGCGACGGCCTGGCCGACGGCACCCAGATGGGCCCGCTGGCCAATCCGCGCCGCATCACGGCCATGGCCGAGCTGATGCAGGATGCCGTGCAGCACGGCGCCCAGGTGGCGGCCGGCGGCGAGCGCATCGGCGGCGACGGCAATTTCTTCCAGCCGACGGTGCTGGACGACGTGCCCGTGTCCGCGCGCATCTTCAACGAGGAGCCCTTCGGCCCGGTGGCTGCGGTGCGCGGCTTCGAGAAGATCGAGGACGCCATCGCCGAGGCCAACCGGCTGCCCTACGGCCTGGCCGGCTATGCCTTCACGCGCTCCCTCAAGCACGCCCACCTGCTGTCGCAGCGGCTCGAAGTGGGCATGCTGTGGATCAACCAGCCCGCATCCCCGTCCGCCGAGCTGCCGTTCGGCGGCCTGAAGGACTCCGGCTACGGCTCCGAAGGGGGCCCGGAGGCGATCGAGGCGCACCTGAACACGCGCGCGGTCTCCATCACCAACGTGTGACCGGACCGCCCACCGGTCCCGGGGCGCCTCGTCCCGGACAGCCCCCGCGGACACCCATCCCGGGGGCTTTGTCACATGGGGGAGGCTGGAGCGATCCGGCGACGGTGCCTGCGAAAAGCGTTCCGTCCTCCGGATTTCCGGGGCAGAGCGAGACAATAACTTGAAGACCGGCGGCCGGTCGTGCACATTGGGCCACTGTCAACCAGAATTCAGGCGGGAGAACATGTCAAACCATGGCGACGCAGACGATGTGCTGCACGTGGCCATCGTCGGAGGCGGGGCCCTGGGCCTTGCGTCCGCATACCACCTCATGCAGCGGGCGCGTCGCCTGGGCGCGTTCCTGGACGTGCATGTCTTCGATGGCCGGGAGGCCGCGCAGGGGCAGGGTTTCGCGCCCGGTGCGGGTCCGGCCGGCGGGAGGGATGACGAGGGCAGCCAACTCGCCGTGCCGCTGGTCCGCACCGTGCACCGCGCCGCCATGGCCCTGCGCGGCCGTATCCGGCTCGACTATACCTGCGGGCGCTTCTTCGACGATTGTCTCCGGGATCCGGAGGCGATACTCGGCGATGCGGCGCGTACCCTGTCGCTGTCCATCGACTGGCGCGATCCGGGCGTGCTGGACGCCCTGGTCCAGGTGCGCGACGGCTACTACTACCCGCTCATCTCGACCATGTTCCTCTGCGACCCCTCCGGGCCGCAGAACACCCCGGTTCAGGCGGCGCTGGAATACATCCGCTGGAAGGACGACGGCCGCTCCCTGGCGGGCAGCGATTTCTCCGACGATGCTTCGCGCAAATGGGCGGAATCGCTGGCGGCCCACCTGGAGGAGCGGTCGGACGAGCAGGTGTCCGTCACCATCCGCTCGGGAGGCCGGTTGCTGGTGCGCGTGATGAGCGACATGGTGGAGGTCCTGTGCGATGGCCAGTCCCGGATCTTCGACATCTGCGTCATGGCCAGCTCGCCGGGCGATGCCTTGCGCGTGCTGGCCTTCGACACCGCCACGGCCGCCTTCGGCGTGCAGGTCGGCCGCATCCTGGACAGCGTCTGCGAGACGGACGACGAATCCGCGCGGTATGGCGAAGAGGGCGTGCCGCCGTCACGCCTCCCGGGAGCGTCCCCGGGGTCCGGCGCCGGATGGCGGCCGGATGCGTGGGACGGCAATGCGCCGGGCAACCCGTCGGCGCAGCCGCAGTCCCCGTCCACCCGCCCCGCGCCGGAAGACCGGGCCTGGGCCGCTTTCCGGCGCCACGTGTTCGATGTGTCGGTGAAAGCCCGGGCCGACATCCGGGCGCTGAACGAAGCCTTCGTCGAGGGCTGGCGCGAGGGGGAAGGGCGCGTTCCCTGTGCCGAGATACCGCCGCTGCTGTTCGTGGGCGGCTGGCCCTACGGCGCCGTGCTGCAGGAGCAGTGCATGGAGCAGGCCGAGGAACTGGGCAACTGGCTGCTGCCCGAGTGAGTCCTCCCGCGGGGCGTGCCCCGGGGAAGTTCCGTCAGAAGCGGTAGGTCGAGGTCAGCATGTAGGTGCGCCGCTGGCCGTAGAAGCAGTCGCCGCGCGCCAGGCACTGCGTGACCTGCACCTTGTCCGCCAGGTTCACCACGTTGAAGGCCAGCCGCCAGTCGCCCGCGTCGTACGCCACCATGGCATCGGCGATGGTGGAGGACGGCGTGGTGATGGCGGTCGTGCCGGTCCACTGCGAGCCCGTGTAGCGCAGCCCGCCGCCCACCGTCCACTGCCCGCGGCCACCCGTGCCGAAGCGGTGCGACAGCCAGGCGGAGGCCGTGTGCTTCGGCACGCCGGCCACCGGCTGCCCCTGGTCCCCCGCGTTGCTGCGCGAGATCTCGGTGTCGGTGTAGGCGTAGGCCAGCGTGGCGTCCCAGCTGCGCGCGATGCTGGCCGTGAGTTCGGCCTCCAGGCCGCGGGCCTTGGTTTCGCCGATCTGCAGGTTGTTGCGCGGGTTGGCGGGGTCGGTGGTCTTGCGGTTCTTCTCGCGCACCTGGTAGATGGCCGCATACGCCGAGATGCCGCGGCCCTCGGGCTGCCATTTCACGCCGGCTTCCCACTGCTGGCCGCGCTGGGGCTTGAACGGCGTGCCGTAGAAGTCCACCCCGCCCAGGGGCTGGAACGACTCCGAATAGCTCAGGTAGGGCGCCCAGCCGCCATCCATCTGGTAGGTTGCGCCCAGCCGCTTGGTCCAGGCGCTGTCGTCCACGGCCGCCGCGGGGCGACCTTCGGTGTCGGTCCTGGCGCGGTCGTGGCGCAGGCCGAGCGTGGCCGTCCAGCGGTTCCAGCGGATCTGGTCCTGTGCGTAAAAGCCCATCTGCCGCTGCCGCACGCCGGGCTGGCGTGCCAGGTCCGATTCGGACGGCGGCGTGAAGTTGCCGTACACCGGTGCATAGACATCGATGCCGCTCACGGTCTTGAGCCACGAGGACTGGCTGGTGGTGTTGCGCTGCGCGTCCATGCCGAACAGCAGCGTGTGTTCGGTGGCTCCGGCGCGCAGCCTGCCTTCGAGCTGCGTATCGACCATCAGCAGGCGGCTGGCGTTGCGCTGCCAGGAGGCATCGCGCAGCAGCGTGCGGTTGTCCGCCTCGAACACCGGGCGCGCCGGCCGGCCCGTGGCGCGGTTGGCCGTGAAGCTCGTGTACATGCTGCGGTAATCGACGTCGCTCACCGTGCGGCGCAGGTTCTGCCGCAGCGTCCAGGCGCCGTTCAGCTGATGGCTGAAGAGGTAGCCCCAGGAATTGTTCTCGCTGTCGTAGGCGTCCCAGCCGGGCTCGCTGATGAACGCCGAGGTCGGGATCTGGCCATGCGGGCTGGGCAGTTGCGTGCCCTGCCACGGGAAGAAGCCGATCAGCGAGCCGCTCCTGTCCTTCTGGTGCGTGAACTGCAGCGTCAGCGACGTGGCGGCGCTGGGTTTCCAGGTCAGCGTGGGGGCGAACACCTGGCGGTCGTCGCCCACGTGGTCCACCTGGGAATCGCTGTCGCGGCCCACGGCCACCAGGCGGTAGAGCCATTGCCCATCCTGCGTGAGCGGGCCGGTCAGGTCGGCCGTGATCTGCTTGCGGGCGTAGTTGCCCAGCTGCACCTGCACCTCGCGCAGCGGCTCGGCCTGGGGGCGCTTGCTCGTGAGGTTGAGCACGCCGCCCACGCTGCCCTGGCCGTAGAGCACGGACGACGGCCCGCGCAGGAATTCCACGCGTTCGAGCAGGTAGGGATCGGCCTTGATGTTGTTGTAGGTGCCGTAGATGCGCAGCAGACCGTCCAGGTACTGCGTCACGTCGCCGCCGCGGGCCTTGAAGCTGTCCACGCGGCTGTCGAAGTAGTTGGACACCATGCCGGCGGTGTAGGCCGTGGTCTGGCGCAGCGTCTGCGCGCCCTGCGCCTCCATCTGGTCGCGCGTGACGACGCTGATGGCCTGGGGCGTTTCGATCAGCGGGGTATCGGTCTTGGTGGCCGACAGCGCGCGGCGGGCCACGAAGCCTGCGACGGGGTTCACGGGGTTTTCCTGCTGGCCGTCGGCGCTCACCGTCACCGGGGCGAGCGTGGCTTCCGCGGCCGGAGCGCCGCCGGTGGCGGCGGCCTGCTGTGCATGCGCGGCGGTTGCGGCGCCCAGGGTGCAGAGCGTGGCGGCGGCCGCGGACAGGGACCGGACGAGCGTGCGCGGGGCGGCGGCGGGGCGGGAAGCGCGCCGGTGGGGAGAGGGGAGAAGGTCGAGGGATTGCGTCATGGCTGGCAGGAAATGGATCGACCGCGCCGCCGGGGCGGCGTGCGGGAGGAATGGCGGAAACGGGGCCGCGCGCGCCGGGTGGCGTGGCGCGCGGCGCGGCAGGAGGTCAGCGCGCCGGGGCGGCCGGCAGGGCGGGAGATTCCATGCCCTCGGCCTGGGCGAAGGTGAGCGTGGTGAGGTAGGCCGTCTCGCCGTACTTCTCGCCATTGCGCTCGCCGGCCGCCGCATCGGAGTGCTTCACCTCGGCCACGTACTGGCCTTTCCACGGCAGGGCGAACCGCACCGTGCCGTCCGCTCCGGTCACGGCCTCGCGGGCCCAGCCGGAGGGCGCGGCCAGCGTCACCTGGGCCTTGGGCAGCGGCTGGCCGTTGAACACCACGCGCAGTTCGCCCGCGCGGCCCGTAGGCACCACGTCCAGCGGCGCCGTGGCCGCGACGGGGCGGGACAGGTCCGCGACCCAGCGCGCGGCGGGGCGCCAGAGCAGCGCGGGCTTGCCGCCCTTGCTGCGGTCGATCACCGGGTAGGGGGCTTCCGCGAACAGCGTCTCGGCGGCGCCGGGCAATGCGTAGGCGAAGGCCGTGGCGGTGCGCCGGCCTTCCACGGGCGTGGCCGAAGCCGCACCCGGCGCATGGGCCTGCAGCACCGGAATGCCCTGGAACTTGTCCAGCGCGCCCGGCGATTTCTCGAGCAGGTTGTCGGCATATTCGCCGAACTGCAGCCGTGCCTGGCCGTTGCCGGCTTCGAGCCACACCTGGTGGGCCTGGGCACCTGCGGCGGCGCAGGCGGCGCAGGCGGCGAAGAGGGCGGTGGCCCAGGGGCGGAAGGACGATGGCATCGGTTGGCTCCTTGAAAAGGTGGAAGAGTCGATGGAAAAACAATGCGGCGGCGCGCCGGAGGCGCCCCCGGCAGCGGGGTCTTGCGGCGAGGCGGGGACTGCGGCCGGACCGTGGCGGCCGGGGCCGGTCAGCCCGTGGCGTGCGGCCCCAGGGCGGCCGTCAGTGCCGCCCACAGCACTGCCAGCGCCAGGGCCGCGGCCCAGAGCCGGGGCAGGCGCCGCGGCCACCAGGTGGCCGCTGCAGTGGCGCCCAGCGCCGACACGGACAGCGCCACGGCCCACCAGGTGACCGACAGCGGCACGCTGGCCATGCGCGGCCATGCCACGGCCAGAACCAGCGACAGGCCCAGCACGGCCCATCCGCCCCGGCGCAGGGCACGCAGCCGCGCCGGGGCGCCTTCGCGCCCCCAGGCGTCCTCGTGGTGCCGGTCCATGCCCAGCGCGATGCCGGCCCAGCCGGCGAAACACAGCAGCAGTTCGAGCATGGCGGTCAGGCTCCTGGCGCGGGCGTGGTGCCGGACGGTGCCCTTGGCTGCGCGGCGGCGCGCGCCGCCTTCGGCGCGGCGGCCGCGCGGCGCCGCAGCAGGTGGCGGGCCAGGGCGCCGAACACCAGCCCGGCGGCCAGGAACGACAGGTCCATGCCGGCCCAGGCCCATTCGCCCGCGGGCAGCGTGGTGCCCAGATGCGCCGAGGTGGTGGCCGCGTTGATCACCGGCAGCGCCGCGAACAGCGCGCCCGCGGCGCCCAGCAGCAGTGCCCAGCCGCGCCGGTCGGGCCGCAGCAGGCCGACGGCCAGGCCCGCGCCCCAGGTGCCGAAGAACCACGCGAGTTCCGCGTCGGCGCGCCCGGTCGTGGACAGGGGCAGCAGCCGGTTGGCCGCCAGGAACGCGGCGACCGCCAGGGGCAGCCCCCCCATCAGGCCCACGTTCAGGCTGGCCACCAGCCGCTCGCCGAAGGGCAGGCCGGCATCGCCCGGCTTGCGCTGCGCCTGCGCGCGCCGCTTCACCGACCAGAGCACCAGCCCGGAAGCGATCATCAGGCTGCCCAGCACGCCGAAGCCGAACAGCGCCCAGCGCATGCCCGGTCCCGCGAAGCGGGCGAGGTGCAGCCCGTAGAGCACGCGGTAGGTCTTGATCGCGGGCGTCTGCGGATCGATCAGCGCGAGCTGCCGCGCCGTGGCACCATCGAAGCGCAGCCGCGCGGGGCCGTACTGCAGCCGGTCGCCATCGTGCCGCGTGACCTCCACCACCGTGCCGTCCGCGTCGCGGCGCGCCGAAATGTTGCCGATGCGGGCATCGCCCCAGGTGCGGTGGGCTCCCGCCACCATCGTGGCCAGGTCCAGCGCCGGCAGGGGCGCGGCCGCTTCCGCCGTCCCGCGGACCCGCCGCGCGCTGCGTGCGCCCGGCTCGTCGCCCTGCATCTCCGCGAAATAGGCCTGCGAATCGGGGCCCTCGGGCGTCGCGTAGGCGGCCGCGATGCCGGCGGGCATGTAGAGCGTGTGGAAGATCATCAGCCCGCTGAAGGTGATGACGAGGTAGAACGGCAGCGCCAGCACGCCGGAGACGTTGTGCGCGTCCAGCCAGGCGCGCTGGCCGCCCTTGGTGGGCCGGAAGGTGAAGAAATCCTTGAAGATGCGCCGGTGCGTGACCACGCCCGTGAGCAGCGCGATGAACATCAGCAGCGTCGCCACCCCCACGATCCAGCGCCCCTGCAGCGCCCAGCGGCTCTGGTGCGCCGTGCGCAGCTCGAAGTGGAAGCGGTAGAAGAATTCGCCGCCCATGGTCTCGCGCGTGCCGATCGACTCGCCCGTGGCCGGGTCCATGAGCAGGGTCTGGAAGCGGCCGTTGGCACTGTCGCGCCAGAGCACCGTCACGGCGGGCAGGCGCTCGTCCGGCAGGCGCATGAACCACTGCGTCACGCCCGGCGCGTGGCGGTGCAGTGCGGCCTGCGCCCGGCCCGCCACGTCGGGGCTCGGGGCTGCCAGCCCGTGCATTTCCGGGCGCATCCAGAGATTGAATTCGCTCTTGAAAAAGCTCAGCGTGCCGGTGGCGAAGATGGCAAACAGCAGCCACCCCAGCACCAGGCCCGCCCAGGTGTGGACCCAGGACATCGCCTGCCGGAACCCCTCGCGCCCGGGCGCGGCGGCGGCGCGCGCGGTGTCGTTCGCTGCAGCCGTCATGCCGCGCCTCCCCACAGGCGCGGAGCGACCACGCAGGCGCCCAGCAGCAGCGCGGGCACGCCCGCCCCGGCCCAGGCCGACCATGCGGTGCGCGCATAGAACGCCCAGGCCACCGCGCCGGCATACACCAGCCACGAGAACATCGTCGCGGCCAGCACTGCCTCCACGCGCGGCATCGCCGGCGCGAGGGCCAGGGCGCCGGCCGCCGTTGCGGCGGCCGCGAGCGCATAGCCGCCGACCGTGGCAGCCAGCACGCGCGACGCGATGGCCAGGCGGTACTTCCAGAGGGGACGGGTGGGTTTCATGGCGGCTGCTTCCGGGTGGTCAGAAGGCGTAGTCCAGCGTGACCTGCAGCGCGCGCGCCTCGCCCGGCGTGACCGAGGCGAAGCCCGCGGCATCGCTCGTGCCGTCGAGGTCGTAGCGCTTGTCCGTGGCGTTCTTCAGGTGGGCCTGCAGCCGCAGGCCGCCGGCCATCTCGCAGCCCACGGCCAGGTCGGCCACCGTGTAGATCAGCCCTCCTGGCGCGGCCTGGCCGTATTCCAGCGCCGCGGGCCCCTTGATCACTTCCACCCGGTCGATATTGAACAGCGGCGGATCGATCAGGTGCATGAACTTGGCGCCGTCCCGCAGGTCGTTGTAGGTGTTGTCGGCCCACAGGCCGCGCACCGAGAACTGCGAATAGGAGCCGTAGTACTCGCTGCGCGAGGCCACGCCGGAAGCGTTGCGCAGCACCTCGCGCTCGGTGGTGGCGCCCTGCTGATCCAGTGTCTCGCGCTCCACCACGCTCACCGAGCGCGGCGTCTCCAGCACCGACAGGCCCAGCCGCGATGCGCTCTGCGCGCGGCGTGCGGGCGTGCCCGCCTCGCCGGAACGGTCCGCGTTCACCTGCACTTCGCCGAGCGTTGCGGGGCGCTCGTCCCCGGCCTGGGCCTGCGCGCGTGCGGCCAGGGACACGGCCGTCAGCAGCACTGCGCCGCAGCACAGGCCCGCACGGGCCAGCGCGGTGCCGGAAGGGCCGCCCCAGGCAGTGGCGCGGCGGGGCAGGGGAGGGGTGGAGACGGGGGAGGACAGCATGGCGGCAGACTTCGGGACGGCAAAAAGACCTGAGTGCGCTGGCTGCCGGGGCGCGGGGGCCCTGTCCGGACTGGCTTGCGGTGGGAGCGCCGTTCAACGCCTGCGGCGAAGGCCCGTGCAGGGTGCGCGGGCGGCGGCTCCAAGGCGATGGATTCTAATTATTTTTGATACGCATTCTCATTTGTAGTTGTGGAATGTTGCTGAATTCTGGAACCTGGGCCTTTTTGATGGTGCGGCCGCTGGTCGCGCGGAAGCCGCAGCATGGGCCATCCGCTTCGGCTATCCATCGATGTGTTTGCATAGCGTCTGGCGTCGGTCCGGATGACGAGTCATCCTTCGGGTCAAGTAACTTTTTTTGGAAATTTCCAATGACCAACGTCCAACGCTACCGCTTCAACGCGGCCCTGACCTGTTTCACACGCCACGATGAGGCCACCAACCAGCAACTCCGGAATCATCCCGGCAATCCGCAGAAAGACCGAAGCACGGAGACGGACTTTCCTGCGCGCCTGGCCGCCAGGCGCGTCCAGACAGGCGCTTCCGCCGGACCCAGGCAATTTCTGCTCAATCCCCAAAAGGAAATCAAGGCAGTGGGCTATGCGCCCAACCGCGTGGCGACCACGGGCACGTCCAAGCCAGGAGTTCTTTGCGCGACGGACGGGCTGGATCTATGCTTCGCCGTGGGTGTGGGAGGCAAGAAGCCCAGTACCGGCGAGGCGAAGGCCCGCGTCTTCCACGTGATGCCCAACAATATGCCCCTGCCGGTAGCGCAGTACGTCAACAAGTTGACAGACCAGGGCTACGAGGTGAAGGCGGCCATCCACGGCGGGGATACCGGATCGACCGCCAGCGTCAATGCCGTCAATAGGATGAGCAGGATGCTGCAGGGGTTGGACGTACCCATCGAGTTCAATGACACTGCAGGCGGTTCCAGCCGGAACGGAACCTTCGGCGCCGTCGTGGAAGACGGCGACGTCCGGTTCGTCACGCAGTTGGTATCGCCAGGAAGGAGGTAACCACTTTGGGCGAGGTCAGTCCGCCTCGCCCATCTGCGACTGCAGGTAGTTCTGCACGCCCACCTGCTCCACCAGGCCCAGCTGCGTCTCCAGGAAGTCGATGTGCTCCTCGGTGTCCTCGAGGATTTCCTGCAGCAGGTCGCGCGAGACGTAGTCGCGCACTGCCTCGCAGTGGGCGATGCCTTCCTTGATGGTGGCCTGCGCGCCACGCTCGGAGCGCAGGTCGCATTCGAGGATCTCCGGCACGTCCTCGCCGACCTGCAGCTTGCCCAGGTCCTGCAGGTTGGGCAGTCCGTCCAGCATGAAAATGCGGTCCATGATGCGGTCGGCGTGCTTCATCTCGCCGATGGACTCTTCGTACTCCTTCTTCGCCAGACGGTCGAAGCCCCAGTGCTTGAGCATCCGGTAGTGCAGAAAGTACTGGTTGATGGCCGTCAGCTCGTTCTTGAGCTGGGCCTGCAGGTGGGAAATGACCTGAGCGTCGCCTTGCATGGACTCTCCTCGTAATAATGGAATGGTGCGGTGTCGGCGCGATTGTCGTGATGCCCGCCCGCCACGGCAAGGCGAAGCCCCCACGCACCCGGTCTGCCTGCGTGTGACACTGAGTTGTGTTCTCATTGGAGCGCCACGCGGGCATTCAATAGATCAATGCAATCGATTGGATGGAATCAATTAATTGGATTGATTGGGTGAGCGGCCCTAAACTTCGTCTTGTCATTCAGCAACCCACCAACCGAGGAAACAGCAATGTCCCTGATCAATACCCAAGTCCAGCCTTTCAAGACCGAAGCGTTCGTGAACCGCAATGGCAAGGGTGAGTTCATTACCGTCACGGAAGAGAACCTGAAGGGCAAGTGGTCCGTGCTGATCTTCATGCCGGCCGCCTTCACGTTCAACTGCCCGACCGAGATCGAAGACGCCGCCGACAACTACGCCGAGTTCCAGAAGGCCGGTGCCGAGGTGTACATCGTGACCACCGACACGCACTTCTCGCACAAGGTGTGGCACGAGACCTCCGACGCCGTCGGCAAGGCCAAGTTCCCCCTGGTCGGCGACCCGACCCACCAGCTGACCAACGCCTTCGGCGTGCACATCCCCGAAGAAGGCCTGGCACTGCGCGGCACCTTCGTGATCAACCCCGACGGCGTCATCAAGACGATGGAAATCCACTCCAACGAAATCGCCCGCGACGTGTCGGAAACCCTGCGCAAGCTCAAGGCCGCCCAGTTCACCGCCGCCAACCCCGGCCAGGTGTGCCCCGCCAAGTGGAAGGAAGGCGCCAAGACCCTGACGCCTTCGCTGGACCTGGTCGGCAAGATCTAATCGCCCGCGCGATCCGGAAGCGCCCTGTGCGCTTCCCCGGCCGGACCTTCGCATGGCGCCCGCGCGCCGTGCCGTCCGGCTTTTTTTCGCCCGCTTTTCGCTCGTTCCCGGCCTCCGGCACCCTGCATGACTCGAAACCACTGAAGGACTCCCATGCTCGACGACCAACTCAAATCCCAACTTTCCGCCTATCTGGAGCGCGTGACGCAGTCGTTCGAGATCGTGGCGTCGCTGGACGGCAGCGACACCTCGGCCCAGATGCGCGACCTGCTGGAGACCATCCAGTCCCTGCGCAGCGACAGGATCAGCCTGCGCACCGACGGCACTGGCGCCCGCAAGCCGTCCTTCACGCTGCAGCGCGCCGGCACGCAGACGAGCCTGCGCTTCGCCGGCCTGCCCCTCGGCCATGAATTCACCTCGCTCGTGCTGGCGCTGCTCTGGACGGGCGGCCACCCGCCGAAGGTGGAGCAGGACGTGATCGAGCAGGTGCAGGCGCTCGACGGCGACTTCGATTTCGAGGTGTACATGAGCCTGACCTGCCACAACTGCCCGGACGTGGTGCAGGCGCTGTCGCTCATGGCGATCCTCAATCCCCGCATCCGCACCACCGTGATCGAGGGCGGCGCGTTCCAGCAGGAAGTGACCGACCGCGAGATCATGGCCGTGCCCATGGTCTTCCTCAACGGCCAGGTGTTCGGCTCCGGCCGCATGACCATCGAGGAAATCGTCGGCAAGCTCGACACCGGCGCCGCGAAGCGCGAAGCCGCCAAACTGTCCGCCAAGGAAGCGTTCGACGTGCTGATCGTCGGCGGTGGTCCGGCCGGCGCCGCGGCGGCCGTCTATGCCGCCCGCAAGGGCATCCGCACCGGCGTGGCGGCCGAGCGCTTCGGCGGCCAGGTGAACGACACGCTGGACATCGAGAACTACATCTCGGTCAGCAAGACCGACGGCCCCAAGTTCGCCGCCGCGCTGGAGCAGCACGTGCGCGACTACGAGGTGGACCTGATGAACCTGCAGCGTGCCCGCGCGCTCAAGCCCGCCGCCACCGAGGGCGGCCTGATCGAGGTCGAGCTCGAGAACGGCGGCACGCTCTCGTCCCGCACCGTGATCATTTCCACCGGCGCGCGCTGGCGCAACATGAACGTGCCGGGCGAGGAGCAGTACCGCACCAAGGGCGTGACCTACTGCCCGCACTGCGACGGCCCGCTCTTCAAGGGCAAGCGCGTGGCGGTGATCGGCGGCGGCAACTCCGGCGTGGAGGCCGCGATCGACCTGGCCGGCGTGGTGGCCCACGTCACCGTGCTGGAGTTCGCGGGCGAGCTGAAGGCCGACGCGGTGCTGCAGCGCAAGCTGCGCAGCCTGCCGAACGTGGACGTGATCCTCAACGCGCAGACCACCGAGGTGAAGGGCGACGGCACCCGCGTGACCGGCCTGAGCTACAAGGACCGCACGAACGACGAGCACCATGTGCTCGCCCTGGAAGGCATCTTCGTGCAGATCGGCCTGCTGCCCAACACCGACTGGCTCAAGGGCACGGTGGACCTGTCGCGGTTCGGCGAGATCGTGGTGGACTCCCATGGCCGCACCAGCGTGCCGGGCGTGTTCGCGGCCGGCGACTGCACCACGGTGCCCTACAAGCAGATCATCATCGCGGCCGGCGAGGGCGCGAAGGCGGCGCTGGGCGCGTTCGACCACCTGATCCGCACGACGGCCCCGGCCTGACGCGGCCACCCACCCCACGAAAAAGGGAGCAGCATGGCTGCTCCCTTTGCTTTTGGGGCCCGGCATCCGGCGATGGCCGGCACGTTGCGGCGGGCCACGCCAATGGGGGGGCGCGTCATGGGGCTGACACGCGAGGGGAATACGTGCGGCTCCAGCTCGCCCTGCTGGCCGCCCAGGCCATCGTCCCGGCCGTGGCGGGCTGCGCGGGAGGGTACTGCCGAGTTGAGTCGTTTGGCGGCGAAAATCCCGTCATGGGCTGCGCGCCCTGAGCGTGCCGCACCTGTTCGTCCCATTTTCCTCCACGTTACACCATGACCCTTGACCCCTCCAAGCGCAAGTTCCTGCAGGCCGCCGCCGGCACCACGGCCGGTGCCGCGGCGCTGGGTTTGTTCCCGCCCAGCATCCGCCGCGCCCTGGCCATTCCCGCCAACCGGCGCACCGGCACGATCAAGGACGTCGAGCACGTCGTCATACTCATGCAGGAAAACCGCTCGTTCGACCACTACTTCGGCACGCTCGCCGGCGTGCGCGGCTTCGGCGACCGCTTCACCATTCCCCTGCCGGGCGGGCGCAGCGTCTGGCAGCAGTCCGACCAGAACGGCCAGACCGTACTGCCCTACCACTTGAACCAGGCCGCCGGCAACGCCCAGCGCGTGGACGGCACGCCCCACAGCTGGGAGGATGCGCGCGACGCCTGGGACCGCGGCCGCATGGCCGAATGGCCGCGCTACAAGCAGCCACAGTCCATGGGTTACTACACGCAGGCCGAAGCCTCGTTCCAGTTCGCGCTGGCCAACGCCTTCACCGTATGCGATGCGTATTTCTGCTCGTTGCACGGCGGCACCAATACCAACCGCCTCTTCCACTGGACCGGCACGAACGGCCCCACGGGGCCGGCCGGCCAGGTGGTGGTGGACAACGCGTGGGATGCGCTGTATTCCGACACCGACATCCGCACGGGGGGCTATGACTGGATCACCTATCCCGAGCGGTTGCAGCAGGCCGGCGTGTCGTGGATGGTCTATCAGAACATGCCCGACAACTTCACCGACAACCCGCTCGTCGGCTTCCGCCAGTACCGCCAGGCCAACCTGGCCTCGGGCAAGCCGGTGTACAGCGACAGCGACGCGAACCCCGCCTACGACCCCGCCAGGGACCAGGCCGGCAATCCGCTCTACAAAGGCATCGCCAACACCATGCCCGACGGCGGCTTCCTCGGCACCTTCCGCCAGGCCGTGCTCCACGGCAGGCTGCCGCAGGTGTCATGGATCATCCCGCCGGCAACCTACTGCGAGCACCCCGGTCCTTCCAGCCCCGTGCAGGGCGGCTGGTACGTACAGGAAGTGCTGGACGCGCTCACCGCCAACCCGGAGGTGTGGAGCAAGACGGTGCTGCTCATCAACTTCGACGAGAACGACGGCTACTTCGACCACGTGCCGCCGCCGTGCGCGCCGTCGCTGGACGGGCGGGGCGGCACGCTCGGCAAGTCCACCCTGTCCGCGGGCGAAATGGCCTACGAGTACTACACCCATAAACCCTATGCCGACACCGGCATGCCCCCGCCCGATGGCGACTGCTACGGCCCGGGGCCGCGCGTGCCCATGTGGGTAGTCTCCCCCTGGAGTCGCGGCGGCTGGGTGAATTCGCAGAACTTCGACCACACCTCGGTGCTGCGCTTCCTGGAAGCCCGCTTCGGCGTGAAGGAGCCGCAGATCAGCCCCTACCGCCGCGCCGTCTTCGGCGACCTGACCAGCGCATTCAATTTCGCCACGCCCAACGATGCGCCCCTGGCCACCCTGGCCGGCCGGCGCAGCAAGGGCGATGCCGATGCGCTGTGCGACGCCCAGGGCGCGCTGCCGCAGATCGCCGTGCCCTCGCCGCAGGCCCTGCCGCGGCAGGCCACGGGCACGCGGCCTTCCCGTGCCTTGCCCTACGAACTGCACGTGCGCGCGCGGACCCATGCGGCCGGCGGCACGGTGCAGCTGGGGTTCTCCAACACCGGCACGGCCGCGGCCGTGTTCCACGTGTATGACCGGCTGCACCTCGACCGCGCCCCCCGGCGCTACATGGTGGAGGCCGGCAAGCAACTGCACGATCACTGGAGCGCGGGCGCGGACGGCGGTGCCTACGACCTCTGGGTGCTGGGCCCCAACGGCTTCCACCGCTCCTTCGCCGGCAACCTGGCCGCGTTGCGCGGGGCCGTGCCCCATCCCGAGGCGGACGTGTGCTACGACATCGCCAACGGCAACGCCCATCTCGTGCTCATGATCATGAACCAGGGCAGCGCGAGCGCGGCCCTGCAGGTGAAGTCCAATGCCTACCGCGGCGACGGCCCATGGACCACCACCGTGGCGCCCGGCCAGTCGCAAGAGCTGCAGTGGGACCTCTCGGGCAGCGCGCACTGGTACGACTTCACGCTCACCTGCGACGCGCTGCCGGGCTTTGCACGGCGCTTCGCGGGACGCGTCGAGACCGGCCGCGACGGGTTGAGCGATCCGGCGATGGGCCTGGCCGGCTGACGGCGCAGGAGGGCCGGGCCGCGGGGCGCCGCGTGCTGGCCCGACGCATTCGCATCGCGTCCTTGCCGCCACCAGGGTTTGCGCTGCATTTTGATATTGAGAACCATTCTCATAAAATGCCGAAAAGCAAGCCAGGAGGCCTTTTCATGTCCGATGCGTCCCGTCCCTTCCCCAACCCGTTGCTCCATCCTTCCGAGGCCGAGCCGGGCCTGCCCTGCGCCGAAGCCCTGTTGGCCGGCACCCTGGCCCTCATGACCGGCTACGCCCACAGCGACCGCGCGGGCGACCGGGACGCCATGGGCCGCAAGATCGCCGCCCACCTGGAGAGCCTCGCGCGCATGGACGGGCTGTCCCCGCACTTCCGCACCATGGCGGGCAACTTGAACAACCGCTGGTCGCGGCGGCTGGGCCTGGCGGTGGCGGCGGGCGAGGGCGAGGGTGCTGCGGCGCCGGCCGGCCCGAGTGCGGCGGAACTGCAGCGGCGGCTGTGGCATACGGCGCCGCAAGCCGTGCAATAGCCGCAGCCCGGCAGCAGGGCCGTTCGCACGCCGCCCTGCGCGCCTACAGCCGCCCCAGACCGGGTGGCACAGGCGTGCCGTCAGGCAGCGCCCACTCCCTGTTCTGCAGCAGGCTCCCGCTCAGGTACTCGGTTCACAGGGGCCGCGTACCCCTGCAGCGCGGATAGCCCGAGCATCCCCAGAACCCCTGCCCCGCCGAAGCCCCGCGCCGGGCGACCCGGCGCACCATCGGCTGCGCACAGACGGGGCAACTGGGCGGCGCCTCGGCCTCGGGGGCCAGATCGGGGTCGGGGGCCGGATCGGGGTCGGGCGCGGGGCCATCGCCCGCCGGCTGCTCCGTGGGCCGGGCCTGCGTACGCGCCTGTGGCTGAGACTGTGCCCGTGGCTCCGGCGCAGACCGCCCCTGCCGTATCAGCCGCAGCAGCGCAGCGCCGTCGATCAGCTGGATGTTGCGCCCGCTGGCGAATTCCGTGGCCTCCCGGGTGAAGCTGCCCGACGTCACGACGAAGCCGCCCGCGGCGCCGCGGGCGGCCATGACGCCGTACAGCTCGCGCACCACGGTGACGCCGACCTTGAACGCCTTCCATTGCTTGCACTGCACGAGAAACTTCTCGCCGGCCTTGCCGAGCACGAGATCGACACCCCCGTCCGCGCCGCCGCCACCCGTTTCCGCCACCAGGTAGCCCTGCCGCCGGAAGCCTTCGCCCACGAGCCTTTCGAATTCCTGCCAGTCCATGCCGTGCAGCGCGTCGGCCGCCGTGCTGCGGCATGCGGTGTCGATCAGCCGGCGGCGCTCGCGCCGGCGCACGGCGGAAGCCAGGGCGCCCATGGCGCAGATGAGCGGCACGATGAACTGCCCGGCGTAGGCCAACCCTCGCCAGATGCTGTGGGTGGCCATGTGCGCGATGTCCTGGGGCGTGCTCGCCACCGGCAGCGGGGCGTTGGCCAGCCGGTTCAGCACCACGTAGCCCAGGACCGCGAGCAGCACGCCCACCCACCAGGGCAGCAATGCCACCAGTTCCATCAGGTCCTCGAGGACGGATGTCTTCCCTCTTTTTCTCGCCATTGCGGCTTCCTCCCTTATTCTCTCTTCCGCGGAGATTCTGCAATATTTCCCGTCGCGCGCCAGCCCGGCCACGTATGCCGCCCGCTGGTGTTGTGTGGTGTCTCTTACCTCTTATTCCATCCCGGCTGAACGATGAATGCGGCGCTGGACTTGATCGGTGAGCGTGGCTGTGGCTTCGTCCGCGTGTCGGCCGTGGGCCGCCATGGGGCTGCGCTGGCGCAGTTGCTGGAGTCGTTCGGCTTGCAGCCGGAGGCCGGTGCGCTGTCCGAAGTGACGCGCGAGGTGTCCGCCGCCTGCGTCAGCGCGCTGCTGTGGCGCGACATGGCGTACGGCGTCGAGCTGATGCCCCGTGAGAGGGCCGATGCCCATGCGCATCGTTTCCTGGAGGAATGCGCCGTGGAAGGCGCCACCTTCTTCACCAATGGAAGGTGGGACCTGTACCACGACGGAGAAGGGGGCACCTCCGCCTGGTCGCCGCTCACCTCCGCGACGTTCAGCGCGGCGGTGCTGGTGGTGTGCCCCGCCGTGGCCACCTGCCTGCTGGTGGAGGACGAGGACTGACGGCGGGGATCAATACACCAGCCGCTCCGGCCGCACCTCCTGCAGGATCGTCGTCGCGATCTCCTCGATGCTCTTCGTGGTGGTCGAGAGCCACCGGATGCCCGAGCGCCGCATCATCGCCTCGGCCTCGGCCACCTCGTGGCGGCAGTTGGCGAGGTCGGCGTATTTCGAGCCCGGCCGGCGTTCGTTGCGGATCTGCGAGAGCCGCTCGGGCAGGATGGTCAGGCCGAAGATCTTCTTGCGGTGCGGCTCCAGCGCGGGCGGCAATTGCTTGCGCTCGAAATCCTCGGGGATGAGAGGGTAGTTGGCCACCTTCAGGCCGCACTGCATGGCCAGGTAGAGGCTGGTGGGGGTCTTGCCGCTGCGCGACACGCCCACCAGGATCACGTCCGCGCCGCTCAGGTCGCGGTGGCTCTGGCCGTCGTCGTGGTCCAGGCTGAAGTTGATGGCCTCGATGCGGTCGGTGTATTCCTTGCTCAGGCTCACGTCCGCGAAGCGGCCCACGCGGTGCAGCGACTTGATGCCGAGTTCGCCCTCCAGCGGGCGGATGAAGGTGCCGAACATGTCCAGCAGCATGCCCTGGCAGTTCTCCTGGATGATGCGCAGCACGCTCATGTTGACCAGCGTGGTGAACACGATGGGCTTCTTGCCCTCCAGCTCGGCCGTGTGGTTGATGCGGCGCACGGCCTGGTGGGCCTTGTCCTCGGTGTCGATGAAGGGCAGGCGCACATGGCGCGGCTTGATGTCGAACTGCGCCAGGATGGCGTTGCCGAAGGTTTCGGCGGTGATGCCGGTGCCGTCGGAGATGAAGAATACGGTGCGCGTGTGCATGGAGGGGTCGGGGCTTTCCGCGGTGATCGTTCGCTGGGTGGGCTGCTGGCTGGACCGGAGGCCGGCCGTGTCCCACAAGCGCCTTGCGGCCGGCCGCCCTACAATCGCGCCCATTATTCCCATTTCCACCATGCACGCGCCCGGCCTACAACCAGAACAGCCAAGCCACGGCGCGCCGTGCATGCGTGATGATGGCGCCCCCGCCGGCCCGCCCTCGCGCGCGGGCGGCCCCCTGGGGCGCGCAGACCCGGTTTCAACTTCTGGAGCTTCCCCATGTCTGCACTGTTTGAACCGACCGCCCTGGTCGTTCCGTTTGAGAACCTGAGAATGACCGACGTCGAGTCGGTGGGTGGCAAGAACGCCTCCCTCGGCGAGATGATCTCCCAGCTGCCCGACGGCGTGCGCGTGCCCACCGGCTTCGCGACCACCGCCCACGCCTTCCGCCAGTTCCTCGCCCACGACGGCCTGGCGCAGAAGATCAGCGACCGCCTCAAGACCCTCGACACCGAGGACGTGCGCGCCCTGGCCGCGGCCGGCGCCGAGATCCGCGCCATGGTCGAGGCCCAGCCCTTCCCGGCCGACCTCGAGAAGGCCATCCGCGATGCCTTCGCCACGCTGTGCGGCGGCAATGCCGAGGCCTGCTTCGCCGTGCGTTCCTCCGCCACCGCGGAAGACCTGCCCGACGCCTCATTCGCCGGCCAGCAGGAAACCTTCCTGAACGTGGTGGGCATCGAGGATGTGCTGCACAAGATGAAGGAGGTGTTCGCCTCCCTCTACAACGACCGCGCCATCAGCTACCGCGTGCACAAGGGCTTCGCGCACGACGTGGTGGCCCTTTCTGCAGGCGTGCAGCGCATGGTGCGCTCCGACAAGGGCGCCGCGGGCGTGATGTTCACGATCGACACCGAATCCGGCTTCGACCAGGTGGTGTTCATCACCTCCAGCTACGGCCTGGGCGAGACGGTGGTGCAGGGCGCCGTGAACCCCGACGAGTTCTACGTGCACAAGCCCATGCTGGCCGCCGGCAACCGGGCCGTGATCCGCCGCAACCTCGGCAGCAAGCTCATCCAGATGGTGTTCGCCTCGCCCGAGGAGAAGAAGGCCAGCGGCAAGCTCGTGAAGACCACCGACGTGCCCACCGAGCAGCGCAACCGCTACTCCCTGACGGACGCCGAGGTGGAACAGCTGGCGCGCTACGCCCTGCTCATCGAGAAGCACTACGGCCGCCCGATGGACATCGAGTGGGGCAAGGACGGCACCGACGGCCAGCTCTACATCCTGCAGGCCCGCCCCGAGACGGTGAAGAGCCAGCAGCAGGGCCAGGCCGAGCAGAAGTTCAAGCTCAAGGGCACGGGCACGGTGCTGGCCGAGGGCCGCGCCATCGGCCAGAAGATCGGCACGGGCCCGGTCCGCCTCGTGAGCGACATCGCCGAGATGGACAAGGTGCAGCCCGGCGACGTGCTGGTCACCGACATGACCGACCCCAACTGGGAGCCCGTGATGAAGCGCGCCAGCGCCATCGTCACCAACCGCGGCGGCCGCACCTGCCACGCGGCCATCATCGCGCGCGAACTCGGCATTCCGGCCGTGGTCGGCTGCGGCGACGCCACCAGCCTGCTCAAGGACGGCACGCTGGTGACGGTGAGCTGCGCCGAGGGCGATACCGGCCGCATCTACGACGGCCTGCTGGAAACCGAGGTGACCGAGGTGCAGCGCGGCGAGATGCCCAAGATCTCCACCAAGATCATGATGAACGTGGGCAATCCCCAGCTGGCCTTCGACTTCTGCCAGTTGCCCAACGAGGGCGTGGGCCTGGCGCGGCTGGAGTTCATCATCAACAACAACATCGGCGTGCACCCCAAGGCCATCCTGGACTACCCCGCCGTCGATGCCGACCTGAAGAAGGCCGTGGAATCGGTGGCGCGCGGCCATGCCAGCCCCCGTGCCTTCTACGTGGACAAGGTGGCCGAGGGCGTGGCGACCATCGCCGCGGCCTTCTGGCCCAAGCCCGTCATCGTGCGCCTGTCGGACTTCAAGTCCAACGAATACCGCAAGCTCATCGGCGGCAGCCGCTACGAGCCCGAGGAAGAGAACCCGATGCTGGGCTTCCGCGGCGCGGCGCGCTACATCAGCCAGGACTTCGGCGAGGCCTTCGCGATGGAATGCGAAGCCCTGAAGCGCGTGCGCAACGACATGGGCCTGACCAACGTGCAGGTGATGGTGCCCTTCGTGCGCACGCTGGGCCAGGCCGACCGCGTGACGAAGCTGCTGGCCGAGCACGGCCTCAAGCGCGGCGAGAACGAACTCAAGCTCATCATGATGTGCGAGGTGCCGTCGAATGCCGTGCTGGCCGACGAGTTCCTGCAATTCTTCGACGGTTTCTCGGTGGGCTCCAACGACCTGACCCAGCTCACCCTGGGCCTGGACCGCGACTCCGGCCTGGAACTGCTGGCCGCCGACTTCGACGAGCGCGACCCGGCCGTGCAGGCGCTGCTCTCGCGCGCCATCGAGGCCTGCAAACGCCAGGGCAAATACGTGGGCATCTGCGGCCAGGGCCCCAGCGACCACCCGGACTTCGCGCTGTGGCTGGCGGAGCAGGGCATCTCGTCGATCTCGCTCAACCCCGACAGCGTGATCGCCACCTGGCAGAAACTCGCTGGCTGACGGCCCGCGCCGGACCATGCCCGCGCCGCCGCCACCCCCTGCGCCGCGGGCCGCGGACGGCCGCGAGCGCGCGGCCCCCGACCCCTACGGCGAAGGCGGAGGGGCCGCTCCGCCGTTCGCCCCCGACCTGCACGACGCGCGCCACCTCTGGCTGAAGGCGGCGCTGCTGCTGGCCTGGGCGGCGGTGTCCTTCGGCGCCTGCTATTTCGTGCGGGACCTGACCTGGCGGGTGGGCGACTGGCCGCTGGGCTACTGGATCGCCTCGCAGGGCGCGGTGCTGGCCTTCATCGCCATCGTCGTGGCCTATTGCGTGGCGATGGACCGCTTCGAGCGCGCGGATGCCCGCGCGGCGACGGCCATGTCGCCCGAAGACCCGCCCGCAGGCGGCGCGCCGCACTCCCATGGCTGACGGGCGCCCTGGCGGCTCCGGCGCTGCGGGGAGCGGGCGGCTGCACCGCCTGCTCGCCCTCTACACGGTGGGCGTGCTGGCCTTTCTCCTGCTCATGGCCTGGGCCGAGCAACGGGGCATGTCGCGGCAGTGGATCGGGCCGATCTTCCTGTTCCTCTCGGTGATGGTCTATGCGGCCATCGGCGTCTATGGCCGCACCACCGACCCGGAGGAATACTACGTCGCGGGCCGGCGCATCCCGCCGTTCTACAACGGCATGGCGGCGGCGGCCGACTGGATGAGCGCGGCCTCCTTCATCAGCCTCTCGGGCGCGCTCTACCTGCAGGGCTTCTCGGGCGGGCCGGGACAGGCCGGCGGGCTGGCCTACCTGCTGGGCTGGACGGGGGGCTTCTGCCTCGTCGCGCTGCTCATCGCGCCGCATCTGCGCGCGATGAACCTCTACACGATTCCCGAATTCTTCCAGGTGCGCTTCGGCGGGCGCTGGCCGCGCGTGATCGCGGCGCTGGCGGCGATGCTGTGCTCGTTCACCTACGTGGTGGCGCAGATCTACGGCGTGGGCCTCATCGCCTCGCGGCTCACGGGCGTGCAGTTCGAGATCGGCATCATGCTGGGCCTGGGCGGCGTGCTCCTGTGCTCCTTCCTGGGCGGCATGCGCGCCATCACCTGGACGCAGGTGGCGCAGTACGTGGTCATCCTGCTGGCCTTCCTGATTCCCGTGTCGTGGCTGGCGTACAAGCAGTTGGGCAATCCGCTCGCGGCTGCGGTCTACGGCGGGCAGATCGGCAAGATCGCCGCGCTGGAGGCGCAACTGATGCAGTCGCCCGCCGAGCGCGAGGTGGTCGCCGCGCACGAGCGCCGCGCACGCGAACTGCAGGAGTACCTGCGCGACGTGCCCGCGGCGCTGGAGCGCGAACGCGAGGCGGCGCGCGAGCGCGTGCACCGGCTGCGCGACGCGCATGCCGACGTCGCCCTCGTGGTGGCCGCCAGCCGCGAACTGGCCCTGCTGCCGCGCGACGCGGAGGCCGCGCGCGAACTCTGGATGCGCGAGATGCGCGAGAGCCAGGAACGCGCCCGCCCGCTCGGCGGCCTGCCGCCCCACGGCCTGGCCTACGCGGGCGACCCCGAAGGCACGCCCGCGGAGCGCGAGGCCTACGAGGCATCGCGCCGCAACTTCCTGGCGCTGATGTTCTGCCTCATGGTCGGCACCGCCGGGCTGCCGCACCTGCTCACGCGCTACTACACGGTTCCGACGCCGTCGGCCGCGCGCGCCTCGGTCGCGTGGTCGCTGTTCTTCATCGCGCTGCTCTACCTGAGCGCGCCGGCCCTCGCCGTGCTGGCCAAGTTCGAGGTCATGCAGAACCTGGTGGGCAGCCGCTTCGATGCGCTCCCGGGCTGGATCGGACAGTGGTCGCGGGTCGATCCGTCGCTGCTGTCCGTGCAGGACGTCAACGGCGACGGCATCGTGCAGTTCGGCGAGATCCGGCTGGGTGCCGACCTCATCATGCTGGCCACGCCGGAGCTGGGCGGGCTGCCCTACGTGATCTCCGGGCTGGTGGCCGCGGGCGGGCTGGCGGCGGCCCTCTCCACCGCCGACGGGCTGCTGCTCACCATCAGCAACGCCCTGGTGCGCGATCTCTACCTGCACGGCAGCGGCCGCGGCCGGCCGGTGTCGCCCGAGCACCGCGTGATTCTCACCAAGTTCGCGCTGCTGGCCGTGGCGCTGTGCGCCGCCTTCGTCGCCGCGCTCAAGCGCTCGGAGATCCTGCCCATGGTGTCGGCGTCGTTCTCCATCGCGGCTTCGGCCTTCGTTCCCACCATGGTGCTCGGCATCTTCTGGCGGGGTGCCACGCGCCAGGGCGCCGTGGCGGGCATGCTGTGCGGCCTGGGCACGGCGCTCTACTACCTCGCCGCCCCCTCCGGGGTCGTGCGGGCCGTGGTGCCGGCCTGCCTGCTGCCGGACGGCCTGTGGTTCGGCATCGACCCCGTCTCCGCGGGCGTGTTCGGCGTGCCCGCGGGCCTGGCCGCGGCCTGGCTGGCGAGCCTCGCGACGCGGCCTGCCCGCGCGCCGGATCGGCCGCCCGGTTGACGGAACGCGCCCCGTATGGAGAAACCCGGATTCACAAACCCGGGGGCGCGTGCGACTCTGCACCGCACTTCGCCACTCGCGGCCGCGTGCCGGATCCACCGTGCTTCTCGTCAAAACCCCCGCCGGCCAGTTGGCTCTCAAGGACCGCCATGGCGGCCTCACGCCGCGCCAGCGTTCCGCGTTCATCCTCTTCGACGGCCGCCGCACCGTGGGGCAGGTGCTGGCCGCCACGGCGGCCATGGGCATCACCATGGACGACGTGCAGGCCATGATCGACCAGGGCCTGCTGGAAAGCCCGGACGGGCGGCCCCTAGTGCGCCCGCAGGCCGCGCCGGCGGCCGGGGGCGAGCGGTCCGCCGCCGAGCCGGGTGAGGTGCCGGTCCCGGCCCCGGCCGCCATGGCGATGGCAGACCGCTACCAGGGCGCTTACCGGGTGGCCACCGAGCTCACTTCCGGCGCCGGCCTGCGGGGCTTCCGCCTGAACCTGGCGGTGGAGGGGGCGCGCAACGTCGAGGAACTCGCCGCGCTGGCCCCGAAGATCCGCGAGCTGGTCGGCGAGGAAAAGTACCGCCGGCTGCAGGACGCGCTGTTCGGCTGAAGGCCGGCGTCCCGCCCGGCGGTTTCCCCCAGGTCAGTTCTGCAGGTCCACCCGGCCGTAGGCGCCGTTGGCGCCCTGGTTCGGCCCGGCGATGTAGAACAGCGTGTTGAGCGGCTGCTGGTTCAGCCCGTTGCCGAACGCGATGCCGCGCAGGCCGTCCACGCGCAGCACGGTGCCGTCGCGCTGGGCGAGCACGCCCTTCGAGAGGCCGGTGGCCAGGTCGAACGCGCCGATGGTGCCGTCGCCCTCGTTGGCGATCAGCAGACGGCCGGAGGCGCCGCCGAAGTCCGCGGGCGCCAGGGCCACGCCCCAGGGCGCATTCAGGGGGGCGCCGGGCGGCAGCAGGCGCTGGGCCAGCGTGCCGTCGGCATTGAACACGTTCACCGCGCCCGTGGCGTCGCCGTGCACGGCGTTGCGGCGGCTGGCGTCCTGGCGCGCATAGGTCACCACGATGCGTGAGCCGATGGCCTGGATGCCGTAGGGAGCGTAGTCGGCAGGCAGTTGCGTGTCGGAGAAGTCACCGGCCAGGCGGACCTTGCGGAAGCTGCCGTCGAACACGTCCACCTTGCGGTTGCGGAAGTCGGTGGCGTAGAGGAAGTTGGCATTGCCGCTGGCGGCGATGGCCAGGCCCTTGTACACCGCGCCGCCCGCGCCGTCGCTGTAGGTGACGATGGCATTGTTCAGGTCCGCGGCGGGACTCCAGCCGGCGATGCTGCCGTCCTCGCTCGAGAAGATGAAACGGCTCGGACCGGTCACGCCGTCCTTGGTGACCTGGAAGTCGCTGCCGCCGCTGAATACGATGCCGGTCGGGTTGGCCGGCGCGCTGCCCGCGGGGGGGACCGTGACCACCAGCGACTGCGGTACGCCGTTGCCGTCGTAGAGCGTGGATTTCTGGGTGGCGGTGGCCGTCACCCACACGAAGCCCTGCGGGTTGAAGGCGATGCCCCAGCCGTTCTTGAGGTTGGGGTCCGTCTGCGTGGAGGGCACGCTGCCGTCGGACACCACGGTGCGCGCCGTGAACGCGGTGGCGAGGGGGGCCGGGTCGCTGCCGCCTCCGCAGGCGGCCAGGAAGAGGGCGGCTGCGGGCGCCAGGCCCAGCAGGTAACGGGAAAGTTTCACGAAAAGACTCCACGGGTTGGCAGGACGTTCTGCGCGTGGTGGGTGCCCGTGGCCGGCGCAAAGGTTGCCGTGCTGCGGAATGCACGGCATGGCGGCCGGGGGCCGGCGCGAAGCCGGCCCGGGAAAAGGTGCTCAGCGGCCGACGCCGAGCAGTTCCACGTCGAACTTCAGCGTGGCGTTCGGCGGGATCACGCCCCCCGCGCCGCGCGCGCCGTAGCCCAGGGCGGCGGGGATGATGAGCGTGCGCTGGCCGCCGATCTTCATGCCCTGCACGCCTTCGTCCCAGCCCTTGATCACCATGCCGGCGCCGAGGTGGAACTCGAACGGGGCATTGCGGTCGCGGCTGGAATCGAACTTCGCGCCCTGCTGGCCGTCGTTGTAGAGCCAGCCGGTGTAGTGCACGCGCACCGGCTGGCCGCTGGTGGCCTCGGCGCCTTCGCCGACGGTGGTGTCTTCGTACTGCAGTCCGGACGGGGTGGTGGTGAATGCCATGGGTGAAAAACTCCTGGGTGGTGGGTAAAGGGAAAGAGCCTCGGGCCGCCGTTCAGCTCCGGGGAGCGGGGGGCGTGCCGGCGGCCCTGGCGGCGCGGGCGGCGACCCAGCGGGTGGCGAAGGCCTGCACGTCGCTCAGACGCTTGAGCAGGTCCACGCCCGAGGGCGTGACCGTATAGCCGTCGCTGCCGTGGTCCAGCAGGCCGGCCTCGCGCAGTTCCTTGATGCGCGTGTTGAGGGTATTGGGCGTGATGCCGCCGACGCTGTCCTGCAGCAGCCGGAACGTCTGCGGATGGCCGTCGCGCAGGGCCCAGAGCACGCGCAGCGCATAACGGCATTCGAGCTTCTCGAAAAGCTGGTTGATGGCGGCGTTTTCCTTGGAACTCATGGCGGGTTCTCCTTGGCGCGGGGGCGCGGCCGACGGGACGACGGATGGGCAGCCGGGCGCCGGGGAAATATAGCGTGGAAATTCGTTTGCTACAAGTTTAATAGCTCAAAGTTCATGTCTGGCAGGCGCCCCGCCCAAATAACTCAGGTGTTACCGGCCTGTTGCATTCCCGCCGTGGAATCTCCCCCACGGCAGGCCCGGCGGGGGCGGCGGTGCCGCGTGCCCGTGGGACACTTGCGGTCCCATGACGTTTTCTTCCGCATCCCCGTCCCCGTCCCCGTCCTCTTCCCCGCAACGCCCCCTGCCGCTGTCCGGCCTGCGCGTGGTGGAGTTCACCCACATGGTCATGGGGCCGACCTGCGGCATGGTGCTGGCCGACCTCGGCGCCGAGGTCATCAAGGTCGAACCCGTGGACGGCGACCGCACGCGCCACCTGCTGGGCGCGGGCGCGGGCTTCTTCCCCATGTTCAACCGCAACAAGAAGAGCATCGCCATCGACCTGCGCAGTCCCGGGGGCCTGGAGGTGGCGATCCGCCTCGCGTCCTCCGCCGACGTGGTGGCGCAGAACTTCAAGCCCGGCGTCATGGCCAAGTACGGCCTGGACTACGGCGCGCTCTCGCGCCTGAACGAAGGGCTGGTGTACGTGAACCACGCCGGCTTCCTGCCGGGGCCCTACGAGCACCGCACGGCGCTCGACGAGGTGGTGCAGATGATGGGCGGCCTCGCCTACATGACCGGCCGTCCCGGTGACCCGCTGCGCGCCGGCGCCAGCGTGAACGACATCATGGGCGGCATGTTCGGCGCCATCGGGGCCATGGCGGCGCTGATGCAGCGCGCGCACACCGGGCGCGGGCAGGAGGTGGATTCCGCGCTGTTCGAGAACAACGTGTTCCTGGTGGGCCAGCACATGATGCAGTACGCCGTGACCGGGCAGCCGGCAGCGCCCATGCCGGACCGCATCTCTTCCTGGGCCGTGTACGACGTGTTCGGCGTGAAGGACGGCGGGCAGATCTTCCTGGCGGCGGTGAGCGACGCGCAGTGGCAGACCTTCTGCGATGCCATGGGCTACGCCGATCTGAAAGCCGACCCGGCCCTGGCCACCAACAACGACCGCGTGCGGGCCCGGGGCACGTTGTTGCCGGAGCTGCGGCGGCGCCTCGCGCAGCACACGGCCGACGCGCTCGCCGCCATCTTCGAGCGCCACGGCCTGCCGTTCGCGCCCATCCTGCGGCCCGAACAGCTCTTCGACGATCCCCACCTGAACGCCACCGGCGGCCTGGCCGAAGTCACGCTGCCCGACGGCGATCGCGCCGGCGAGCGAGCGCGCGTCACCCTCCTGCCGCTGCGCATGGACGGCGGACGCCTGCCCGTGCGCGCCGATCCGCCGCGCCTGGGCGAACACACGCGCGAACTGCTCGAAAGCCTGGGATACGCCCCGGACGCCATCGACGCGCTGCGCGAGGCCCGCGCCGTGGCCTGACCAGCCGCCGGCCTGCCGCAGGGGGACGTCAGCAGGCCCCGGAGCGGGGCGCCTGCGGCCGGGCCCGCGTCGCGAGCCAGCACAGCACCGCGCCGCCGCACACCATGCAGGCCCCCGCCCAGAAAGCGGCCGACAGCGGCACGCGCAGCAGCAGCGCGGCCAGCGCCGCCGACAGCACCGGCGTGAAGTACGACGCCCCGGCCAGCACCGTGACGTTGCCGTGCAGGATGCCGACGTTCCACGCCGCGTAGCCGAAACCCATCGCCGCCGCCGCGAACGCCAGCTGCACCGCCGTGGGCACGCTCCAGCGCATCGCGGGCGCGCCGCCGGCCAGGTACTGGACCCACAGCACCAGCGCGGTGAGCAGGAAGAACAGCGTGATCCCGTTCGTGCCGCGGGCCAGGCGCGCCGTCACCGTGCAGTACGCGGCCCAGACCACGGCCCCGGTGAAGGCCAGGCCGTAGCTCAGCGGGTTGTCCTGGATGTTGGCGGCCATGCCGGGCAGGCTCACGCCGTTGCCGCCGCCCAGCACCGTGCAGATGCCCGCCAGCGAAATGGCCAGCCCAGGCGCCACCAGCCAGCTGGCGCGCTGGCCGTTGAAGGCGATGGCGGCCAGCATGGTGAAGGTCGGCCACAGGTAGTTCACCATGCCCACCTCGATCGCCTGCTGGCGGCTGCGCGCATGGCCGATGGACAGCGACAGGCACAGCTCATAGCCCACGAACAGCACGCTGCCCCACGCCAGGTAGCGGCGCGGGAACGCGCGCAGCGGCGTGAAACCCACCGTCGCCCACAGCAGGGCGGCGGCGGCGCCGTAGATCATCGCCGCGCCGCCCACGGCGCCCAGGCCCTCGCTCACGCCGCGGATCAGCCCCACGATCGAGGCCCACAGAACGATGGCGACCAGCCCGATGCCGGTGGCGCGGTGTCTTTTTTCCATCACCGGATTATCGAAGCGGCCCGGCTGGCATCCCGCTGAAAGCTAATGCAGTGGATGAAGTTCATCAATGCCGTGCCGTCCGGCGGGGCCGCCCGGCCGGCGCCGATCGGCGTGCAGGCCTTGCGGGGCAAGGGTTTCCCCTTGCTGGTGGTGCTTCGCTACCGCCGTCGGGCCCGCGCACGCCGCCGTGGCCACCGTCCGGGGCAGGGGTGTCACGGACGCGACGGCTGCCTACCATGGGCACGCTTTTGCTTCCAACCTCCTGCATCGAAAGGTTCGCACCCATGGTCCGACTGCTGCCCTACCGCACCTACTGCCTGCTGCTCGCGCCCTCCCTCTGGATGGCAGCCGCCCATGCCGGCGATGTCCTGCCCACCCATGCCGCCATCCAGCAGGCGCTGGACCAGGGCGGGAACGTCTCCGTCGCCATCGATCTCTCGCAATGCGTGCCCCAGGGCGCGGCGGCGCCCTCGCAGACGCGCGGCGGCCTGCGCATCGGCGCCTACCGCATCGTGCAGGACGGCACCGTCTCCTTCAGCGACTCGCACTTCACCGTGGCGGGCGACGGCCAGCCCATCGTCCAGTTCATGCGCTACCAGGTGCGCCCCGACCAGTCCGTGGACTTCTCCACCTGGATGTTCAACCTGCCGGGCTACGACCTGCGCACGCCGTCCGTGGCCTACCGCTGCACCATCGGCCAGGGCACGCGCTTCCACAAGGACTGACCGCCCGCCGCCAGGCGGCGCGTGTCAGGGCAGGGCGCCGCCTGCGGCCTGCCCGGCCTGCCCGCCCGCGGCGAGGCGCCAGAGCGTCTCCGCCGCGTCCGACATCTCCGTGCGCTGCCGGTACAGCCGGATCTCCACCGGCACGTCCCAGCCGGCCGGCCCGGCGGCCACCAGCGCGCCTGATTGCAGTTCCTCCGCGATCAGGCTGCGCGGCAGCCAGGCCATGCCGCGGCCTTCGAGCGCCATCGCCTTGAGCAGCGCCGCATGGTGGGCGGTAAACACCACCTCCACCTCGCCCGGCATGCCGGCCACGCCCCCCGCGTCGAACACCCCCTTGCGCAGCGCGCGCATGATGCGCCCCAGGCCCGAGGCATCGCTGTACGCCAGCACCGGCAGCGGCGGCCGCGCGCCGCCCTGCGATTCCGGGCCCGGTATCGCATGCAGCGGCGTGCCGTCCCCCTGCGGCGCCGACACGGGCTGCAGCACGTCGTCCGCCAGGCGCGCCGCCGGGTAGCCCGCCTCGTCCAGCCGTCCCGGCACGGCCGCATGGCCGTGGCACAGCACGAACTGCACGCGCCGCTGCATGGCCAGGTCCTCGCAGGCCTGGTAGCTGTCGGAAATCGTCTGGATCGGCCCCAGCCGCAGCTGCGACTCCAGGCCCCCTAGCCATCGCGGGAAGAAGGTGAGCGAGAGCACGTGCGTCGCCGCGAAGCGCAGGCTGGCCGCCGCCTGGGCCTGCGCCGCGCAGGCCTTGATCCGCGCCGCCTCCAGCCGCGCAAGCACGTCTTCCAGCAGGGGCTGGAAGCGCTGCCCCGCCGCCGTGAGGGTGGCCGGGTGCGCGCTGCGGTCGAACAGCTCGGCGCCCACCCAGTCCTCCAGCGCGCGGATGTGGCGGCTGAATGCCGGCTGCGCGATGGCGCGGGCCTCGGCCGCGCGCGAGAAATTGCCGCTCTCGGCGAGGGCGAGGAAATCCTCCAGCCACTCCAGATCCAGCGGTCGGTTGCCGGGGCCCATGCGTCTCCTGGCGCGTGGCGGCACGCGCGGATAGTTGTATGCGATTCGGGTATTGGACGGCCGCGGGCGGGGCGGGAATCATCCGCTGCGCTCCCCTTCTTTCCAACGATCCAACGACGGGACCATCCCGGAACCACGGAGACAGCCCACATGCCTTCCATCGCGAATTATCGCGGCATCATCCCCGCCATTTCGTGCCCCTTCACGCCGGACCACCGCATCGACGAGCCCGCCCTGCGCAAGCTCGCCTCCTGGCTCGCCGGCCACGACGGCGTGGTCGCCATCATGACCAACGGCCACACGGGCGAGGTGTTCTCGCTCACGCCCGCCGAGCGCGCCGAGGTCACCCGCATCGTGGCGGACGAACTCAAGGGCCGCTGCCCCGTCATCTCGTCCATCGTCTGCGAGGGCCTGAAGGACGCCGCCGACCATGCCCGCGCCGCCGTCGCGGCCGGCGCCGTCGCGCTCGACGTGATGCCCCCGCACCACTGGCTGCGCTTCGGCTTCACCTCCGGCCATGCCCTGCAGTACTTCGAGGCCATCCACCAGGCCGCCCCGGAAGCCGACCTCGTCTGCCACGTCTATCCCGCCTGGACGCGCGCCTCCTACTCGTCGCAACTGCTCGCCGACCTCGCGAAGCTGCCCTACCTGCAGGCCTTCAAGGTGGGCCAGCGCGACATGAACAAATACGCCCGTGACATCCAGGCGATCCGCGAGGCCGATGCCTCCAAGGCCATCCTCACCTGCCACGACGAATACCTGCTCGCCTCCATGGTGCAGGGCGTCGATGGCGCGCTGGTCGGCTTCGCCACCTTCATTCCCCAGCTCATCATCGACCTGTGGAACGCCGTCAAGGCGGGCGACCTCAAGAAGGCCATGGAAGTGCAGGCCGTCATCACCCCGCTCAAGGACGCCGTCTATGGCGGCGGCGAACCCACGGGCGAGGCCCATGCCCGCATGAAGGGCGGCATGTACCTGGCCGGCGTGATCGACGACGCCACCGTGCGCCCGCCCACCGAAGCGCCGAGCGCCAAGGAAATGGACGCGCTGCGCGCCGCCGTGAAGCAGGCCGGCCTGCTCCAGCGCTGAACAACAGCAGCTCCAGCACAAGGGCAGCGGATGAAAAGTCCGTTGTTCTACCGGTGGCCTCACAAGAAACAACGACAGGAGACAAGACACCATGCAACGCAAGCACTTCCTCCGCGCCGCCCTGGCCGCCGCCGCCCTCGCGGCGGCGGCCGGCGCCATGGCGCAGACCTACCCCAACAAGCCCGTGCGGATGGTGATTCCCTTCCCGCCGGGCGGTACGCTCGACGCTGTCGGCCGCATGCTCGCGCAGAAGCTCGGCGAGCAGACGGGCCAGTCCTTCGTCGTGGACAACAAGCCCGGCGGCAGCGGCGTGATCGGCGGCGACATCGTCGCCAAGGCCCCGGCGGACGGCTACACCCTGCTGTTCAGCGCCTCCACGCACACCACGGCGCCGATGACGCTCAAGTCCGTGCCCTACAACGTCACGCAGGATTTCATCCCCGTGGCCCTGGTCGCCAAGGCGCCGCTCTCGGTCGCGATCAACAAGGACCTGCCCATCACCGACATCAAGAGCCTGCTCGCCTACGCCCAGGCGCGCCCCGGCAAGATGACCTTCGCCGTCGGCTCCATCGGCTCGGCCGGCCATCTCTCCACCGAGCTGCTCAAGCGCGCCGGCAGGATCGACTACCTGGTCGTGCCGTACAAGGGCACGGCGCCGGCCTTCCAGGACCTGATCGGCGGGCAGATCGACGGCTTCATCGACCCCATCCTCGGCTCGCTCCAGTACCACAAGAGCGGCATGCTGCGCGTGGTGGCCGTCACCTCGGCCCAGCGCGTGCCCAGCCTGCCGGACGTGCCCACCGTGGCCGAAACCATCCCCGGCTACGAGTTCTACAGCTGGTACGGCCTCTGGGCTCCGGCCAGGACCCCGCCCGCGCTCGTGCAGCGCCTCAACGCCGAGGTCAACAAGGCCCTGGCCGAGATCGGCCCCAAGCTCAAGGAGCAGGGCCTGATCGTCACGCCCGGCAGCGCGGAAGATTTCGCCAGGTTCCAGCGCGAGGACATGGAGCGCTCCCAGAAGATCGTGACCGAGGGCCGCATCCGTGCCGAGTGACGCGCTTCCAGCGGCCCGCCCCGTGCCCCATGCCGTCGTCACCGGCAGCAGCAGCGGCATCGGCCGCGCCATCGCCGAATCGCTGCTCGCCACCGGCTGGCGCGTGACGGGGCTCGACATCGCGCCGCCCGCCATCGCGCACCCGGCCTTCGCGCACCTGCCCGTGGACCTGGCCGACGGCGAGGCCATCGCCCGCGCCGCGGCGGGGTTGCTGGAGGCGGATCCGCGCGAAATCGTGGCGCCGAACACATCGGGCCACGCCAGCTCCCAGCCGCCGAATTCCCCGCCCGCGCCCCAGGCCCCCGATGCCTTGGTGCACGCTGCAGGCGTGTTGCGCGTCGGCCCGCTCGGCCAGCTGGACCATGCCGGCGGCGCACTCATGTGGCGCCTGCACGTCGATGCGGCCACGCGCCTTGCTGATGCCCTCGTGCCCGCCATGGCCGCACGCGGGCGGGGCCGCGTCGTCTTCATCGGCAGCCGCGTGGCCCAGGGCATGCCCGGGCGCGGCCAGTACGCCGCCACCAAGGCCGCGCTCATCGCGCTCGCGCGCAGCTGGGCGGCCGAAGTGGCGGGGCAGGGCGTCACCGTCAACGTCGTCTCGCCCGCCGCCACCGCCACCGGCATGCTCGCCGACCCGGCCCGCGCCGGCAGCGCGCCGCGCCTGCCGCCCATCGGCCGCCTCATCGACCCCGCGGAAATCGCCGCGCTCACGGGCTACCTGCTCTCGCCCGCGGCCGCCGCCATCACCGGGCAGGACATCGCCATCTGCGGCGGCTCCTCGCTCGCCCGCTGAACCGCTCCCTTCATCCATCCCGTTTCATCTCACACGGCCCGCGCCTTTGACCACCATGCGAATCGTCAACATCCTCGAATCCACGCGCCCCATCAAGTCCGACATCCGCAACGCCTACATCGACTTCTCGAAGATGACGCTCAGCCTCGTGGCCGTCGTCACCGACGTCATCCGCGATGGCCAACCCGTGATCGGCTACGGTTTCAACTCCAATGGCCGCTACGGCCAGGGCGCGCTCATGCGCGACCGCTTCATCCCGCGCGTGCTGGAGGCCGACCCCGCCTCCCTGGTCGATGACACCGGCGACAACTTGTGCCCCCACAAGGTCTGGGCGCGCATGATGACCAACGAAAAACCTGGCGGCCATGGCGAGCGCTCCGTCGCCGTCGGCACCATCGACATGGCCGTGTGGGACGCCGTGGCGAAAATAGCCAACAAGCCCCTCTACCAGTTGCTCGCCGAGCGCTACGGCAACGGCACGCCCGCCAACCCGCGTGTGTTCGTGTACGCGGCCGGCGGCTACTACTACCCCGGCAAGGGCCTGGACGGCTTGAAGCAAGAGATGGAGAGCTACCTCGCGCGCGGCTACTCCGTCGTCAAGATGAAGATCGGCGGCGCGTCGCTCGCCGACGACTGCGAGCGCATCGAATCTGTCCTGAAAATCCTCGGCCCCGGCCAGCAGCTCGCCGTGGACGCCAACGGCCGCTTCGACCTGCAAACCGCCATCGACTATGGCAAGGCGCTCTCGCAATACCCCCTGTTCTGGTACGAAGAGGCCGGCGATCCGCTCGACTACGAACTGCAGGCCAAGCTCGGCGAGGTGTACCAGGGCCCCATGGCCACGGGCGAAAACCTGTTCTCCATGCAGGACGCCCGCAACCTCATCCGCCACGGTGGCATGCGCCCCGACCGCGACTGGCTGCAGTTCGACTGCGCCCTCAGCTACGGCCTCGTCGAATACCTGCGCACGCTCGACATGCTGAAAGACAACGGCTGGTCCCCCAGCCGCTGCATCCCCCACGGCGGCCACCAGATGTCATTGGCCATCGCCGCCGGCCTGGGCCTGGGCGGCAACGAGAGCTACCCGGACCTGTTCCAGCCGTATGGCGGGTTCCCGGACGGGGTGAAGGTGGAGAACGGGTATGTGACGCTGCCGGCGTTGCCGGGGATTGGGTTTGAGGGGAAGTCGGACTTGATTGCGGAGATGCGGGCGTTGGCGAGTTGATGGAGGAAGGTGCTGGCGCTCGGCACGTGGTGTGTTGTTGCCCTTGGTTCCAAGTCGGTGCTGACACGCGGTTGACGCGTATAAATGACTGCTGACGCGTTCGAGCTGCCGCCGACCGAAGAAGGCAAGCCCTGAAGGGCGATCTGTCAGTGCAGGAGGAACCTCGCCTCATCGCCCGGCGGTCAAGTGGTCGGTGAACCGAGGACGTTTTAATCTTCGACAGCTGCTATCTCTACAGCCGCCCTTGGATCGGAGCGCGGCATTCCAAAAAAGCGTGCCAACCGATCTATGATCGGCTCGAACTGGGCGAAGTCCTTCACGTCTCCGCGAGCGCAGATGTGTTCACAGAAGGCTACCTTGCGCAGGGCTATGGTCGTGGTGATGACTTTGTCATCGCCGCCTCTCTCGATTTTCTTCGTCTCGAAGAATTCTTCTTCGAAGACGTGCGGCGGCAGAAGATTCTCAATGCCTCCCTTTCGAACTGTGTTGGCTTCGTTGCGAGGCAGCCGCATGACTAAGAAATTGGTTTGCGTGTAGTCTTCACCTGGTTGATCGCAGTCGTAGACGAGCGCCAACGGCACCGCAACCAAATTCGGATTGCACTTGAACAGCCGCACGGCGTTGTCCAATGCGCCGGCCCCGCCGTTCTTGGCCGTGCCACCCTCCTTGGATCCAATCCAGTCGAAGTCGACATTGGCTGCAAAGTCGTCAAAGCCCAATAGTTCCGCAGCTCGCTGTAGATACTTTGGATCTGTTTCCCCTTCGCAGATTACCGAAGGACGCTTGCCGGCAACAGCGGCTTCCCGCATCAACAACTCAAAGGCCTTCGTCTCGGTGAAGTAGTCGAAGCTGCGCTGAAACTCTCCGAACCTCTCTGGGCTGATGGTGAGGCCGGACGGCAGTTCGACCAAACTGTAGCCAGCAGGGCCGTAGACACGCTCCATCCCGAGCGCAAACAGGGGGGCATGAGAAGTCGCGACGAACTGCACGCGAGGAAAAAGCTTCATCAATGCTGGTAGTACCTCAGTCTGAAGCTCCGAATGCAAGTGGGCGTCGACCTCATCGATCACAGAGATCCCCGCGATCTCTTCAAGGCGTATCCCCGGCCGCCCCATGTCTGAATAGCGGATGATGTTAAGAAAGATCGCGGCCAATGCAGCTTGGCCAGTCGAGAGGGAATCAAGGCTTCTCAGAACGGTACTGCCAGTGAGGTCCCGCAAAAACAGCTTCGACGCACCAGCTCCCCGACCATCGCGCGTCACGAAAACCTGCTGACGAAGGATGGTGCTAAAGACAGTGTTGATTGCGGTGAGAGTGCCTTGGTTGGCCCTCGCCATAAGGTCTGCGATTCGTCCCGAGTTGGGCTGAGACACCATGGTAAGCACCATAGACGCGTCAACCGCTTGGTCGAGAATGACATCCGCGATCCACGGCTTCAAAAGAGCGAACGATGTCTGAAGTACGACGGGCTTCGCCAGTTCGCCGTTTACACGATGCGCGAAACGCACATCCTCGGACTGCTCCATGCGCAGACTCTGCCACCACGCATCTTCGTTTCGATTGACGGGAAAGAAGCTGTAGGAATCCGAGATAAAGATGTTTTTAAGCTGAGCGCTGTCGCCAATTACTTCCTTTGCTGGTTCAACATTCCATACATCAAACGCTGCGATCGTCTCCAGCTTATTGATGACTGTTTCAGGCACAGGACCAGTCTGAGCGCGGTACGAAAAAGAGCTCTCAGCATGCTTGAATGTCGCGACTGAGACTTCAAAAGAACGATTCAAGCTGGTCGTCGAGCCCCCGAGAAGGCGATAGAACAAGCGCCTCCCCATCTTGTTATTGGGAAGTATGTCGTTGAATCCGGCAGCCACCTGCAGTTCAAGGATGGCGTCCGCAATTGTCGACAGCACGTTTGTCTTGCCAGCCCCGTTCAGGCCTACCAAGATTAGCGGCTTAGGCAAACCATCGGCGGTAAACTGCGGCTGCAGGTCAAGCTCTTGGGTCGGCCCGCTGTTGTAGATCATGAGGTGTTTCAGGTGCATGGCGTTCTCACACGTTAAATGGCCGCAAGAAATCGATGTGGACGTCCCTTTGCTAGCCTAGTGACCCGTCCGTTCCATCGAGCCACATTGCACGGCAATTCCTAGCCTATCCAGGAGCTGGCATTCTACGCCGACGGGTGAGCGAGTGTTTAATCCTCGCTCAGTGCATACAGTTGGCTTCAACGAACATCTGGGGTATAGCCGGGTAGGTTTTTGCGATAATTTCTGATTAGTTCGACCACACGTTGTACTGAAACTAGATAGTCCTGTGCTGATTCCGGGGTAGGAATAACCTTGGCATGTGCGACTTGATTGCGCAGTTGTCGGAGGTCTTGCACAAGATTCCTTGTCTCGATCGGCAATACCTCGGAGTCCATGATCTCGCGATAGAGCTTAGCCTCACTCAGTAGGGGATCCCCGTTGATACCAGTTTGTCGAGCTAGTTTATGTAGTTCGCCATCAAGCGTTGACCACCCTTCAATGATGGTGGCAGTTGGCTCAGATCTTGCAGTGAGGAGCTTTGAAGCAGTGTCTTCAAGCGAACTCTCATCCTCGATCTTAGAGCGTGTTATGAACTTCCCGCCGCAGCCAGCACCCGTGCGGCTGCAGGCAACATGAGCACGGCAAAGACCAGGAAATGCAGCCCGCCGAGCACTTCGGGTAGGCGCTCGTAGTCCCGCGTGAGTCTGCGGAATCTCGCCAGCCACCCGAAGCTGCGCTCTACCACCCAGCGCCGGGGCAGCAGCACGAAGCCCTTTTTCGCTTCGGGCAGCTTCACGATCTGCAGATCGATGCCGTTGTCCCTTGCAGCCTCTGCTGCCACCTCGCCCGTATAGCCCTGGTCCGCCCAGCCCAGCTTCACCGAGTGGCCCGTGGCCTGCTGTACGTCTCCGCACAGACGCT
>NZ_FNEY01000038.1 GCF_900100305.1 Paracidovorax citrulli | reverse complement strand
CGGGCACGTTCCGATGTATTACTCACCCGTTCGCCACTCGTCAGCATCCGAAGACCTGTTACCGTTCGACTTGCATGTGTAAGGCATGCCGCCAGCGTTCAATCTGAGCCAGGATCAAACTCTACAGTTCGATCTTGAAATTTAAAGTCTTTCGACTTCACTCATAAAAACGGAATTGAAGTGAACTTCACTTCTATTCTCATGAGCGTTTGTAGTGCTAAGCACTAGTTCCGAAGAACTTGGCACTCGCCATCAAACGCCCACGCTTATCGGCTGTATATTTTTAAGGAACCGGAAGATCAGATTTCTCTTTTCCTCTGACTCGCTGCAATCAGCGAAGCCTTGAATTTTAACAGATTTTTTAAAGTCCTGTCAAACTTTGTGGTTATTTGTCTTTCGACTCTCAACCACCCGCCAACCTCAACCGCTGCAATTTCTTGCAACACTTCAGATCAGCGAAGCCTTGAATTCTACACCAGTTTTCTCCACCAGCGCAACTCTCAGCAAAACTTTTCTCTTCTACCACCTTCGCCACCTACCTTCATCGCAGCCCACTCAGGAACCGCAGCAATCTCAGTAGCGAAGCCCGCTAGTGTACACATTTTTTTGCTCACAGCGTCCATTTTTCCATCAATTTTTCCGGCGTCAGGTGGTCGTACCCCTCGAACGGTTGGTGGATCCAAGGATTGGTGGGCAGGAACTCCACGGAGTAGTCCGGCGTGAAGGTGGACATCGCCTTCGTCCAGATGACCGCACTGCGCAGTTCGGTGATAGGCGCGTAGTTGGACTTCAGGAGCGAGATGACGGCGTTCAAGGTATGGCCCGAGTCGGCCAGGTCATCGACGAGAAGAACACGACCCGCGATTTCCCCCTTGGGCGTGGTGATGAACCGGGCGATGTCGAGATGGCCCTGCACCGTCCCGGCCTCTGCACGGTAGGAACTGGTGGACATGATGGCCAGCGGCTTGTCGAAGATGCGGCTCAGGATGTCCCCCGGCCGCAAGCCGCCACGTGCCAGGCACAGGATGGTGTCGAATTGCCAGCCGGACTGGTGCACCTTCAGTGCCAGCTTTTCGATCAGGCCGTGGTACTCGTCGTAGCTCACATAGAGGTGCTTGCCGTCTTCAGTCAACATGGGTGAGGGGCTCCGGAATGCGCTTTCAGGAAAAACGGATATGGCGCACCGCGCTCACTGCGCGGCGTAGGGGTGCTGCATCATGATCGTGTGGTCCCGGTCAGGACTCGTGGAGATCATGGCGATGGGCACGGCGGTCACTTCGGCGATGCGCTCCAGGTAGCGGCGCGCATTGGCAGGAAGCGAGTCGTATTGGGTGACGCCGACGGTGGAATCACTCCAGCCCGCCAGGGTTTCATACACGGGAACGCAGCGGGCGATTTCCTCGGCCCCCATGGGCAGGATGTCGATGCGCTCGCCATCGAGTTCGTAGCCGACGCAGAGCTTCAGTTCCTCCAGGCCGTCCAGCACGTCCAGCTTGGTGATGCACAGGCCGGTCAGGCCATTCACCTGGGCGCTTCTCTTGAGCAGTGCGGCATCGAACCAGCCGCAGCGCCGGCTGCGGCCGGTGGTCACGCCTTTTTCGGCGCCGATGGTGCTCATGTGGTAGCCCGGGGTGCCCGGCTTTTCCCATTCCAGCTCGGTCGGGAACGGCCCGCCGCCCACCCGGGTGCAATAGGCTTTCGTGATACCCAGCACGTAGTGCAGCAGGCCTGGGCCCACGCCGGATCCTGCCGCCGCGTTGCCGGCAACGCAGTTGCTGGAAGTCACATAGGGGTAAGTGCCATGGTCCACGTCCAGCAGCGTGCCTTGCGCACCTTCGAACAGAAGGTTGGCGCCCGCCTTGTGGGCTTCGTTCAGTTCGCGGGATACGTCGGCGATCATGGGCTTGAGCAGCTCGGCATGGCGCATCGCTTCCTGGTAGACCGCGTCGAACTGCACCTCTCCATCCTTCAGATAGGGCTGCAGTGCGCTGCCGAACTGGAAGGATCCGGAGTGCAGGAAGGACTTCAGCACATGGTTGTGGAGCGCCAGCAGTTCCTTGAGCTTCGCGGCGAAGCGCTCGGGATGCTTGAGATCCTGGACGCGGAGGGCGCGGCGCGCCACCTTGTCTTCATAGGCGGGGCCGATGCCACGGCCGGTCGTACCGATCTTCTCGCTGCCGCCATGTTCGCGCGCGGCCTCGCGGGCGACATCCAGTGCGGCGTGGAACGGCAGAATCAGCGGGCATGCCTCGCTGATGCGCAGCCGGGAACGCACTTCCACTCCGGCCTTCTCCAGCCCTTCGATTTCCTCGAACAGCTTGGCCGCCGAGAGGACGACGCCATTGCCGATGTAGCACTTGACCCCGGGCCGCATGATGCCGCTGGGGATGAGGTGCAGCGCGGTCTTCACGCCGTTGATGACGAGGGTGTGGCCCGCGTTGTGGCCGCCCTGGAAGCGCACCACGCCCTGGGCGCTTTCGGTGAGCCAGTCCACGAGCTTGCCCTTGCCTTCGTCGCCCCACTGGGTGCCCACCACGACGACGTTTCGCCCTTTGATCGCTGCTTGCATGTCAAACCTGCCTGGATTCAATGTTCATCAATATGGAAGAGGCCGCACCATCCACTGGCCCTGCTCGAGCACCAGCTCGCGGTCGCACTGGAATTCCTGCACCTGGCTTTCGTGGCCCGGCAACACGCAGACCACGGTTTCACCCGCGCTGCGGAGTTGTGCAATGAAGCGATGGGCGTCCGGCGTGGCAGCCCAGGGGGCCCTGATCGCCGCTTTCAGCGTCCGTGGGGGAACAATGCCGACCAGTTGCTTGATGTCGAGGCTGAAGCCCGCGGCCGGCCGGGTCCTGCCGAAGGCCGCCCCCACTTCGTCGTAGCGCCCCCCCCGCACGACGGCATCGGTCGCGTTGCGGGCGTAGATGGTGAAGCGGGCGCCGCTGTAATAGGAATAGCCGCGCAGATCGGCGAGGTCGAACGACACCGTGCGGCCCTCGAGATGCGCGGCGATGGATTTCAGGTTGGCGAGCACCTCTTCGACACCGGCCACGTCGCTGAGCGCGGTCCGGGCCTCGTCCAGGACGCTGGCGTCGCCATAGAGCTCCAGCACGGCGGACAACGCACGCCGGGTTCCGGAAGGCAGCCCCGCCGACGCCTGCGACAGCTCGGAGGCATCCTTGGCAGCGAGCGCCGCGTAGATTCGCCGGACCGTGGCGGAATCCGCGGCGATGGGCTCCAGCAGGGTGCGGACGACGCGGGCGTCGGAAAGATCGACGCTGACGCCCTCGACGCCTGCGAGGTGCAGGCAGTCGAGTGCCAGCAGCACGGATTCCAGGTCGGCCTCCATGCCGGAATGGCCATAGATTTCGGCACCGAATTGCAGGGGTTCGCGGGTCGCGCGGGGACGGTCCGGCCGGGTGTGCAGCACGGGGCCGCAATAGCAGAGACGTGTCACACCGGAGCGGTTCAGCAGGTGGGCATCGATCCGTGCGACCTGCTGGGTCATGTCGGCACGCAGGCCGATGGAGCGGCCGGACAACTGATCCACCAGCTTGAACGTCTGGAGGTCGAGCGCCTCCCCCGTTCCGGACAGCAGGGATTCCAGGTGCTCCAACATCGGGGGCATGACCAGTTCATAGCCATAGCCCCGGGCGGTGTCGATGAGCCCTCGACGCAGTTCTTCGATGTGCCGGGCCTCCGAAGGCAGGACATCGGCAATGTGATCCGGCAGGACCCAAGCGGACATGGGAAGGGGGTGTCTGTTAAAAATGCAATTCTACCGGGCACTGCCGGTGCCGCCGTCTCGCAGCGGACGAGCGGAATGCTGCACAGGCGTGCCAGCCTGCGCGGCTGGAGGTGCCGGCGCGGAGCGGCCGGCCCTCCCGATCGGAATGGACTCAATTGCGAGGAGCGGGGGATGCCGCGTTTCCGCGGAAGTTCTTGAAGAACTCGGTGGACGACGGATCGACCACCACCACATCGCTCTTCTTGCTGAAGCTCGACTTGTAGGCTTCGAGGCTCCGGTAGAACTGGGCGAACTGGGCATCGCGTCCGAACGCATCCGCATAGATGCGCGCGGCTTCGGCATCGCCCTCCCCCTTCAGCTTCTGGGCGTCCCGGTAGGCGTTGGCGATGGTGATCTCACGTTGCCTGTCGGCATCCGCGCGGATTTTCTCGCCCTCGGCCGCGCCGGTGGAGCGGAGTTCGTTCGCCACGCGCTTGCGCTCGGCTTCCATGCGCCGATAGACGGACTCGGTGATGGCCTCGACGTAATCGACGCGGGTGATGCGCACATCGACGACGTCCACGCCCCAGGGCTTGGTGCCCTTGACGACCTCCAGGACTTCCTTTTTCACGTCCGACATGAGCGCATCGCGCTTGGTGGACAGCAATTCCCTGACCGTACGGCGGTTGACTTCTTCCTGGAAGGCATTGCGGACGACGCGGTTGAGCTGCAGGGCGCCGGCGTTCTCGTCGAGACCCACGTTGCGGATGTACTCCGATGGATCGGAAATGCGCCAGCGCACGTACCAGTCGATCACCACGCGCTGCTTCTCGGCGGTCAGCATGGACTCGGTGTCGGTGCTGTCCAGCGTGAGCAGGCGCTTGTCGATGTAGCGCACGTTCTGGAACGGCGGGGGCAGCTTGAAGTTGAGGCCCGGCTCGGTGATGACTTCCTTGATCTGCCCGAGCTGGTACACCACGCCGAACTGGCGCTGGTCCACGACGAATAGCGCGGAGCTGAGCAGGGCGAGCACTACCAGCAGGGAGGAAACGATGAATCCGACTCTGTTCACGACTGTCTCTCCCTCGGGCTAGCGGGCTTCACGGTCCCGGGTGCGGCTGGTGTCGCGCGCGCGGGAATCGATGGGGAATGCCTGGGTGGTACTGGAAGGTATGGATGAGGACGACGATGCCGGGGGCGCTTCCGGGGTGGGCGCCGCGGCGGCTCCGCCCTGGGAAACGTTCTGCATGATCTTGTCCAGCGGGAGATACAGCAGGTTCGAACCCTGGCGCGAGTCCACCAGCACCTTGGTGACGTTCGAGTAGATCTGCTGCATGGCTTCGAGGTACATGCGGTCGCGGGTGACCTGCGGCGCCTTCTGATACTCGGTGAGCACGGAGCTGAAGCGCTGGGCATCCCCCTGCGCCTGGGCGACGATCCGGGCCTTGTAGGCGGCGGCTTCCTCGGTGAGCCTGGAAGCGGAACCGACCGCGCGGGGAATCACGTCGTTGGCGTAGGCCTGGGCTTCGTTCTTCGCGCGCTCGCGCTCCTGACCGGCCTTCAGGACATCGTCGAACGCGGCCTGCACCTGCTCGGGCGGACGCACGCCGCCCTGCTGCAGGTTGATGCCCACCACCTCGACACCGATCTTGTAGCGGTCCAGGATGGTCTGCATGAGGGTGCGGACGCGGGGCGCGATCTGGTCGCGTTCCTCGGCCAGGGCGGTATCCATGCGCATCTTGCCGACGATCTCGCGCACGGCCGTCTCGGCCACCTGGATCACGGCTTCACCGGGGTTGCGGCTCTCGAACAGCCAGGCCCGGGCATCGTTCAGGCGGTACTGGACGGCGAACTTGATCTCGACGATGTTCTCGTCCTCGGTGAGCATGGCCGACTCGCGCAGGCCGGTGCTCTTGATGATGCTGTCCCGGCCGACGTCGGCGGAACGGATCTGGGTGACGAACACGAGTTCGTGCCGCTGGATGGGGTACGGCAGGCGCCAGTTGAAGCCGGCGTTGACCGTGGTCTTGTACTTGCCGAACTGGGTGATGACGGCCTGCTGCCCTTCCTGGACGATGAAGAAGCCGGAGCCCAGCCAGATCAGCACGGCCACCGCGGCGATCAGGCCGACGCCCACGCCGGTGTTCTTCATGTCGGGCTGGAATCCACCGCCCGATCCGTTGCCGGGACCGCGCCCGCCGCCGTTGCGTCCGCCGAAGAGGCCCCCGAGCTTGCGGTTGAGGTCGCGCCACAGTTCGTCCAGGTCGGGCGGCTGGCCCTGGGGATCGCGGCCGCGGTTACCCCCGGGAGGCGGGTTCGGACGATCGGAATCCGGGCGGTTCGCACCATCAGCCTTGTCATCGCCGCGGCCCCAGCGGGGATCATTCAGATTGAACATGCCCCGGATCCGCCCGGGCAGCGATGCCAGACGCCAGGCTCTGAAAGGATGATTCATGCGATAGATCTCTAGTTTTCGAGAAGATGGGTCTCGCGGCATTGTGCCCAACTGGCCTCAAGGCGCTGGAAATTCAGCATCGGCGCCTGGGGTCATGGGGTTTTCGCGGGCGGCCAGTGCCGCAGCGGTCAACTGGCTGCGCAGTTCAGGCAACCCCTGCCCGGTGCGGGCACTGACGAACAGTTTCGGCAACTGGCGCCCGTCCCATTCGTACGTGTCCTGCATGGCCAGCGGTTGCTGTTCGGCGGGCACGGCATCCAGCTTGTTGAAGATCAGGACCTGGGGAATCTCACCGGCCCCGATTTCGCCAAGCACTTTTTCGACCTCGGCGATCTGCTCGGGGAAGTCGGGATTGGATGCGTCCACGACATGCAGGAGCAGGTCGGCATCGACGGCTTCCTGCAGGGTGGCCTGGAAGGCATCGATGAGGCCGTGGGGCAGGTCGCGGATGAAGCCCACCGTGTCGGACAGGGACACGGTGCCGCCCAGTTCGGCCAGGTACAGCTGGCGGGTGGTCGTGTCCAGCGTGGCGAACAACTGGTCGGCGGCATAGGCCCTCGCCTTCACGAGCGCGTTGAAGAGCGTGGACTTGCCGGCGTTGGTGTAGCCGACCAGGGAGATGTTGAAGGTGTCCCGGCGGGCACGCTGGCGCCGCTGGGTGGCGCGCTGGCGCTTGACCTTCTGCAGGCGCTCGCGGGTGCGCTTGATCGCGTCGTCGATCATGCGGCGGTCGAGCTCGATCTGGGTTTCGCCAGGGCCGCCACGCGCGCCGATGCCGCCGCGCTGGCGCTCCAGGTGGGACCAGCGGCGCACGAGGCGGGTGCTCAGGTATTGCAGACGGGCGAGTTCGACCTGGAGCTTGCCCTCGTGGCTCCGGGCGCGTTGCGCGAAGATCTCGAGGATGAGCAGGGTGCGGTCGGTGACCGGCAGCTCGAGATGCCTCTCGAGGTTGCGCTGCTGGGCCGGGCTGAGGGCCTGGTCGAACAGTACCTCCACCGCGCCGTGCATCTGCGCGAGCATGCGGATTTCGTCGGCCTTGCCGCTGCCGACGAACAGCGCGGCATCGGGCGCCTTGCGCTTGCAGGTCAGCCGGGCCACGGGCGCGAGGCCCGCGGTCTGAGCCAGCAGGCCCAGCTCTTCCAGCTCGGCATCGAAATGGGGAAGGCCGAAATCCACCCCCACCAGGATGACGGGAGTGGATTGCGGTTCAGGGGATGAGGAAGAACTCAAGACAGCAGCCTGGACGGGGCATGCGCCCTGTCCAGGGTGTACCTACACGGGCGCAGGAATGTCAATTGCCGGATTCGGCATCCGCGGGTTCGGCCGTCGAGAAATTGACGGCACGTCCCGGAACGATGGTGGAGATGGCGTGCTTGTAGACCATCTGGGTGACCGTGTTGCGCAGCAGCACGACGTATTGGTCGAAGGATTCGATCTGCCCCTGCAGCTTGATACCGTTGACCAGGTAGATGGAAACAGGCACGTGCTCGCGGCGCAGTGCGTTCAGGAAGGGGTCTTGAAGAAGTTGACCTTTGTTGCTCACGATATTCTCCGTGTTCAGGAATATTGTTGTAAAGCTGCACCTTACCACAGCCTTCCGTCGCCCAGGGCGAAGCGGGACATTGACGGGATGCGGGCCTACGCGTCGGAGTCTTCGGCGAAGGGGTTGCGGGATGTCTTCATTTCGATGCGCAGGGGCGTGCCCACGAGGTCGAATTCCTTGCGGAAGCGGCCTTCCAGGAAGCGCTTGTACGCATCGGTGACGTGCTCCAGCGAATTGCCGTGGATGACGATCACCGGAGGGTTCATGCCGCCCTGGTGTGCATAGCGCATCTTCGGGCGGAACATGCCCGAGCGCTTGGGCGCCTGGAACTGCACGGCCTCCAGCAGGAGGCGGGTGAGCACCGGCGTGGGCATTTTGCAGGTGGCGGCCTTGTGCGCCTGGGCGATCGAGGTCCAGAGAGGCCCGAGCCCCTGGCGCTTTTTGGCGGAAATGAAGTGCAGCGAGGCGAACTTCAGGAACGACAGGCGCGTTTCGATGGAGCGCTCGAGCATCTGCCGGCCGTAATCGTCCACGGCATCCCATTTGTTCACCGCGAGGACCACCGCACGCCCGCTCTCGAGGATGTAGCCTGCGATATGCGCGTCCTGGTCGGTCACCCCCTGGGTGGCGTCCAGCAGCAGCAGCACGACATTGGCGGACTCGATGGCCTGCAGGGTCTTGACCACCGAGAATTTCTCGATGGCCTCGAACACCTTGCCCTTGCGCCGCAAGCCCGCGGTGTCGATGAGCTCGAACTGTTGCCCGTTGCGCTCGAAGGGCACGGAGATGGCGTCTCGCGTGGTGCCGGGCATGTCGAAGGCGACCAGGCGCTCCTCGCCGAGCCAGGTGTTGATCAGGGTGGATTTGCCCACGTTGGGCCGGCCGGCGACGGCCAGGCGGATGGGCTTGTCCTCGCCGTCTTCCGGTTCGTCCTCGGGTTCGGGCAACTGCAGGGTGTCCAGCGCCGACTCCAGCATGCTGCGGACGCCCTGCCCGTGGGCCGCGGAGACCGGCAGGACTTCGCCCAGGCCCAGTTCGTAGAACTCGGCCAGTTGCACACCCTCGCGCATGCCCTCGGCCTTGTTGCCCACGAGCAGGCAGGGTTTGCCGAGGCGCCGCAGGTAGTTGGCGATGTCGTGGTCCTGGGCCGACAGGCCCGCGCGCGCGTCCACGACGAAGATGACGACGTCCGCTTCCGCGACGGCCTGCTGCGTCTGCTTGGCCATCTCGCGATAGATGCCCGACGAGGCATCGGGCTCGAAGCCCCCGGTATCGATGACGATGTATTCGTGCTTGCCCAGCTTGCCGTTGCCGTAGTGCCGATCACGCGTGAGGCCCGCGAAATCGGCGACGATGGCGTCGCGCGATTTCGTGAGCCGGTTGAACAGGGTGGACTTGCCCACGTTGGGGCGGCCCACCAAAGCGATGACTGGCTTCATCCGGACACTTTCCTCATTGGCGTGGGACCGCTCATTCGGGACGGAACCCGTAGATGCCGCCGTTGCGCGTGACCACCACCAGCGTGTCGCCTGCAGCAACGGGCGGAGCGGCCACGCCCGAGCCATCGGTCGTGAGGCGGTTCAGGAAGGAGCCGTCCTCGCGGGACAGCAGATGCACGAGGCCCGAATCGTCGCCCACCACCACCGAGCGCCCCAGCAGCAGGGGCGCGCTCAGCTTGCGGTAGCGCAGCTTGTCGAGCGACCAGGCCTGGGCGCCGTCGGCGCGCTTCCAGGCCACCACGGTGCCATTGCTCTCGGTGCCGAACAGCATGGTCGCGTCGCCATGGATGCCTTCGGAGCCGCTGGCGGGATGGGTCCAGGCCACCGTGCCGCGGGAAGTGTCCACGCAGCCCACCGTGGCCTGGTAGGCGCGGGCGCAGACGCTGTCGCCTTCGCGGCTCACGCGGCCGAGCAGTTCCACCAGGCGCTCGACGTCGTTGGTGCCGCGCGGGCTGGCCAGCGGGGCTTCCCAGCGCACGGTACCGTTGTCGGGGTTGAACCCCACCATCCGGCCCGACAGCCCGGCGACCAGGGTGTCGCCGACGGCGGTGATCAGGCCATCCTGGCGCAGCACCAGGGGTTCCCCGGGACGCTGCTGGTTCCAGAGCCTGGCGCCGCCCGCCGCATCGTAGGCGGACAGCGACCGGTCCGCCGCCAGGACGAAAACGCGGTTGCCGGCCACCAGCGGCGCCGTGTAGACCTGCGCCGCGAGCGGCTTGCGCCACAGTTCGCGGCCGGCGGACAGGACGACCAGATGGTTGGAGCTGGTGACGACCGCGGTCCACTTGCCGTCGCTGCCCACGCCCGCGGACAGCGGCTCGCCGACCGTGGCGCGCCAGATGTCCCCACCGGTGCGGGCATCGATGGCGGCCACGGTACCTTCAGCGGATGCGACGGTGACCTGGGTCCCGTTGACGTGGACGGACAGGGGCAGGCGGCCGATCTCTCCGATCTTGGATGTCCAGGCCTGCCGCACGCCGATCACGGGAACCACGGGCCCCAGTTCGGCGGGCTTGGGCTTGGAAGATCCACCCCACAGGGAGCACCCGGAAGCCAGTGTGGCGGCCGCCACGATGAGGGCCAGGCCCGCGCGGCGGGCGCCGCGCTCGAAGTTGTGCTGCTGTGTCACTTTGCGGCCTCTCCGTCTGCACGCGCCTGGACGCCCAGGCTGCCCAGCTTCACCTCGACGACGCGGCGGTATTCGGTTCCGTCCTCGAGGCCCTTGTATGCTTTCTGGTATTCGGCGATCGCCTCGGCCTTCTTGCCCTGCAGTGCCAGCACATCGCCCTTGCGGTCCGCGATCATGGGATCGAATTGGGGCGGGAACTTGCCGGAAAGGCGCGACAGGGCCTCGTCATAGGCCTTCTGGTCGATGAGCAGACTCGACAACCGCAGCGAGGCGATGGCCTTGTAGCCGTCATCGGACGCGTTGTCGGCCAGCCACTGCAGGATGGGCTTGGCCCCGTCGGGGTTGCCGCTGTCCACCATGGCCTTCGCGGCCAGCAGGCCCGCCTGGGCGGCCTGCACGGTGCCGCCGTAGCGGGACTTGAGGTCGTCGAAGGCCTGCGTGGCGCGGGCCGCGTCGCCGCCCTGCACCGCGACCTGCACGGCATCGGACAGCGCGGCGGCCTGCCCTGCCTGCTGGTTCTGCCAATAGTGGTAGCCGTTCCAGGCGGCCACACCGCCAAAGATCACGACCAGCACCCCGCTGATGAGGGTGCCCCAGGCATTCCAGAAATGCTTGAGCTGGTCGAGCTGTTCTTGTTCTTCGAGGTCGAGGTGTTTTGCCATGAATAAGGGTTCGCGACAGGATTAGCGGGAGGATTGTAGGGTGGCGGCCCAGGCGGGGATTTCGTCGAGGCGCCGCTCGACCTGCTCTGCGCCCTGCTCCCGCAGCGGCTTGACGGTGACCGCGCCCCGGGCCAGTTCGTCCGCGCCGAACACCAGGGCGAATGCCGCACCGCTCGCGTCAGCGCGCTTGAACTGGGATTTGAAGCTGCCCTGCCCTTCGGCGCTGGCGGCGTGCATCTGCACGCTGAGCCCCGCCTCGCGCAATTGACGCAGGGTGCGCAGCACGACCGGGGCGGCGGACGCGTCGGGCACGACGGCATAGACGTCGGGCCGGGGCTCGGGAATGGCGGCGCCCTGCTCCCGGAGCAGTTCCAGCACGCGCTCGACGCCGATCGCCCAGCCGACGGCCGGGGCCGGCTTGCCGCCCACCTGGACGATGAGATCGTCGTAGCGCCCCCCGGCACAGACCGTACCCTGGGAGCCGAGGCGGTCGGTGATGAACTCGAACACCGTGAGGTTGTAGTAGTCCAGGCCGCGCACCAGGCGCGGGTTGATGGTGTAGGCGATGCCGTTGGCGTCCAGGATGGCGCGCAGGCCATCGAAGTGGGCGAGCGACTCCTCGCCGAGGAAATCCATGAGCCGGGGCGCCGAATCCACCACGGGCTTCATCGCGGGGTTCTTGGTGTCCAGGATGCGCAGCGGGTTGGTATGCAGGCGGCGCTTGCCGTCCTCGTCGAGCAGGTCCGCGTGCCGCTCGAAGTGGGCGATGAGCTGCTCGCGGTGGCGCGCGCGCTCCGCGGGCTGGCCGAGGCTGTTGAGTTCGAGCCGCACATCGGTGAGCCCGATGGACTTCCAGAGCGCATCCGCCAGCAGGATCAGTTCCGCATCGACGTCCGGCCCTGCGAAGCCCAGTGCCTCGGCGCCGATCTGGTGGAACTGCCGGAAACGTCCGCGCTGCGGCTTCTCGCGGCGGAACATGGGGCCGGTGTACCAGAGGCGCTTGGGACCGTCGTAGAGCATGTTGTGCTCGATGGCCGCGCGCACCACGCCGGCGGTGTTCTCGGGCCGCAGGCTGAGGTGGTCGTTGTCGCCGTATTTGTCGGAACGGTCGTGGAAGGAGTACATCTCCTTCTCGACGATGTCGGTGACTTCGCCGATGCCGCGGACGAACAGCGCGGTGTGCTCCAGGATGGGCGTGCGGACGTTGCGGTAGGCGAACTGTCCCATGAGGCCGCGCACCTTGCCCTCCAGCCATTCCCAGCGGGACGACTCGGGCGGCAGGATGTCGTTCATGCCTTTGACGGCGGCGAGTTTGGCGGGCCTGGAGGCAGGTGCCGGGGACGGGCTGGGGGGATTGCTTGCGGACATACGTCGGAAGGTGGGGGCATGGGCCCCGGGTGCGGGCATGGCCGGCATCACGAAGGGATGCGGCGCTCCTGCCCGGAGCGGATCAGAGAACCTCGGCGGTGCTGCCGAAGCGGCGGGAAATATAGTCCTCGACCACCTGCTGGAAGTCGCGGGCGATGTGCTCTCCCCGCAGGGTCATCGCCTTCTCTCCATCGATGAATACCGGCGCGGCCGGGGCCTCGCCCGTTCCGGGCAGGCTGATGCCGATGTCGGCGTGCTTGCTTTCGCCGGGACCGTTCACGATGCAGCCCATCACGGCCACCTTCATTTTCTCGACGCCAGGATAGCGGGTGCGCCAGACGGGCATCTGCGAGCGCAGGAAGTCGTCGATCTGCTTGGCCAGTTCCTGGAAGGTGGTGCTGGTGGTGCGCCCGCAGCCCGGGCAGGCGGTGACGCTGGGCACGAAGACGCGCAGGCCCAGGGCCTGCAGGATCTCGGAAGCCACGATGACTTCCTGGGTACGGGCCTCGCCGGGCTGGGGCGTGAGCGACACCCGGATGGTGTCCCCGATGCCCTCCTGCAGCAGCACCGACAGCGCAGCCGCGGAGGCGACCGTTCCCTTGGTGCCCATGCCCGCCTCGGTCAGGCCCAGGTGCAGGGCGTAGTCGCAGCGGCGGGCGAGTTCGCGGTACACGGCGATGAGATCCTGCACGCCGCTGACCTTGCAGGACAGGATGATCTGGTTGCCATCGAGCCCCATGGCCTCGGCCCGCTGCGCCGATTCGATGGCGGAGGTGATCAGGGCCTCGTACATGACCTGCCGGGCATCCCAGGGCACGGCACGCCGGCTGTTAGCGTCCATCAGGCCGGCGAGCAGTTCCTGGTCGAGGCTGCCCCAGTTCACGCCGATGCGCACGGCCTTGTTCCACCGCATGGCCGCCTCGATCATCTGGCCGAACTGCCGGTCGCGTTTGTCGCCCTTGCCGACATTGCCGGGGTTGATGCGGTACTTGGAAAGCGCCTGGGCGCAATCCGGGTATTCGGTGAGCAGGCGGTGTCCGTTGTAGTGGAAATCGCCCACCAGCGGCACGGTCTCGCCCATGCGGTCGAGCTGCTCGCGGATGTACGGAACGGCGGCTGCCGCCTCGGGCGTGTTGACGGTGATGCGCACGAACTCGGAACCTGCCTGCGCCAGTTCCTTGACCTGGATGGCCGTGGCGATTGCATCCACGGTGTCGGTGTTGGTCATGGACTGCACGCGCACGGGCGCGTCGCCGCCGACCGTCACCACCCGGTCGCCCCAGGCGATGCGTGCCTGGCGCGACCGCCGCGGCAGCGGCGATGCCATGGCGATGGGGGATTCGGCATTGGGAGTGTGGATCACTTATTTCACCTCGAACCGGGCAACGTTCTCGCGCGCGACGGGCGCCAGATCCATGGGCTGGCCACGCACCAGGACCTCGGTGGCGTCGGCCTTGCCGACCACGACCGACCATGGGGGAGAGCCGGGCACCGCCACCGTTTCCCCGGCGCGCACCAGCTTCTGCAGGACGGTGGCGCCCGTCGCCGCGCGCACCTGGACCCAGGAATCCCCGCGGGCACGGATGACGAGGGCACTCTGCGCGGCCTCGGCACTGGCGGGCGCCGACGCGGCGGCAGCGACGACCGGCGCCGCGGCGGGTGCGCTGGACGCAGCCACGGCCGACGAGGCCACGGGAGCAGGCGGCAGCGGCGCGCCGCCCACCAGGGTTTCCTGGCGCAGCAGCACCGGCTCGGACACCGTCCCGGCCACCGGGGCCGGGGGCGCGCCGCCGGCCCGGGCGGCCTCCTGGACACCCGACGGCTCGTCGGTCACGGCCGACGGGGCGCCCTGCAGGCGGTCGAACCATTCCCTGGGAACGAAGACCAGGGCCACGGCGGCCACCAGCAGGAAGGCGACGGCGAACGCGACCTTGCGCGAACCGGGCGCGGCGGACGAGGATGCGAGCTTGGCGGACCCCGGCTTGAACGATGCGTTGATGCCCTCGTGGGAGGAAAGCCGGGGGGCCTGGTTCTGCGGCAGCAGCGCCAGCACGGGCGCCGCATCGATCTTGAGGGTGCGGCAGATGCTGGACACCAGCGCGCGGACGAAAACGGCATCCGGGAACACGCCGAGGTCGCCCACCTCCAGGGCTTCGAGCTTGTGCACCGGCACCTTGAGCGACACGGCCAACGCGGCGACGTGCATGCCCGCCTGCTCGCGCGCCTGCCTCAGCATCGCGCCCGCGGCGGCGGCGTCCGCCAATGCCCGTTCCACTTCCGCGCTGGAAATCTGTGCGTCCTGCGCCACCGGCTCACTCATTGAATGCTCCCCGATCGAATGCCAACACTTCCTTGGAGTCAGGGAAACGCTTGTGCAATTGTTCACCCAGCTGGCGCATCTCCAGGGCATTGCCCAGGGCGCGCTCGATCTTGATACCCAGCCAGAGCGATTCCGCGTTGGCCAGTTCGCTGTTGTTCAGGCGCCGGCTGTAGAACTGCGCCCGTTTCGCGTCGCCGCGGCGGAACGCCAGCGACGCCAGGTTGTAACCCACCACCGGATTGCCGGCGTCGAGTTCGTAGGCCTTGGCCAGCGTCTTCTCGGCCTCGGCCACCTGTCCCGCGCGCTCCTGGCAGAGCCCCTGCGTCATGAGCGTCTTCGCGCGGGCGGTGTAGGAAGGCACGGCCAGCGCGCGGTCGAAGAAGCGGCCGGCTTCCGCGTAGTTCTTCTGCTGGCAGCGCAGCCAGCCGTAGTTGTGGAGCAGGTAGGGCTCCTGCGGATTGATGTCGAGCGCGCGGCGGAAGCTGTCGTCGGCCGATGGCCAGTCGCCCAGGCGCATGAACACCAGGCCACGGAGGTTGTAGCCGTCCCCGAACGAGGGATCGGTGGAGATGGCCTGCTGGACTTCTTCCAGCGCGACCTGGGTCTGGCCCATTTCCAGGTAATTGGCGGCGAGTTCCAGCCGGATGCGCGCGCGGCGGCGCAGTTCCGCCGCCTCGGACGACGGGTTGGACTCGGGCGCCAGGGCGGCCGCCGTGCTGGCGCCGGTATCGTGCCGGGCAGCGCATCCGCCCAGGACCAGCGCCAGGCACACGACTGCGCCGGCCGCGAGGACGTGGCGGGACGCATGCCGCAGGAACGATCGGGGTTCCACCATCTCAAGCCTCCAGAACGGGGCGGCCTTCAGGCCACCGGTTTGAGAACGATCGTGCGCTGCCTGGCCATGCGTTCGGCCGCCCGGGTGCGGTCCTTCACATCGCCCGCGAGCTGCCCGCAGGCCGCGTCGATGTCATCGCCGCGTGTCTTGCGCACGGTCGTAACGATACCCGCATCGCTGAGCATCTTCGCGAAAGCCGCCACCTGTTGAGGGTTGGAACGGTGCAGTCCGGAAGCGGGAAACGGGTTGAAGGGAATCAGGTTGAACTTGCAGCGCACGCCCTCCCCGCCGCGCGGGCGCACGAGGTCGATGAGCTGGCGCGCATGCTCGGGCTGGTCGTTGACGCCATCGAGCATGCAGTATTCGAAGGTGATGAAATCCCGCGGCGCATGCTCCAGGTAACGCGTGCAGGCGTCGAGCAGTTCGCGCAGGGGGTATTTGCGGTTCAGGGGAACCAGCTGGTCCCGCAGGGCGTCGTTCGGCGCATGCAGCGACACGGCCATCGCCACGGCGCAGTCCTGTGACAGGCGGTCCATCATGGGCACGACACCGGAGGTGGATACCGTGAGGCGCCGCCGCGACAGGCCATAGCCATGGTCGTCGAGCATGGTGCGCAGCGCCGGCACCAGTGCGGTGTAGTTCTGCAAGGGTTCGCCCATGCCCATCATGACCACGTTGGAGATGACACGCTCCTGGGTTCCCAGGCGTGCGCGCAGGGCGTGCTCGGCGAACCACAGCTGGGCGACGATCTCGCCGCTGGTGAGGTTGCGGCTGAAACCCTGGTGCCCCGTGGAGCAGAAGCGGCAGCCCACCGCGCAGCCGGCCTGCGAGGAAATGCACAGCGTGCCGCGGTCATCCTCGGGGATGAACACGGACTCGACCGCATTGCCGTCGCCGACGTCGAAGAGCCACTTGACGGTGCCATCGGCGGACACGTGCTCGCTGATGACCGGCAGGGCCGCGACATGGGCGCAGCCCGAGAGCTTCTCGCGCAGCGACTTCGCCAGGTCGCTCATCCGGGCGAAATCGCTGGCGCCGCGCTGGTGGATCCAGCGGAAAAGCTGGACCGCGCGGAAACGCTTCTCCCCGAGCTGCTCGCAGAAGGCGGCGAGCCCGTCCAGGTCGAAGTCGAGAAGGTTCTTGGTCATCGTCGGGGAGCCGTTCCGGCTGGCAGGGCCCGGGGCATGGCGCAGGCGCCGCGCCGGGCCGCCAGCGGGATCAGCGTGCGTAGATGTTCAGGCCGGGGAAGAAGAAGGAGACTTCCACCTGGGCCGTTTCGGCAGCGTCCGAACCGTGCACGGCGTTGGCGTCGATGCTGTCGGCGAAGTCGGCGCGGATGGTGCCGGGAGCGGCCTTCTTCGGGTCCGTGGCGCCCATCAGTTCACGGTTCTTCAGGATGGCGTTCTCGCCTTCGAGCACCTGGATCATCACGGGGCCGGAGATCATGAAATCCACGAGGTCCTTGAAGAAGGGACGCTCCTTGTGGACGGCGTAGAACTGCTCGGCTTCCTGGCGCGACAGGTGGGCCATGCGTGCGGCGGCGATCTTCAGGCCGGCGGCTTCGAAGCGGGCGTAGATCTGGCCGATCACGTTCTTGGCGACTGCGTCGGGCTTGATGATGGAGAGGGTGCGTTCGATAGCCATGGTTTTTCCTTGGATGGTGAGAAAGACTTTTGCCCTGCGGACAAAGCCCTCGATTCTAATCGGCAGGACTTGTCCACAATGTGGCAGGGCACTCAGCGACCGCCGCGCTTCTGGAAGGCCTTGCGCTTTTGCTTCTGGTCCTGGCGGTGGCGCGCGAGGCTGTCGCTGCCGATGTAGCCCACGGAGGTCTTCATCGGATCGGGCTGGCTGGAGGACGGCGCGGCACGCTTGCCCCGGCCGCCAGCGGGCGGATTGAAATAGTCACCCCGAGGCGCCGGGCCACCGGGGCCACCCTGGCCGCGCCCGCCGCCCTTGCGCGGGCCGCCTCCCTTGCGGTCGCCCGCGGCGGCACCTGGCCCGGCGGGGCGCGGCATGTCGGCGCCGGCGGCCTGCATCAGTGCGCGGATGTCGCGCTCGTCCAGTTCCAGCCACGCGCCGCGCTTGAGGCCGCGCGGCAGCATCATGGAGCCGTAGCGGATGCGGATCAGGCGGCTGACGGCATGCCCCACCGACTCGAGCATGCGCCGCACCTCGCGGTTGCGGCCTTCGGAGATGGTGACGCGGTACCAGCAATTCGAGCCCTCGCCCCCGCCGTCCTCGATGGAGCCGAAGGCAGCCATGCCGTCCTCGAGCTGGACGCCGTCGAGCAGGCGCTGCTTTTCCTCGTTGCTCAGGGCGCCCAGCACCCGCACCGCGTATTCCCGCTCCAGGCCGAAACGGGGGTGCATGAGCTTGTTGGCCAGCTCGCCCGCGCTGGTGAAGAGCAGCAGGCCTTCGGTGTTCAGGTCCAGGCGCCCCACGGACTGCCATTTGCCATGGGCCAGGCGCGGGAGCTTGCGGAACACGGTGGGCCGGTTCTGGGGGTCGTCGTGGGTGACGACTTCGCCGACGGGCTTGTGGTAGGCGATCACCCGGGGCGCGGGCGGATCGATGCGGTAGCGGATGGGCCGGCCATTGACCTTGACCTGGTCCCCGTACTGGACGCGCTGCCCGATGTGGGCCGGCTCGTTGTTGACGGAGATGCGGCCTTCGAGGATGAGCTGCTCCATCTCCAGCCGGGAGCCCAGTCCGGCCTGGGCCAGGACCTTGTGCAGCTTGGGCATTTCCACCTGCGGCGGCAGCACGCGCTTGGCGGGCGCCACGTCGGCGCGGTCTTCATCGGCATCGAGCTGGCCAGAGACCACGTCGTCGAACCGGTAGCCCTCCGGAGCGGCCGGGTTCGGCCGGCCCCGCGGTCCACGCGGCGCCGGCTCCCTGCGCTCCCGCTGTGGCCGCGAGGCAGGCGCGGCCGGGCGCGCTCCGGGTGCGCCGTCGTCCGGGGTGGCTTCCGGTGGAGCGGGTTCGGACACGGCCTGGGCGCTGGCGGCGCCATCGGCAGGCACGCCAGGCGCAGGATCGGACGCCGTGGCGGATTCGGACCCGGCAGCGGCCGCGGCCCGCTTGCGCGGCGCGCGGCGGGCGGGCTTCTGGGCCGCGGAGGCGTCGTCGGCTGCGGACTGCGGGGCAGCGGCGGTTCCGTCGTGATCGGGCTCGGATGGATTCATGGCGTGCTTTCGGGAGGAACCGGAGGTTCGGGGCGCCGGGGCTCCGAATCGTCATCGGTGGTCGTCGGTGATTCTGTGGGTGCGGCGTCTTCCGGGACGGTAGAGGCGGCATCGGTGGCGTCGGCATCGCTGCCGGCGGGCTCCGGGGGACCCGGATGGGGACCGGGATCGAGGTCGGGGTCGCCCGGTGCGTCGGCGGAGTCAGGCTCCGCGGGCGAGGCGGGAGGTGCCTCGGCGGCATCCCCCGGTCCGTCGTCTCCTGGCTCTGCCGCCCCGCGCTCCAGGGCCTCCAGGACGCTGGACTGGACAGCGGGATTTTCCAGCATGGGCAGCTCGTCCAGGGACTTCAGCCCCAGGTCGTCGAGAAACTGGCGGGTGGTCGCGAACAGGGCGGGACGGCCGACGGTCTCGCGGTGCCCGATCACTTCCACCCAGCCCCGGTCCTCGAGTTGCTTGAGGATCAGGCTGTTGACGGTCACGCCGCGGATCTCTTCGATATCGCCACGGGTGACGGGCTGCCGGTAGGCGATGATGGCCAGCGTCTCGAGGGCGGCGCGGGTATAGCGCGGGGGCTTCTCGGGATGGAGCCGGTCCAGGTATTCGCGCATCTCGGGCCGGCTCTGGAACCGCCAGCCCGAGGCCACCTGCACGAGCTCGACGCCGCGCTGGGACCACTCCTGCTGCAGCTCCACCAGCAACCGCTTGATGGTGTCGGCGCCCAGCGCATCTTGAAAGAGCGTGCGCAGCTCCCGCAGCATCGCGGGCTGCGGCGCACAGATCAGCGCGGTTTCGAGGACCCGTTTGGCATCCACCGTATTCATGGTTCAGCGATGGCGGTTGGCGGTGCCGCTGGCCGCGGGGCACCGCACGAGGTTGGGAGGCTCCAGCGGCTGGCAGAACTCTGCTGGCCCGCCATGCAGGCCATGCCGGACTGGGACACGGCCCGCGAGGGGTGCGGACGGGAAGGCAGCGATACAGTTTTGTCAGCCGCTCTGGTGGCAGGCGTGGGCCGCGGGAGCGGCGGGCATTCGATCGGGACGGCACGGCGCGCGGCGGGGCCCGATGAGGCCGGGCGGCCGGAAGGCCGCGTTCAGGCCGGATTGTAGCGTAGGCCCCAGGCCTGGAGCGCGCCGGCCATGTCGCCGGGCAGCGGCGCATGGAAAAGCAGGGGCTGTCCGGTGACGGGGTGGGCGAACGCCAGGCGGTAGGCGTGCAGCGCCTGCCGGGACAGGCCCGCCGCCGGCTCGCCGCCATAGAGCGCATCGGCCACGAGCGGATGCCGCAGCCACGCCATGTGAACGCGGATCTGGTGGGTGCGCCCGGTGTGGAGCGTGCAGTGCACCAGGCAGCCGTTTTCGCACGTGTCGAGCACGGCGATGTCGGTGCGGGCCGGCTTGCCGGCATGCACGGCCAGGTCCACCGCCGCCATGCGCAGGCGGTTGCGCGGATCGCGCCCGATGGCCTCTTCCACCACGCGGGTCTGCGCCCCCTGCCAGGCACGGTGCCCCAGGGCCAGGTACTGGCGGCTGACCTCGCGCGCGGCGATCATCCGTACGAGCGCGTCCATCACGGAGCGCTCGCGCGCGACGACCATGAGGCCGCTGGTGTCCTTGTCGAGCCGGTGGACGATGCCCGCGCGCGGCACGTTGCCGGCCCGCGGATCCAGCGCGAGCAGGCCGTTGAGCAGCGTGCCGCTCCAGTTGCCGGGGGCGGGATGGACGACCAGTCCGGCCGGCTTGTTGACGATGCGCAGGTGCTCGTCTTCATACACGGTGTCCAGCGCCATGGCTTCCGGGCGGAATGCCTGGCTCTGGGGCGTGGGCCGCAGCTCGACCGAGAGCACGTCGCCGGCCTGCACGCGGGCCGACGGCTTGGCCGCCGCGCGGCCGTTGACCAGCACCCCGCCCTCGCCCAGCAATTGCTGGAGGTAGCTGCGGGAGAACTCGGGCACGAGTTCGGCCAGCGCCTTGTCGAGCCGGGCCCCGTGCTGCGCGGGCGATGCCTGCACGACCCGGGTTTCCGCGCCGTCGGAGCCGTCTTCCGCTTCGGCCGTATCGTCCGCCAGGCCCTCGGGGAGGCCGCTGGCGGATGGGCGCGAGGCGGAACTCAACGCGCGGGCAGGTAGCGCGCCGGGTCCACGGGCTTGCCCTGGCGGCGGATCTCGAAGTGCAGCTTCACGCGGTCGGTGTCGGAGCTGCCCATTTCGGCAATCTTCTGGCCGCGCCGCACCGACTGGTCTTCCTTGACCAGCAGCGTCTGGTTGTGGGCGTACGCCGTCAGGTAGGTGTTGTTGTGCTTGAGGATCACCAGGTTGCCGTAGCCGCGCAGGCCCGCGCCGGCATACACCACGCGGCCGTCGGCGGCGGCCAGCACCGGGTCGCCCGCCTTGCCGGCGATGTCGTAGCCCTTGTTGCGGGCCTCGTCGAAGCCGGCCACCAGCGAGCCGGATGCCGGCCAGATGAAGGCCATGTCGTCATCGCCGCCACCGGCAGCCGGAGCTGGGGCAGGTGCCGGAGCGGGCGCTGCCGCCACGGCGGACGCACCGCTGCGCGGCGCGCTCGCCCCGGATGCCGCCGGGGCGGGCACGATGGCCGTGGAGATCACGGGACGCGTGACCACGCCGGTGTCGGATGCCACCTGCGCGGGCGGCGTGGTGCCGGGCGGCACGACGCGCAGCACCTGGCCGACCTCGATGAGGTTGGGGTTGTCCAGGTTGTTCCAGCGGGCGATGTCCTTCCAGCTCTGGCCGGATTCGAGCCCGATGCGGATGAGGGTGTCGCCGGGCTTCACGCTGTAGTAGCCGGGCTTGCCGGCGTTCTCAGCCCCCGGGAGGGGCTTCGGCGGCGTGCCGACGACGACGCCGGACTGCGGCGATGTGGACGAGGAGGATACGGCGGTGCCGCGGTCTTCCACCGGAGCCCTGTTGACGCGGGTCCCGCAGCCGGCCAGCACCATGACCGCCAACGCCACCGAACTCCAAGTCACAAGACCACGCGATACCAGCATAAGCAATTCCTTCAGGCAATCCCCGATTTTAGGGGGACAAAATGTACGGCCTCCAACGTGCTCTGCTGAAGCCCGTGGGGAGTCCTGTCGATCACGACGAGGACCTGCCGCCCGCCCGCCGCGGCCATGGGGGCGACGAGGCGCCCTCCCACGGCGAGCTGTTGGACCCAGGCGTCGGGAATGGTTTCACCGCCCGCGGCGGCGATGATGGCGGCATAGGGCGCGCCCTTCGCGTAGCCGACCATGCCGTCGCCCAGTATCAGGTGCACGGTGGCCAGCCGCCAGGGACGCAGATTGTCGCGGGCCTTCTCATGCAACGCGCGCAGCCGCTCGATGGTGTACACCTCCCGCGCCAGCCGGGCGAGCACCGCGGCCTGGTAGCCGCATCCGGTGCCGATTTCCAGCACGCGCCCCAGGCCGCCCGCACGGGCGCCCTCGGCCCCCAGCAGCAGCTCGGTCATGCGGGCCACGATGCTGGGCTTGGAGATCGTCTGCCCGAGCCCGATGGGCAGGCTGGTGTCCTCGTAGGCCTGGTTGACGAGCGCGGTGTCCACGAAACGGTGCCGCTCCACCGAGCCCATGGCCTGGAGCACGGCGGGTGACGTGATCCCGCCGGCGGCGAGGCGCTGCACCATGCGCGCGCGCACGGCGGCCGAATCCAGGCCCAGGCCGTGCGGCACGGGCCCGGCCGCCGGAGCGCCGCCGGGCAGCGGGGGGCGCGAGGGCGCCGGAGCGCGTGGCGCACCGGGCGCGGGCGGCATGTCGAGACGGGCGGGAAAACCGGGCCGCCGCTGCATCACACCGCCCCGGCGGCCTCGGCCGATGGCTGGGCAAGACGTCCCGCCGTGTCGGACCAGTACGCCAGGCCCTCGTGGTCGGTCAGGTCCACTTTCAGGGGGGTGAGCGCCACGTGGCCAAGGGCGGTGGCGTGGAAATCCGTGCCCTCGGAGTCGTCCTTGGCCGGGCCGGCGCCGCCGATCCAGTACATGCGCTCGCCGCGCGGGCTCTCCTGTTCGATCACCCGCTCGGCCGCGTGGCGCCGGCCCAGGCGGCAGACCTGGACCGGGCGCAGCTGATCGAACGGCAGGTTGGGAATGTTGACGTTCAGCAGCCAGGGCACTTCCCCGACCAGGTGCTGCGCATGCATCTGCTCGACCATCTCGCGGGCCTTGCGCGCGGCCGCCTCGATTTCGCCCCATCCCTTGTCCACCTGGGAAAAGGCGATGGCCGGCACGCCGAACAGGTAGCCTTCCATGGCCGCGCCCACGGTGCCGGAATAGATGGTGTCGTCGCCCATGTTGGCGCCGTTGTTGATTCCGGAGACGACCAGGTCGGGCCGGTAGCCCAGCAGCCCGGTGAGCGCGATGTGCACGCAGTCGGCCGGGGTGCCGTTCACGTAGCGGAAGCCGTTGGCCGCCTGGTGGACGTACAGGGGCGAATGCAGCGTGAGCGCGTTGGACTTGGCGCTGTTGTTGTGCTCGGGAGCCACCACGTCGACATCGACGCCGGGGATCTCGCGCAGTGCGGCATGGAGCGCCACGATGCCCGGCGCCTGGTAGCCGTCATCGTTGGAAAGAAGGATCTTCATGGGGTCGCTGAGGGCGGAGTGCGCGAAGATTGTAGGCCCCGTCCCACGGGCGGCCGCCGGTGGGGGGCCGTCGCTCCAGGGACATCGGCCCCGCGCGCAGGGCGCCTATGATGCCCGCGCAACCACAGAAGGAGACCCCGCATGCATGCATGGCTTTGCACCCAGCCCACGGGCGTGGACAACCTCGCCTGGACCGAGTTGCCGACGCCGGTCCCCAAGCGCGGCGAGGTGCTGATCGAGATCCGCGCCGCGAGCCTGAACTTTCCCGATCTGCTGATCGTGCAGAACAAGTACCAGATGAAGCCCGATCCGCCGTTCGTGCCGGGCTCGGAGTACGCCGGGGTGGTCCAGGCCGTGGGCGAAGGCGTGGAGCACCTGCGCGTGGGCCAGAACGTGGCCTGCCTGACGGGAACCGGCGGCTTCGCGACCCATGCCATCGCGCCCGCGGCGCTGTGCATGCCGCTGCCGGACGGTTTCCCGCACGTGGACGCCGCGGCCTTCATCATGATCTACGCCACGTCGCACCATGCGCTGGTGGACCGGGCGCAGCTGCGGGCCGGCGAGACGGTGCTGGTGCTGGGCGCGGCCGGCGGCGTGGGCACCGCGGCGATCCAGATCGCCAAGAAGATGGGCGCGCGCGTGATCGCGGCGGCCTCTTCGGACGAGAAATGCGCGCTGTGCCTTTCCACCGGCGCCGACGCGGTGATCAACTACAGCGCCGAAAACCTGCGCGAGGCGATCAAGGGCCTCACGGACGGCAAGGGCCCGGACGTGATCTACGACCCCGTGGGCGGCGACTTCACCGAGCCGGCCTTCCGCTCCATCGCCTGGCGCGGCCGCTACCTCGTGGTGGGCTTCGCGGCCGGCCCGATCCCCTCGCTGCCCCTGAACCTGGCGCTGCTCAAGGGCGCATCGATCGTGGGCGTGTTCTGGGGCGAGTTCTCCCGGCGCGAGCCCAAGGCGAATGCGGCCATGATGGCGGAGCTGGCCCGCTGGTACGGCGAAGGCTCGGTCAAGCCGGTGATCGACCGCACCATGCCCATGGCCCAGCTGCATGCGGCCTACGAACGGATGGCGTCGCGGGCCGTGCAGGGCAAGCTGGTGCTGGTGAACTGACCTCCCGGCGGCGGGCCCGGCCACGGACGCCGCGTGCCGCCCTGCGGAACTGCCGCGCCGGCCCCGCGGGGCCGCTCCGGCCGCGCTGTTCAAGGTGTCCGCCGTCTGTCACACTCGAGATCCCATCCTCTGCCGTGCATGCCCGATGGCCGACCGCCCCCCTTCAGAGATCGCGCGAGAAACCCTCAAACAGCTGGCGGCCCGCCGCCTCGTGCCCACGCCGGACAACTACCAGGCGCTGTACGAGGAGATCGCCGGCACGCGCACGGCCCCGACCTTCCCCGATGCGCAACTGCGCCACATCCTGCGGGTGCTCCCCGGCCAGACGCCCGCCCAGAAGCGGCTGCTCGGCCAGTTCGAGACGGCCATCGAACAGGCGGACTGGTCGATGCTGCAGGGCGTGCTGGTGGGTTATGCGAACCTCGGTCTGCATGCCGGTGGCGCCACCCCCGTGGAGACGGCCCCGGCACCGCTGACGGGCGGACCGACGGGCACCGCCACGGTGCTGCCCGAAGACATGGCGGAGCAACTGGCCCGTCTGGTCGACAACACGCTGCCGGCGCTGGGCGAGGACGACGCGCGCGTCCATGAACTGGCGGCGCAGCTCACGCATTTCCTGCGCCAGCCCGGACCGCCGGTTTCCACGCTGGTGCTGATGCTCAACAACTTCAGCTACCGCCTCTCCTTCGCGACAGAGGACCAGGCGGCGATCCGCGCCGGCCTGCTGACCCTGCTGCACATGGTGTTCGAGAACATCTCTGTACTGAGCAAGGACGACCACTGGCTGCAGGGGCAGGCCGAGGCCCTCAAGGCGGCCTCCACGCCGCCGCTCACGCTGCGGCGGCTGGACGACGTGCAGCGCCGGCTCAAGGACGTGATCTTCAAGCAGAACGAGGCACGCGAGCGCTCCGTGCAGGCGCAGCAGCAGATGAAGGAACTGCTGGCCACGTTCATCGAGCGGCTCGCGCAGATCACCGCGTCCAGCAGCACGTACCACGAGAAGATGGAGCGCTGCGCCGAGCAGATCGGGCAGGCCACGAGCCTGGACCAGATCACGCCGCTGCTCGAGGAAGTGATGGGAGCGACCCGTGCCATGGCGCTCGACACGCGCCTGACGCGCGACGAGCTGCAGGAGCTGCGCGAGCGCTCCGAGGCCCGGCACGCGGAGATCGCCAAGCTGCAGGAGGAGCTGGACCGGGCCAGCGCCCAGGCGCGGCACGATCCGCTGACCGGCTCGCTGAACCGCAAGGGCCTGGACGAGGCGCTGGAGCGCGAAGTGGCCCGTGCGCTGCGCAACGACGCGCCGCTGTGCGTCGCGCTGCTGGACCTGGACAATTTCAAGGCCATCAACGACCGGCTGGGGCATACGGGCGGGGACGAGGCGCTCAAGCACCTGGCAGGCGTGACGCGCGAGGTGATGCGTCCGCAGGACCAGCTCGCCCGCTACGGGGGCGAGGAGTTCGTGATCATCCTGCCGGACACCGCGCTGGCCCAGGGCGTGGAGGCCATGGCCCGCCTGCAGCGCGAGCTGACCACGCGCTACTTCCTCAAGGACCAGGAAAAGGTGCTCATCACCTTCAGCGCCGGCGTGGCGCAGGTCGCGCCGCAGGAGACGACGGTGGAAGCGATCCGGCGGGCGGACCAGGGGATGTACCTCGCCAAGCGCTCGGGCAAGAACCGTGTCATGGCGGCCTGACCCGGCCCGGCACGCCCCGGACCGCCGCACGCTGCTGCGGCTCGCCGCCGCGCTGGCGGTGCCCGGCGCCCTGCCCCGCTGGGCATGGTCCTCACCCGGCTGGGGCAACGACCCGTTCGCGCTCGGCGTGGCGAGCGGAGACCCGGCACCCGACGGCTTCGTGCTCTGGACCCGGCTGATGCCGCCGGAGCCCGGCGGCGCGGCCGGCCCGGCGACGGTGCGCTGGGAGCTGGCGCACGACGACCGGTTCGGCCGCATCGTGCGCCGGGGCACGGCCACGGCCCTGCCGGAGCTGGCGCACAGCGTGCACGTGGAACTGCGCGGGCTGGAGCCGGGGCGCTGGTATTTCTACCGTTTCCTGCATGGCGACGCCGCGAGCCCCACGGGCCGCACGCGCACCGCGCCATCCCTCGCGGACCCGAGGCCGCATCTGCGCCTGGGGTTCGCCTCGTGCCAGCGCTGGGAGCACGGGCATTACGCCGCATGGAACGACGTCTGCCGCCATGCGCCCGACCTCGTGCTGTTCCTGGGCGACTACATCTACGAATACGCGAGCCCCGCCGATCCGGCGGGCCTGGCGCGCGTGCATGCGCTGCGCCACGCGCGGACGCTGGCCGACTTCCGCGACCGCTATGCGCTGCACCGCAGCGACGCGGCCCTGCAGGCGGCCCATGCCGCAGCCCCCTGGGCCGTGACCTGGGACGACCATGAGGTGGAGAACGACTACGCCGGGCTGTCGGGGCGGGAGCCGGAGGCCGCCTTCGCCGACCTGCGGGCCGCGGCCTACCAGGCGTTCTACGAGCACATGCCGCTGCGCGCGGCGACGCTGCAGGCCGGCGGCGGCTTCGGCGGCCTGCAGCTGTGCCGGCGCCTCGCCTGGGGACGGCTGGCACGCCTGCACCTGCTCGACGCGCGCCAGTTCCGCAGCCGCCAGGCCTGCCGCCCGCAGGGCTCAGGCGGTGCGGGTTCGGTGCTGCCCGCCACATGCGCAGAGCTGGCGGATCCGGCGCGCAGCTTTCTCGGCATGGACCAGGAGCGCTGGCTGGATGCCGGGCTGGCGGAAGATGCCGCGCCAGCCGGCGACGGAAGCACCCCACGCTGGAGCGTGATCGCGCAGCAGACGCTGTTCTCGCCGCGCCGCGCGCCCTCCGGACGGCAGGGCACCGACAGTTGGGACGGCTATCCCGCGGCGCGCGAACGGTTGCTCGCCTCCCTCGCGGGCAGGGCGCCGCGCAATACCGTGTTCCTCGGCGGGGACATCCACCAGAACTACGTCTGCGAGGTACGGGGCCCCGCGCCGGACGGCCCCGTGCTGGCCAGCGAGTTCTGCGGCACCTCCATCAGCTCGCGGGCGGGCACCACGCAGGACCGGGTGGACGCCGTCGCGCGGCTCAACCCCCACGTGCTGCTGGCGCGCGGCGACCTGCGCGGCTGGGGCCTGGCCGACGTCACGCCGCAGCGCTGGACCACGGTGCTGCGGACGGTGGACGACCCGCTGCGGCCCGACAGCGCCTGCTCCACCCTGGCACGCTTCGTGGTGGAAGACCGCCGTCCGGGCCCGGTACGGGACTGACGTACCCGCTTGTAACAAAGCCGCCACGGGCCGGGGCGGGCCGATAGGATGCGCGGCGTTACCCCGAGATCATTCCACTGCACGACGCGAAGGAGGCGTACCCGCATGAAGTTCCCGTCCACCCGCCGCACCGCCCTGGCCCTGGCCGCCGCCACGGCCCTGCTGGCCGCCTGCTCCACCGCCCCGCAACTCGCCTACTCGGTGCCGGACCAGCCCGAAGGGTCTTCGGGATACATGGAGAAGCCCGGCTGGGCCACGCGCCAGTTCGCGGTCGCCGCGGCCAATCCGCTGGCCACCGATGCGGGCTACCAGGTGCTCAAGGCCGGAGGTTCGGCCATCGACGCGGCCATCGCGGTGCAGATGGTGCTCGCGCTGGTCGAACCCCAGTCCAGCGGCATCGGCGGCGGCGCCTTCCTGCTGCATGCCGCGGGCAGCAAGGTGGAAGCGTACGACGGGCGCGAAACCGCCCCCGCCGCCGCCAACGAGAACCTGTTCCTCGGCCGGGACGGCAAGCCTGTGCCGTTCTACGACGGCGTGGTCGGCGGCCGCTCGGTCGGCGTGCCCGGCGCGGTGCGCATGCTGGAGATGGCGCACCGCGAGCATGGGGTGCTGCCCTGGGCACAACTGTTCGAGCCCGCCATCCGGCTGGCCGAAGGCGGCTTCAAGGTGAGCGCCCGGCTCCACAGCCTGCTCGCCAACGAGAAATACCTGGCGCAGGACCCGGCCGCGCGGGCCTACTTCTTCGATCCCGCGGGCAAGCCCTGGCCCGTGGGGCACGTACTGCGCAATCCCGAGCTCGCGGCCGTCCTGCGGGCCATCGCGCAGAACGGCTCCAGGGCGCTGCTGGAGGGCGAGGTCGCCCAGGCCATCGTGGCCAAGGTGCAGGGCCATCCGACGAATCCCGGCCAACTGAGCCTGGCGGACCTGGCGGGCTACCAGCCGAAGAAGCGCGAAGCGCTGTGCAGCGACTACGCCGTGGCGGCCCACGCCTACCGCATGTGCGGCTTTCCGCCGCCCGGCTCGGGAGCGATCGCCGTGGCGCAGATCCTCGGCATCCTGCAGCAGACGCCCGCGGCCGGCATGCCGCTGCAGGCCGGCCCGAACGGGCCCCAGGACCTGCAGCCCGGCGCCGACTGGCTCTACTACTACAACGAGGCCGCGCGCCTGGCCTTCGCCGACCGCGGGCTCTACGTGGCCGATCCGGACTTCGTGCAGCCGCCGGCGGGCAGCTGGTCGAGCCTGGTGGACCCCGCCTATCTGGCGCAGCGCGCGCGCCTCATCGGCCCGCAGAGCCTGAAGGTGGCCCAGCCCGGCACGCCGGGGGCCGCGAGGACGGCCCTGGCGCCGATGCCCGACCAGATCGAGCACGGCACCAGCCACATCAGCGTGGTGGACGCCCGTGGCAATGCCGTGGCGATGACGACGACCATCGAGGACCAGTTCGGTTCCCGCCAGATGGTCAAGGGCTTCCTGCTGAACAACGAGCTGACCGACTTCAGCTTCGCGCCCCGCGACGCGGCCGGCCGGCCCATCGCGAACCGCGTGGAACCCGGCAAGCGCCCCCGCTCCTCCATGGCCCCGACCCTGGTCTTCGACAAGGCCACCGGCCAGCTCGCGATGAGCGGCGGCAGCCCGGGCGGCGCGCTCATCATCCACTACACCGCCAAGACGCTGTACGGCATCTTCAACTGGGGGCTGACTCCGCAGCAGGCCATCAACCTGCCGAACTTCGGCAACCTCAACGGCCCCACCATGCTGGAGGAAAAGCGCTTCCTGCCCTCCACCGTGGAGCAGCTGCGCACGCGCGGCGCCGAGGTGCGCGAGATGAACATGACCAGCGGGCTGCAGGCCATCACCCGCGCCAACGTGCACGGCCAGCCGATGTGGCTGGGCGGCGCCGATCCGCGCCGCGAGGGCATCGTGATGGGCGACTGAGCGGCCATGCGGCCCATCGGGCACGGCCGGACTAGCACATTGCGTGCGCAGCGCCAAGCCCCCGCGCGGCGGGGCTGTGGTTTCGGCGGTGCATGCCCGCCTGGAAATCGCTTGCTTCCACGGAAGAGCCACCCGGAGAATGCTGGGCGATGGCGACACGGCGGCTGCCTCCGCAGCCAGTCTGGGCCACGAACCAATTTTCGCGAGGACGGGGAAAACACATGGGCAAGCATTTCTGGGCAGCATTCGCCACCGTGCTGGCGTTCTGGGCAACGCCCGCCACCAGCCAGACCACCGCGCCGCTGCGGGCATGGAACATCCATCCCGACGGCTATCCGGTCACCGAGGCGATGAAGAGCTTCGCCGCCGAAGTGCAGGCCGGCACCCAGGGCCGCCACCAGATCCAGATCTTCTCCGATGCCGTCCTGGGCGACCAGTCCAAGGCAGTGCAGATGCTCAAGGCCGGCGAGATCGATGTCGCGGAGTTCAACTTGGGCCCGCTCGCGGAAGCGGTGCCGCCGCTGCAGGCCTTCAACCTGCCCTTCCTGTTCAGCAGCGCCACGCACATGTTCCGCTACCTGGACGGCCCGATGGGCGAGCGGCTCGCGGAAAAGCTCAAGGCGTCCGGCTACGTCGTGCTGGGCTGGTACAACGGCGGCGCCCGCTCGTTCTATTGCGCCGACAAGCCCATCACCCGCCGCGAGGACCTGGCGGGGCTGCGCATCCGCGTGCAGCAGGTCGATTCGCACATCGAGATGGTGAAGCTGCTGGGCGCCACGCCGGTGGTCGTGCCCTACAAGGAAGTGCCTGAGAGCTTCCGCGCCGGCAGGATCGACTGCGCGGAAGGCAATATCGTCTCGTACGAGTCCACCGGCCAGTACAAGCTGGCGAAATACATGCTGCTGGACCAGCACATCATCGCGCCCGAGGCGCTGGTGGTGTCCACCCAGCTGTGGAACCGCCTGAACGAGGAGGACCGCAAGGTGTTCCTGAAGGCCGGCAAGGACTCAGCGCTGCTGATGCGCGGCCTCTGGGAAAAGCGGGAACTCGCGGCCCGCACCGCCCTGGCCAAGGAAGGCGTGCAGTTCGTCCACGTGGCAGACTTCTCGCCCTACGTGCGCCGCATGGCGCCGCTCTACAAGAAGTACACCGACAACCCCGATGTGCGGGGCGACCTGCTCACCATCATCTCCAACCAGTGACGGGTGGGCTCAGCCGGGCCCGAATCCCAGCGACATGCCCGCGCCGCCGCGTGCCCGCGCACCGGGCATCGCGCGCAGCGCTGCCGGTGGCGCGCCAGTGCCCCCCGCACCGCCAGGCAGCGCCTCCGCGGCATCGCCGGGGCCCGTCCCGAAGCCCGCGCCCTGGGGCCATTGCACGTCCGGCAGCGCTTCCAGCGCCGGGCGCGCGAAGAGATAGCCCTGGTACAAGTGGACGCCCATGGCCCGCAGGGGACGGAGCTCGTCCTCGGTTTCCACGCCCTCGGCGATCACCGCGATGCCCAGCGCCTCGCCCATCGAGACCACGCCGCGGGCAATCGCCTGGCGTACCGGGTCGGCGCCGATGCCGCGCACCAGCGCCATGTCGATCTTCAGCATGTCGGGCTGGAAGTCCGCCAGCAGCCCCAGCCCCGCATAGCCGGCACCGAAATCGTCGATGGCCGTTCGCAGGCCCTGGCGCCGGTAGGCGCGCAGGATGCGGTTGAGGTGTTCGCGGTCATGGGCGTTCTCGTGCTCCGCCACCTCGAAGATGATGCGCTCGACCGGAAATCCGCAGCGTCGCGCGGCCTCGAGGGTGACCCGGATGCAGGCCTCCGGCTGGTACACCGCGTTGGGCAGGAAGTTGATGCTCAACCGGCAGTCGATGCCCAGCCGGGCGGCCAGCTCCACCGCCCGCACCCGGCAGGCCTGGTCGAATGCATAGCGGTTGCCGTCGTTCACGCGGGCCAGCACCGAAGCAGCCGGGCTGCCGTCCGTGCCGCGCACCAGCGCCTCGTAGGCGAACACGCTGCCACCATGGCGCAGGTCCACGATGGGCTGGAAAGCCATGGTGAAGTCGAAATCCAGTTCCGCAGCGCCGTTGCGGCACGCGGAGCAGGCGGGAGCGGAAGGGGCTGGCGCGTGCATGGAAGTCAGGGGAGCGTTCCCGGAAGTTGCCAGAAGAAAGCTTAGTGCAGCCACGCGCCCGTGCGCGCGCCGGGGCCGCAGCAAGCGGTGGCGTCCTACGCAAAAGCCCGCGCGGCTGCCGCTCACCACACTTCGCGGCACCGAAGTGGCTTGCGCCACACACGGTAGCGATTTTCAGCTACCGTTCGATCGCGTTCATCACCCGACGGGACTGCCCGGCGGCATTCCGGCGAAAATCCCCGCGTGTCCATCCCCCAGTCCTTCATCCAGGAGTTGCTTTCGCGCGTCGATGTGGTCGATGTCGTCGGGCGCTACGTGCAGCTCAAGAAGGGCGGGGCCAACTTCATGGGGCTGTGCCCCTTCCACGGCGAGAAGTCGCCCTCGTTCAGCGTCAGCCCGTCCAAGCAGTTCTACCACTGCTTCGGCTGCGGCAAGAATGGCAATGCGATCAGCTTCCTGATGGAGCATGCGGGCATGGGCTTCGTGGAAGCCGTGCAGGACCTGGCCCAGCAGGTGGGCCTGCAGGTGCCGCAGGACGATGTCTCGCCGCAGGAGCGCGAGCGTGCGGCGGCGCAGCGCCAGAAGCAGGCCACCCTCACCGACGTGCTGGAGAAGGCGGGCGAGGCCTACCGCCGCCACCTGCGCGAGTCGCAGCGCGCCATCGCGTACTTCAAGGGGCGCGGCGTGTCCGGGGCGGTCGCCAAGCGCTACGGCCTGGGCTATGCGCCCGAGGGCTGGCGGTCGCTCGCCAGCGTGTTCCCCGAGTACGACAACCCGCTGCTGCACGAGAGCGGCCTGGTGATCGTGAACGAGGAAGACGGCAAGCGCTACGACCGTTTCCGCGACCGGGTGATGTTCCCGATCCGCAACGTGAAGGGCGAATGCATCGGCTTCGGGGGCCGGGTGCTGGGCGACGACAAGCCCAAGTACCTCAACTCGCCCGAGACCCCCGTCTTCCACAAGGGGCGCGAGCTCTACGGCCTGTTCGAGGCGCGCGCCGCCATCCGCGAGCACGGCTACGCGCTCGTCACCGAAGGCTACATGGACGTGGTCGCGCTGGCCCAGTTGGGCTTTCCGAACGCCGTCGCCACGCTGGGCACGGCCTGTACGCCGGACCACGTCCACAAGCTCTTCCGCTTCACCGACACGGTGGTCTTCAGCTTCGACGGCGACGCGGCGGGCCGGCGCGCGGCGCGCAAGGCGCTCGACGGCGCCCTGCCCTACGCCACGGATACGCGCAGCGTGAAGTTCCTGTTCCTGCCCGCCGAGCACGACCCCGACAGCTTCGTGCGTGCCCATGGCACCGACGCGTTCGCGCGGCACGTGCAGGGCGCCATGCCGCTGAGCCGCTTCCTGGTGGAGGTCGTCGGCGAGGGCTGCGACCTGGGTCTGGCGGAAGGCCGCGCCCGCATGGCGGCGAACGCCCGGCCGCTGTGGACCGCCCTGCCCGACGGCGCACTCAAGCGCCAGTTGCTGGGCGAGCTGGCGGAACTGGCCCAGCTCGCGGCCAGCGACCTCTCGGAGCTCTGGGCCGCACCGGCGCACCCGGCCGGCGGTGGCCGGCAGGCCGCCGGTGGCTCCGCGCCCACCGGCGCGCCGGCCTACGACGAGGCCCCGCCCTGGGGCGGCCCGCGCGACGGCGGCGGCTGGGCGCCCCCTGGGGATGACGGCTACGGCCACGCCCCGGCGGCCTCCTCGGGCTCCAGGCAGCCCTGGCGAAAGGGCAGCGGCGGAGGCGGAGGCGACTGGAAGAAGGGCCGCTGGCGCGACCGCGACGAGCGCCCGCCCCAGCCGCGCCTGCCGTCCACGCCCGCCGCGGGACGCGACGACCACGCAGCGCGGCTGTTGCTGTCGCACATGGAATTCCTGGAAGACCTCTCGCACGAGGACCACGCCACGCTCTGCGCCCAGCCCGCACCCCACGGCCCCCTCTTCACCTGGCTGGAGGCGCAGTGGCACGAGCATGGTCCGCAGGCCTGGGCCGTGCTGCGCGAGAGCCTGCGCGGACACGACGCGGAGGCGTTGGCGGTGCGGGTGATGACCGGTTCGCACGCCCAGACCGAGGGCGACGCGGCCGAGCTGCGGAGCGAACTGCGCGACCTGCTCGACCGCATGCTCATGGAAGACATCAAGCGCCAGGAGAAGGAACTCATCCTGCAGGCGGCGACCGATCCGTCCGCGCTCGAGAAGTACCGCGCGCTGCAGCAGCGGCGGCAGGCCCTGCTGGGCATCGCACCCGCGAACTTGAAAAAGGCGGGCGGGCTATAATATAGGGTTCATCGGCAAGAGCGACAGCAGCACCTCCGGGCCGGGCAACCGTGACACGCACGCACCACCGCCCCCACACCGCAAGGACTGCACACCAAATGATCGCCCACACATCTTGCCCACGGGGGCCCGCCCCTCGAACCGCGGAGGCACCGCCTTCGCCCAGCCACCCGCGCCGGGAACCGACGCGCTTGCGTTTTCTTTGTGTGTCCGTTTTTGAATCTGAGGTCGTCCATGCCCGCTCAAAAGTCCGCGAAGTCGCCCAAGTCCGCCCCCGATACCGCCGCGAAGGCCGCCTCCACCTCGAAAACCGCGACCCAGGCCGCTCCTGCCGCAAAGAAAGCTCCATCCGTGCCCGTGAACAAGTCCGCCGACAAGCCCGAAGCCTCCGAAGAAACCACCGCCAAGAAGGCGAGCCGCGCGAAGGCCGCGGCCCCTGCGGCGGCCGATGACGACGAGACGCCCAAGAAGCGCCCCGGCCGCCCGGCCAAGGCAGCCACCGCCGCCGCCGGCAAGGCCCCCGCCAAGCGCGGCCGCAAGCCCAAGGCCGCCGAGGACGATTCCGCGGGCGACGACGCCGACCTGTCGGACATCGAATCCGAACTCGAGGGCGAGGTCGAGGCCGAGCCGGCCGAGGCGGCGCCCACCGCCGAGAAGGTCAAGCCCCTGCGCATGAAGATCAGCAAGGCGAAGGAACGCGCCTTGATGAAGGAATTCGGCCTGGACGACACCGTCCTGTCCGAGGAAGACCTGGCCAAGCGCCGCTCGCGCCTGAAGGCCCTGATCACGCTGGGCAAGACCCGTGGCTACCTGACCCAGGTCGAGATCTCCGACCACCTGCCCGACAAGCTGGTCGATGCCGAGACCATGGAAGTCGTGGTCACCATGCTCAACGACATGGGCGTGGCCGTGTACGAGCAGACGCCCGATGCCGAGACGCTGTTCCAGAACAACGTCACCCCCACCGCCACCACCGTCGAGGAAGCCGAGGAAGAAGCCGAGGCCGCCCTCTCCACCGTGGACAGCGAATTCGGCCGCACCACCGACCCGGTCCGCATGTACATGCGCGAGATGGGCACGGTGGAACTGCTCACCCGCGAGGGCGAGATCGAGATCGCCAAGCGCATCGAAGGCGGCCTGCAGGCCATGATGGAAGCCATCAGCGCATCGCCCGCCACCATCGCCGAGATCCTGGCGATGGGCGAGGAGATCCGCGAGGGCAAGGTCGTCATCTCCACCATCGTGGACGGCTTCTCCAACCCCAACGAGGCCGACGACTACGTGGCCGAGGAAGACTTCGACGAATTCGACGAAGAGGACGACGACGACGGCAAGGGCGGCTCCAAGGCCCTGACCAAGAAGCTGGAAGAGCTCAAGAACGAAGCGCTGCGCCGGTTCGACAACCTGCGCGGGCTCTTCGAGAAGATGCACAAGATCTACGACAAGGAAGGCTACGGCACGCCGGCCTACATGAAGGCCCAGCACGCCATCTCGGCCGAACTGATGACCATCCGCTTCACGGCCAAGACCATCGAGAAGCTGTGCGACATGGTCCGCGCCCAGGTGGACGACGTGCGCAAGAAGGAGCGCGAGCTGCGCCGCATCATCGTGGACAAGTGCGGCATGCCGCAGGAAACCTTCATCAAGGACTTCCCGCCCAACCTGCTGAACCTGCAGTGGGTCGAGAAGCAGGCCGCCGCCGGCAAGCCCTGGAGCGCCGTGCTCGCGCGCAACATCCCGCCGGTGCAGGAGCTGCAGCAGCGCCTGATGGACCTGCAGTCCCGCGTGGTGGTGCCGCTGTCCGAGCTCAAGGACATCAACAAGCGCATGAACGAGGGCGAGTCGGCCTCGCGCGACGCGAAGAAGGAAATGATCGAGGCCAACCTGCGCCTCGTGATCTCCATCGCCAAGAAGTACACCAACCGCGGCCTGCAGTTCCTCGACCTGATCCAGGAAGGCAACATCGGCCTGATGAAGGCGGTGGACAAGTTCGAATACCGCCGCGGCTACAAGTTCTCGACGTACGCCACGTGGTGGATCCGCCAGGCCATCACGCGCTCGATCGCCGACCAGGCGCGCACCATCCGGATCCCGGTGCACATGATCGAGACGATCAACAAGATGAACCGCATCAGCCGCCAGCACCTGCAGGAGTTCGGCTTCGAGCCCGATGCGTCCATCCTGGCCGCGAAGATGGAGATCCCCGAGGACAAGATCCGCAAGATCATGAAGATCGCCAAGGAGCCGATCTCCATGGAAACGCCGATCGGCGACGACGACGACAGCCACCTGGGCGACTTCATCGAGGACGGTGCCAACACCGCCCCGATCGACGCCGCCATGCAGGCCGGCCTGCGCGACGTGGTCAAGGACATCCTGGACGGCCTCACGCCGCGCGAAGCCAAGGTGCTGCGCATGCGCTTCGGCATCGAGATGTCCACCGACCACACGCTGGAAGAAGTCGGCAAGCAGTTCGACGTGACCCGCGAGCGCATCCGCCAGATCGAGGCCAAGGCGCTGCGCAAGCTCAAGCACCCGAGCCGCAGCGACAAGCTGCGCAGCTTCATCGATTCGCTCTGAGCCGCGCCGCACGGGCCGTCCTGCCCGGCGGCCCCGCCTTCCCGAAAGCCCCGTGCCCACCCGGCCGGGGCTTTTTTCATGGGCCAGCCCGCCTCATGCAGGCCATGCGCTCCCGCCCGGCGGATGCAGCCAAAATCGCACAACTGCCACAAAAAACTTTCAGATTAATTACATTTTCAATCAAAAAATACAAATATTTCATAGGAAACGTAGAATTCAGACAGTGCTCGACCATGAAGCCGTTCAACGGCCACTCGCGGGCACCCATCACACGGGAGGTGCCGGGAGGCCCCGCCCGTCCCTGCCTGTCCTACCCTAATCCCGCCATGAGCGAAAAAACCACCTTCTTCGGCAACCTGCGGATCGGCTACCGCATCGGCCTGGCCTTCCTCGCGGTGATCGCGGTACTGGCGCTGCTGGCCGCCCTGTCGCTCGGCGCGCTGGGCAACGTGAACCAGGCCCTCACCAAGGTCACGCGCGACGCCTATCCGAAGGTCAAGCTGCTTTCGCAGATCACCAACGAAGCGGATGCCCAGGCCCGGTACACGCGCAACATGCTGATCTTCGACAACCCGGACATCCGCGCGCAGGAAACCCGCCGCATCCAGGAGAGCCGGGAGACCGTCACCGCCCTGTTCTCGCAACTGTCGCAACTGGTCCGCTCCTCCACGGGCGTCGAGATGCTGGAGGCCTGCCAGACCACGCGCGCAAACTACATGCGCGAACTGGACCGGCTGCTGCAACTCATGCGCGACAACCATTCCGAGCAAGCCCGGGATCTGCTGGAAACCAGCCTGCGCCCCGCCCAGCAGAAATTCCTGGAAGCCGTCACCCGCCTGTCCGAGCACCAGCAGAAGGTCATGGCCGAAGACAGCGACCGGGCGGACGCGCAGGTGAGCACGGGCCGCGTCACCGTGATCGCGATCGGCGCGCTGGCCGCCGTGCTGGCCATGGCGCTGTGCTGGCTTATCGCCCGCTCCATCACCCGCCCGCTGCACACCGCCGTGCAGGTGGCCGAGGCCGTGGCCGGCGGCGACCTGACGTCGCACATCCCCACGGGACGGCGCGACGAGGTGGGCCAGTTGCTCTCGGCCCTGGCGCGCATGAACGACAGCCTGGTGCGCATCGTGGGCAGCGTGCGCGCGGGCTCCGACTCCATCGCCACCGGCACCGTGCAGATCGCCAACGGCAATGCCGACCTGAGCCAGCGCACGGAAGAACAGGCCAGCAACCTGGAAGAAACCGCCGCCTCGATGGAGGAACTGACCTCCACCGTGGAGCAGAACGCCGCATCGGCCCGCCGGGCCCACCAACTGGTATCGGGCGCCTCGTCCGTCGCGGCCCAGGGCGGCGCGGTGGTGCAGGACGTGGTGCGCACGATGGACTCGATCCGCCAGGGCTCGGACCGCATGGCCGACATCATCGGCACCATCAACGGCATCGCCTTCCAGACCAACATCCTGGCGCTCAACGCCGCGGTGGAAGCCGCCCGCGCGGGCGAACAGGGCCGTGGCTTCGCCGTGGTGGCGACCGAGGTGCGCAGCCTCGCGCAACGCAGCGCACAGGCCGCCGCGGAGATCAAGGGCCTGATCCAAAACAGCGTGTCGCGCGTGAACGCCGGCAGCGAACTCGTGGCCCAGGCCGGCCGCACGATGGAAGACATCGTGACCCAGGTGGCCGAGGTGTCCACCCTGGTCGCGGAAATCAGCGCCGCCAGCGCGGAGCAATCCAGCGGCATCGGCCAGGTGGGCGACGCCGTGCAGCAGCTGGACCAGGTCACGCAGCAGAACGCCGCGCTGGTGGAAGAAAGCGCCGCGGCCGCCGACAGCCTGAAGTTCCAGGCGGAAACGCTGGCGCGCACCGTGGCGCAGTTCCGGCTGCCGCCGGGTGCGGACGGGGCGGGCGCCACGGCAGCCCCGGCACGGCGCGACCCTGCGGGCGGCACGGGCGGGCTGCTGCTGGCAGCGGCCTGAGTGGCGGAGCGGTCCCGGCCGGGGTCGCTCATCGCTTCATGGAGGCGAATGGCGGACTTGCTCGTTCACCCACTCCGGGCTCTTGCCCTTCACGCACAACGCAGGATCTTTCACCCAATCCGTGAACCAGAGGGTCGGGTTGCCCTGCAGTTCGTAGCACGCCGCATAGCCAATGCTCGGCATGTACAGGCGCTGGACGAATGAGGTCACAGGGATCAGCAGCATCACCAAGCCGCTGGCGAGCACGGCGATGGTGAAAGCGCGCTCGAACTTCGCAATCGCGGCTTCACGGCACAGCGCCACGCGCATGGCGCCGAGCACGATGGCCATGATGCAGACGACGGCGACGAACGGAGCCAGCTGGGCAGCGGGCGCAATCCGGACGACCGGAGCCCTTGCCGCGATACCCTGGAACACCGGCACGACTCCATGCAAGGTGGCCCACACGCAGCTCGCCGAGATACCGATAAATAGCGGCGTGCTCCAAAGCATGGTTTTACGCAGCGCGGGAATGTCATGCATTTCGGGTCTGGTGGGTTGACGGCAGAGGGCCCGGTGAACATGCGGGAAAGCAAGCCAGCCCATCCCTTGCTCCGCTACGCGATTCAGGGAACCCCATGCGGTGCGGGCGCCCTCGCCTGCTCGTTGACCCAATCCAGGCTCTTGCCCTTTACGCACCATGCCGGGTCGCGAACCCAATCCGTGAACCACAACGTGGGCTGGCCCTGCAGGACATGGCATTGGGTGTAGCCGATGCTCGGCATCCGAGATCGTGCCAACGCAGCGGTGACCGGAATCAACAGCATCGTCACTACACCCGCAAGCACTGTGGCGATGAACGCACGCTCGAAAGGCTTGATGATGCGGTCGCTACAGGGCATCGCGCGCATGGAAGCGACGACGACGCCGAGGAGACAAAACGCAGCGACAAATGGCGCTACCAGCACGGCTGGTCCGATGCGAACTACTGGGGCGCGTTCGGCAACCCCCTCTATCGTCGGAACCATGATGTAGGCGACCATCAGGATCGAACCTGTGGCCAAGGCCAGGTAGAGCGGGATACCCCAGATCAGAGTTTTTCGAATTCCGGCGACATCAAACATGGAAGGCAGGTTCGGGTGTTCGAGTGAGATACCTGTTCTGACACACCAAGCACCACCAGGCTGCGAGGAGCCAGTAGCGGCACCATTAGGCTGTTCACAGAGGCGCGATCGGCCTGGACTGCTGCACCTGCTCGTTCAACCATTCCGGACTCTTGCCCTTCACACACCATGCTGGATCGCGAACCCAGTCCGTGAACCACAACGTGGGCTGGCCCTGCAGGACATAGCATTGGGTGTAGCCAATGCTGGGCATGTAGTAACGCTGGGCGATAGCGACCACGGGGACCAACAGGAGCGCAATGGCGCTGGCTGCGACAGCCAAGTTGGCCGCAATCTCAAACTTCTTGATGAGGCTGGGGCGGCAAGGGATCGCCCGCATCACCATGACGACGATTGCCAGTGAGCCGAAAGCGACGACGCACGGCATGAGGTGCATGCCCGGCGTGATCCGCACTACAGGCGCCTTCGACAGGATGTCGTGAACCATGGGCACCAAGGCGTTGCGGATCATCAGCAACGCGCCTGCCACGAGCCCGAGATACAGCGGAATGCCCCACCGAATAAGCTTTCGGATTTGATGGATGTCGTGCATGGATGACTTGGCGATGTGATCAGGTCAGTGAGGCGCGTGATGGAGCACGCAGCTTATTCGGCAGAACCACTCCTTCATGCCACGCTCGATGGAGCGGCTCAGTTCTTCTTTTCTTTGCTCCATCGCGGATCGAAGATCGTCCAACCACGCTTGGGATTGTGTGTCGATGTAGTACAAGCCTTGCGAAGCCTGCTCCGGAACCATCTTGAGGCCCGCGATCACCTTGCCTTTCACACCGAATCGGCTGTCCAGGTGATTGAGTCCGATACCGGCAACCACTGCGACCACGGCCATGACAACCAAGGGCGCTACGGCGATTGTCGTGACGCCACTGAAAGCAGCAGCCGCAGAATAAGCCACCAACGCCCCCAACCCACCCTTCACCGCCTCCACCCCGATCCCACCCACCAGGTCATACATGGTCTTCTCATTGTTGAACATGAAGTCCATCAACTCGATGCCGCTGGAGACGACCACGCCCAGGATGAACCCGCCCTTGGCAATGCCCTGCAGGCTCTTCATGCCCAGCCCCAGCTGGATCATCTTCGGATGCGTGGCGAGGTAGCGCGTGCCCTGCAGTGCGGAACTGCGGCGCGCCGAGTAGCCCTTGATGATGATGTAGGTGCCGGTCGCGGTGGTCTTCACGTAGCTGGTGATGCCCGACATGCCGATCGCATTCAGCGTGCGGGTGATGGCGATCGCATCGTTGGCGCCTTGCGCCGCCGGCCCCACCCACGGCTCGCTGGCGTTGGGGCTGAAGGTGTGCTGCCAGTACTGGCCGAATGTTGAACTGGCGAGGATCTTGCGCAGGCTGAATTCCAGCGCCGGGTGGTTCCGGGCCTTGTCCTGCAGGATGCCCATGTACTGGCCCTGGGTGAGCACCAGCACATCCACCCGGTTCTGCTCCATGGACTGCGCCACGGATTGGGCATAGCCCATATTGAAAAACGTCACTGCGAGCTCCGCGCTCATGGTTCCTCCCCTGCTGTCGCGTTTTCGATGGGGGCGAATGCTAGGTTCACCCACTCCGCTCGCTTGCAACAATGCGTTAACCCAACGACGTTTTCCAGGAATCGTTCCGCCTGGAAGAACGCTCAGTACAACCGCCCCTTTTCGCCTTGACAAGGACATCGGCTGACGAATATCGGCTGCGAATGGGCGGCAACGACACATCCGCCATCCCTATCGTGCAAACCCCTGGAGGCAGCAGCCCCAGCCGGGCGTACCATGCTCGACAGAGAAGAGAGAGAGAGATAAACGCATGACTGCATCCCCATCGGCTGCTCCCGCCGGAGGCCTGCCTCCGTCGCCGTCCGATCCGGCAACCCCGCCCCTGCGCATCGCCGTGATGGGTGCCGGCGCCGTGGGCTGCTACTTCGGCGCCCTGCTCGCGCGCGCCGGCCATGCGGTCACGCTGATCGGCCGGCCCGCGCACGTCGAGGCCATCCGCGCGAACGGCCTGCGCCTGCAGACCGCCACGCTCGACGAAAACGTGCCCATGGCGGCCGACACCGATCCCGCCGCGGTACGCGGCGCGGACGTGGTGATGTTCTGCGTGAAATCCACCGACACCGAGGACGCGGCACGCCAGATCCAGCCACACCTCGCGCCCGGCGCGCTCGTGCTCACGCTGCAGAACGGCGTGGACAACGACGAGCGCGTGCGCGGCGTGCTGGGCGATGCCCACCCCGTCGCCGCCGCCGTGGTCTATGTGGCCACCGAAATGGCCGGCCCCGGCCACGTGCGCCACCACGGGCGCGGCGAACTGGTGATCGCACCCTCGCCCCGCAGCGCCGCGGTGGCCCAGCAGTTCAGCGCGGCCGGCATCGCCACGGAGATTTCAGGCAACGTGCGCGGCGCGCTCTGGGCCAAGCTGGTGCTCAACTGTGCATACAACGCGATCTCTGCGCTCGCGCAGCAGCCTTACGGCCGGCTGGTGCAGACGCCCGGCGTGGCAGACGTGATTGCCGACGTGGTGGCCGAATGCCTGGCCGTGGCCGAAGCGGACGGCATCCAGATTCCGGGCGATGTGGGCGCGGCGGTGAACCGCATTGCGGCCACCATGCCTGGGCAGATGTCGTCTACCGCGCAGGACCTGGCGCGGGGCAAGCCGAGCGAGATCGATCACCTCAATGGGTATGTGGTGGCGCGGGGGAAGGCGGTGGGGGTGGGGACGCCGGTGAATCGGGTGTTGTGGGTGTTGGTGAAGGTGGTGGAGGCGGGCAACCGGTCGTTCGACACGGGCGTACTATCGGCCGGCTTAGCCGGCCTACCCTCCGCCGGTCAGCTCCGACGTTAGGCCTTGCAACTATCGCCGGCCCCGCTCAGCAAGAACATGGACTGGCTCACATTCATCAGCAAGCTGATCGATTCAATTGCGTGGCCTGTCGCCGCCGTGCTGCTTGGCCTGATCTTCCGAAAGAAACTAGCAGAGTTGCTGCCATTACTACGCAAGGTTAAAGCCGGCCCTCTGGAAGCTGAGTTCGAGATCGCTACGAAGCAAGTGTTGGCAAGCACGGCCGAACTCGCAGCCAAGGAGCGCAAACCAGACACTCCTAGAGCGTGTTATGAACTTTGCTCCTCGGAGTGGAAGTCAAAGGTAGAGTCTGCGGATGCCCCGCAAGCCCTACCCGACGGATGTCAGCGATGAAGAATGGAGCTTCGCTGCGCCCTACTTGAGCCTGATGGACCAGCGCGCGCCCCAGCGCGAGCACGATCTGCGCGAAGTCTTCAACGCCCTGCGCTGGCTGGTGCGCGCAGGCGCGCCTTGGCGGATGCTGCCCAACGATCTACCTCCTTGGGAGGCGGTCTACCAGCAAACCCGACGCTGGCTGGAAGCGGGCTGCTTCGAGGCGATGGTGTCGGA
>NZ_FNEY01000021.1 GCF_900100305.1 Paracidovorax citrulli | reverse complement strand
AGCGTCTGTGCGGAGACGTACAGCAGGCCACGGGCCACTCGGTGAAGCTGGGCTGGGCGGACCAGGGCTATACGGGCGAGGTGGCAGCAGAGGCTGCAAGGGACAACGGCATCGATCTGCAGATCGTGAAGCTGCCCGAAGCGAAAAAGGGCTTCGTGCTGCTGCCCCGGCGCTGGGTGGTAGAGCGCAGCTTCGGGTGGCTGGCGAGATTCCGCAGACTCACGCGGGACTACGAGCGCCTACCCGAAGTGCTCGGCGGGCTGCATTTCCTGGTCTTTGCCGTGCTCATGTTGCCTGCAGCCGCACGGGTGCTGGCTGCGGCGGGAAGTTCATAACACGCTCTAACCAGAGTCTTTAGTAAGTCCCTTACCATCGTGATTTTCCCGCGGCTGTAATTACTCACCACCATGCCGTATGTAATTGAGCTCACAAGGGCTTTGGCGAGATCAAATGCATCACCGGCGATAGAATCGCTGAATTTGTTAAATGCTGCGGGCAACGTTACAAAACCGGTATCCCCTGATGTATTTGAAACAATATTCAGATCAAAAATTCCGACAGCCATAACTTTTTCGCAAAGCTTTTCACCCAGAATACGCTTGGCCTCCTCAAACTCTATACATGCCCTAGTGTAGAGTGCATCGGTAAGATCTTTTAGGGATCGTTGTTCGCCCGGTGAGAGGGAATCGAGTACAAGCTTAACCTTAACCGGGTTGTTTCTGCGGAAAAGATTTCCGTTGAAATACAAGCGCTCGTTATTTTTCAAATGCTCTGCGTCAACGAATCCGATACTCTCAGCCCGTTGAAAAAGATTGTCCACCTCTGAAAATGAAATTTCAAATTGTTCGGCAATATCCCTGCGTGCATCGGATGTTGAAATCGGATTTATTGACGATTTTTCTGATAATGCAAGTGCAGCAAATTCAATTTTTGAAGGATTCGACGCCTCGAAAATTTCTGCAGTTCGCTCCAACACGGTTGTCGAACTGACGCCCAGAACTGAAATTCCGGAATTGGCTCGGTCAATTAGCTTTCGCTCCTCCAATTTTTTCAGCAGCGAATCGCACTCTAGCGCATTTATCTGAGCAGCCTCTGCTAACGCCTCCACTCTCTCGTTCGACAGGTCGATTTGTTTGTCAGCAGCTAAAGCGGACAGCAGAATTCCTGCTTTCCCCGCTACAAGAATTTTATTGAATCCCGGTGCGGAGCTGACTTTCTGTATCTTATTGGTGTGATGAACTAGCCAAGAGCCAGTCGTTTTCTTCTCCATCTCAAGCCTCTCTGTATTAGATCGTTACAGTGTAGCGGACATTGGGCGAAGATGGAACTGGAGCAAACAGGCTTGATCGATACCGACGCAAGCCTTCGAGAAGCGTAGTTCTCGACCGAGTGACAACCACTGGAGGCGGCTGAGGCGAGTGCTCCAGGTATTACAGGTCGTGAGAGGACGTCCCTGAGTTTCAAACGGAGATGCCTAACTGAGATGGCCAGCGGCAGACGTTGACAATACTGTCAACCCATGACTGTGCGACGCATAAAAGGCCCACTTGGAGTACAGTTGTAGAGCCTCATGATCGATCCGCTAGCGCATGACGTCAGAGCGTGAGAGAGCACGAACAGACCGAACAGCCTCAACGCGGAAGCGAGTACTGCACCTTTACCGCCGAGTGAAAAATGAGAGGCTGGTCAGGTGTTAGGACATGGGCCGACCGGGGCGTTTAGACCACGCTGTATATGTGATGTATTGCATAAACGCACTATGCCAACACAAATAGAAAAAAGCCGGTGCTACCTTTCGATAGCACCGGCCTTTTCAGCCTTGCGGCTTTGTGGTGGTGGGTCCTGAGTGACTCGAACACTCGACCTACGGATTAAGAGTCCGCTGCTCTACCAACTGAGCTAAGAACCCACAGTAAACTTTGAAACTGTGTCTGCAGCGCTGCAGAGCCTCGAATTATGCACTACTTTTTTACCGGTCTGCAAGCAGGCAGGCAAAAAAGTTTTCGGCACCTCACATGAGCAGGTGTTCGCCCGCGTTGTCGCCGCCCAGGATCACGTAGTTCACCTTGCGGATGTCCATGAGCCTGCGGCCGCCGGAGTAGCTGATGGAGCTCTGCACGTCCTGCTCCATCTCGACCAGCGTGTCCGCCAGGCGGCCCTTGATGGGTTCGAGGATGCGCTTGCCTTCCACGTGCTTGTACTCGCCCTTGTTGAAGTCGCTGGCGGAGCCGTAGTACTCCTTGAACTGCTCGCCGTCCACTTCCACGGTCTTGCCGGGGGATTCCTCGTGGCCTGCGAACAGCGAGCCGATCATGACCATGGTGGCGCCGAAGCGGATGCTCTTGGCGATGTCGCCATGGCTGCGGATGCCGCCGTCGGCGATGATGGGTTTCGTGGCCACGCGGGCGCACCACTTGAGCGCCGAGAGCTGCCAGCCGCCGGTGCCGAAGCCGGTCTTGAGCTTGGTGATGCACACCTTGCCCGGGCCCACGCCCACCTTGGTCGCGTCCGCGCCCCAGTTCTCCAGGTCGATGATGGCTTCGGGCGTGGCCACGTTGCCGGCGATCACGAAGGCCTGCGGCAGGTGCTGCTTGAGGTAGGCGATCATGGCCTTCACGGTGTCCGCATGGCCGTGGGCGATGTCGATGGTGATGTACTCGGGGCAGAGGCCTTCCGCCACGAGCCGGTCCACCGTGTCGTAGTCGGGCTGCTTCACGCCCAGCGAGATGGAGGCGAAGCAGCCGGCCGCGTGCATGTCGCGCACGAACTGCACGTTGTCGAGGTCGAAGCGGTGCATGACGTAGAAGTAGCCGTTGCTGGCGAGCCAGCGGCAGATCTTCTCGTCCACCACCGTCTTCATGTTCGCCGGCACCACCGGCAGGCGGAAGCTGCGCTGCCCGAGGGTGACGCTGGCGTCGCATTCGGAGCGGCTCTCCACGCGGCATTTGCGCGGCAGCAGCAGGACATTGTCGTAGTCGAAGATTTCCATGAGATTCCAAGCTCCTGTGAAAGGTCGCGGAGGACCGTTTCCCCCGCGATGGGGCGCTTGGCTTGGAGGCCGGTCTTGTGGGCGGGCCGTGAAAGGCCTCTGCCGAACCCTGCCGTGCGCAGGCACAAAAAAACCGGACGTCAAGAAACTTGGGCCCGGTGACTGATTCTACCCCTGCCGCCCGCATACCGGACGTGCCAGGCGGGTTGGTGGACGGGGTGCAGGGTTACTGCGGCCTGCTGGCATCGGCGGCGGGGCAATGGGCCCGTGCCGCCGCGACCACGGTGCCGTCGGTGTCCTGCAGCCAGCCCACGGCGCCGAGCCTGCCCGCATCGGCGCCGTCCGGGATGCGCATGGGCCGGAGCTCCGACCACCCGGCGCGCGGCCCTGCCGTGCCGGTTTCCCAGGTGCCCTGCAGCGCATTGCGCACGATGTGCCGTTCGGCGGCATTGCCTTCCGCTCCGGCGGCCACCGTCTCGACCAGCAGCAGCGTGAAGGCATGGCGGGTGCCGGCGCGGGCATGCGCGGCAGGGGCCTTGCCCCCGGGCCGCGCCAGGGCGATGGTGGCGCCGACATAGCCGTTGACGGGCGGGCCCAGGGCCACGCGCAGCCGGCCCGGCAGCGGGGCCGTGGGGGCGACGTCGGTGATGGCGGTGTCGGTGGCTGCGGGCGGGGCGCGGCGCAGCGCCTGCAGGCGTTCCAGCGCGTCGCGCGTGGCGGCGGCGGACAGGGGGGCTTCGTCGCCCTGCCGGCCCGGCACGATCCAGTCCAGTACCAGGGCGCCGCCGCCGGGGGCCGTGGCGGGCGCGTCGGCCCAGCAGGTGGCGCAGTCGGCACTGAGGAACCGCTCGTAGAGCACGCGCGGCGCTGCCTTGCCGTCGCTGCTGCATGCGGTCCACTGGGCTGCTGCGGAAGAGGGGGCGCCGGCCAGCCAGGCCGGGGCGAGGCAGAAGAGCAGGGCGGAGAAGGAGGTGCGCATCGGCGGATCCTGGGGCTGTGCGGTGCAGTGCCGCGCATGTTCCCACAAGATGCGCCGCGGCGCAGGACCGCTTCGCCGGGTCGCGCTGACCGCTCTTACTCCGGCTTGATGTTGGCCTTGCGCACCACCTCGCCGTAGGAGGCGAGGCGTTCGGACATCATCTTTTCAAAGGCGGCGGGCGACATCTCTTCGGGCGGGATCACGCCGCGGGCCTTGAGGTTCTCGACCATGGCGGGTTCCGTCGCGGCCTTGCGGATGGCCTTGTGCAGCGTGGCCACGATGGCGGCCGGCGTGCCGGCCGGCGCGGCGATGCCGGTCCACGACGGCTGGTTCAGGTCGGGGAAGCCCAGTTCCTTGAAAGTGGGCACATCGGGCAGCTGGGCCACGCGCGTGTCCGAGGCCACGGCCAGGGCGCGCAGCTTGCCGGCCTGGATGTGCTGCAGGAACACCACCAGGTTGTCGAGTGCGAACTGCACCTCGCCGGCCAGGATGGCCGTGACGTAGGGCGAGCCGCCGCGGTAGGGAATGTGCACGCCCTTGGCGCCCACGGCCAGCAGGAACGCCTCGGCGTTGATCTGGCCCATGCTGCCGGCGCCCGCCGTGGCGAAGTTGACCTGGCCGGGATTGGCCTTCAGGTAGGCCACGAATTCGGCGAAGGTCTTGACGGGAACGCTCGGGTGCACGACCAGCACGTTGGGCTGGCGGCCCATGATGGCGATGTTCTCGAAGTCCTTGATCGGGTCATAGCCCAGCTTGGGCTGCACGAGCGGGTTGGCCAGGTGGCTGCTTTGCGAGGAGGCCACGAGGGTGTAGCCGTCGGCCGGAGCCCGGGCCACGAACTGCGTGCCGATGGAGCCGCCGGCGCCGGGCTTGTTCTCCACCACGATCGGCACGCCCAGGATGCGGCCCAGCGATTCGGTGTACTGGCGGGCCATGACGTCCACGGAGCCGCCGGGCGGGAACGGCACCACGAGCGTGATCGGGCGGCTGGGGTACTTGTCGCCCGCGGCGAAGGCGGGCAGGGCGGCGGCGCCGGCCAGGCCCAGGCCGGTGGCCAGCAGTTGGCGGCGGGTGGTGGGGGTGCGTTCGAAGGACATAGGTCTCGGAAAGGTCAGGAAAACAAAAAGGTTGGAAGCCGGCTCAACCCAGCGCCAGCAGCGTGAGCGCGAGCGCCTGGGCGCGGGGAACGAAGGTGGTGAGGTCGCAGAACTCGCGCTCGCTGTGCGCATAGCCGCCCACGGGGCCCAGGGCGCACAGCGAGGGAATGCCCATGTTCGACGTGATGCCGCTGTCGGCCGCGCCGCCGGTGGCCTCGCCCTCGACCGTGAAGCCGACCTGTTGCGCGCAGCGCTGGTAGGTCTGCAGCAGCGCGTCGGGCGTGCGGGCCATGGGCAGGGTGCCTGTCTTGGCGACGATGCGGCCGCTGGTGCGGGGCAGGGATTCTTCCTCGATGATGGCCTGGATGCGTGCCAGGACGCCTTCCAGGTCGTTGCCGGCGGTGTAGCGCAGGTCCACGTGCGCCGAGGCCAGCGGGGCCACCACGTTGGAGGCCATGCCGCCCTGGATGAAGCCCACGTTCACCGTGATGCCGGGCTCGCAGCCGTTGAGGGCGTGCAGCGCCAGGATCTTGCGGGCCAGAGCGTCGATGGCGCTCGCGCCCTGGGCGGGGTTGATGCCCGCGTGCGCGGCCACGCCCTGCACTTCGAAATCGATGCGGTAGGAGCCCTTGCGCTCGTTGACCACGTTGCCGCTGATGCGGCCCGGCTCGGCATTGAGCACGGCGCGGGCGCCCTGCACGTGCTCGCGGATGACGTTGCGGCAGGCGGGCGATCCCACCTCTTCGTCGGCGGTGAACAGCAGGTGCACCGGGGTGGCGTTGCCGCCGAAGCGTGCCAGGGCCTCGGCCACGAACACGTTCATCACCAGGCCCGACTTCATGTCCGCCACGCCGGGGCCGAAGGCCTTGCCGCCTTCCACGCGCCACGGGCGCTGCGCCGCCGTGCCCAGCGGGAAGACCGTATCCATGTGCCCCATGAGCTGGTGGTGGCCCGCCGCCCCGGGATTGCTGCCGGGCACCTTGGCCAGGAGGCATTCGCCCCAGCCCGGCTCGGGCAGGGTCTGCACGGCGATGCCGGCGGATTCCAGGCGGCCGCGCAGCACCGCCGCGACCTGGCGCACGCCCTCTTCATGGCCGCTGCCGCTGTCGATGTTCACGACCTGCGCCAGCAGGTCGGCCATGGCCTGCTCCTGCGAGGCGAGCCAGTCGAGCAGGGGCTGGGCGGAGGCGGGGACGGCGGCAGGCTCGGGCACGGTGGTGGACATGGCGGGCAGTGAGGCGGGATGAAAGAATGATTGAAACGGAAATTTCATAAATCATATTGCCTTGCAATAGTTGTTGCAATCCATTCCATTCCTCGGGGGTGGCGCGCCATGCACAATCGACGCCACGGGGCGCTCCCCGCGCCTTGCGCACCTCGTCTCCGCCATGCTCCTGACCGAACGGCTCGCCGCCCATGCCGCCTTCCTGACCGCCAGCGAGCGCGCGCTGGCCGACGACCTGCTGCGCCACTACCCTGACGGGTTGCTGGATTCCGCCAGCGCGATCGCGTCCCGCACGGGCACGAGCGCTTCCACGGTGGTGCGGATGTTTTCCAAGCTGGGCTACGGCAGCCTCGCCGAGGTGCGGCGCGAGGCCCGCACGGAGGTCACCTCGCGCCTGCAGACCGCGGCGCAGCGCGCGCCCGCCACCCTGGGCGCCGGGCGCAGCCTGGCCGAGTGCGTGGACGATGCCCTGCTGCACGACCAGCACAACCTGGCCGCGACCCGCCAGGGGCTGGACATGGCCGCGTTCGAAGCGGCCACGCGGCTGCTGGGCCGGAGCGAGGGCCGCGTGTTCGTGATGGCCGAGAAGAACAGCGCGCCCGTCGCCAGCCACCTGGCCACGCACCTGAACATGTGCCGCCCCGGCGTGCAGGACCTCGGGGCGGGCGCACCTTTCGCGGTGGACCGGCTGCTGTGGGTGCAGCCGCAGGACGTGCTGCTGGTGTTCACCATCCGGCGCTATTCGCGCGGCGGCCTGCTGGCGGCGCAGCACTTCCGCGCGCAGGGTGCCACGGTGGTGGCGCTCACCGACAGCCCGGTGGCACCCATCGTGCAGCATGCGCAGCACACGCTGGTGGCGCGCACGGCCAACGCGTCGCCGTTCGATTCCTATACCGCGGCCTTCTTCCTGTGCAATGCCCTGGTGTCGGCGGTGGCGCAGTTGCGCCATGGCGCGGTGCAGGAGGCGCTGGAGCGCCGCGATGCGCTGTGGAAGCAGTTCGAATCCGACGCGCTGGACGGCCTGTTGACGTAGGGGCGGGACAGATTCCGGGGGCTTGACCCCGCCGGCCGGGCGGAGGCGGCCGGGTTCCTACAATGGCGGGATGCTCCCACACGACCTGTTTTCCGGCGCGCCAGCGCCCTTCGGCGCTGCCGAGCCGGGCCCGGCCTCGCCGTCGGCGGCCGCATCGCCCCTGCTGCAGAACCTGAACGACGAGCAGCTTGCCGCCGTCACGCTGCCCGCGGGCCACGCCCTGATCCTGGCCGGCGCGGGCTCCGGCAAGACCCGCGTGCTCACCACGCGCATCGCCTGGCTGCTGCAGAACGGCTATGCCTCGCCCGGCAGCATCCTGGCCGTCACCTTCACCAACAAGGCCGCCAAGGAAATGACCGCGCGCCTCTCGGCCATGCTGCCGGTGAACGTGCGCGGCATGTGGATCGGTACCTTCCACGGCCTGTGCAACCGGCTGCTGCGCGCCCACCACAAGTCGGCAGGGCTGCCCGCCACCTTCCAGATCCTGGACACGCAGGACCAGCTCTCGGCCGTGAAGCGGCTGTGCAAGCAGTTCAACATCGACGAGGAGCGCTTTCCCCCGAAGCAGATGGCCTACTTCATCAGCGGCTGCAAGGAAGAGGGCCTGCGGCCCGGCGACGTGGATGCGCGCGATGCGGACGGGCGCAAGAAGGTGGAGCTCTACCAGCTGTACGAGGAGCAGTGCCAGCGCGAGGGCGTGGTGGACTTCGGCGAGCTGATGCTGCGCAGCTACGAACTGCTGCGCGACAACGATCCGATCCGCGCGCACTACCAGCGGCGCTTCCAGCACATCCTGGTGGACGAGTTCCAGGACACGAACAAGCTGCAGTACGCCTGGCTCAAGCAGATCGCGGGCGACGTGGTGGACGGCCGCCTCGTCACGCATGGCAGCGTGCTGGCGGTGGGCGACGACGACCAGAGCATCTACGCGTTCCGCGGCGCGCGGGTGGGCAACATGCAGGACTTCGTGCGCGAGTTCGACGTGCGCCACCAGATCAAGCTGGAGCAGAACTACCGCAGCTACAGCAACATCCTCGATTCGGCCAACGCCCTCATCAGCCACAACAGCCGCCGCCTGGGCAAGAACCTGCGCACCACGCAGGGGCCGGGCGAGCCGGTGCGCGTCTATGAAGCGCCCACCGACCTGGCGGAAGCGCAATGGATGGTGGACGAGATCCGCCAGCTCGCGCGCAATGACGGCTTCGAGCGGCGCGAGATCGCCGTGCTCTACCGCAGCAACGCGCAAAGCCGGGTGATCGAGTCGGCGCTGTTCAATGCCGCGGTGCCCTACCGCGTGTACGGCGGCCTGCGCTTTTTCGAGCGGGCGGAAATCAAGCATGCGCTGGCCTACCTGCGCCTGCTGGAGAACCCGCACGACGACACGAGCTTCATGCGCGTGGTGAACTTCCCGCCGCGCGGCATCGGGGCGCGCACGGTCGAGGTGCTGCAGGACGCGGCACGGCAGGCCGGCTGCTCGCTGCACGATGCCGTGAGCGCCGTGCCCGGCAAGGCGGGGGCGAACCTGGGCGCCTTCGTCGCCATGGTGGATGTGATGCGCGAGCAGACGCAGGGCCAGACGCTGCGCGGCATCATCGGCCAGATGCTCGAATCGAGCGGACTGGTGGAGCACTACCGTGCCGAAAAGGAAGGCGCGGACCGTCTGGAGAACCTGGACGAACTGATCAATGCCGCCGAGAGCTTCGTCACGCAGGAAGGATTCGGCCGCGACGCCGTCGCGCTGCCGGTGGACGAACACGGCGCCAGCCTGCGCCAGAGCCCGGCGAGCCAGGGCATCGATCCCTCGTTGCCCGTGGTGGATGAACCGCTGCCGGGCGGCGTGGATGCCGACACCGGCGAGACGCTGTCACCCCTGGCCGCCTTCCTCACGCACGCCGCGCTGGAAGCCGGCGACAACCAGGCCCAGGCCGGGCAGGATGCCGTGCAGCTCATGACCGTGCATGCCTCCAAGGGGCTGGAGTTCGATGCCGTGTTCATCGGCGGCATGGAGGAGGGCCTGTTCCCGCACGAGAACTCCATGAGCGACCGGGACGGCCTGGAGGAGGAGCGCCGCCTGATGTACGTGGCGATCACGCGCGCGCGCAAGCGGCTCTACCTGAGCCATTCGCAGACCCGGCTGCTGCACGGGCAGACGCGCTACAACATCAAGAGTCGCTTCTTCGACGAGCTGCCCGAGGCGGCGCTGAAATGGATCACGCCCAAGCAGCAGGGCTTCGGCAGCTTCGCGCCGCAGTCCGGCGGACGGGGCGGGAGTGCGGGGACGCCGTGGGGCGGCTTCGGGTCGGGCGGCAAATCAGAGACCTTCGCGAGCCCGCCCGTGCCGGCGCAGAAGGCGCCGCCCGCGCATGGGCTGCGCGTGGGGCTGGCGGTGTTCCACACCAAGTTCGGCGAGGGCAAGGTGCTGTCGCTCGAAGGCTCGGGCGACGATGCGCGCGCGCAGGTGAACTTCCCGCGGCACGGCACCAAGTGGCTGGCGCTGTCCGTGGCCAAGCTGACGGTGGTGGACTGACGCGCCGCGCGGCGGCCGGGTCCCGAAGCCCGGCCGATCAGTTGCGTGACGGGTAAACGCCTTCCAGGGCGATGATGAAGTTGATGCAGAGGTAGGGCTGCATGTTCTCGTGGGGCAGGCTGTTCCCCGCGAAGCCGGTCGTGACGCCGGCCAGGCTGCCATTGCCGCTCTGGTCGGTGTACTGGTCATTGCGCTGGTCGGAAGCAGCCAGGTAGCGGCCGTTGGGTGCCGCGGAGTTGCCGGCGTTGCTGCTCACGGAGACGGATGTCGTGTGGGTGTGCATGGGCATTTGATTGCCCTGCAGTGTCACCGTCTCCTGTCCACCGACCTGACCCTGGCTATAGGGCTGCAGTCCCGGTCCCTGCCCCTGGCCCAGCGGGACGCGCCCGCGCAGGTCGGGCAGCGCGAAGGTCGTCTGGCCGTTGCCGCCGTAGGTAGTGCCCAGCAGTGCAAAAAGCGCGCTGTTCTGTGCGATGGGCAGGATCTGCCCCTGGCAGAACGCCCAGCCCTTGGGGGGGAAATTGCCGGCAAACATGCTGATTTCGCCGAGATATGGTTCGGTTGCCATGGCTTGTGTCTTTCGTCAGGTCACGAGGTAAGGGTTGGTCCAGCCGCTGCGCAGGCGCGGGCGTAGGTTTGAAAGCGCCAGTTCGGGCGAGCCCGGCAAGGCGTTTTTCTGCGGACCTTGCGCAGGGCCGGCGTGCAGCCTGGCCACCGCGGCCAGAGGCCCGGAGAGAGCCGAAGCCTGCCATTTTGCGAAACGCTCCCCGGCTTCGGTTCCCAACCGCAGGGCCGCCGCCGGGGACGATGCGGACAGGGGGCTTTCGAGCGCGACCGGGCTGCCCACCAGGGGCCGCTGGCGGTCCATGCCGAGGCGCTGCCATGCCTCGCGGAAGCGCTCCGCCTGCCGGCCCGAGTACAACGCCACCACGAAATCGGCGGACGTTCCCTTCAGCACGGCCCGCAGCCCGTCGAATTCGGGCCGGCCGTCCGGCAGGCCCGAGACATGGGTGGCGGCCACCGTGCCCCCCGCGGCTTCGAACGCCGCGCGGAACTCGTGCGGAAAGTCGTATCCGCTTTCGAGCAGGCCCATGCAGAGCACCGCACGGGTGCCCCAGCGGCGTGGCGCCTCCTGCCCCAGGAAGGCGCAGGACTGCCACAGCGCAAGGGTGTGCGGAACGAGCCAGGGCGAGCGTGCAGCAAGATGGCCGGGAAGCCGGTCGGCGCCCGTGTCGCTCGCGAGGAAGGGCACGCGGTGCTGCTGCAACAGCGGCGAGAGTTCCATGGCGGTTTCCATGGGCAGCCATCCCGCCAGGGCGTCCACGGTGCCGGTTTCCACGGTGGCGCGCGCCTGCCGCAGCGCCGAACGCACGCTGCGCCCGTAGGGCAGGGGCAGCCAGCGCGGAGAAGGCAGGCCGGACGCCGCGGCCCCGGCTTTCAGGCCCGCGAGGAATTCTGCGGGCAGCGTGGGGTAGCGGGACGATTCCGGCAGCAGCACGCCGACCGTGCGTTGCGCCGCGGAGGCGGATGGCCCGACGGTTCCCGCGGAGGCGGCCGCCAGGACAACTGCCGGTGCGCTTGCCGTGGCGGCGGCTGCGGCCGTGGAGGCCGAGGCCCCGAGGAAGCCGCGGCGGCCGAGCCGCGCGAGGGTGGGGGTCGCAAGGGTCATGGGAGTGTCGCTCCTTCGGCACGCGCGCCGGCCTCGACGCTGTTCGCCGCGGCGCCGCGGTCCTGCCGGGCACGCAGCCGTTCCAGGGCATCGTGGTGCGGGGCGATCCATTCCTGGGCCAGCTCGCGCAGCCGCTGCGGTGCTTCGCGGTGTTTGCGCCTGGCGTCGGGCGTGAAGGGATGTGAGGGATTCTTCGCATGCACGCCGAAGGTGGCCTGCATGCGTTCGATGGCCTGCGCGCCGGGCTGCATGCCGAAATGCGGCGCGATGGTTTCGGGGATCGCCGCGGGCAGCTGCCGGTAGTCGAGCAGCAGGGTGCGTTCCGGCCGGAATTCCCGGACCAGCGCGGCATAGATGCTGCCCAGGCTGCGTGCACAATACGCCTCGGGGCCGATGCGCAGCGCTTCATCGAAGGGGATGGCCGCGGGGTTGACGCCGAGCGGTCCACCGGGGATCAGGTAGGCCGCACGCTGCTGCATCTGCGACACCAGCACCTCCAGCGGATCGCGGTACAGGAAGAGCCAGGGCGTATCGGGCCATGCCTCGGCGATGCGGCCGGCGAGGGCCGTGGCCCAGCAGTCGCACTTGATGACGAGGTGGCCGCGCCGGCCGGGTGGCGATGGCCGGGCCCACGCGCTCGCGAAGGCCCGGGCGGCCCGGAGTGCCTGGGCCGGGTCCAGGCCCGGCAGCCGGTGTTCCGCGCGCAGCAGATCGTCCAGCGGCGGCGGCTCCGACAGGGCCACGTGGTCATCGAGCGCTGCGAAGGCCTGGGTGACGAGGGTGGAGCCGCAGCGCGAGACGTGGAAGACGATGCCCGACGGCTGCAGCCCCGGCGACGCCTGCGCCCAGCCGATCAGGTCGGCCAGGGGCGTCTGCCGGCGGAATGCCTGGTGGAACGGCCACTGCATCGCGCTCTGCACGCCATCGGCGAAGAAAGGCCTGCGCGTGACTTCGGGCGACGCGCGCATCCAATCGACGAGCACTGCGCCGCCCGGTTCCCGGTAGATGCGGATGGGCGACCAGCCCTCGAAATTCAGACGATCCATTGCCGCATCCATGCATCGCGTCCGCAGGCCATGGCGGACAGCACTTCCGCCTCGGTGAAGTCCCGGCCCAGGGCCCGGCCCTGTCGCACGCAGGCCTGCGCGAAATCCTCGCGCGAGCGGATGCCGATCAGGCGTTCCTGCAGCGCCGGATCCCCGAAGACCTGCTGGCGGAACTGCGTGAACTGCCACTGCGGATCGTGCGCTTCGGGCAGTGGCGTGCCCGGGTCTCCCGCGGCGATGGCCTCGCGCAGCGCGGGCGTGGCCGCGCAATCGGCCACGAGGTGCAGGCGCTCGCGGGCTCCCCGGTTGGTTACGCGGTGGGGCAGGGAAAAATCGGCGTACCACCATTCCCCGGCGCGCATGGGCACGCGCTCGCCACCCACATGGAAGAACACCTCGTCGTGCGTGCGCAGCGGCAGGTGCAGGCGGACCTCGCCGTGCCGCAGGCCGACGCCCGCGTCGGTATGTTCGAGGATGGTTCCCCCCGGGGCCAGCCGCAGCACCCGCACCGATTTCAGGGGCGCGTCGCCCGCGATGGCGGCCACCAGCGAGCGCACGGACGGGCACTGCGCCATCGCGGCACCGTCCTGGTAGAGGTCGGCGGAGAACTCCCCGGGTGCGCTGGCCAGGGGCGAGCGGGGCGCGCTGCGCAGGGCGGCCACGTGCCAGCCGCCGTCGTGCCTGGCACGGTTGAAGTGCGGGCCCCACTGGGCGTCCGGCAGCGCATCGATCTCCGCCAGCGCGGCGGTCATGTCGATACCGCAGGCAACGCGCCGTGCATGCGGAAACTCCGCCGTGGCACCGCCGTGCCGGGCCCGGGAGGTGTGCGTGGTCTCGGTCATCGCGGCAACCGGAGGGCTTGGCGCTACTGCGAGCAAATGGCGTAGGCGGAGCAGCTCTGCAGGTTGGCGCGGTACGAGTTGAGTATCTTCACCGACCAGCCGAGAGTACCTGCGGTGCCTCCGCAGTTATCGACCGGGCGGCTTTCGCCGACATAGACCGCCGCATCTTCGGGCGAGTCCCTGCCGGTGTTCGCGGCGTGCCCGCCGCCCAGAACTTTCTCGCCGGGATTGCAGCAGGACACGACTGCGCAGATGTCGCTGCCCACGTTGGGCAGCGTGAATGCCCGGATCGCGACGGCCGTGCTCACGGAGCCGGTCGCGCCCGTGGGGCCGGCAGGACCGACGCTGCCCTGGGCGCCTGTCGCTCCCGTCGCACCGGTGGGCCCGGCCGGGCCTGCGGGGCCGGCAGGTCCGGTCGCCCCGGCAGGGCCGACGGCTCCGGTGGCCCCGGATGCGCCCGTGGGGCCCGGAGCACCTGTCGCCCCCGTGGGGCCCGCGCTGCCCGTCGGACCGGTCGCTCCTGCCGGGCCGGCCGCGCCCGTGGCACCGGTCGCCCCGGTGGCCCCGACCACTCCTGCGCTGCAATCGCCGAGCACCCCGCCCGGACCATGGCAGACGGGCGTGCCCTGCTGTGGCACCGAGGCCAGCCCGGGCAGCGTGACGGTGCCCGAGGCCTCGTCCACGCGCAGCCGGATCTGCGTCTTGTCGCTGCTGGTCACCGAGAAGCCGCCGTTCGGCGGAGGCGCCAGCAGGATGTCCGCGGCCAGCACGGCATGGCAATGCAATGCGCCCGCCCAGCAGAGCGCGGCGAAACGGATGCGGTGGGGTGGAAAGAAAGGCATCGGCGACCTCGCAGAATTGCCGGAGTGTAAGTAAAACCTTACGAAAAAGCGTGTCGTTGTAATGCCTTGTATAACTTTCCGTGTGATTGTCTCCGGATGTAGCTCTACCGTAATTTATGGATCACGCGGGGTACCAGTGGTTGTCCACCCGCGCATCCGCGAGCGAGGGGCCGTGGGGGTGGTGGAGCGGCGCCGTGCCCTGGGCGTTCTCCAGCGTATGTTCCACCCCGGCAGCCCACAGACCGGAACCCCGCACCGCCAGCGCGCAGGCCTCGGGCAGCGGGATGAGTCGTCGCCATCCACCGCGGGCGTCGAAGGCGGCGATGCCCTGCGCGCGGGGGCAGCTCACGGTCCAGCCTTCCGCCCATCCGGCGATGCTGCCTCCGTACCCCCGCAGGCCACCGGGCAGCACCTGCGGCGCCGGGTCGGCGGTCCGCAGCACCTTGCCGTCGAAGAGCGCAAGCACGGGTGCGGCGGCGCGCGCGTCCATCCCGTCGTGTTCGGCCTGCAGCGCGATGCCGAGCACGTCCGCGCCGGGGTTCCAGGCGAGGTGGCGCAGGCTCAGGCGGCGGTCCTGCAGGCGCCATTGCCCCAGGGTTTCGCCCGTGCCTCCGTGCAGGCGCACGATGGACGAATCCATGGTGTCCAGCGCCCGCTTCACGCGACCGGTCTCGGGGGCCGTCGGCACGCCGCCATTGGCCACGATCAGGGTCGGCGTGCCGTCCACCGGTGCGCGCCGGTCCCAGATCAGTTCATGCGCATCGATGCCCTGGGTGGACCACTCCGCGCGCATTTCCAGGCTGGCGGCGTCGCGCAGCACGACGAGGCTGCGCCCCGTCTCCGCCTCGGTTTCGGTGGAGAGCAGCAGGCGCGCGTCCGGTGACGCGATCACGTGGCCGTTGAACGAGCGCTGGCCGTCGGACCACTGCCAGACGGGTTCGCGCGCCGTGCCCGGCCACCAGCGCAGCAGCCAGTCGCCCGGGCGGCGCGATGCTGCCACGATGCTGCCGTCGGGCAGCGGGCACAGGCCGTGCGCGCGCGTGGGGATCTCCAGCGCGTGCAGCGCGCGCAGTGCGGTGCCGGACCCGGGCTGCGCCTCCAGCAGGCCGATGCGGTAGCCGCCATCCCCCTGCTGCCAGGCGGCCGCGAGACGCAGGGGCATGCCCGATGCGCCCGCGCCGCTCCAGGCGCCGGACAACGGCACGGCGAGGCCGATACCGGCCAGCGTGCGCAGCGCCGAACGCCGCGAAGGCTCGCCCTGGCCTGCGCCCCCTTTCCTGCGCGGCGTGCCCATCGCGTCAGTCCCCGTCCGCATCCGAGAAACCGATGCTGACCTGCAGGGCCGGCGCCACCTCGGCTTCGGCGAGCCGCTTGAGCGCGCTGAGCTCTTTCGCCGCCTGCAGCACCCGCGGGCCGTCGGGCGCCGCGGCGTCCGTTCCGGCGGCGGCCGCCATTGCCGCGTCGATGCGCAGGGCTGCTTCGCGCAGGCGGTCGGCGAGCGGGTTCAGCCCCCGCCCGCGCAGGTAGGTTTCCAGCGGCACCGCTCCCTGGCCCGGCTGCACCGGCGGCGTGCCGTCGGGCTGCACCGTGAGGGCGCGCAGGGCGGCCCATTCGGCCTTCCAGGCTGCTCCAGTCTGGCCGCTGGCGGCGCGGGGGTAGTCGGGGGCGCGCGCGCCCTGGGCCGCGCGCAGGGGCTTTTCCATGTGCGCCCAGCGCAGGCGCTCGATGCCGCCCACCCACTGGTTGATGAATTCGCCCATGGCCTGGGTGGAGCGTTCCTGCTGGTCCTCGGCGGCCCAGTCGGTCTGCGCGGCCTCGCGGAACGCGGCCTGCTGGGCCACGGCTTCGCGCTCCACGTCGAGAGCGACTTCCACCGCATAGCTGCAGGCGGGCGAGGCGGGCTGCGCCGGCTGCGTCCACAGCAGCCATTCGAGCGCCGGCAGGCCCTTGGCGGGCGTGCCCACGCGCTCGAAGGCCGTGGCGCCCTGCGGCTGCGCCTTGATGGCGCGCTCGATCAACTGCGGTCGCGTGGGGGCGAAGTCGATCTGGCGTTGCGCACGCCGCGCCACCACCGGGCCGACTGCCACGGCGGAGAGGCTTTCCCAGGCCAGCATGGCGTGCTGCCACGCCTGCCGCGCGCCGGCCAGCGCCGCGGCCGACCGATCGGGCGCGGCCGTGCATAGCGCGCGCAGCGCCGGCGGCAGGGCCCCCGAGGCCCGGGCGAACCCGGTGGCGCGCGGCAGGCCCCAATGGGTGTAGAGCCCCTGCAGCGCGTGCGTGGTGTCGTAGAACGGCACGGCATCGTGGCGCCAATCGGCCCGGGCCTGGGCCTGGGCGCCCGTCGCCAGCAGCGCGGCGCCCGCAGCCACCAGGGCTGGCGCGCCGCGGCGGCACAGGGCGCAGAGGAGGTAGGCGGATGCGGTCATAGGGACTCCACGAATCGGACCAGCGCGTCGCGCTCGGCCTTGTCCATCTTCAGTACGTTCTGCTTCGCTTCTTCCGCCTCGCCGCCGTGCCAGAGGATGGCCTCGAGCACGCCGCGCGCGCGGCCGTCGTGCAGCAGCCGGGTGTGGCCGTTCACGTCCTTGATGAGCCCGATGCCCCACAGCGGCGGTGTCCGCCACTGCCGGCCGCTGGCCAGGAAGTCGGGCCGTCCGTCGGCCAGGCCCTCGCCCATGTCGTGCAGCAGCAGGTCGGTGTAGGGCCAGATGCGCTGGCCCGACAGGGCCTTGCTGGTCAGCCGGGGGAAAGGGCCTTCCTTCGTCACGTAGCTCGGGCGGTGGCAGGTCGCGCACTGGGCCTGGGCGAACAGCGCCTGCCCGCGCAGCACGGCGGCGTCGTTCACGTCGCGGCGCGCGGGAGGGGCCAGCGTGGCCTGGTAGAAGACCACGTCGTCGAAGGTCTTGTCGTCGATCTCCACGCCTTCCTGGCCGCGCGCGCCCGCGCTGCGGCCGCTGGGCGATGCGCTGCAGTCCACCTGCGTGGTGGTGCAGTGCTCGCTGGGAAAGTGCCGGGACGTGATGCCCATGTCGCCGACGAACGCGCCGCCCGTCTGGTGCGCCAGCGTGGCTACGTTGGCCTTCCAGCCGAAGCGGCCCAGCATCTTGCGGCCCGACGGTGCGTCCCAGACGTGGTTGGGTCGCCCCTTGATCGGGCCCGGCGCGGCCGCCTGGCCGGCGGCGTTGGCGAGAATGTCGGCCTCGGCGATCGCCTCCAGCAGGCCCACGCCGATCACCTGCGGCGCGATGCGCGGGCTGAGCATGGTGCCGGCGTGCAGCGGGCCGTAGCCCAGGTCGCGCACGCCGTAGTGGGGCTTGAGCAGGGTGTAGGGCGTGCCATCGGCGAAACGGCCCTGCACCGTCTCGTAGCGCAGCGTGACCGTGCCCTCGGGCTTCACGCCCTGCACGGCCGCCGTGTTGAGCTGGTCGCCGTACACGGGCTCGGGACGGGGGCCGCCGTGCGGATCGGTGCCGGGGATCGACAGGCGGATGAGCAGCGAGACGATCGGGTCGCGCGTCTCGCCCAGGCGGTTGAAGATCTCCGGCGGCTCGCCCCGGCCGTCCTGCACGTGGCAACCGCCACAGGAGCGCGCGATGAAATGCGGGCCCAGGCCGTCGCGCGCCCTGGTCGAGGCGCCGGCCTCCACCCAGTTGCGTTTGAAGAACGAATTGCCGATCACGAACCGGGTGCGTTCCGCGTCCTCGAGATTGGCCGCGGGGAACGAAAAGGCGTTGCGGCCGGTGGCATAGACCGTGGTGTCGCCGCCGGTCTTTTCCCCGAGCGGGTCCGGCGGGTCCCCGGCCGAGGCGCCTCCTGCGGACAGCAGCGCTGCGGCCAGACCGGTGCCCGCGAGCGCCGCGCCGGCCCAGAGCCGCCGCGCCTTCGTGCGGAAGGGGGCCATGTCGTGCGCCACCCTCACGGCTGCACGAGCGTCAGCTTGGTGATGCCGATCGCGTTGGCCGCCTCGACGAGGTCCTTGCTCTGCTGCGTCAGGCTGTCGATGGTCTTCTGGATGCGCAGGCGCCCGGGGGCGTCCTTGCCGCCGATGATCTCGCGGTCGAACGGGGCCTGGATGCCTTCCGCGGCCTCGACGGAGGCGGCGATCTGCCGGGTGGTCCTCCCGGCCAGCGCGGCGTCCTTCGCGGCGACCAGGTCGCGCAGCGACGCGCCCTTCACCAGGCTGCCGTCGGCACGCTTGTACTCTCCGAGCCAGACGTTGCGGATGCCCAGCGCGTTCGTCACCGCGTCGCGGTGCGTGTTGTCGGAGAAGCACGAGTGCTCGTCCTCCTGGTCCTGGCTGTTGAGCGCGACCTCGAGGCGCTCGCCCGCCAGCTCGCCGCGCGACAGCGAGCCCAGGCCCACCAGCATCTTGCGCACCGATTCCTGGCCCCCCCTGACGAACTTCGCGCGGTAGTTGTTCGGCACCTTCGGGTCCCATGCCTGCACGAGGAAGGACAGGTCGTCGATGAGCAGGTCCGTGACCACGTTCAGGTACTGGCGGCGCCGGTCGGCGTTCTTGCCTTTGCCATCCACGAAATCATCGACGTTGCGGTCGCCGGGACCGGTTTCGGACAGGTCCTGTCCCCAGAGGAAGAACTCGATCGCGTGCCAGCCCGTGGCGACGTTTTCCTCGCCGCCGCGCTCGTTCTGCGCGGCGAGGTTCTTCTTGGTGATGGCGAACTTGCGGTCGTTCACCAGGCCCGCGTCGGGCCGGCCTTCCACGCTGTCCACGTAGGATTCGTCCATGGGCCAGGCATTGATCTGTCCCTCGGGACCCTTGTCGTCGTCGATGGGGCCGCCATAGAAGCGGAACGCCTCGGTCTGGCCATAGAACTCGCGCGCGGCCAGCCAGGTCTTGCGGGCCTCGGCCAGCGTCTCCGCCGAGGGTTTGGCCGTGAATGCCCTGATGGCGGCCTGCATGGTCTTCGCGGCGGCGAGCGCGTCGGCGTAGTTGGCGTGCACCAGTACCGCGTAGTGCGCTGCCACGGCGGCCGGGGTGGCCGCCGCGGCCGAAGGGGCCGCGGCGGGCGCGCCGGCACCCTGCGGTGCCGCCTGTGCCAGTACCACCCCCGTGGAGCCGAGCGCGGCGACGGCCAGCAGCCCGGAGAGAACGGTGGTTTGGAACGAAGCGGTGTTCATGGCATCTCCTGAAATGAAGGGACAAAAGGCGGGTGGACGGAGGAAGGCGTCCACGGCATCCGGGCTGCCGGGCTGCCGGGCCGCACGGGGCGTGACGCGGCGGGCGGAAGCCGTGCGGAGCCGGCGGGGTGGAGCCGGCCCCGTCGTGCCGGTGGTCACTGCGGCGCCGAACCCTCCCGGTCCGTGCCGCGGTGGAGCACAGCGGGCGCAGGCATTATAGGAATGAGATTAATTATCATCTCCGGGCGGTGTCCATACAGCAGCATGGATCGTTGCGGGACGCCTGGAACTACAGGTTCATCAAGGAATTATTGCTATCTAAAAAGTAGCAAATCGCTGCGCAGGGACAACGCCTGGGGAGGTCCGGGGATGGCCCCGGGGAGATCGCTCTGACCCCTGCGGCGCGATGCGCCCGGCCGGCTTGGAGCCTTCGGGCGGCACAAAAAAAAGCGAGGCCCCAAGGGGCCTCGCGGAAGAGCGGGGTGCGCCGCGCGACATCCGCGGCGCATGCCTGCGGACGATGCCGTCCGGAAAGTCAGGCGCCCAGCTTCATCTGCCGGGGCGTGCCGGTCAGGTATCCCACTGCGGAGCCGAACTTGTCCTTGTAGTTGGCGCGGATCAGCGGGTCGAGCTGGTCCTTCACCTTGGAGTGGATGCTGCCCCAGTCGCCGGCGTGCTGGAAGTTGCTCATGATGTAGGTGAAGCCGTTGATCTCGTCCACGGCGTGCAGGCCGGTGGATTCGCCGCCCGCCGGCACCGACATGATGCGCGAGAGCTGCTTCGTGTCCACGTTGTAGGCCCACAGGAAGTTGTTCACGTGCTGGCTGCTGTCCTCGCCGATGAAGAGGGTGCGCAGCTTCTCCGAGAACTTCAGGTTGTCCGGGTTGGCGATGTTGTTGGGGTTGGCCGTGTTGCCCAGCGCGTCGGCGGCGATGTCCTCGCCGGCCAGCAGGGCCTTCGTGTCCACGGGCATCCAGTCGCTGTTGATGGCGTTGCCCTGGGTGTCCTTCTGGCCACCGCGCAGGTTGAGCGCCATCACCACGCCGGCCGCCAGCTGCTTGGGCACCGAGATGCCGTTGCCCGGCACGTTGGCGGCGTTGCCCGCCACCATCGACGACTGCACGTTCTGCAGCGCCGAGTAGGCGATCTTGTCGCGGGCGTTGACGGTGGTGCCTTCCATCTTGGTGAAGCCCAGGCTCGCACCGACGAATGCCGCGTAGCGGTGGGTTTCCAGGAAGGCGGCGGCCTTCTCCATGCCGGGGTTGATCTTGATCCACTCCGTCTTGCCGTTGGCGACGATCTTCGTGTAGCTCGTGTCCTTCGGGTCGGTGGAGGACACGGACATGATGTCGGTGGGCTTGAGGGTGCTGGCGAGCTTCTCGATTTCCGCGCTGGTGGCGGAGCCCAGCTTGATCCAGGTGAGGGGGGCTGCGGAATTCGCGGCCGGGTCGATCGAGAAGCCTGCGCCCACCTTGGCCGCGTACAGCGTGCCGGAGGACAGATCCTTTTCCTTGTCGGCCACGAAGACGAAGTAGCCGCTGTTGGTGGCGTCGTCGCCCATGAGGGCGGTGCGCTGGTCGGGCATCACCTGCACCAGCTCATGGGAGATGCGGCCCATGCAGAAGTGCTTCCTGATGGAGGCGGTGCCGTCCGGGTTCACCGTCACTTCGGGCATGTGGCCGTAGTGGTAGGGATTGGCGGCCGTCTCGCTGCCGTACAGGTTCTTGCTGTAGGCCTTGAACTGCGCGCTCGAGGCAGCCGTGAACGCATCGGGCTCGTACTCTTCGCTGGACAGGTGCGTGCCCCAGGGCGAGAGGCTCGCGCCGCAGGTGATCCACAGGCCGTGCACCTTGGAGGTGTCCACGTTGTGGTACTTCACGAGCGTGAGCTTGCCGGTGGCGGGGTCCTGGTCGAGCGAGAGCACGGCGATGGGGGAGGGCAGCTTGCCGTACATGTCGGTCTTGCCGTCCTGTGCCCAGGTGGTGTATTCGAACTGCACCACGGCGAACACGGGGTTGCCCTTCACGCCGTCCACCTTGGCGTTGGGCACGGTGAGCAGCGAGGTGCCGTCGGGCGAGTCGGAGAAGAACTGGCGCTCCTTGCCGGCCACGGTCGTGTCGATGATGGGCTGGTTGTTGATGTCCACGTAGCCGCCGGCGAGGATCGTGCCGCCCTTGCCGTCGGACACGCGGTCGCCGGTGACGAAGAAGGGCTGGTAGGCGAGCTGGTAGCTCTGGACCGAATCGTCGCTGAACTTCACGTTCAGCGTGGAGCCCACGGTGGTCGTCGCCATCGCGGCGGGCGTGGTGAGCGAAGGCGCGGCCATCGACGTGAAGCTGGCGGACGCGAAGTTGGGAGCAGGGCCGTCGCTGCCGCCGCCGCAGGCAGCCAGCAGGGAGGCGGCGGATGCGCTGGCGCCCAGGGGCAGCAGGGGCACGCCGGCCAGGAATTGCAGGGCCTTGCGGCGGGAGGGCATCGGGGTGTGGGACATCGTGGATTCCGGATGGGTCGGTCTGCGGTGCGGGCATCGCTGCCGGCTCCGTGGGAGCGGCGCGGCGCGTGCCTCTCGGTCGGGCAGGCCGGGCGAACCCGGGCCTGCCGTCGGTCCGGATGCTAGGAATCCGCGATGACACGGATTTGACGATTGCGTGACGGCGGCGTGACGCGCGCCGGGCGGCCCTTCAGGCCGCGCCCGGGGCGTCCTCCAGCGCGGCGGGACGCTCGGGCGGCTCGAAGCAGTCGCGGAACGAGAACACCACCGACGTGAAGAACATGGCGGCCAGCAGCATGGCCGTGCCGACCATGATGCCCGCCGCGAGCGCGCTGCCCAGGCCCATGAGGGCCAGCAGCGTCACGAATACGCTGGCGGCGATGCCCGCGCCCAGGAAGACCCCCGTCCATGCAAGGCCGTACACGGTGAACGCCCCGATGTTGCGCAGGCAGGCGACGATGCTGAAGAACAGCGCCTTCACCGGCGGCACGCCGTGCCAGTGCACCAGGCCGGGCGCGTGCCAGAAGAGCAGCGACAGCGGAACGTAGAGCGCCAGCGCGAGCCACATCGCCGCCTGGAACTGCGGCAGTTCGGCCATTTCGCGCGTGAGCTCCTCGCCGCCCAGGTACACGCGCGCGAACTGTCCGCCGTCCAGCAGCGCGGAGATGGCCATGACGGCGAGGAAGCCGACGGCATAGAGCGCGCCGAGCACGAGCATGGAGCGCAGGCGCTGCCGGCCGGTGCGGAAGGCCACCAGCAGCAGGGCCGGGGTGGGAAAGCGTCCCTGCGTGGCGTCGCCGGCGGCCACCATCATGGCCAGCGTGGCGGAGGGCAGCAGTGCCAGGGCCACGGCGGGCCCGACGAGCGGCAGCAGCGTGGCGATGGACATCGCCGCCATGGTCAGGAAGAACAGGGCCGCCAGCGCCATCGGCTGGCGCCAGAAGATGCGAATGCCGAGGCGGACCCATTCCAGGCCGGCGCGGGCAGGGACGATGTGCAGTTTCATGGCGGTGCAGTGTGCGTGTTACGCCCGTCGGGCAGTGGCTGGGCGCTTCGCGGGAGGCGCGGTCGCGCCGGCGGGCATGGCTCCAGGGCATGCCGCGGCGCGTGGTTCAGGAGGATTGTCGCGCCGAAGGGACGGATGGGCCGGGCGGGCGCGGGTTTCCGGGCGCGCCGGCGGGTTTCATGTGGCCGCGCCGCCACGGTGGCCGGCGGCCGGTGCGCTCATTCCTCGAATCCGCCGCCCGCGCGCGCATGCAGCGGCCGGGCGATGCGGCCGCGCAGCACCCGCTCGAAGTGCGCCGGATCGTGCGGCGTGAGCAGGCTGGCCTCGCGCGGCAGGTGGAAATCCCACAGCCGGGAGATCCAGAAGCGCAGCGCGCCGGCGCGCAGCATCGCGGGCAGCAGGGCCCGCTCGTCGGCCGACAGCGGTCGCACCGCCTGGTAGGCATCCAGCATGGCCGCGGCGCGCCCGGATTCGTGGAGACCGGTGGGCCAGTCGATGCACCAGTCGTTCAGGCACACCGCCAGGTCGAACAGCCAGGTGTCCACGCCCGCGAAATAGAAGTCGAAGAAGCCGGTCAGGGCCTCGCCGTCGAACATCGCGTTGTCGCGGAACAGGTCGGCATGGACCGGGCCGCGCGGCAGCGCCGCGTAGCCCGCGGAGGCGGCGACATGGTTCTGGTAGGCCAGTTCGGAGCGCAGCAGGGTGCGCTGGGCCTCGCCGATGTGGGGCAGCACCACGGGCACCGTCTCGTTCCACCAGGCCAGGCCGCGCAGGTTGGGCTGCCGGCGCTCGTAGTCCCGGCCGGCCAGATGCATGCGGGCCAGCATGCCGCCCACCGCCGCGCAGTGCACCGGCCCGGGCGCGAGCTGGCTCCTGCCGGGCAACTTGTTCACCACGGCGGCGGGCTTGCCCGCGACGGAGTGCAGGATGTTCCCATGGCGGTCGCCGCGCGGGTCCGGCACGGGAATCCCCGCCTGCGCGAGGTGCTTCATCAGGTGCAGGTAGAACGGCAACTGCTCGGCGGTCAGGCGCTCGAACAGCGTGAGCACGTACTCGCCCTGGTCGCTGGTGAGGAAGTAGTTCGTGTTCTCGATGCCGCCTTCGATGCCGCGCAGCGACTCCAGGGTGCCCAGCTGCAAACGGCGCAGCAGATCGCGCGCCTCTTTCTTGGAGACTTCGGTGAAAACGGCCATTGCTTGGCGGGGAGAAGAGCGGAAAGACGAAAGAAAAGGGCGGGAAGGCAGCCGGGGCCGGACGGCGCGGCAGGCGCCCTGCGGGGAGGATGCCGTGCCCGCCGGGGGGCGGGCGGAACCGGGGCGGATGCGCCCGGGCCCGGGGTTCAGAACTTCATGACGTTCCAGACCCGTGGGCTGGTGATGGTTTCCGCGCCGCTGCGGCTGCCGGGGCGCGCGCGCACGCCGTCGGGCGGCTGCACTTCGTACTCGGGCATGGTGGTGCCGGCCTTGGGCTGCACCGTGATGCTCTGCGTCTGCCCGCCCACGCGCAGCTCGTCCACGCGGCTGCCTTCGTCCTCGATGCGGATGCGCTCCACGCGTTGGTTGCGCCGGCCCGGCTCGGCATCCGCCGCGGCACCGGGCTGCGCGTCGGCCGCGGGGGCGGCCTGCGGAGCGGGCGAGGGTGCGGGAGTCTGGGCAAGGGCCGGCACGGAGGCCAGCGCCAGGAGAAGGAAGGTGGTGGCGGCGCGCATGGGCGGATTGTAGGCCCGCGCGGGCGCGCGCACCCGCCCGCGGGCACAATCCCGGACCATGAGCAAACCCAAGACCCTGGTGCTGGTGGACGGCTCCAGCTACCTCTACCGCGCCTTCCACGCCATGCCGGACCTGCGGGCCGTGCCCGGCGACCCGGCCAGCCCCGCCACCGGGGCCATCCGCGGCATGATCAACATGCTGCAGGCGCTGCGCAAGGACTATCCCGCCGACTACGCCGCCTGCGTCTTCGACGCGAGCGGACCGACCTTCCGCGACACGCTCTACCCCGAATACAAGGCGCACCGCGCCCCCATGCCCGACGACCTGCGCGCCCAGATCGAGCCCATCCACCAGGTCGTGCGCCTGCTGGGCTGGCCGGTGGTCTGCGTGCCGGGCGTGGAGGCCGACGACGTGATCGGCACCCTCGCGGCCTGCGCGGCGCGCCAGGGCATCGAGGTCATCGTCTCCAGCGGCGACAAGGACCTGTCGCAACTGGTGGACGAGCACATCACCATCATCGACACCATGAGCGGCAAGCGCCGCGACGTGGCGGGGGTCACGGCCGAGTTCGGCGTGCCGCCCTCGCTCATGGTCGATTACCAGACGCTGGTGGGCGATGCGGTGGACAACGTGCCCGGGGTGCCCAAGGTGGGCCCCAAGACGGCTGCCAAGTGGCTGAACGAATACGGTTCGCTCGACGGGCTGCTGGCGCGCGCGGGCGAGATCAAGGGCGTGGCGGGCGAGAACCTGCGCAACGCGCTCGACTGGCTGCCCAAGGGGCGCGAGCTGGTCACCATCCGCACCGATTGCGACCTGGCCGGGCATGTGGAAGGCCTGCCGGCGCTGGACGGCATCGCGGCCGGCGCGCTGGAGACGGCGCAGCTCCGCGAGTTCTACGAGAAGTTCGGCTTCAAGGGGCTGGCCCGTGCGCTGGAAGACACCACGCCCGCCAATGCCACGGCCACGCTACCCGGTGCGAGCGGCGACCTGTTCGCCGACAGCGGCACGACCTTCGTCGCCGAGGCCGCACAGGGGCGCGAAGTGGCCTACGACACGATCCTCGCTTGGGAGGAGTTCGACCGCTGGTTCGCCCGCATCCAGGCGGCCGACCTGGTCGCGCTCGATACCGAGACCAACTCGCTCGACGAACTGCGCGCCCAGATCGTGGGCCTGAGCTTCAGCGTGGAGCCCGGTGCCGCCGCCTACATTCCGCTCGCGCATTCCGGCCCCGAGGCGCCCGAACAACTGCCGCTCGACACCGTGCTGGAGCGCCTGAAGCCCTGGCTGGAGGATGCTTCCCGGCCCAAGCTGGGCCAGCACGTCAAGTACGACCGCCACGTGTTCGCCAACCACGGCATCGATGTACGCGGCTATGCGCACGACACCATGCTGCAGAGCTACGTGCTGGAAGTGCACCGGCCGCACAACCTCGCGAGCCTGGCCGAGCGCCACACGGGCCGCACCGGCATCAGCTACGAAGACCTCTGCGGCAAGGGCGCCAAGCAGATCCCGTTCGCGCAGGTGCCGGTCGAGCAGGCCGCGGCCTATTCCTGCGAAGACTCGGACCAGACGCTCGACGTGCACCGCGTGCTCTGGCCGCTGATCGAGGCCGACGAGAAACTGCGCGCCATCTACGCCCTCGAGATGGAGAGCAGCGAGGTGCTGTTCCGCATCGAGCGCAACGGCGTGCTGATCGATACGGCCACGCTGCAGCAGCAGAGCCACGACCTCGGGCAGCGCATCCTCAGGCTCGAGCAGGAGGCCTACGACATCGCCGGCCAGCCGTTCAACCTCGGCAGCCCCAAGCAGCTCGGCGAGATCTTCTTCGACAAGCTGGGCCTGCCCGTGGTGAAGAAGACCGCGACCGGCGCGCGGAGCACCGACGAGGAGGTCCTGGAAAAACTCGCCGAGGACTACCCGCTGCCCGCCAAGATCCTGGAGCACCGCAGCCTCTCCAAGCTCAAGGGCACCTACACCGACAAGCTGGGCCAGCTGGCCGATCCGCGCACGGGCCGGGTGCATACGCACTACGCGCAGGCCGTGGCGGTGACGGGGCGCCTGTCGAGCAACGAGCCCAACCTGCAGAACATCCCCATCCGCACGGCCGAAGGCCGGCGCGTGCGCGAGGCCTTCGTGGCGCCGCCGGGCCGCGTGATCGCCAGCGCCGACTACAGCCAGATCGAGCTGCGCATCATGGCCCACCTGAGCGGCGACGACGCGCTGCTGCGCGCCTTCACCGAGGGGCTGGACGTGCACCGCGCCACCGCGGCCGAGGTGTTCGGCGTGGCGGTGGACCAGGTGAGCAGCGAGCAGCGCCGCTATGCCAAGGTGATCAACTTCGGGCTCATCTACGGCATGAGCAGCTTCGGCCTCGCGCGCAACCTGGGCATCGACAACAAGGCCGCCGCGGCCTACATCGACCGCTATTTCCAGCGCTACCCCGGCGTGAAGCAGTACATGGACGAAACCAAGGCCTCGGCCAAGGCGCGCGGCTATGTCGAGACGGTGTTCGGCCGGCGGCTCTACCTGCCCGAGATCAATTCGCCCAACGGCCCGCGGCGCGGCGCCGCAGAGCGCGCCGCCATCAACGCGCCCATGCAGGGCACGGCGGCGGACCTCATCAAGAAGGCGATGGTGGCCGTGCAGGCGGTGCTGGACGCGGACAAGCCGCAGGTGCTGATGATCATGCAGGTGCACGACGAACTGGTGTTCGAACTGCCCGAAGAGGAATCCGGCTGGCTGCGCACCGAAGTGCCGCGCCTCATGGCCGGCGTGGCGGAGCTCAAGGTGCCGCTGCTGGCGGAAGTGGGCATGGGGCCGAACTGGGAGAAAGCGCACTGAGGAATTGAGGCGGGCCGTGAAGACCTGCGGCGTGCTCTGGATTCGCGCCCCTGGGAACGGCCGAGCCTGGCGTGGAATGCGGAGCGCGAGGGTTCAGGGACGGCGTCGAGAAGGCAGCATGGCCTTACACTTCGATGCACTTCCATCGATTCACTCAACACACGCGCTATTCCATGCAATACGCTCTTCGCACCCTGGCGCTCGCTGCCCTGCTTGCACCGGCATTCGCCGGCGCCGCCACGATCGTCAGCTGTCCGGCCAACACCAATACGGGTGGCGACGGCATCTCGCGGTCTTTCTATCTGCCCAACTACGCCGGCACCACCCTCGACACCGTGACGGTGAACTATGGCACGGCGACCGCGGGCAGCTACACCGTGGCGCTCGAAGCGCGGCTGAACGCATTCGACGGCACGCTGGTCGGCACCGCGAATTCGACCACCACGGTTGCCGCAGCGAGCGTCGCCGGCGGCACGCCCTTCACGTTCAATTTCAACAACGCGGCGATTCCGGCGAACTCCACCATCACGTTCAAGCAGACGCTGATCGCCGGTCCGGGCTCGCTGTCCAATAATACCGGCCAGGCACCTTGTACCGGCACCGTGACGCAGACCAACGGTTCCACTCCGCCCCTCGACAGCGCCCGCCGTGCCACTCTGGCGATTACCGTGACGGGCAGCACTACGCCCGTAGGCGGTGGCGGCGGCACGGTGGCGAGCATCCCGACGCTCTCCGAATGGGGCATGGTCCTGCTGTCCGGGCTGCTGGCGCTGTTCGGCGTCGCCCGGATGCGCCGTCGCGGCCGCTGATCCGCCGGTCCGCGACGGGGCGCCGCGTCCGGTGGCTCCGCCCGGCGCCCCGGGGCACGAGAGCTTGCGGTCGAGCAAAGATGCGAGCCCACCGTAGCCGCTCCTGTCCGTGTCCGTACCCCGCCCGTTTCTGCCCCAGGAAATCCGCCCCGCCTGTGGGGAACAGCAACGGCTGACGGCCCGCCATCTCCAGGGCTGTATTCCCGAGCTGGAGGGTTATCTGCACGCGCTGCGCCGCGAGGTCGACGACGAACTGCGGGGCACCACACCCCCGTACCGCAAGCCCTACCCCTACGGCTGCTGCCTGGAAATTTCCCAGGCGTTCGAGCGCAAACTGCGCGCGGCGGTGGCATCGGAGGCGTCGCGGCCCGGCCTGGATGCCATCCGTGCCTTCATGCAGGAGGGTGGCTACGTTGGCAGCGTGTGGGGCGCGCTGCGCGAGCGCTACTTCCAGAACGCGTTCCAGTTCGGCAGCCTGTACGTCGACGTCTCCAACGACACGGTGGACGTGCGCAAGCCCGCCATCGAAATCCTGCCCATGGCCGAATCCGGCCTGCTGAACGTGTCCGACGTGGCGCATTTCGTCCGCATCGCGCGTGCCTACTGGGAAGGGGAGTACTACGTCAACGACGTGTGGCCGGCGCTGGCGCCGATCGCTCCGGTGGTGATGGTGGTGCCGGACCTGCAACTGGTCCGGCTCCCGACCGGCTCGGCCTACATGGTGGGTTTGCAGCGCCGCGACCGCTACCAGTCTGCCGAGGCCTATCTTGCCGAGGGCCCGGCGCTTCCCGCCGCGGCGCGCGAAGCGCTGCTGGCACGCCTCGCACCGCGCAGGAAGGTGGCCGATGCCCGACAGGGGCGGGCGCTGTCCCTGGCCGCCTGCGCCTCGCTGCGCCGTGCGACGCCGCTCGAAGAGACGATGTGGCTGAACCGGCAGTGCGTGGAGTGGGGCGCGTTCAACCGCACGGCTTGAAGGCGCCGCGTCAGTACACGTCGCCCAGCGGGCAGTCCGGCGTTGCCGGTTTGGCGAGGGGCAGATAGTAGTAGGCCGCCGGCTGCCAGCGGCCCGGCCCCGCCGAGTCCGCGATGCGCACGTGCACGCCCTCGGCCGATACGCAGTGGTCCACGCGCACCGACACCTTGCGGTCCGGCCACTGCAGGAAGAGCCGCTGGTCGGAGGCGCGGGTCACCATGGCCTTGCCCTGCACCGCCAGGCCCGTGAACGGCTCGTCCGGCGCCTGCGTGAACTGCGCGGCATGCTCGGCGGCGAGCTGCGAATCGTCCCCGTCGAAGCGGAGGATGGACACGTCCCGCGCGGGCACCGCGGCCTGCGGGCGCACGCAGCACTCCGGCACCTTGGCCGCGGGATAGAGCGGCAGGTAGTGCAGTTCGCCACCCGGCGCCGCGTCGCCGGACGCCAGCGCGACGCGGGCGGAGCCGGGGCTGGAGGCATCCACCACACCCACCCGGAAGGAGAGCAGGGCGCCAGCGTGCGCGGGCGCCCCGGTCGTGCGTGCCGGCGCCGCCACCGGGGTGCGGGCCCGGGCGGCCGGTCGGGCGCGGGCCCTGGCGGACGATGCCGGCCTGCTAGCGGATTTGCCGGAATTCTTGCCGGCCGTTTTGCCGGTGGCCTTGCTGGTGGTCTTGGTCGTCGTCTTGTTCGGGCTGGCGTGGACCTCGCCGACTCCGGCGAGCGCCAGGGACAGCGCGATGGAGAGGATCGGCCCGGTCAGGGCTGCTGCGTGTCGATGTCGTCGTTCAATGGCCATCATGGGAGAAAAGAGGAATGCAGGCGGATTCCGCCGCCGGTGGCCGGAGGCGCCACCGGAATGCTGAGGGCCGAGTATGCGGCGGAGTTCCTGGGGTGGCGGTAAAGATGTGCATACCGCGTGGATTCCAGAAAGCGCGACGACGGCCCGATGGCTCAGGCAGATCCGCTCCGCTGCCCCCCCTTCACTCCCGCGGGCAGTCGGACTGCACATCGGCGCCCAGAGGCAGGTAGTAATGGGCGACGGGCTTCCACCGGCCCGCGCCCGTGCTTTCGGCGATCTTGACGTGCAGGCCCTCGGCGGCGAGGCAGTGGTCCACGCGGACCTGTTGCCTGCTGTCCGGCCACCGCAGCAGGATGCGATGGGAAGAGGTGCGCTTCACCGTGGGCTTTCCCTGCAAGGCCAGTCCCACGAATCCATCGCCCGGCAGATGGGTGAAACGGGCCTCGCGCTCGGCGGCGGGTTCGGTGTCCGCGCCCTGGTAGCGCAGCAGGCTGGTTTCCTGCGGGTCGACCGGCGCCTGCGGGCGAATGCAGCACTCCGTGGCTTGGCCTGCTGGCGGCGACAGGCGCAGAAACCGCAGTTCGTGAGGCGGTGCAGCGTTGCCGGGCACCGCTTGCGCAGGCGATCCCATGCCCGGCAAGGCGACCCGCGCCGCGTCAGGCATGCGTGCGTCCACGATGCCGACGCGTGCGGAAGGAAGAGCGGGCGCCGCCGCGTGGGCCGCAGCACAGCCGAGGGCGAAGATGGATACCAGCAGGTGCGTGGCGCGCGGTGTGAAGCGTGGCGCGAAGACCCTCGTCGCATGCGTCGGTGCTGTGGGGCAGAGGCATGCGGTGGCGGGCGGTGTCATGGCCGGCGATTGTGCAGGGAAGCTCCGGCACTGGAAGATAGGAAACGCTTTGATGCAATATCCCACCCTGTCCTCACCACTGCACCGTCTCGCCGTTCCATGCGCCTGCGCCACATCGAAGTCTTCAACGCCGTGATGCTCACGGGCAGCGTGAGCGCGGCCGCGCGGCTCATCAACGTCACGCAGCCCGCGGTGAGCCGCATCCTCGCGCATGCGGAACTGCAGCTGGGCTTCGCGCTGTTCCACCGGCACAAGGGGCGCCTCGTGCCGACGCGCGAGGCGCAGACGCTCTACCCGCACATCGAGCGGCTGTTCACGCAGCTCGACGAGGTACAGCGTCTGGCCGGCAGCCTGCGCGGGCAGCAGCGCGAAGGCGAGCTGCACGTGCTGAGCGTGCTCGCCTTGAGCCACGAGGTGATGCCGCGGGCGCTGCGGGCCTTCCATGCGCTGCATCCCGGCGTGCACGTCACCATCGACGCGCTGCATTCCCCGCAGATCGTCTCGGCCCTGGTGCTGCAGGAGGCCGACGTGGGCTTCGTGTTCTCGGCGCTGTCGCACCCGTCGCTGGAGCAGGAGACGCTCGCCGAAGGCGCCATGGTCTGCGTGGCGCCGCGCGGCCTGCTGGATGCCCAGGTGGTGGGCGCGGGCGCGGTGCACCTGGCCGATCTGGCCGGCGTGCCGGTGGTGCGGCTGGGGCTGAACGATCCGCTCGGCACCATGGTGAACCATGCCTGCCGCGAGGCCGAGGTGGGGCTGCAGTCGGCGATCACGGTGCAGACCTACCATGCCGCGCTGGCGCTCGCGCACCACGGCCTGGGCGTGGCGCTGGTCGATGCCTGCACTGCCGCATCCGCGGACCGGCGGCAGGTGGACGTGCTGGAGCTGCTGCCGCGCATCGCCGTGCCGGTGAGGGCGCTGCGCATGCCGCACCGCCCGGCATCGCTGCTCGCCGATGCGATGGTGCGCTGCATGCGCGAGGCCGTGCTGCAGACCGTGCAGAAGGGGCCGGCTCAGGCGGCGTGAACGGCGCCCGGTACGGCGGTGGCCTGCGGCGCCTGCGCCATCGCCTCCGCCAATTGCTCCGCGGTGCCGAACGAGAGCGTGAACCCCAGGGCGCCGTGGCCCGTGTGCAGCCAGCCGTTGGCGGGCCCGCCCGGCTGCCGTCCCACCATGGGCAGGCCCGTCGGCGTCGCGGGGCGCATGCCCGTCCAGGGGCGCAGCGGTGCGTCGGCGCCCGGGTCGTGGCCGAACACCTCCACCACGGCCTGGCGCAGGCGGTCGATGCGGTCCTGCGGAATGCTGCGGTCATCGCCCACGAGTTCAGCCATGCCCGCCACGCGCAGCCGGTCGCCCAGGCGGGCGAACACCACCTTGCGTGCCGCGTCGGTCACGTTCACGTGCGGAGCCCAGGCCGCATCGGCGGGCGCATCGAGCGTGAGGCTGTAGCCCTTGAGCGGGTACACGGGCAGCCGCATGCCCAGCCGCGCGGCCCAGGCGGCGCTGGCACTGCCCAGGGCCAGCACGAAGTGGTCGGCTTCCATGCGCACGTCCTCCGTGCTGCCCGCGCGGCGCAACTGCACCGCGGCGATGCGGCCGTCGGCCCTGCGATCGAAGCCGCGCAGCTGTGCGTCCAGCACGAAACGCACACCCCGCGCTGCCAGCAGTGCCTGCAGCCCTTCGCAGACCTTGCGGCAATCGGCCGCGCATTCGCTGGGCGTGTAGATGGCGCCCGCGATGCGGTCGGTGCCGTGGGCGAGCGCGGGCTCCAGCTCCACGCAGCGCGCGGCGGAGACGGATTCCTGCTCGCAGCCCCAGGCGCGCTGCAGCGCCATCTGCCGCTCGGCGGCGGCCAGGGATTCGGGCGAGCGGTACACCACCAGCTTGCCCGTGCGCGTGAAGTCGCAGGCGATTCCTTCGCGCTCCAGCAAGCCCTCGAACGCCACGCGGCTGCGGGCGGCGAGCGCCAGCAGCGCGCCCGTGGTACTGCGCGAGGTCGTCTCGTTGCAGGCCGCGAGGAAGGCGGCGCCCCAGCGCCACTGGTGCAGGCTCCACTGCGGCCGCAGCTTGAGCGGCGAATCCGGCGAGAAGAGGAGCTTGGGCAACTGCCCCCAGACGGAGGCGTCGGCGAGCGGCTGCACGTAGCTGTAGCTGAGCTGCGCGCCGTTGCCGCCGCTCGCGCCGCCGCCCACCGGCCCCTGGTCGATCACCGTGACCTGCCAGCCCTGCCGCTGCAGCGCATAGGCCGTCGCCAGGCCCGCGATCCCCGCGCCCAGAATGCATGCATGCCTGTCCATTCCCATCGTTCGTCCCGTCCATTCCATGCCAGCCGGCACATCGGCAAGACTGTAGGGCGGTGCCCGCGGCTTGAACAATGCCGTTCGCCCGGGCGTCCATGCCTTCAGGTTATGCACTGGAATGGGGCCTGCAGCCCGGCCTTATCGCCAGGAAGACGGGCGCGGTTCTTGCTGAATATCAGGGTTGACCCGGACGGGGCATAACTTTCCGGCATGGCTTCGGCCGCGGAATGAATTGTTCAAGCCGGGGCCGTCTTCCTACAGTGCCTGCACCGCCGCGCTGCGCCGGGCCCGAGCCGTCCGCTTTTTCCATCCAAGGAGTTCCCATGAAAACCACCCTCTGCTCCGCCGCGCTGCTCGCCTGCGGCATGCTGGCCGGTGCCGCCGCCCAGGCCGACACCCTCAAGAAGATCGCGGACAGCGGCAAGATCACGCTCGCCTACCGCGAATCGTCGGTGCCCTTCAGCTACCTGGCCGGCGCGGGCGCACCCATCGGGTTCTCGGTGGACATCTCCAACGCGGTGGTGGATGCGGTGAAGAAGAAGCTGAACAAGCCCGACCTCAAGGTCGAGCTGCAGGCCGTGACCTCGCAGAACCGCATCCCGCTGGTGACCAACGGCACGGTGGACCTGGAGTGCGGCTCCACCACCAACAACACCGCGCGCGCCAAGGACGTGCAGTTCGCCGTCAACTACTTCTACACCGGCACGCGCCTGCTCGTGAAGAAATCCTCGGGCGTGAAGAACTACGCCGACCTCGCGAAAAAGACCGTGGCCAGCACCACCGGCACCACGAACGCCCAGGTGATCCGCAAGTACAACCGCGACAACAACCTCGAGATGGACATCATCCTGGGCAAGGACCACAACGACTCCATGCTGCTGGTGGATACGGGCCGGGCGCTGGCGTTCGCGATGGACGACATCCTGCTCTTCGGCCTGAAGGCCAATGCCGTGAACCCGGCCGAATGGGACGTGGTCGGGGACGCACTGCAGGTCGAGCCCTATGCCTGCATGCTGCGCAAGGACGACCCGCAGTTCCAGGCGCTGGTCAACGGCGTGATCGGCGGCATGATGAAGTCCGGCGAATTCGAGAAGCTCTACAACAAGTGGTTCCTCTCGCCCATCGCGCCCAAGGGCCAGGCACTGGGCCTGCCGATGTCGAAGGAACTGCGCGACAACCTCACGGCGCAGAGCGACAAGCCCGCGGTCTGACGGCGCCGGCCGGACGCCCGGGGGCGCGCCACCTTCAGCCCCAGAGCGCCGGCTTGGCCACCATCATGTAGTAGATCGCGAGCATGGCGATGAAGGCCGGGTAGCCGAGCGCTTCCCACCAGCGCGCATGGCGGCGGTAGTCTTCCGGCAGCGCGGTGCCGCGGTCCGCCGCGTCGCGCGCCATGGCGGCCATGCGCCACTGCAGCCACAGCACGGGCAGCCAGCACAGGCCGGCGACCACGTACAGCTCCAGCGAGGCAGAGATCCACGGCGTGGCGAGCGGCCAGCCGGCCATGTGGGCCAGCGCCACGCCGCTGACCGGCTGCACGATGCCGGCGGGCGTGGTGAACCAGGTGTCCGCGCGCACCACGAGGCGCGCCACCACGGCCTGGGCCTGCACGCTGCCGCTGCGGTTGGCGAAGAACAGGTAGAAGGCCGAGCCGAATCCCGTGCCCACCAGCAGCACGCTGGAGAGGATGTGCACCCACTTGAGGACCAGGTACGAGTTCATGGACGCCATTCTTCCGTGTGCCAGAGCACGAGCAGGATGGCCGCGATGGGAATGTTCTTGAGCAGCCGGCCCAGCGGGTCGAGCCACAGCCCGGGCAGCAGGAATGTGGCGATCACGGTCATCGTGCCCATGAGCAGCAGGGCCGCGGCATAGGCGGGGCGGCCCGGCCGCCACCACAGCCATGCGCCGACGGCCAGGTCCGCGGCGATGCCGGCGGCGATGATGGCCTGCATGAGCAGGGTGTTCTGCATCCCGGCGGCCACCAGCAGGTCGCGGCTCTGGCCGTGGAACTCCGCCACGCTCGCGACCGCGGTGCCCAGCCAGACGGCCACGAGGCTCGCGCGCAGCCAGCCCCGTTCGCGCCGGCCCGCGGACGATGGCGTGCGCCCTGTCATGGCTGCCTCCAGGCGCGGGCGACCAGGTCCCGGTAGTGCACGGCCTCGCGGCCCAGGAGGCTGCGCAGCGGCGCGGGATCGGCGGTGTTGTCGCTGCCCAGCAGCGCCAGGCTCTCGCTGCACCAGGGCGAGGCCGGCACGCGGTCCCCGAGGCGCGCGCTCAGGCGGCTGAGCGCGTCCGGCAGTGTCGCCACGCGGGCCGGCCCATGCCCGCACTGGGCCCGCAGGCTGGCGACGAGTCCGGCCATCGGCACGGCCTCCGGGCCCGCGCACTCGATGATGCCCTGCCGGTCCTGGGCCGGACCCAGCAGCGCGGCCACGGCGTCGGCAAGGTCGTGCACGGCCACCGGCTGCACGCGGGCCTGCAGCACGGGACGCGGCAGCACCACCACGGGCAGCCGCGCCAGGTTCATGAAGAGTGCGCTGCTCGCGCCGCCGCGGCCGAACACGATGCTGGGCCGCAGCACGCAGGCCGAAGGCGCCGGAGCCGCGCCCTGCGCCAGGCCCAGCAGGAACGTGTCCGCGCCGCGCTTGGTGCGGGCATAGCGGGTTTCGCCGCGGTCCACGCCCAGCGCGGAGATCTGCACCACCCGCCGCACGCCGGCCTGGGCGCAGGCCTGGAACAGCGCGATCGGGGTATCGCGGTGCAGGGCGTCGATGGGGCGGCCGGGGCTGTCGCGCAGCACGCCCACGGCGTTGACCACCGCGTCGATGCCCGCGAGTCGGGGCAGCCAGGCTCCCGGGTCGGTGTCGCGCGCGAAATCCATGGGCACCTGCCCGGCATCGCGCCGGCCGTGGCGCGGGGAAATGCCTTCGTGGACCGTGTGGCCTTCCGAGCGCAGCCGGGCGGCGACGTGCCGGCCGATGAACCCGGTCGCGCCGGTGATGAGGACTTGCATGGTGGATCTCCTCAAAGGTCGCAGCGGTCGCCGGGCGCGCACCGCCGCAGGGCCGCGCGCCGGCTCGCGCGTTCGAACAGGCCGCCCACCAGCCAGCGCGGCAGGCGGTAGCGGTTGCGCGCCAGCACCGGGTAGAGCCGGTCCGCGAGCGGGCCCAGCACCGGCAGGCGCGTGGCCGCCATGACCCAGCCCAGGCCCACGGCCGCATAAGCGCGGCGGAACACCTCCACGCCGCGCAGCACCCGTCCATCCGCGGTGCGGGCATGGATCAGCGTCAGCAATTGCTCGTGCGTGGTGCCCGGCGGGCCTTCGAAGCCGGGCGCCCACACGTCCGCGAACCGCAGCAGCCCGGCCCGGTCGCGCAGCCGCAGGTTGGTCATCTCCGCCCGGCAGAGCTGGCAGCGGGAGTCGAAGTAGAGGGTCAGGGGATAGAGGGCTTGCGGATCGGTGGTCATGGCGGGCTCCTGGGAAAATGGTTGGCTGCCGTTGGGTTTTCTCTGCTTTTTAAATTTCTGTACGGAATGAAATGAGGGGCGTAAAAAGGCGCGAGAAACGAAGCGGCGGACTCAGGCGGCGGGCGTGCCCGGAGGCTGCTGGCCGGCCGGGGAACGCTTGCTGCGGGATGCGGCGTCGTCGCCGCGCACGAACTTCTGCACGCTGGCGCCCAGGCGCAGCACTTTCTCGAGGGTGGAAGGGGTGAGCCGGAGCATCTCTTCGGTCCAGAGATCCAGCGATTCCATCAGGCGCAGGGTTTCCCGCACGCGGTCCTGCGCATCGGGGGCTTCGGCCGCCAGCTCCGGACGGCTCGCCAGTTCGCGCAGCATGCGCACCGTCGGCTCGAACTCGCGCTCCTTGCGCTCGCGCACGATGGTGCGGAACAGCTCCCAGACGTCGGTGGAGGTCTCGAAATAGTCGCGCCGGTCGCCCAGGACGTGGGTGACGCGGATCAGGTGCCAGTTGAGCAGTTCCTTGAGGCTGTTGCTCGCGTTGGACCGGGCGACGCCGAGGGTTTCGCAGATGTCTTCCGCATGCAATGGCCGGCCATGGAAGAAGAGCAGGGCGTGGATCTGGGCGACGGTGCGGTTGACGCCCCAGGCGGTGCCCATTTCGCCCCAGTGGACGATGAAACGGCGGGCGGTGTCGGTCAGTTGCATGGCTGTGAGTCTATTGCTTCGGTAATTTCTGTCAATACAGAAATTTCGGGCGCAATCCATCCCGTGCAATCGACCGCGCCCTCACATAGACTGCCCAGTCTTTCAGACGCTGCGTTCCCATTTCCTCTTTTCACAGGAGCTTCCATGCTGCATGACGACCTCAGGAAAGATTTCGATGCCCTGCTGCCCGGCAAATCCAGCGAAGCCGGTGCCAGCCGCCGCACCGCCATGCGCGTGGCGCTGGGCGCGGGCTTCGGCGTGGGCTACGCCGCCGCGGCGATGCCGGTCATGGCGCAGACGGCCATCCACACGCCGTCCGATGGACTGGTGGCAGGCAAGGTCGAGATCGACGTCAACGGCTTCAAGGTGCCGGCCTACCGCGCCGCGCCCGCCGGCAAGACGGGGCTGCCCGTGGTGCTGGTGATCCAGGAGATCTTCGGCGTGCACGAGTACATCGCCGACACCTGCCGCCGCTTCGCGAAGGCGGGCTATCTCGCCATCGCGCCGGAGATGTTCGTCCGCCAGGGAGACCCCTCGCAGTACACCGAAATCTCCAGGCTCATGGGCGAGATCGTCTCCAAGGTGCCCGATGCCCAGGTGCTGGCCGACCTCGACGCGACCGTGAAGTGGGCCGGCGACCACGGCGGCGATCTCTCGAAGGTGGGCATCACGGGCTTCTGCTGGGGCGGGCGCATCACCTGGCTCTATGCGGCCCACGGCCCGGTCAAGGCCGGCGTGGCATGGTACGGCCGGCTGGTGGGGCAGGCGGGCGAGCTCACGCCCAAACACCCGGTGGACATCGCTCCCATCCTCAAGGCGCCGGTGCTCGGCCTCTACGGCGAAAAAGACACCGGAATCCCTCTTGACACGATTGATAAGATGAAAGCGGCCCTCAAGAACGGGTCCGCCGCCGCCAAGGCGTCGGAGTTCGTGGTGTACCCTGACGCGCCGCATGCGTTCCATGCCGACTACCGGCCCAGCTACCGCAAGGAAGCCGCCGAGGACGGGTGGAAGCGCGCGCTGGCGTGGTTCAAGGCGCACGGCGTGGGCTGACGCGCCGCCCCGCCGGGCGCCGCGTTCCGCAGCAAAGCCCTTCGGGGCTTTTTTCGTTTGCGCTTTCCTGGCGGGCCGGATGCCGGCCGCGGCAAGCCCTGTGTTTTCGAGAATCGAGCGCGTACAGCTATGACTTTGATCGCAATCATCCTGGCCACCCTGGCCGCGGGTATCGGCAGCGTGTGGGTGGCGGCCCTGCTCATGCGGGCCGGCTGGGGGGACGGCCGCTCGGGCATCGGCCCGCGGCACCTCCTGAGCTTCGCCGCCGGCGCGCTGCTGGCCACGGCCTTCATGCATTTGCTACCCGAGGCCTTCGAGAGCCAGGCCGGCGCGCACGAACTCTTCGCCACGCTGCTGGTGGGGCTGGTCTTCTTCTTCCTGCTGGACAAGGCGGAGCTCTGGCACCACGGCCACGAGCACGGCGTGGGGCCGGCCAACGACGACCCGGGTACGGGGGGAGGGCACGCGCACGCCCATGGACACACCCACGATGGCCACGGGCACGATGCACACGGCCATGGGCACCACTCCCACGCCCATTCCCACTCGCATCGCGGCTCCGGCGGCTGGGCCCTGCTCACGGGCGACAGCGTCCACTGCTTCGGCGACGGTGTCCTGATTGCCTCCGCCTTCCTGGCCGACCTGCGCCTGGGCGCCATCGCCGCGCTGGCCGTCCTGGCCCACGAAGTGCCGCACCACATGGGCGATCTGGTGGTGCTGCGCCAGTCCAGCGGCGACCGGCGCGCGGCCCTGGTCAAGGTGTCCCTGGCCGGAGCGGTCACCGCGCTCGGGGGCGTGGTGGGCTATTTCCTGGTGGGCGAGCTGCAGGACTGGCTGCCGTATTTCCTGGCCATCGCGTCCAGCAGCTTCGTCTATGTGGCGCTGGCCGACCTCATCCCCCAATTGCAAAAGCGCCTGACGGCCGCGCAGACGCTGGCGCAGATCGCGTGGCTGCTGGGGGGCATGGCGGTGGTCACGCTGGTGAGCGGGATGGCGCACGCACATTAAGGGGCACCCCCCTGAGCGGCTTCGCCGCCTCCCCCCTCTCTCGCCATGCTGCGCATGGCGGGCGGGGGGACGCAGCCCTCGCTGCGGGGGGCCCTTGCTTGGCTGCTGCTGGCCTGGGCCGCGCTTGCCCGCGGCGCGGCCCGGCGGTCAGCGGGGGGCCAGGCGGTCGAAGTCGCGGTCCAGGCGGGCGAGGCTGCCGCCGATGCGGGCGCGCTGCGCGGCTATCCAGGCCGATTGCTGCTCCACGCGGGCCTGGGCGGCCTTGAGCATGCGGGCCATTTCCGCCGGCTGGGGGCCGCCGGCCGTCGCGCGGTGGCGGACGATGGCCACCGGGTCCAGCGTGGCGCGGAACTCGGCCTCGTCCATGGGCAGTTGCGCGGGGAATTCCGAGCCGTGCACCGATTCCGCATAGATGCGGCGGGCCTCGGCGTAGGGGAAGTCCAGCGGCTTGATGTCCTTGGCCTTGGCGTAGCCGACCGCCTCCGACGCGAAATGGTGGCCCACGCGGAAGGGCAGCCGGTACTTGCGCATCAGCACGTCGGCCAGTTCCTGCGAGGCGGTCCAGTCACTGTTCAATTCCTCGAGCGCGCGCTGCGGGTCGATGACCAGCGCGCCCAGGATGCGGTCCCACTGGCGCAGCACGTCGATCGCGCTCTGCACCATGGCGGTGTTGTTGCGCGCTTCCTTCGGGTCCTGCATGCCCGGCGGGATGTTGTGCGCCTGGATGGCCGCGCCCATGCCCAGCGTCAGGGCCTGCGAGGCGTCGCGGCGCGTGGCGTTGAGCAGGCCGGGGTTGCGCTTTTGCGGCATCGCGCTCGACACGTAGGTGTTGCCGCCGCCTTCCTGCAGCAGGATCCACGGGCGGGGCTGCGCGTACTGCGTCATCACGTCCTCGATGAAGGAGCCGGCGTGCAGGGCGATCGCCATGACGATGGCGCCGGCCTCCACCGGCTGGTCCACGGCCGAAACCTGCGCGGCGTCGTAGGCATTGTCCACCGTGGCGGAAAAGCCCAGGTAGTCCGCCATGCGCTGGCGGTCGAGCGGCCAGCTCGTGCCGTTGAGCACCGTGGTGCCCATGGGCGAGCGGTCGATGCGGGCATAGGCCTCGCGGATGCGCTGCGCATCGCGGTCCAGGCCGCTGGCCAGGCCCAGCAGATAGTGGCCGTAGCTGTTGGGCTGCGCGGCCACGCCGTTCGTGTAGTTGGGCACCACGGTGGCCTGGTGCCTGTCGGCCAGCCGGACCATCGTGGCCGTCGTCTGGTTCAGCGCCTCGGCCAGTTGCAACATCTGGTCGCGCAGCATGGCCGCGCGCACGGTGGAGAGCATGTCCTGGCTGGAGCGGCCGGCGTGCAGCAGCGTGATCTGCGGGCCCGCGGCCTCGATGAGCAGGGGCTCGAAAGTGATCACCAGCCTGGGCCGCTTGCCGCCGGGCCGGTTGCCGTCGGCCAGCACCTTGCTGATGCCGCCGTGGACCAGCGGCGCCAGGGACTTGTCGAGCAGGCCCTGGTCGATGTTGATGACGGCAGATGCCTTGTTGATCTCCCCGAGCCAGAAGAATTCGTCGCGCGGCGGGGCAGGGGCCGGCCGGACCGGCGCTGCGGAGGGTGCGCTGGCGGCCGACGCCGGAGAGGCCGGAGAGGCCGGCTGCGCTGGCGCGGCGCCAGCGCAGAGCGCGGCGGCGCAGGCGAGGGCGTGCAGCGCGGTGCGCATCCGGGGATGTTTCCGGGGGCGTTCTCGTGGAATCGTCATGTCTGTCTCCTGTGTATTTCTAACCGGACGGGTGCCGCGGCGCCCTGCGGCCCCCTGGCCGGCAACGCCGGCTAGCCCGCCAGCGCCTCGCGAACCGCGGACACCTGCCGGCGCGACACGGACAGCAGTTCCGGCAGGCCGTGCATGCGCACGGCCCAGCCTTCGCCTTCCACCGGGTCGTAGTGCTTCTCGATGGCCCGCAGCGCGCGCCGCGCGACCAGCGCGTTGCGGTGTACGCGCAGGAAGCGGGACGGATAGCGCGCTTCGAGTTCGCTCAGCGCGCCGTCCAGGATGTAGCTGCGCGTGCCCGTGCGGACGGTGAGGTACTTCAGTTCGGCCTTGACATAGACCACCTCGTCCAGCGGCACGCGTTCGGTGCGGCCCCGGTCCTGGATCAGCAGCGCCTCCGTGTCCGGTGCGGCCGGCGAAGCGGGAGCGACCGCCGCGGGCCGGGCGACGGCGCGCTGGGCCTTGGCCAGCGCCTGCTGCAGGCGCTCGGCGCGCACGGGCTTGGTGAGGTAGTCCGCCGCGTCCAGCTCGAAGGCGCTCACGGCGTGGTCGGCATGCGCCGTCACGAAAACGATGGCGGGAGGGCTGGCCAGGGCGCGCAGCACATGCGCGAGGGAAAGCCCGTCCTGCCCGGGCATGTGGATGTCGAGCAGCACGGCGTCGAAGGGCCGCCCGCCCGGCGCGCGCAGCAGCTGCAGCGCTTCTGCGGCATTCGCCGCCTCGGCCAGGGTGTGCCCGCCGCTGTCGGACAGCAGCGTGCGCAGGCGGCTGCGGGCCAGGGCTTCGTCGTCCACGATGAGGATGTGCATGGGAGCCGCAAGGAGGTGGTGTCGGTCGCGGTGGCGGGCGTCAGGGATGCGCCGGCAGGGAGATGCGTACCCGGTAGAGGCCATTGTGCATGCCCGCCGAGAAATCGCACTGCACATCGTGCAGCAGGCGCAGCCGGTCGCGCACGTTGGCCAGGGCGATGCCGTGGCCGCGGGGTGCGCCCTCTCCCGCGCGGGCCCCGCCGGGCGGCACGGTGTTGGTGATGGTGACCACGGCGCGGCTGCCGCGCAGCTCGGTCGTCACGCGCAGCTTGCCCCCATGGGCGGAGGGCTCCACGCCGTGCTTGACGGCGTTTTCCACGAGCGGCTGCAGCAGCAGGGGCGGCAGCCGGGCGCCGTCGGTGCGCGGGTCGAGCAGCCATTGCACGCGCAGGCGCTCCCCGAAGCGCACTTCCTCGATGGCGAGGTAGCGCCGCGCCAGCACGATCTCCTCGCCCAGCGTCGCGGAGTCGCCCTGTTCCACCAGGGCATGGCGGAACAGGTCGCTCAGGTCTTCCAGCAGGGCCTCGGCCCTGGCCGGCTCGTCGCGCACCAGCGCGATGGCGCTGTTGAGGGTATTGAAGAGGAAGTGCGGCCGGATGCGCGCCTGCAGTTCGCCGAGCCGCGCGGTGGTGGCGGCCGGCGTGCGTGCCCGGGCGCGCAGCACCAGCGCCGCCACGAGCAGTGCCGACAGCAGCGCCCCGCTCGCGGCGCTGGCCAGCCAGGGTGCCTCCATGGGCACGCCGACCAGCACCAGCATGCCGCAGGCGTAGAGGCCGGCCAGCGTCCCCAGGCCCACGCCGGCCGCGGATTGCAGCGCCACGGGCAGGCGCTGCAGCAGGGTCTTGAGGCTGCAGGCCGTGACCAGCCAGGCCAGGGTCGCCGGCAGCGCGCCGCCGGTCAGCAGCGACAGCCGGGCCAGCCACGCGGCCGGGCCGTCGGCGCCGTACATCGCGCCCACGCCGAGCACGATCTCCACGAACAGCACGGCGCGCAGCACCACGCCGACGTGGCATGCATCGAAGACGAGCGCCCGCCCGCCGAGCCCCTCCGGAGGGGGCTCTGCCAGGGGCTGGGGCCGGGTCGATAAAATTTGGGTCTCTTGCATCGCGGCATCCGGGCGTTCCGGGTGGCCGAAACCTCCGGATTATTGCCCTCCATGTCCTCCAGCCCCACCGCGCAACCTTCCCAAGACCAGCTCGCCACCAAGGCCCAGGCCTGGTCGGCCCTGTTTTCCGAACCCATGAGCGACCTGGTCAAGCGCTACACGTCGAGCGTGTTCTTCGACAAGCGCCTGTGGCAGGCCGACATCGCCGGCAGCCTGGCGCATGCCGACATGCTGGCGGCGCAGGGTATCATCAGTGCGGACGACCATGCCGCCATCCGGCGCGGCATGGCCACGATCACCCAGGAAATCGAGTCCGGCGCCTTCGAATGGAAGCTCGACCTGGAAGACGTGCACCTGAACATCGAGGCCCGCCTGACCCAATTGGTGGGCGATGCCGGCAAGCGCCTGCACACCGGCCGCAGCCGCAACGACCAGGTCGCCACCGACGTGCGCCTCTGGCTGCGCGGCGAGATCGACATGATCGCCGACCTGCTCAAGGAACTGCAGCGCTCCCTGGTGGATGTGGCCGAACAGAACGTGGAGGTGATCCTGCCCGGCTTCACCCACCTGCAGGTCGCCCAGCCGGTGAGCTTCGCCCACCACATGCTGGCCTACGTGGAAATGTTCGCCCGCGACGCCGAGCGCATGCAGGACGTGCGCCGCCGCACCAACGTGCTGCCGCTGGGCAGCGCCGCGCTGGCCGGCACGACCTATCCGCTGGACCGCGAGCGCGTGGCGCGCACGCTGGGCATGGAAGGTGTCTGCCAGAACAGCCTGGACGCCGTGAGCGACCGCGACTTCGCCATCGAATTCACGGCCGCCGCGAGCCTGTGCATGGTGCACGTGAGCCGCCTGTCCGAGGAACTCATCATCTGGATGAGCCAGAACTTCGGCTTCATCCGGATCGCCGACCGCTTCACCACCGGCTCGTCCATCATGCCGCAGAAGAAGAACCCCGACGTGCCCGAACTGGCGCGCGGCAAGACCGGCCGGGTGGTAGGCCACCTGATGGGCCTCATCACGCTGATGAAGGGCCAGCCCCTGGCCTACAACAAGGACAACCAGGAAGACAAGGAGCCGCTGTTCGACACCGTCGATACGCTCAAGGACACGCTGCGCATCTTCGCCGAGATGGTCGGAGGCCAGCGCGACCCGGCCACCGGCAGGAAGGAGGGCGGCATCACCGTCAACCCGCAGGCCATGGAGCAGGCCGCGCAGAAGGGCTATGCCACCGCCACGGATCTGGCCGACTACCTCGTCAAGAAGGGCCTGCCGTTCCGCGATGCCCACGAAACCGTGGCCCATGCCGTGAAGGCCGCCACGTCCCACGGCGTGGACCTGTCCGAGCTGCCGCTCACGGTGCTGCAGGGCTTCCATCCGGCCATCGGGAAGGACGTGTTCGACGCCCTGAGCCTGCGCGGATCGCTGAACGCCCGCAACACGCTGGGCGGCACGGCGCCGGCCCAGGTGCGCACCCAGCTGGCGCGCCACCGCGCGCGCCTGGGCTGAACACCTCGTTTTCTTCCCGACCGGAGCCCCTCCATGACCCTGTCCCGCCGCCGCCTGCTCTCCCATGCCTCCCTTGCCGGCGCCGCGCTGGCAGCGGGCCTTCCCTTCGCGGCCCGGGCGCAGGCCGGCAAGACGCTGCGCATCCTGGTGGGCTTCCCGCCCGGCGGCGGATCGGACGCGATCGCACGGCTGCTGGCCGACAAGCTCAAGGACGTGCTCGGCGTGCCGGTGGTGGTGGAGAACCGGCCCGGCGCGGGCGGCCAGATCGCCGCGCAGGTGCTCAAGACGTCGCCGCTCGACGGCAGCACCGTCTTCCTCACGCACGACCACACCATCTCCATCCTGCCGCAGGTGGTGAAGCACCCGGGTTTCGATCCCGCGCACGACTTCATCGGCGTGGGCGGCGTGGCCACCTTCGTCAACGCCTTCGCCGTGTCCGGCGGCACGCCGGCCCGCAGTTTCGACGAGTACGTGGCCTGGGTGAAATCGCAGGGGGGCAAGAGCGCGGTGGGCATTCCCGCGCCGGCCTCCACGCCCGAGTTCCTGGTGAAGCTGCTCGGCGAGCGCTACCGGCTCGACCTGGTCTCCGCTCCCTACCGGGGCAGCGCGCCGATGATCGGCGACATGCTGGGCAACCAGATCGCGGCGGGCGTCGGATCGGTGCCGGACTTCCTGGAAAACCACAAGGCCGGCAAGATCCGCATCGTGGCCGTGCTGGGGGACCGGCGGCAGGCCGCGCTGCCGGATGTACCTACTTTCGGCGAACTGGGCCTGAAGGGCTTCGAGGATCTTCCCTACTACGGCTTCTATGCACCGGCCGGCACGCCCGCCAAGGCCGTGCAGCAGTTCTCCGACGCCCTCGCCAGGGTGCTGGCCCGCGCCGACGTGCGCGAGCAACTGGTGGCCATGGGCCTCACGGTCACGCCGATGACGCCGCAGCAGCTCACGGCGCGCGAGCGCGCCTACACCCAGGCCTGGACGCGCATCATCCGCGAGAGCGGCTTCCAGCCGCAGTGAACGGGCGGGGCGGCACCGGATGAGTGTCGCGGCCGCGTGGGCGGCCACGTCGCTGCGGAGGCACCCGCACCATGGAAACGGCCGGGTAATTTGTAACTTTGACGACTCAATTTGTAAAAATTGTGTTCCAAAGGGAATGGTGCGGCAGACAATCGATCACACGCTGCTGCTTTCTCGGAGTGACCCGCCCATGTCCCTGAGCCTTTCCCGCCGTTTCCGTCCTGGCCGCGTTGCCGCGGCCGTGCTCTGCGCAGTGCTTTTGCCGGCCGCTGCCGCCTGGGCCGCGCCCACGCCGGCACCCTCGGCGGCGGTTGCGCTTCCCGCGCCCTATGCGCGCTGGCAGTCGAGCATGGACGCCTTCGCGGCCGCGGACAAGGCCGGCCTGCCGAAGGCGGGCGGCGTGCTCTTCGTCGGCAGCTCGACCATTCGCCTCTGGACCGACCTGCGCGAGGATTTCCGGCAACTGCCCGTGGTCATCAACCGCGGGTTTGGCGGCTCGACCATGGCCGACTGCCAGTACTTCGTGAAAAACCTCGTGTTGCAGTACCAGCCCCGCCATGTGATGGTGTATGCGGGCGACAACGACCTGGCGGAAGGGCGTACGCCCGAGCAGGTGCTCGAGAGCTTCCAGCCCTTCGTGCGCTCGGTGCGCGAGGCGCTGCCCGACACGCGCATCAGCTACATCTCCATCAAGCCCAGCCCGCTGCGGCTGTCGCTGCTGCCGCGCATGCGCGAGGCCAACGCCCTGCTGGCGCAGTACGTGCGCACGGTGCCCAACAGCGATTTCATCGACATCTTCACCCCCATGCTGGATGCGCAGGGCCTGCCGCGCGCCGAGCTGTTCGGGGCCGACCACCTGCACATGAACGACGCAGGCTACGACCTCTGGCGCGCCGTCATCGGCAGCTACGTGGGCGACGGCGCAGTGTCCGCGGGCGGCGCCACGGCCGCCCGGCCGGGTACGGACGGGCTCATCCGGGCCAGCGCGCGGCCCTGACTTTCCCCCACGCTACAGCGCCGGGGGCAGGGGCCTCCGCAGGCGCAGCAGCCTGCGGCGGGTGCCCGGCGCATCCTCGTCCGGCCCCTTGTCCCACCACAGGCTGACCCGCGCCACGGCGTGCAGGGCCGCGAAGCAGGCGGCCAGCAGGGCGATGTCCTGCCACCAGGGCCGGTCGTAGCGTGCCCCCATCAGGCTGATGGCGAGCAGCACCACCACGAGGTGCGCGCAGAACACCGGCAGGGAGGCAGCCCCCAGCGTTTCCAGCCAGCGTGGCCGCGGCATGCGCGCCGCCAGGGACGGACCGAACCGGATCGCGAGCACGAGCAGCGCGAACAGGTTGAGCACCCGCAGCGGCCCCAGCTGCCACTTGTCGAACGCCAGGTTCCAGGCGGGCAGGCCGTCGCCGAAGGGAACCTGGCCGATCGCGTGGCGCCAGCAGAAACCCACCACCGCGATGGCCGCCGCCACCCCCACCGCCCAGCGCGGGAAGATGAAGGGAGGCGCTTCGGGATCGTTGCGCGACGCGCCCATCCACAGGCCCAGCACCCAGAGGAACTGCCATCCCCACATCGAGAAGGTGCCTGTCTCGTGGAACGGGATGGGGTTGCGGACCACCGCGTCGATGGCGTCGTAGAACGCCTTCGAGAGCCCGAACTGCGCCAGGAACCACAGCGCGGTGCTTACGGCCAGCACCGGCGCCCAGCCGCGCCGCAGCCCGACCGACATCACCCACGGGCTCGCGAGCATGAACAGCACGTAGATGGGCAGGATGTCGAGCAGGGGCGGTTCGTACACGAGCAGCAGCCCGCCCACCAGCGCTTCGAGCGGCTTGGCGAGGTAGAAGGTGAGCAGGCCCTTGATGGCCGGCTCGTCCACCCGGATGCCGATGAAGGTGATCACGGTGAACAGGAAGAGCAGGGTGGCCGCCTGACAGGCGTAGATCTTGGTGGCCCGGCGGAGGAAGGCCTGTCGCATGGCCGGGATGCCGCGGCGCGCGGCGGTGCGTCCGTACACCATGCCCGCCATGTAGGCGGACAGCAGCACGAACCCCTCGGCCGCGGAGACGAAGCCGAAGGGCTGGCCGAGCGGCATCGTGAGCCGCGTGGGCAGATGGGTGACCGTCATGAGGACCAGCATGAGTCCCCGCACGGCATCGATCTCCCAGCGGCGGGAAGTGGACGTTTCGGGCATGAGTGGGGTGCGCTTCGGGCGCCGCGCCATTGTGCGGGCATCCCCGGGCGGGGCGTGTAGGCCGTTTACAACTCAGCGGGCGGCAGCGTGCCCTGGCTTCTGGCGATGGGCTAACCTCCCGGGGTTTGCCGCTCCCGCAGCCGCCATCGCTCTCACATCCATGACAACAACGACGCATTTCGTCCGCGCGGCGCTGGCCGTGCTCCTGGGCCTGGCCTCGGCCGGGGCAGCGCAGGCCCTGTCCGTCTCCAGCTTTTCGCCGCAGGGCGAGGTCGCCCGCGTGCGGCAGGTGGTGGTGAAGTTCGACGCCGCCGCCGTGAATTTCGGCGATCCGAAAGCCCCCGCGCCGTTCTCCGTGGATTGCGGCGGCGATGCGTCCAGGGGCACGGGTCGCTGGACCGGCGAGCGCGAGTGGGTGTACGACTTCGCGGCGGACCTGCCGCCCGGCACGCGCTGCACGGCCACCGCGCGGCCGGGCTTCAAGTCCGCCAATGGTGCGGCCCTGTCGGGCACGGTGCGCTACCAGTTCAATACCGGCGGCCCCTTCGTGCAGAGCGTGCGCCCCGGCACCTACCAGCCCATCGACGAAGAGCAGTTCTTCCTGCTGCAACTGAGCGGCCCGGCCACCCTGGAGAGCGTGAAGGCCAACGTCTGGTGCGTGGCCGAGGGCGTGGGCGAGCGCATTCCGGTGCGCCTCATCGAGGGCGCGGAGCGCGCTGCGCTGCTGGCTTCGCTGCGCCTGGAGAGCGCAGCCAGGCAGGCGCCGCTGCGCTATGCGTCGCTGGCCTGCAACCGCCGGCTCACGTCGGGCTCCAAGGTGCAACTGGTGTACGGCCAGGGCGTGGCCACCCCCAGCGGGGTGCCCAACACCGTGGAGCGCCGCTACGGCTACACCGTGCGCGAACCCTTCAGCGCCGATTTCGGCTGCGAACGCGAGAACGCGCAGGCGGCCTGCCTGCCCATCCGGCCGATGCGCCTGTCGTTCAATGCGCCGGTGCCGCGCAGGCTCGCCGAGGCGATCCGGCTGAAGTCCGACAAGGAAACCCTCAAGCCGCTCCTGGACGGCGAGGGCGACGGCGACACGGTGGTCAACGGCGTGCAGTTCATGCCGCCTTTCGCGCCGCAGACCCCCATGCGGCTGGAGCTGCCCAAGGACTTCAAGGACGCCTCGGGCCGGCCGCTGCGCAATGCGGACAGCTTCCCGCTGGCCGTGGCCACCGGCCCGATGCCGCCGCTGGCCAAGTTCGCGGCCTCGCCGTTCGGCGTGGTCGAGCGTTTCGCGGAAGGGGACAAGGGTCCGGCGCTGCTGCCCGTCACCCTGCGCAATGTCGAGGCGGACCTGCGCGTGCAGGGCCTGGCCGCCGGAGCCGCCCCCGGAGCTTCCGCCCCCGCGGCCACGCCGGCGCCCGCGGGCAAGGTGAGCACCTTCCAGCCCACCGCGGATGCGGACATCATCGCGTGGTACCGCCGGGTGCGCCGGTACGACGACTACCTGGTGACGCGCAGGGAGGCGGGCCGCGACGTGCGTGGCCCGCTGCCCCCGGTGCTGGAAAACGAAGGCAAGGACACGGTGCAGTCGCGCATGGTGTCGCTGCTCGGTGGACAGCCCCGCGCCAAGGTGCTGGACCTTCCGCGTCCGGCCAGCGGCGATCCCCGCCCGTTCGAGGTGGTCGGCATTCCGCTGCCGCCGGGCTTCCACGTGGTGGAGATCGCCTCGCCGATGCTGGGACGCTCGCTGCTGGACGAGCGCCACGGCGCGGCGCGCACGATGTACGTGCGCACCTCCGCGCTCGTGACCAACCTGGGCGTGCACTTCAAGCTGGGGCGCGAGAATGCCGCGGCCTGGGTCACCACGCTCGACAAGGGGCAGGTGGTGCCGGGCGCGGTCGTGCGCGTGTCGGGCTGCGACGGCCGCGAACTGGCCACCGCGACCACCGACGCGCAGGGCATCGCGCGCTTCGAGGGCCTGTCGCCCCAGCCGCCCTCGTGCCCGGGCCGCGACGGCCTGGAGGGCATGAATGCCTACTTCGTGAGCGCTCGCGCCCAGGGCGCCGACGGCGTGCAGGACATGGCCTTCACCTGGAGCGACTGGCAGCGCGGCATCGAGCCGTGGCGCTTCAACGTGCCCACGAGCAGCCAGCCCGAGCCGGACCAGATCGCGCACACCATCTTCGACCGCACGCTGCTGCGCGCGGGCGAGACGGTGTCGATGAAGCACATCCTGCGCACGCAGAACCGCCAGGGCTTCGGCCTGCCCGACGCCCAGCCGCACACGCTCGCCATCACCCACGTGGGCAGCGGCCAGCAATTCACCCAGCCGCTGCAGTGGCGTCGCACGCCCACGGGGGGCTTGAGCGCCGAGAGCACCTTCGCGCTGCCGCCCGCGGCCAAGCTGGGCGCCTACAGCGTCGAGCTGCGCGGCGATGACGACAGCCGCGGCCGCAGCTTCACCTCCGGCGAGTTCCGCGTGGAGGAGTTCCGCCTGCCCGTGCTGGAAGGCCGCATCGCGCCGGCCGACAAGAAGCCGCTGGTGCGCCCCCGTTCGGTGCCCACGGACGTGCAGGTGAACTACGTGTCCGGCGGCGGCGCGGCCAACCTGCCCGTGCGCGTGTCGGCGCTGGTGCGCGGCAAGCCGCTGCAGTTCCCCGATTTCGATGCCTTCAGCTTCGAGCCGCCGCGCCGCAAGGGCGCGCAGCCCCAGGGCGGAAACAGCGGCGATGACGAGGAGCCCGCCTCTGCCGACGACGCGCGCGTGATCGCCGACAAGCTGGCCGTGACGCTCGACCGCAACGGCGCGGGCAAGGTGGCGATCGACAACATTCCCAGTTCCCGCCGCGCGCAGGACCTGGTGCTCGAAGCCACGTACTCCGACCCCAACGGCGAGGTGCAGACCCTGCGCAGCACGCAGACGGTCTGGCCCGCCGCGGTGGTGGCTGGCATCAAGACCGAGGGCTGGGTGTCCGCCGCGCAGAAGATCCGCTTCCAGGCCCTGGCGCTCGGCCTGGACGGCAAGGTGCAGGAAGGCGTGCCCCTGCAGGTGCAGGCCGTGGCCCGCATCACCACCACCAGCCGCAAGCGCATGGTGGGCGGCTTCTACAGCTACGACAACAAGACCGAGACCAAGGATCTCGGAACCGTGTGCACCGGCAAGAGCGACAGCCGCGGGCTGGTGCTGTGCGAGGCCAGGCTCGACGAGGCCGGCGAGGTGGAACTGGTGGCCACCGCGCGCGACAAGGACGGCAACCAGTCCGAAGCGGCCGCGTCGGTCTGGGTGACGCGGCAGGGCGAGCTGTGGTTCGGCGGCGAAGACCACGACCGCATCGACCTGCTGCCCGAGAAGAAGAGCTACCAGCCCGGAGAAACCGCCCGGCTGCAGGTGCGCATGCCGTTCCGCCAGGCCACGGCGCTGGTGAGCGTGGAGCGCGAGGGCATCATCGACATGCGCGTGGTGCAGCTCAATGGCCAGGACCCGACGGTGCAGCTCAAGATCGAGGAAGGCTGGGGCCCGAACGTCTATGTGAGCGTGCTCGCGCTGCGCGGACGGCTGCGCGAGGTGCCCTGGTACAGCTTCTTCACCTGGGGCTTCAAGGCACCGCGCGAGTGGTGGACGGCTTTCTGGTACGAGGGCAAAGAGTACGTCGCGCCCACGGCCATGGTGGATCTGTCCAAGCCCGCCTACCGGCTGGGGCTGGCCGAGCTCAAGGTGGGTGCGAAAGCGCACCGCATCGAGGTGAAGGTGACGGCCGACAAGGAGAGCTACCCGGTGCGCGGCAAGGCGCAGGTCACCATCGCCGCCACGCTGCCCGACGGCAAGCCCGCGGCGAACGCCGAGGTGGCCGTGGCCGCGGTGGACCAGGCCTTGCTGGAGCTGATGCCCAACACCAGCTGGAACCTGCTGGACGCCATGCTGCAGCGGCGCGCGTGGGGCGTGGAAACCTCCACCGCCCAGATGGAGATCATCGGCCGGCGCCACTACGGCAGGAAGGCCGTGCCGGCGGGTGGCGGCGGCGGACGCGCGCAGACGCGCGAGCTGCTCGACACCCTGCTGCTCTGGCAGCCCGCGGTGCGCCTGGACGCCAATGGCCGCGCGCAGGTCACCGTGCCTCTGAACGACGCCCTCACCACCTTCAGGATCGTCGCGGTGGCGGATGCGGGCACGGGCCGGTTCGGCACCGGCTCCACCAGCATCCGGGCCACGCAGGACCTGCAGATCATCAGCGGCCTGCCGCCACTGGTGCGCGAGGACGACCAGTTCCGCGCCCAGTTCACGCTGCGCAACACCACCAAGGCGGCCATGAAGGTCGAGGTCGCCCCGCGCGCCACGCTCCTCACCCTGGACAAGCAGACCGTGGACATCCCGGCCGGCGAATCCCGCGAGGTGGCCTGGAACGTGACCGCGCCTGCGCAGCTCGCGCGCACGCGGGCCGAGGCCATCCTCTGGGAAATCGAGGCACGCGACACCACGCCCGGCGCCGGAGGCGCGCGCGACGCGCTCAAGGCCACGCAGCGGCTCGTGCCGGCCGTGCCGCTGACGGTGCAGCAGGCCACCCTCGTGCAGGTGGACAGCAGCTTCGGCATCGACGTGAAGCCGCCCGCCGACGCCATCCCCGGCCGCGGCGGGCTGAAGATGTCCGTGCAGCCCAAGCTCGCCGAGGGCCTGCCGGGCGTGCGCGACTGGTTCGCCAACTACCCGTTCCTCTGCCTGGAGCAGAAGACCAGCAAGGCCGTGGGCCTGCGCGACGGCAAGCTCTGGCAGGCCGTCGTGGGGCAACTGCCCACCTACCTGGACGGCGACGGCCTCGCCAGCTACTTCCCGCCGCAGGCGGGCAGCGGCAACCGCGGCAGCGACACGCTCACCGCCTACCTGCTCGCGGCCACGCACGAGGCCTCGTCCCTCGACCCGGCCTTCGCGCTGTCGCCCGAGGTGCGCGCACCGATGGAGCGCGGCCTGATCGCTTTCGTCGAAGGCCGCATCCAGCGCGACTTCTGGAGCCCGCGCAAGGACCTGGACATGCGCAAGCTCGCGGCGATCGAAGCGCTCTCGCGCTACGGCAAGGCCACGGGCCGCATGCTCTCGTCCATCACCGTCGCGCCCAACCAGTGGCCCACGCACAGCGTGATCGACTGGCTGAACGTGCTGCGCCGCGTGCCCGATGCGCCGCAGCGCGAGCAGCGCCTGGCCGAGGCCACGCAGATCCTCAAGTCACGCTTGTCCTACCAGGGCACGAAGCTGGTGTTCAGCACCGAGCAGGATGACTACTGGTGGTGGCTGATGCAGAACGGCGACGTCAACACCGCGCGCCTGATGCTGGCGGTGATGGACGATCCGGCGTGGAAGGACGACATGGGCCGGCTGGCGAACGGCTTCATCGCGCGCCAGCAGGGCGGGGCGTGGCACACCACCACGGCCAACCTCTGGGGCGGCCTGGCGCTGGAGAAATTCAGCGCGAAGTTCGAGGCCACGCCGGTCACCGGCTTCACCCGCGCGGCGATGGGCGGCAACACCGCCAGCGTGGACTGGAGCAAGGTGGGCCGCGTCTCCACCGCCGATGCCGCGGGCGCCCCGCACCAGACGACCTGGTTCGGCGCCCCCGCCGCGCCCGGGAACCTCACCAACAACGGCATGTTCCTGCCCTGGAGCGCCACGGGCGGCAAGGAGACGCTCACCGTCACGCAGCAGGGCACCGGCAAGCCCTGGCTCACGCTGCAGTCGGTGGCCGCCGTGCAGCTCAAGGCACCGTTCTCCGCCGGCTACACCGTCAGGAAGACCGTCACGCCTGTGGAGCAGGCAGTGGCCGGCCGGTACACCCGCGGCGACGTGCTGCGCGTGAAGCTCGAGGTGACCTCCACCGCCGACATGACCTGGGTGGTGCTCACCGACCCGGTGCCCGGCGGCGCCACCATCCTGGGCAACGGCCTGGGGCGCGACTCCGAGATCGCGACGCAGGGCGAGAAGCGCGGCAGCGGCGGCAGCGGATGGATGGCCTACGAAGAGCGCAGCTTCGAAGCCTGGCGCGGCTACTACGAGTACGTGTCGAAGGGAACGCTCACGGCCGAGTACACCGTGCGGCTGAACAACGTCGGCGAATTCGCGCTCCCGCCGACGCGGGTGGAAGCGATGTATGCGCCCGAGATGTTCGGAGAGACGCCCAACCCCCGCATGAAGGTGGAAGCCGCGCGCTGACGGGGGGCGGGCGGGCTGGCTGCGCTGGTTCCAGCGCGCCGGCCCCGCTATTCGTGGGTTTCGGGCGATCGCCCTGGTGTCTGGCCCGGGCCCGGCGTGGCATCGCCAGCCTGCGGAACCCCCGCGGGCGACCAGGCGAGCCAGTCGTCACCGAACAGCTCCACGGGATGCGGCGTGCGCTCGGAGCCATTGCCGCACGCCAGTGCCTCGGCCGGGCAGTAACGGTCGCAGCCCCAGCAGATGCGCTCCGGGCGGGCGGGGTGTTCGGGGAATTTCCGGGCCATGGTGGACAGGCGAGCTTGCCGGGACAGTCTGCTCCCCTGGCCGGAATACGCCTTGCGCTGCGTCAACCCGACACACCTGCTGACATGGGTTGCAGCCGCATTCTTCCGTCACGAGGAATGTTCCGTATAACCCGGCCGTCCCGACCCGACAGGAGATGAGATGACCGTGAAACTGCTGCTCTCCCGCGCCGTGCTGGCCTTCGCGGCCGCCGCGTGCCTTTCCGCCCACGCCCAGGTGCCCGTGGCGGAAGAACCGAACCACGACAAACTGCTGTGGTCCCACAACCCCATCCTCGCGCACAACAAGCGGCTGGTGTACGACTTCTGGAGGGAAGTGTTCGAGTCCGGCCAGGTGGAGCTTGCCGATCGCTACATGAAGGAGGACTACATCCAGCACAACCCGCTGGTGGCCACCGGTCGCGAGCCCTTCAAGCAGTTCCTGGCGCAGGTCACGCCGCGCTCGCCCATCCAGCCGCGGGTCAAGGCCCCGCTGGTACGCATCCTCGCGGAGGGCGACATGGTCACCATGGTCTTCGCCCGCCGGCTGCCCGATCCGCGGAACCCGGGCCAGACCTACACCACCACCTGGTTCGACATGTTCCGCATTCAGGACGGGCAGATTGCCGAACACTGGGACGCGGCCACCAGGAACTGAGCAGGCCATCGGCGTACATCCGCTGTAGTATCGAACTCGACAGTGGTGTAAGCAGGATGCCTACAACCGCGTTAATTTGTAAATTTAGTATCGCAATCGTGCTCCCATGACGGAACAGTCGCCGCGGATGTCGCGCGGCGGGGCCGGGGTCGGCCCCTTCCCCATGGTGTGGCGTTCCTGCATGAAAGCGGTACTTCCATGAACATTTCCCATTGGCCCCTGGGCCGACGGCTCGCCCTGGCATTCGGCGGCGTCATCGCGATCTTCCTGGTGGTGATCGGCGTGGCCATACAGAGCCAGAACCACATCAAGGCGGCCTCCGGCATGAATATCCACACCTACAGGGTGCTGGAAGAGGCCCGGCGGATGCTGCTGGGCGTGGTCAACATGGAAACCGGCGCCCGCGGCTACCTGCTGTCCGGCGATGCGGCCTTTCTCGATCCCTGGAACCAGGGACGCGAAGCTTTCGAGTCCGCCTGGCAATCGCTGCGCTCCCTGACCGCGGACAACCCGGAGCAGCAAAAGCGGCTCGACGTGCTGCGCGCCCGCCAGGCGGACTTCGCCGAGGTGATGCAGTCGCTGCAGGACATGCGCCGCGACGTGGACGCCGGCAAGGTCACGATGGAGGCCTTCGTCAGCGAGTTCGGCAAGGCACGCGGCAAGGCCGCGATGGACGACTTCCGGACCATGCAGACCGAGTTCTCCAAGGCCGAACGCGACCTGCTCGACGTGCGTCTGGCCGATGCGGAAGACGCCCGTGCCACGGCCCTGGCGGCGGAGGTCGGCGGGACCGCGCTGGCCGTGGTGGTGGCCCTGCTGCTCAGCCTGTGGGTGACCCGTTCCATCACCCGTCCCATCGCCCGGGCGGTGGAGGTGGCCCGGGCCGTCGCTGCGGGAGACCTGACCCAGCGCATCGAGGTCCATGCGCGGGACGAAGTGGGCCTGCTGCTGGAGAGCCTGCGCGACATGAATACGGCGCTCGCCACCGTCGTGTCCCGGGTGCGCCAGGGCAGCGAATCGGTCGCCTCGGCCAGCATGCAGATCGCGCAGGGCAATTCCGACCTGTCGTCCCGCACGGAAAGCCAGGCCAGCGCGCTGGAGGAAACCGCCGCCTCCATGGAGGAACTGGGGTCCACGGTGGCGCAGAACGCGGACAACGCGCGCCAGGCCAACCAGCTGGCCCAGGCCGCGAGCGGCGTGGCGGAGCAGGGCGGGGCGGTGGTGTCGCAGGTGGTGGACACCATGAAGGGCATTTCGGAAAGCTCGCGGCGCATCTCCGACATCATCAATGTCATCGACGGCATCGCCTTCCAGACCAACATCCTGGCCCTGAATGCCGCCGTGGAGGCCGCGCGTGCCGGCGAGCAGGGCCGGGGCTTCGCCGTGGTGGCCGGCGAGGTGCGCAGCCTCGCGCAGCGCAGCGCCGGCGCGGCGAAGGAAATCAAGGAACTCATCACGGCCAGCGTCGAGCGGGTGGAAGACGGCGCGCAACTGGCCGACCGGGCCGGCAGCACCATGACGGAGGTGGTGGGCAGCATCCGCCGCGTGACCGACATCATGGGCGAGATCAGCGCGGCGAGCAGCGAGCAGAGCGCCGGGGTGGCGCAGGTCGGCGAAGCCGTCACCCAGATGGACCAGACCACGCAGCAGAACGCCGCCCTGGTGGAGGCGATGGCGGCGGCGGCCTCCAGCCTCCGTTCCCAGGCGCAGGACCTGGTGCAGGCCGTCAGCGTGTTCCGGCTGGCGTCGGACACCCCGCGGGCCGAGCCCGTCGAGGTGACGGCTCCCACCGCGGTGACGGTTGCGCCTGCCCCATCGCCGGCTCCCGCGGTGGCGGCGCCGCGGCCATCCATGCCTGCCCGCAGGAAGTCTCCGGCGAAGATGCCGTCTCCTGCACGCACCCCGTCCCTGCGGCCTGCTGCCGCGGGCGCCGGCTTCATGGCGGTTCCCGCCATGGCGGCACAGGGCGGGCAGGGCGATTGGGAGTCTTTCTGAGCGCACCCCAGCGGCGGCTGGCCGCCGCTGCGCCAGAATCGGGGCCTTCCAGCCCTTTTCGCGCCGCCGTCGTGCTTCCCCGGCGGCTTTCCCATGCCTTTCCTCGCTTTCCTGCGCCACCGGGCGCGCCGTTCCGGCATTGAAGCACTGGCTGTCCTGCCGCTGTGCCTCGCGCTCTGGGCGCCGCTGCCGGCCCGCGCCCTGCCGGCCTATGCCGAGGTGCGCGCGGACTACCGCTCGTCCGAAACCCTGGTGCTCTCGCGCGAAGGCGAGGTGGTGCAGCGGCTGCGGACCGATGCCACCGTGCGGCGCGGCCAGTGGACGGGGCTGGACGACATATCGCCCGCGCTGCGGGAGGCGCTGGTGCTCAGCGAGGACCGGCGCTTCTACGAGCACAGCGGCGTGGACTGGCGCGCCGTCTCGGCCGCCGCCTGGGGCAATCTGTGGAACCAGCGCACGCGAGGCGCTTCCACCCTGACCATGCAACTCGCCGGCCTGCTGGACGGCGACTGGCGTCAGGGGCCCGGCGGCCGGTCGGTGGCCCAGAAGCTCGGGCAGACCGTGGCCGCGCAGGTGCTGGAGAGGCGCTGGCGCAAGGACCAGATCCTGGAGGCCTACCTCAACCTCGTGCCCTTCCGGGGCGAACTGGTGGGCATCGACGCACTGTCCCGCACGCTGTTCGGCAAGGCGCCGCATGGGCTGGACGACCGCGAGGCCGCGGTCGCCGCGGCGCTGGTGCGGGCGCCGAACGCCCGGCCCGCGCTCGTGGCCCAGCGCGCCTGCGGCGTGCTGCGTTCCATGGCCGGGCAGGCCGGCGGTGGCGGCGGCCGTCCCGCGCCATCGTCCATGGACTGCGATGCGCTGGACCTGTTCACCACCGCCGCGCTGCAGCGCCGGGATTACGCGGCCAGCGAGGGCGTGGCTCCGCATTTCGCGCGCCAGCTGCTGGCGCGCATGGAAGGGCCGCCTCCGGCGTCCGTCGTGTCCAGCCTCAGCGCGCCGCTGCAGCGCATGGCCGTTCAGTCGCTGCACCAGCACCTGCGCGAGCTGCACGGCCGCAACGTGGAGGACGGCGCCGTGGTCGTGCTCGACAACGCCACCGGCGAAGTGCTGGCGTGGGTGGGGTCGTCCGGCCTGTTGAGCCAGGCGGGAGAGGTGGACGGGGTGCTGGCCGCGCGCCAGCCGGGCTCCACGCTCAAGCCCTTCCTCTACGCCCAGGCGATCGCGCAGCGCCGCATCACCGCCGCGTCGCTGATCGAGGATTCGCCCGCGTACATACCCACCGCCTCGGGGCTCTACATCCCGCAGAACTACGACCGGCAGTTCAAGGGCTGGGTGTCCGCGCGCACCGCCCTGGCCGCCTCGCTCAACGTGCCGGCGGTGCGCACCCTCGCCATGGTCACTCCCGACGCCTTCTTCCGCCAGTTGCAGGCCCTGGGCCTGCCGCTGCGGGAGACGGGCGACTACTACGGCTACAGCCTCGCGCTGGGCAGCGCCGAGGTGCCTCTGCTCCACCTGGCCAATGCCTACCGCGCGCTCGCCAACGGCGGCCGGCCCGGTCCCGCCGTGTTACGTCCCGCCGCTGCGGGCACGCGGCGCACGGGCACCAGGCCGGCCCCGGCCGCGGCGACGGAGGCACCCCCCGCGGTCGATCCGCGCGCGGCCTTCATCGTGGGCGACATCCTTTCGGACGGCAATGCACGCGCGCGCACGTTCGGCACCGACAGCGTGCTGGCCACGCGGTTCTGGAGCGCGGTGAAGACCGGCACCAGCAAGGACATGCGCGACAACTGGGCGCTGGGCTGGTCGCAGCGCTACACCGTGGGCGTGTGGGTGGGCAATGCGGGCGGGGCGCCCATGCACGACGTGAGCGGCACCAGCGGCGCGGCGCCCGTGTGGGCCGAGATCATGGGCTGGCTGCACGGCCGGGGCGTGCGCAGCCGCCCGCCCGAGCCACCGCCCGGGCTGGTCCGCGCCGCCGTGCGCTTCGGCCCCGAGCCGGGCGGCACGCGCCTGCTGGAAAGCGCGCGCCAGGAATGGTTCCTCGCCGGCACGCAGCAGTCGCTCTTCGCCGTGGATGCGGGCCCCGGCACCGTCCGGCGGGGGCGCGCGGCGCCGGAGCCGGCAGCCGGCGAGGGCGGTGCGCCGGACGGCCTGCAGGCCCCGCAGCCGCGCATCGTGTCGCCCGCCACGGGCACCATCGTGGCGCTGGACCCCGACATCCCTCCCGCCCATCAGCGCCTGCAGTTCGCCGCCGCGGGCGGCGGCGTGCCGGGGACGCTGCGTTGGCGCATCGACGGCCGGGTGCAGGGCCGGGGGGCGGAATGGGCCTGGCTGCCCTGGCCCGGACGCCACCGGGTGGAGCTGGTGGATGCGGGAGGGCAGGTGGTGGACGAGATCCGCATCGAGGTGCGGGGAGCGGGCGTGGTGAAAGGGCCCCGCCCCTGAAGCGACTCTTGCGGCGGTGGCCCGCGCGTGGCGAGCTGCCGCGCCCGGGCGGCCCCGGTTCCAGGGATACTGCTCCCCTTGAGGAAGGAACCGGCATGCATGCCATCGCTCCGCTGCTTTTCGTCGTGATCTGGTCCACGGGCTTCCTGGTGGGGCGGGGGCGTGTCCGCGCATGCCGATCCGTTCTGGTTCCTGGCCGCGCGTTTCGTGGGCGTGGCGGTGCTGTTCGGCGCCGCGGCCTGGTGGGCGCGCGTCGAATGGCCGCGCGGGCCGCGCCGCATCGCCCTGCATCTCGCCGCGGGGGCGCTCATGAACGGTCTCTACGTGGGGCCCAGCTGGTGGGCCATGTCGCGCGGGTTGCCGGCCGGGGTGATGGCGCTCATCGGGGCGCTGCAGCCGCTGTTCACGGCCCTCATCGCGGTGGCCGTGCTGCGCCGCCGGCTCGGGCCGTCCACCTGGGCGGGGCTGGCGCTGGGGTTCGGCGGGGTGGCCATGGTGCTGTGGCCGCGGCTGTCGGCCAGCGCCGAGGTGGCGGCGCTCTCGCTGCCTGTGCTGCTGGCCGCGGCTGGCAGCATCCTCGCGCTCACCGTGGGTTCCATGGTGCAGAAGTCGCCCCTGGCTGCCGGCGATCTGCGCAGTGCCAGCGCGGTGCAGAACCTGGGTTCCATCGCGGTGCTGGTGCTGATGGCGCTGTGCCTGGGCGAGGCACGCTGGGACGGTTCGCCGCTGCTCTGGGGCTATCTCGCCTATTCGGTGCTGGTGCTTTCGATCGGCGGTGCCACGCTGCTGATCTGGCTGATGCGCCACGGCGAAGCCACGCGCACGGCGGCGCTGGTGCTCGCGGTGCCACCGCTCTCGGCCCTGCAGGCGTGGGCCATCTTCGGCGAGACGCTCACGGCCCTGCAGGTGGTGGGATTCGCCGTGGCCATCGCGGGTGTGGCGCTGGCGCGGCGCTAGCAACTGGCTCGGCAGTTCCGGTCGGCCCCGCGCGATGCGTGCAAAAGCATCACGTGCAGGGAAAAAACTTCAGCCCTTCCTGCAGTCGCCGCCGCTACGATGCCCCTGCCCGCGCACGCTCCCCAGGCAGGAGCCGGCCGCATGGCAGAACAATAACCAGGAGCGCCCATCGTGAGTCCACTGTCCCGCATCACCTGCATCGAAGACCTGCGCACCGTCGCCCGCCGGCGCGTTCCGCGCATGTTCTACGACTATGCCGATTCCGGTTCCTACACGGAGAGCACCTATCGCGCCAACTCCGAGGATTTCCAGAAGATCAAGCTGCGCCAGCGCGTGGCGGTGAACATGGAAAACCGCACCACGCGCACGCGGATGGTGGGGCAGGACGTGGCCATGCCGGTGGCGATAGCGCCGACGGGCCTCACCGGCATGCAGCACGCCGACGGCGAGATCCTCGGTGCGCGCGCCGCGCGGGCCTTCGGCGTGCCGTTCACGCTCTCCACCATGAGCATCTGCTCCATCGAGGATGTGGCGCAGCATGCGGGGCCGGGCTTCTGGTTCCAGGTGTACGTGATGCGCGACCGCGACTTCGTCGAGCGCCTGATCGACCGCGCCAAGGCTGCCGGCGTCTCGGCGCTGCAGGTCACGCTGGACCTGCAGATCCTCGGCCAGCGCCACAAGGACATCAAGAACGGGCTGTCCACGCCGCCCCGGCCCACGCTGGCCAACCTGCTCGACCTGGCCACCAAGCCGCGCTGGTGCGCCGGCATGCTGGGCACGAAGCGGCGCAGCTTCGGCAACATCGTGGGCCATGCCGAGGGCGTGGGCGATCTTTCATCGCTGGCATCGTGGACGGCGGAGCAGTTCGACCCTCGCCTCAACTGGCGCGACATCGAGTGGATCAAGAAGCGCTGGGGAGGCAAGCTCATCCTCAAGGGCATCATGGACGCGGACGACGCGCGGCTCGCGGTGGAAACAGGCGCGGACGCCATCGTGGTCAGCAATCATGGCGGACGGCAGCTCGACGGCGCTCCTTCGTCCATCCATGCGCTGCCGGCCATCGTGGAGGCCGTCGGCAAGGACATCGAGGTGTGGATGGACGGTGGCATCCGCGGAGGGCAGGACGTGCTCAAGGCCTGGGCTCTGGGCGCGCGCGGCACGCTGATCGGGCGCAGCTTCCTGTACGGGCTGGGCGCCTTCGGCGAAGCGGGCGTGACCCGGGCGCTGCAGATCATCCAGAAGGAGCTGGACATCACCATGGCCTTCTGCGGCCATACCGACATCCACCAGGTGGACCGTTCCATCCTGTTGCCGTCCACCCTGCCTGCATGAAAGTGCCATCGGGGACGCCGTAGAGAGAGAGATGGCGGGCGAGCCAAAAAATAATTAATAAGAAACGAAATGTATTTTCATTTAGACCAGCTTTTCAGGGTTAGTGGTTGACCTACAGCAATTTTTACCGAGAAGGCTTAAAATTGGTGCAAGAACGCCCCTCGACGGGGCGTTTTTCCCGTTTTTGGGGAATGAGCTCCCGTTTTCCCATTTTTGCTGTTTATGGCAAGAATGCATTCAATTACCAAAAGTTTCAAGCCATGACCCACTGGATCGGCAACCTGAAGTTTTCACGCAAGTTCGTGCTGATCGGATGCATTGCTTTCGCGATGTTCCTCCTGCCTACCGTGTTGCTGATGCGCACCACGCTGGCCGACATCCAGACGGCGCTGCAGGAACGCAACGGGCTGGCTCCGGCGCGCGAACTGCTCAAGCTGCTTCAGCTGACCCAGCAACATCGCGGACTGTCGGCATCCCTGCTCGGGGGGACGGACTCTGCCGCGGCACCGCGCCAGGCCAAGCAGGCGGAGGTCGAGGCCTCCATCGGCCGCGCGAAGCAGGTCCTCGCGGGGCTGGGCGACAGCGCCCTGGGCCAGCGGCTCGACAGCATCCAGGGCGACTGGAACACGCTGGCCTCCGGCGTGGCGGGCAAGACCTTGCGCGGCGCGGACAGCAACCGCATGCACGCGGCGCTCATCGAGCGGATGCTCGGGCTCATCGACGACGTGGCCAACAGCTCCGGCCTGGCGCGCGATACCGACATCCGGACGCATTACCTGCAGAAGGCCGTTCTGGGGCAGTTGCCCCAGCTCACGGAATCGCTGGGCCAGATGCGGGCGCGCGGCGCGCTGGTGCTGGCGCGCGGCGAAGTCGCTCCGGAGGAGCGGGCGCGCATCGAGGCGCTGTCCGACCGGGTGCGCAAATACTACGGCGATGCCCGCAAGGCGCTCGAGCTGGCGGCCGGCGGCAGCCTGCCGGCCACGGTGGAGAAGGCCCGGGACGCCGCGCTGGCCGCGGCCCAGGAAGGGTTCAAGCTGGCCGACGACAACATCGTGAAGGCCGACGTGTTGAGCATGCCGTCCACCGACTGGGTCGCGCGCATGACCCGCATCATCGACACCCAGTTCGAGCTGGTGGGCGTGTCGTTCGATGTGCTGGAGCAATCGCTGGACAGCCAGATCGCGCGGATGCGCCAGAGCATGCTGGTGCTGGGGGCGGTGCTGGCGGCGCTGGCGGCGGCGGCGCTGTGGATCATGGCCATGGTCACGCGCGCCACCACGCGTTCCATCGATGAGGCCGTGCGGATCGCCGAGGCCGTGGCGGACGGCGACCTGACCGCGCAGGTCGAGCCCCAGGGCCGCGACGAGGTGGCCCGGCTGCTGCACGCGCTCGCCGCCATGACCCGCAAGCTCGGGACGGTGGTGGGCACGGTGCGGCTCAATGCCGAGAACGTGGCCAGTGCCAGCGTGCAGATCGCGCAGGGCAACGCCGACCTGAGCCAGCGCACCGAAAGCCAGGCCAGCGCACTGGAGCAGACGGCTGCGTCCATGGAGGAGCTGGGCTCCACCGTACGGCAGAACGCGGACAACGCGCGGCAGGCGGACCAGCTCGCGCGCAGCGCGGCCGGCGTGGCCGCGCAGGGCGGCACCGTGGTGCAGCAGGTGGTGGAGACGATGCGCGGCATCCATACCAGTTCGGCGCGCATCGGCGACATCATCGGCGTGATCGACGGCATCGCGTTCCAGACCAACATCCTGGCGCTGAACGCGGCCGTGGAGGCGGCCCGCGCGGGTGAGCAGGGCCGCGGCTTCGCGGTGGTCGCGGGCGAGGTGCGCAGTCTCGCGCAGCGCAGCGCCAGCGCCGCCAAGGAGATCAAGGAACTGATCACGGCCAGTGTCGCCCAGGTGCAGAGCGGCACGGCACTGGTGGATCAGGCCGGCACGACCATGACCGAGATCGTGGATTCGATCCGCAAGGTGAGCGGCATCGTGGGCGAGATCACCTCCGCGACCGTGGAGCAGAGCGAGGGCGTGGCCCAGGTGGGCGAGGCCGTGAGCCAGATGGACAACGCCACCCAGCAGAACGCGGCGCTGGTGGAGGAAAGTGCCGCGGCGGCCAGCAGCCTGAAGTCGCAGGCCCAGCAGCTGGTCGATACCGTGGCCATGTTCCGGCTGAACGCGAGCGCCTGATCCGCCGTGCGGCAAAAGGCCCCGGCGCCGCGAGGCCCGGGGCCTTTCCTCATCCGGACCGGCCGATGCGCTTCAGGCGGCGCGCCAGAAGATGTAGTCGGCCTGGTACTTCACGATCTGCTTCTGCCCGGCGTTGCCCGCCGCGCAGGGCATGGCCGGCGCCACGCCGCCCTGGGTCGCCACGCGCTGGATGTAGGCCACGCCCTGCATCGCCCCCATGCCCGTGGCGGGGTTCGCCTTGACCAGCTGCAGCGGGATGTTGCCCGTGCCGGCGGGCGCCACGGCCACCTGCGTGGCGGTCACCTTGGAGCCGTCGCTGCTTTCCCAGGTGGCGGGCGGGCCCCAATAGCGCCCCACCACCGCGCCCCTGCGGTCATGGAGCTTCGCGTCCGGGCCGACGAACACCCATTCGAAGTCGCCCGCCATGTCCTTCTTGGCGCGGCATTCGTACGTGATTTCTCCCTTGCCCACGGTTTCCAGGGCCACCTTGTGGCCGGCGGGCACCTGCACCGCCGCGGGCAGGGATGCCTGCGAGAACGCGCCCATCGGGGCACTGCCCATGTGGCTGCAGGCCGCCAGGCCCAGGGTGGCGACGATCGCGAGGGGAAGATGGATTCGCATGGGAACACTCCTTGGTGGTGATGGGAAAGGGCAGGGGCGCTGCGGAGATGCGCGCACTGCAAAAGCCTGCGGGCCGACCGGCTTTCCCGGGCTGGAGTTCTGGTTTTCGGAAAGCCGCCTTCTTTACGTCCGGCCCGTGCGGATGGATTCCCTGCTTCGGGATTCCCCGTAGTGATGGGGCGGGGTGGTCCGGGGTACCGCGCCAGCGGGGGCGCTGGCATACTGCGCTCCAGGAGGTGGGTCCCATGAGGTTTCGTCGCAGGCTCGCGATGCGGGCATTCCGCGCGCCCGTGCTGGCCATGCTCGGCATGGCGCTGTCCGCCCCCGGCGGGGCGGAAACAGGCAAGCTGCCGCTCACCGGCGGCGTGAGTTCCATCTCCGGTGCCGCGGGCGGGGGCCTCACGCCCTGGGCCGTGATCGGCACCAACGCGACGGAGGGCGAGATCGGCGTGAGCGCCTTCGCCACGCGGCTGCGCACGCGGGACTACGGCCTGACCAGCTCGGGCCTCGCGCTCGGCCTGTACGACCGGGTGGAGCTGTCCGTGGCGCGCCAGGATTTCGGCGCGGCGCCCGCATCCGCGCTCAATGCCGTGGCACCGTTCGGCGTGGAGCCCGATTTGCACCTCAAGATGGACATCGTCGGCGCCAAGGTGCGGCTGGTTGGCGACGCCATCCTCGACACCGATTCGCCCATGCCGCAGATTTCGGTGGGGATGGAGCACAAGCGGCTGCACCCGGCATCGGCCGGCAGCGTGATCCAGTTCCTCGGCGCGGACACCAAGGGCACGGATGTCTATGTGAGCGCCACCAAGCTGCTGCTCGACCGCAATCTGCTGGTGCACGCCACGCTGCGCTCCACCAACGCCAACCAGAACGGCCTGCTGGGCTTCGGTGGCCGCGGACCGGCCAGGTCGGGGCGCTCGCTGCAGCCGGAGTTCTCCGTGGCGTATCTGCTGCGCCGCGACCTGGCGGTGGGCGCGGAATGGCGCTTCAAGCCCGACAACCTGCGGGCGCTGGGCCGCGCCGCGGGGCTCGGTGATGCGCTGCGCGAGGACGACTGGCGCGACATCTTCGTGGTCTGGGCGCCCAGCAAGCACCTTTCCATCACGCTGGCCTACGTCGATCTGGGCCGCGTCGTGCCCGGCGTGACCGCCTACCGGCGCCAGCGCGGCGCCTACCTGTCGCTGCAGGCGGCCTACTGACATGCGCGGCAGGAACCACTCCATGATCTTCCTCCGTTACGCCGTGGCCGCGGGCGCGGCCTTTCTCGCCTGCGGCGGCCTGCCGGGCGCCATCGTGCCTGCCCATGCGCAGGACGCGCCGCCGACCCAGGCCCTCCTCATTCCCCCGCCGGTCCCGCGCCAGCCGGTCGATACCTCGGTGCTGCCGGCACCCCCCGGCCTCTACGAAGCGCTGGGCGGGCGCGAGCGCATCGCCCGCGTGGTGGACCGGCTCATCGATGCCGCCGTCGTGCATCCGCAGATCGGCCCGATCTTCAAGGGGGTGCGCCCGCGCGCGCTCAAGGACAGCATCGCCGCGCAACTGTGCGTGGTGACCGGCGGGCCCTGCGAATACGAAGGCGTCAGCATGAAGGACGCCCATGCCGACCTGCGCATCCGCCGGAGCGATTTCAACGTGCTGGTGGAATTGCTGCAGGATGCCATGGACGCCGAGGGCATTCCCTTCGCGCAGCAGAGCCGGCTGCTGGCGCTCCTGGCGCCCATGCACCGCGACATCATCACCGTCCGCTGAACGAATGCCCGGGCCGCGGCGGGGCACGCCGCGGTGCGCTGCAGGCGCCGGGCGGGCGCGGCACAATGCGTTCCGTGAGCGCATCCCCTGACACGTCCGCGCAGCCGCAGGCCGCGGCCCTTCCCGCCGGCGCGGCGGCGGCGTCCCTGCCGCGCCGCATCGCTCACCTGGACATGGATGCCTTCTACGCCTCGGTCGAGCTGCTGCGCTATCCGCAGCTCAAGGGCCTGCCGGCCGTCATCGGCGGCGGCCGCCGGAGCGAGGACGAGGCACTCGCCCGGGCCTATGCCGGCCGCGAGTCCGAGATCCCGGTGGAGGCTTTTCCGCTGCTGCGCGACTACGTGGGCCGGGGCGTGATCACCACCGCCACCTACCCGGCCCGGCAGTTCGGCGTGGGCTCGGCCATGGGCCTGATGAAGGCGGCGCGGCTGTGCCCGCAGGCCATCCTGCTGCCGGTGGATTTCGCGTCCTACCGGCGCTTCTCGCGGCAGTTCAAGGACGTGATCCTCTCCATCGCCCCCGTCATGGAAGACCGCGGCGTGGACGAGGTGTATATCGACTTCACCGCGGTGCCCGGGGGCCAGCGCGAGGGCGGGCGGGTGCTCGCGCGGCTCATCCAGAAAAGCATCTTCGAGGTCACGGGCCTGACCTGCTCGATCGGCGTCGCGCCCAACAAGCTCATCGCCAAGATGGCGAGCGAATTCAACAAGCCCAACGGCATCTCGATCGTGCACGAGGGCGACCTGCAGGCGGCGATCTGGCCGCTGGCCTGCCGCAAGATCAACGGTATCGGCCCCAAGGCCGACGCCAAACTGCAGTCCTACGGCATCCACACCATCGGCGACCTCGCGGCGCGCCCGCGCGACTGGCTGGTGCGCACCTTCGGCAAGGCGTACGGCGCCTGGCTGCACGAGGCCGCCTGGGGGCGCGACGACCGGGCCGTGGTGACCGAGAGCGAGCCCGTCTCCATGAGCCGCGAGACCACCTTCGACCGCGACCTGCACGCCGTGCGCGACCGCGCGGAACTCGGCCGCATCTTCACCGACCTGTGCGAGCGCGTGGCCGAAGACCTGCGCCGCAAGGGCTACGTGGGCAAGACGATCGGCATCAAGCTGCGCTACGACGACTTCAGGATCGCCACGCGCGACCAGACCATCGCGGCCTACACGCGCGACGCCGCCGCGATCCGCCGCACGGCGGGCGAATGCCTCAAGCGCGTGCCGCTGGACAAGCGCCTGCGGCTGCTGGGGGTGCGCGTGGGCAATCTGCTGACGGATGAGGAAGCACGCGAGGCCGAGGCGGCGGCCCGCGTGCCGGAGACGCGGCGGCTCTTCGACGACTGACGCTACTTCGTAGCCCGCCGGGCTTGCCGCAGTCCGCTGCCTCTCGGCTTCCTCCAGGCGCTTCCTGGCCTCTGCCAGTTCCATGTCACCGAGAAGCTTGTCGCCTGGCACCAGCAACCCCCCTTTGATGCAGGCCAGATCCTGCACGGCAATCTGGAGATCCTTGTCGCCGTCGAATGCAGCCTTGCTTTCGCCACGGGTATTGCTTCGCGAGCTTCCCGTTCTCGTTCACGATGCCGGCAGCCTGCATGAGCGCGGCCGCCTCAGTTCCCGAAAGGGCTGGAAACCTGAAGTCGGAGCCGCCGGCTTTCAGAACGCGCTTGACGGCCGTACCAATCTTGGGCTGAAGGGCAGCATCCACCGATGGCGTGTGCTTGCGCACGCGGCGTTCCGGAACAGCGCGCTCAGGCGCGGGCCGGCTCCGACGGCGTACCGCCGCGCCCGAACCGGTGCCATGCCCGGCGCAGCTGAGTGTCCGAACTGAAGCCGGCCAGGGCCGCGGCCTGCGTCACCGTGTGGCCGGTGTTCAGTGCCGCCTCGGCCGTGGCCAGCCGGATGGTGCGCAGCCAGGCCAGGGGGGCGATGCCCGCATGGTCGATGAACAGGCGGGTGAGATGGCGGGGCGATGCATGCGCGACCTCGGCCATGGCCGGAACGCTCCAGTCTCCGGCCGGGTGCTGCGACACCGCGTCCTGCACGCGGTGGAGCGCCGGGTGCAGGTGGTTGCGGTGGGCGAGAAACGGCGAGAACTCCGGGTCGTGGGGGCCGCGCCGCAACGCCACCACCATGGTCTGAGCCACCTGCGCGGCGATGGCCGGGCCGCATTCGTCCGCGATGCGGTGCAGCACGAGATCGATGCCGGTGGTGACGCCCGCGCTGCTGTAGAGCGGGGCATCCGGCACGAAGACCCGGTTGGCCACCACGTCGCAGCGCGGTTCCACCTGCTGCAGCTCCGCGAGGTGCTGGTGGTGCGTGGTGGCGCGACGGCCCGCGAGCAGCCCGGCATGGGCCGCGAGCACCGAGCCCGCGCAGATGGTCAGCAGTTCGAGCCGTCTCCGTTCCGGCCGCAGGCCGCGCAGCCAGTGCAGCAGCGCGCGGGCCTCTGCGGTCGCCACGTCGATCGCCGCGCCGGGCAGGCCGATCAGAACCACCCAGGCGGCGGCAGGCCATGCCGTGGGCAGGGGCTCCAGTCCGCTGAGCACAGCGCCGACCGAAGTCACCGATTGCGGCGTGGGGCTCGCGAAGCGCAGCACGAAACGCTCGGGCAGCCCCTGCGCGTGCAGGCACTGGTTGGCGATGCGCAGCGCTTCCGCCGGGCCGGCCCAGTCCAGTACCAGGCTGTGGGGCAGCAAGGCGAAGACGACGTGGATCGGGCCGGGCCGGTCGCCGTTCATGCGTGCGATACCCCTTGAGGATCGGGATGCCAGGGCGTGTCCATCTGGCGGGCCGTGCGTCCGGCGAGCGCGCGGCCGGCAAGGCGTTCCACCAGGTGCAGCGACAGGTCGATGCCGGCGCTGATGCCCGCCGAAGTGAACAGCCGGCCGGCACCGCCGTGCTGGACCCAGCGCACGCCCGTGCGCACGTCGAGCCGCGGGAACTGCCTGCGCAGGTCGTCCACATCCTCCCAGTGCGTGGTGACCGCGCCGTCCCGCACCACACCCGCGGCCGCGAGCAGGAAGGCGCCCGTGCAGACCGAGGCCGTCACCCGGGCACTGGCGGCGGCGCGCGCGATCCAGGCGAGGGTATCGGGGCAGCGCATGGCATCGTCCACCACGCCGCCCGGCACGATCAGCACATCGGGCAGAACGGCGTCGCTGAAATCGCCGTCCGGCACGATGCGCAGGCCTGCGCGCGCCCGCACGACGACTCCGCCGGCGGTCGTACGGGCCACGCAGCGCACGTCGAACAGCGGCGGCGTGCCGGGCTGATGGCGCGCATGCAGGCGGGCCGCGGTGGTGAAAACCTCGTAGGGGCCCGCCAGGTCCAGCGCCTCCACGTCGTCGAACGCCAGGAGCGCCACCCGGATGGAGGCAGGCGGGGGTTGCCCGTCCATCGCCTCCACGGCGCTCATGCCGCCTCTCCGGCAAGGGCCGCTTCAGTGCCTGCCCCCGCGCGGGACAGCGCCTGGGCCACCGTGCACAGGGTGGCGAAGCGGCCTGCGAGCACGGTCTCCGTACGGGCCAGGATGTCCGCCGCCGTCAGCACCCGGCCGTCGGGCTGGCGCATGTCCCAGGTCAGCGTGGCCTCGCCCACATAGTCCACTTCCCAGCCCAGGTCGCTGGCGTGGCGCGTGGTGGTCTCGCAGCACTGTTCGGTGCGGATGCCGCTCACGATCAGCCGGCCGATACCCTGGCGCGTGAGCCAGACGTCCAGGCCGGTGCCCACCAGCGCGCTGTGGCGGTGCTTGGTGAATTCCGCCGCGGGCGCGGACCCGGCCAGCCCGGCCAGGGGGCGTACATGCCCGGATGCAGGCGCGAAGGGGTTCGATGCCTCTTCGGGACCATCGCTGTGCAGTATCCGCACGACCGGAATGCCGCGCGCCTCGCAGCCCTCGATGAGCGCGTTCTGCGCCGCGAGGTAGGCGGGCAGGCCGTCTTCCGAGAAAAAGGGGCGGTGGCGGAACGACTCCTGCACGTCGATCACTAACAGACAGGCTTTCATGGCAATCTCCCGTAGGCGGTTGGGTGTTTCGATTGCCTTGATGGTGCCGCCAGGCCGCCCGGAAGTCCGGCCGTGCGCGGACCTGTACCGATCAATTCCGGACAAGCTTCGGCGCGTGGTGGCCGTCACACCAGCCGCACGGCTTCCAGCTCTTTCTTCAGGTAGGCGTAGAAGAGCGGCGCCGCCACCAGCCCCGCAGGGCCGAATACCGCCTCGGCCACGAACATCACCGACAGCAGCTCCCACACGCCCATGTGCGTGCGCTGGCCCACCACCTTCGCGTTGATGACGTATTCGGCCTTGTGGATCAGCACCAGGAAGGCCAGGCAGGCGATGGCCGCGGTCGGCGAAACCGACAGGCCCACGATGGTGATGACCGCGTTGCACAGCAGGTTGCCCACGATCGGCACCAGGCCCGCCAGGAAGGTCAGCGTGATGAGGGCGGGGGTGTAGGGCAGGCGCAGGTCCCACAGCGGCAGGATGGCCAGCAGGAACAGCGCGGTGAGCAGGGTGTTGAACGTGGCGATCCAGAACTGCGCCGCCACGATCTGCCGGAAGGCGTCGCCCAGGTAGGTGATGCGCTCGCCCAGCGCCACCGCGATCGGCCCGCGTGTACCGTCCAGCGGCCGAACGGCGGCCAGTGCGCCGATGAGCAGGCCCACGTAGGCATGCAGCAGGCCCGCCAGCCAGACACGCCCGGCCAGGGCCAGCGCGCCGGCCTTGGCGCCCAGGTAGCCGGCGATGGTGCGCTGGATTTCCGCGGCGCCCTCGGGCAGGTGCGCGCCAATGTCGGCCGGCAGCTTCTGCCGCAGTTCCAGCACGGTGCGCGCGAGGAAGTCGAGCAGCTCACGGTATTGCTGCGGCGCCTCCACGATGTAGGTGCGCGAATGCGTGGCTGCGAGCGCCACCAGCACCAGCGGCGCAATGCCCACCAGCGTGGCGGCCGCGACCTGGCCCGAGCGAAAGGCGCGGCCGCCTGCCTGCCAGCCGCGGGGCAGGGCGCCGGCCAGCCGTGGCGCGAGCCAGCGGGTGAGCAGGAAGCCCAGGCAGGCGCAGATCAGGCCGGGCAGCAGGCCCTGCCACATCACGAGCAGCAGGGCGCCACCCATCAGCAGGTAGCTGGCGGTACGCACGCCGCGCGTCGGCGCGGCGGGGGCCGGGTCGGCCGTCGGAAGCGGCTCCATGGGATGGCGCGAAAAGGGATGTGGGATGTGCTGGCGGATCAGGCGACCACGACCGGGGCGCCCGTACCGCGCTCGGCGATCACGCCGATGGCGTGCACGGATTCGCCCTGCGCGCGCAGCGTGGCGGCGACGGCCTCGGCCTGGGCGGCGGACACCACCACCGCCATGCCGATGCCGTTGTTGAAGGTGCGGTTCATCTCGATGTCGTCGATGCCGGCCGTCTTCTGCAGCCAGGCGAACAGTTCGGTCTGCGGCCAGCTGCCGGCCTTGAGGTGGGCGGCGAGGCCTTCGGGCAGCACGCGCGGGATGTTCTCCAGCAGGCCGCCGCCCGTGATGTGGGCCAGGGCCTTGATGCCGCCAGCGTCGGCGGGGTGCTGCGCCAGCGCGGCCAGCACGTTCTTCACGTACAGGCGCGTGGGTTCCATGATGGCCTGCCTGAAGGGCTTGCCGTCCAGCGTGGCGGGGGCGGAGTCTCCGGCGCGCTCGATGCACTTGCGCACCAGGCTGAAGCCATTGGAGTGCACGCCGGCGGAGGCCAGGCCCAGCACCACGTCGCCGGCAGCCACTTCGCGGCCGGTGAGGATCTTCGACTTCTCGACCGCGCCCACGGCGAAGCCCGCGAGGTCGTATTCGCCGTCCGGGTACATGCCGGGCATCTCGGCGGTCTCGCCGCCGATCAGCGCGCAGCCCGACAGCTCGCAGCCGCGGGCGATGCCGCCCACCACCGCGGCGGCGGTGTCCACATGGAGCTTGCCGCAGGCGAAGTAGTCCAGGAAGAAGAGCGGCTCGGCGCCCTGCACCAGCACGTCGTTCACGCTCATGGCCACGAGGTCGATGCCTACCGTATCGTGCATGTTCCACTCGAAGGCCAGCTTGAGCTTGGTGCCCACGCCGTCGGTGCCGGAAACCAGCACCGGCTCCTTGTAGCGCTTGGGCACCTCGAACAGCGCGCCGAAGCCGCCGATGCCGGCCAGCACGCCTTCGCGCATCGTCTTCTTCGCCAGCGGCTTGATGCGCTCGACCAGCGCGTCGCCCGCGTCGATGTCGACGCCGGCGTCTTTGTACGAAATGGGAGTGGAGGAAGCGGAGGAACTCATGGGCTCGATGGTGTGGTGCGGGGGCCGCGGGGCGGGCCGGATCGCGCGGATTCTAAGGCCGCGCCGGCATCGCGGCCCAATGCCCCCTCGGCCGTGCACGCCCCGGGTGGCCGGTGCGTGGCGGCGCCGGCCTCTGCAGCAGACTAAAATCGCGGGTTGCCCGGGCTGCCGGGCCTCGCCGCTTTCCCCGGTGCGCGTCGCCGGGACGGCCTGCGGCGTGCGCACGGCCGGTGGCCATGCACCCTGCCGCCCCTGATCCTCGTCCGTTTTCCATCCATGCCGCTGCCGCTTTCCCCGTTCCGCGCCACCGCCGTGCACGCACCCGTGCCGCCGGCCCGCCGCGCGCCGGTGGCCGTACCCGGCGGCCTGCAAGGGCTCCCATGAAGCAGCTCGCGCTCGACATCGGCCTGTCCACCGGACCCACGCTGGCGCGGTTCTTTCCCGGCGCCAACGCCCAGGCATTGCAGCATCTGCGCATCGCGGTGGGGGAGGGGGACGCGGCCTCGGGCGCGGCGCCGGTGCGCTCGCCGGTTCCCACCTACCTCTGGGGCGAGTCGGGCAGCGGCAAAACCCACCTGCTCGAAGCCGTGCGCGAGGCGCTGCGCGAACAGGGCTGCACGGTGGGCTGGCTCGACGCGTCGGTGATGCTGCCCACGGCCTTCGACGAGCGCTGGTCCGCCGTGCTGCTCGACGAGGTGCACCTGTATTCCACCGCCCAGCAGGCCGCGGCGTTCAATTGGTTCATCAACGCCATCAGCCCCGCCGTCGGCGCGCCGCGCTGGGTGCTGGCCGCCGGCGAACTGCCGCCCGCGGACCTGCCGCTGCGCGACGACCTGCGCACGCGCCTGGGCTGGGGCCACATATTCCAATTGCACCTGCTGGACGAAACCGAGCGCCGCGCGGTGCTGCGGCAGGAAGCCGACGCCCGCGGCATCGCCCTGGGCGACGACGTGGTGAACTACATGCTGGGCCGCTTCTCGCGCGACCTGGGCAGCCTCATGCAGTTGCTCGACCAGCTCGACAGTTTCGCGCTGCGCACGCAGCGGGCCATCACGATCCCCCTGCTCAAGACCATGCTGGAATCCGAATAGCGGGCCGACGCCGCTGCCGACGACGCTTAGTTCCCCTTCGCACCGAATGCCCGCATGACCCCCGACACTCCGGCCTCCCCAGATCGCCGCCCCCGGCTCGCGCTCTTCGACCTGGACCACACGCTTTTGCCGCTCGACTCCGACTACGAGTGGGGCGAGTTCACCATCCGCATCGGCTGGAACGACCGCACCGAATTCGGGCGCCGCAACAAGGAGTTCTACGACCACTACGTGGCCGGCACGCTGAATGTGCACGACTATGTGCGCTTCGCGGTGGATGCGGCGCGCCGGCACGGGCCCGAGGCGGCCGCGGCGGCGCACGCGCAGTTCATGCGCGAGGTCATCGGCCCGGCCATCCTGCCGCAGGCGCTCGACCTGCTGCGTACCCACCAGGGCGCAGGCGACGAGGTCGTGATCATCACGGCCACCAACGAGTTCGTCACCGCCCCGATCGCGCAGGCCCTGGGCGTGGAACAACTGCTGGCCGTGGAGCTCGAGCGCGACGGGAGCGGCTGGATCACCGGCTGCATCCGCGGTGTGCCCTCCATGCGCGAAGGCAAGGTGCAGCGCATGGAACAATGGCTGTCCGCCCGCGGCTGGACCTGGAGCGATGTGGAAAGCACTTTCTACAGCGATTCCATGAACGACGTGCCCCTGCTCGAAAAAGTCGACCATCCCGTCGCCACCAACCCCGACCCCCGCCTGCGCGCACTGGCGCAGCAGCGCGGCTGGCGCATCCTGGACCTGTTTTCTACGCCAACACCATGATCAAGAAGTTCATCGACAAGCTGCTCGGCAAGGCCGCGCCGGGCACGGGCCGTGGGAAACACCGCTTCGGCAAGCGCGAGGACGTGCCCGCCTCCGTGCACGGTATCGACCCGGAACTCGTGGACCGCCGCGCCACCGAGGTGGTGCGCACGCTGCAGCAGGCCGGCTACGAGGCCTACATCGTCGGCGGCGCCGTGCGCGACCTGCTGCTGGGCCTCAAGCCCAAGGACTTCGACGTGGCCACCAACGCCACGCCGGAACAGGTCAAGGGCCTGTTCCGCCGGGCCTTCATCATCGGCAAGCGCTTCCGCATCGTGCACGTGGTGCACGGCCGCGGCCGCGAGCACGAGGTGATCGAGGTCTCCACCTTCCGCGCCTATCTCGACAATGCCGCGGCCGAGCAGGTCAGCGGCAACGAGAAGACCTCCAGGGCCGCTCTGGCGGGCATGCAGCACGCCGTGGACGCCAGCGGCCGCGTGCTGCGCGACAACGTCTGGGGCCCGCAGGACGAGGACGCCACCCGCCGCGACTTCACCATCAACGCGATGTACTACGACCCGGCCACGCAGGTGGTGGTGGACTACCACAAGGGCATCCAGGACGCGCGCAAGAAGGTGATCCGCATGATCGGCGACCCGGCCACGCGCTACCGCGAAGACCCGGTGCGCATCATCCGCGCCGTGCGCTTCGCGGCCAAGCTCGCCGGTGTCGGCTTCACGATCGAGCCCAAGACCGCGGCGCCGCTGGTGGAGTCGCAGGCGCTGCTGGCCGACGTGCCGCAGAGCCGCATGTTCGACGAGATGCTCAAGCTGCTGCAGACGGGCCATGCCATCGCCACGATCGAGCAGCTCAGGAAGCTGGGCCTCGCCACCGGTATCTACCCGCTGCTGGACGTGGTGGTGGAGCGGGCCGGCACGTCCTTCGTGAGCGCCGCGCTGGCCGACACCGACCGCCGCGTGGGCGAGGGCAAGCCGGTCGCGCCGAGCTTCCTGCTCGCCTGCGTGCTCTGGCAGGACGTGAAGACGCAATGGGACCGCCGCCTCGCGCAGCGCGAGCATCCGTTCCCGGCGCTGCAGGGCGCGATCGACGACGTGTTCGACCAGCGCATCGGCGATGTGTCCGGCCGCGGCAAGCTGGCCGCCGACATGCGCGAGATCTGGGTCATGCAGCCGCGCTTCGAGAAGCGCGTGGGCACCACGCCATTCAGCATGGTCACGCACCTGCGCTTCCGCGCGGGCTTCGACTTCCTGCGGCTGCGCGCCGATGTGGGCGAGATCGACGAGGCCCTGGCCGACTGGTGGCAGGAGTTCCAGCTGGCCGATGAAGCCCGCCGGGAGGACATGATCGACCAGGTGCGCGAGGAGCAGAAGCAGCGCCAGCGCAAGAACCAGCCCGTGGTGCGCCGCGTGCCCAAGCCGGTGCCGCAGGAGGGCGCGCCCGCCGCCGATGATGCGCCGCAGGCGCCCGCCGGCGACGATGGCGCCGAAGGCAATGCCGGCGATTCTGGTGCCGTGAAGAAGCGCCGTCGGCGCCGCCGCAAGCCTGCGGGCGGGGGCGATGGCGCGCCGCAGGGCGCACCCGACGCCTGATGCCCGGGACGGCCATGGGCGTGTCCCGGGAGCCGGTCCTGGCCGGCATCGGTCTGGGCGCCAATCTCGGGGATGCCCGGGCCGCGCTGGCCGGGGCCGTGGCCGCGCTGGCCGGACTGCCGTCCACGTGCCTGCAGGCGGTGTCGTCGCTGTATGCGAGCGCTCCGGTGGATGCGCAGGGCCCGGATTACCTGAATGCCGTGGCGCTGGTGTCCACCGGACTGACAGCCCCGGCCTTGCTGGATGCGCTCCTGGTCATCGAGGCCGATGCGGGGCGAGAGCGCCCCTACCGCAACGCGCCGCGCACGCTGGATCTCGACCTGCTCTTCTATGGCGGCGCGCGCATCGCATCGCCGCGCCTGCTGGTGCCGCATCCGCGTGCGGACGAGCGGGCCTTCGTGCTGCGGCCCCTGGCGGAAGTGGCGCCACAGCGGGTGCCGGCCGCTGCACTCGAACGCGTGGCAGGCCAGCGCGTGGAAGTGGCCGCCGGACCCGGCTGGAGCCCTAGTCCACCTTCGCGCCGGACGCCTTGACCACCTGCTGGTACTTGGCGCGCTCGGATGCCATGAAGGCATCGAACTGCTCGGGCGTGGAAGACACCGGCTCGGCCATGAGCGCGGTGAAGCGGGCCTTGGTTTCCGGGGCGTTCAGTGCCGCAACGAAAGCCTTGTTGAGTTTGGCGATCACCGGACGGGGCGTGGCCGCGGGAGCGACCAGTCCCCACCAGGTGTCGATGGAAAAGCCCTTGAACGTGTCCGACAGCGGAGGCACGCCCGGCAGCATCGGCGACGGCTGCAGCGAGGTCACGGCCAGCGCCTTGATCTTGCCCGCGCGGATGTTCGGGGCCGCGGCGGCGAGGTTGTCGATGTTGAAGTCCACCTCGCCGGCGAGCAGCGCCAGCTGCGCCGGGCTCGCGCCGCGGTAGGGAATGTGCAGCGCGAAGATGCCGGCGCGTTGCTTGAACATCTCGCCGGCCAGGTGGCCCGCGCTGCCGTTGCCGCCGCTGCCGTAGTTCAGCTTGGCCGGGTTGGCCTTGGCGTAGGCGATGAGGTCGGCCAGGGTGTTGATCTTCAGCTGCTCGGCCTTGGCCGCGTTCATCACCAGCACGTTGGGCACGCGGACCATCTGCGTGATACCCGTGAAATCCTTGGCCGCGTCGTAGGGCATGCGGCTGTAGAGCCAGGGGTTCACGGCGTGCGTGGCGGTGGCCGCCAGCCCGATGGTGAGGCCGTCCGGAGCCGCCTTGGCCACGGCATCCGCGCCGATGTTGCCACCGGCGCCGGCCTTGTTGTCGATGATCACCGTGCCCAGCGAGTCGCGCACGCGCTCGGCCAGCAGCCGGGCGGTGGCATCGAGCGGGCCGCCCGGAGCGTAGGGAACGATCAGCCGGATGGGAGCGTCGTGCGCGGGGGCCTGGGCCAGCGCCAGGGGGGAAACACAGGCGGCGGCAGCCGTCGCCGAGAGAAGGAAGTGTCTGCGGTGCGTCATGGCCGCCATTGTGCAGAAAAACCGCGCGTCCGACGCCGGGAGCTTCGGTGCGGTGTCCTACAGCATCACCTTGCGGCGATTTCTATAAAGGACATATCGAGCGCCGCGGCGCTCGGCTGCCGGGCCCGCCGCCCGCACGTAGCGCCGCCCGCGTCCATCGGCCCCAGGCCGCATCCCCTTCCCGGAGATCCTGCATGCAGACATCCCAGAACACGCTTCCCCCGTCCCGCTACGCCGATTGCATCCGTGCCTGCAACGACTGCGCCGATGCATGCGACACCTGCGCAGCGTCCTGCCTGCGCGAGCCCGAGCCGCGCCACATGGTGCGCTGCATCGCGCTCGACATGGACTGCGCGGCCCTGTGCCGCGTGGCCGCCGGCGCCATGGCACGCGAGAGCGCGCATGCCTACGAAATCTGCGCGCTCTGTGCCCGCCTGTGCGACGCCTGCGCCAACGAATGTTCCCGGCACGACATGGCGCATTGCCAGGCCTGCGCAGCGATGTGCCGGCGCTGCGCCGACCTGTGCCGTGCGATGGGCTGATCCGCATCGGCCGGCCCGGCCCCTGTCGGGAGCCGCCGAAGCAGGCGCCGCTCAGGCGGCGACGGTATCGCCGTGCTTGTCGGCCTCGGACGTGAAGGCGTCCGCGTAGAACTCCTCCGGCGGCAGCCCGCGCTCGGCGCTGTACGCCTTGCGCGCCGACTCCACCACCACGGGCGCGCCGCAGGCATACACCTGGTGGCCCGACAGATCGGCGTGGTCGTCCATCACCGCCTGGTGCACGAAGCCGGTACGGCCCGTCCATCCGTCTTCCGGCAGCGCGTTCGACACCACCGGTACGTAGCGCAGCTGAGGCATGTCCGCCAGGCGCTCCCGCACCCAGGCGTCCATGTACAGGTCCGCCGGGCGGCGGCCGCCCCAGTACAGCGTGGCGGGCCGGTCGATGCCCTTGAAGCGCAGTTGCTCGATGAGCGCCTTCACCGGCGCGAAGCCCGTGCCCGAGGCGAGCAGGATGATCGGCTTGGTGCTGTCCTCGCGCAAGAAGAAGCTGCCGAAGGGGCCTTCCACGCGCAGGATTTCCTTTTCCTTCATGGCGCCGAACACATGGTCGGTGAAACGGCCGCCCGGCATGTGCCGGATGTGCAGCTCGATGCCCGGCGCCTCCTCCTGCGTGTGCGGCGCGCAGGCCATCGAATAGGCGCGGCGCGCACCGTCCTTGAGGATGAACTCGACGTACTGGCCCGCGTGGTAGCGGAACGTGTCGGCGGCGGGCAACTGCAGCCGCACCACCATCACGTCGTGCGACGCGCGCGTGAGCGTGGAGACGCGCACGGGCATCTTCTTGACCGGGTAGGCGCTCTCGTCGGTCACCTGGCGCGATTCCAGCACCACGTCGGTGAGCGGCTGGGCGCAGCAGGTGAGCACGAAGCCCGCGTCGGCCTCCTCGGGCGTCAAGGCCTTGGACTGGTGTTCGCCGTGCACCACCGAACCGCTCAGCTTGCGGCATTTGCAGGAACCGCAGGCGCCGTCCTTGCAGCCGTAGGGCAGGCCCACGCCGCTGCGGATGGCAGCGCCCAGCAGGGTTTCGCCGGCCTGGGCGGTGAAGGCACGGCCGCTGGGCTGCACGGTGATCTGGTGGGAGGCTGCGGCCGTCGCTGCGGTGTTCATGGGGTCGTTATCCTTGCGTGTCTCTTCGTTGCCGGATCTGGATTTTGCCCTCAAACCTGAACCCCCTCGGCGCGCTGCCGGCGCGTTTCCGCCGTGAACGTGTGCTGGTCGTCGGCTGCGGCGACGTGGGCCTGCGCGCCGTGCGCGCGCTGCAGGCCGGCCAGGGCGCGCCACGGCCGCGCGTCCTGGCGCTGACCTCCACCCCCGCGCGCATGGCCGGACTGCGCGCGGCCGGCACCGTGCCGCTCGTGGGTGATCTGGACGACGTGCGCACCCTGCGGCGCCTCGCTGGCCTCGCCACGCGCGTGCTGCACCTGGCGCCGCCGCCCGGCGAGCGCGATGCGGGCACCGCATGGTGGACCGACCCCCGCACCGTGGCCCTGGCGCGCGTGCTGCGGCTACGCAGCCTGCCGCGCGCACTGGTGTACGGCTCGACCAGCGGCGTCTATGGCGACTGCGGCGGCGCGCGCGTGCCCGAGACGCGGCCCGTCGCGCCCGCCACGCCGCGGGCCCGGCGCCGCGTGAACGCCGAGCGCGCGGTGCGCCACCTGGGCCGGGCGGGCGTGCGCGCGAGCGTGCTGCGCATTCCCGGCATCTATGCGCCCGATCGCGAGGGCGGCACGCCCGAGGCACGGCTGCGCCGCGGCACGCCCGCGCTGGTGCGCGAGGACGACGTGCATACCAATCACATTCATGCCGACGACCTCGCCCGCGCGTGCGTGGCCGCCCTGTGGCGGGGGCGTGCGCAGCGCATCTATCACGTAAGCGACGCGAGTGGTCTGAAGATGGGCGATTACTTCGACCTGGCCGCAGACCTGTACGGCCTGCCGCGCCCGCGCAGGATCACGCGCGCCCAGGCCGGCGAAGAACTCTCGCCGATGCTGCTCAGCTTCATGAGCGAATCGCGCCGGCTCGATGCCACGCGGCTCGCGAAGGAATTGCGGGTGCGGCTGCGGTATCCGACCGTGGCCGAGGGGTTGCGCAGCGCTTAACGGGGATAGATGTTCCCGTTGCCGTCATAGCACCGGAACACGTTGCACTGCGTGCCCGGCGGCTTGGGCACGGGCACGGCCGGCTGCACGACCACGGGATGCCGCGGCACCACCACCACGGGCGGCACATGGATGTCCTGCGTGCCATACGTGGCACCACCGTTGCCGCGCGAGCGTTCCACCTGCGTGTAGCCTGCGGAGCCCAGGCAGTCCAGCTCCATCTGCCGCTGCGCCGCCGACAGGCGGGCCTGCGCCTCATAGCTGCCCTGGCCGGGTTCGGCCGCGACGCGGTCGAGCTGGCGGCGCGAACGCGCGCACTCGGGCGAGCGCGCCGGGTCGGTGGAGACCTCGCGTCCGGCACGCGCCCGCGACTCGCGCGCCTCGCGCAACGCCTGCTGTTGCTCGGCCAGGGCCTCGGCCTCCTGCCGCTGGCGCTTGGTCTCCAATGCGGCGCGCGCCTGCTCGCGTTCCCGGTCGATCTCCTCGGGTGTCTTGCGCGGCTCCACCTCGCGCGCGGCCGCACCCCGGCCGCAACTGCCGTCCGTATAGGTCACCTGTCCCGTCGCGGGATCCGTGCAGCGCAGGACCTGGGCCTGGACGGGCGCGCCAGCCAGCCAGAGCGCCGCAGCGAGGCCGGCGCAGCCCAGGACGCCGGCGCAGGGCCTGGAAGGAATGCGCGCCGGGGTGGTGGCAGGGGTCATGGCAGCTGTCCTTGCATGGTTTTCAGGGTCTCGGGAAGACACGGTTCGGTGCCTCCTGCGGAGGCAGCCGGCCCCGGGAGCGCATGTCGTCGCGCCAGCGCTGCTGATCGGCTTGCCGGCGGGCCTCGTCCTGCAGCGTGCCGCTGAGGGACGGACCCGGCCCCCTGGCCCGGTCGCGTTCCCGCTGCCTTTCCCGTTCCCGCTCGCGTTCCTGGCGGCGGCCGGCTTCCCAGGCCTCGCGGTCTCGCCGCTCGCGCCATGCGCGCTCCCTCTCGTCGCGGTCCCGGCGCTCGCGCCAGGCGTCGTCCCAGGGGGAGGGACGCACCACATACCCCGGCGGGGGAACGACCACGGGATAGCCGGGCCGGGGGACCACGTAGGTGGGCTGTTCATACACCGTGACCGATCCGCCGTAGGGATAGGACGGGCCGACGGGATAGGGGGCGCCGTAGGCCGGACCGGAACCGTAGCCGTAGTACGGATCGCCCGGCACGGCGCAGCCCGCTGCCATGGCGCCCAGCAGCGTGGCGGCCAGGGACTTGAGGAGGAGGGCAGGTGGGCGCATGGGGCTTTCGCTGCAGGTGCGGCTCCGGTGCCCCGGGGGCGGGCCGGTCCGTGGTGGACGGGTGCCCGGCCGGCAGACCGCCGGCCGGGCGAAGGATGACGGCAATATGACGCGTCGCCCCGTATTCTGGTTGACTTCCATCCAGGCCGTCTGTCGGCCCGTGCCGCGATCCGCGCGGCAGCCGGACGGCTACACCACCCCCGCGCCGCGCAGACGGGCCACGGCGGCCGCGTCCAGCCCCATGTCCGCCAGAATCTCTTCGGTATGCTGCCCCAGCGCGGGCGGCGCATGGCGCAGCACGGGCGGCGTGGCCGACAGCCGCAACGGGCTGGCGACGCCGCGCACGGTGGCGATGCCATCGGCACCTGCACTGCCGTCCGGCCGGCGCGGAAGCTCCACGGCGAGCCCGCGCGCGCGCACCTGCGGATCATTGAACGCCTGGGCGATGCTATTGATCGGCCCGCACGGCACGGCCTTGTCCTCCAGCAGCGCCACCCATTCCGCGGTGCTGCGCGTGCGGGTCACCGGCTCCATCAGCGGCACCAGTTCGGCGCGGTGCACCACGCGCAGGGTATTGGTCCTGAACCGCGCGTCCGATGCCCATTCCGGCCGGCCGGCGGCCGTGCAGAAGCGCGCGAACTGGCCGTCGTTGCCGATGGCCAGCAGCATGGCGCCGTCGGCCGTGGGAAAGTCCTGGTAGGGCACCAGGCTCGGGTGGCTGTTGCCCTGGCGCCGCGGCGATTCCCCGGTGGCCAGGAAACCCGCGGCCTGGTTGGCCAGCACGGCCATGCCCACGTCCAGCAGGGCCATGTCGATGTGCTGGCCCTCGCCAGTGTGCTGCCTGGCATGCAGTGCTGCCAGGATGGCATTGCTGGCATACAGGCCCGTGAACAGGTCGATCACCGCCACGCCCACCCGCAGCGGGCCGCCGCCGGGTTCGCCGTCCGCCCGGCCCGTGATGTCCATCAGGCCGGTCAAGGCCTGCACCATCAGGTCGTAGCCGGCCCGGGCGGCATAGGGGCCGTCCTGCCCGAAGCCCGTCACCGAGCAGTAGATGAGCCGCGGGTTCAGGGCCCGCAGGCTCTCGTGGTCCAGCCCGTACTGCTTCAGCCCGCCCACCTTGAAGTTTTCCACCACCACGTCCGCCCGCAGCGCCATGGCACGGATCAGTGCCTGGCCTTCCGGGTGGGCCATGTCGATGGTGATGGAGCGCTTGTTGCGGTTGCAGGCCGTGAAGTAGGCCGCCTGGTCCGTCTCGCGGCCCTGGGCATCCTTCAGGAACGGCGGGCCCCACTGGCGCGTATCGTCACCCAGGCCGGGGCGCTCGACCTTGACCACGTCCGCGCCCAGGTCGGCCAGTACCTGGGTGCACCACGGTCCGGCCAGCACGCGCGAGAGGTCGAGTACCCGGATACCGGCGAGCGCGCCGGCCGCGGGCGCGGGGGAGGGCAGGGGAGCCGCGTCCATGGCGCCGTCAGTTCGCGAACGCGGCGATGCCCGTCTGGGCGCGGCCCAGGATGAGCGCATGCACGTCGTGCGTGCCCTCGTAGGTGTTGACCACCTCCAGGTTCACCAGGTGCCGTGCCACGCCGAACTCGTCGCTGATGCCGTTGCCGCCCATCATGTCGCGCGCCATGCGGGCGATGTCCAGCGCCTTGCCGCAGCTGTTGCGCTTGATGATGGAAGTGGCCTCCACGGCGGCCGTGCCTTCGTCCTTCATGCGGCCCAGGCGCAGGCAGGCCTGCAGGCCGATGGCGATCTCGGTCTGCATGTCGGCCAGCTTCTTCTGGATGAGCTGGTTGGCGGCGAGCGGCCGGCCGAACTGCTTGCGGTCCAGCGTGTACTGGCGCGCCGTGTGCCAGCAGAACTCGGCCGCGCCCAGCGCGCCCCAGGCGATGCCGTAGCGCGCGCTGTTCAGGCAGGTGAACGGACCCTTGAGGCCCTGTACCTCGGGGAAGGCGTTCTCCTCGGGCACGAACACATCGTCCATCACGATCTCGCCGGTGATGGAGGCACGCAGGCCCACCTTGCCGTGGATGGCCGGCGCCGTGAGGCCCTGCATGCCCTTTTCCAGCACGAAGCCGCGGATCGGGCCCACGGCGCCGGATTCGCTCACCTCCTTGGCCCAGACGACGAACACGTCGGCGATGGGGCTGTTGGTGATCCACATCTTGCTGCCCTTGAGCTTGTAGCCGCCCGCGGTCTTGTGGGCGCGCGTGGCCATGCTGCCGGGGTCGGATCCGTGGTCGGGTTCGGTCAGTCCGAAGCAGCCGATCCATTCGCCGCTCGCCAGCTTCGGCAGGTACTTCTGCTTCTGCGCCTCGGTGCCGAACTCGAAGATCGGCACCATCACCAGCGAGCTCTGCACGCTGGCCATGGAGCGGTAGCCCGAATCGATGCGTTCGATCTCGCGGGCGATCAGGCCGTAGGCCACATAGTTCAGCCCGGGGCCGCCGTACTGCTCAGGGATGGTCGGGCCCAGCAGGCCCAGCTCGCCCATCTCGCGGAAGATGGCCGTATCGGTCTTTTCGTGGCGGAACTGTTCCAGCACGCGGGTCGCCAGCCGGTCGCGGCAGTAGGCCGCCGCGGCATCGCGCACCATGCGCTCGTCGTCGCTGAGCTGCTGGTCGAGCAGGAAGGGATCTTCCCAGTGGAAGGCTGCAGGGCGGGCCATGGTGTGTCTCCTTGAAATCGGGCGAAAGATGTGATTTGCCGGTTCGGCATGTCACTCGGAATGCATGGATGCTATGCCTTGTGGATGGGCTGCGGCAAGCGATGAACTCGCATCCAGAAATGAGCTTTTGGAATACCTGTGTAGCATCCGGCCATGCGCCGCACCCTGCCGTCCACCCAGGCCCTGGCCTGTTTCGAAGCCGCCGCCCGCCATGAAAGCTACACGCGGGCGGCCCAGGAACTGTTCCTCACGCAAAGCGCCGTGTCGCGGCAGATCATGGCGCTGGAGGAGTTCCTGGGCGTGGCGCTGTTCCGCCGCACCCGCCACGGCGTGGCGCTGACGCCGGCCGGCACGCACTACGCCGCCCAGGTCGGGCGCTGGCTCGAAGGCCTGGAGCGCGACACGCTCGACGTCATGGCCCACCAGGGGCAGGGCGGTTCCATCCGCCTCGCCGCCGTGCCCACCTTCGCCACCCGCTGGCTGGTGCCCCGCCTGCCCCGGCTGGCCGAGCGGCATCCCGACATCGTCGTTCACATCGAGACCCAGGTGCGGCCCTTCCTTTTCGCGGATGCGGGCTTCGATGCGGCCCTTTATGCCGGCACGCCCGAGCAGGTGGCCAATTGGCCCGGCACCCAGGCCCTGCGGTTGATGCAGGAGGATGTGGCTCCGGTCTGCAGCCCCGCGCTGCTGCCGGAGGGGCGGCCCCTGCCGCCGGAAGCCCTGGCGGAACTGCCGCTGCTGCAGCAGACGACGCGGCCGCTGGCCTGGCGCCAGTGGTTCGAATCCATGGGGGTGCATGCCCCACAGCATGCCCTGGACGGCCCGCGCTACGAGCTCTTTTCCATGTCCGCCGTGGCCGCCGCCCACGGCCTGGGCGTGGCGCTGGTACCGCTGATGCTGATCGAGCCCGAGCGTGCCCGGGGCGAACTGGTGCCGGCCTGCGACCGCGCGCCGCGGGGAGGCCGAGGCTATTACTTCGTCACTCCCGCCCAGCCCCAGCCGCCGGTGGTCGCGGCGTTCGCCGCGTGGTTGCAGGACATGGCCGCGACTTGACCGCGACGGCGCCCTGTCCGGTTGCATCGCCCGCGACCGCGGGCTAGGCTGTGTCACACCTGCTGTAGAGCAGGCTTGCAGGCTCTGTTTCCCTGCCTATCGTCACAACAAGGAGTACCGGCACATGCAAAACCACACGAGCGGCACCTACCACGCCCCCCACTTCGATCCCACGGTCGATGAGCTCGAAGCCCTCAAGCAACTGGAGATCGGCCGCGCCATCAGCGTGCCGGAGGCCCTGCGCCACCATCTGTCCGGCCGACTCTACGAGCGCGGCTATATCGCCAAGAACGCCACCGGCGACCTGGTCATCACCGACAGCGGCCGTGCCCTGATCCGCCGCCAGGAAGGCTGACCACTGCCGTGCACGAGGCCGGGGGTGCCCCCGGTTTTTCTTTTCAGATCACCCGTCCGACATCGAACCCGCATTCGTCCTACATAGCGGAATTGGGGGTTTTCATACAGTAGCGGCTGTGCCTGCAGGAGACGGGAATTGTTCCCCTCCTCCGGCAGGTGCCCAAGATTGAACACAAGTGGCCAGGCCCGGTGATGGATCATCCCGCGGCGGGCCAGCAGGAAAAGGCGGCTCGGGCGGCATTGCCCCAGCCCCGTTACAGGAATTCCGCGCCGGCCGTGGCGCGATCTTCGGTGCATTTCGCATCGGTGCCGGCCGGCAATGTTCCGCCATTGAAGGACGAACATGAAAGAAATGCTGACTGTCGTGGCCGGATTCGTGCTTTTCTCCAGCCTGGGAATCGCCTACTTCGCGGCATCCGTCATGAGCGGCTTCTGAGCAGGCTCTTCCGCCGTCGCTCCCTCTCGTTCCCCATTCCCCATGCCTTCCCTGCACCGTTCCCCTGCCGACAAGGGCGACCAGCCCGTCGAGCCCGACATTCCGGCGCCTCCGCCGGAGCCGGCCGATCTGCCTCCCCATTGCGGATGGCTGCAGGGCTTCCCGGCGGTTGCACAGGCCCGGCCCTGACGGCCCCGATCCCTTCCTTCTTTTCTCCAAGGAACCCCGCCATGCTGTCCCGCACCACGCCGTCTCCCGCCACGCAGCAACAGGTGGATGCCGCAGAGAAGCGGGTGGGCGAGGTGCTGGAGGATCTGGAGGCAGACACCCAGGCCGAAGTGAGCAAGATCACGCTCGAGGACGTGGTGGATACCAACCCCCGTACCGGCCGGCCCGAAGTGCAGAAGCACGTGGACATCACCGTGGAGCCGAAGGCCGAGCGGAAGTGGTCGCGGTGAGTGCTGCTTTGGCGCCGCTTTAGTTTGGCGATCTTGTGACGCTTGGATGCTGCGCGCGTGGCAGATTGCAGAGCATCGAAGTTTTCTTCTTGGCGTTGATGGATGCGTACAACGCTGGACCGGTGGAGGCGTAAAAAAGCCCGTACGAGGCGGGCTTTGTGGCTGGGTAAGAATGCTCAGTGAACTACAGAAGGCTCTGGAGGTGCAATCTTGCTATAGCCGATGACCCGGCTCGCAATGCCTCTAAAAACCTGTTGGGTACTTTTCGCCCCTTCCTTATCGAACCTGTCGTCTACCACGACGGCAAGAGATTCATGCGCGTTGCTTTCGCGGTTGGTTATGTCCACCAATTTGTACAGTGCCGGAGCTGCCGACTGCGGCGATGGCTTGACTGCGACGTATCCCGTCCCACCGATCTTGAAGTCCAGTTCATGCCGCTTTCCTGAGCTTCCGACATAGCTAGGCCGCTGCTCCAATTCCTGCTCGGGGTGGAGTTGCATGAGTGCATGCGCCACCATGGTAGCGAAAGCTGACCCATCAGCATCTACGCCTTGGTGCTCTTCTTCCCAGGTCGTGATTGCTACCAAACACGCTATGTACCGCGCAAACGCTTCTGCGGGCTGCGATGCTTTAGACAGTACCTCTAGCACCCCACCCTCGTTGAGGGTCGCTCCGTGCTTGCTCGCAATGTTGCTCAAGAACCGCAACTTGTGTCCAGACTCGAATTTCATGCCGCGTCCAATGAGATGGAGCAGCGTCAACCCGTCGTCAAAGAACCGATGAACATCATTGCTGAACGTCTCAACGTATACAGGGAAAGGGTCACCATCAGCAAAAGAAAACGGGGTCACGATCTGCGCAAGCGAACCCTGCTCGTCAATGGGGTGGCAAGCAAATCCGGTTAATTTGAGTAGGTTGCTGCAAATCATGGCTTGAGCCTCAGGTATTCGGGGTCTTCAAGTGGGGGGCGGAACTGGATGTTGGTTCGGTGGGAGAAAAATTTCAGAATATCAGGAAAGGAACGCCATTCTCTCCACTGTGGGACTGGATCGCGTCCATCTCCGAAGTGCTCATGGGCTTCGTCGTGCCAGTCGTCTGGACAGTAGCTCTTGGCCGTAATCTGGAGTTGATAGACCCTGACCGGTAGCTGCTTGCGATGCTGTTTGAACACCGTCATCTTGATGGTGATGAGACGTGTGGTCGGCTGGCGGAAGAAATGGATCGCGACCACGAGCCCTGCGTTCTCACCTTTCGAATTCAGTAGCCCCAGTTCAAAACTAAATGCTCCCTTGGGTCGTTCCAAGAGCACCCAGTCGTCCGGTGATGCGTCTTCGCAGTAGTGCGGCTCTGACAGGATTGCCTCAGCTTCCGCCCTTGTAAGGCTGTCCATGCTCCCCCTTAAGTACTTGTATGGATCTGTTCTTGTAGTCAGGTCTTGCCGTTGGGTGATGCCGCGCGACTCTGCCGACGGGGAGCCTTGAGTTAAGTGCCTACCTTTAGAGGGCAGGTCTAACCCCGTACTCTGCTCTACCTCGTGAGCGAAATCGGCCGCGACACTGTAACGCTAGGTGTTGAGTCTCACGAGGTTGTTCACACCCGGAATGCGTGTGATGGGAGGCTGATGGCCGAGCGCGGAGTGTGGCCGGCACCAGTTGTAGCCGTCAATGAAGGGCTGCAGGGCAGCCGTGCGTTGGGCTGAGCTTTCGTAGGGTCTGGCATAGGCCCACTCCCGCAGGCTGGTCTGTACGAATCGCTCGGCCTTGCCGTTGGTCTTGGGCGTATAGGGCCGCGTGCGGATGTGGCGGATGCCCAATTCCTCGCAGGCCGCGCGGAAGGCGTTTTTGTAGCCAGAGCCGTTGTCGGTCATGACGCGCTCGATGC
>NZ_FNEY01000070.1 GCF_900100305.1 Paracidovorax citrulli | reverse complement strand
GACCTTCGACCACAACTACACAGCCTCCTACTACCTTCATGAACTCCGAACACCGGAGTCCTATCGAGGCGACAACTATTCTGACGCGGGGGGCCGAATACAAGGAACTGCGCGCCGCGCACGGCACCACCCTGGCCGATGCGCGCGACAAGCTTTTCTGGTTCCTCTGCGGCTGGCTCGGCGGGCCGGACCACTACATCGAACGCTTCGGCCACCCGCGCCTGCGCATGCGGCACATGCCGTTTTCCATCGGCATCAGGGAGCGCGACCAATGGGTGGCGTGCATGGACCAGGCGATGGGGGAGACCGGCGTGCCCGAGACGCTGCGGGCGAGGCTGCGGGAGAGTTTTATGGGGACGGCGGATTGGATGAGGAATCGGGGTGGGTGAGAGGTTGCGGGTGTTGGGGGTACGCCCGTTCTACTTGGTGGCTTGCGCTCATCAAGCGATGTCGTGGTATTCGTCTTGCGATCTATGCGTGAGATATTGTGCTGTCTGTATCGCTCTTACTCGTAATTTTTGGCCGCTACAAGAATATCAGCAAAAACTCTCCAAGATCCATTTAAAATATTAATTTCTGATATTTCTAAATTTTCATAATATCCATCCATATCCTCCGCCCAACTTTGCATCGCGCTTAAGAATTCGGATAAATTTCCATTCCTCCAACTCTCTGGGTTATCCGAGAAGTCTTTTGAAAGCTGTTTGAGAAAATATATAAATTGCTCTTTGGATTTTATTTCTGATGTTTTCATGATTAATTTTGATCGATCCAATCGGATCTTGGCTGGCAAACCGCCCCGCGCTTGGATCGTAGTACCGGAATCGGTTGTAATGCAGCTAGGTTTCCTCACCAAACTGGTGCCCCAGGAACCGGAAGGGCTGTTCGATGGTGGAGTAGGGCGCGTGACCTGCCCCAGTAGCCATACCAATCATTGGGGAGAGGTCCAGGGTTTTGCAGGTTAACTGATCCTGCATCGATGGTGGATGGTTCGCGGTGCCTGGTTGCAAATGCGGCAGGTGGTATCCGGCCAATGCTTCCGTGGGGCCGCTCTTCGTTGTAGTCCTGGCGCCAAAGGGCGATGACCTCCCTGGCCTGGCCAAGGTCTCGAACCAGTTCTCGTTGAGGCATTCGTCCCTGAACCGGCCGTTGAAGCTCTCGATATAGGCGTTCTGGGTGGGCTTTCCTGACTGGATCAGGATGTGCTCGATGCCTCGCGCCTGCAGCCAGGCCATGAAGGCCCGGCAGGTGAATTCCGGGCCGTTGTCGGTCC
>NZ_FNEY01000047.1 GCF_900100305.1 Paracidovorax citrulli | reverse complement strand
GCTGCTGTTCGAACAGCTGGACCTGCTCGGGTGGGCAGGCCTGGGGGCTGCGGTGCGGGCGGGAGCTGCGGTCGAGCAAGCCATCGGGGCCTTCGTTGCGAAAGCGGGCCATCCACTTGTAGCCGGTGCGCAGGCTCACGCCTGCGGCTTCGCTGGCTTGGCGCATCGTCCAGTTCTGCTGGAGCACTCTGTCGACCAGAAGGGCTCGACCTGCGCGGGTCAATCGCGCATGCTTATGACTGTTCATCCGGTGTCCTGTCCTGAGTTGCTGGGGCCTGGTAACCACAGCTTCCCAGGTCGGGCCTGGATGAACAACCTATTGAGACATCACACCTAGCGGGAGCGCGGGCGCTGGCATCGAATTTGCGGTGGCAGGCGGTGCCGGGACCGGTTACGCTTCGAGTCCATGGCCCCCATGCCCCCGTCCCGGCTGCCGGACGCCGGGGCGCGCTCCAGAAAGCCCCGCGAATGACCGTTGCATCCCGACCGATCCGCTTCCTCCGCCGCGGCCAGCCCGTGACGCTGGCCCATGTTCCGCCCGACCGCACGCTGCTCGAAGTGCTGCGCGAGGACCTGGGCGACTGCGGCACCAAGGAGGGCTGCGGCGAGGGCGACTGCGGCGCCTGCACCGTGGTGCTGGGCTCGGAGGAAGGCGGCCGGCTGCGCCTGCGGGCCGTGAACAGCTGCATCCGCCTCGCGCACGCGATCGACGGCATGGCGCTGTGGACGGTGGAAGACCTCGCGCAGGATCCGCTCATCCGGCGCGGCGCGCCCGCACCGCTGCATCCCGCGCAGGAAGCCATGGTGCAGTGCCACGGATCGCAGTGCGGCTTCTGCACGCCGGGCTTCGTGATGAGCCTGTTCGGCATGTACCGGAACCATGTCTGCCAGGGCCGCGCCGTCACGCGCGAAATGGCCGTGGCGGAGCTTTCGGGCAACCTGTGCCGCTGCACCGGCTACCGCCCGATCCTGGACGCCGCCGGGCGGATGGCCGAACTGCCGGCCCAGCCGGTGGACGAGGGCGCGGTGCTGGAGCGGTTGCGGGAACTGCGAGCCCCCGTGGCGTCCCCCCAGGACGCAGCACCCAACTATCTGGCGCCGGAGACGCTCGCTGGCCTGCTGGCCGCGCGCGCCGCCCATCCCGACGCGCAAATCGTCGCAGGCACCACCGACGTGGGCCTGTGGATCACCAAGCAGCACCGCCGCTTCGAGCGCGTGCTGGACGTCACCCGTGCCGAGGAGCTGCGGCGCATCGGCACCGTGGACGGCCACCTTTCCATCGGTGCGGCGGCCACGCTGGACGACGCCTTCGCCGCCCTGGCCGCGCACTGGCCGGCGCTGCGGCGCTTCGCCGAGCGCTTCGCCGGGCTGCCGGTGCGCAATGCGGGCACGCTGGGCGGCAACGTCGCCAACGGTTCGCCCATCGGCGATTCGATGCCGGTGCTGATCGCGCTCGGCGCGCGCATCGTGCTGGCCAGCGTGCGCGGCGAACGCAGCCTGCCGCTGGAAGACTTCTACACGGGCTACCGCCGCAACCTGCTGGCGCCGGACGAGATCGTCGCGCGCATCGACGTGCCCCTGCCCGCGCCGGGCGACCGGCTGGCCGCCTACAAGGTGTCCAAGCGCTTCGACGACGACATCTCCGCCGTCTGCCTGGCCGTGCTGCTGTCGGTGCGGGACGGCGCCGTGCAGTCCGCCCGCATCGGCGCGGGCGGCGTAGCCGCGGTGCCGGCGCGCGCACGCGGTGCCGAGGCCGCGCTCGCCGGCCAGCCCTGGAGCGAGGCCGCCGCGCTGCGCGCGGGCGAAGCCCTGCAGGCGGAGTTCACCCCCATTTCCGACATGCGCGCCAGCGGCGCCTACCGGCGCGCCGTGCTGGCCTCGCTGATGCGGCGCTGCTGGCTGGAGAGCCCGGAACGCCCCGCAGGAACCGGCGCCCTGCCCGTATCGCTCGAACAACTCGTGCCGGTGGCGCAGGCGGAGGAACAGGCATGAACCGGCGCGACGACACCCTGCCCACCAGTACCGCCCCCGAAGGCCCCCTGAGCCGCGACGCGGATGCGGACCCGGTGGCGGCACGCGCAGACGCGGAAGGCGCGGCCGGCCCGATGGCCGGCGAGGCCCCGCCGCCCGGCCTGGACGGCACGCCGCACAGCGCACGCCGCGCCGTGGGCGTTTCCCAGATCCACGAAAGCGCCCGCGCCCAGGTGGCGGGTACGGCGCAGTACATCGACGACCTGCCCGAATGGAAGGGCACGCTGCACGCGGCGCCCATCCTCTCGCCCGTGGCGCACGGCCGCCTGCGCGGCGTGGATGCCGTGGCGGCCCGCGCCCTGGCCGGCGTGCGCGACATCGTGCTGGCGGCCGACGTGCCGGGCGATCCGGTGCTCGCCGCCTTCGCGCACGACGAGCCGGTGTTCGCGCGGGACACGGTGCAGTTCGCGGGCCAGGTGGTCGGCCTCGTGCTGGCCGACACCGTGGCGCAGGCGCGCCGCGCCGCGCGGCTGGTCCAGCTGGACATCGAGGAACTGCCGCCCGTGCTCTCGGTGCACGAGGCGCTGGCGCAGGAGAGCTACGTGCTGCCGCCCGTCACCGTGCGCCGCGGCGATGCGGCCGCGGCCCTGGCCGCGGCGCCGCACCGCCTGCAGGGCACGCTCGAAGTGGGCGGCCAGGAGCATTTCTACCTGGAAGGCCAGATCGCCTACGTCCTGCCGCAGGAGCAGGGCCAGTGGCAGGTGCATTCGAGCACCCAGCACCCGGGCGAGGTGCAGCACTGGGTGGCGCACGCGCTGGGCATCGACAGCCACCGCGTCACCGTGTCCTGCCGCCGCATGGGCGGGGGCTTCGGCGGCAAGGAGACGCAGGCCGGCCACATGGCCGTGTGGGCCGCGGTGGCCGCGCACAAGACGGGCCGCCCCGTGAAGCTGCGGCTGGACCGCGGCGACGACTTCATGGTCACCGGCAAGCGCCATCCCTTCGCCTACGACTGGGAGGTGGGCTTCGACGGCACGGGCCGCATCCGGGGCCTGCGGCTGCGCATGGCGGTGAACTGCGGCTTCTCCGCGGACCTTTCCGGCCCGGTGGCCGACCGCGCGGTGTTCCACTGCGACAACGCGTACTTCCTCGATAACGTGGAGATCGCCTCCTACCGCTGCAGGACCCATCTCCAGAGCCACACGGCCTTCCGCGGCTTCGGCGGGCCGCAGGGCGTGATCGCCATCGAGACCATCCTGGGCGACATCGCGCGTGCGCTCGGGCTCGATCCACTCGACGTGCGCATGGCCAACCTCTACGGGCTGGAGGACCGCAACGTCACGCACTACCAGATGGCCGTGGAAGACAACGTGCTGCACGACCTGCTGCCCCGGCTGGAGCAATCCTCCCGGTACCGCCAGCGGCGCGAGGCCGTGAATGCCTGGAACGCCCGCCACCCGACGCTCAAGCGCGGCCTCGCCGTCACCCCGGTGAAGTTCGGCATCAGCTTCACGGCCACGCTCTTCAACCAGGCCGGCGCGCTGGTGCACGTCTATACCGACGGCAGCGTGCAGGTGAACCACGGCGGCACCGAGATGGGCCAGGGCCTGCACACCAAGGTGGCGCAGATCGTGGCCGACGAACTGGGCGTGCCTCTGGCGCACGTGCTGGTCACGGCCAGCGACACCAGCAAGGTACCCAATGCCAGCGCCACCGCGGCATCCAGCGGCACCGACCTCAACGGCCGGGCCGCGCAGTTCGCCGCGCGCCACGTGCGCGACAACCTCGCGGCCTTCGTCGCGGGCCTGGACCACTGCGGCGCGGGCGCGGTGCATTTCGAGAACGGCCGGATCACTTCGCCGAAACGCTCGCATGCGTGGCGCGACGTGGTGCAGGCCGCGTATGCCAACCGCATCCAGCTCTGGAGCGACGGCTTCTACCGCACGCCCAAGATCCACTACGACAAGACGACGCTCACCGGGCGCCCGTTCTACTACTTCGCCTACGGCGCGGCCTGCACCGAGGTGGCGATCGACACGCTCACCGGCGAAAGCCGCGTGCTCGCCGTGGACATCCTCCACGACGCGGGCCGCAGCATCAACCCCGCCATCGACGTCGGCCAGATCGAGGGCGGCTTCGTGCAGGGCATGGGCTGGCTGACCACCGAGCAGCTCGTCTGGGACGACCGGGGCCGGCTCGCGACGCACGCGCCCAGCACCTACAAGATCCCCGCCACGGGCGACATCCCGGCCCACTTCCGGGTGGACCTGTGGCACGAGGCCAACCGCGAGGACAACGTGGGCGGCAGCAAGGCCGTGGGCGAACCGCCCTTCATGCTGGCCGTGAGCGTCTATGAAGCGCTGCGGGATGCCGTGGCCGCGGCACGTGCGGATGCACCGGAGGGCGCTTCGGCGGACGGGCCGGTGCGCCTGGTGGCGCCGGCCACCGCCGAGAACGTGCTGCGCGCGCTGGGTGGCGTGGCGGACTGACCGCGGCGCAATCCCTCAGGGAGCCGCCGGGCCGGCGCGCCGCGCGGAACGCAGCTGCCACGCCCGGGCCTCCGCCTCCCGGCCGTGGATCTGCAGATACCTGCCATAGGTCCGTTGCGCCGCGCTTTCGCCCCGCTCCGCGCGCTCGCGCACCTGCATCAGGCACAGGCCGTGCAGCGTGGCCGCCTCCTGCCGGGGACAGGTGCGGGCACTGTCGATCCACCACCAGGCGGTCCACGCCCCGAACACCGACAGGAAGGTGATCAGGAACTTCGCGCCACTGCCGGACCGCAGCCACCACGCCGCCATCGCCTTCGGCCGCTGCCCTGCCGCCATGTCAGCGGTCCAGCGCATCCAGGTCGCGCGACAGCGCATCCAGGTCCACCTGGCGCACCGGCATGAACTCGCGGACCGTGTCGGCGATGGGCGGCGTCGCGCGCTGCATGATGGCTTCGGCCGTGCGCGCCTCGAAGCCGGGTACGCGGTCGCGGTAGCCGATCATGTTGTCGTGTTCCGAAGAACAGAATGTTTCCACCGCCGTCATGGACAAGACGGCCGCTCCGCGGCAAGGCTCGGGAGGCCCTGCTGCCGCGCCAGTGGTCAGGCCTGCACGTCGCCGTCCGCCGTCGTGCTCTCGTGCGGACGGCCCGGCCGCAGCCACCGCACCTCGACGCGGTTGCGGCCCGCGCGCTTGGCTTCGTAGCAGGCCATGTCGGCCGCATGCAGCACGGTGGGCACGTCGTAGGCGCCGCCATCGAGCGGCACGAGCCCGATGCTCACGCCCAGCGTATAGGTGCGGCCGGCATAGGCCGGCTCCCAGGCGTGCACGGCCGCGCAGAGCTGGGTGGCGATCGCCAGGCCACGCGGCAGGGCGCAGCCGGGCAGCACCACGGCGAACTCGTCCCCGCCCAGCCGGGCGGCCCACCCCACATGCCGCACCTGCGTCTCGATGAGCCGGCCCACGTGGCGCAGCACGTCGTCGCCCGCGTCGTGCCCGGCGATCGCGTTCACCACCGTGAAATGGTCGAGATCGAGGAACAGCAAAACGCCCGATTCCGGTGCAGGAGGTGGTGCCACGGCCTCCGCACGCCCGGGGGACTCCTGCAGGGACTCCGAAGGCAATGCACCATTTCGGACCGAGGCGCGCACCACCATGGAGCGTTTCGCATGGTCCGCGAGCAGGGCGTGCAGGCGCTGCTGGAACGCGTCGCGGTTGGCGAGCTGCGTGAGGGAATCATGCCCCGCGGGCCAGTCCTGCTGGCGCCGCGCCTCACGCGCTGCCGTCAGGTCCTCCAGCATCCATACCGTGCCGCCCCCTTCCGCCACGGCGCCGTCGCGCACGGCACGGCCGAGCACCCGCGCCCAGACCGCTCCGCCGTCCTTGCGGACGAAGCAGACATCTCCGTCGAAGGCACCGTGCGCGGCGAACTCGGCACGCACACGCCGCCCCAGCTCGGCATAGGCCGCATCGCTCGCGTAGAGCAGCCGCGCGGGCTGCCCCTGCAGTTCATGCGGTTCATAGCCGAGCAGGCGGCATGCCTCCAGCCCGACCACCACCATCTGCCCGGCGCGGGTGATGACGATGCCGGCGGGGGCATGGTCCAGCACGGCCTGGAACTGGTCCTGCAACACGCCCGCCCGGTGCCGGGCGATGCGGCAATCGTCCACCAGCGCCCGGCAGACCTGCGCGAGGGCGTCCACCTCGCCGGCTCCCGCCGGCCAGGGCGCATCGTCGGCGATGCCCGTGGGATGGGCGCGCGCCACGCGCCGGCACAGCCGTGCCAGGGGTTGGGCCAGCACGGCGATGGCGATGGCCGCCAGCAGCGCCGCGCAGGCCGTGGCGGCCACGGCGCCCCCCAGTCCACGCTGGCCACCGCCGGCCAGCAGGTCCAGATCCGAGGCGCGCGCATCGCTCACGCGCGCCACCAGCCACTGGGGCAGCGGCACGCCCGCCACGCTCACGACCTGCCCGGCCACCACTTCCGAGAACCCGCGACCCGCCACCGCTGCCTGCCCGCCCTGCAGCGCCCGCTCGTACACCTGCGACAGCCCGGTCTCGTTGCGCACCAGCCCGAGGACGCGGGCCGGGTCCGGGTGCGCGAGGATGGCGCCGTCGCGCGAGAAGACCACCAGCGTCGATCCGGCCCGTGCCGGCAGCGCCATCGACGGCGGCAGCAGGCCCTGCGACTGCAGCCGCAGCGTGCCCGCAAGCGCGCCCTGCACCCCGCCGTCCTCGGCCGCGCGCAGCGGCAGGCTGAACATGATGCGGGCATCGGCGGAACCATTGCCGATCACGCCGGACACGAGCGGCTTGCCCTCCAGCAGCGTGCGCCGCAGCTGGTCGCGCTCGGCAGGATCGAGCTGCGCGCCGGGATGCAGCCGGCCGTTCTGCCAGTACAGGCCGAGGCTGCCGTCCTGCCGCGCGATCTGCAGGGCGTCGAAGAAGCGCGCCGCAGGCAGCCCCTGGCCCAGCAGGGCATCGAGCGCGTCCGGAGAGTCGGGCAGCGGCGTGGGGATGCTCTCGGCCAGCGTGGCCAGCACGCGCTGGTTCTGCTCGATCTTGCTGGACAGCAGCAGCGCGACCGCCTCGACCTCGTCGGTCTGGCGCTCCATGAGGCGCTCCAACGCCTCGTGCTGGGCGGTTCGTGCCACGATCCAGGCGGCGAGGCCTCCGGCCAGCAGCACGGCCACCACGGCGGCGGCGATCACGCGCAGCACCAGCGGGCCGGGCATGTGCCAGTGCGCCTCGCGGCCGTCGTGTACCGTGGCGAAGGCACGCAGGCGGCCGCGCCCGGCCGCCGCCGGCGGAGCGGGCGGCGCGCTCATGCGCGCCCCACGCTCTGCGCGCGAATCGGCCGGGAACAGCGGGAGCGAAGGAGCATGCGGAGCGGGCGGTTCGTTGCGGGGGAATACATACCCGGGACAGGCCGGGCCCTTGCAAACGAATATACGCAGCGCTCCCCCGGACGGCTTTGGGTAGAACCCCGGGGGCCACCCCCGGGAGAACCCCGATGGCGAACAGGCCTGCGCCGGCGTTCAGAAGGCGCCCGGATGGGCGGCCGCCGGCACCCCGGTCAAGGCCGGCGCCCCGGCCGGGAACTCAGCCGCCGGCCACCATCTGCAGTTCGCGTGGCTGCGGAAGCATCAGGACGTTGCCCGTGCCGGCGACGAGGCCGTGCTCGCGCAGGTGGCGCAGCACCCGCGAGAAAGTTTCCGGCGCGATGCCGAGCTGCGCGGCGATGAGGCGCTTGCGCTGGCTGAGGGTGACGCGCAGCGCGCCGCCGTCGCCGGGTTCGGCATGGCGCAGCAGCCACTGGGCGCAGCGGGCCTCTGCATCCTGCGCGAGACGGCTCACTGCCAGTTCGGTCTGCTGCAGATAACCCGCGGCCATGTCGCGCACCAGGCGCTGCACGGTCTCGGGCAGCAGTGCCACCTCGTCGCGGAACGCTTCCAGGGGGACACGGCGCAATTGCACGCGCGAGTCCGCCACCATGTCCACCGGGCAGGGCTGGCCGAGCAGGGCCGACGCGGCATCGAGCCAGAAAGGCCCGTCCACCGCACCGAGCTGGTGCCTGAGCTGCCCTTCCTCGCGCACCCCGAAAACGACGCGGCCGCTGTCGAGGTGCAGCACCGAAGCGGACTGTTGGTGGCGCTGCCGCAGCACCTGGCCTGCGGCGGCCATCTCGCACGGCACGGAAGGATCGGTGGAAGGGATGGGGAACATGGTGCGCACTGTGGCGCGCCCGCGCCCCGGGCGTGTTGAGCGAAGTCAAATGCTTCGCGCGCCGTGCCGGAAGACGGAACGGGCCGGGGCGACACGCGGGCGGGCGCCTGCGGCAGGGACATGCCCATCTTGCCGGCACGGTAATTGCTGGTTACAAACGGCGATCGCCAGAGGGGGCATTCCGTGGCCGCGTCGCGTCTTTCCCGGGTGCGCGGCGGCCGGGCGGCCTGCTCCGGTGCCTCCATCCGATCCTTTTCCCCTTTTGTTTGTCTTTGCCGTTGGACGGGAGTCTTATGAAAAAAAACCTGATCGCGTTGAGCGCCGCGCTGCTGTGCGCCGCCGGCGCCCACGCCCAGAGTTCGGTCCAGCTGACCGGACTGTCGGACATCTACGTGGGCTCCATGAAGATGGCCGGCGATGCGGACCGCCGCTCGGTGGTCAACAGCGGAGGCCTGACCACCTCGTGGTTCGGCTTCAAGGGCACGGAAGACCTGGGCGGCGGGCTGAAGGCCAGCTTCCAGCTGACCTCCTTCCTGCAGGTCGACACGGGCACGCAGGGCCGCTTCGCGAACGACACCTTCTTCTCGCGTGACGCGAACGTGAGCCTGTCGGGCGATTTCGGCTCCGTGCTGCTGGGCCGCTGGATGGCGCCCAACTTCCTGCCGTCGGTGGTGGGCAATCCGCTGGGCGATTCGTTCACGTTCTCGCCGCTGATCCTGCACATGAACGTGCCCCTGTTCAACGGCACGGGCTGGGCCGCGACGACGCCGGCCGACACGGGCTGGAGCAACCAGATCGTCTACAGCACGCCGAAGATCGGCGGCTTCTCCGCGAACATCCAGTACCAGTTCGGCGAGCAGGCGGGCAACAACGGCCGCAAGAACGTGGGCGCGAATTTCTTCTATTTCGGCGGCCCGCTGACGCTGACCGGCTTCTACGAGCGCGACCAGATCGCCAACCCCGGCCAGGGCGCCTACCTCGGCACCACCAGGAAGGACTGGATGCTGCTGGGCGCCTATGACTTCGGCATGGTCAAGCCCTTCCTGAGCTACGGCGAGGCCAAGGCCGACAACACCAGCAACAAGGCCAGGACGATGCAGATCGGCGCCTCCATCCCCGCGGGTCCCTCGGGCAAGGTGCTGGTGGACTGGGTGAAGACCGAAATGACGCAGACCGACATCGACCGCAAGACCTTCACGGTGGGCTACGACTACTTCCTGTCCAAGCGCACCGATGTCTATGCGATGCTGATGAACGACCGCATCACCGCGCAGGCCAAGGGCAACAGCTTCGGCGTGGGCATCCGCCACCGCTTCTGACGCGAGCCTCCTGCAGGACAAAGAGCGCGGGAAGCGATTCCCGCGCTCTTTTTTTCATTGCATGGGGCGTCGCCGCGGGGACGGTCAGATCTTGCGCGACAGATCCCACATGGCATCGACCAGCAGGTCGATGTCGCGCGCGTCGTGCCAGAGGTGCGTGGAGACGCGGATGCCGTAGTGGTTGGACGGCGCCCCGATGACGGGGAAGTCCGCGCTGCGGATCACGAACCCCTGGGCGTAGTCGCTCTGCATGCGCGAGACGAAGGCACTCGCCTTCTGCGCGTTCATCACGTCCGCCTTGTTGGGGAACGGGTTGAAGGACGTGAGCGCGGACAGCAGCTTCGGGTCGTCCTTGGGCGAGTACAGCGCGTCGATGCCCCAGCGCTCGGCGATCTTTTCCTTGAGGTAGGACGAGAGCGTGAGGTCGTAGGTCTCGATCTTCTTGCGCCCGATGCCGTCCCATTGCGCGCAGGCCTGGGCGAGCGCCATGAACATCGGCGTGTGCAGGCTGCCGCAGCTGGTGATGGTGGCGGCGATGTCGTAGGTTTCGGTGCCGTTGGTGGTGCGGTCCTTCGCGGGGTAGGAACTCGTGTGGATCGGAAACCACTTGGGCAGGGGCAGCGGGTTGGAGGCCCGCATCTTGTTGCGCACGATCAGGATCCCGGTGGAGCCCGGGCCGCATTGCCACTTGTGCCCGGCGCCGGACATGAAGTCCATGCCCAGCTCGGCATAGTTGTAGGCCATCATGCCCGGCAGGTGCGCGCCGTCCACGATGCTGATGAGCCCGTGCGCCTTCACCACGCCCATCAGGTCCGCGATCGGCAGCATGGTCCCGGTCTTGTAGGTGGGCGAGGACCACATCATCGCCCGCACGCGTTTGCCCTGCGCCTTGAGCGCGCGGATGCGCTCGTCGAACAGGTTCACGTAGGTGGCCGCGGTCTGGTTGTTGCCCACGGGCATCTGGATGCGCGAAACCTCGATGCCGTAGCGGTCGGTGGCGATCTTCAGGGGCGTGTCGCCGCCGCCGTGCTCGTGGTTGGTGGTCACGACCACGTCGCCGCGCTGCCAGTCGATGCCGAGGATGGCATGGCACATGCCAGAGGACGTGTTGGCGGAGAAGGCGAGCTCGTCCGCATCCACGCCGAAGCCCGGGGCCACCTGCTTGCGCAGGTCGAGCAGGTTGCCGTAGCCGCTGCCCGAATCGGCGGCCTTCTTGCGGTTCTCGGTATCGAAGACGTCGAGCACCAGTTTGGGCATGGAGCCGCCGGTACCGATGTTCATGTAGGTTTTCTCGGGCTTGAGGACGAACATGTCCTGCACGCCGGTCCAGAAAGCCTCGTCGCGCACGAGCTGCTCGCGCAGGGCCTCGGCGGTGGTCTGGGCGCCGCTGCTGCCGCACGCGGCCACCAGCGGGCCGAGCGTGGCCGCGCCGGCGCCATAACCCATCATGCGCAGGAAGTCGCGGCGCTTGGCGCTCCAGCGCGGTTCGGTCGCGGCGGCAGGTTCGATGCGGCAGGCGGCACCGGCCGCCACAGGGGATGTTTCGGTCATGGGAATCTCCTGGAATCGGTCCGGTGGCTCAGCGGCGCCCGACGATGGCCGCGATCTCGATCTTCACGTCGCGCGGCAGGCGCGCGACCTCGACGGTGGCGCGGGCGGGCGCCGCGCTGCGGAAGTACTCGCCGTACACCTTGTTCATGGCGGCGAACTCGCCCAGGTCCTTCATGTACACCGTGGTGGAGAGCACGTCGGCATACGACAGCCCCTGGGAGCGCAGCTTGGCGCCGATGAAATCGAGCACGGCGCGGGTCTGCTCCTCGATGGTGGTGCCCTGCACCGCGTTGCCGGCGGCGTTGAGGGGCAGCACGCCCGAAAAGTACAGCGTGTTGCCGTGCGCCACCATCTGCGAGTAGGGCCCGATCGCGGGGTAGATCTGGGTGGTGGAGAGCACCTCCCGCTGGGCGGGTGCCGCGCACCCCGCCAGCAGCGCGGCCGCGAGCGCGGCACCGCACAGCGCCAGGCCCCGGGGCAGGGGATTCCGAATATCCATGACATTCCTTCCGTTCAACGACGCAGACATGGCACGGAAATATCACAGGGGGTACCGCGCACTGCAGGCGCCCCCTTTTTCCATACCGCCACGCACCCGACCGCAATAATCCCGCCCGAAGGCATCGAATATCGGCGAAAGCGGGAACGCGAAGGAATTCTGTGCGGGACACCGGCGGAACGAAAGCACATTTTTCCCTTACGCAGGATTACGCAGGGCGGCTTGCGCAGTCCTACGCAGAGACACCCCGCGCACCCGGCCCCGGCACGCATCCTGCTGCCGCAACAGGGCCTCCACGGGTGTTCCACGGACCTTCGCACGCCGCACCATCGACGGGCGAAGCGCGGCCGGCAGGTACGTAACAGCACCGGCATGGGGACCGGACTCACCACGGCGGTGCGATTTATTTTCATCCTTCCCCATTCAAGGCCAGGACGATTTTCTCCGCCGCTCATCCATATTTACAGGTTGTCACGCCCGCATGGAATACCGGCACTGACCCCCATACCGCTTTGCCGGACTTTCCGGTATCAGGCGGATAGTTATCCCCCACTCGCGAGACAGACCATGCAACTGCGGCTGAAACTCCTGCTGCTTTCCACCCTGCCCATCCTGGTGGCCCTCGGCTGCGTGGCCGCGACGGCCCGGCACCAGACCCTGAAGCTGGCGCAGCAGGAGCGCGAACTGGTGGAGACGGCCTACCTGCACAGCAAGGAAACCGAACTGCGCCACTACGTGCAACTGGCCCAGAGCGCGCTCGCGCGCGTCGCCGCCGAAGAGGCCGACCCCGTGCAGCGCCAGCGGCAGGCCCTGGCCCTGCTCTCGCGCATGCAGTTCGGCAAGGACGGCTATTTCTTCGTCTATGACCGCGAGGGCAACGTGCTGCTGGACGCCCGGCAGATGGGCCTGTCGGGCGTGGACCTGTGCGATCCGGGCGATCCGCGCAGCGAAGCGCCCGCGAACCGCATCCTGGCCACGGCGCGCCAGGGCGGCGGGATGGTGCGCTACGACTGGCAGAAGCCCTCCTCGCAGCTCATGGCGCCCAAGCTGGCCTACGTGACCACCCTGCCCGGCTGGGAGTGGATCCTGGGCACGGGGCTGTACCTGGACGACGTGCAGCAAACGCTGCGCCACATCGACCGGGCCGCGCAGGAGAACATCGACGGCACGCGGCAGCGCATCTATGGCATCGCGGCCCTGTGCATCGTGCTGATCGGCCTGGCGGGGCTGGCGCTCAACCTGAGCGACCACCGCGTGGCCAGCGCCAAGCTGCGCCGGCTCGCGCAGCGGGTGGTGAGCTCGCAGGAGGAAGAGCGGGTGCGGGTGGCGCGCGAGCTGCACGACGGGGTGGTGCAGGTGCTGGTGTCCTCGAAATTCCTGCTGGAGACGGCGCAGGTGCAGTGGGCCGCGCGCGCAGCCCACGCGCCGCGCGACATGCTCGACCATGGGCTGGAGCGGCTCAACGATGCCCTGCTGGAGATCCGGCGCGTGTCCCACGGGCTGCGCCCCGCGCTGCTCGACGACCTCGGGCTCGCGCCCGCGCTCGCGCTGATGGCGCAGGAGGTGGAGGAGCAGGGAGCGTTCAGCGTGCGGTTCGTGCTGCGCGGGCCGGCCGGGCCCCTGCCCACCAGCCACGGCACGGCGCTGTTTCGCATTGCCCAGGAGGCGCTCACCAATGCCCGCATGCATGCGGGAGCCAGCCAGGTGGAGGTGGCGCTGCGCTTCACGCGCTGGCGGGTGAGCCTGTCGGTGCGCGACGACGGGCGCGGCTTCGACGTGCAGCGCGTGCAGCGCGACGGCCAGGGCGGCATCGGCCTGCGCAACATGCGCGAGCGCATCGAAGGACTGGGCGGCCGCTTCGCCATCGCATCGGGCCGCGGCGGCACGCGCATCCTGGCGGTGCTCGACCGCCGGGACGCGCCCGCCGCCGGGCTGTCCGCCGGCATCGAACCCTCGCAGGTGCCCGCATGAACGCCGACCCCGGCCAGACCCCGATCCGCGTCCTGCTGGTGGACGACCATCCGCTGGTGCGCGACGGCGTGCGCATGCGCCTGGACGCCACGCCCCACATCCGCGTGGCCGCCGAGGCGGGCGGCGTGCAGGAGGCCCTCGCACTTGCCGAGGCCATGGCGCCGGACATCGTGCTGACCGACATCCGCATGCCCGACGGCAGCGGCATCCAGTTGGCGGCGCTGTTCCGTGAACGCTTTCCGCTGGTGCGCGTGATGGTGCTGTCGATGCACCAGGATGCCGAGTACGTGCGGCGTGCCGTGGGCCTGGGCGTGCGCGGCTACGTGCTCAAGGACGCGCCGGCCGGCCAGCTGGTGCAGGCCATCGAGACGGTGCGGGCGGGCGGCAGCCATTTCAGCGAAGCCGTGCGCGCGCTGGTGGACGGCGGGCAGCCGGCGCCACCCCAGGGGCGGTCGCTCACGCCGCGCGAGGCGGTGGTGCTCCGGCTGCTCGCGGAAGGGCGATCCAACAAGGACATCGCCGAACGGATGGGTACTTCGGTGCGCACCGTGGAAACACACCGCCTGCACCTGCGGCGCAAGCTGCGCATCGATGGGCAGGCGGCCCTGGTCAAGTACGCCGTGGCCTATGCGGACCTCCGCTGCGATCCGCACCTGCCGACCTGAATGGCACTGCCAGCCACCGTTTTCGCGCAGCCGTGCGGGCCGCTCCTGACGGGATTCCCCGCTGCGGGACGGACCGTGTCATTCCGACGTCATGCGAAGGGGGTAACTTCGCGACAATTGTTCATGGCAGTAACAACCGCTCCCGTCAATGACAGCACGCTACAGGCGGTGCTGGATTCTCTGTCGTCCGCGGTGCGCGACGGCACGGGCCCGCTCGTACAGCTCATGCGTGAAGGCGGGCTCCACTGTGTGTTCCAGCCCCTGGCCGATCTGCGCGAGGGCAACGTCTATGCCCACGAGGCCCTGATCCGCGGCCCGGCGGGCACGCCGCTGCACACGCCCGACCGGCTGCTGCAGACCGCGCTCGGGGAAGGCGTTCTGCAGGAGTTCGAGCTGCTGTGCGTGGCGATCGCCCTGCGCCAGTGGGGGGCGTCCGGCGGCGCAGGCCGCCTGTTCGTGAACATCAGCGCGGATGCCCTGGTGCGCGGGGTGGCGCTGTGCCGCGGCATGACCCTGGCGGGCGCCGCCCGTGCCGCGGGCGTGTCGGCGGAGAACGTGGTGCTGGAGATCACCGAGCACGAGCGCGTGGGCGACATGGCCTCGCTGCGCGAGGCGCTCAAGCAGGTGCACGCCTGCGGCGCCCGCATCGCGCTCGACGATTTCGGGGACGGCCGCTCCAGCCTGCGGCTCTGGTCCGAGACGCGGCCGGACTTCGTGAAGATCGACAAGTACTTCGTGCGCGACATCAGCGCCCACCCCGGGAACCTGCAGATGCTGCAGGCCATCAAGGGCATCGCCGACGTGTTCGGCACGACCCTGATCGCCGAGGGCATCGAAACCCAGGACGACCTGCGGGCGCTGCGCGACCTCGACATTCCCTACGGCCAGGGCTACCTGCTGGGCCGGCCGGGGTCCGGGCCTCGCGGGCGGATCGAAGTGCCCGCCCTGGACGCCGTGCGCGACCGCCGCGTGGCGATCCTGCCGCACCGCGGCCAGAACGCGCGGCCGGGCATCCTGCGCAACCTGCTGGTGGTGCACGCGCCCACGGCCACGGCCGAGACCAGCAACGACACGGTGGCCGGCTTCTTCAAGGCGCATCCCGAACTGCACGCCCTGCCGGTGCTCGACGGCACCCGGCCGGTGGCGCTGATCAACCGCCAGCAATTCATGAACCACTACGCGACGCTGTACTTCCGCGAGGTGCACGGGCGCAAGGCCTGCGCGGCCTTCGCGAACCCGGCCCCGCGCGTGGTGGAACTCGACTGCGACGTGGACCAGCTCGTGGGCATCCTGACCTCGCAGGACCAGCGCTACCTGAGCGACGGATTCATCGTCACCGACAACGGCCGCTACGTGGGCCTGGGCACGGGCGAACAATTGGTGCGCAGCGTGACCGAAGCCCGCATCGAGGCGGCGCGGCACGCCAACCCCCTCACCTTCCTGCCGGGCAACATTCCCATCAGCCTGCACATGCAGCGGCTGATCGACAGCGGCACGGAGTTCGTGGCCTGCTATGCCGACCTGAACCACTTCAAGCCCTTCAACGACTACTACGGCTACTGGCGCGGCGACCAGATGATCCGCCTCGTGGTGCGGCTGGCCGTGGCGCACTGCGATGCGCAGCGGGACTTCATCGGGCACGTGGGCGGGGACGACTTCATGCTGCTGTTCCAGAGCGGCGACTGGCTGCAGCGCTGCCAGCGCATCGTGCAGGACTTCGCGCGCGAGGCCTTCAATCTGTTCGACGACGCCGCGCGCGCGGCCGGCGGCATCTGGGCGGAAGACCGGCACGGGGTGAAACGCTTTTTCCCCTGCACGACGCTGGCGATCGGCGCGGCGCGCGTGGTGCCGGGCACGATGCGCCACGCCGAGGAGGTGGCCAATGCCGCCGCGCTGGCCAAGCACGAAGCCAAGGGCTGCGCGAGCGGCCTGGCCTGGCGCACGGCAGAGCAGGCCGCCCATCTGGCGCACGCTTTCGGGCAGGCACCGCCGCGCGCCCGGCAGGGCTCCGCCGCCACGGCCGCAGCGTCCGCCTGATCGGCTTGCGCGGCCTGCACAGGCCGCCAGCGGTCAGCGGGCCGGCGCGCCGCCCTCGAACCAGCGCCGCACGAGATCCCGCTCGGCATCCGTCATGCCGGTGGCGTTGTTCATCGGCATCAGCTTCTGCACCACCGCCTGCTGGTAGATGGCCTGGGCGTGCTGCGCCACGGATTCGGCGGAATCCAGGCGCAGGTTCTTCATCTGCACCTGCTCGCCATGGCACATGTAGCAGCGCTGCGCCAGCACCGGCTGCAGCAGGGCGTAGCCCACGGGCTCGGCGCCGGCAGCCGACGATTGCGCCGCCGGCGCGGCGGGCGCCTGCGACAGCCGCAGCCCGGCGATGGTGCCGACGATGACGGCGCAGCCCACCAGCGCGTAGGGCAGCGGGTGCGCGTTGCGGCCCAGCTTCCAGCCGTGGCGCATCACGAAGAACTGGCGGATGGAGGCGCCCGCGAACATCATCAGGATGAGGATGAGCCAGTTTTGCGGATGGCTCCAGGTGAAGCTGTAGTGGTTGGACAGCATGCAGAACAGCACCGGCAGCGTGAAGTAGGTGTTGTGCACGCTGCGCTGCTTGCCGCGCTTGCCGTGGATCGGGTCCACCGGCTGGCCGGCCTTCATCTGCGCGATCACCTTGCGCTGGCCCGGAATGATCCAGAAGAACACGTTGGCGCTCATGCTGGTGGCGATCATCGCGCCCACCAGCAGGAAGGCCGCCCGGCCCGCGAACCAGTGGCAGGCCAGCCACGAGGCCGCGCACACCAGCACGAAGACCAGCGCTCCGACGATGGCGTCGCCGTTCTTCCGCTGGCCGAAAACGCGGCAGATCGCGTCGTACAGCAGCCAGAACACGACGAGGAACGCCAGCGCGACCACGACGGCGGTGGCCGGCGCCCAGTCCATGCGCGACTTGTCGATGAGGTAGGTGCTGGCGCTCCAGAGGTAGGACACGGTGAACAGCGCGAAGCCGCTGATCCAGGTGCTGTAGCTCTCCCAGAAGAACCAGTGCAGGTGCTTCGGCAGTTGCGGCGGCGCGCCCGCGAACTTCACCGGGTGGTAGAAGCCGCCGCCGTGCACCGCCCAGAGTTCGCCGCTCACGCCCTGGCGCTTCAGGTCCTCATCGACCGGCGGGGTGAGGCTGGAATCGAGGAAGACGAAGTAGAACGACGACCCGACCCAGGCGATGGCGGTGATGACGTGGACCCAGCGCAGCAGCAGGTTGGCCCAGTCGAGGAGATAGCTTTCCATGGTGGCTCTCAACTTCGCGCGGCCCTCATCGGGGGGCGGCCGCGCGGCAACCTGCTCACCACGGCGGGCGCTCTGAGCAGCGGGAAGGCCGCGCACCGGATGCGCCCTTCCGCGGAGGGAGGGACGGCATCGCCTTGCACCGCTGCGACCTGTGGCCCGAGTGTATGCAGGTTCCGTTCCCGCCGGAACCGGGAGTGCCCCATCGGGCGCAGGCGCCACGCCGCCGGGCACGTGCCTGCCGCTGCCCCATCACGCGCGGGACATCACGCGCCGGGCGCGGGCGGCAAGGTGGCGAGCAACTGCGCGGCCACGGACACGGCGATCACCTCCGGCTCCTTGCCCCCGATGCCCGGCAGGCCGATCGGGCAGGTGACGTGCGCCAGTTCCTGCGGGCCGAACCCCCGGGACTCCAGCCGGCGCGAGAACGTCGCCCACTTGGTGCGGCTGCCGATGAGTCCGACGAACGGCAGGTCGCCATGCGCACGCTGCCGCGCGAGGCAGGCCGCCACCACGTCGAGGTCTTCCGCATGGCTGAAGCTCATGATGAGCACGCGCGATCCGGGCGCCAGCCCGGGCACGGCCGCGTGCACCGGCTCGGAATGCTCGCAATGTACGCCGCCCGCCTCCGCGTCCGGCGGGAAGACGCCGTCGCGGCTGTCGATCCAGGTGAGCTCGAAGGGCAGAGGCGCCAGCACGCGCGCCAGCGCATGGCCCACGTGCCCCGCGCCGAAGAGCGCCACCGGCGCGCGCGCGGGCGCCAGGCGCCGCGCGAGCGCCTCGCTGTCCGGCGCCTCCACGCGGCTGAAGCGCAGGTGGACCACCCCGCCGCAGCACTGGCCCAGGCTCGGCCCGAGGGCGAACCGCACCACCGGCGGCACGGCCTGCGCCGGCGCGGCCAGGCGTACCCTCGCCTCCTGCACGGCATCCCATTCCAGCCGGCCGCCGCCGATGGTGCCCAGCAGCGGCCCGTCGGCAAACACGGCCATCCATGCGCCGCGCTCCCGCGGCACCGATCCTTCGATAGACTCCACCTCGACCAGACAGGCCGGGCGCCCGGCCAGCCCCTGGAGCAAGGCGTGCAGGGCGGACGTCAACGCCATGGCACGCCCCCGCGTTGGGCCATCCGGGGCCCGGCGCATGCCCGCCACTTTCCCCTGCAGCCCGCCACGGACCACCGATGAAGCCTTTTCCCCCCTCTTCCCACGGCTCGCCGGGCGGTGCACGCCACTGGCTGCGGGCCGGCCTGATGGCGGCCGTCGCCTCCCTCGTCGCCGCCTGCAAGTCGGGGCCGGAACCGGCCGCCCCGCCCGGCGAGACCGGCGCCCCCGCCGCCGCGGCATCCAGCGGCGTCAAGGGTCCGGAGCCGGCCACGCGCGGCTCGGCGCGCACCTCGGCCGCGGCCAATCCGCGCGCCTACCGGCAGGACGCCGCCACGCACCTCTACGGCCTGAACCAGGCACGCATCTACCGGGGCAAGCTTCCGCCCCTGCTGTACGCCATCGGTACGCTGCAGGTGGACATCGACCGCAACGGACAGGTCACCCGCCTGTCCTGGATGCGCGCGCCGCGCCACGCGCCGGAGGTGATCGCGGAAATCGAGCGCACCGTGCGCGCCGCGGCGCCCTACCCCGTGCCCGAGCGGATGGGCCGCGTGACCTATACCGACACCTGGCTCTGGCACAAGTCGGGCCGGTTCCAGCTCGACACGCTGACCGAGGGACAGCTCTGACGCCTCCGGGCTCGGCAGTTCAGGAGCCACGGTAGGTCGAGTAGCTCCAGGGGCTGACCAGCAGCGGCACGTGGTAGTGCTGGTCGGCATGGGCGACGCCGAAGTCCAGGCTCACGCGGTCGAGGAAGTTCGGCTCGGGCAGCACCACGCCGCGCGCGCGAAAGTAATCGCCCACCTCGAACGACAGCCGGTAGGTGCCGGGACGCAGGCTGGCGTTGTCGAAGAGCGGCGCATCGGTGCGGCCGTCCTGGTTGAGCACCAGCTCCTTGAGCAGCCGGGCCTGGCCGCCTGCGGTGTCGTAGAGCGAAACCGCCATGCCCGCGGCCGGGCAGCCATGCATGGTGTCGAGAACGTGCGTACTGAGGTCCATGGGGCGTCTCCTGTCTGTGTCCGGATCCGTGTGAAAAAGCGCGCTCGCGCGCCACGCAGCAGTGTATGCACGCTCCATGCCTCGCTGGCGCACCGCGGCCCGGCTGTAACGACCGTGACGTGCGTTGCGGGGCACACGATCTACACTGTTCGCCCCTGCCGGCGGCGTTCCGCCCCCCCGGCATGCATTACAACGACAGGAAAGGGCTTCGACCGATGACTTCCCCCCGCCTCCAACGCCCCTGGCTGCTCGCTGGAAGCAGCATGCTCGCGCTGCTGGCCATCGCGGGCTGCGCGAATCTCCCCGGCGCGGCGGTGCCTTCCGCGGACACCGCGCAGGCCCCGGAAAGCGCCCCCCAGCAGACGCCGGCGGGGCGCGCGGCGGGCCGGGCCTACGACATGGACATGGATGTCTTCCATCCGGTCGTCGCGCGCAACGGCATGGTGGCCTCCGAGCAGGAACTGGCCACCAAGGTGGGGCTGGACATCCTGCGGGCGGGCGGCAACGCGATCGACGCGGCCGTGGGCGTGGGCTTCGCGCTGGCCGTGGTGCTGCCCAACGCCGGCAACCTGGGCGGCGGCGGCTTCATGATGGTGTACGACACCAGGACCGGCAAGAGCGTGGCGCTCGACTTCCGCGAGGTCGCACCCCGCAAGGCCAGCCGCGACATGTACCTGGACGAGAAGGGCAACGTGATCGACGGCAAGTCGCTCTACACGCACTACGCCGTGGGCGTGCCGGGCACGGTGGCGGGCCTGGAGCATGCGCTCAAGGCCTGGGGCACCCAGCCGCTGTCGAAGGTGATCGCGCCCGCGATCGCGCTGGCGGACAAGGGCTTTCCCGTGAGCCTCACGCTGGCCAAGACGCTGGCGCAGGAGCGCGAAACCATGGGCCGCTGGCCCGCCACGCGGCAGATCTTCTGGCGGGGCGACGCCCCCCTGAAGATCGGCGACCGGCTGGTGCAGAAGGACCTCGCCCAATCCCTGCGGCTCATCTCGCAGCAGGGCGCCAAGGCGTTCTACCAGGGCCCGATCGCACGGCGCATCGCGGCCGAGATGGCGCCCTATCCCGGCGCCCTGAGCCTGCAGGACCTGCGCGACTATGAAGTGGTGGAGCGCACGCCCGTGCGCGGCACCTACCGCGGCTACGAAGTGGTCACCATGCCCCCTCCCTCCTCGGGCGGCGTCCACCTCGTGCAGATGCTCAACATGCTCGAGCCGATGCCGCTCGCCCAGTGGGGACCGGGCAGCGCCCAGACCCTGCACATGATGGCCGAGAGCATGAAGCTGGCCTACGCCGACCGCTCCGAATACCTGGGCGACCCGGATTTCGTGAAGATCCCGCTCAAGGGGCTGACCTCCAAGACGTACGCCGCCTCGCTCGCGAAAACCATCGATCCGAACAAGGCGCGCCCCGCCAGGGACATCAAGCCGGGGCAGCCGCAGCCCTACGAGAGCGACCAGACCACGCACTTCTCGGTGGTGGACAAGGCCGGCAACGCGGTGGCGGTGACCTACACGCTGAACACCAACTTCGGCAGCGGCATCGTGGCCAAGGGCACGGGCATCCTGCTCAACAACGAGATGGACGATTTCGCCGCCAAGCCCGGCGTGGCGAACGCCTACGGCCTCGTGGGCGGCGACGCCAACGCGGTGGCCGGCGGCAAGCGGCCGCTCTCGTCCATGAGCCCCACCCTCGTGCTCAAGGACGGCAAGCCGGTGCTCGTCACCGGCAGCCCCGGCGGCGCGCGCATCATCACCACGGTGCTGCAGACCGTGGTCAACGTGATCGACTTCGGCATGAACCCGGCCGAGGCCGCGGCCGCCCCGCGCATCCACCACCAGTGGACGCCGGACGAGCTGCGCATCGAGAACGGCCTCTCGCCCGACACGCTGGCGCTGTTGCAGTCCCGCGGCCACGTACTGGCCCTGAAGCCCTCCATGGGCCGCACGCAGACCATCCAGCTCAAGGACGGCGTGCTTTTCGGTTATTCCGATCCGCGCAATCCGGATGGGCGCACGCTCGGGTACTGATCCCTGGCGAGCCCTGTTCTAGCGTATGAGCAGGGCGCGGAAGTCGTTCACGTTCGTATGCGTCGGCCCGGTGACGACCAGATCGCCGAGCGCTGCAAAAAAGCCGTAGGCGTCGTTGCGCGCCAAATGATCGTCCACGCGCAGGCCCGCCGCGGCTGCGCGGGCGAGCGTGTCGGGCGCTACCTGCGCACCGGCGTTGTCCTCCACGCCGTCGATGCCGTCGGTATCGGCCGCCAGCGCCCACACGCCCTCCTGGCCCTGCAGCGCGCGCGCCAGCCCCAGGCAGAACTCCCCGGCGCGCCCGCCCCGTCCGCGCGCGCTGCCCGGCGGGCGCTCGCGCACCGTCACCGTGGTCTCGCCGCCCGAGAGGATGACGCAGGGCCGCGCGAACGGCGTACCGTGGCGCGCCACCGAGCGGGCCAGCGCGGCATGCACGGCACCCACCTCACGGGATTCGCCTTCCATCTCGTCCGACAGGACATGCACCGCCAGGCCCGCGGAGCGGGCCGCCGCGGCCGCGGCTTCCAGCGACTGGAGCGGCGTGGCGATCAGGTGCACCTCCGGCGTCTCGCCCGGCAAAGGCTTGGGCGTTTCCAGCGTACCGGCCTCCAGCGCCGCGCGCACGGCCGGTGGCAGGCCGATGCCATGGCGGTCCAGGATGCGCAGCGCATCGGCGCAGGTCGTCGCGTCCGGCACCGTGGGGCCGCTTGCGATCACTGCCGGATCGTCGCCCGGCACGTCGCTGATCGCGAGCGTCACGACGCGCGCGGGCGCGCAGGCCGAGGCCAGCCGCCCGCCTTTGATGCGCGAGAGGTGCCGGCGCACGCAGTTCATGTCCGCAATGCCCGCACCGCTTTCCAACAGGGCCCGGTGGATGCGCTGCTTGTCCTCCAGCGCCAGGCCCTCGGCCGGCAGCGTGAGCAGTGCGGAGCCGCCGCCCGAGATCAGGCAGATCACGAGGTCGTCGGCGGTGAGCCCCTGCGCCAGTTCCAGCATGCGCCGCGCCACCGCCTCGCCCGCTGCGTCCGGCACCGGGTGCGCGGCCTCCACGATCTCGATGCGCCCAGGCGTGCCCGCAGGCCGCGGCGGCACATGGCCGTAGCGCGTCACGACCAGACCGGAGAGCGGCGCTTCGGCCGGCCACAGCGCCTCCAGCGCATGCACCATCGAGGCCCCGGCCTTGCCGGCCCCCAGCACCAGCGTGCGGCCCCGCGGCGGCGCGGGCAGGTGCGCGGCCAGGCGCACCGAGGGCAGGGCCGCCTGCACGGCCACGCCATAGAGGTGGCGCAGGAAGCGCGTGGGATCTGCGGCGGGATCCGGCGCGGGCGACGGGGCAGATGCAGGCGGCAGGGCGGGCAGTGTCATGCGCGGATTCTGGCGCAAGGCGGCCCCGGCGCACCGCCCCGGTGCGGGTATGCCCCGATGCCGATCCCGCTTATGGTGCACAAAAACTGCATACAAAATCCGGCCACGGCGGCTATCATGGCCCGATGGAGACTTCGACCACCAGCGCCATCGTCGCGAGCCTGACCAAGGCCATCGTGGAGCACCGGCTGCAGCCCGGCGCCAAACTGGCCGAGCAGAAGCTGGCGGACCATTTCGGCGTATCGCGCACCCTGGTGCGGCAGGCGCTCTTCCAGTTGTCGCAGAACCGGCTCGTCACGCTGGAGCCCGCGCGCGGCGCCTTCGTGGCAGCGCCATCGGCCGAGGAGGCGCGGCAGGTGTTCGCCGTGCGCCGCATGCTCGAGGCCGAGATGACGCGCGCCTTCGTGCGCGAGGTGACGCCCGCGCGCATCCGCGCGCTGCGCGAGCACGTGGCCCGCGAGCAGCAGGCGGTCGAGCAGGCCGACGTGCCGGGCCGCACCGAGTTGCTGGGCGACTTCCACGTGCGCATGGCCGAGCTCATGGGCAACGAGGTGCTCGCGCAATTGCTGGGCGAGTTGATATCGCGCTGCGCGCTCATCACCCTGATGTACCAGAGCGCCGCCGAGGCCGCCCACTCGCACGAAGAGCACGGCCACATCGTGAAGGCGCTGGCCGACCGCGATGCCGACCTGGCCGTGCGCCTGATGGACGAGCATCTGCGCCACGTGGAGGCCAGCCTGGCCTTCGACCGCGCGCATCCGCCCAACGAACTCTCCCGCGCCCTGTCCTGACTTCCCACCTTCTTCCAAGCCGATCCACCGACATGACCGCACCGCCGCTCTACGACGCCACCCTGCCCTACCCCCGCGACCTCGTGGGCTACGGCCGCAACCCGCCGCACGCCCGCTGGCCCGGCGGCGCGCGCATCGCCGTGCAGTTCGTGCTGAACTACGAGGAAGGCGGCGAGAACGCCACCCTGCACGGCGACGCGGGCAGCGAGCAGTTCCTCTCGGAGATGTTCAACCCGGCCAGCTACCCCGACCGCCACATCAGCATGGAAGGCATCTACGAGTACGGCTCGCGCGCGGGTGTATGGCGCCTGCTGCGCGAGTTCGAGCGGCGCGGGCTGCCGCTCACCGTCTTCGGCGTGGCGACGGCGCTGCAGCGCCACCCGGAAGTGACCGCCGCCTTCGCCGAGCTGGGCCACGACATCGCCTGCCACGGCCTGAAGTGGATCCACTACCAGAACGTGCCCGAGGACGTGGAGCGCGCGCACATGGCCGAGGCCATGGACATCATCCGGCGCCTCACGGGCGAACGCCCGCTGGGCTGGTACACCGGCCGCGACAGCCCCAACACCCGCCGCCTGGTGGCCGACTACGGCGGCTTCGCCTACGACAGCGACTACTACGGCGACGACCTGCCCTTCTGGATGAAGGTGCGCAAGACCGACGGCACCGATGCCATGCAGCTCATCGTGCCCTACACGCTCGACTGCAACGACATGCGCTTCGCGCTGCCCCAGGGCTACTCGCACGCCGACCCGTTCTTCCAGTACATGAAGGACACCTTCGACGCGCTCTATGCCGAAGGCGATCCGGCCGGCGACGACCGGCCCAAGATGATGAGCATCGGCATGCACTGCCGCCTGCTGGGTCGCCCGGGCCGCATCACCGCGCTGCAGCGCTTCCTCGACCACGTCCAGCGCCACGAGCACGTCTGGGTGTGCCGCCGCATCGACCTCGCGCGCCACTGGGCCGCGACCCACCCCTGCCCGAAGGTGACGCCATGACCCTGACCCTGGACCAGCTCAACGCCGCGCCCGCGGACGAAGCCGCGCGGATGCTGGACGGCCTGTACGAGCATTCGCCCTGGATCGCTGAAAGCGCACTGGCCGAACGCCCGTTCCGCTCGCTCGCGCAGTTGAAGCACGCGATGGTGCGCGTGCTGGACGCCGCTCCGCGCGAAGCGCAGCTCGCGCTCATCCGCGCCCACCCGGAGCTGGCCGGCAAGGCCATGGTGGCGCGCGCGCTCACGGCCGAATCGACCGGCGAGCAGTCCCGCGCCGGCCTCACGCACTGCACACCGGAAGAATTCGAGCGCCTGCAGCAGCTCAACGCCGACTACAACGCGCGCTTCGGTTTCCCGTTCATCCTGGCCGTGCGCGGCCCGCGCGGCACGGGCCTGCCGCGCCAGGAGATCATCGAGACCTTCGCGCGCCGGCTGGACAGCCACCCGGATGCCGAGTTCGCCGAGGCGCTGCGCAACATCCACCGCATCGCCGAGATCCGCCTGAACGACAAGTTCGGCGTGGAGCCCGTGCTGGGCAACGACGTGTGGGACTGGCAGGAGAAGCTCGCACAGCACAGCGACCCGGGCTTCGCCGAGAAGGGCCAGCTCACCGTCACCTACCTGACCGACGCGCACCGCGCCTGCGCGCAGCGCATCAGCCACTGGATGCGCGACTGCGGCTTCGACGAGGTCGAGGTGGACGCCGTGGGCAACGTGGTCGGGCGCTACCACGCGTCCACCCCTGAAGGCCAGCGCTGGCTCATGACCGGCAGCCACTACGACACCGTGCGCAACGGCGGCAAGTACGACGGGCGCTTGGGGCTGTTCATCCCCATGGCCTGCGTGCGCGAGCTGCACCGCGCAGGCCGCCGCCTGCCGTTCGGCATCGAGGTGGTGGGCTTCGCCGAAGAAGAAGGCCAGCGCTACAAGGCCACGTTCCTCGGCTCCGGCGCGCTGATCGGCGACTTCCGCCCCGAATGGCTGGACCAGTGCGATGCCGGCGGCATCACCATGCGCGAAGCCATGCAGCATGCGGGCCTGTGCATCGACGACATCCCGAAACTGCGGCGCGATCCGGCCGCCTACCTGGGCTTCGTGGAAGTGCACATCGAACAGGGCCCCGTGCTCGACGAACTCGGCCTGCCGCTGGGCGTGGTCACCTCCATCAACGGCAGCGCGCGCTACGTGTGCGAGATGCTGGGCGTGGCGAGCCATGCGGGCACCACGCCCATGGACCGCCGCCGCGACGCGGCCACGGGCGTGGCCGAGCTGGCGCTCTACCTGGAGCGCCGCGCCGCGCAGGATGGCGACTCGGTCGGCACCATCGGGCAACTGAACGTGCCCGGCGGCTCCATCAACGTGGTGCCCGGCCGCTGCGCATTCAGCCTGGACCTGCGCGCGCCCACCGACCCGCAGCGCGACGCGCTGGTGGCGGACGTGCTCGCCGAGTTGTCCGCGATCGCCCAGCGCCGCGGACTGCGTTACACCGCCGAACGCGCCATGCTCGCGTCGGCCGCCCCGAGCGATCCGGGGTGGCAGCGGCGCTGGGAAGCCGCCGTCGAAGCCGCGGGCCTGCCCGTGTTCCGCATGCCCAGCGGCGCCGGGCACGACGCGATGAAGCTGCACGAGATCCTGCCCCAGGCCATGCTGTTCGTGCGCGGCCAGAACGGCGGCATCAGCCACAACCCTCTGGAAAGCACCACGAGCGACGACATGCAGCTCGCCGTGGAGGCCTTCTCCCATCTCCTGAACCAACTCGCCCAAGAAAAGCACCCATGAGCAGCACCTACGCAGACATCGACGCCTGGATCGACCGCCATTTCGACGAGGAGGTGCAGTTCCTGCAGGCCCTCGTGCGCGTGCCCACCGACACGCCGCCCGGCAACAACGCCCCGCACGCCGAACGCACCGCGGAACTTCTGCAGGGCTTCGGCTACGAAGCCGAGAAGCACGCCGTGCCCGAGGGCGAGGTGCGCGCCTGCGGCATGGAATCGGTCACCAACCTGATCGTGCGCCGCCCCTACGGCGCGGGCGGCCCGACGGTGGCGCTCAATGCGCACGGCGACGTGGTGCCGCCCGGCGAGGGCTGGACGCACGACCCCTACGGCGCCGAGATCGTGGATGGAAAGATGTACGGCCGCGCCACGGCCGTGAGCAAGAGCGACTTCGCCTCGTTCACCTTCGCGGTGCGTGCGCTGGAAGCCGTGGCCCGCCCGGCGCGCGGCGCGGTGGAACTGCACTTCACCTACGACGAGGAATTCGGCGGCGAACTCGGCCCCGGCTGGCTGCTCGCGCAGGGCCTGACGAAGCCCGACCTGATGATCGCCGCGGGCTTCAGCTACGAGGTGGTGACGGCCCACAACGGCTGCCTGCAGATGGAAGTGACTGTGCACGGCAAGATGGCCCATGCCGCCGTGCCGCACACGGGCGTCGATGCGCTGCAGGGCGCCGTGCACATCCTGAACGCGCTCTACCAGCAGAACACGCTCTACCGGCAGGTCACGTCCAAGGTCGAGGGCATCAAGCACCCCTACCTGAACGTGGGCCGCATCGAGGGCGGCACCAACACCAACGTCGTGCCCGGCAAGGTGGTCTTCAAGCTCGACCGCCGCATGATCCCGGAAGAGAACCCCGTGGAGGTGGAAGCCACCATCCGCCGCGTGATCGACGAGGCCGCCGCCGGCTGCGAAGGCATCCGCGTGGAAGTGCGCCGCCTGCTGCTCGCCAACGCGATGACGCCGCTGGAAGGCAACCGCCCGCTGGTGGACGCGATCCAGCGCCATGCCGAGGCCGTGTTCGGCGAGCGCCCGCCCGCGGTGGGCACGCCGCTCTACACCGATGTGCGGCTCTACGTGGAGCGCGGCATTCCCGGCGTGA
>NZ_FNEY01000048.1 GCF_900100305.1 Paracidovorax citrulli | reverse complement strand
CCCGCCAGCGGCGGCTTCGACGATCTGGACCAGGCACGCCAGTGGGCCAGCGGCTTCGTGCATTGGTACAACTGCGAGCACCGCCACAGCGCGATCGGCTACGTCACGCCGACGCAGCGCCATGCCGGGCAGGACCAGGCCATCCTGCAGGCTCGCCATCACCTTTACACCCAGGCCCGACAGCGCAACCCCGCGCGCTGGTCGGGCAGCACCCGCAACTGGGCGCCGGTCCAATCGGTCACGCTCAACCCTGAGCGCGACGGCATCTCCAATGCCGCGGCGACCGCATCGAATACGCAGCCTCGGGCTGCTTGATCGACGCGACAACTACCTTGACATGCTCCGCGTCCTTGAGTGCCTGCAGCGAGGCGCCCTCCTCCCGGAGCTGGCGGTGCAGGGTGCGGGCCGAGACGTGCAGCGCGGCGGCGATCGTCTGCGCGCTGTGGGACAGCTCCGGCGCGTGGGCCAGCGCCTGCCGCACGCGCTGCACCAGCAGGCGGTCGCGGCGGTACTGGCGCACGGTGAGGGGCAGGGCGCGTTGCAGCATCAGCCGCAGCGCGTCCTCGTCGCGCTGCAGGGGCAGGTCGAGGTATCGGGCGTCGAACCGCAGCAGGGCCTGGGAAGCGCCGAAGCGCGGAGCCACCCCGAAGAGCAGCGGATAGACCGTGGCATGCGGCGGCGGCTGGAACGGAAAGGACGCGTCCAGCAGTGGAAGCCGGGAATCGATGAACCAGCAGGCGAGCCCGAGGGCATTGCGCAGCACGGAGACGGTGCAGAACTCGCGCAGCATGCCCAGGTCGCGGTGCTCGGACAGCGACAGCGTGGCGGTACCGTCCACGGCATCCAGGTGCAGGCCGATGTCGTCCGCGATGAGCGCATGGTGGCGGCACCAGCGGCGCAGTGCGATGCCCAGCGTGGGTGAGCTGATGGAGGCGCGCGCCAGCATGCCGTAGCTGCCCCAGGGCAGGCGCCGGGAGAACCAGCCGAGGGCCTCGTCGTCGAGCTCGCGCATGGCGGCGGCGGACAGCGCCTCCATCTGCAAGGCGGTGATGCGGGCCTGCGGGTTTTGCAGGCTGTGTGGCGGGATTTGTGCCGTTGCCAGGGCGTGGGCGGGGCTCATGCCGCGCTGGACATAGGCATGCACGATGGCATTGACGAAGGCGATGGGGGTGGCCGCCACCGGCTGTGGCACGGAGCTGGCAGGTGCCGGGGACTTCGTCGTCATGCCGGGAGTGTGCAGTCCGGTGGCGCGAATTGCAACCTGTGTGGCCTGATCGGTGGCCCTGACGGCGGCTCGCAGGCGTATGCTTGGCCCGTGTGGCCGCGTCCGCCGGCATGCTGTCCCGCATGCGCCGCGCGCCGCAGGCCGCCGGTCCGCCAGAGACCGCATGACCAGGAGACAACTGCCGTGACCCAGCCGTCCGATCCGTCCGTCCTTTCGCCCGCCGCCAGCCATGTGCGCGGCGACACCCGTGTTCCGCTGATCGAGCAGACCCTGGGGGATTTCTTCGCCGGCATGGCGGCGCGCCATCCCGGCCGGGAAGCCCTCGTGAGCCGCCACCAAGGGCTGCGGTACACCTATGCGGAACTGCATGCCGAGGTACGACGCCTTGCCGGCGCGCTGCTGGGGCTGGGGCTGCAGAAAGGCGACCGCGTGGGCATCTGGTCGCACAACAACGCCGAATGGGTGCTGATGCAGTTCGCCACCGCGCAGGTGGGCCTTGTGCTGGTCAACATCAATCCTGCCTACCGCACGGCCGAGGTCGAGTACGCGCTGAACAAGGTGGGTTGCAAGGCGCTGGTGGCGATGGCCCGCTTCAAGACCAGCGACTATGTGGGCATGCTGCGGGAGCTGGCGCCCGAGTGGATCCAGCAGTCTCCGGGGCAACTGGCCGCGCGGCGCCTGCCGCACCTGCGCACCGTGGTATGGATCGACACGCCGGGACAGGGGGGCATCGAAGAGCCTGGAATGCTGCGGTTCTCGGAATTGCTCGCGCGCGGCGATGCGCAGGACGCCCGCATCGACGCGGTGGCGAAGACGCTGGATCCGCGGGACCCCATCAACATCCAGTTCACGAGCGGCACCACCGGCTTTCCCAAGGGCGCGACGCTCACGCACCGCAACATTCTGAACAACGGTTTCTTCATCGGCGAGTGCATGCGCCTCACGCCGGAAGACCGGCTCTGCATTCCGGTGCCGCTCTACCACTGCTTCGGCATGGTGCTGGGCAACCTCGCGTGCGTGACGCACGGCAGCACCATCGTCTATCCCAGCGACGGCTTCGATCCGCTGTCGGTGCTGGAGACGGTGCAGGCCGAGCGCTGCACGGGGTTGCATGGCGTGCCCACCATGTTCATCGCCGAGCTCCAGCACCCGCGATTCGCGGAATTCGATCTCTCGACGCTGCGCACCGGCATCATGGCGGGCTCCCCCTGCCCGATCGAGGTCATGAAGCGCGTGGTGAGCGACATGCACCTGGAGCAGATCACCATCGCCTACGGCATGACCGAGACCAGTCCCGTGAGCTGCCAGAGCAGCACGGAAACGCCGCTGGACAAGCGCGTCTTCACCGTGGGGCTCGTGCAGCCGCACCTGGAAGTGAAGATCATCGACCCGGATTCCGGCGAGCCCGTGCCCCGTGGCCGCTCCGGAGAGCTGTGCACGCGCGGCTATTCGGTGATGCACGGCTACTGGGGCGATCCGGACAAGACGCGCGAGGCGATCGATGCGGAGGGCTGGATGCACACGGGCGACCTGGCCACGATGGATGCCGAGGGCTACGTGAACATCGTCGGCCGCATCAAGGACATGGTGATCCGCGGTGGAGAGAACATCTATCCGCGCGAGATCGAGGAGTTTCTCTACCGGCATCCGCAGGTGCAGGACGTGCAGGTGGTGGGCGTGCCCGACGAGAAGTACGGCGAGGAGCTGTGCGCCTGGATCATCGCCAAACCCGGCGAGCAGCCCACCGAGGACAGCATCCGGACGTTCTGCCAGGGCCAGATCGCGCACTACAAGGTGCCGCGCCACATCCGGTTCGTTTCCGAATTCCCGATGACGGTGACCGGAAAGATCCAGAAATTCAAGATCCGCGATGCCATGAAGGAGCAGCTCGGCCTGACCGAGCGCGCCACCGCCTGAAATCTTCCTCCCGCCCCGCCATGATTCTCGAATCCCGCCTCAATCCCCGCTCGGCCGACTTCCAGGCCAATGCTTCCGCGATGCGCGTGCTCGTGCAGGATCTGCGCGAGCGCGCGGCCCAGGTGGCCCTGGGCGGCAGCGAAGCCGCGCGCGCCAAGCATACGGCGCGCGGCAAGCTGCTGCCGCGCGACCGCGTGCGCGAGCTGCTGGACCCGGGCTCCCCGTTCCTGGAGATCGCGCCGCTGGCCGCGCTGGGCATGTACGGCGACGAGGCGCCGGGCGCGGGCCTGATCGCGGGCATCGGGCGGGTGAGCGGCGTGGACTGCATGGTGGTGTGCAATGACGCCACGGTGAAGGGCGGCACCTACTATCCGATGACCGTGAAGAAGCACCTGCGTGCGCAGGAGATCGCGCAGCAGAACCGTCTGCCGTGCATCTATCTGGTCGATTCGGGGGGCGCCAACCTGCCGAACCAGGACGAGGTGTTTCCCGACCGGGACCATTTCGGCCGCATCTTCTACAACCAGGCGCAGATGAGCGCGCAGGGCATCGCGCAGATCGCGGTGGTGATGGGCAGCTGCACGGCGGGCGGGGCATATGTGCCGGCGATGAGCGACGAGTCCATCATCGTGAAGAACCAGGGCACGATCTTCCTGGGCGGCCCGCCGCTGGTGAAGGCGGCCACGGGCGAGGTGGTGACCGCCGAGGACCTGGGCGGCGGCGACGTGCATACGCGGCTGTCGGGCGTGGCCGACCATCTCGCTCAGAACGACCTGCATGCGCTGCAGCTCGCGCGCCATGCGGTGCGCAACCTGAACCGCGAGCGCGCGCCGGCCGCCGGCTGCGCGGCGCCGCAGGCGCCTGCGTTCGAGGCGCAGGAGCTGTATGGCGTGATTCCGGTGGATACGCGCAAGCCGTTCGACGTGCGCGAGATCATCGCGCGCATCGTGGACGGCAGCGAATTCGACGAATTCAAGGCGCGCTACGGCACCACGCTGGTCACGGGCTTCGCGCGCATCGAGGGCATGCCCGTGGGCATCATCGCCAACAACGGCATCCTGTTCTCGGAGGCGGCCCTCAAGGGCGCGCATTTCATCGAGCTGTGCTGCCAGCGCAAGATTCCGCTGGTGTTCCTGCAGAACATCACCGGCTTCATGGTGGGCCGCAAGTACGAAAACGAAGGCATCGCGCGCAACGGCGCCAAGATGGTGACGGCGGTGGCCACGGCGGCCGTGCCGAAGTTCACGATCGTCATCGGCGGCTCGTTCGGCGCCGGCAACTACGGCATGTGCGGCCGCGCCTATTCGCCGCGCTTTCTCTGGATGTGGCCGAACGCGCGCATCTCGGTGATGGGAGGCGAGCAGGCCGCGAGCGTGCTGGCCACCGTCCGGCGCGACGGGATCGAGGGCAAGGGCGGCACCTGGAGCGTGGAGGAGGAAGAGGCGTTCAAGGCGCCGATCCGCCGCCAGTACGAGGAACAGGGGCACCCCTACTACGCCACGGCGCGCCTGTGGGACGATGGGGTGATCGACCCCGCGGACACGCGCCGCGTGCTGGCGCTGGGCCTGGCCGCCGCGCGCAATGCGCCCATAGAGGACACGAAGTTCGGCGTTTTCCGCATGTGAGCGCCCCGGGGCTCGCCCATCCTGACAGCACAAGGAGGAATCCACCATGACGACCACCGAATACCGCCATCTGCACGTCGGCCAGGCCGGATCGATCGCGCGCGTCACCCTCGCGCGGCCGGAAGTGCGCAACGCGTTCAGCGACGAGGTCATTGCCGAGCTGACACGCGCGTTCGAGGCGCTGGGCCGGCAGGAGGACGTGCGCGCCATCGTGCTCGCCGCCGAAGGCCCGGCTTTTTGCGCGGGCGCGGACCTGAACTGGATGCGCCGCATGGCCGACTATTCGCGCGCGGAGAACGTCGCGGACGCGGGCCGGCTGGCAACGATGCTGCGCACGCTGAACGATTGCCCGAAGCCGACCATCGCCCGCATCCAGGGCGATGTGTACGCGGGCGGCGTGGGGCTGGTGGCCGCCTGCGACGTGGCGGTGGCGGTGGATACGGCGGCGTTCTGCCTGAGCGAGGTGCGGCTGGGGCTGATTCCCGCCACCATCGGGCCCTACGTGGTGCGGGCCATGGGCGAGCGCGCGGCGCGCCGCTATGTCGTGACCGGCGAGCGCTTCAGCGCGCTGGAAGCGCTGCGCGTGGGACTGGTGCACGAGGTGGTGGATTTCGAGCAGCTCGACGAGAAGCTCGATGCCGTCCTGCAGTCGATCGCCGCGGCCGGGCCGCAGGCGGTGGCCGCGGGCAAGCGCCTGGTGCGTGACATCGCGGGGCGGCCCATCGACGATGCGCTCATCGCCTCGACGGTGGAGTCCATTGCGGATATCCGGGCGAGCGGCGAGGGGCGCGAGGGCGTGCAGGCCTTCCTGCAGAAGCGCAAGCCGGCCTGGCTGCCGGCTCGCGACTGAGGACGCCCCCGCGGGCCCGCCCCCATGGATGCCCTCTGGCTGCACATCGTCCAGTGGCTGCACGCCGCCGGCCTGCACGTGGATGCGGGCACGGCCCAGGCCGTGGCGGAGCAGGCGCGCCGCGCCACGGGCGTGCTGGACATGCCGGGCCTGCTGGCGCTCGCCGCGGGGCTCGGCTGGGCCAGCGGCTTCCGGCTCTACGCGGTGGTTTTTCTCGTCGGCGCGATGGGCGCGGGCGGCTGGCTGGCGCTGCCGGAGGGGCTGCGCATGCTGCAGCACCCGGCCGTGCTGCTGGTGAGCGGGCTGCTGCTGTGCGTGGAGTTCGTCGCCGACAAGGTGCCCTGGTTCGACAACCTGTGGGACGCCGCGCATGCCGTGATCCGCGTGCCCGCGGGCGCCCTGCTGGCCGCTGGCGTGTTCGGCCCGGACAACGGCGGCATGGCGCTGGCGGCCGGCCTGCTGGGCGGCTCGCTGTCCGCCACGGCGCTGGCCACCAAGATGACCGCGCGGGCTGCCGTCAACACGTCGCCGGAGCCCGTGTCGAACTGGCTGCTGTCGTTTTTCGAGGACGGCCTGGTCGTGGTGGTGGTCTGGCTGGCCACGCAGCATCCGGTCGCCTTCGGCATCGCGCTGGCCTGCATGGTGGCGCTGTCGGTGCTGGTGCTGGTGGTGCTGCTGAAGTTCCTGCGCGCCGTGCTGCGGCGGCTCTCGGCTTTCTTTTCCCGGCCTGCGGCCCCGGCCACGAGATGAGTGCGGGCGGCCTGATTTTGGAGTGAGACGCAAAGTGTTTGACAAGATCCTGATTGCCAACCGCGGGGAAAACGCCTGCCGGGCAGGCGTTTCCGCAAATGGACTGGCACGCGCAGCGTGCGCAGGCGATTTCTCCGCGGAGGCCACCCATGTTTGACAAGATTCTCATCGCCAACCGCGGAGAAATAGCCTGCCGCGTGGCCGCTACGGCGCGCCGCCTGGGCGTGAAGACCGTGGCCGTGTATTCCGATGCCGACGCCTCGGCCCGGCACGTGGCCGCCTGCGACGAGGCGGTGCACATCGGCGGCAGCGCCCCGCAGGAGAGCTACCTGCGCTGGGAGCGCATCCTCGAGGCGGCGCGCAGCACGGGGGCGCAGGCCATCCATCCGGGCTACGGGTTCCTGTCGGAGAACGAGGAGTTCGCGCAGGCCTGCCAGGATGCCGGGCTCGTCTTCATCGGCCCGCCACCATCCGCCATCCAGGCAATGGGGCTCAAGGCCGAATCCAAGCAACTGATGGAAAAGGCCGGCGTGCCGCTGGTGCCGGGCTACCACGGCGCCGACCAGGATCCGGCGCTGCTGCAGCGCGAGGCCGACCGCATCGGCTACCCGGTGCTCATCAAGGCCAGCGCAGGGGGCGGCGGCAAGGGCATGCGGGCGGTCGAGAAGGCCGCCGATTTCGCGGCGGCGCTGGAGTCATGCAAGCGCGAGGCGATCAACAGCTTCGGCGACGACGCGGTGCTGATCGAGAAGTATGTGCAGCGCCCGCGCCATATCGAGATCCAGGTGTTCGGCGACACGCACGGCGGGTGCGTTTATCTTTTCGAGCGCGACTGCTCCGTGCAGCGCCGCCACCAGAAGGTGCTGGAAGAGGCGCCCGCGCCGGGCATGGCCGAGGAAATGCGGGTGCGCATGGGCCAGGCGGCGGTCGCCGCCGCGCGGGCCGTGGGCTACGTGGGCGCCGGCACGGTGGAGTTCATCGTCGAGCAGCGCGAGGGCGGCGCGATGGATTTCTTCTTCATGGAAATGAACACGCGCCTGCAGGTGGAGCACCCGGTGACGGAGGCGATCACCGGGCAGGATCTCGTGGAGTGGCAACTGCGGGTGGCCGCGGGCGAGCCGCTGCCGCTGGCACAGGATCAGTTGCGCATTTCGGGCCATGCGATCGAAGCGCGCATCTGCGCGGAGAACCCGGACAACCAGTTCCTGCCCGCCACGGGCCGGCTGGCTGTCTATCGCCACGGCCCCTGCACGCATTTCGAGCGCGGCGCGGTGCGCATCGACGCCGGGGTGCGCGAGGGCGATGCGATCAGTCCGTTCTACGACTCGATGATCGCCAAGCTCATCGTGCACGGCGACACGCGCGAGCAGGCGCTGGCGCGGCTGGACGAGGCGCTGTCGCGCATGCACATCGTGGGGCTGGCGACGAACGTGCAGTTCCTGCGGCATGTGCTGCGCACAGAATCCTTCGCGAAGGCGCGCCTGGACACCGCGCTCATCCAGCGCGAGCAGGCGGTGCTTTTCCACCAGTCGCCGGTGCCGCTTCCGCTGGCCCTGGCCGCGACCGTGGCCCATGCGCTGCTGGCCGAGCAGGCTGCCGAACAGCCGGGCGACCCGTTCGGGCGCCGTGACGGCTGGCAGGGATGGGGCGGCAGCCACCGGCGTTTCGAGGTGGAGTGCGCCGGACAGCCGGCCTTCGCGACGCTCACCTACCGGCCCGGCGAGGCGCCCCTGCTCCGGGTGGAAGCCGGCGGCGCCATGCTGGCCGAGGGGCCGCTCGTCTTCGGGCGCGCTGGCGGCACGGGGGGGGAGGGCGGGGCCATCGACCTGTCCTTCGCCGGCGAGCGCACGCGGGCCACGGTGCATGCCCGCGGGGAGGCACGCCACGTATTCATGCCGCGGGGCGCGGCGCAGCTCACGGCCATCGACCGGCTGGCCCACGCGGGCGAGGCGCAGGCCGAAGGCGGCCGTCTCACCGCCCCGATGCCCGGCAAGGTGGTGTCCTTCGCCGTGCGCGCGGGCGACCGCGTGGCCAGGGGCCAGGCGCTGGCCGTCATGGAGGCGATGAAGATGGAGCACACGATCGCCGCGCCCGCCGACGGCACCGTGGAAGAGCTGCTCTATGCGCCCGGGGACCAGGTGACCGAAGGGGCCGAACTGCTGCGCCTGGCTGCGGCGGCATGACGGCGCGGAAAGCCTGCGTGACAGCGCGGACCATGCCCTCTGCGATAGGCTCCTGGGAATGACCGACATCCTCTTTTGCTGTACCGATATACCGCCCGCGCCCTGGCTGGAAGGCCTGCGCTCGGCCCTGCCCGATGCCCGCATCACGGTCTGGGAGCCCGGCGCGCCCCAGGCCGATTACGCGGTGGTGTGGGCACCGCCGCAGCAGTTCCTCGACGAGCAGCCGCGGCTGCGGGCGCTGTTCAACATCGGCGCGGGCGTGGATGCGCTGCTGAAGCTGCGCGTGCCCGAAGGCTGCCGCATCGTGCGGCTCGACGACGCGGGCATGGCCGTGCAGATGGCGGAATACGTCTGCCATGCCGTCATCCGCCATTTCCGTGAGTTCGATGCCTACGAGGCCGCGGAGCGCGAAGGCCGCTGGGCTTTCCGCAAGCCGCGGCTGCGCCAGGATTTCCCGGTGGGCGTCATGGGGCTGGGCGTGCTGGGCGAGCGCGTGGCGCGCGCCCTGGCGCATTTCGAGTTCCCCGTGCAGGGCTGGAGCCGCTCGCCCAAGGCCCTTGACGGCGTGCGCACCTTCCACGGGGCCGGCGGGCTGCAGGATTTCCTGTCGGCGAGCCGGGTGCTGGTGAACCTGCTGCCCCTCACGCCTGATACGACCGGCATCCTGCGCCGCGAGACGCTGTCGCGCCTGCTGCCGGGAGGCTACGTGATCAACGTGGCGCGGGGAGCGCACCTCGTGGAGGAGGACCTGTTGCCCCTGCTGGACAGCGGCCATCTCGCGGGCGCTACGCTGGACGTCTTCCGCACCGAGCCGCTGCCGGCGGACCATCCGTTCTGGGGCCATCCGCGCGTCACCGTCACGCCCCACACCTCGGCGCGCACGCTGCGCGCGGAGAGCATCGCCCAGATCGCGCGCAAGATCGATGCGATGCGCCAGGGCGCACCCTCCGTGTCCGGCGAGGTCGATCCGTCGCGAGGGTATTGAGGCCGCCGCTTCCCACGAACCTTTTCAGGAACTTTCCATGTCTTCCCTTCCCACCCGCGCCAAGATCGTGGACGTCGGCCCGCGCGACGGGCTGCAGAACGAGAAATCCCCAGTGCCGGCCAGCGTCAAGATCGGTCTCGTGCACCGGCTGCAGGCGGCCGGGCTGACCGAGATCGAGGTCACGAGCTATGTCTCTCCCAAATGGGTGCCGCAGATGGCGGACAACCATGAGGTGATGGCCGGCATCGAGCGGCTCCCGGGCGTCCGCTATTCGGTGCTGACGCCCAACCTGAAGGGCTACGAGGCGGCCGTGCTGGACCGGCCCGACGAGATCGTTGTGTTCGGCTCCGCCAGCGAGGCGTTCAGCCAGAAGAACATCAACTGCAGCATCGCCGAGAGCATCGAGCGCTTCGCCCCGGTGGTCGAGGCCGCGCGCGCCGCGGGCATCCACGTGCGCGGCGCCATGAGCTGCACCGTGGGCTGCCCCTACGAGGGCGAAGTGGCGCCGGAGCGCGTGGGTTACCTGGCCGGGCTCATGAAGGGCATCGGCGTGCAGCATATCGGCGTGGCGGACACCATCGGCGTGGGCACCCCGCGCAAGGTGCAGCGTGCCATCGAGGCGACGCTCGCGCACTATGCCGTGGACGACGTTTCCGGGCACTTCCACGATACCTACGGGCAGGCGCTCGCCAACACCCTGGCCGCATTGGAGATGGGCATCTGGCAGTTCGACACGTCGGTGGCCGGCCTGGGCGGCTGTCCCTATGCGAAGGGGGCCACGGGCAACGTGGCCACCGAGGACGTGGTGTACATGCTGCACGGCATGGGCATCGAGACGGGCATCGACCTGGATGCGCTGGTCGATGCCGGGGCCTACATCAGTGACTTCCTCGGCCGCAAGCCGAATTCGCGCGCCGCCACCGCCCTGCTGAACAGGCGCGCCGGCTGATGCGCCGCACGGCGGAGCGCGGCACAATCCGGCACTTCGTCCATCCCACGATTTTCCAGGAGGCCTTGAGCATGTGCGGTGCTGAACTTCAATCCCTTCCCGAGGGCGTACAGCGCGTGGCCGCCGCGCTGCAGGCCAAGGGCCATGCGCAGGGCCCTCGCATGCTGGACAACTCGGCGCGCACCGCGCAGGAGGCCGCCGATGCCCTGGGCATCGCCGTCGGCCAGATCGCCAAGAGCATCATCTTCCGCCGCAAGAGCGACGACGCGGCGGTGCTGGTGGTCACCTCGGGCGACCGGCGGGTGGATGAGAAGAAAGTGGAAGCGCACGTAGGCAAGGTGGGCCGCGCCGACGCGGATTTCGTGAAGGCGCGCACCGGCTTTTCGATCGGCGGCGTCTCGCCCGTGGCCCATGCCACGCCGCCGGTCACGCTGATCGACCGCGAGCTGTTCCGCTTCGACGAGATCTGGGCGGCCGCGGGCCATCCGCACGGCGTGTTCCCGCTGCGTCCGCAGGATCTGGAGGCGCTGACCGGTGCGCCGGTCGTGGACGTGGTCCAGCCGCCCGCCGCATGAATCCCATCCAGGCGCTCGCGGAACGCGCGGCACAGGCCGCGGCCGAGGGCAGCTTCGTGCCCGGCAGCACGCAGGCGCCTCCCTCGCCCTGCATCGGCGTGTGCCGCATGAGCGCCAGCGGCAGCCATTGCGAAGGGTGTTTCCGCACCCTGGACGACATCCGGGACTGGTCCGGCGCGAGCCCCGATGCGCGCCGCGCGGTCTGGTCGGCCCTGCTGCGCCGCGCGGGTCTGGCGGTTCCCGCGCCGCTTTCCGGTATCGCCATGGAAAGGACTTCGCCATGAAGCACATCGTCTTCTACCTGGACTTCGTTTCGCCATACGCGTGGCTGGCCTTCGAGCGCCTGCCGCAGGTGCTCGAGGGCCTGAGCCATTCGGTCGAGTACCGGCCCGTGCTGCTCGGCGCGCTGCTGCAGCAGCATGGCAACCCCGGGCCGGCCGGTATCGCGCCCAAGCGGTCCTGGACCTACCGCCATGCCGAATGGCTCGGCCATGCGCTGGGTACCGGGCTGGACATGCCGGCGCGGCATCCCTTCAATCCGCTGCCCCTGCTGCGCCAGTCGCTGGCCTGCAGCGAGGACGGGGCCGTCAACCGCTTCGTGGCCGGCACGGTGCTGCGCCACGTATGGCTCGGCGGCGCCGACGCGCTGGACCCCGGTCGGCTGGAGGACCTGGCAGCGGTGCTCGCGCCGCAGCGGCGCGCGGAAGCGCCGGGCGAGGAGCCGGGCGCGCGTGCCAAGGCGCTGCTGCGCGCGAACACCGACGCGGCCGCAGCGCAGGGCGTGTTCGGCGTGCCCGCCTTCGTGGTGGACGGCCAGCTCTTCTGGGGGCTGGACAGCCTGCCCATGCTGCGCGCCCGCCTGGAAGGCGACCCGTGGTTCGAGGGGCCGCGCTGGGACGCGGTGGCGGAGCTCCCTTCCGGGTTGAAGTAGCGCCTGCTTTCCCTGCATGCGGGTTTGTCCCGGGGAAGGGTTTTCCCCGGAGGTGCCGTGCTTGTCAGACTTCGGTCAGATGGTGGTTCGATAGTGCGGCCCAGGTTGCACGCGGCGCCCTGGAGGGGACGCGCGGGCAGTCGCACCGACCACCTCATGGAGACAAGCACCATGGCTACCAATGTCGCTCCCCGGCCGATGTCGCCGGAAGAAAGAAAAGTCATCCTGGCCTCGTCGCTGGGTACCGTTTTCGAGTGGTACGACTTCTACCTGTACGGTTCGCTCGCCGCCATCATCGCCAAGCAGTTCTTCAGCGGACTGGATGCGGGCTCCGCCTTCATCTTCGCGCTGCTGGCCTTCGCCGCCGGGTTCATCGTGCGGCCGTTCGGCGCGCTGGTGTTCGGGCGACTGGGCGACATGATCGGGCGCAAGTACACCTTCCTGGTCACCATCCTGATCATGGGCCTGTCCACCTTCATCGTGGGGGTCCTGCCGACCTATGCCAGCATCGGCGTGGCCGCCCCGGTCATCCTGATCGTGCTGCGCATGCTGCAGGGCCTGGCCCTGGGCGGCGAGTACGGCGGTGCCGCCACCTACGTGGCCGAGCACGCGCCGCAGGGCAAGCGCGGCGCCTACACCTCCTGGATCCAGACCACCGCCACGATGGGCCTGTTCCTGTCGCTGCTGGTCATCCTGGGCACCCGCACCGTGATGGGCGAGGAAGCCTTCACCGACTGGGGCTGGCGCATCCCGTTCCTCGTCTCCATCCTGCTGCTGGGCATCTCGCTGTGGATCCGGCTGTCGCTGTCGGAATCGCCCGCCTTCCAGCGGATGAAGGCCGAGGGCAAGACCTCCAAGGCGCCTCTGCGCGAATCGTTCGGCCAATGGAAGAACCTGAAGATCGTGATCCTGGCGCTGATCGGCCTGACCGCCGGCCAGGCCGTGGTCTGGTACACGGGCCAGTTCTACGCGCTCTTCTTCCTGACGCAGCAGCTCAAGGTGGATGCCGTCACCGCCAACCTGATGATCGCCGCCGCCCTGCTGATCGGCACGCCGTTCTTCGTCGTCTTCGGCGCGCTTTCCGACCGTATCGGCCGCAAGCCCATCATCATGCTGGGCTGCGTGCTGGCCGTGCTGACGTATTTCCCCGTCTTCAAGGCGCTGACCGAAGCCGCCAACCCCGACCTGGCCGCCGCGCAGGCGAAGAACAAGGTGGTGATCGTGGCCGACCCGGCCGAGTGTTCGTTCCAGTTCAACCCGACCGGCACGGCCAAGTTCACCAGCTCCTGCGACGTCGCCAAGCAGGTGCTGGCCGCCAGCTCGGTGAGCTACGACAACGAGGCCGCGCCGGCCGGCACGCCCGCGGTAATCAAGATCGGCCAGACCACCATTCCGAGCTACTCCGCCCGCGGCCTGCCCGCCGACGAGGCGAAGGCCAAGGATGCCGCCTTCAAGAAGGCCGTGGCCGAGACGCTCAAGGCCGACGGCTATCCCTCCAAGGCCGACCCCGCCAAGATGAACAAGGTGATGATGATCGTCATCCTGACGTACCTGGTGCTGCTGGTGACCATGGTGTACGGCCCCATCGCGGCGATGCTGGTGGAGATGTTCCCCACCCGCATCCGCTACACCTCGATGAGCCTGCCCTACCACATCGGCAACGGCTGGTTCGGCGGCCTGCTGCCCACCATGTCGTTCGCGATCGTGGCGCAGACGGGCAACATGTACAACGGCCTCTGGTACCCGATCATCATCGCGGGCGTGACGGCCGTGATCGGCACGCTGTTCATCCGCGAGACCAAGGACGTGGACATCTACGCCAACGACTGACGGGTGACGTCTCCGGGCGGGGGGGCGCGGCACATGCGGTGCCGCGCCCCCGCTTTTTTGGGCAGCGAATGCCGGATGGATCGCTTGGGGTGCACAGGTGACGCGGTATGCTTAACGGCCATTGCAGTAATGCCGTCGGCTCAGTCCACTTCACAACTATTTCAGGGCGTTTCCATGCAGACCCAGCGTCTCGTTTCTTTCGCCGCCCTCGCTCTTCTCGGCAGTTCCGCCACCTTCGCGCAAAGCAGCGTGACGCTGTATGGCCGCATCAACACCAGCATCGAACGCAGCAGCGTGCTCGGTATGCACCGGACCGGCGTGAACGACAACGCCTCCCGCTTCGGATTGAAGGGCGTGGAGGATCTGGGTGGCGGCCTGAAAGCCGGATTCCAGCTCGAAAGCGGTTTCGACAGTTCCACCGGCGAGGCCGCACAAACCTTCTTCGGCCGCCAGAGCGAGGTGAATCTGTCGGGGAGTTTCGGCAAGATCCGCCTGGGCAACTGGATTCCCGAGTCGTATTACGCCGTGGCGGACTACGGCGTGCAGGACCAGCCCAACCACGACACCGGTAGTTTCTCCAACCGGCTGTACCAGTCGGTCGCCTTCGGCCATGCCAACAAGATCGGCTACCGCACGCCCGAATTCGGCGGCTTCTGGGCCGAGGCCAGCGTGAGCGCCCATGAGAAGGTGGCACAGATCGCTCCCTCCGGCCTGCCTGCGGGCAGCAAGTACGTCTACGACCTGGCCGCCAACTGGGAGCGCGGTCCGCTGGCGTTCGGCGCCGGTTATGCCAAGCTGGGCGACAACTGGGATGCGGGCCTGCGCGGCCATTACACCGTGGGCGCCATCCAGGTGGCGGGCTATTACCAGCGCAACGATTACGAGGTTCTGGGGACGCGCAACTCGGCAGGCTTGGCGGCCCAGTACGCCTTCGGTGCATCCGAGGTGGTGGCCAACTACATCTGGGCCGGCAAATGGAGCAATGTGGCGGACTCCAGCGCGCAGCAATTGATCCTCGGTTACAACTACCACCTGAGCAAGCGCACCAAGGTGTATGCGGCCTACACCCTCATCAAGAACGAGTCGGGAGCCACTTACGGCTATCGCGCCGGTCGTTTGAGCGCCGTCGAAGGCTTCACTCCGATTCTTGGTGGAGATCCGCGCAGCGTCGGAGTGGGCGTGCGCCACAACTTCTGAACGTCGCACTTCAGCGGCGCGCCCATACGCGCCGCCGCATATCCGGGAGCCTCACGCCCTCTATGCAAGCGTGGGGCTTTTGACTTTTTAGGAGGCTTTGGCCTCGAAAAGCGCTCTCCGGACAAGAACCGTCAATGAATTCTCCCTTGTGTGGTGCATGGAATGGACTGAAAAGCGGTACGCACTACCCTGCAGCACGCCGCTGCAACAGCCTGCGGCATGTTGTCGGGAAAACCCTGACATCACACCGCCGACTGTCTTCAAGTGTGGGGAAAACACGCCAGTTTGTGGCAATTACGCGTCAGCTTCGTTATCACCGTGACTTTCAACCGTGTTAATCGAGTTGTTACACCTAGAATTTGCGCAGTAGGTGCACTTGCATTCTGTTGCCACAAGCCCTGCGCGGTGCCTACTTCCACTTTTCGAACAAAGTATCCGAGGAATCAAATGCAAAACACCCATCGTCTGGCATTCGCCGCCCTGGCTCTTCTGGGCAGCACCGCTGCCTTCGCGCAAAGCAGCGTGACGCTGTATGGCCGCGTGAACACCACCGTCGAGCGCCAGAAGATCGGCGATTCCACGGTGACGGGCCTGTTCAACAACGCTTCGCGTTTTGGCTTCAAGGGTGTGGAAGATCTGGGCGGTGGCCTGAAGGCCGGCTTCCAGCTGGAAAGCGGCTTCAATTCCGATACGGGCACGACGGATTCCCGCGGCTTCTTCGCCCGCCAGAGCGAAGTGAACCTGTCGGGCGGCTTCGGTATGGTCCGCCTGGGCCGCTGGACCGCCGAGTCCTACTTCGCCACGGCAGACTACGTCAGCCTGCACAACCATGACACCGGTTCGTCCGCCGACGCGTTCTACGCCAGCGTGATGCGCAACCAGTTCACGAACTCCAACTCGGTGGCCTACCGCACCCCCAGCTTCGGCGGCCTGACCGTCGAAGGCGCGGTGAGCATGCACGAGCAGACCTCCGGCGGCAAGAACCTGTACGACCTGGCCGCCAACTACAACCTGGGTGCCCTGGCCCTGGGCGCCGGCTATTCCAAGCTCGGCGACTCCAACCAGTTCGCCCTGCGCGCCCTCTACACGACCGGCCCCTTCATGGTCGGCGCCTACTACCAGCGCAGCGACGACTGGGACGCCATGTCCGACACGGCCGCCGCAGTCGGCAAGCGCGACAACTTCCGCCTGTCCGGCGCCTACATCATGGGCGCTTCGGAGTTCCACCTGAACGTGGGCCGTGCCAACAGCTACAAGAACCTGACGGACAGCGCCGCCACCCAGTACACCCTGGGCTACAACTACAACCTGAGCAAGCGCACCAAGGTGTACGGCTACTACACCCGCGTCAACAACGACCGCAACGCTTCCTACGCCACCGGCGTGGCCGGCGCGGACTTCAGCTCCGTGGCTGTGGGCGTTCGCCACAACTTCTGATCGTGGCGGGTCGCGGCAGCCCTGGCTGCCGCCACAACGGCCTCACAACCCGACAAGGGCTGTGGGGCTTTTTTTCAACCGGTTCAACTGGAATCGAAGGAGACAGGTATGTGGAAGATCGTCGTCGGCTTCATCGTGTTCGCAGCGCTTTCGCTTTTCGTCATCATGAAGGCGGGAGACAAGGTGGACATGGGGGGTGAAAAGCATGGCGCCGATGCCATCCATGCGCCCGAACCTGCGACCGCTCCCGCATCCGCTCCCGCGGCCCCGGCCAGCGAGGCGGCTTCCCGCTGAGCCTGCGGCCGGGCTCCGCGGCCACTCCGGTGGCGGCAGGAAACGAAAAAGCCCGCTGCAGGAGCGGGCTTTTTCCATGCGGGTCCCCGGGTGCGGGGTGGCCATCTCGGGGCGGGCCCGCCCGGACTTCCGCCGCCGCTCAGCGGCGGAACTTGCCGTCGGTGCCGATGATGGACAGGTCGGCGAAATCCAGGCCGGTGTGGTCCTCGGGGCTGAAGTTCACCTCCAGGCCGCCGATGTCGAATTTCTGGATGCCCTCCAGTGCCGCCTGCAGGCGTTCGCGCGTGGGCTTGGCGCCCGCGCGGCGCAGTCCCTCCACCAGCACCTTGGCCGCCGCTATGCCTTCGAGCATGGCGGGGCTCACTTCCTTGCCGTGCGCTTTCGCCAGGTCGTGCGCCTCGCGCACGAGCGGATAGTTCGTGGCCCGTTCGTTCGGGAACACCTGCGTGACGATGACGCCGCGCGCATTCGCGCCCAGGCTCCTGGCGAATCCGGACGATGCGTTGTTGGACAGGGTGACGAGCTGGGCACCCGAGCCGGCCGCCCGGAAGGCCGCATAGCCTTCGACCGCCGCGGTCCCCGATGCGATCATGAGCACGGCCTGGGCCTGCGTCTGCGCCAGCTTGGGCGCGATGGCGGAGAAATCGGGCTTGGCCCGGTCGAAGCGCTCCTCCAGCACGGGCTTGAGCTTCGCGGCCTCGAAGCCCTTGAGCGCGCCCGCCAGCCCGTCGGAGCCGAAGCTGTCGTCGGTGAGGACCACCGCGATCCGGGAAATGCCCATCGACGCCAGGTGGGTGATGGCCTTCTCGGCTTCGCGCTGGTAGGGGGCTCGCACGTTGAATACGTGTCGGCGCACGGGGCGGTGCAGCACCATCGCACCCGTGGAGGGAGCCACGAGGGGGACGTCGAATTTGTCGAGCAGGGGGATGATGGCTTCCGTGTGGGGCGTGCCGCGGGTGAGGAACATCGCGAGCACGTTCTGCTCCTCGATGAGCTTGCGCGCGTTGGCCTGCGCCAGGGCGGGGTCGAACTTGTCGTCGAGCGAAATGAGCTCGATCTTCTGCCCATTCACGCCGCCCCGCGCGTTCACCGCATCCAGGTAGAGCTTCGCGCCCTCGGTGGTTTCCTGCACGCCCGAGGACACGGGCCCGGTGAAGCCGGCCGTCTGTCCCACCTGCAACTGGCTCCAGGCGGCCGGAGAGAACAGGGAAGCGGCCGCGAGGGCCAGGGCGGCGCCGGTGGTCTGCCAGGAATGGGCCATGATGGTGGAATCTCCAGGAAAGGCGTGGGGTGGTCCGATGGGCGCGGGGCCGGCGCCGGCGGCGGTACGCCGTTGCTGCGGTGCAGAACGTCCGCGGAAGATGCCCGAACGCCGCAGTGGTGACAAGAGGTGACAACCCTGGGCCAGGGGATGCCGCGCGGGCACGGTTGTCAATGGCCGGAACCGCCCCATATGGATAAGCCACTCTCCGACTCCGGCCGGCCATGCTCCTTCCTAGAATGGCCCGCGTCCCCCTCCGAAAGCTCCTCCCGATGACCCAGGGCCTGATCCGCATCCATGGCGCGCGCCAGCACAATCTGAAGAACCTGGATCTCGACATCCGCACGGGCGAACTCACCGTGGTGACCGGGCCCAGCGGCTCGGGCAAATCCAGCCTGGTGTTCGACACGCTCTATGCGGAAGGCCAGCGCCGCTATGTGGAAACCTTCAGCGCGTATGCGCGCCAGTTCCTCGACCGGATGGACAAGCCGGCCGTGGACAAGGTGGAGGGCGTGCCGCCGGCCATCGCCATCGACCAGACCAACCCCGTGCGCTCGTCCCGCTCGACCGTGGGCACGATGACGGAGATCAACGACCACCTGAAGCTGCTGTTCGCGCGCGCCGCCCGGCTCTTCGACCGGCAGACGGCGCAGCCGGTGCGCCACGACACGCCCGACACCATCTATGCCGAGCTGCAGCGCCGCTGCGCGGAGGCGGGCGATCCGCGCGTGGTGCTGACGTTTCCTGTCGAGCTGCCGGCGGATACCTCGGCCGAACAGGTGGAGCAGTGGCTGTCCGCGAGCGGGTTCACGAAGGTGCAGGCCGAGCGTGAAATCGGCACGCCCACCGGCCCCCGCAAGGTGCTGGATGTGGTGGCCGACCGGTTCCGGCTCGGCAATGCCGAGCGCGCCCGCGTGGTCGAGGCCATCGAGGTGGCGATCAAGCGCGGCGCCGGGCGGCTGAATGTCTATCGCCTGCGGGAAGACGGCGAACCCGAGCTGTGGCGGTTCTCCACCGGGCTGCACTGCCCGGACAGCGACCTGCGCTATGCCGAGCCCATCCCGTCCATGTTCTCGTTCAATTCCGCCGTGGGCGCCTGCGAGGCCTGCCGCGGCTTCGGGCGCGTGATCGGCGTGGACTACGGGCTGGTGATTCCCAACGACCGGCTGACGCTGCGCGCCGGTGCGATCAAGACCATCCAGACGCCGGCCTGGAAGGAAGCGCAGGACGACCTCATGCGCCATGCGGAGGCCGCGGGCATCCCGCGCGACACGCCCTGGTACAAGCTCACGGAAGAGCAGAAGCGCTGGGTGATCGATGGCACGCCGGGCTACAAGGACGGCAACTGGAACAAGCAGTGGTACGGCATCCGGCGCTTTTTCGAGTACCTGGAGAGCAAGGCCTACAAGATGCACATCCGGGTGCTGCTGTCCAAGTACCGCAGCTATACGCCGTGCCCGACCTGCGGCGGCGCGCGCCTGAAGACCGAAAGCCTGCTGTGGCGGGTGGGCAGCAAGGACGACGCCGACGCCGTGCTCGAGCCGTCCCGGCGCTTCATGCCGCAGGGCGTGGCATGGAACCGTGCCCAGCTCGAGGCGCTGCCCGGCCTCACCCTGCACGACCTGATGCTGCTGCCCATCGAGCGGCTGCGCCGCTTCTTCGCGCGCATGGCGCTGCCGGAAGGCGATGCCGGCGCGGGGGGCGATGCGCAGGCCCTGAAGCTGCTGCACGAGGAAATCACCACGCGCCTGAAGTACCTGTGCGACGTGGGCATCGGCTACCTCACGCTGGACCGGCAGAGCCGCACGCTCTCGGGCGGCGAGGTGCAGCGCATCAACCTGACCACGGCGCTGGGCACCTCGCTGGTGAACACACTGTTCGTGCTGGACGAGCCCAGCATCGGCCTGCACCCGCGCGACATGCACCGCATCACCGAGGCGATGCTGCGCCTGCGCGATGCGGGCAATACGCTGGTGGTGGTGGAACACGACCCGGCCGTGATGCTGGCGGCCGACCGCATGATCGACATGGGACCGGGTCCGGGCGAGCGCGGCGGGCAGATCGTGTTCGACGGCACCACGGCCGACCTGCGCCGCGCCGATACGCTGACGGGCGTGTACCTGGGCGGGCGCCGGCAGATCGGCGCGGGCGTGAAGCGCATGGTGGCGGCGTCCACGCCGCGCCTGATCCTGGAAGGCGCGCGCGAACACAACCTGCGGGACGTGTCGGTGGAGTTCCCGCTGCAGCGGCTGGTCACCGTCACCGGCGTGTCGGGCTCGGGCAAATCGACCCTGATCCAGGACGTGCTCGCGCCGGCGCTGCTGCGGCATTTCGGCAAGGCGACCGAGTCGCCCGGCATGCACGACCGGCTGCTGGGCGCCGAGCAACTGGGCGATGTGGTGTTCGTGGACCAGTCGCCCATCGGCAAGACGGCGCGCTCCAACCCCGTGAGCTATGTCGGTGCGTGGGATGCCATCCGCGAGCTTTTCGCCGTGGCGCCGCTGTCGCGCCAGCGCGGCTACACCGCGGCCAAGTTCAGCTTCAACTCGGGCGACGGGCGCTGCCCGACCTGCGGCGGCTCGGGCTTCGAGCACGTCGAGATGCAGTTCCTCTCCGACGTGTATCTGCGCTGCCCCGATTGCGACGGCAAGCGCTACCGGCCGGAGATATTGGAAGTGACGATCGAGCGCGGCGGACGCGCGGTCAACGTGGCCGACGTACTGGAACTCACCGTGAGCGAGGCCGCCCAGGCCTTCGCCCAGGACCGCGACGTGATCCGCGCGCTGCAGCCCATCGTCGATGTGGGGCTGGAATACGTGAAGCTCGGCCAGCCCGTGCCCACGCTATCGGGCGGCGAGGCGCAGCGGCTCAAGCTCGCGGGCTTCCTGGCCGAGGCCGCCAGGAGCGCCAGCAGCAGCCGGCAGCCGCTGGCGAAGAAGGGCACGCTGTTCCTCTTCGACGAGCCCACCACGGGCCTGCACTTCGACGACATCGCCAAGCTGATGCGCGCGTTGCGCAAGCTGCTCGATGCCGGGCATTCGCTGATCGTGATCGAGCACAACCTGGACGTGATCCGCGCCAGCGACTGGCTGATCGACCTGGGGCCCGAGGGCGGCGACGGCGGCGGCCTGGTGGTGGCCGAGGGCACGCCCGAGGACGTGCGCCGGCATCCGACATCGCACACCGGCGCCGCGCTGCGCGATTACGAACTCGCGCTGGGCGAGGGCGGCCATTCGGTGCATGAGAAAGCCGCGGCGCTGCGCAGGGAGCAGCGCGGCGCGCAGGCGAAGCAGGGCGGGGCGGCGAGGAACGCCATCGAGATCGTCAACGCCAAGGAGCACAACCTGAAGAACCTGTCGGTGGACATTCCGCGCGGCAAGTTCAATGTGGTGACCGGCGTGTCGGGCTCGGGCAAATCGACGCTGGCCTTCGACATCCTGTTCAACGAGGGGCAGCGCCGCTACCTGGAATCCCTCAACGCCTATGCCCGCAGCATCGTGCAGCCGGCCGGCCGGCCCGAGGTGGATGCGGTCTATGGCATTCCGCCCACGGTGGCGATCGAGCAGCGGCTGTCGCGCGGTGGCCGCAAGAGCACGGTGGGCACGACCACCGAGGTCTGGCACTTCCTGCGCCTGCTGTACGTGAAGCTGGGCGTGCAGCACTGCATCCACGACGGCGCCCCGGTGCAGCCGCAGACGGCGGACAGCATCGCCGCGCAGTTGCTCACGCATTTCAAGGGCCAGCACATCGGCCTGCTGGCACCGCTGGTGATGAACCGCAAGGGGGTCTATACCGAACTGGCCGACTGGGCGCGACCGCGCGGCTACACGCACCTGCGGGTGGACGGCAACTTCCTGCCGACCACGGGCTTTCCGCGCATCGACCGCTTCAAGGAACACACCATCGAGTTGCCCGTGGCCAGCCTGGACGTGGCGCCCGCGCAGGAGCCCGAATTGCGCGCCGCGCTGGCCCGCGCGCTGGAACTGGGCAAGGGCGTGGTCCATGTGCTGAGCGGCCTGGCCGGACTGAAGGACGCCATCGCCGCCGGGCAGCCTACCGCCGGCATCGGCACGCTGCAGGCGTTCTCGACCAAGCGCGCCTGTCCGGTGTGCGCGACGAGCTATGCCGAGCTGGACCCGCGCCTTTTCTCGTACAACAGCAAGCACGGCTGGTGCCCCGACTGCGTGGGCACGGGCGTGAAGCTCACCCGGGAGCAGCGCAAGGTCTTCGACGATTCGGTGCAGGACGACAAGGACCGGGGCCGCGAGCAGACCTTCGCCGAACCCGAGGCCGAGGATGTGGCCGACACCGTCTGCCCCACCTGCCAGGGCACGCGCCTCAACCCCGTGGCGCGGGCCGTGCTGTTCGCCGGCACGCCGGTGACCGAAGTGGCGCGCCTCTCGGTGGCCGAGGTGCGGCAGTGGATCGACGGCCTGCAGCTTTCGGGCCGCGAGGCCGAGATCGCCCGCGACCTGGTGCCGGAGATCCGGAGCCGGCTCGAGTTCCTGGAAGAGGTGGGCCTGTCCTACCTCACGCTGGACCGGGGGGCGCCCACGCTCTCGGGCGGCGAGGCGCAGCGCATCCGCCTGGCCGCGCAACTGGGCAGCAACCTGCAGGGCGTGTGCTACGTGCTGGACGAGCCCACCATCGGCCTGCATGCGCGCGACAACCAGATCCTGCTGAACGCCCTGCACAAGCTGGGCGACAAGGGCAATACCCTGGTGGTGGTGGAGCACGACGAGGACACCATCCGCCGTGCCGATCACATCATCGACATCGGCCCCAGCGCTGGCAAGCGCGGCGGGCGGCTGGTGGCCCAGGGCACGGTGGACGACATCGCCGCCGCGGAGGATTCGCAGACCGGCCGCTACCTGCTGCATGCCATGCGCCATCCGCTGCAGGCGCGGCGCAGCATGCAGCCCTCCGAGGTGGACGCCGGAACCGTTGCGCTGGCCCAGCCCGTCGATGCACCTGCGGGCCGCCAGAGCGCCGCGGCCAGGAAGCGGGCCGCGCAGGTCGCGGCCCTGCAGGCCGATGCGCTGGAGGATGCGAGGGGGCGCGCCGCCATCCGCTGGTTGACGGTGCACGGGGCCAGCCTGCACAACCTGCAAAACGTGACGGCCAGCGTGCCGCTGCATCGCCTCGTGGCCGTCACGGGCGTGAGCGGATCGGGCAAATCGACGCTGGCACGCGACGTGCTGCTGGCCAACGTGCAGGCCTGGGTGCAGCAGCGCTCCACCAAGGCCGGGCGTGACGCCATGGACGCGGGCAAGGCGCCGCCGCTGGCTGGCTGCACGGGCCTGGCGGGCTTCGAAACCATCGACCGCGTGCTGGAGGTGGACCAGACGCCCATCGGCAAGACGCCGCGCAGTTGCCCGGCCACCTACATCGGTTTCTGGGACACCATCCGCAAGCTCTTCGCAGAGACGCTGGAGGCCAAGGCCCGCGGCTATGCGGCCGGGCGCTTTTCCTTCAACACGGGCGAGGGCCGCTGCCCGGTCTGCGAAGGCCAGGGCATCCGCACCATCGCCATGAGTTTCCTGCCCGACGTGAAGGTGCCCTGCGAGGCCTGCCACGGCGCGCGCTTCAACCCCGAGACGCTGGCCGTGACCTGGCGCGGCAAGAGCATCGGCGACGTGCTGCAGATGGAGGTGGACGAGGCCGTGGAATTCTTCGCCAGCATGCCCAGCATCGCGCATCCGCTGCAACTGCTGAAGGACGTGGGCCTGGGCTACCTCACGCTGGGCCAGCCCAGCCCCACGCTGTCGGGGGGCGAGGCGCAGCGCATCAAGCTGGTGACCGAACTCACCAAGGTGCGCGACGAGGTCGGGCGGCGCGGTCAGAAGGCGCCGCACACCCTCTATGTGCTGGACGAACCCACCGTGGGCCTGCACATGGCCGACGTCCACAAGCTCATCCGCGTGCTGCATCGCCTGGTCGATGGCGGCCACAGCGTGGTGGTGATCGAGCACGACCTCGACGTGATCGCCGAGGCCGACTGGATCATCGACCTGGGTCCCGAGGGCGGCAGGGACGGCGGCCGCATCGTGGCGGCCGCCACGCCCGAGGAGGTGGTGCGCCTGGGCACGCACACGGGCCGTGCGATCGCGCCCGTGCTGGCGCGCGGCGACTAGGGTTCAGCGGCCCGGGTTCATCACCTCGGGGTTGCGCAGCGCCTCGTTGATGTGCTGGAGGTATTCCTGCGCCTTGGGGTTGGCGGGGTTGGCATCGCCCGAGACGTAGTAGGACAGGCCCTGCTTCAGGCCGCCGTGGTCCGCGATGCGCTGCGCCATGTTGGACGCCGCCATCCGCAGTTGCACGGTCACGCTCTTCTCGTATTGCTCGGAAGGCACCTTCTGGCCGCCGACGCGGCTGTTGCCGGGGCCGTCGGCGGACCAGTCGCGGCCATCCATGAACTTGCGGGAGATCTGGCCCAGGCCGATCGAGGTGTTGTTGTCGCCGGCGCGGTCGAGGTCGCCCTCGTGCTGCATCGCCTTGCGGAAGCCCTGGGTGAAGGCGCCGGACTCCGACTGGAGCTGGGCGCGGAAGACGCTGGGGTCCAGGCCGTATTCCTTGGCGGTCTCGTCCACCGCACGGCCGAAGTCGGCCTGCGTCCGGACCTTGGCGTCCTGTTGCTGCTCGTCGCCGCGCAGCACCGGCAGGAATTTCGGCTGGACCTTGCCCTGGGCCTCGTCCACGCTCTTCGATCCGAGGTCGCCGGTCGCCGCGGGTTGCGTGGCGCCGGGGCCGGAGGCCGCGGGCTTGGCGCCGGAGGCGGGAGCGGCGGCCGGTGCCGGGGCTGCCGATGGCGCGGCGCCGGACGGGCTGCCGCTGCCACCGCCGCTGCGGTTGCCTTCGCCGGAGGCCGGGCCGCCGCCCTGCTCGGAGGATTGCGGAGAGGGCGCCTGGCGATGCTTGGACAGCTTCTGGAACAGGCCTTCGAGCAGTGCCATCAGCACCTGCGCGAGCAGGGTCTGCGCGCCGGCGGTGTCCTGCGCGCCAGGCGCCTGGACGCCCTGGAGCCGCGAGGAGGAGATCGGTGAAATAGCTATGGATGCAGTTCCTTGCAATGTGGGGAATTGCACTCTCGCAGTGGCCCGGAGCGCGCGGGATGCGCTGCCCGAACGACTCCGCGGACATGCGAAGCCGCGCCCGCGCCTCAGGCGAAGGCGTCGATGCGCCCGGTGCGGATCGCGTCGAGCATGCGCCGGTACAGCGCCATCGTGCGTTCGTAGGCGCCAGGACGGTCGCGCAGCACGGCCTGCACATAGTCCTGGCGGCTGGCGGCGCATTCGAATCCGTTGGCGCAGCGGGCCAGCAGGTCCCAGTCGGCGGCCTGCGTGCAGTCCAGTCCCAGCCCGCAGGGCAGAAGGTAGAAGGCGAGCTCCATGCCGTCGTCCTGCGACTGGGGATGGAAGACGCCCTCGAACCGGTAGCCGCGCGTGCCCGTGCCGGCGTCGGCGCGGACCGCGAGGCGCGTGGCGACGTCCTGCACGAGCAGCGGGTCGCCGGCTGCCAGCAGGTCGAACAGCAGGGATTGGCGCCGCTCCGGGGCCTGGTAGGCGGATTTGCCCGCGCGCAGGGCCAGGGCCAGCAAGGGGTCCTTGCGGCGCAGCCCGTCCGCGGCGAGCCGGGCGATGCGCCGGTCCCCCGTGTCCTCTGCCGACAGGCCCGCGCACCGTTGGCGCAGGGTCTCCGCTGCCGCGCGGGCCTCGCCGGAGGCCGCGCCTGCTGTAGCTGCCTCGGCGCCCGCGATGCCGTGGCACCGGCGCAGCGCCTGCACGGCATAGAACACGCCTCCCGCCTCAGGATGCGAAAGCGCCTGGCGGACGAACCCATCCAGGCGGCCGGCCCGGTTGTATTCCCGGAGCAGGTCCGCGGACAGGGGGCGGGACGCCGGGGCGGCCTCGGCCGCCTCGCGGGCGCCGGAGGATTCCTCGGCCGTGCCCGACTGCAGAAAGCCCAGTCCCGCCGCGAGCAGCAACAGGGCGGCGCCTCCCAGCATCCAGGAAGAAGTACGCAGATTCATGGTGCCCCATTGGAGAGTGGAAGGCAGGGCCGGTGGGCATTCGACGCGAAGCGGCATGCGCTTTTCCGAGTCCGCGGAAGCGCCTTTCGCGGCAGTGGGTGCGCTCCGCGCGCTATCGGGGTGCATCGGGGCGGAAATTCCGGCCCAGGATGCCTTCGCATACGTCGCAGTAGAAGTAGCGTGTGGTGCCCCGCTGTTGCAGGGCGCCCCAGCCGGTGGCCGCATCCAGGGACAGTGTTCCCTTGCCACCCTGACGGAAATGCACTTCTGCCGAGGCTTCGCAGTCCGCCAGGTCGATGCCCCGCCGGTATTCCTCCGCCGTGCCCTCGATGGCGTGGTTCCAGAAATGGCGTACCCGTGCGGCGTCGATCTTCATGTCGGAGCAGTCGGCATCGCTGCCTTGGGTTCCGCGGGCATGGGAGCCGAGGATGTCGATGCGCTGCAGCGGCGTCTGCGCCGTGGCCGTAGCGCCCGGCGCCGTTGCCGCAGGGCTGGCCGCTGATGGCGCTATCCGGGAGACAGCAAGAAGCGCGAGCAGCAGGTGGACAGCATGCCGCTGCGTCACTTCGCCGTCCCTCCGACGAAGCCTGGAGCCAGGATGCCTTCGCATGGTGCGCAGCGGAAATAGCGCGTGGCGCCTTTCCATTCCAGGACCCCCCACCCCGTGGCGTCATGCAGGTGCAGCACGCCATGCCCCCCCTTGCGCAGGTGCAGCCGGGGCGAGGCGGTGCAGTCGGCCAGGTCGAAGTCGCGCTGGAAGTCGGAGGCCGGCCCCTCCACGGCATGGTCCCAGAAATAGCGAATGCGCTGCTCGTCGATGGCCCGGTCGGAACAGTCGGCATCGCTGCCGGGTGCAGGTTCCACGGCGCGGGGCAGGGTGATGGCACCCAGGGGGCCGATGGACCGGGACGGGGGCCCCCCGCGTCAGAATAGTTGTCGCCTCGATAGGACTCCGGTGTTCGGAGTTCATGAAGGTAGTAGGAGGCTGTGTAGTTGTGGTCGAAGGTCTGCGTGGTGGGCAACGCGAAGCGTTGTCCACGGCAAGCGGGCCGGTGCGCGCAGCGCATCGTCCACAAATGCACAGCCTTGCAGGTGCCTTCAGGCGCCGGCCCGCTGCCGTGTGTTTCACCCCGGGGGCGAAGAGCGAGAAGCCAGTTGGCACGATACGGACAAGCATTCAAAGACAGAGCGGTGGGCAGGTTGCTGCCACCGCACAGCGCCAC
>NZ_FNEY01000050.1 GCF_900100305.1 Paracidovorax citrulli | reverse complement strand
CCGCCGCCAGCAGGTCATGCCGCTGCCATAGCCCAGGGACTGCGGTAGGTCTTCCCAGGCGATGCCGGTGTGCAGCACGAACAGGATGCCATTGAGGGCCGCTTCGTCGCTGACGGTGCGCTTGCGCGCTCCGCCCTTGGCCGATGGCACGAAGGCCGGGAGAGGTGTTGAAGCTGTCGCTCAGTTCTTTGCTGACCGGTCCCTTGCCATGAGGGCACTAGCCATAGCCTCTCTGCCCTTCGCATGAGATGGTGGTGTTAGCCGCTCTTGGTAGGGGGAACAGGTCCGCGCAAGCCCGCTCGACACGTGCAAGCGCTATGGCTTTTGGCCAAGTTCGGACAACGCATCCAGCTTGGCGTTGTGCAGTCGGAATCCGTTACTGCAAATGCCTACCTTGGGGCTGCGCGCTGGTGTGGTCGTTGGCTGCATTGGCGGGCAGCCTGGCCTATCGGTGAGCGCCTTGAAACTATTGGCTCGGACCTCTGGGTAAAAAAGATTTTGCTTCATTTGATAAATTCGTTATTTATAGGATGGAACCGGGACGCACACTGCGTCAATTACAAGTTCTAACTGGTGGGGCATTGGAGACGATGACTTTAGATGGAAACCAATTTCGTGCTTCGGGATGGGCCTGTGATAGCACACGCCCCGACGAAGCCACAGGTATTCATATTTGGCGAGAGAGAGGTTGGCTGACAGGGGGGAATGCTCCGCTCCCTCGTGAGCCCGCAGTAGGAGCCGCATGCGGTAGCTCTAATTCCAATCATGGCTTTGACATTTCCGCAGTGGTGCCGGAGAATCTGCTCGATAATAAGGATTATGTTGTGTCGGTCTATTCGGTAGGTTCCGGAGGTTATACCGAACTGATTGGCAGCAAAAGCTTAAAATTCGTTAACCCAAATGTTAAAGTGCCCAAAAACATCGGTGATGTTTTAGGGAGAGACCTAAATACGGTGGGCCTCGGCTCAGTTGGCCATATCGGCATCTGGGACGGATCGCAAGTTATTGAGGTACTCAACGAATCGGGAAATGTCGTCAAGACTAATACTTGGGAGGATTTTCGAGCGAGAACAAAACCCTGGGATACCGCATATCCAAAAATTCCCAGTTATTCTGTTCGCACCTGCTATTCAAATGTTTGCAACGGAGAAGGCGCGGTTTTCGGAGGCTCTGGCTCAACAAATACAACCTACAGCACTTTCGATTCGCGGATGGCATTGATAAGAAGGGCGTTTCAGATCATGGCGGTCGGATCCACATATACCGTTTCGCCGTATCCTACAATGGCATTACCAATTATCAGTCGCCCAACTGGGGGGCAGACCCCAGCCAGGGCGGGAGTCTACCGTTGTGATACATTTATCTTAGACTTGTTCGCGTGGATTGACATACCAACCGGAAACGCTAACAACACAATGTGGAGTCGAATCAACTCATCGCCTCTCCCGTTCAATAGATTTATAACGAACCAACCTAACGACTGGAAGATTAAAATAAAGAACCTAATAAACGATGATTACCTCCCTTCATCGGTTTACAACAGAATAAAATCTTTTGAATAATATGAAGAAATCCATTTACGTGGTAGGGTTACTCGCCGTCCTGACAACTTTATCGGCAGCGGCGCAAACAGATTTCATTGCTCCTCCTGTGTGGGTAATGAACGCCTCTGCGCAAAGTCTTTTTTCTGAATATCTCTCACTAAGGAATCAGAGCGATATCCAAAGAACCGCATTGCTTGACATTATTAACTCAAAAAATCTCCCCGCCACACAAAACAACACTAATTCCTTGGTGCAATCGTATAAGAGCAGCAATTCGGAGCCCGAAAAGATAGCAATCTTGCGACTGCTTGGGCAAATGTATGACCAAGGCGACGTAGGAGTGAAAAACACCGCCTTGGATGCGATCCTGTCCGCAACCCAGGATGTTCAATTGAGCGTGGCTGGAGAGGCAACTCGGATCTATTCAGAATCGGGTTATTTTTCAAATTCTCTTGCCGTATTAAATAAAGCCAGAGATTCGAAAATAATTGACCGTGACACTTATGCAGCAAGTTTGGCAAAGCTGATGCTAATTGCACCTCAGGAAGCTGTCCAGAGAATTGCAAGTATGCTCAGTGAGGGCGATAGCCGCAGAGCGATCGACATATTGTCTCTGGCATTCTCAACCGATTCTCAATACTCGTTAGCGCCTGGGTCAAGAAAAATTATCTTGGAGATGCTTGAGAAAAACGAACCTGAATTCCCGAAGGATAAGGCGCGCATGGGAGCGTTAGATGCAATTCGCTACGACACATGGCTCAATGCCTCAGCAAATCTGGCCCAATCAGTTAAGGGTGAAGACCGAAATTCATATGTTAGTAGGAAGCTAATGGCCCCAAATATAGATGAGCGAAAGCTGGTGGCGTACGTAATTTCAGCTTCGCAAGAGTCATCTTCGTTGAACGTGAAAAGCGTCTCATCTACTCAGAGGATTCGACAATTAGTTTCGGCCAGAGCTAATGCGTACCCTGACGACTCGCTTACCGCAGAGGCAATGCGACGCTTGAGTGAGTAATTAAGTGCCAGAAAATCCTGTGAAACTGAGGTAGAACACTGCGCGTAAGAGCGGCTAACGCCACCCGTCCACAAATCGCGCACAGATGATCGCTGCAGCCAGTTTCAACAGCGCCTCGTGGATGTCCAGCCGCCGCTCAAAGCGAATGCGCAGCCACCGGCTGGCCGGGCCGCCCGTCCGCGTTCCGATACCCCGCGCGGCGCATCCTGGAACGCCGCCAGCGTATGGGCGCTTGTGCTGGGTGCCGCAGTGCTGCTGGCCGGCTACGGGCTGGGCCATCCGCCGCGCTGGACGCTCTGGCTGTACCTCGGTGCCAGCGTGGTCACGTTCCTGGCCTATGCCATCGACAAGTCCGCAGCACGGCGCGGCGCCTGGCGCATCGCGGAGCGAAAGCTCCACTGGCTGGCGTTGGTGGGCGGCTGGCCCGGGGCGCTGGTCGCGCAGCAGGTGCTTCGGCACAAGTCGACGAAGGCGGAATTCCGCACGGTGTTCTGGGCGACGGTGGTGCTGAACCTGACCGGGTTCTACTTTCTGGCGAGCCCGTATGCCCGGGTGCTCTGGCAGCGCTTTTGAAAACGATCTTCCCTCGCATTTACCTGCACGTTGATGCCTGCATTACCTGAACAGCAGGCTGCTCCGTTGCCGATGGGAACACTTTCTCAGTATCGATGTAAGGCAGAAGAAAGCTTGAAGCGACGTAATGCCGAGCGCTGGCGGGAGGCCAGCACGCTGTAAAGCGCCAACCGACGCTGCGCCCCTACAAAACAAATGTCCCCTCCATCATTGACCTGTCATCGTGAGGGATTCAACCCCCCCTTACGAGTGGCCGACCGGTTCACCATCGACCGCTTTCTGGTCAAGCTGAAGCAGTTGTACTGGCAGTCCACGCTGGCGGCGGAAGAGGCCACGCAGTATTGGGCCGATGTCGCCACTACATCGCAAAGCCCTCTTGCGCCGTTGGCGCATGTCCCCGGCGTTTTCTCAGCCCTTTGGCTTCCAGACGTCGCGCCCACTACGGCCACCGTGCTCGGTACCGCAGGATATGGATTCGCAGCGCTGCCAAAGCACCTCATCCACTTCACCACGCCAGCAGGTGCCGCAGGCATTGCACATTCAGGCCTCATCCATGCCAGCCGCGCAGGAGCTCACGGGATTTTCGGCCCAGGCGTCTACATGGCGCGGGTCGGTCTTCCGTTGAACATGATGATCAAGGAAGGGGCGACGATTCCCATCCATCTGGCCACACCCGCCGGCACGGTGCGGATCCTTCCTTACTTCGTCTATGTGCGCTGGGGCAGCCACGCGCTCAGAATCGCCAAATGACCCCTCGGAGGACCTTCGCCTTCTACGCACGGTGGTTCAGCGCAGTATTCGCCTGGACCTGCTGGGCCCTCGCCGTTTTCCATTCGTGGTGGTGGCTGCTCCCTTCGCTCGTGCCCTACGTACTGTGCAATCGGTTCTTGAAAGACGAATAGAACCGCTTGGCATCCACTGTAGGCGGTGGTGGAGCGGTAGCCCCGGAGCATTGATCGCGCAGCAGGTGCTTCGGCACAAGCCGTCGAAGGCGGTGCTACCGAGGGTTATGGCTGGCGGAAAGCCTTGCCACTGTCCACTGCGTCCGTGGCGATACAGAATGGCCGGGCGATAGAAAAACAGAGAGGGAACCCATGCATCTTCACGCCCCCCAGGCCGCATTCCTTGCCGGCCTGCTGGCCTACCAGGCCATCCGCACCATCTACCAGCGCCGCGCGCGCGCTGCGGGCCCGTCCAGGGCGAGCTATTCCAGCCGCCAGGACAAGGCGCTGATCGCGCTGGTGGCGATCGGGCAGATGGTGCTGCCGCTGGCGTACATCTTCACGCCCTGGCTCGATGGAGCCTCGCACGATGTGGCTCCCGACGTGCTGCCGTATGCCGGTGCGCTGGTCTGGGCCGCGGGCCTGTGGGTGTTCTGGCGCGCCCACGCGGAGCTGGGTACGTGGTGGTCGATCACGCTGGAGATCCGCCACGACCACCAGTTGGTCCAGCGCGGCGTGTACCGCGCGGTGCGGCACCCCATGTATGCCGCGTTCCTGCTGTTCGGCGTGGCGCAGGCCCTGCTGCTGCCCAATGCCATCGCGGGGCCCGCGGCACTGGTCGCGGTGGCCATCCTCTGCATCGTGCGCATCCCCCGCGAGGAGGCGATGATGTGCGAAGTGTTCGGGCAGGCGTACCGCGACTACATGCGGACCACGGGCGCGGTCATTCCGCGGCTGGTGCCGCGGCGGCGCATCGCCTGACCGGCAGCCCCTCGCAGATGCACGTACGTCATCACGCATGCACACGACCCGCTCTCCCGACGGCCTGCACCGCGCAGCCCTGCGCTTCGAGGGCGAGATCCGCTTCGGGCCGGAGTACTTCCGGCTGGCCATCGATGGCCGCGAGGTGCCGCACCGGATCTTCGGCAGGCCGCTGTGCTGGTCGCCCGATTCGCGCGTCGTCGTGGCCCAGGAGTGGCTCACCACCGACGATGGCGAGGGCCCCGTCACCTGCGCCGCGCTGATCGACGTGCAGGCCTGGGCGATCGCGCGGCTGGAGGTGGCGGTGAAAGGGTTCGCGGAGGACTTCCGGCCCGATGATGCCGGCACGCTGCGCTATCGCATGCGCTTTCCGGCCATGGGCGAGGTGTTCGATGTGGCAATGGAGACGAGTGCGGTGCATGCGTGGACGGGCATCGATGTGCAGCCCCGGCCGCAAGCGCCGCATTCGCAGCCTCTCTAAGTCCTCTCTAAGTCTGCAGTCCTAGGATGAAATCGTCGTTGAAAGCCCTGGCGATTTCACCATCGCAAGGGGCGGACGACACGGTACCGGCATGCCGCCGCCGATGCGGCGCACGTACCGGAGCCCATCATCGTTCGATCGAGGAGTGACCACCATGAGAGTTCTTGCCCGCCTGTCCGTCCTGACCCTTTCCTCCCTGGCCGCCGCAGCGGCCATGGCGCAGACGCCGAGCCCTGCGGCACCGTCGGCAGCGGCTACGAACCCGGCGGCCGCCACGGCACCGGCCGCGAAGGCCCGCAAGCCGCTGGTGAAGACCACCTGCTCCGACTACGTGGGCATGGACGAGACCGTCAAGCCCAAGTTCATCTACTACGCCGTGGGCCACACGCAGGGCGGCAAGAAGGAAGCGGTGTTCGAGGAGGACGCCATCGAGAAGATCAAGCCCGAACTGGACCAGTACTGCTCGGTGCACCTGACGAAGTCCGCCTATGCGAAGGTGATGGCCAGCAGCATGGCGTCCGAGGGGTCGGCGGCGCACGGGCATTCGAAGGCCAAGTGATACCTGAAAGCCTACGTTGGCGGACGAATGGTCCTTCGGGCTGCTCGCCCGCCTTGCGTTCCCCTCAATCTTGAGCACCAGTTTTCACCGCAGTACACAGGGGCTGATGGAATGAAGCGCATTGAAAGCCGCAAAGGAATTGTCTTTTTCAAGGATTTTTACGGACCGGGTATGCAGGGCGATCACATCGATCTTTGGAATGGCTGGCGTCTTTCCTCTTTCTCGTCGATTATCAGTGTACATACGCCGTTTGGCAGCCATCATGAAAAAGGCGCCGTGTGGTTTTGGGAAACAGTGTGACCAGGGTATCGAGAATAGTAGCCTGCGTGTTGGGAATCGCCGCAGGCCTGTATGGCGCATGGTGGGTCTCCTGGCTCGCGCACACCCTGTATGTGGAAAAGGCCGGCAGCTTCGATTCACTCAATATGGCGATGCTCGCGAGCTTTCTGATGGCCGCAGTGGTGCTGTGTCCGTTGTCCTGCGGGTTGTTGCTGAAAGTCTTGCGACGCTGGACAGCGCGCAGGAAGGCAAGCCGCTGAGGCGGTGGTGGTCCGGCGCCGTAACGGGCACGCCCTGGCCGCCGTTGGCCAGGGCAAGGACGTCAATGCATTGACTGCACGCTGACTGCCATCAGGATGTGGCCGTTGGGACGCTCGTAGCGGTTGCTGAGGCTCTGCATCAAGCCTCCCATCCTGCGCGGCGGGGCCTCGAACTCACCGAAGTTGGGATCGAAGAGGGTCACCTTGCCGCCGGCCGCGGATGTCGCAACGGTGTGGGCCGTCCCATCCGTGAAATACAACCCGAGCAGGTGTCGCGTTCCATTGGTGGAGACCGCGCGGGCCACGTCGGACAACGCATCGGAACGGTAGATATCCTCGTTGTCTGCAGGACGCAGGCCCGCCTCACGCAGCACACCGTTCTGCGCCCTCATGTCGGCATCGGCAGCTCCCATTCCCTGCGCACGCAGAGCATCCTTGTCCTGCTGGTACTTCTGCTGCCGCAACGCCGCCTGGGCATGGCTTGGGGTGTCCCGCGCGAGAGCTGCCATGCGGCCGGAGGGACTCTGGTTCGGACGGCGCAGCCATTCCGTGACGAGGCCGACGCAAATACCTTCGACATTGGCCTGCTCCAGTTCAGCCGTCTGGTAGGCGAATACGGATGTGCTCACCCGCGGCGGAGAATCGATGCCGGAACTGGAACTGGATGCACTGAAAGTGGGGCTGGTGGGCTGGTGGGCTGGGGTAGCTGGGGGAAGCCGGGTGCGCAGGGTTCTTGCCGGCGCAGGCGCCTTTCCTGTCGGGCCAGGCAGGCGGCAGGGACGCGCGGGGCGCGAACATTTGCACAGAGAGCGAAGGCGGCGGCACACGTCCTGGAGCAGGCGGCTGGCGGCCGGCTCCATGCGCATGCGAGCCACGGCGCCCTGATGGAGAGACAGAGCGGCGGGGCCCGGTGGCTGACCCTCCATGGGACAGGGTGTGCGAAATGGTTCTCTGGATACGGTTTTCCATGGGCCTTTCTTCTTCCAAAAAGCCGCGATTCCACACAAATTCCGCCAACAGCACCTGTCCAGTGCGAAGCCATGGGGCCGGACGAGAAAGAAATGCCCAAGCCGTGCGATAGTGGAGCAACGAAACACCCTGTCCGGCGAATGAGATCGGGAGATTCCCATGAAATGCTTCGTACACCATGACTCGGATGCGGTCGGCACCTGCCGCGCCTGCAACAAGGGACTGTGCCCGGCCTGCGCGACCGACCTGGGCCATTCCATCTGCTGCGCGGGCGATTGCGAGGCCAAGGCACGCACGCTGCATTCGCAGGTGGAGCAGAGCGCGGTCGTGCTCGCGGCGCAGCGGCGCCACCGCTTCCTCGCGCCCATCTTCTTCATCGCGGCCGGGGCCATCTTCATCGTGTTTTCAAGCCAGGGGCGCGGGCCGTGGCCCCGCTTCGCCGATGCGATCGGCCTGGGCTTCATCGTGTTCGGGATCATCCTGGGCGTCGTCAGTCAACGCTACGCGCGGGAGCTGGCCCGCAAGGCCTGACGGCCGACCGGCCGGATCAGGCGGACCGGTTCCCCCCTCCCAGCGCCACCTTCGCGGCCAGCCAAGCGATCAGCGCGCACAGCGCTGCCAGCGCCGCGGTGAACACCAGCTGGATGGCGAACGGGCCCGGCGCCGCGTTCCAGTCGTAGTGCCGCGCCCCGCCCGCCCGGGGATGGATGACGAGGTGGCCGGTCTGAACGGCGCCGGCGACCTGCCACGCCAGCCAGGCCGCGAACAGGGCGGCCAGCGCGGCGCCGGCAGCCGCCATGCAGCGGCCGGGCAGGCGCAGCCGGGGCGTGTCCACCGGGGGTTCTGCCACTTTCGGCAGGCTGCGGATCTGACGCCTGAGGGCGGCCGACCGCGGCGGGAGCGGTTCTCCCTCCAGCGCCACGGGCACGCCCAGGAAACCGCCGGCCGCGCGGGCCGCCGCTTCCAGGCGCGAGGGCGCGCCGGCCCGGGGCAGGACCACCCAGGCCAGCACGCGGGGGCCGCCGTGCACGCAGCGCAGGACCAGCTCTTCGCGCCGCAGCCCTCCGCGCCCGTGCGGGACGCGGCGCAGCCAGATGGCGTCGATGTGCGAGAGGATGACACCCATGTCGCGCACGCTCGGCGCTCCCCGGAAATGGCGCAGGGCTTCGCCGGTGCCCTCCAGGCGGGACAGCCGGGCTTCGCGGCTGCGTGGCGCGAAACGCAGGAGGGCGATGCCCCCGCCGCAGACCAGCACGCCCCACAGGACCAGCACCGCCACGGCCCACGGACCTTCCGACGCGAGGCGTGCGCGGGCCTGCGGATCAGCCACCCACGGCACCGCCACGATCCAGGGAAGCACCGCGAGCAGGCCTCCGGCCAGCAGCATGGCCGCCGCCAGCAGGCGTGGCCGCACGCAGACGCGCAGGCAGTTCCCGCCGTGCAGCTGTTCGATCAGCACGCCCGGCAACGCGCGGCGCCTCCCGTGGGTGGGGATGCGGTGGGGCCGCCGTTCATGCCACGGCCATGCGCTGCGCGCGCGCCCTGGCCGCGACGCCGATGCCGACGACACCCGCCGAAGCCACGCCCAGCACCAGGGCGGCGGCCGAGCCGTAGAAGATGCCGGAGGTCATGCCCGCGTCCAGCATGGCGCCGAACACCGGGGCGGCCATGCAGAAGCCGAGGTCCAGGCCCGAGTACACCGTGCCATAGACGCGGCCGGTGGCGCCGGGCGGCGCGGCGCGCTTGATGAGCATGTCGCGCGAGGGGCCGGCCAGGCCGGTGCCCACGCCCGCCAGCGCCACGAAGACCATGGCGGCCATGCCCGGCAGCAGGCCCGTGCCCGCGGCGACCAGCAGCACGGCCGTGGCCAGCAGGCAGACGGTGATGGTGCGCTCCAGCCGGGCCACGCGGCCGGCCAGGAAGCCGCCGACCACCATGCCGGCGGCGCCGCACAGCATGTAGCCGGTGACGACCATGGAGGTGACGGACAGCGGCAGGCCGTACATCTTCTGCAGCGTGGGGCCGGCGAAGCTCTGGATGACGCTCAGCGAGCAGGTGGTCCAGAAGAAGAACGAGAAGCAGAGCCAGACGGAAGGCAGCCGGAGGAAGGCCATGGGGTGTTCGGCCGGGGCGCCTGCCGGCGCGGTGGCGGCGCCGGGCTTGCCCGCGGCGGGTGCGGCCTTGCCCCGGCGGTCGTCGAGCGCGTCGCGGTTCAGGACCATGATGGACAGGATGACCAGCGCCAGCAGGCCGCCGCAGAGGCAGGCCGCCCGCCAGGACCCGGTGGCCGCGGTGATGCCGGCCATGAAGACGGGCGCGGTGGCCCAGCCCAGGTTGCCGGAGATGCCGTGCACCGAGAAGCCGTGGCCCAGGCGCTGGGGTGACACGCGCTTGTTGAGGATGGTGAAGTCCACCGGATGGAAGGGGGCGTTGCCCAGGCCCGCCAGCGCCGCGGCCGCCATCAGCCCGGCATAACCGGTGGCGATGCTGGCCACGAGGCCGGACAGGACGAAGCTCGACAGCGCGAAGAACATCACCGGGCGCGCGCCGACCCGGTCCACGATGAAGCCCGACAGAGCCTGGCCCACGCCGGAGATGACGAAGAACACCGACACCAGCAGGCCCAGCTCGGAGTAGCTGTAGCCGAACTCCGCGATGAGGAAGGGGAACAGCGGCGGCAGCAGCAGGTGGAAGAAGTGCGAAGAGCCGTGCGCCAGGCCGATGAGGCCGATGGTGCGGGCGTCCTGCCGCAGCGTGGCCGTGGGTGCGTTGATCGAGGTCATGCGGCGATCTTAAGAAGCCGCCCCGCGTCCGGATTACGATAGCCGGCCAAAGATTGTCGCGAACATGCCAAGCACCGCACTTTCCGCATCCGGGGACGGACCACGGCCGGCCCGCGCCCCGCGCACGCAGCGCGCGCTGTCCTATGTGGACTCGCTCACGCCGCATCTGTTCGTGCCGAGCGCCGCGCGGCCGGTGCGCGCCAAGGCACGCCATCTGTCGGCCGACACGCAGGTGCTGCCGCACAGCCACCCCTGGGCGCAGGTGGCGGTGTCCACGACGGGCGCGATCCGGCTCACCGTGGCGCAGGGCACCTACATCGTGCCGCCCTCCCGCGCGCTGTGGATTCCGCCCGGGGTGGAACACACGGTGACCATGGTGGAGAGCGCCGATCTGCGCACCCTGTACCTGTACCAGCCGCGCGGGCACTGCGGCCCGGGTGTGCCGCGCGCCGAGCAGGCGCCCTGGCGGCAGTGCCGCGTGCTGGAGGTGTCGGACCTGCTGCGCGCGCTGGTGCGCGAGATGCCGTGCGAGCCCGACGATGCGCCCCCGCCGTCCGGCGAGGCACTGCACAGGGAACGGCTGCTGAGCGCGCTGCTGCTGGATGAATTGCGCCGCGCTCCCGTGGTACGCCTGGGCGTGGATCTGCCTCGCGACAAGCGGCTGCGCCATCTGTGCGAGGCCATGCTGGCCGACCCCACGCGGCACGAGGCACTGGCCGACTGGGCGCGCGATACCGGGGCGAGCCCGCGCACGTTGGCCAGGCTCTTCCGCACCGAACTGCACACGACGTTCACGCAGTGGCGCCAGCAGGTGATCCTGGCGCAGGCAGTGGCGCTGGCGGCCACGCGCCGGCCCATGGGACAGATCGCGGCGGAGCTGGGCTACAGCCCGAGCGCCTTCAGCGCGATGGTGCGGCGCACGGTAGGCATGGCGCCGGGACGTTTCCTGGGCACGCAGGCCGGGTCGCGCAGCGGCTGACCGGGCCATCGGCCGGCCGTCTGCCGGCTGACCGGGTTTTGTGTATCGTGGCAGGCCATGACCTCCACCGCCCGCACCCTCCACAGCTACGAGCCCCGTAGCGGCCACCGCCTGCCGCACGACCCGTTCAACGCCATCGTGGGCCCCCGGCCCATCGGCTGGATCAGCACGCGCAGCGCCGCGGGCGTGCTGAACCTCGCGCCCTACAGTTTCTTCAACGCCTTCAACTACGTGCCGCCCATCGTCGGCTTCGCCAGCATCGGCGCGAAGGACACGCTGGCCAATGTGCAGGCCACCGGCGAGTTCGTATGGAACCTCGCCACCCGCGATCTGGCCGAGGCGATGAACCAGACCTGCGCCGCAGTGCCGCCCGAGGTGGACGAGTTCACCCTGGCCGGGCTCACGCCCCTGGCCTCCGAGCGCGTCGCGCCGCCGCGCGTGGCCGAAAGCCCCGTGACCTTCGAATGCCGGTGCACGCAGGTCCTGCAGCTGCAGGGCGCGGACGGGGTGCAGGTGCCCACCTGGCTGGTGCTGGGCGAGGTGGTGACGATCCACATCGACACGGCGCTGCTGAAGGACGGGGTGTACGACACGGCGAGCGCCGGGCACATCCTGCGCGCGGGGGGCCCGGCGGACTACTTCTCGGTGGGGCCGGAGCAGAAGTTCAAGATGTACCGGCCGCGCTGACGGCGGGTACCGCGGCAGCGCTTATGCTCATGCATGGCAGCGTTGACGTATTCCACTGCCGGGCAACCGCCCCGCTGCCGCCACGGTGCCCGCGCAAGACCCTTCCGGAAAGAACCCACACCATGAACGCCACCCGACTCGTCGCCCTTGCCCTCATCGTGGCCGGCGCGCTCGGCCTCGCCTATGGAGGCTTCAGCTATACCAAGGACACCACGGTGGTGAAGCTGGGGCCGCTGGAGATCTCCGCCAAGGAGCAGGAGCGCGTCAATGTCCCGCTGTGGCTGGGCATCGGCGCCATCGCCGTGGGCGGGCTGCTGCTGGTGGTGGGCGGCCGGAAGTAAGGCCGTCCCGCATCCCATGGCAACGCCCGGCCGGAGATTCCCTTTTCTCGCCCGCCATTGGTTCGGTGCGCTCTGCGCGCTCCTGGGTTTGGCGCCCTTGGTGCTCCTGCTGGCCTGGTGGCCGCTGGCCACGCTGCTGGAGTGCTCCGGCAACGAGGGCTCGGGCATGCACTGCGCCGCCGCGCCGGGGCTGTCCGACATGGCATATACGGTGTTCATGGCGGGCGCCTGGGGCTCGCTGTTCACGCTGCCGGCGGCGCTGTCGCTGTACCTGGTCGGGGCGGGCCTGCGCTGGCTGCTGGGGCGGCCCGGCGACTCGCGGTGAATCGCCGCGACCGGCACCACGGAGACACCGGATGATGCGAGATGAGAACAGCCGCTGACCTGACGCCAGCGAGCATTGCTCTCACCATATTTTTCAGCCGCCCGTGGGCCCCTGGTGGAACACCAGGTCTTCCACCGGCTGGCCTCCCACCAGGTGCTGCTCGATGATCCGGTCCATGTTGGCGGGCGTGACGTCGTAGTACCAGGTGCCGTCGGGCTGCACGCACATCACCGGGCCGCCCTTGCAGGCGGCGAAGCAGCTCACGCGGCTGCGCTTCACGCGCAGGTCGCCGTCGTTGAGGCCGGCGGCCTTGAACTTCTCGCCCAGGCTGTCGAACAGCGCCTGGGCCTGGCCCTCCTGCGCGCAGCGGGGGCCGGTGCAGATGAGGATGTGGCGGCGGTAGCTGCCGATCTTGGGCTTGACGACCACGCGCACACCCTCGGGCGTGGCGGCTGCGGTGGTGTTCTCGGGCGTGTCGGTGCTCATGCCTCGTCCTCGGTGGTGGCAGCGGCCTCGGCGATGACAAGCGGCTGGGCCAGCGTGTCGCGGATGTAGTCGGCCGGCAGGCGGTGGCGCAGGGCCAGCGCTTCGATGCTTTCGCCGGCCGCGTGGTCGAGCTGCAGGTTCTCCAGCCAGCCGTTGAGGCCCGTGGAGAGCGAGCGGCCCGGCCGCTCGCCCTCCCGCGTGGCGCCTCCTCCCTCCACGTCGTACTTGTTGGCGTACCCGCGCGGCGTGACCATGAGGCCGTGCTGCACGATGGTGTTGCTGTTGCCGATGAGCACCGTGCTCAGCATGCCGATGTCGGCATCGCACATGGTGGCCAGCGTGGCGAATTCGATGCGCTCGCGGCGGCGGTAGGCGCTCTTGACGATGGCCACGGGCGTGTCCGGGCTGCGGTGGCGCAAAAAGAGCCGCTGGGCCTCCTCGATCTGCCGCGTGCGGCGGCCGCTCTTGGGGTTGTAGAGCGCGACCACGAAGTCGGCCATGGCGGCGGCGTCGAGCCGGCGCGCGATGGTGGGCCAGGGCGTGAGCAGGTCCGACAGCGAGATGGCGCAGAAGTCGTGCGTGAGCGGCGCGCCCACACGGGCCGCGCAGCTGTTGAGGGCGGATGCGCCGGGCACGATCTCGACCTCGATGCCCTCGGGGTCGGGCACGCCGTTCTCATCGACTTCCGGCGGCGTCCAGCCGGCCTGGAACAGCACCTCGAAGGTGGGGCCGGCCATGCCATAGACGCCGGCATCGCCCGAGGAGATCAGCGCGACCTTCTTGCCCTCGCGGGCGCGGGCCAGGGCCTCGATGGCGCGGTCGAGCTCCTCGGTCATGGACTTGCGGATGATCTCCTTGCCCTCGATGAGGTCGGCCACCAACTTGATGTAGGTGACGTAGCCGATGATGGTGTCGGCCTCGGCGATGGCGGCGCGGGCGCGCGCCGTCATGTGGTCGGTGCTGCCGGGGCCGATGCCCACGAGCATGATCTTTCCTGCGGACATGTGCGTGTCGTCTCTTTCGGATGGGGGTCAGGCCGCCGTCGCCGCGGTGGCGCCGGGAGCGGCGATGCGCTGCAGCGTGCCCTCGTCGATGCAGGCGGCGAGCCAGCGGCGGCCGCGCAGGCGCGTGGCGCCCAGGGTGATGGCGATGGTCAGCAGCGGCTCCACGGCCACCAGGCTGAGGTAGGACGCGGCGAACAGTGCCCAGTCGGCCACGGGGGCCGGATCGCTGCTGATGGAGAGCCAGAAGCCCACCATGAGGGTGACGCCCGCGTAGTACATGGCGTCGAGCTTGAGCACGTTGGCCACGCTGATGCGCGCCAGGCGCTTGCCCACGCCGTGGTGCACGGCCACCAGCGGCACGGCCAGGCTCAGGAAGTTGATGGCGAGGTGCGCCAGGTCCTGCGGCTCGAAGACGAGGGCCTGGGCCAGCAGCCCCAGGCCAAAGCCGAACAGCGTGGGGATGAAGCCGAACAGCAGGTAGATGGGCATGGCGCCGACGAAGTGCAGCTCGGACGGGCCGATGGGCATGTGCCAGACCTGCATCAGCACGCTGAAGAAAAAGGCGGCCAGCAGCGTGCGCAGCCAGGCCGTGGGGCTCTTGAGCAGGGGCAGCGCGTGCGCGCCCAGCAGCGCGGTGGCGGCGACGGAGGCATAGGCGATCTTGTCCTGCGAGAGGATGCCGATTTCGATATGCATGGTGGACCTTTCTGGAGTTGCGGGAAGGAGCGGGCCGGGGCGCGGGCGTGGCGCCTCAGCCGCCGGAATCGGAAGTGCCCTGCGGGGCAGGCGCAATGCGGGCGATGGACACGGTGGCATTGCGCCCGTCCGGGCCGCGCAGGCGGTGCTTTTCGACGAGCAGGGCCGACGCATCGGCCGCGCCCGCGGCCAGCAGCGCGGCGGCCTCGCTGACCGAGGGCGTGCCCATGTAGCGCAGCACGGTTTCCGACGGATTGGGCACCGGCACGGCCGCCAGCTGCGCCGCGGCGTACCAGCGCAGCGGCCAGCCATGGCGGGCGGCCAGCGACAGGAAGGCGGCTTCGTCGTGCTTGGCCTCGATGCTGGCGGCCACGGCCACCTGGGCGACCTGCGCGCCGACCTGGGCGAGGGCTTCGCGCAGGCAGGCTTCGACCGTGGCCTCGGGGGTGCCTCGGTCGCAGCCCAGGCCAATGGCCAGGCGGGGTGCCGGGCGAACGCCGTGTGCAGTGCTCACGCGGCGGCTTCCACGGGCGGGCGATAGACCACCAGGCGCTCGTGCCATGCGGCCCAGCGCTCGGGCGCGACCTCGTCGTGCGTGATCCACAGCACGGCCTGGAAGCGGCCCGGCTCCACGCCGCTCCAGCCGTCCAGGCAGGTGATGTTGGCGGGCAGCGGCGTGGGCCGGTTCCACCACTGGCGGCTGCCGGCCTCCTGCACCACGGCGATGGGCTCGCCGTTGACCACGTGGGCCGAGACGCGCGTGATGTTGATCTTGGGCGCCTCCACGCGCCAGCCCAGGTGGCGGCCGAGGATATCGACGGGAATGGTCTTGCCCACGTCGGACGCGGTGGTGAGCACGGGCGTGGCGCCGATGAGGGCGGCGATGCGCTCGCTCCACTCGTTGGCGCCGCCCACGTGGCCCGAGAGCACGGGGATGACGAACTGGCCGGCATCGTCCACCACCGTGACGCCGGGGTCCTCGTCCTTGGACTTGAGCACCGGAGCGATCAGGCGCACCACGGCGCCCAGCGAGACGAAGAAGACCAGCTGGTCGTACTGCGCGAAGAGCGGCGCGATCTCATCGCGCAGCGCACCTTCGTAGGCACGCACGGTGTTGGGCAGGCCCTCGAAGGCCGCAGCGAACTTGGCGGCGGTGCAGACGTGCGCCTGCGGCACGTCGCGCGCCAGCTGCGCGGCCTGGGCGGCGCCGTGGCGGGTGATGGCGACGAGGCACACGCGCACCTCGCCGGCGGGCTGCGCGGGGGCGGAGAGCACCACGTCAGGGGTGGCAGGGGTATTCATTCGGCAAGCTCCGGTTCGTCGGAAAGGGGTTGGTCCACCACGGAAGCCGTGGAGGCCGCGGGCAATGTCTTCTTCAGGCAGCCCTTGATGCGCTCGCCGCGGATGCGGTGCGGGTTCTTCACCACCATGAGCGAGAGGTAGCTGACCTTGGTGCCGCGCAGCGCGGGCAGATCGGTGCCGGCCACGCAGCGCTCGTCGGGTGCGCCCACGCGCTCGATGAACTGGGTGTTGGGCAGCAGGCCGCGCCGCTCCAGCCAGTCGATCAGGTCGTCCATGAGGGGCTTGACCTTCATCAGCACCAGGGTGTCGAAGTCGGGCAGCAGGCGATCCACCGCGCTCACGCCATAGGCGGCGGGCACGATGGCGATGGTGTCGTCCTGCTCGGCCAGCGGCATGCCGCGCGTGGCGCAGGCGGCCGTGAAGGCGTTGACGCCCGCGATCACCGGCACTTCGATGCGCGCATCCAGCGCCCGCACGGTGCGCGCCAGGTGGCCGAAGGTGGCGTAGGTGCTGGCGTCGCCCTCGACCAGGAAAAGCACGTCCTGCCCGGCCTGCAGCCAGGGCAGCACGGTGTCCGCGGCGCGCATCCAGGCACGGGCGAGCTTGTCGCCGTCGTGCGTCATCGGGAAAAGCAGCGTCTGGTGCGTGGCGGGCGGCGCGAGGCCGGCGCGCTGCACGATGTCGAACGCGTAGCTGGGCGTTTTGGTGCTGCGCGCGGGATAGGTCCACACGGCGTCGGTGCGCTGCAGTTGCGCCCAGGCGGCGCGGGTGATGAGGCCGGGGTCGCCCGGGCCGAGCGAAACGCCGATGAGGCGGCCCAGCGGGCCCCGCGTCGGCGGAGTGTGCGTGTCCTGCGGCCGCGGCGCGCTCGTGATGGTGGTGTGCTCGGCGGTCATGCGCCCTCCTCCACGGCGACGGCAGCAGTCCCGACGCTGCCCGCCTGCGCGCAGACGATCCACACCGGGTTCTCGGCCGCCATGCGGTGCATGTGCAGGATGGGTTTGCTGCGCGCCGCCTGCAGCTGCAGCACGTCCCACGCGGCGCCTGCAGCCTGCAGGGCCTGGGTGGCGGCAGCCAAGTTCTCCAGCGTGACGAAATTCATCACCAGCCAGCCGCCGGGGCGCAGGCGTTTCAGGCACAGCGCGATCAGCTCGGCCAGCTCGCCGCCCGAGCCGCCGATGAAGACGGCGTCCGGATCGGGCCAGGCATCCAGCCCCTCGGGCGCCTTGCCGTGCACCAGCGTGTGGTTGGAGACACCGAAATCGCGCACGTTGCGGCGCGCGATCTCCACGTCGCCCTCGTTCTTCTCCATCGCCCAGACATGGCCCTGCGGGCACAGGCGCGCGGCCTCCAGCCCCACCGAGCCGCTGCCGGCGCCGATGTCCCACACGCGGCTGGCGGCACGCAACTGCATGCGTGCGAGCGAGACGGCGCGCACCTCCTGCTTGGTGATCAGGCCCTTGTCCGGCTGGCGCTGGTGGTAGGCCGCATCGGGCAGGCCGAAGCGCACCGCGTCGGGCCGCTGGCGCGTGCGCACCAGCAGCACGACGTTGGGGTCGGCGAAGTCCTGCGCGGCGGCAGCGGCCGGAGCCATGTCGGCCCACACGCGCTCGTCGGGCGTGCACAGGCGCTCGGCCACGCTGATCTGGAAATCGTCGCCCAGGCCTTCGGCCACCAGCAGGCGCGCGATGCGCGCGGGTGTGTTGTCGGGGCTGGTGAGCACGGCCAGGCGGTCGTGCTGGCGCACGGCCTGGGCCAGCGCGTAGAGGCCGTGCGCAGGTTCAGCGCCCACGGTCCATTCGCCGGCATCCTTCGCATGCACGGAGACGATGCGCGCGTCCTGCCAGGCCAGGCCCAGCCGGGCGCAGGCGAGCTGCAGGGTGGAGACGTTGGGCATCACCTCCAGCGCCTGGATGCACAGGCGCGAGGCCAGGTAGCTGGCGATGCCGTGGCAGAGCGGGTCGCCCGTGGCCAGCACCACGCAGGCCTGGTGGGCGGCGCGGGCCTCGGCGATCCAGCCGGGCACGGACGAGAGGCAGCCGGTCAGATCGCGCCGCACGGCCTGCGGGGCAATGTCGTCCTCCAGCAGCGCCAGGGTGCGCGTGCCGCCGATCACCAGGTCGGCGCGGCGCAGCAGCGCGAGCGCGGTGGCGCTCAGGCTGGCGGCGCCATCGTCCAGCACGCCGATCACGCGGCAGGGCTGGGGGTCTTTTTCGAGCAGGTTCGTGGTGGTCATCGTCATGCGGTGGCAGCCGGCCCGGAGGCGGCTTCGGTGATCTTGCTGCCGTCGAAATCGCAGACCAGCACGGTGAGGTGGAAGCGGTCGCCGTAGCGGTCGGGCGCGGTCAGCGTCTGCACCACGGCCTGGGCGAGCGCATGGTGGAAGGGCTCGCCCAGGCCCAGGGCCTGCATGCGCTCGGCGCCGAAGCGCGCGGTCTCGGCGGCGGCGATCTCGGCGCACACGTCGGGCGGCGCGCCCACGCGGGCGGCCAGTTCGGCCAGCAACTGGGTATCGACCTCGGCGCGGTTGGCGTGGGTGATCGTCTCGCCCTGGGCGATCTTCGTGAGCTTGCCCACCATGCCGCCGATGACTACTTCGCGCAGGCCCTGCGCCACGGCCTCGTCCAGCGCGTAGCGCAGGAAGTCGCCCATCTGCACGAAGCAGGCGGCGGGCAGCTCGGGCCGCTCCTTCATCGCGAACTGCTCGGTGCGCCCGCCCGTGGTCAGCACCACCACGCCATGGCCGAGCGTGGCCGCCACCTGCACGCCCTGCACCACGCTGGCGCGGTAGGCGGACGTGGAATACGGCTTGACGATGCCCGTGGTGCCCAGGATGGAGATGCCGCCCAGGATGCCGAGGCGCGCGTTGAGCGTCTTCCTGGCCATTTCCACGCCCTGGGGCACGGAGATGGTCACTTCGATCCCCGCGTTCGCGAGCAGCGGGCCGCCCACGGCGCGCACGTTCTCCTCGATGTTGCGGCGGGGCACGGGATTGATGGCCGGGCCGCCCACTTCCAGGCCCAGGCCGGCCATGGTGACCGTGCCCACGCCGAAGCCGCCGCACAGCACGACCTCGCCCGCTCGGCCGGGCAGCACGCGCACGTCGGCGGTGAGGTGGGCCTTGTCGGTGCAATCGGGGTCGTCGCCCGCGTCCTTGATGACCATGGCGTGCGCGGCCTGGCCAGCTTCGCAGGCTCCGTCATTCACCGCGAAGCGCACCACGTCCCCATTGGGCAGCAGGCAGTCCACCGCCTCGGGCACGGCACCTTCGACCAGGCCCAGCACGGCGGCGCGCGCGGCGGCGGCGGAGCAGGCCCCGGTGGTGAAGCCGGTGCGCGTGCCGCGGCGGACGGTTTTCTCCATCATGGCGGGTTCAGCCTCCGGTGGCGCTCCGTGCCGGCCCCTGTGCGGGCTGCTGCGGTTGTTGCTTCTGCCGCGCCTCGGCCAGCGCCAGCAGCGCGTGCAGCGCGGCCACCACCAGGGTGGAGCCGCCCTTGCGGCCGCGGATCACGATCCAGGGCACCTCGGCCACTTCGGCCATCAAATCCTTGGATTCGGCGGCGGAGACGAAGCCCACCGGCATGCCCACCACGAGGGCCGGGCGCACGCCCTCTTCGCGGATCAGGCGCACGAGTTCGATGAGCGCCGTGGGTGCGTTGCCGATGCCCACGACGGCGCCCTGCAGCAGCCCCAGCCGGTGCGCCTTGCGCATGGCCTGCACGGCGCGCGTGGTGTCCTCGGCCTGGGCCCGGGCGATCACGTCGGCGTCGCTGATGAACTGGTGCGTGCGCATGCCGAAGTGGGCCAGGCGCGGCTGCGACAGGCCCGAGCAGATCATCTCCACGTCTGCCACCACCGGCGCGCCGCCGCGGAGCATGGCGGCCATGCCGGCCTCCACCGCCTCGGGGTGGAAGTCGGTCAGGCCGTTGAATTCGAAGTCGGCATTGGCGTGGATCATGCGGCGCACGATCGGCCACTGCTGCGCGGTGTAGGCATGCGGGCCGGCTTCGGCGTCGATGATGGCGAAGCTGTCGTGCTCGATGGCCTGGCCGGCGCGCGTGAGCTGTTCGGTGACGGTGTTGACCGTGCTCATGCGGCGGCTCCGGCCGGCTGGTGTGCGGCGTGGCCGTGCTGGGGATGGTCGTGACCATGGGAATGGGAATGCCCGTGGTCATGGCCGTGCGCATGCGCGTGATCGTGCCCATGGCCGTGCGGGTGGGCATGACCGGCGCCTGCTTCAGCGGGGGCTGCGGTCGCATGGGCATGCGTGTGCTCGTGGCTGTGGCCGTGCCCCAGGTCGTGCGCGATCTCGCGGTACTTGCAGCCGTCGCACGGCAGGCGGCTGTCGGGCAGGCCGGCCTCCAGGTCGGCCACGCGCTGCTCCAGCAGCTCGAAGATCTCGCGCTCCATGCCGAAATGGCCCGACTGCGCGAAGCGCACCTGCGGGTACTGCGCGCGCAGGTGCTCCACCTGGCGGCCGATGCGCTGCATCAGCGTGCCGGTGTAGAGGTAGTACGGCAGCACCACGATCTGCTTCATGCCCAGCAGCACCTGGCGCTGCACCACGCGCTCCAGGCGCGGCCAGGTGATGCCGGTGAAGGCGATCTCCACCAGTTCATGGTGGCTGTCCTCCTGCAGCCAGCGCGCCATCTTGGCGACGTCGCCGTTGGCCTGCCGGTCGGACGAGCCGCGGCCCAGCAGCACCACGCCGGTGGTGGTGGGATCGGGTACGTCCAGCGCCTGCATGCAGCGGCGCAACTGGCGCTGCAGGATCGCGAGGATGGGCTCGCAGGCCGTGAGGTGCGGCCCGTACAGGAACTCCACGCCCGGGCAGTGCGCGCGCGCATGCTCGATGGATTCGGGAATTTCCATCTTCACGTGGCCGGCCGCGTTCAGGATGAGTGGCAGCACCAGGACGCGGCGGCTGCCCTTGGCGGCCAACAGCAGGCCGTCGTGCAGGCCCGGTGGCGCGAATTCGATGAAGCACACCTCGATGCGCCAGCCGGGCCGGCGTTCGCGCCACTGGCGCACGAAGGCATGGATTTCGTCGTTGCCCTCGGGCTCGCGCGAGCCGTGGCCGACCAGCAGCACGGTGGTTCCGGCCTGCACGGGCGCGCTCAGGGCAGCCTGGACGTGGTCGCCGCCGTGGGCGGCGTGGCCGTGGGAGTGGGAATGCGGAGCGTGGAGGTGCGTCATCGTTGGGGTTCCGGCGTGTTGGTGGCGGCTTGCGGGGCGGCAGCGGGTGCGTCGGCCGCGCGCCGGAAGCGGTGGGTGAAGCCCGGGTCGTAGAGCTTGGATCTGGCGAGTTCGGGCCAGTGGCGCGCGCCCAGCGTGGGGCTGGCGATGATCATGGCCTGGCTCACCACCTGGGCCTCGCGGCAGCGCTCGCGCACGTCCGCCACCGTGCAGCGCACGATGCGCTCCTCGCCGGGCCAGGAGGCCTTGTGGACCACGAGCAGCGGCGCGTCGTCCGGCCAGCCGGCTTCGCGCAGCCCGGCCTGCACCTTGTGCAGCAGGGTGATCGACAGGAAGATGCAGAGCGTGCAGCGGTGGCGCGCGAGTTCGGCGAGCGATTCTCCGGACGGCATGGGCGTGCGGCCTTCCACGCGCGTGAACACCACGGTCTGCGTGACCTCGGGCAGCGTGAAACTCTCCACCGCCGCGGCGGCAGAGGCCATGGCCGAGGACACGCCCGGCACCACGCGCACCGGCACGCCCGCGGCATCGAGGGGCTGCACGAGTTCGACCAGCGCGCCGTACAGCGCCGGATCGCCCGTCTGCAGGCGCACCACGGTGCGGTGCTTCTGCGCCTGCAGCACGAGCCACGCGGCCATCTGGTCCAGCGTCATGGATTTGCTGTCCGCGATGGTGCAGCCCGGGGGCGCCCAGCGCGTGGCGGTTTCGTCCACGAGCGAGCCGGCGAACAGGATGGCTCCTGCGCGTTCGACCAGGGAGCGGCCCTTGACGGTGATGAGGTCCGGATCGCCGGGCCCGGCACCGACGAACCAGACGGTGCCTGGTCCCGGGACGGCGGTGTCGCAGGCCCCGTTGGCCTGCGCCGAAGAATCTGGCATGGGAAGCGATGAACAAAGATGCGCCCGCCGCGGCAGGCGCGCCCGCACCCTGCCTCCCCGCAGGGTCCGTGAAATGGAGCATGCACGCAAAAGCGCGCGCTCCCCTGTCGGCCGGTATCCGGGCTGGCGGCGCGGCAGTTCGTGCCGGGCTCCCCGGGCCCTTCCCGGATGCCGCGAAGGCATTCCAGTGGACGTCGTTCCAGGGGCCGAAGGCGCCTGGCCTGAGCCCATGCGCCTTCCATCGCTGACCGTTGCGGGGGCAGCCCAGGCCGGGGCCGTCGTCCGTGGCGGAGCGGCCCTTCCTGGTTCCCGTTTAACTGCGCGGCCGGAAACGGCCGCGCGAGCACCAACGGGCGGAAGTATAGGGGGAGCCGCGCCGGCATGGCCCGCTCAGGACGTTTCAGAACGATTCAGGCGCCCGCCCCCGGGCCGGCCGGGATTCGCACCAAGAATGGGCAAGGCGCTCGCGCCGAATGCAACGGCCACCCGGCCACAACATATGTAGAGAGGGAACCCGACATGCGACATCCGCACACCATCCGAGGCGCCTGGCTGGCGCTGTCCATCGCCGCCGTGCTGTCCGGCACCGGCTGCAGCACGGCCCGCACGGACCACGAGGCGTCAGCCGCGCCCGGCTCCGCCTGCGCCAGCGGCACCAGTGCCACCTTCAGCAACGGCGCATCCGTGTGCGGGAGCCAGGCAGCCGTCACGCCCGCGGGCGGATCGGCCGTGGCAGTGAACACCTACCTGGGCATCCGGTACGCCCGGGCGGACCGGTTCCAGCCGCCGCAGCTGACCCCTCCCGCCGGAAGCAACGTGCCGCAGACCATGCCCGGCGCCTTCTGCCCGCAGCCCAACAGCACCGTCTTCCCCAACCAGAGCGAAGACTGCCTCTACCTGAACGTCTTCACGCCACAGTCGGCCCTCGGGGCGTCCCGGCCGCTGCCGGTGCTGTTCTTCATCCACGGCGGCGCGTTCGTGGAAGGCAGCGGCTACCAGCCTTCCAGGAACGGCAATATCCTCGACGGCTCCTACCTCGCCGCCACGGGCAACATGGTGGTGGTGACCATCAACTACCGGCTGGGCGCGCTGGGTTTCCTGGCGATCGACGACCCCGTCGAGAATCCGTCGATCGCAGGCCCGCTGACCGGCAATTTCGGCATCCTCGACCAGCAGGCAGCGCTGAAATGGGTGCAACAGTACATCGGCACTTTCGGAGGCGATCCTGCCCGCGTCACCGTGGCGGGCGAAAGTGCCGGAGCGATGTCCACGGGGCTGCACCTGTTCGCCGCCCCGGGCAGCGCGCAGCTCTTCCAGGCCGCCATCATGGAGAGCAACCCGGCAGGGTCCGTGTACCGGACAACGGACAGGGCACAACAGATGGGTGCGCGATTCCACGACCATCTTTGCAAAATCGTGAACAACTGCGGCACGGCCCGGCAGCCCTTGCCCGTGCTGCGGACCGCTTCGGCGAATCAGATCATCGCGGCCCAAAGCCAGGTCTTCATTCCCCGGGCCATCCAGGGGGCGGCGTCCGCGCAGGAGCAGAAGGCCATCCAGGCACTGGCGGCAACGCCGGTGATCGGCATCCTGGGCGAAGGCGCGCCACAGACCCGTGACGGCCTCCCCTGGTCGCCGACGCTGGATGGCACCGTGATCGCCGGGCAGCCCCTCGCCGGCTATGCGACGGCCCGGTCAGGTCCGCTGCCCGCGAAGCCGTTCGTCTTCGGCATCAACCGGGACGAAGGCGTGGTCTTCGCGGACATGGCCTATCTCCAGCTGGACAAAAAGCTCTTCCCATTCATGGTCAACGACATGGCTCTCGGCTGGGTCTGGGGAAATGACCGCACCAGGATCACCGGCTACACCGTGCAAGGCGCTGCACCCTACAAGGCTCCGGCCGCCTCGGCCCCCAGCTACATGGACAACGGCTCGGCCGTGACGCTGTCGAACATCATCAACGACTTCGCATTCCGCTGCGCCAACCTCGCCATGGCCGGCCGCGGGGCCGCTGCCAACGCGAAGGCCAGCCCCGCGCTGCCTGCGTTCGGCTACCTGTTCGCGCAGGCGCCGATCTTCAACCTGTACAGGGACAAGACGGGCGCGCCCGTGCCGGCCTGCCAGCCGGATGCCGGCAGCGTCTGCCACGCCAACGAAATACCGTACGTGTTCAATACCGTCGGGCACCTGGACCCGCAGCACCCCGTCCCCCGCGCGGACCAGGCACTGTCGCAGACCATGGCGGCCGCCTGGGCGAGCTTCGTGAACAACCCGTCCAGCCCGGCACCCTGGGCCGCGTCCGGCAGCCTGCCGACGCGCTGGGCGCCCTATGCCGGCCTGTCGTCGCAACTGACGCAATGGAACACGGCCGGCGACAGCAGTGTCAGCGCGTCCCGGATCGACCAGGGCGCGAATTGCTCCGCCCTCTGGAACACGATCGCGCCCATCGCGGGGAACTGAGCGGGCGGCCAGGACGCAGCAAGGCGGCATCCCGCCGCCGTTTGCCGCGCGCTCAACGCGAGAGCGCGTCGGTCGTGGCCGCGTCCAGCCGCCCCGTCACCGGCAGGCCCTTGTCCTTCTGGAACGCCCGCAGCCCGTTCGCCGTCTTCGGGCCCATGCCCCCGTCCGGCGCGCCCACGTCGTAGCCCAGCGCGTTCAGCCGCGCCTGCGCCTCGCGCACCGACATCGCCGCGCCCGCCTTCGTCTGCGACGGCGCCATGCCCCCGTCCACGCCCAGCCGGCCGCCACCGCCCAGCCCCTGGCCCTGCACCTTCTGCGCCTTGTAGTTGCGCAGCGCCATGACCATTTGGTTGTACGCATCCATGAACGCCGCCGTCAGCACCTTGCCTTGCGAGGTGTTCTGATAGCCCCCGAGGCCGCCCCCGGCCGAGCCCCCGAACAGGCCGCCGAAGCCCGCGAAGTCGCTCTTGGACGCGCTGCCCTCCGACACCGACACCTGCACGCCCGAGCGGTTGTCCACCAGCGTCAGCATCGCGCTGGCCTCGCGCGTCTTCAGCGCTCCGCCCAGCGCGCCGATCGCCCGGCCGCCGCCGCCAC
>NZ_FNEY01000059.1 GCF_900100305.1 Paracidovorax citrulli | reverse complement strand
GAACAGCTGGACCTGCTCGGGTGGGCAGGCCTGGGGGCTGCGGTGCGGGCGGGAGCTGCGGTCGAGCAAGCCATCGGGGCCTTCGTTGCGAAAGCGGGCCATCCACTTGTAGCCGGTGCGCAGGCTCACGCCTGCGGCTTCGCTGGCTTGGCGCATCGTCCAGTTCTGCTGGAGCACTCTGTCGACCAGAAGGGCTCGACCTGCGCGGGTCAATCGCGCATGCTTATGACTGTTCATCCGGTGTCCTGTCCTGAGTTGCTGGGGCCTGGTAACCACAGCTTCCCAGGTCGGGCCTGGATGAACAACCTATTGAGACATCACACCTAGATCCACCTGGGCCAGATCGATGCCATCCGGAGGGTGAGCGAGGTTGCGTGGCGGGGCCGGATGGTCTGGACCAGGACGAGTGGCGAGCGGACCGTCGGCCACCGTGCGCGGTGCTGCCCGGGGCGGCAGGTGCATGCCGTTTTCCGGCAGATTGCGCTTCCTTCCTGCGCCGGGGGCCACGGGCTGCAGGGCAGGCGATAGCGACCATGGCAGGGTGGAGAGGCGGGTGTTGCCTGGCGAGGAGAGGGAATGGATGGCCATATCGGGCGGATCAGAGGGAGAGGCTGCGGGAAGGCGCGGGAAAGGCAGTGGGACAGAGCGCAATGCTTCGGCTGGCCCGGTCCGCGGGGCCTGCCAGGCAGAATGCGACGGCGGCCCGCATTGCAGCATCGGCATGCCAGGCACCGGCCCTCGCGGGCGAAGCATCGGTCTCACGCGCGAAGCCCGGAAACGTCTGGCGGGCCGGTAGGCCACGGTATCATCCGGCGCTGCCTGGCAGCATGGAAGGCTTTGCCGTCCGTCCGCTCCGGGCATTGCCTTGCCGCCCTTTGCCACGCTGCACCCACGCCTGCCGCCCCATCCGTGCGCCTCAATTCCATCAAACTCGCCGGCTTCAAGTCGTTCGCCGAGCCCACGCACTTCGTGCTGCCGGGGCAGCTCGTGGGCGTGGTGGGGCCGAACGGCTGCGGCAAGTCCAACATCATGGACGCGGTGCGCTGGGTGCTGGGCGAATCGAAGGCGAGCGAGCTGCGCGGCGAATCGATGCAGGACGTGATCTTCAACGGCACCACGCACCGCAAGCCGGCCAGCCGCTCCAGCGTCGAGCTGGTGTTCGACAATGCCGACCACCGCGCCGGTGGCCAGTGGAACCAGTACGCGGAGATCGCCGTCAAGCGCGTGCTCACGCGCGAGGGCAACAGCAGCTATTTCATCAACAACCAGCCCGTGCGCCGCCGCGACGTGCAGGACGTGTTCCTGGGCACCGGCCTGGGCCCCCGCGCGTACGCCATCATCGGGCAGGGAACGATCAGCCGCATCATCGAATCGCGTCCGGAAGAGCTGCGGCTTTTCCTGGAGGAAGCGGCGGGCGTCTCCAAGTACAAGGAGCGCCGCCGCGAGACCGAGAACCGCCTGGCCGACACCCGCGAGAACCTCACGCGCGTGGAGGACATCCTGCGCGAGTTGAACGCGAACCTGGAACGCCTGGAAAAGCAGGCGGAGGTGGCGGCCCGCTACAACGCCCTGCAGTCGGACGTGACGCTGCGCCAGCACCAGCTCTGGTTCCTCAAGCGCGCCGATGCCGAAGCCGAGCAGAACCGCGTTCGCACGGAAGGGCTGCAGGCGGTGAACGACCTGGAATCCCGCATGGCCGACCTGCGCCATGTGGAGGCGGACCTGGAAACCATCCGCCAGGCCCACTATGCCGCCGGCGACCAGGTCAACCAGGCGCAGGGCCGGCTCTACGAGGCGACCGCGGAAGTCGGCAAGCTGGAGGCGGAGATCCGCTACGTGGTGGAAGGGCGCCAGCGCGTGGAGCAGCGGCTGGCCCAGCTGGCCGAGCAGATCGTGCAGTGGTCGGCCCGCAAGGAAGAGGCCGAGGCCGAAATGGAGAATCTCGCCGGTGCCGGCGTGGATGCGGAGGAGCGCGCGGAAATGCTCGCCGCCCAGGTCGAGGAACAGGCGATGCAGATGCCCGACCTGGAGGAGGCCCTGCGCCAGGCGCAGCAACGCTCCGAGGCGCAGCGCGCGTCGGTGGTGCAGGTGCAGCAGCAGATCCAGGTGCTGGCTGCCGAGCAGCGCAGCCTGCAGGAGCAGCGGCGTCAGGCGGAGTCGCGGCACGAGCGCCTGCGTGCCGACCGCAACGCCCTGGCGGCTCCCGACGAGGCGCGCCTGGCCAACCTGAACGGGCAGTTGCAGGAGGCCGAGGAAGCCGCCGAGATGGCGGAGGCACGGCTGGCCGAACTGCAGGACAGCGTGCCCCAACTGGACGAAGAGCGCCGCCAGCGGCAACAGGCCGCGAACGCCGAAGGTGCCCGCCAGGCAGACCTCTCGGCGCGGCTGGAGGCGCTCAAGGCCCTGCAGGAGAAGGTCCGCACGGACGGCAAACTCAAGCCGTGGCTGGCCCGGCACGGGCTGGACGGGCTGCAGGGCCTGTGGAGCCGGCTGCACATCGAGCCCGGCTGGGAGAACGCGCTGGAAGCCGCTCTGCGCGAGCGCCTGGGTGCGCTGGAGGTCGGGCGCCTGGATACCGTCCGCGGTTTCCTCGGCGCTGGCGGTCAGGATGCACCTCCTGCCCGCCTGGCCTTCTACAGCGCGCCATCGGCCGCGGGCGCGCCCGGCACGACATCGGCTGCGCCACGGCTGGCTGACCTGCTGCGGGTGCCGGAGGCCGGCCTGCGTGCCGTGCTGGAGGACTGGCTCCAGGGGTGCCAGACGGCCGCCACGCTGGACGAAGCGCTGGACCGCCGGAGCCAACTGCGGCCGGGCGAGGCGATCTACGTTCCCGGCGGGCATGCGGTCAGCGCGCATGGCGTGAGTTTCTATGCGCAGGATTCGGAGCAGTCGGGCCTGCTCGCGCGCGCCCAGGAAATCGAGCACCTCGAGAAAGAGCTGCGGGCACAGGCGCTCATCCACGAGGAATCGCGCACCGCCCTGGTCCGTGCCGAGGCGGCTTATGCCGATGCCTCGCAACGGCTGGTGGCGGCCCGGCGGGAGGCCAGCGAAGCCCAGGGCCGGCGCCACGAATTGCAGGTCGAGAGCCTGCGCCTGAACCAGTTGGCGGAGCAGGCCCGGGCACGGAGCGAGCAGATCGGTGCCGATCTGGCCGAAGTGGAGGCCCAGCTGGCGGACCTTCAGGAGCGATCGGTGGCTTCCGAGGCGCGTTTCGAAGAGCTGGACATGCAGCTCGCCGACAGCCAGGAACGCCATGCCCAGCTGGGCGACCGGGTGATCGAGGCCGAGCGGCGCCTGAACGAGTGCCGCGAGCAGCAGCGTGCCCTGGAGAGGCAGGCGCAGGAAGCGACGTTCTCCCGCCGCAGCCTTGAAGCGCGGCGAGCCGAGCTGGCGCGCACCATCGACACCGCGCGCACGCAGGTCGCCTCCCTCGAGGACGAGCGCCAGCGCGCCCAGGACGAAATGGGCCGCCTCTCTTCGGCCGCGGCGCAAGGGGGCCTGCAGCAGGCGCTGGAGCTGAAGATGGAGCGCGAGAAGGCGCTGGCCGCGCAGCGCAGCGAGTACGACGATCTCACGGCCCGCCTGCGCGCGAGCGACGAGCGGCGGCTGCAGCTGGAGCGCGCGCTCGATCCGCTGCGCCAGCGCATCACCGATTTCCAGCTCAAGGAACAGGCCGCCAGGCTGGGCCTGGAGCAGTACACCAGCCTGCTCGCGGACGCGCAGGCCGACCTGGACGCCGTGGCGCGCTCCATCGAAGAGGGCGGCGTGCGGGCCGCCGGCCTGCAATCCGAGATCGACCGGCTCCACCGCGAGATCACGGCCCTGGGAGCGGTCAACCTCGCCGCGCTGGACGAGTTGCAGCTCGCCCGCGAGCGCAAGACCTTCCTCGACGCGCAGACCGAGGACCTGACCCTGGCCATGAACACGCTCGAGGACGCGATACGCAAGATCGACGCCGAGACGCGCACGCTGCTGTCCGGCACCTTCGAGACTGTGAACGGCCATTTCGGCCGCATGTTCCCCGAACTGTTCGGCGGCGGGCAGGCGCGCCTCATCATGACCGGGGACGAGATCCTCGACTCCGGCGTGCAGGTGATGGCGCAGCCTCCGGGCAAGAAGAACCAGACCATCCACCTGCTCTCCGGCGGGGAGAAGGCGCTGACGGCCATCGCGCTGGTCTTCGCCATCTTCCAGCTCAACCCGGCGCCGTTCTGCCTGCTGGACGAGGTGGACGCGCCGCTGGACGACGCGAACACCGAACGCTATGCCAAACTCGTCGCGAGCATGAGCCGGGGCACGCAGTTCCTTTTCATCAGCCACAACAAGATCGCCATGGAAATGGCCGAGCAACTCATTGGCGTGACGATGCAGGAGCAGGGGGTTTCGCGCATCGTCGCCGTGGACATGGAGTCCGCGCTGTCCATGGCCGAGGCCTGATGTCCTACAGCAAATACGCATGAAGCAGGGCAGCCGGCCACCGCGTTACATCGTTTCACTCACACCATGAGCAATTTCCAACTCGGCCTCATCATCGCGGGTGGCGTGGTATTGGCCATCGTCGTCGCCTACAACGCCTGGACCACCCACCGCAACGCGCCCAAGCGGGCCAGTCCCCAGGGGGGACCGGAGGCAGCCGGCGCCGATACGCTGGTACGCCAGGAGCCCGGCTTCGACCTGCCCGCCGGCACGGCCGGTGGCCCGCCGGCCGGTACGTCGCAGGCGGCGGCTTCCGATGAGGCGCACCAGGGCGGCCATACCGTGGACTGGCAGGATTCGCTGCAGATGCCCGTACCTCCCGCCGAACGCCGGGGAGGGCTCGATCCGCTGATCGATGCCATCGCACCGATCGTTCCCGAGCAGGTCGTCTCCGGCGATGCCGCGCTGGCGGCGCTGCCGACCACCCGCCGGGCGGGCAGCAAGCCGTTCGCCATCGAAGGCTTCAACGAAGCGGCACAGCAGTGGGAGACACCCATGCCGGGCCAGCGCTACACCCAGTTCCAGGCCGGCGTGCAGCTCGCCAACCGCGTCGGGGCCCTCAACGAGATCGAATTCTCCGAGTTCGTGCTCAAGGCCCAGGGCTTCGCGGATGCGATCAATGCCACGCCCGATTTTCCCGACATGTTGCACGAGGTCGGCCGCGCTCGCGAACTGGACCAGTTCGCCAGCGATCACGATGCGCAATTGGCGTTCTGCCTGCGCGCCCGCCATGCGGCATGGAGCCCGGGGTACGTGCAGCAGAATGCGCTGCGCCAGGGCTTCACGCCGGGCGCCATGCCCGGCCGCCTGGTTCTGCCGGCAGGTGGGCAGGGGCTCCCACCCGTGCTCACGCTGTCCTACGACACCCAGGCCGCCCTGTCGGAAGATCCCGAGCAATCGGCCATCCGGGACATCACGCTCAGCCTGGACGTGGCGCAGGTCCACCGCAGCGAGCAACCTTTCGCCCGGCTGCGGGAGGTGGCTGCATCCCTGGGCCAGGCCATGGACGGCGTGCTGTGCGACCAGAACGGCACGCCGCTGCCTGCCATGACCATGGACCCGATTGCCGCGGACCTGGAACTGCTCTACGACAAGCTCGACAGCCGTGAACTGTCGGCCGGATCGGTGCTGGCGCGGCGGCTGTTCAGCTGAACATCGCACGGCGGCCCGGCGGCGGCACGCCGTGCCCCCTTTCCCGAAAGACGATCGCCATGGCCGAACATCCCGACCTGTTTTCCGCCCCTGCCCAGGAGGCCCCTGAAGACCTGGGCCTGCGCGCCGCCGCGCTGCGGGCGCAGTTGCACCAATGGGCACACCAGTACTACGTGCTGGACGCACCCACCGTGCCGGATGCCGAATACGACCGCGTCTTCCAGGCCCTGCAGGCACTGGAGACGGCGCACCCCGAGCTCGTGACACCCGATTCGCCCACGCAGCGCGTGATCGGCGCGGTGATGGAGGGCCTGACGCCCGTTCGCCACACGGTGCCGATGCTCAGCATCCGCACCGAGACCGACACCGAGGCCAGCGGCGCCGAGACGTTCGATGCCCGCGTCCGCCGGGAGCTCAAGCTCGCGCCCGACGCACCGCCGGTCGAATACGTCGCCGAGCCCAAATTCGACGGCCTGGCCATGAGCCTGCGCTATGAGAACGGTCGCCTGGTACAGGCCGCCACGCGCGGCGACGGCGAGGTGGGCGAGGACGTGACCCACAACATCCGTACCATCCGCCAGATTCCCCTCATGCTGCCCACGGGCGGCCGCCATGGCGTGCCGCCCGTACTGGAGGTGCGGGGCGAGGTCTACATGCGCCGGGCGGATTTCGACCGGCTCAACGAGCGCCAGCGCGAGGCCGGCGGCAAGACCTTCGTCAACCCGCGCAATGCGGCGGCCGGCGCGGTGCGCCAGCTCGACTCGGGCATTGCCGCGCAGCGGCCCCTGAGCTTCTTCGCCTATGGCCTGGGCGACATCACTCCGGCAGCAGAAGGCGGCCCCGACTTCGCGACCCATTTCGACATGCTGCGGCAGCTCAAGGCCTGGGGCTTCCCGGTCGCCGCGCAGGTGCGGACCGCGCGGGGCGCGTCCGAGCTGGTCGCTTTCCACCAGGAGGTGGGCGCGAGCCGCGACCAGTTGCCCTACGACATCGACGGGGTGGTGTACAAGGTCAACAGCCTGGCGCTGCAGCGCCAGCTGGGATTCGTGACCCGCGAGCCGCGGTGGGCCGTGGCGCACAAGTACCCGGCGCAGGAGATGGTCACCCGCGTGGAGGGTATCGACGTACAGGTGGGCCGCACCGGCAAGCTCACCCCCGTGGCGCGGCTGGCTCCCGTCTTCGTCGGTGGCGTCACCGTCACCAACGCCACGCTGCACAACCTGTTCGAGATCCGCAAGAAGGGCGTGCGCGTGGGCGACCAGGTCATCGTGCGCCGCGCGGGCGACGTGATCCCCGAAGTGGTGGGCACGGTTCCGGCGGCCCTGCTGCCCGTGGCGGGCGCGCTGCAGGGCTCCGATGCCCTGGTGGACGCCGCTTCCGGGGCCGATGGCACGGCGCCGGGCGCCGACGCGGCGCGTGCCGCGCCGCGGTCGCCCTACGTGCCGAACTTCCGCATGCCGCGCCAGTGCCCCATCTGCGGCAGTACGGTGGTCCGGGAAAAAGGCGAAGCCAACCATCGCTGCACGGGGGGGCTCTTCTGCCCGGCCCAGCGCAAGGAGGCGCTGCTGCACTTCGCCCAGCGCCGGGCCATGGACATCGAAGGCCTGGGCGAAAAGCTGGTGGACCAGCTGGTGGAGGGCCAGGTCATCCGTACCCTGCCGGACCTCTACCGCCTGGGCCTGACGGCGCTCAGCAGCCTGGACCGCATGGCGGAGAAATCCGCGCAGAACGTGCTGGCGGCCCTGGAAAAGTCCAAGCACACCACGCTGCCGCGCTTCCTGTTCGGCCTGGGCATCCGCCATGTGGGCGAAGCCACGGCCAAGGACCTGGCCCGCCATTTCGGCGGCCTCGATGCCATCATGGACGCCAGCGTGGAGCAACTGCTGGAGGTGAACGACGTCGGCCCCGTCGTGGCGGAGGCCATCCACACGTTCTTCGCGCAGCCCCACAACCGCGAGGTGGTCGAGCAGCTGCGGGCCTGCGGCGTCACCTGGAAGGAAGGCCCGCCTGCAGAACGCGCCACCTTGCCGCTGGCCGGGAAAACCTTTGTTCTCACCGGCACGCTGCCGACTCTGAGCCGTGAAGACGCCAAGGACCGGCTCGAAGCCGCGGGCGCGAAGGTCGCAGGCTCCGTCAGCAGGAAAACGCACTACGTCGTGGCAGGCGAGGAGGCCGGCAGCAAGCTGGCCAAGGCACAGGAGCTGGGCGTGCCGGTACTGGACGAGGCGGGCATGCTCGCCCTCCTGCAGGGCCGCTGAGCCAGGGCGCGGAAACGGCGTGGCAGCGGGTTGGGACCCGCTGCATTTCAGGGCGAGGAGGTCGCATGCTGCCAGCGTCTGCGGCGGGGCAGCCTGCGTGCAGGTGTGCTTGAAATAATCCACCGTGGGCGACTGTCTGGCCGTTTTTATCAATTGACGGTCGAGTAATCAGTAATCGAATGGGTATAAGCACCCAATATTCCGTGATTGCCGGCGGAGCGATCACGGCTATGATTTGGCGCTGGCACCATTTCCTGGAATAGGAAAATAAATAATACTTTTAATACGTTTGGTTGCATAATGACACGTCGAGTCACCATTCAAACCCCGCTGGGCGATGCGCTGCACTTCCGGGAGCTCAAGGGCCGGGAGGAACTGAGCCAGGTCTTCAGCCTCGACATCGACCTGCTGAGCGAGGACAAAAGCATCGACCCGAAGGCGCTGCTGGGCAAGAGCGCGACGGTGGTGGTGGAGACCGAAGGCGGTGGCCGGCGCTACCTCGACGGGATCGTGACGCGCTTCGGCATGCAGGGGCAGGACCACCGCTTCTACGCCTACCGACTGCGGCTGCAGCCTTGGGTTTGGCTGGCCTCGCGCAAGAGCGATTTCCGGATATTCCAGAACAAGAGCGTGCCGCAGATCATCGAAGAGGTGCTGGGCGCGTACGGATATCCGATGGAAAAGAAACTCAGCCGCAGCTACCGCACATGGGAATACTGCGTGCAATATGACGAGAGCGACCTGCAGTTCG
>NZ_FNEY01000051.1 GCF_900100305.1 Paracidovorax citrulli | reverse complement strand
GTACAGCAGGCCACGGGCCACTCGGTGAAGCTGGGCTGGGCGGACCAGGGCTATACGGGCGAGGTGGCAGCAGAGGCTGCAAGGGACAACGGCATCGATCTGCAGATCGTGAAGCTGCCCGAAGCGAAAAAGGGCTTCGTGCTGCTGCCCCGGCGCTGGGTGGTAGAGCGCAGCTTCGGGTGGCTGGCGAGATTCCGCAGACTCACGCGGGACTACGAGCGCCTACCCGAAGTGCTCGGCGGGCTGCATTTCCTGGTCTTTGCCGTGCTCATGTTGCCTGCAGCCGCACGGGTGCTGGCTGCGGCGGGAAGTTCATAACACGCTCTAGGGAGGAAATATTATGAGAATTTCGAGTTTCTTTTGTTTTTCAAAACCAGCGGTGTCCGGAGACGATGCAAGCCCTGCATCGACGACTTCGCGAAGGTCCACACGCGGGCAGCCCATCGGTGATATCCCGGTCCCGCGAACGGAGCCAGCGGCGGCACTGAATGTCACCGAATCCGCCGCCCCGCAGCGGCCTTCAGAAAGGCCCCGGCGCACCGGCGCCTTGACCCGCCTCAAGCAAATCCGCGACTCGCTTCGTGATAGTGCCTTCCAGCACGGCGTCGGCGTGTCACAGAGCACGGTATCGCCCGCCTTCAATCCCTTCAATACACGCACCAGTTCGGCTCAGCCCAAGCTGGGCAGTTTCGTGTATCAGGATGGCGCCGCCGCACCCGTGGTCCCGAAATCCCTGCGCGATGCCCCCGGTACTGCCGAGCGCGCACAGCCTGGCAAGGGGCCCGCGCTCAATGCATTGCAGCAGGATGCGGGGATCCACCGGACCATCGGCAAACATTTCCGGGGAAGCGACGCGGAACGCAGGGCGCTGGAGTCGAACGTGACGGAGTTCAAGGCCGCGCGGGGCCTGTCCACGGGGGAAGCCATCGTGCTCACCAAGGCGCTGGCCTTGCGCATGGGCGGCGGCATCGCACAGGCGCAACGTGTGCTGGAAGCCTTGCCCCGGGTCCGGCTCGCTGCAGACATCGTCTCGCCACGCAGCCTGCCGGAGGGGGAACAGGGAGAAGCTCTGCGCATGGCCTGGAAGTTCGCGGCCGGCATCGAAGGGCTCAAGGGGGGCAAGGGCCTCGACATTCTCGCCAAGGCCACGGGCCGTTCCGACGGAGTCCAGGGGCCCGCGTTCGGCACGGCGGAACAGGGGGCCTTGCGCGCCTATCTGCGTGCGGCGTCTGAAGTGGCGCGTGCGGCCGCGGCTGCCGGGGTGGATGCTCCGGGCTTCGATCCTGCCAGTATGTATGCCCACGGCAAAGTGGGCGAGGCCATCCGCAGGGCGGGTGGCGACTGGCCCGGCCGTGCAGGGACTGCGACGCCGAGCGGCGTCTCCCTGACGCTGGCGGAGAAGGCTCTGCTGGCGGTGCGCGACGAACTCGATCCAGCGGTGGATGCCATCCATGGCTGCCGGTTCGCCGTCCAGATGCTGCGCGGGGGCATGCCCACCGACGCGCCGCGCAATCCGGACGGCACGAAGTCGGAGTTCCAGCAGGTGGAGTCGCGTGCCTCCAAAACGCTGGGCGCCCATCTGAATCGTGCCGTAGCGTCTCCCACTGGCTTTCAGGCAATGGCGGACACACTGCGGTACGCTGCGCTTCACAAGGGAAAGAGTCCGTTCTACGCCTACGACGCCCTAGTGTCGGCGCGCGGGCGCAACATGGGTTTCGCGCTCTCGCACATCGGGGGTATTCAAGAAGGCCGTGCGGTGAAGGACATGATCGAGGTGATCGAGTCTGCCCTGCACGGCCGCGGAGGCATGGGCGGCGGTGCACTGCCCAGCACCCGTGCGCCCGTCGCCGCGTCCGATGTTCTGGCAGATGCCGGTGCGCAGGGCACGCTGGTTCGCAACATGGCGCGCTCCGCCATCCTGCACCTGGCCAAGTCGGAGGCGCTGCTGCTGCCTCGTCTCGCCAGGGGAGACCGGCTTTCCGAGGCTGCAATCGCCAAGGCGCGGGAGGCCGTGCTGGCGACCATCGACCTTCCAGGCGGGGCGTTGCCCGAAGCGCTCGCCCGGCATCTGGATGACGCGCTGGCTCAGGAGAACATGCGGCTCACTCCCGACAGGCTTCTCGCATGGGCGGCAGACGCGGGCGGCCCCGCGGATGCTGCCGCCGCAGAAGAACTCCGGACCTATCCTGCCGCCGCCGATACTCCCGACTGGAAGGGCTTCTCCACCGCATTCGCCCGTGCTTCACGCGGCGAAGTGAGCCTGCCTCCCAATCTGCCGCTCAAGGGCAGGACCCGGGCCGAAGCCGCGGAAATCCTCGCATCCATGGTCCGGGGCGAGGAGCTCGGCTCGGGTTTCTCCCTCACCAATGCGGGCAGCACGCAGGGAACTACGCGCAACGTGACACAGGTGCTCTCGCGGCTGGCGTCGGCGGGAGCGGTAGGCCTGCGCGCCGACCTGGGCGGCGGGCTGACCCGGATTGTGGGCTTTGAATCCGGAGGGGCCGCCGATCGCAGTTCCCTGCGCATGACGGTTTCCACGGTCAGGCGCGTGCAGGGCGGCGTGGGGGCCGCCCTGGGCCCGAAAATCGGGCAGGAAGGTACGGCCTCGTTTTCCGCGTTCGTGGGCGCGGACGTCGGCCATAGCTATGAACTGGTGCATCAGGAGGGCGCGGTGTTCGGCTTCCCGATGCACTTGGCCGGCGGTATAGCCGGAGGCCGGGATCTGGCGGCGCGCAAGGCCCGGCTGGTGAAACTGCTGATCGGGGTGCCGGATGCGGGCGGTGCCTACTGCCAGCCCGGAAACGAGGAAGACCGCAGCTCCCTCGTCAAGCGAGCCTACCAGGAATTCGGAGACCAAATTTCGGTCGGCCGCTTTGAAATGAAGCAAAAGGACCATCGACTGACTGGCGGGCCGGCCGTCGGCGCAGGCGCAACCGTCGGCCAACTGCGCGTCGGGCTTCCCCAGGTGGGGCTGACTTCCGAAGCCCGGTTCGGTACGCTGGAATACGCCGATCTGTCGGGCACGCTGACGCTGGAGAGAACGTCCCGCTCGCAGGGTTTCCGCGCCACGGTAGCGGGCGGGCTGACGAGCCTGAGCGGCCTGCACCAGGTCGTGCATCCGTCGGCAAACCCCGTCGGCATGGCAGAGCGGATGGACGTGGCCGGCATCGGAACGGCGTCTGCAGATGTAGTGCGCGACGGCGAAACGCGTACCGACTGCCGCATTTTCCACGACGGGCGCGAGCTACCGAGCAGTTTCACCATGCGTATTTTTCAGAACAGCGATGGCGCGGTGAAAGAGCTGGCGCCGGATTTCGAGAATTACGCGATCGATAAGGCCACCAAGTTCTTTCCGGGTCGGCTGGCCGGCGACCGCGATGCCGCAGTGCGGATCGAGAAACAGATGATGGGCGAGCATATCGGACGTGCCAGGGAGCACCGTGACATGACGGCCGCCACCTGGCTGTACCGGGAATGGAACGCAGACCATATCGCCGACGCAAACTTGCTCGAAGCCGACGGAGAACTCTCCCAGGCCCTGGGCGACAAGCGCGGGGCCGAGTTGGCCCGGCGCGAGATCGCGGCCATCCACGAGGCGCAGGAGTACCAGGAGGGGCGTTTCGTCGTCACTGCCTATGAGCAGTCGATGGGAGACACGCGCGGAATCAATGGGTTGATGGGGCTGCGCCACGACGTACGCACCACTGCCAGCGTGCGTTCGCTGAACTTCACCTGAAAACCGCAGGCGTCAGGGGGGCGGTATGCGCAGCGGTTGTAGTCCATGCCCAGTCTGGACTGCCGGGCCATGATGGCGTCCGCACCGGCCTCCCGCGCATTGCGCGGCATGTCGTATAGCACCATGAAGGTGGTGGTCCTTCCGCGGCCGCCGTTGCAGTGCACATGCAGGCCCGCGCCATCGGGCAGGCCGCGTACCAGGTCGATGAACTGGTCCACCTCCCCGCGGGACGGGCGCAGATGGTCCGTGACGGCGATACGGCGATAGTCGGCGCCCGCGGCTTCCACGATCTCCTGCTCCGAACGGGCAAGGGTCGTGTCCAGGCGCCGGAGGGCCGGCTCGTCGCTCTTGCCTTTTACATGATCGGCATGCGTCGCCACTGCGTTGCCCTGCCGGCGCAGTTCTTCGAGCTGTTCTGCCTCCCGGGCCGTGGCCGCTGCCGTGCCCAGCCCCACGTTACCCCAGTCCATCGGGCCACGCCATGTCAGGGAATGGCCATCGGCCACCGCGTGCGATTCCTGGCGCAGGTCCACCACGACCAGGGGGGCATCGCCGCAGGCCTGGCGGATGGCTCGCACCTGCTCGACCGAGGTGATGCGCTCGCTTCCCGAGAGCTGCAGTGATTCCAGGCCCCGGGTGTCGATGCCGGGAGGCAGTTCCGATGCCTGGGTCGAATGCCGGAAGAACGCCATGGTCCCTGCCGGATGCGGCGGCTCGGTGTCATAGACGAGTTCCAGGCGGGTTTCGGCCTCGGGCTGGCGCAGTTGCAGTGCGGTCCGTCCCGCGGATCGGTCCGGCCGTGTGCCGGCGTGATGCCGGCATGCCAATGAAACGTGCGGCATCGAGGCTTCTGCTGTCGGACCGGGCGGCAGGAGAGGGGCTGCGTTCTTCGTCCGTGGGGATGTCCCGTCCCTTCGAAGGCAGGCAGGACTTGATCCATCCGCAATGGAGTGCGATACGAGGCATTGTGCCCGTGACGTGCGAAGCCACGCGCCCACCTGCGAAGCAAGCGGCCGCGCCTGTCGCACGGTGCGTTCCTCCCGAGGAAAGAAAAAGGCCGGCATATGCCGGCCTCGGTGCGTGGTGCAGGAACCGGGCGATCAGCGCGAGCCCGACACGTCCATGCGCTCGGTCTTGTGGTCCAGGATGGCTTCCGGCTCCTGCGCCGCCACCCAGTCGGGGTTGTCCAGGCGCTGCTTGAGCTGTTCCGTGTCGAGGTCGCCGGTCCACTTGGCGACGACGATGGTGGCCACGCCGTTGCCCACGAGGTTGGTGAGCGCGCGCGCCTCGGACATGAAGCGGTCGATGCCCAGGATCAGCGCGAGGCCCGCCACGGGCACGTGGCCCACGGCCGAGAGCGTGGCGGCCAGCACGATGAAACCGCTGCCGGTGATGCCGGCGGCGCCCTTGGAGGTGAGCAGCAGCACCAGCAACAGGGTGATCTGGTGCGTGATGTCCAGCGGCGTGTTCGTGGCCTGGGCGATGAACACGGCGGCCATGGTCAGGTAGATGGAGGTGCCGTCCAGGTTGAAGGAGTAGCCGGTGGGGATCACCAGGCCCACGGTGGTCTTCCTGGCGCCCAGGTTCTCCATCTTCTCCATCATGCGCGGCAGCACCGATTCGCTGGAGGAGGTACCCAGCACGATGAGCAGCTCTTCCTTGATGTACTTCACGAACTTCCAGATCGAGAAGCCGTGGAAGCGCGCGATCAGGCCGAGCACGACGAAGACGAACAGCAGGCAGGTCAGGTAGAACGAGCCCATCAGCTTGCCCAGCGACAGCAGCGAGCCCACGCCGTACTTGCCGATGGTGAAGGACATGGCGCCGAACGCGCCGATCGGGGCCACCTTCATGATGTAGCCCACGATGGTGAACAGCACGTGCGAGGTCTTCTCGATGAAGTCGAACACCAGCGTGCCGCGGCCGCCGAAGCGGTGCAGCGCGAAGCCGAACATCACGGCGATGAGCAGCACCTGCAGGATCTCGCCCTTGGCGAACGCATCCACCACGGTGGTGGGGATGATGTTCATGATGAAGTCGGTGGTCGTGCCCATCTTGCCGGGCGCCGTGTAGGCGGCGATGGACTTGGTGTCGATGGCCGAGGCATCGACGTTCATGCCCGCGCCGGGCTGGAGCACGTTGACGACGATCAGGCCGATGACCAGCGCGACGCTGCTCACGATCTCGAAGTAGAGCAGGGCGAGGCCGCCGGTGCGGCCCACCTTCTTCATGTCCTCCATGCCCGCGATGCCCACCACCACGGTGCAGAAGATGATGGGCGCGATGATCATCTTGATGAGCTTGATGAAGCCATCGCCCAGGGGCTTCATCTTCTCGCCGATCTCGGGGTAGAAGTGCCCGAGCAGCACGCCCACGACGACGGCGAACAGCACCTGCACGTAGAGCGAGCGGTAGAGGGGGAGTTTTCTGGCGGGAATGCGGGCGTTCGCGGTCATGCAGGCCTCTTGCGTCAACAAAAAAGAGCGGGTTCCAGGCGCCTGTCCGCAGGCCGCCGTTGCGCGGGTGACGCACTGTAAGGCTGTGCCGCGCGCAAATCATTGTGGAAAACCACATCGTTGATTCCAGCATGTGGGAAAAGCCGGGGAGTATCCGCATGCCGTGCCGGACGGGGCATGCGCATCCGTTCCGTGCCGCGGAGGCGCACGGCGGTGGGGGTGGAAGGACATACGCCCCTTGGCGTATTTCGCGGCCGGGGCGGCCTTCGCAGAATCGGTTCCAGCGATTCCCCGACGACCCCGTCCTTCACTTCCTTCCCGGAGCCCTCACCCATGCAACGTCGCTTCACTCTCCAGACGCTGTGCGCCGCAGCCGCCCTGGCAGGCCTCTCCGCGCTGCCTGCCCATGCGGCCGACACCATCAAGGTCGGCGTGCTGCACAGCCTCTCGGGCACCATGGCCATCTCCGAAACGGTGCTCAAGGACACGGTGCTGATGGCCATCGAGGACATCAACGCCAAGGGCGGCGTGCTGGGCAAGAAGCTCGAGCCCGTGGTGGTGGACCCGGCCTCCAACTGGCCGCTCTTCGCCGAAAAGACCAAGCAGCTGCTGGGCCAGGACAAGGTGTCTGTGATCTTCGGCTGCTGGACCAGCGTGAGCCGCAAGTCGGTGCTGCCCGTGGTCGAGGAAATGAACGGCCTGCTGTTCTACCCCGTGCAGTACGAAGGCGAGGAGCTCTCCAGGAACGTGTTCTACACGGGCGCCGCGCCCAACCAGCAGGCCATTCCCGCGGTGGATTACCTCATGAGCAAGGACGGCGGCGGTGCCAAGCGCTGGGTGCTGCTGGGCACCGACTATGTCTATCCCCGCACCACCAGCAAGATCCTGCGCGCCTACCTGAAGTCCAAGGGCGTGAAGGATTCGGACATCGACGAGAAGTACACCCCCTTCGGCCACTCCGACTACCAGACCATCGTGGCCGACATCAGGAAGTTCAGCCAGGGCGGCAAGACGGCCGTGGTCTCCACCATCAACGGGGACTCCAACGTGCCCTTCTACAAGGAACTGGGCAACGCGGGCCTGAAGGCCAAGGACGTGCCGGTGGTGGCCTTCAGCGTGGGCGAGGAAGAACTGCGCGGCGTGGACACCAAGCCGCTCGTGGGCCACCTGGCCGCATGGAACTACTTCATGTCCCTGAAGAACCCGGAGAACACCGCCTTCATCCAGCAGTGGAGCGCCTACGCCAAGAAGAACAACATCCCGGGCCACAAGGACAAGCCGCTGACCAACGACCCGATGGAGGCGACCTGGATCGGCATCCACATGTGGAAGCAGGCCGTGGAGAAGGCCAAGAGCACCGACGTGGACAAGGTGATCGCCGCCATGGCCGGCCAGACCTTCAAGGCGCCCTCGGGCATCGTCAGCAAGATGGACGAGAAGAACCACCACCTGCACAAGAGCGTGTTCATCGGCGAGATCAAGGCCGACGGCCAGTTCAACGTGGTGTGGAAGACGCCCGGCCCGGTCAAGGCCAAGCCGTGGAGCCCGTACATCGAGGGCAACGACAAGAAGAAGGACGAGCCCCTGACCAGGTAACACCCCCCTGAGGCGCTGCGCGCCTTCCCCCCTCTCTCACGCTGCGCGTGGGAGGGGGGACGACGCCAGCGGCCCGGCGGAGCCGGTTCCGCGGCGTCTGCTGGCCTGGGCCGCGCAGTGCTTGCGCCATGACGCTGACGGACATGGCTGCAGATCCTCCGTTCGCGATGCTTTTTCCTTCACCATGTTCTCATCCCTATTTCACCGCCTGATCGCCTGCCTGCTGCTGTGCGCGGCGGCACAGGCGCATGCGCTCACGGCGGAGGCGGCGCGGGCGATGGCCGCGGGCGATACCGACGAGCGGATCGCGGCGCTGCAGCAGGCCGTGGCCGCGCCGGACGACGCCACGGTGGCCTTCATCCGCGCCATGGCCGACGATGCGGTGAAGATCGCGGGTGGCCGGGCCATCGTGGTGAAGGACGGGCAGGGCGCCGATCCCGTCACCGGCGCGCCGGTGGACGTGCCGGAGGATGCGGAGGACATCGTCAACAACAACCGCATGCGCGGCGAATTCGACACCGCGCTGGCGTCGCTGCAGCTCATGTCGCCGGATGCGGCGCAGCGCCGCGCGGCGATCGACGCGCTGAAGGACGAGAGCGACGAGGCGCGGCTGCCGCTCATCGACAAGGCCCTGGCCGCCGAGCGCGAGCCGGGGTTCAAGGCCCGGCTCGAGGCGATCCGCGCGCGCATCCAGCTCTCGGCGAGCGACCCGGCACAGCGCCAGCTGGCGGCGCAGGCCCTGGCCGGCAGCGGCAACCCGGCCACGCGCACGGTGCTGCTGGAGCAACTGCGCAACGAACAGGACCCGAAGGTGCGCGCGGCGATCGATTCCGCGCTGAAGGCCGTGGAAGCGCGGCTGCAGTGGGGCGAGCGCCTGGGGGCGCTGTTCTCGAGCCTCAGCCTGGGATCCATCCTGCTGCTGGTGGCGCTGGGCCTGGCCATCACCTACGGGCTGATGGGCGTCATCAACATGGCCCATGGCGAACTCATGATGATCGGCGCCTACGCCACGTATGTGGTGCAGGGGCTGTTCCAGCGCTACCTGCCGGGCGCCTTCGATGCGTACCTCGTCGCGGCCGTGCCGGTGGCATTCCTCGCGTCGGCGCTCATGGGCGCGGTGCTGGAGCGCGGCGTGATCCGTTTTCTCTACGGCCGGCCGCTGGAGACGCTGCTGGCCACCTGGGGCATCAGCCTGATGCTGCAGCAGTTGGTGCGCAGCGTGTTCGGCGCGCAGAACGTGGGCGTGGAAAACCCCGCCTGGATGAGCGGCGGCGTGCAGGTGCTGGAGAACCTGCAATTGCCGTGGAACCGGCTGGTGATCGTGGTGTTCGCGTTCGCCGTGCTGGGCGGCGTGGCCTTCCTCATCGGCCGCACGCGGCTGGGCCTGTTCGTGCGCGGTGTGACGCAGAACCGCCCGATCGCCTCGTGCATGGGCGTGAACACCGCGCGCGTCGATACCTATGCCTTCGCGCTGGGCTCGGGCATCGCGGGCCTGGCGGGCTGCGCCCTGAGCCAGGTGGGCAACGTGGGGCCGGACCTGGGGCAGGGCTACATCGTGGACGCCTTCATGGTGGTGGTGCTGGGTGGTGTCGGCCAGCTCGCGGGCACCGTCTATGCCGCGCTGGGGCTGGGCGTGCTCAACAAATTCCTCGAGGGCTGGGCGGGCGCGGTGCTGGCCAAGATCGCCGTGCTGGTCCTCATCATCGTCTTCATCCAGAAGCGGCCGCAGGGCATCTTCGCGGTGAAGGGGCGCGCTGCGGACTGATATGGAACACCCCCCTGTGTCGCTTCGCTCCTTCCCCCCTCTCTCGCATGGCTGCGCCCTGCGGGAGGGGGGACGCCGCCGGCGCGGCGGGGCGGCCCTTGCGCGGCGGCAGCTGGCCTGGGCCGTGACAGTGGCTTCGGCCGCGCGCGATGCCAAACGCTGAAAAGATATGACCATTCCAAACCCCATCCCATTGCCTGCACCGGCACCGCTGCTCACGCGCGGTGGGTGGACGGGCTTCATCGTGGCGCTGATCGCGGTCTGCGCGGTGGCGCCCGTGCTCAACCTGTGGGTGCCGGCCGGCAGTGCGTTCCATCTTTCGGACTACGCTGTGGCCCTGGTCGGCAAGATCATGTGCTACGCCATCTGCGCGCTGGCCATGGACCTGATCTGGGGCTACACGGGCATCCTGAGCCTGGGCCATGGGCTTTTCTTCGCGCTGGGCGGCTATGTGATGGGCATGTACCTCATGCGCCAGATCGGCCGCGACGGCAACTACAAGAGCGACCTGCCCGATTTCATGGTGTTCCTGGACTGGAAGGAGCTGCCCTGGCACTGGGCGCTGTCGGACAGTTTCATCGCCACGCTGGTGCTGATCGTGGCCGTGCCGGGGCTGGTGGCGTTCGTGTTCGGCTACTTCGCCTTCCGCTCGCGCATCAAGGGGGTGTATTTCTCGATCATCACGCAGGCCATGACGTATGCGGCCATGCTGCTGTTCTTCCGCAACGAGACGGGCTTCGGGGGCAACAACGGCTTCACCGACTTCAAGCGCATCCTGGGCTTTGCCCTAGCCACGCAACACATGCGCATGCTGCTGTTCGTGCTCACGGGGCTGGCGCTGCTGGGCTTCTTCCTGCTGGGCCGCTGGCTGGTGGGCTCCAGGTTCGGCCGCGTGCTGCAGGCGATCCGCGACGCGGAGACCCGCGTGATGTTCTCGGGCTACTCGCCGCTGCCCTACAAGCTCGCCATCTGGACCATCAGCGCCATGATGTGCGGCGTGGCCGGCGCGCTCTACGTGCCGCAGGTGTGCATCATCAACCCGGGCGAGATGAGCGCCGCCAACTCCATCGAGATCGCCGTCTGGGCGGCCGTGGGCGGGCGCGCGACGCTCGCCGGCCCGATCGCGGGGGCCTTCCTCGTCAACGGCGCCAAGAGCTGGCTGACGGTGACGGCGCCGGAGTTCTGGCTGTATTTCCTGGGTGCGCTGTTCATCGCCGTCACGCTGTTCCTGCCGCAGGGCGTGGCGGGGCTGCTGCGCTCGCCCGGCGGATGGCGCGGTCGCATGGCGAAGGCCCTGCGCAAGGAAGAAGGAGGCGCCGCGCGATGACCCCCGATCTCATGGACGAAGGCGCGCGCCGCATCGGGCGCGGCACGGCTGCGCCGGACGCGGGCCGCAGCACCGAGTCCGGCGGCCGCGCCGCGGGCTTCTCGCGCGTGGCCGTGCCCGGCGAGGTGGACGTGACCCACGGCCGCATCCTCTACCTGGAGGACGTGCACGTGGCCTTCGACGGCTTCAAGGCCATCAACGGCCTGAACCTCGACATCGCCCCCGGCGAGCTGCGCTGCATCATCGGTCCCAACGGCGCCGGCAAGACGACGATGATGGACATCATCACCGGCAAGACGCGCCCCGACCGCGGCACGGTGTACTTCGGCTCCACCATCGACCTGCTGCGCCACAACGAGCCCGGCATCGCGCAGCTGGGCATCGGCCGCAAGTTCCAGAAGCCCACGGTGTTCGAGCAACTCACGGTGTTCGAGAACCTCGAGCTGGCCCTGAAGACCCGCAAGGGCGTGGCGTCCTCCATGTTCTTCCGCCTCGACTCGGCGCAGAAGGACCGGCTCGCCGAGGTGCTGCACACCATCCACCTCGCGCACCAGCCCGCCCGCCGCGCGGCCGAGCTGAGCCATGGGCAGAAGCAGTGGCTGGAAATCGGCATGCTGCTCATGCAGGACCCCAAGCTGCTGCTGCTCGACGAACCGGTGGCGGGCATGACCGACGAGGAGACGGCGCGCACGGCCGAACTGTTCCTCTCGCTCAAGGGCCGCCACTCGCTGATGGTGGTGGAGCACGACATGTCCTTCATCCGGGCGATCTCCGAGAAGGTGACGGTGCTGTGCGACGGGGCCGTGCTGGCGGAGGGGACGCTGGACGAGGTGCAGGGGGATGAGCGGGTGATCGAGGTGTATTTGGGGCGGTGATGGTTGCTCGTTCTTGCTGTGTGTTTGTTTCCCGGGGCCGGGATGTGCGCCCGGCGGCGCACCTACTTTCTTTTGCTTCGCCAAAAGAAAGTAGGCAAAGAAAAGGCGAGCCCTGGTGTCTGCGTCCCCCTTCGCCCCGCAGGGGCGAAGGGGGCAGCCTGCGGTGCTCGGAGGCAAGGCGCGGCTGCGGAACTCGCTGCGCGCTGGCGCGCTCCGCTCGGACAACCGCAGCCAGTCAGATGACGAAGCAGGCGTGTCCTTCGGCACGCCTGCGCGCCTTGCCTCCTGCGCTCCTCGGCGCAGCCACGAGGGCGGGCGCAGCATACGGGCCATTGCTTCGCTCGGCCCGGGGTGCGCGAGTGCTTCGCACCGCGCACGTATTTTGGGGAGCAGAGCGCTTGGGCTTTTGCCGAGCGCAGCGATGGCCCGGTTCACCCCTTCTGGATGCGACCCCGTTCGCCCTGCGGGCGAACGGGGTCGCATCCAACAGGGTCGCCCTTTCTTTGGTTACTTTCTTTCGGCGAAGCGAAAGAAAGTAACTCGCCCGCCGGGGCGAGACCTGGCCCCCGCCCCTGAAAAAGAACCCATATGCTCACCGTCCACAACCTCCACCAATACTACGGCGGCTCCCACATCCTCCGCGACGTGAGCCTCGCCGCCGCCCCCGGCAGGGTCACGGTCCTGCTCGGCCGCAACGGCGTCGGCAAGACCACGCTGCTCAAGAGCCTCATGGGCCTCGTGCCCGTCCGGAGCGGAACGATCGAATGGGAAGGCCGGCCGATCCAGGGCTGGACGCCTTACGAGCGCGCACGCGCCGGCATCGGCTTCGTGCCGCAGGGCCGCGAGATCTTCGGCCGGCTGACGGTGGAAGAGAACCTGCGCATGGGGCTGGCCTACAAGAGCGGTTCCACGCCCGTGCCGGAGCATCTCTACACGCTGTTCCCGGTGCTGCGGCAGATGCTGGGCCGGCGCGGCGGGGATCTGTCGGGCGGGCAGCAGCAGCAATTGGCGATCGCGCGGGCGCTCGCGCCCGGCCCGCGGCTGCTGATCCTGGACGAGCCGACCGAAGGCATCCAGCCCAGCATCATCAAGGACATCGGCCGCGTCATCCGCCGCCTCGCGGACGAGGGGCTGGACGGCCATGCGGTGTCCGTGCTGCTGTGCGAACAGTACTACGACTTCGCCGAGGAACTGGCCGACGAGTACCTCGTGATGGAGCGGGGCGAAGTGATCGCGCGCGGGCCAGGCAGCGAGATGCAGGCGCGGGGCATCCGGCAGCTGGTCGCGATCTGACGGATCGGGCAAGCGGCCTGCGCGTTGGCGCGGAGGGCGCCTGCCGGGTGTGACGCCGAAGCGACGGAGCCCGGCCGGCCCGGCAGCGGCGCGGGCAGGCGCCGACGCGGCGGCTTGACCGCCGCGCGGCCGTCCGCCTATGCTGCCGGATGCCGGCTGCGCTCTCGGGGCCACCCGGCGACGAATCCCGACGGACCGATCCACCGAGACCCGCGCACGGCCCCCTTGCCCTCTATGCCTGTTCCCCCCGCTCCCGGCACCGATGCTCCTTCCACGCCCGGCGCGCCCGTGCCTCCTGGCGCCGGGGCACCCTCCCTGCAGGAGCGCGAGATCACGCTGCTCAAGGCCGGGATTCGCGATTTCGCGCAGGTGGCCTCGTCGGTGCCGCCGGCCCAGGCCCACGGCTGGATGGAGCGCGTGATCGGCTGCCTGCACGGCCTGCTGCCCGCCTATGGCGGCGTGCTCGCCCACTGGACGGGCGAGAGCGCCGCGGTGTTGTTCCCGCCGGGAGAAGGGGGGCAAGAGGGCGATGGCCAGGGCGCCGACGACGGCGTCCAGCGCGCGGCCATGTATGCCGTGGCGCTGCAGATGGCGCTCAAGGACCTGAACGACGCCTTCCGCCAGGACCGGTTGCCTCCGGTGTACGTGGGCGTGGGCATCGCCTTCGGCCCCGCGCTGGTGGGCGACTTCGCGCCGTCCGGTGGCGGGCGCCAGGCACCCGTGCTGCTGGGCACGGTCGTGTCCGAGGCCTCCCAGCTGCGCGCCTTCGCGCTGCGCGGGCAGGTGCTGGTGAGCGAGGCGGTGTACCAGCGCTGCTGGACGATGGCGTCGGTGTCGGCGCCGACGCATGTCTTCGTCAAGGGCCGCGCCGAGCCGCTGTCGCTGCGCGAGCTGGTGGCCGTGCCGGGCCGGCGGCTCAAGGTGCCCCGCCAGGAGTTCCGCCGCAGCCTGCGGGTGGAGGCCAACCTGCCGTGCATCTGCCAGCTCGTGCAGGATGGCGCGGTGCTCCCCCGCCTGGTGGCCTGCTCGCTGCGTGACATGGGCTACCACGGCGCGTTGCTGGAGCTGGGCGAGCCGGTGCCGCTGCACGGTGAACTGCGGCTCGCGTTCGACCTGCCGAGCGTGCGCTACCAGGCGCGGGACGTGTATGCACGCGTGGTCACCCTCAACACCTCGGGCCCCCAGGTACTGGCCGGGGTGGAGTTCACCGCCACCAGCGCGGAGTTCGATGCCCAGGTGCGGCACTTCGTGCAGGGCATGGTGGCCCCCGGCTGACGGCGCATGCAGTTCGACGGCGTCATCGCGTCCTGGAACGACGCGCGGGGTTTCGGCTTCATCGAGCCGCTGCAGGGCGGCGATCCGGTGTTCGTGCACATCAAGGCCTTCCAGGGCGGCGCGCCCCGGCCCCAGGCCGGCCAGCGGGTGCGCTTCGCCGTGGAGGCCGGCCCCGGCGGCCGCAAGCGGGCCTGCCGCGTCGAATCCCTGCCGCCCGCGGCGCGCGCGTCCGCCGCCCGGGCGCCCGCCATGGCGCCCCGGCCGGCCCGTCCCCGCGGCCGCCACGGGGCGCACGGCGGCTCCGCGCCATGGGGCACCGCGAGCCTGCTCGTGCTGCCGGCCTATGCCGTGTACTGCGTGGCGTTGGCGGTCTTCGGCACGATGCCCCGCTGGTTTCCGGCGGCCTGCCTGGGCCTGAGCGCCTGGACCTACCTCGTGTACTGGCGGGACAAGCGGGCCGCGGAACAGGCGGCCTGGCGCACGTCCGAGAAGACCCTGCATCTGCTGGCGCTGGCCGGAGGCTGGCCCGGGGCCCTGCTGGCGCAGCAGGTGCTGCGCCACAAGTCCGCCAAGCGGCCCTTCCGCATCGTGTTCTGGGCCACCGTGGTGCTCCATGCCGCGGCGCTCGGCTGGCTGTGCTCGCCGCACGGCCATGGCCTGCGCGCGGCCCTGCCTGCCTGAAGCTGGCGCTGAAGCGGCCGGCGCGGGCGTTTCAGCCCGGGCCCGCGAGCATGTCCGCGAGCGCGCCCAGGTCCGTGCAGTGCAGGTCGTTGCCCGGCCGGGGCGAGACGTCCTTCGCGCGGGCCGCGCCGAATTCGTGCGGCCTTTCCACATACGCCGTCCGCAGGCCGCAGGCCCGCGCGGCCTCCAGGTCCTCGTGGTGCGCGGCCACCATCATCACCTGCGCGGGCTCCAGGTCGAAGACGCGGGCGGCGCCCAGGTACACCGCCGGATCGGGTTTGTAGGCCCGGAACACCTCGGCGCTCAGGATGCAGTCCCAGGGCAGGCCGGCCCCCTTGGCCATGTTGGCGAGCAGGCCGATGTTGCCGTTGGAGAGCGTGGCGATGGTGCGGCGGCGCCTGAGCCGCTGCAGCCCGGCCACGCTGTCGGGCCAGGCCGCGAGCCGGTGCCACGCGCGGTTCAGGTGCCGGCGCTCCGGCTCGGACAGGTGCGCCAGGCCGAAGCGGGGCAGCAGGCCGTCGAGAATGGTCCGGTGCAACTCGTCGATGCGCGTCCAGCCGAGCTCCCCGCTGCGCACCCGCTGCATGGCGGGCTGGTAGCCCTCGCGCCAGGCGAGGGCGAAGGCGTCGGCGTCCACCTGGGGGTGCAGCGCCTGCATTTCGCGCACGATGCTGCCGTGCCAGTCCACCACGGTGCCGAAGATGTCGAAGACCAGCAGGCGTACGTCGGGGAAGGCGTCGTTCATGGGCAGCTTCCGGGGAAGAAGAGGGGGATGGGGAGGGCGCGGCCCTGCCGGTGTGGCGGATGCCGCGTGCCGTCCAGCATACGGCAATGGTCGCAAAACCTGCCCGCTGCAGGCCGCGGCAGGGCGTGATATGTTCCACCGACCCTGGGGTTAACCCTGAATACTCCCCTGCGCGCCCGGCCGTCCTCCCTGGCCGGCGCGCCCCCACGCCGCCTTTCCATGACCACGCCTTCCCTGCCCCGCGATGCCGCCGAAGCCCCGGCGTCCGCCTCTTCCACGGCCACTCCACGTCCGCGGGACGACCGCACCCTGCTGCGCGCCGTGCTCGCGCTGGGCCTGGGCGGCTTTTCCATCGGCACGGGCGAATTCGTCATCATGGGCCTGCTGCCCGAGGTGGCGCGGGATATCGGCGTGACCATCCCGCAGGCCGGGCATGTCATCAGCGCCTATGCGCTGGGCGTGGTCATCGGCGCGCCCGTGCTGGCCGTGCTCGCGGCGCGCTGGTGCCGGCGCGCACTGCTCATCGCGCTGATGGCCGTCTATGCGCTGGGCAATTTCGCCTCCGCGATGGCGCCGGGCTACCTGTCGCTGAACCTGCTGCGCTTCGTCACCGGCCTGCCGCACGGCACCTATTTCGGAGTGGCCGCGCTGGTGGCCGCGTCGCTCGCACCGCCGGGCCGGCGCGCGAGCGCGGTGGGCCTGGTGATGCTGGGCCTGACGGGGGCCACGCTCGCGGGCGTGCCCATCGCGGCGGCGCTGGGCCAGCATTTCGGCTGGCGCGCGGCCTTCGTGTTCGTCGGGGCGATCGCGGTGCTGGCGATGGCGATGGTGCGCCGGGGCGTGCCCTACATGCCGCCCGACGCGGCCGCGAGCCCCTGGCGGGAGCTCGGGGCGCTGCGGCGCAAGCAGGTCTGGCTCACGCTCGGCATCGGGGCCATCGGCTTCGGCGGCATGTTCTCGGTCTTCAGCTACATCAAGCCCACGCTCACCGAAGTGGCGGGCTTGCCCGTCGGCGGCGTGCCTTTCGTGCTGGCGCTCTTCGGCGCGGGCATGGTGGCGGGCAACCTCGTGGGCGCCCGGCTGGCGGATCGTGCCCTGATGCGCACCATCGGCGGCCTGCTGGGCTGGTCGGTGGCGGTACTGGGCGGCTTCGTCTTCGCCGCGCACCACGTGGTCACGGCGGCGGTGGCGACCTTTCTCCTCGGGACCATCGTGGCCATCGGACCGGCCCTGCAGATCCGGCTCATGGACGTGGCCGGCGACGCGCAGACCCTGGCCGCCGCGCTCAACCATTCGGCCTTCAACTGCGCGAACGCGCTCGGCGCCTGGCTGGGCGGCGTGGCCATCGCGGCCGGCCTGGGCTGGACGTCCACCGGCTGGGTGGGCGTGCTGCTCGCCATCGGCGGGCTGGCCGTGTTCGCCGCATCGCTGGCCGCGCAGCGCAGCGCCTCCCGGCCGCCCGCGCCCTGACTCAGGCGGCCGCGCCGGCGCGGCTGCGCTGCCAGTGGCCCACGCCGTTCGTCACCAGCACGCAGCAGACCAGCCAGGTGCCTCCGGTGACCCAGCCCGCGAGCACGTCGCTCGCGTAGTGCACCTGCAGCACCACCCGGCTCCAGCCGACCGTGAACACCACCGATGCTGCCGCGAGCAGGGCGGGGAGGTGCCAGCGCGCCGGCAGCAGGCGCACGGCCAGATAGGCCAGCATGCCGTAGGCGACCATCGAGCTGCTGCTGTGCCCGCTCGGGAAGCTGTAGCCTTCGGCCACCGAGACGCCGTGCGTATGCTCCGGCCGCACCCGTTCGAAGGCGTGCTTGAACCCGCGGGTGAGCAGTCCGTTGCCCGCCAGGGCCGCGGCCCAGCAGGCCGCCAGGAGCCGGTGGCGGCGCCACCACAGCGCGATCCCCACCACCACCGCCAGTACGGCCAGCACCTCGGTGTCGCCCGCGTGGGTGAGTCGCGCGAACAGGGTGAGGGTGGGCAGGCCCGCCCGCGCCCGCAGGGTGGCGGCCAGCGTCTCGTCCATCCGCGCCCATGCGGTCGGGGCCGACCATTCCTGCGCCAGCAGCCCCAGCAGCTCGGCGCAGCCCCATATCAGCACCGCGGCGGCGGCCAGCGCCGCCCAGAGGCGCGGCACGGCATGCCGCGGCGCCGACCAGCGACCGGCCCAGGGCGCGCAGTGCGGCGCGGCGGCCAGCGCGGCCCCCCGGGCCAGCAGCGCGGCCACGAGCACGAGCGACAGTCCTGCGCCCCAGAATGCCAGCGGGTGCGCGCCTGCCCATGCCGCCCAGGCCTGCGGGGCGCTCATGGGCGGGCCTTCGCGGCGGGCGGGCCCTGCAGGTGCCTGCGGGCCGTGCGGGGCGGGGGCGGGCGGGAAGACGGGCCGGAGGCCGGGGCGGCAGCAGGGGCGGGACGGGAGGTGGAGGGCAGGTGCATCGGTCGTGAAAGACGCCTGTGGCGTATCGGCAGGGCCGACAATGGTGGCATGTCCCGGGCACCCTGCGCGGCCATGACCCGCCGCTGCGCCGGAGATTCCCGGACGCCGCGGATGCCGGCTGTCGGTCCGCGCCGACAGCGGCTGCCTCTGCCCTCCGATGCGGTCAGCCTGCCGCTGACCGGACAATCGGGCCAGGCGCCGAGGCCGTCCTGCCGCGGCGCCGTTCCCTGCCGGCCATGCGGGCATTGCCTGCCGGCCGTTTCCGCGTTGCCTTTCCTGTGCCTCGGCCGCCCACGGCCGCGCCTTTCCGCCCACCGCACCATGCCCACCTCCGTTCCGACATCCTCTCCCGCCGCGCCCGGACCCGGGCCCGTGCATCTGGTGGTGCCGCACCGGCCGGGCGCGGACCACCACCAGCTGCGGGGCCGGCTGGAGGCCCTCGAACCACTGCGCCGCCACGCGGTGCAGTGGCACGTGCCGGCAGTGCGCGCCGGCATCGTGCAGGCGGCCGACGAAGCGGCGCGGGCCGCGCGGGCCTCGGGCGGCATCGTCGTGGCCTGCGGCGGCGACGGCACCATCAATGCGGTGGCCGCGGCGGCCTGGCGGCACGGCGTCCGCATGGGCGTCATTCCCGCGGGCACGTTCAACTACTTCGCGCGGGAGCAGAGCCTGTCGCTGGACCTCGCCCAGGCGGCCGAGGACATCCTGCGGGCGCTGCGCGACGGTGACGAGCGGCCGGTGCGCGTGGGCTGGGTGAACGACAGCATGTTCCTCGTGAATGCCGCGGTCGGGCTGTATCCGCGCCTGCTCGAGCAGCGGGAGATGGCGTCCCGGCGCTTCGGCCGTTCCCGCTGGGTGGCGATCGTTTCCGCCGTCTGGAGCTTCCTGCGGCCCTCGTCGGCGCGGCGCTGGCGGGTGTCGCTGCGCGCCCACCGCGGCGCGGACACGCTGGTGCAGGAGGAGTTCTTCGCCTCCACGCTGTTCGTCGGCAACAACCCGCTGCAGCTCGGGCGGCTGGGCATTCCCCAGGCGCGCGACGTGGCCGAAGGGGACCACCTCGCGGTACTGCTGCTCAAGCCGCAGGGCCGCTGGGCCACCGCCCGCACGGTCTGGCATGCCGCCATCGGCCAGCTCGACCGCGACGCAGCCGTCATCAGCCTGGCCTGCTCCGAGATGGTGGTGGAGCCCGCCAGCTGGCGCCCCGTCCAGGTCAAGGTGGCGTTCGACGGCGAGCGCGCCTGGATGCCGCCGCCGCTGCGCTTTCGCGTGGAAGACCGGCCGCTGTGGCTCGTGGCCCCCACGGCGACGGCCAGGGACGAGGAGGGCGCCATGCGCCCGGCCCTCGCTCCCGAGCCGGAAGCCGACCCCGGGGAGGCGCCCCCCCCGGGCGTTGCCCCCCTGCCGGGCGCGGTGCCAGGCATGGCCGCGGCCATCTCCTGAGAGCCTGCGCATCAGCGGGGGCGGTGGCCATGGGCGTTCTGATGCACCTGTCCGATCTGCACTTCGGCGCGCACGATCCGTGCGTCTGCGCGGCGGTGCAGAAGCTCGCGCGCGCGCTGCCGGTGTCGGTCCTCGTGGTGTCGGGCGACCTCACGCAGCGCGCCACCGCGGCGCAGTTCGACGCCGCGCACGACTTCATTGCCGCGCTGCCGGCACGCCACACCCTGGTCATGCCGGGCAACCACGACCTGCCCCTGTTCGCATGGTGGGAGCGGATCGGCGGCGCCTACCGGCGCTACGCCCGCTGGTGGGGGGACGACCGGGAGCCCGTGTGCGACGCCGGCGGGTTCTTCGTGGTGGGCGTCGATACCACGCGTCCGTGGCGCCACCGCCGCGCCAGCCTCTCGCGCGGGCAGATCGACCGCGCGGCGCTGAGGCTGGCCGGCGCGCCGCCGGACCGCTGGCGCATCGTTGCCTCGCACCACCCCCTGGTGGCCCGGCATCCGGGAGATGCCGACCACCGCCCCCACCATGCCGCCGAGGCGCTGGCGCGCTGGCGGGCCGCCGGTGCCGAACTGCTGCTGTCCGGCCACGCCCATGCGCCAGGTCTGGTCGAGGCGCTGCCGGGGCTGCGGGCCGCGCAGGCCGGCACGGCCGTGTCCGTGCGGCTGCGGGCGGAAGCACCCAACAGCCTGCTGACCCTGCGGGCCGGTCCGCAGGGCAGGCAACTGACGCGCTGGGATTTCGACCGGGAACGGGGAGAATTCGTTCCGGATAATCCTGTCAGCTGGAATTTCTGACATCCCGCTCCCCTGGAAGGGCTGGGAGAGCGTTTCCCGGCATTTGTCAAAGGCATCCAAAATGGTAAAAACCGGTGCTACTGGGAGGGCCCTTACTTGGCAGCGACACCTCGCGCGCCCCGCACCGGCGGATTCGTCCGTTGCCACCTGATGCATGCTGCAACTGTCGCCGCATCCATGCGGCGGGCAGCGTGTGCCTGCGCGCTGGCACTGGCCGTGCTGCCCGCCGGGGCGGCCCCCGCGGAGACGGCCGTTGCCCCGCCGGCGCCGTCGGCTTCCGCACCCCGGGCGGCCGCGCCCTACCGGCTGCGCATCGTCGGCAACCTGGGCGCGCTGTCTCAGTATTCCAGGCGCGAGGCGCCGTTCTGGACCCAGGATCTTCCGCGGCTGAGCGGCGGACGTTTCACCGCCTCCATCGTGCCCTTCGACCGCGCGGGCGTGCCCGGCATCGAGATGCTGCGCCTGATCGAACTCGGCGTGGTGCCCCTGGGCACCGTGCTGATGAGTTCGCTCACCGCCCAGTACCCGAAATACACCGCCGCGGACCTGCCGGCGCTCAACCCCACCCTGGCGGACCTGCGGGCCTCGGTGCAGGCATTCGGCCCTATCTGCAGGAGGAACTGCGCAGGCACCACCATTTCGAGATGCTGGCGGTGTACGTCTATCCCGCCCAGGTGCTGTTCTGCAAGAACGCCCTGTCGGGGCTGGCGGACCTCAAGGGGCGGCGCGTGCGGGTCTCGTCCGCGTCGCAGGCGGATTTCATCGCCTCGCTGGGCGGCGTGGCCGTCTATACGGGCTTCGGCCAGATGGTGCCGAGCCTGCAGGCGGGCGACAGCGAATGCGCCATCACCGGAACCATGTCGGGCAACACCCTCGGCCTGCACCGGATGACCCGCTACCTGCACACGCTGCCCATCACCTGGGGGCTGTCGTTCTTCGGCGCCAACGACGAGGCGTGGGCCGCCATGCCCCCCGAACTGCGGGCCCTGCTGCTGCGCGAGCTGCCCCGGCTGGAAGATGCCATCTGGCGCGATGCGGAGGCCGAGACGCAAGAGGGCGTGGCCTGCAACAGCGGCGCACCGGCCTGCGTGCACGGCGAGAAGGGCTCCATGGTCGTGGTGCCGCTGTCGCCCGAGGACGACGCCCGGCGCCTGCGCCTGCTTTCCGAATCCGTGCTGCCCAACTGGCTGCGCCGCTGCGGCGAGGGCTGCGCCGCCGTCTGGTCCAGCACGGTGGGCCGGGCGCGCGGCATCGCCGTGCCGGAGAGCCCGTGATGGCGGCGGTATCGGTCCGCCTGCGCTGGGCCGTGTTCTCGACGGTCGCGGTGCTCGTGCTCGGGATCGCTGGGGCCGCCGGGGGACTGGTCGTGAACGCCCGGCATGTGGCCGTGGCGGAGAGCGAAACGCAGGTGACGCGCTTCACCGCGGGCGCCGAAGCGGCCCTGAACCGCGCGCTGCTGGGCCTGGACGTCCTGCTGGCCAGCACGGACGACATGATCGATCTGTGGAGCGACCGCATGCCCCGCTCCGATCCGGAATTCATCGGCAAGCTGCTGCGCAGCGCATCCCGGCAGAACATCCTCGTGCGGTCCGCGGTGCTGCTGGATCCGCGGCGCAACGTGGTGGCCGCGTCGGACGCCATGGGAGCCCGCATGCTCCAGGAGCTTCCGGCCGGTTTCTTCGACGAAGCCATGGCCCAGGGCATGCCCACCCTGGCGCTGAGCGCCCCCACGGTCAGCTTCGCCAGCTCGGAGCGGATCCTGTATGCGGCCCGGCCCATCCGGTCGGCCGGCGGAGAGCGCCTGCTGGCGGTGCTGCAGGTGCCCGTGAGCATGCTGTCCGCGGTACTGGCCCAGGGGGCGGACATCCCCGGGCTGGAAGTCACCCTGGAGCGCGGTAAGGGCGAACTGATCATCGGCACTTCCGGCCGCGGCGAGGCGCGCAGCCGGGCGCGCGTTCCCCCGCTGGGCGACGAGGCCCCGGCGTCCATCGCCTGGGACCAGCCCGCGCGCCTGTCCGGGGTGCCCTCCCTGGTGGCCGCCCGGCCCATTCTCTACCCGGGCCTCTGGATCACGGCGAGCCTGCCCGAGGCATCGGCCCTGGCCAGCTGGCGCACCGAGCGCAGCGCCATCGCCGCGGTCGCGGCCCTGCTGATCGCCACCGCGCTGGCGGCGGGGGGCTTCACCATGGCCTACCTGCGCCGCATCAGCCATGCGCGCAACGACCTCGCGCGTTCCAAGGCCACGCTCGAGCAGGCCCTGGGCTCCATGGTCAGCGGCTTCGTGCTGCTGGATTCCCGCCACCGCGTGCTGCAGTGGAACCAGCGCTACGAAGAGATCTTTCCGTGGCTGCGGTCCATGATGCAAGTGGGTCTGCCGTTCCGCTCCGTGCTCGAGGCCACTTCGCGCTACCACCTGCCCGACGCCGACGAGGCCATGCGCCGCGAGTGGGTCGAGCAGCGGCTGCTGCTGCAGCGCGAAACCCGCGGCACGCACGAGCAGATGCTGCCCAACGGCCACTTCATCCAGATCACCGAGCGCGCCACGCCCGAAGGCGGGCTCATGATCACCTACCACGACGTGACGGAAATGCGCCGGGCCAGCGCCGAGATCGAGAGCCTCGCCTTCTACGACCCGCTCACCGGCCTGCCCAACCGGCGGCTGCTGCTCGACCGGCTGCACCAGGCACTCGCCACCGCGCAACGGTCCCGCCAGTTCGGCGCGCTGCTCTTCCTGGACCTGGACCAGTTCAAGACCCTCAACGACACGCAGGGCCATGAGATGGGCGACCTGCTGCTGCAGCAGGTGGCGCTGCGGCTGCGTGTCTGCGCGCGCCCGGCGGACACCGTGGCGCGCCTGGGGGGCGACGAGTTCGTGGTGATGATGAGCGACCTGTCCCACGACCGGCAGGAAGCCGCGTCGATCACGCGGCGCATCGGCGAGAAGATCCTGCAAGCCGTCGCCCAGCCCTACCACCTGCAGCAGCAGATGCACCAGCACACCTGCAGCGTGGGCGCCGCCATCTTCGGCGACCAGCGGCAGACCGCGGCCGACCTGCTCAAGCAGGCGGACATCGCCATGTACCAGGTCAAGGCGCGGCGCGGCAATGCGCTGTGCTTCTTCGATCCGCAGATGCAGGTCGTCATCAGCCAGCGGGCGCGGCTCGAAACCGACCTGCAGGCCGCCATCGCCGCGCAGGAATTCGTGCTGTATTACCAGCCGCAATTCTCCCGGGCGGGAGAGGTGATCGGGGCCGAAGGGCTGCTGCGCTGGAAGCATCCCGGGCGGGGCCTGATCGCCCCCGGCGAATTCATCGGCGTGGCGGAGGAAAGCGAGCTCATCGTGCCGATCGGCCAGTGGGTATTGCGCACGGCCTGCGTGCAGCTCGCCGCCTGGAGCCGCGACCCCCGGCTCGCGCACCTGCACGTCGCGGTGAACGTCAGTGCGCGGCAGTTCCGCCATCCGGACTTCGTCGCCAGCGTGGTCGAGGCCCTGCAGCATGCGGGCGTGAAGCCCCACCTGCTGGAGCTGGAGCTGACGGAATCCCTGGTGCTCGACAATGTGGACGACTCCGTCGCCAAGATGCACCTGCTGCGCACCAAGGGCGTGCGCTTCTCGGTGGACGATTTCGGCACGGGCTACTCGTCGCTGGCCTACCTCACCCGCCTGCCGCTGCACCAGTTGAAGATCGACCAGTCCTTCGTGCGCAACCTGGGCAAGCGGCCCACGGACGACGTGATCGTGCAGACCATCATCGGCATGGCCCGCAACCTCGACCTGGAGGTCATCGCCGAGGGCGTGGAAACCCAGGAGCAGCGCGATTTCCTGGACCGGCACGGCTGCGACCTCTACCAGGGCTACCTGTTCGCGCGGCCCATGCCCGCGCAGGATTTCCTGGTGCGCTACGGCTCCGCCGCCCCGGATCAGACCGCCTGAACAGGGCGGATCCAGGCCGCCATATAACTTCTCGATACAAAATTACATTTCCAGAAAGCTATCCAATCCATAGACGTCCCACCTATCATCGCGACCGTCTCTAACCCTCGGACGCGGTTCAGCCGTGTCCCTCGCAACCAAGATGACACGCCGCGTCACCATCCGGACGCCCCTGGGAGAGCAGCTGCAATTCCGGCAGCTGCGGGGTAGCGAGGAGCTGAGCCAGCTTTTCTCCTTCGACATCGACCTGCTCTCGGAAGGCCGCGACATCGATCCCAAGGCCTTGCTCGGCAAGACGGCGACGGTGGAGATCGAGACCGAAGGCGGCGGCAAGCGGTACCTGGACGGCCTGGTCACGCGCTTCGGCATGCAGGGGCAGGACCATCGGCTGTATTCGTACCACCTGCGCCTGCAGCCCTGGCTCTGGGTGGCTACGCGGCGGCAGGATTTCCGCATCTTCCAGTTCAAGACTGTCCCGCAGATCGTGCAGGAGGTGCTGGGCCGCTACGGTTATCCGCTGCAGTTGAAGCTCACGCGCGCGTACCGCGCCTGGGACTACTGCGTGCAGTACGGCGAGAGCGACTTCGACTTCGTCTCCCGCCTCTTGGAGCATGAGGGCGCGTA
>NZ_FNEY01000052.1 GCF_900100305.1 Paracidovorax citrulli | reverse complement strand
TGTTCGAACAGCTGGACCTGCTCGGGTGGGCAGGCCTGGGGGCTGCGGTGCGGGCGGGAGCTGCGGTCGAGCAAGCCATCGGGGCCTTCGTTGCGAAAGCGGGCCATCCACTTGTAGCCGGTGCGCAGGCTCACGCCTGCGGCTTCGCTGGCTTGGCGCATCGTCCAGTTCTGCTGGAGCACTCTGTCGACCAGAAGGGCTCGACCTGCGCGGGTCAATCGCGCATGCTTATGACTGTTCATCCGGTGTCCTGTCCTGAGTTGCTGGGGCCTGGTAACCACAGCTTCCCAGGTCGGGCCTGGATGAACAACCTATTGAGACATCACAGCTAGCGGCGGCCAGAACCGCGCCTCACGCCATCGACCACGCGAAGACGGCCAGCGCGATGAACACCGTCTCCCCGAGCAGCAGCACGACGGGCCGCCAGCTCAGCTGCAGCAGGTCGGAGAAGTGCGTCTTGATGCCCGCGGCGCCGATCGCCGCGACCAGCAGCCAGCGCGAGGTCTCGTCGGCCACCGCCGCGGTGGCGGGGCCGATCACGCCCAGGGACGTGAGTGCCACGAAGAACAGGAACCACAGCAGGAACGGCGGAACGGCCGGGATGCGCGAGCCCACCGGCGCGCCCGGGCGGCCGCGGTAGAGCAGGGCGATGGTGGCCACGATGGGCACCAGCATCGCCACGCGGAAGAGTTTCACGATGGTGGCGGTCTCGCCCGCCTGGGGGCCGAGGATCAGCCCGGCGGCCACCACCTGGGCGATGTCATGGATGGTGCCGCCCAGGAAGATGCCGGCCGCCCGCGGTGAGGCGTGCACGGCGCTGAGCAGCAGCGGATAGAGCACCATCGCGAGCGTGGACAGCAGCGTCACCCCGACCACGGCGAGCAGGGTGAAGCGCTCGTTCTCTTTCGTGGGGGGGAGGGCGGCCGCCACCGCGAGCGCGGCCGAGGCGCCGCAGATGCCGACGGAGCAGCCGGAGATCACGCCCTCTTCGCGCGGGCGCCGCATGACGGCGGCCAGAAACACCCCGAAAAGAATGGTCGCCATCACCGAGCAGGCGATGCCGATGCCCGTGGCCGCTCCCAGGCTGGCCACCTGGCCCACCGTGATGCGCGCGCCGAGCAGCGCCACGCCGCAGCGCAGCCCCGTGCGGGCGCAGAACGCCACGCCGGCCGCCACGCGCGGCACCCCGGCCAGGAAATTGCAGGCCAGCCCGATCAGCAGTGCGTAGAGCAGTTGCGGGCCGCCGTGGTGCTCCGCGATGAAGGTGGCGGCGAGCGCGATCACGGCGCACACGAGCAGGCCGGGCCACAAGGCGAGGGTGCGGGCTGCCGCCGGGCCGAGACCGGTCCGCCAGCGGAGAAAGCCGCCGGAAGGCGTTCCATATGTCTTCATGGAGAATGAGCATATGTTTTTCGCATAAAGCAAAAAACAGATAATTCGGTTCACCATGAACCAAAAAACAGGTCAATCGCCGGACCGGCTCCACCTGACGCTCCGGCACCTGGAGGTGTTTCTGGCGACCGCGCACGATGGGTCCACGCGGGCCGCCGCGGAGCGCATCGCCCGCTCGCAATCGGCCGCCAGCAGCGCGCTGGTGGAACTGGAGTCGCTGCTGGGCGCAGCATTGTTCGATCGCGTGGGGCGTCGCCTGGTGCTCAACGAGAACGGCCGCGCCTTCCTGCCGCGGGCCGCATCCCTGGTGGAGGCGGCCGGGGAACTGGAGCACCTCTTCCAGGGCCAGCATGCCGCTCCCCTGCGGGTGGCCGCCAGCATGACCATCGGCGAACACATCCTTCCTGCCCTGCTGGCCCGCTGGAAGATGTCGCATCCCCAGAGCGCGGTGCAGTTGCAGATCGCGAACACCACGGGCGTGCTGGCCGCCGTGGCGGCTTTCGACGCCGACATCGGTTTCATCGAGGGGCCGCAGACGCATGCCGACCTGGTGGTGCGCGAGTGGATGACCGACGAGATGGTGATCGTGGCGGCACCGGGCCATCCCCTCGCGCAAAAGCCGTCGGCCACCCGGGCCGCCCTGCGCGCCGCCCGCTGGGCCCTGCGCGAGCGCGGCTCCGGCACGCGCGAGGCCGCCGACCGCTGGCTGCTGGCGCAGCTCGGGCAGGTGCGGATCGACTTCGAGCTGGGCACGCCCGAAGCGGTCAAGGCCCTGGTGGCCGCGGGGGACGCGCTGGCGCTGCTGCCCCGCCACAGCGTGGACTCCGCCCTGGCCCGCGGCGACCTGGTGGAACTGCCGACCACGCTGCCTCGCGCGACCCGCACGCTGGCGGTGGTGACGCACCGGGAGCGGACGCTGGGGGCGGGGGGCGAGGCGTTTTTGCGGTATTGCTTCGGCGGAGGCGCCTCGAAAAACGGTGATGCGTAGCTCTCCGTCCCCCGGGCTCTCCCTTACTTTCCTGCCGGTCCCTGGAACGTCTTCGTGCTGTACAGGTCCCGCGGCAACCGCTTGAGCGTCGGCAACCCCGTCGTCCCGTCCTTCCCCTGCTTTTCGATGTAGCTGAAGAACACATCCGCATCCAGCACGCCGATGTCCAGCCGCCGCGCCGCAGGCACGGCCGCCAGCGTCTTGTACCCATCGCCGCCCGTGGCGTTGAAGCTCAACACGAAGAGCTTGTACGTCTTCGTCGCATTGAGCGGCTCCCAGGCGCCCGAGGCGGCGTTGCGCACTTCGATGCCGGACACGCGCTGGCCGGCCGCGGCGGCGGCATTCACGTCGAAGCGCAGGCCGCCGGTGTAGGGGTAGGGGCCGGTGGAGCCGCCGGTGCCGAAGACGGCTTCCATGCCGTCTTCCAGCATGGCCTTCACTTCCGTGCCGGTCACGTCCAGGCGGAAGAGCATGTTGCCGAAGGGCAGTACCTGGATGACCTGGGCGGCCGAGACGGTGCCCTGCAGGGGGATGCGCACGCCGCCGCCGCTTTGCAGCGAGATGTCGGCGCCGCCGTAACGTGCGTTGGCCACGTCGAGATACGCCTGGGCGACGAGTTGCTGGATGTCGCCGCCGCGCGCGCTCACGCTGCCTTCGGCGTTGCAGGCGGCGCTGGAGCGGCTGTAGTCGGTGGAGCCGGCGCCGCCGGGCACGCGGCGGGAGCACAGTTCCTCGGGCGCCACGGCGACCTGGGTGCGGTTGAAGACGGTCACGCGGTCCTTGAAGGGCTGCAGGGTGGCGGTGGCCGCGGCGGAGGGCTGGATCACGCGCAGGAAGCCGGTGGCGGCCACGCTGGCCTGCAGGGCCTTGGCTTCCGCATCCGTCGGGGCCTTGCCGCCGATGGTGAAGTTGTCGCCGATGAGCACGTGCGGGGTGCCGGCGCACTGGGTGACGTTGCCGTCGGCATCGAAGTTCACCTTCAGCTCGCCCACCACCTGGGCGTATTCCCAGGCCTGGACGATGCAGACGGTGCGACCGTCCTTGTCGGTGGTGCGCGTCGGGTAGGCACCGCCGGGCGTGCCCACGCCGGTGGCCTTGAGCGCGTCCGGGCCGAGCAGGGTGTGCGAGTCGCCGCCCACCACCACGTCCACGCCGGAAAGCTTCGGCACGATCTGGCGGTCGGCGTCGTAGCCGATGTGGCTCATCAGCACGATCTTGTTGATGCCCTGGCCGCGCAGGCGGTCGATCTCGCGCTGGGCGGCGGTGGCTTCGTCCTCGAAGGTGGTGTCCGGGTCGGGGCTGGAGGAGGCCTTGGTCTTGCCGGCGATGGTGAGGCCGACGATGCCGATTTTCTGGCCGCCGCGCTCGACGATGGTGGAAGCCTGGACGGCATCCGGGGCCTTGGCGGCATTGAGCGCGGAGCTGGCGCCGAAGCGCACGTTGGCGCTCAGGGCCGGCGTCTTGCAGCTGCCCTTGCGCAGCAGGTCCAGGAAGTTCTTGAGGCCCGTGTCGCCCTTGTCGAATTCGTGGTTGCCGAGGGTGAAGGCGTCGAAGCAGACGGTGTTCATCATGGCCGCGTCGGCTTCGCCGTCCGCACCGGCGCGGTTGAAATACAGGGTGCCGGTCAGGGCGTCGCCCGCGTGCAGCTTGAGCACGTTGGGCGCGCGCCTGGAAAGTTCGTCGATCGCCGCGGTGACGCGCGGGAAGCCACCCGCGTCCACGGCCACGGCGACCGGAGCGGAGCCGCCCGTGGAGAGCTGCAGGGTCCTGGACTTCGACTCCAGCGTGGAGTGGTGGTCATTGACGTGCAGGATGGTGAGTTCCATCGGCTCGCCGCCACCCGATCCGCCGCCGCAGGCCGCCGCCAGCGCTGCCGCCGCCACCGCGGCAGCGCGCCATGCGAGGCAGCGCACGTTCTTTCCCTTGCTTCTCCACACGTCGGCCATCATGGCGCTCTCCTTACTGCTTGTGACAAAAGTCCGCATCCTTGCGGCGCGGCGTGACAGAACGATGAATGGGGAGGCGGAGCGGGTGGTTTGGGCACGATTTGCCGCCGGGTGTGGTGGAGGCGGCGGACGGGTGCCGGGTGGCCGGAGTGCAGGCACACTCCGGCTGTCGCAGCGATTTTTCGTACGCCATGGCCGCGCTTTCTCCTTCTTCCTCGCCCGATTCTTCCGCCGCTTTCCGGGATACCGGGTCTCCCGCCATCCTCTGCACGGTGGACGTGGTGCTGCTGACGCTGAGGGGCGGGGTATTGCATGCCGTGCTGCTGCGGCGGGCCGATGGGCCGCATGCGGGCGGCTGGGCGCTGCCGGGCGGCTTCATCCACGCGCAGGAGGACGCCACGGCATGGGACGCGGCGGCCCGCGTGCTGCGCGAGAAGACGGGCATCGCCAGTCCCTACCTGGAGCAGCTGGCGACCTATTCCGGGGCGCAGCGCGATCCGCGCGGCTGGTCCGTCTCCATTGTCTATTGCGCGCTGGTGCCGGCGGAGCTGCTGCCGGAGGACAGCGAGCGGCTGCAGGCCGCGCCCGTGGGCGCGCTGCCGGCGCTGGCTTTCGACCATGCGGACATGGTGGCGCTGGCGGTGTCGCGGGTGCGGTCCAAGAGCCAGTATTCGTCGCTGCCGGTGTATTTCTGCGGGGAGCGCATGACGCTGCCGCGGCTGCAGGCGGTGTACGAGGCGGTGCTGGGCGAGCCGGTGAACAAGGTGAGCTTCCGCCGCAAGATCGACGAGCTGGGCATGCTGGAGCCGGTGGACGGGCTGATGGAGTCCGGCGCGGCGCACCGGCCGGCGCAGGTGTACCGGCTGCGGGAGGAGTTCCGGCGGACCCTGTCCGTGGTGCCGCGGGGGCTGAATAGTTGAAGCCTGTTCAAGGTTGTCCCCCGGTGGTGCGGGGGCGTGCCGGCCTTCCTAGAATGCGGGCACGATGTCCGCCGGCGTGTCCCCGTCCCCTTCCTCCGCGATGCCCTTCCCCGTGCCGGTGCGCACGGAGTGCCCGCCCGGCGCCTGCAATTGCGACCTGCAGGCGATGCTCGCGGCGCCGGATGCGGACCGCCGGGTGCTGCGGCTCACGCGCGACGAAGAGAAACGCCTCGTGCAGCGCCTGGAGAACATCGAGAGCCTGGCGGACCTGCGGCGCATCGAGGGCCGGCTGGAGGAGCAGCTGGGCATCCGCCTGAGCATCTCGCAGGGGGCGAGCGAGGTGCGCACGCTGCGCGGCATCGCGATCCTGGTGCACGAGCAGCGCGGGCTGTGCCGCAAGACGCGGCAGGCGATCGCGGCGGCCATCCGCCGGGGGATGGAGCGGCGGCCGGAGATCGCCTTCGCGCTGCTGGACGAGGGCGGGCTGTTCGGCTGAAGCCGGGCGGCGTGCTCCCGGTGGCGCGTCCTTGCGTGCAATTCCCCGTGCGAGCGCGGCCTCGCGGTCGCTCCTACACTCGGCCGTTCCTGACTCCTCAACCCCTACAACCAGGACCCAGAACCATGGAATTGCTCGACGTGCTGCAGTGGCGCTACGCCACGAAGAAGATGGACCCCGCCCGCGCCGTGCCGCAGGACAAGGTGGACCGCATCGTGGAGGCGGCCCGGCTGGCGCCCACGTCCAGCGGCCTGCAGCCGTTCGAGATCATCGTGGTGACGAACCCCGAAGTGCGCGCCCGCATCCGCGAGGTGGCGTGGAACCAGGCGCAGGTGACGGACGGCTCGCACCTGCTGGTGTTCGCGGCGTGGGACGACTACACGGCCGAGCGCATCAACGCGATGTTCGACTACACCAACGAGGTGCGGGGCTTCCGCAACGAAGGCTGGGAGAACTACCGCAACATGCTGCTGGGCTCGTACCCGCAGCGCGGCGCGGAGGTGAACTTCCAGCATGCCGCGCGGCAGGCCTACATCGGCTTCGGCGCGGCGATCATCGCCGCGGCGGCCGAGCAGGTGGACAGCACGCCCATGGAGGGCTTCCAGCCCGAGGCGGTGGACGAGATCCTGGGCCTGCGCGCACGCGGCCTGCGCAGCGTGCTGCTGCTGCCGCTGGGCTACCGCCAGCCCGAGGGCGACTGGCTGGTGAACCTGGAGAAGGTGCGCCGGCCGCGGGAGGAATTCGTTTCCGAAGTGCGCTGAACCTCTGACGAAGTCGGCGGCAGCGTCGGCGGCATGTGGTGCCGCCGTCGTTGCCGCGGCACGGTCAGAACAGCCGCCGCACCAGCGCGATCAGCGCCAGCGCCAGTCCGGCGAGCACGGCCACGGCGCGCAGCGCCCGCTCGCGGTGCTGGCGCCAGTGCGCGTTCAATCCCATCTCCTGCACCACCTGGGGCACGCGGCCATGCATCAGGTCGTGCACCAGGCCTTCGAGCACGTTGATGCGGTCGGCCACCAACAGCAGCAGCCAGTGGCGCACGTCGCTCTCGCTCAGGCGGAAGGCCAGCCGGCGCAGCATGCCGCTCGCGCCCGAGGGAGGCACGGTGGTGCCGAAAACCGGCGTGAGCCCGGGGCGCTCGATGGAGTGCAGCACTTCCACCGTGGGGATCTGGGCCGCGGGCTTGTCCCACGGCACGTCGATGCGCGGCGGTGTGCGCTCGCGCGGCACGGCGGGGCGGTCCTCGCGGCGCAGGTCCGCGCCCCAGCCGGGAATGTTCGCGGCATCGGCGCGGGCGCGCGGTCCCGGCGGGGTGGCATCTATGTGGATGGTGGCGGTGGTCATGCGGGTGTCCTTTCGGGGTAGCGGCTTCGGAGGGCGAGCTCAGGCGGCGGAGGGCACGATCACGGGCTTGATGCAGCCGTCCAGCTTGCTCGAGAAGGTGTGGTAGGCCTCGGCGATGTCCTCCAGCGCGAAGCGGTGGGTGATGATCTCGCGGGGCTTGAGGCGCCCGGCCTGGATGTGCTCGATGAGCCGGGGCAGGTGGCGCTTCACGCTCGCCTGGTTCATGCGCAGCGTCAGTCCCTTGTTCACGGCATTGCCGATGGGCACGGCGTTGAAGGTGGGGCCGTACACGCCGACGATCGATACGGTGCCGCCCTTGCGCACGGAGTTGATGCACCAGTGCAGCACCGTGGCCGCGCCGCCCTGCAGTTTCAGGCGCACGCCCGTCAGGGATTGCGCGAACGATCCCGCGGCCTCGCAGCCCACGGCATCGATGCAGACGTCGGGCCCCAGGCCGTCGGTCATGCGCTTGAGGTGCACGGCCATGTCGCGCACGCTCTTGAAGTCCACGGTTTCGCAGGGCGCGTACTGGCGCACGAAGTCGAGCCGGTATTCCACGTGGTCCACCACGATCACGCGCCCGGCGCCGAGCAGCCAGGCGCTGCGCGCCGCGAAGATGCCCACGGGCCCCGCGCCGAACACCACGACGGTGTCGCCCTCCTGGATGTCGCCCATCTCCGCGGCCTGGTAGCCGGTGGGCAGCGCGTCGGTGAGCAGCACGGCGTCGTCCAGGTCGATGTCGGAGGGGATGACCTGCGGGCCGACGTCCGCCAGGGGGACGCGCACGTACTCGGCCTGGCCGCCGTCGTAGCCGCCGGTGGTGTGCGAGTAGCCGTAGATGCCGCCCACGGCCGTGGCCTCGGGGTTGGTGTTGTGGCAGTTGCTGTAGAGCTCCTTCTGGCAGAAGTAGCACGATCCGCAGAAGATGTTGAAGGGCACCAGCACGTGGTCGCCGGGTTTCAGGTTGCGCACCGAGGGGCCGACGGCTTCGACCACGCCGGTGAACTCGTGGCCGAAGGTGGTGCCCACGCGCGTGTCGGGTACGAGGCCGTGGTAGAGGTGCAGGTCCGAGCCGCAGATGCACGCGCGCGTGACGCGCACGATGGCATCGTTGGGATGTTCGATGTCGGGCTCGGCCTTGTGCGACGCGCGCACGCGGTAGGGGCCGCGGTAGTTCATTGCCAGCATGGAGGGGTCTGCCTTTCGCGAAGTCGGCGGCGCGAAAAAAATCCGCGCTCCGGTGCATCTTCCGGAGCGCGTGCGCGGCGGTGGTGTAGGACGGGCGCACGCTTACGAAATCGTGCAGAACTGCAGCTGAAGGCCGTCCGCCGACGGCCTGCGTCCTTGCGCGCAATGGCAATGGTGGTGGAGCTGGCGGAAGTCAGACGGTCATGGCGGCTGCGGGCTCCGCAGTGCCCTGGCCGCTCCACGGCGCGAGTGCCTGCACGATGCGCTCCGCGCCGGCGCCATAGAGCATGGTGAAGTGGTTGCCCGGGATGCGCACGCGGGGCGCGCGCAGAAGGCGTGCCGTGGTGCCGGCGCCGTCGTCGGTGAGCATGGGAATGCCCATCCAGAAAGGCTCCGCGGCCTGCGCGAGCAGGGCCGGCACCTGCACACGGGCGGCGCAGTCGCGCCATTCGCGCTGCGCCATGCTCTGCACGTGCAGCGAGGCGATGTGTGCGGTGCCCGACCGTGCGGCGGTGGTGTAGATGCCCGGCGCGACGGGCGCGAGGTCGGCCTCCACGAAGCCCTGCATCGCGGCGTGCCACGGCTGCGAAAATGATGCCGGGCGCACGACCGCATCGCGGTAGGCCTGCACCGAGGGGTACAGCCCGTCGAGCCGGATGGCCGCCATGGCCGCCAGCGCGGGCGCGGCCGGATGCATGTCGGCCGCCGCATCGAGCAGCGCGAGGTGGCTGACGCGCGCGGGCGCGCGGTCCGTGGCGTAGAGCGCTGCCAGCCCGCCGAAGGAGTGGCCGCAGAGCGCGGCGGAGCCGATGCCGAAGTGATCCAGCCAGGCGAGCAGGTGGCGCAGCCCGTCGGCGAGCGACAACTGCGTGAACGCGGTTTCCGATTGCCCCCGGCCGCACATCTCCGGCACCAGTACGCGAAAGTGGTCCGCAAGGCCGGCGAGGATGAGCCCGTCGAAGATGCGGGCGTTGCCGGTCAGCGAATGCAGCAGCACGAGCGGCGGGCCATCGCCGGGATATTCGATGCAATGCAGCGAAAGGCCGTCGATGCGCAGACGGTGCGAGACGGCGTGGCGGGGAGGGTCCATGGGCATGGGGTGCGAAGTGTTTTCCGGAAGCGGGAAGGGGAGTGCCGGCATGCGTGCCGGCACACGGCGTGGGCGCGCGCCCAGCCGGTCACCCTAGCGTGCAGGCCACCGCCGCGTTGCGCGGATCAGGCGCCGTCCTACGCGTGGCGTCCGGCCGCGTCGTCCGCCCGCGACGCGGGCATGCGCTCCGCGTCGTCCGCGAGGTCGGCCGGCGTGTCCACGTCCCGCACGATGCCCGGGTCGGCCACGGCGATGGCGCGCGCGGCATCCCAGTCGATGCGGTGCGCGGCCGCCTGCGCGCCCGAGGCCTGCGCGAGGGATGCGAAGTACCTTCGCGGAATGCCGCGCGGGTTGCCGGGCCTGCCCTGCCAGAGCGGCAGCGCTGGCGAACCAGGGTGCTGCACCAGGGCGTCGCGCAGCGCCGCCAGCGTGCCCTCGCGCACCCAGGGCATGTCCGCCAGGCCCACCACCACGGCCTGCAGGCGGGGCTGCGCCAGCGCCCATTGCATGGCCGCGGCCAGCGAGGTGCCCTGACCTTCTCGGCAGCGCCCGTTCGGCACGGCGTCGAGCCCGAGGCGGGCGCAGAGTTCCAGGCCGAAGTCATCATGGGGCGGCAGCACCACGGCGGTCCGCGCGAAGATGCGCGCGAAGGATCCGGCCACGGCGGCGAGCATCGGCGTGCCGTCCGTCAGCAGGGCGCGGCGCTTGTCGCTGCCGAAACGCGACGACGCGCCGGCGGCGAGGATGACGCCGGCCACCGAGGGTGCGGCCCGCGTCTCCGCTTGCCCGTCGGAAACGGTGGAGGAAGGTCGCAGGCCGGATGGGGGCACGGAAGGCATGGCCGCAGCATACGGCGCGGCGCGGCCTCGCGCCACCATGGCGGCGGACGCGGCCCAACGAAGCGGTTCTGGCGACGCCGCTCCAGGCCGACCATGGGCGCGCGATCTTCCTACAGGTCCCGCCGCACCTGCCGACGACACTGTTTTCGTCCACCGGCCGTGAAGGAAGCGAGATGTCATCCAGCCACCCCACGTCGGTCGCCCGCGCCAGCGGTCCGGCCGAATCCGCCGTGTCGATCCATGCGGTGCGCCTGCACGTGAACGGAACGCCACAGCACCTCGATATTCCCTGCTGGGTCACGCTGCTCGACACACTGCGCGACCTGCTGCAGCTCACCGGCACCAAGAAAGGCTGCGACCACGGTCAGTGCGGCGCCTGCACGGTGCTGGTGGACGGGCAGCGCATCAACAGCTGCCTCACGCTCGCCGTGATGCACGACGGCGCGCACATCACCACCGTCGAGGGCCTCGCGGACCTGCGGGGCGGGGCGGGTACGGGGAGCGATGCCGGTGCGGCGTCCGGGGATGCCCGGCACGAGGCGGATGCGCTGCACCCGTTGCAGCAGGCCTTCATCGACCACGATGCATTCCAGTGCGGCTACTGCACGCCGGGGCAATTGTGTTCCGCCGCGGGCCTGCTCAACGAAGGCGGCGTGCGCACGGCCGACGACATCCGCGAGCGCATGAGCGGCAACCTGTGCCGCTGCGGCGCGTATCCGCAGATCGTGCAGGCCGTCGCCGAAGTGGCGGGGGTGCCGCTGCGCGGCCCCGCGCGGCCCTCTGCGCACGAAGCGCAGGCCACGCCACGGCCCCGGCCGGCACCAGCCGGGGAGGGCGCGGCATGAGGGGCTTCGACTACGTGCCGGCGGTGGACGCCGAGATGGCGCTCGCCACCATGCCGCAGGGCACGCACCACGCGAGCGAGCGGGCGCTGCCCGCGAAGTTCATCGCCGGCGGCACCAACCTCATCGACCTGATGAAGGAAAGCGTGATGCGGCCGCGCCGCCTCGTGGACGTGGGGCGCCTGCCGTTCGCCGACATCGAGGAGACCGGGGGCGGCGGCGTGCGCCTGGGGGCGCTGGCCCGCAATGCCGCCACCGCGAAGCATCCGCTGGTGCGCGAGCGCTATCCGCTGCTCGCGGCCGCCATCCTCGCCGGGGCCTCGCCGCAGATCCGCAACATGGCCACCAACGGCGGCAACCTGCTGCAGCGCACGCGCTGCCACTACTTCTACGACGTGGCCGTGCCGTGCAACAAGCGCGAGCCGGGCACGGGCTGCCCCGCGCGCGACGGGCTGGCACGCCAATTGGCGATCCTGGGCACGAGCGACCAGTGCATCGCCACGCACCCGTCCGACATGTGCGTGGCCCTCGCGGCACTGGAGGCCGTGGTGCACGTGCGCTCCCCCCGTGGCGAGCACACGATCCCGTTCTCGGATTTCCACCGGCTGCCGGGCAGCGAGCCCGACCGTGACACGGTGCTGGCGAGCGACGAACTCATCACCCATATCGTCCTGCCGGCGCAGGGATTCGCGCGGCACGGCGCCTACCTGAAGGTGCGCGACCGCGCCTCGTATGCGTTCGCGCTGGTGTCGGTCGCGGCGGGGCTGGACCTGGGCGAGGACGGCCGCGTCCGCGCGGCGCGCATCGCCGTGGGCGGCGTGGCCCACAAGCCCTGGCGCGTGCCGGAGGCCGAGGACGCCCTGGCGGGCCGCGAGCCCACGGCCGAGGCCTTCGCGCAGGCGTCCGAGCGGCTGCTGCGGGGCGCACGCGGCCACGGCACGCCCGGTGGCCCGGGCGACAACCGCTTCAAGATCGAACTGGCCCGGCGGGCCATCGTGCGCGCGCTGGAGATGGCGCGTGACGGCGAACTCACCAACACCGGCGAACTGGGCGCCGGACACGTACAGGACGCGCAGCCATGAACGCACCGATGCCGAACGAAGCGGCGGACCGCGCACAGGCGGGACAGCAGCCCCGCGCCGATGCCGGCACCGGGCCGGTGAAACTGGGCATGCCGGTCTCGCGCGTGGACGGCCGCCTGAAGGTGACGGGCCAGGCCCGCTATGCGGCCGAGCACCATGCGGAGGGCATGGCCTTCGGCGTGGTGGTCAACAGCAGCATCGCCAAAGGCCGCATCCTGCGCATGCACCTCGACCGTGCCCGCGCGGTGCCGGGCGTGCTGGACGTCATCACGCACGAGAACCGCCCGAAGGTCCGCTCGATGGACCTGTTCTACAAGGACATGACGGCGCCCGGCGGCTCGCCGTTCAAGCCGCTGCTGGACGACGTGGTGCGCTACAGCGGCCAACCCGTCGCGCTGGTGGTGGCCTGCACGTTCGAGGCGGCGCGCTGCGCGGCCTCGCTGGTGGAGATCGACTACGAGGTGGAACGCCACGAGACGCACCTGCTGCGCCACCTGGGCCGCGCGCGCGACCCCAGCCGCATGAAGGCCGGCTATTCGCCGCCGCCGAAGCCGCGCGGCGATGCCGACGGCGCCTTCGAGCGCGCGCCCGTGAAGATCGAGGCCGAGTACTACAGCGGCGTGGAGCACCACAACCCGATGGAGATGCATGCCTCCACCGTGCTGCGCGCCGAGGATGGCCACCTCACCATCTACGACAAGACGCAGAGCCCGCAGAACAGCCGCTGGCTGGTCTCGCGCGTATTCGGCCTGGGCGAGGACGAGGTCACGGTGCGCAACCCGTTCGTCGGCGGCGCCTTCGGATCCGGACTGCGTCCGCAGTACCAGCTCGTGCTCGCCGTGATGGCGGCGCTGCATCTGCAGTGCTCGGTGCGCGTGGTGCTCACGCGCCAGCAGATGTTCACCTTCGGCCACCGGCCCGAGACCTGGCAGCGCCTGAAGCTCGCGGCCGACCGGGACGGCACGCTGCGCGCCATCGTGCACGAGGCCGTCGCGGAGACGTCGCGCATGGAAGACTACGTGGAGGTGGTGGTGAACTGGTCCGGCCAGCTCTACCGCTGCGACAACGTGCGGCTCGGCTATCGGCTGGTGCCGCTCGACCAGTACACGCCGCTGGACATGCGCGCGCCCGGCGCCGCGCACGGCGTGCATGCGCTCGAAGTGGCCATGGACGAGCTCGCTTACGAACTGCGCATGGACCCGCTCGCGCTGCGCCTGAAGAACTACGCCGACCGCGACGCTTCGAAGGACCTCCCGTTCTCCACCAAGGAGCTGCGTGCGTGCTACGGCCTGGGCGCGGCCCGCTTCGGCTGGGACGGCCGGCCGGTCGAGCCGCGCTCGATGCGCGAAGGCCGCGAACTCGTGGGCTGGGGCATGGCCACCGGCACCTGGGATGCGATGCAGATGTTCGCCAGGGTGCGTGCGGTGCTGCATGCCGACGGCCGCCTGGAGGTGAGCAGTGCGGCGTCGGACATCGGCACCGGCACGTACACGGTGATGTCGATGATCGCGGCCGAGGCGATGGGCCTGCCGCTCGAGCGCGTGACCTTCCGCCTGGGCGACTCCACGCTGCCGGTGGCGCCGATCGAAGGCGGCTCGTCCCACGTGGCCACCGTCGGCTCGGCGGTGGAGGGCGCCTGCGAGAAGCTGCGCCGCCTGCTGTGGGCGCTGGCGCAGCGCACGCGCGGCTCGGGCTTCGAGCGCACGCTGCTGCGCGACGTGGAGTTCGTGGACGGCTGCCTGCGCCGCCGCGGCGCGCCCGCGCATGATCGCGGCATGGCGCTCACCGACATCCTCGCCGCCCAGGGGCGCTCGCAGGTCGAGGCCCGCTACCTGCTGCTGCCCAACGTGCTCCGGCAGAAGAACTACGTGCGCGCCACGCATTCGGCGGTGTTCTGCGAGGTGAAGGTGGACGAGGAACTCGGCACCGTGCGCGTGACCCGCGTGGTGAGCGCGATCGCTGCGGGCCGCATCCTGAGCGCCAAGACGGCGCACAGCCAGATCACCGGCGGGGTGGTGTGGGGCATCAGCCAGGCGCTGCACGAAGAGACGCAGACCGACCACGCGCTGGGACGGTTCATGAACCACAACTACGCCGAATACCACGTGGCCTCGAACGCCGACACGCCGCCCATCGACGCGATCTTCGTGCAGGAGGACGACCGCATCGTGAGCCGCCTGGGCGCCAAGGGCGTGGGCGAGATCGGCATCGTGGGCGTGGCCGCGGCCGTGTGCAACGCGATCTTCCACGCCACGGGCCGGCGCGTGCGCTCCACGCCGATGACGCCCGACAAGGTGATGCGGCCCGCGCCCGACGCGCCGCCCAAGCCCATGGAACACGTGCCCGCCGGCGTGGCGGCGCAGGCGATGGACGCACCGCAGTGACGCACGACTCCGCACCCGAACTGCGCGTGGCCCGCGCACTGCACGGCTGGCGCACCGCCGGCCGCCACGCGGTGCTCGCCACCGTGCTGCGCACCTGGGGCTCGTCGCCGCGGCCCGTGGGCTCCTGGATGGCGCTGCGCGACGATGGCCTGATCGAAGGCTCGGTGTCCGGCGGCTGCATCGAGGACGACCTGCTGCGGCGCTGCCTGCCGGGGGCCGCGCAGTGGTCCGGGCGCGCTCCGGAGCGTGTGCGCTACGGGCTCACCGCCGACGAGGCGCACCGCTTCGGCCTGCCGTGCGGCGGCACGCTGGAGCTGCTGCTCGAATACGACCCCGAGCCGCTGTGGCTGCAGCGCCTCGTGCAGTGGCTGCAGGAGCGCCGCGTGGTGTGGCGGCACCTGCGCTGCGCGGACGGCGCGGTGACGCTTTCCACCGAAAACCTCGCCGCGCCCGTGCAGGGCGCGCTTACGCTTCTCGACCATGGCGACACGCTGGCGCAGCGCCTGGGGCCCTCGCACCGCATGCTGCTGATCGGTGCGGGCGCCCTCGCCGAATGCCTGGCCTCCATGGCGATGCCCTGCGGCTTCGCGGTGGCAGTGTGCGACCCGCGCGAGGAGCACCGGCAGGGCTGGAACCTGCCCGGCGCGGAACTCGTGGACGGCATGCCCGACGATGCCGTGCTGGCGATGGGAATGGATGCGCGCACCTGCGTCATCGCGCTCACCCACGACCCGAAACTCGACGATCTCGCGCTGCTGGAAGCCCTGCAGGGCGACGCGTTCTACGTGGGCGCGATCGGGTCGGCCGCCACCACGGCGGCGCGGAGGCAGCGGCTGCGCGAGCATTTCGGCATCGGCGAGGACGCGCTCGCGCGCCTGCGCGGGCCGATCGGCCTGGCGATCGGCAGCCGCACGCCGCCGGAGATCGCCGTGAGCGTGCTGGCCGAGGTGCTCGCCGCGAAGAACGGTGCCATGCTGCCCGCCGCGTCGCGCATGACCGAGGCCGCGCTCATCCATGGCGATGCCGCCGCGGGCGCGGCCTGCGGCCGGACACTCCACGGTGGCGCAGCGGCCGCCTGACGCGGGCGCGGCGCATGCGCCGATGGGACCGTAGGAGGGGGCCGACCGGGAGGGGGGCCACGCACCGATGGAGTGCAGCCCCATCGTGGGGAACCATGGGGCATACGCCATCCGGTACCCCATCATGAGAACCTCCACGCTGATCGCCCCCACGCCCGACGCCGCGGACCACCGTCCTGCTCCCCGACGAACACCAACGCACGCACCCGTGCGCGCCCCGGAAGGGCCCCGCCAGTCGCTGCACACCGCGCTGCACCAGACAGCTCCCACGCCCGAGGCACGGCGCCAGGGCGCCGCGCTGCTGCGCGATACGCTGGCGCGCGCCGACCTGCCGCGGGCCACGCTGCCCGAACGCCCTGAGGATCTGCACGACTGGATGGCCGCGAGCCACGCCGCCGTGTCGGCGCAATACGGCGAATACCTGGCCGCGCGGCGCGCGGGCGAAGGCCGGCGGTACTTTCGCAACCGTGCGCATGCGCTGCACTTCCTGCGGGCCGTGGCCCCGACGAAGCTGGTGGATGGCAGCTGGCTCTACGGCGTGCTGCGCCACGCGCGCAATCCGCGCATGGCCGAACTGGTGCGCACCTACCTGGAAGAACTCGGCGACGGCGCTCCCGACAAGAACCACGTGCTGCTCTACCGCCAGCTGCTGTCGCGCTACGGCCTGTCGCAAGGGCCCGCGCTGCCCGACGCGCTCTACGAGCAGGGCGCGGTACAGCTCGCTTTGGCCTGGAACGCGGAAGAGTTCCTGCCCGAAGTCATCGGCTTCAACCTGGGCTACGAACAGCTCCCGCTGCACCTGCTGATCACCTCGTACGAACTCAACGAGCTCGGCATCGATCCGTACTATTTCACGCTGCACGTGACGGTGGACAACGCCGACACCGGCCATGCACGCCAGGCCTGCGACGCCGTGCTGGCCCTGCTGCCGCGCCATGGCGATCCGCAGGCCTTCTGGCAACGCGTGCGCGACGGCGCGCGCCTGGGCGATGTGGGCGTGGGCACCACTCGCGTGATCGCGGACTTCGACATCCGCGCCGAAGTGGTTCGCATCTTCCAGGCCAAGTGCGGCGCCGGCCAGGGCATGCACTCGGACTACTGCAAGGTGGCCGGCCGCAGCGTGAACGATTGGCTGTCGGCGCCCGAGGGCATGGACGCGTTCCTGGAAGCGCTGGTACAGGCGAACTGGATCCGGCCCGGCCGGCCGGTGGCGGAAAGCCGCTTCTGGGGCCTGCTGCAGGGATCGCGCTCGGAAATGTTCGGCGTGTTCTCGCCCTACGAGCTGCAGGTGATCCACGACTGGATCCGCGGCGAGGAGGCGAGTGCCGACGGCCAGGCCTTCTTCGAGCCCGCTGCCGCCAATGAGACGCGGCGCCGCCCCACCTTCCGCGCGCTGCAGCGCGCGCGCAAGAGCGATGCGGGCGCGGCAGGATCGGCGGACGTGCTCGATCCGGACCTGGTGGCCTTCAAGGAACGCCTGGCCGCGCTGGATGCCGACGCGCAGTTCGATGCCCTGGTGGACGCGATGTCGCCGTCGGAGCACTGGACGCCGGTGGGGCTGTACGCCACGCGCCGCTTCGTGGCATCGCATCCCTGACAAAAAATTATTTATACCAAACCAAACCAAATCAAAGACTTTTGGAAGCAAAAAATCATTTCAATCTGCTTTTCAAGCAGTTTATTGAAAACTATGATCCGGCCGTTCCAACTTGACTCTGCAGCAACGAGAGGGCTGCAGCCATAACAATGACACGCCGCGTCACCATCCGGACGCCCCTGGGAGAGCAGCTGCAATTCCGGCAG
>NZ_FNEY01000054.1 GCF_900100305.1 Paracidovorax citrulli | reverse complement strand
CCAGCCAGCGTCGGGTTTGCTGGTAGACCGCCTCCCAAGGAGGTAGATCGTTGGGCAGCATCCGCCAAGGCGCGCCTGCGCGCACCAGCCAGCGCAGGGCGTTGAAGACTTCGCGCAGATCGTGCTCGCGCTGGGGCGCGCGCTGGTCCATCAGGCTCAAGTAGGGCGCAGCGAAGCTCCATTCTTCATCGCTGACATCCGTCGGGTAGGGCTTGCGGGGCATCCGCAGACTCTACCTTTGACTTCCACTCCGAGGAGCAAAGTTCATAACACGCTCTAGATCTCTAGATCTCTAGATCTCTAGATCTCTAGATCTCTAGATCTCTAGATCTCTAGATCTCTTTGTCAACATTTGGCCACACGTGAAAGAAAATTGCGTAACAGCGGAAATTTTTTTGGCCTACAGGATGGCCTGCAGCTCCCCAATGAAAAAAGCCCTTGAATGATTTCAAGGGCTTTTTTCTTGGGCGCTGCGCAGCTTCGCGCCAGCCGATGGCTACCCTGCGGGCTGTGGCGCGGTGCTCATCAGCGGCAGGGGCCTGCCTCCGGCGAGCGCCCCGCCATCTTCCGGGCCCGCACGTTCTCCAGAAACGTTTCCGCCGGCATCGGCCGGCCATGCAGCCAGCCCTGCTGGGACGGGCAGCGGTTGGCCTGCAGGAAATCGGATTGCTCCTGGGTCTCGACGCCTTCGGCCACCACGTGCAGCCCGAGGTGGGAGCCCATCGACAGGATCGAGCAGACGATGCCGACGCTGGCCGTGTCGCCGGGCAGGCCGTTGATGAAGCTGCGGTCGATCTTGATCTCGTAGAGTGGCAACTGCCGCAGGTAGGCGAGGCTCGAGAAGCCCGTGCCGAAATCGTCGATCGAGAACCGCACGCCCAGTTCGACCAGTTCCGCGAGGCGTTCCGCCGCATGGTTCACGTCGGTGATCAGCAGGCCTTCCGTGATCTCCAGGATCAGCCCGGACGCGCGGGCACCGGTCGTCGCCAATGCGTGGCGGACTTCATCGACGAAGCCCGGATGCTTGAACTGCGCCGGGCTGATGTTGATGGCCAGGGTCAGCGAGGGATCTTCGCGGTGGAGGTCGGCGAGGATCCCGCAGCCGGTCTTCAGCACCCAGGCGCCCAGTTCGATGATGAGGCCGGAGGCTTCCGCCAGGGCGATGAACTGGTCCGGCGGCACCATGCCGCGCTCGGGATGCCGCCACCGCAGCAGCGCCTCGCCTCCTGTCAGCTGGCTGCGGGCATCGTGCTGGGGCTGGACCTGCATGAACAGCTGCTCCGAGCCGATGGCCGCGTGCAGGTCCTGCTCCAGCGCCAGGCGTTCGTGGAAACCCGCCAGCATGTTCTCCTCGAAGAAAACCGGGTGGTTGCCGCCCTGCGTCTTGGACCGGCGCAGGGCGAGTTGCGCTTCGCGCAGCGCGTCGAGGCCGCTGGCCGTATCGGCGTGGATGAGGCTGATGCCCGCACTGGTGCGGATGCTCAGGGAGCCCTGGCCGACGTTGAACGGCGCGGCCAGGCTGTGGAGCAGCTTGGCCGCGACACCTTCCACCAGGTGGCGGGCATCGTGGTCGATACGGCCTTCCGTGCGCAGCACCACGACGAATTCGTCGCTGCCGGTGCGCGCCAGGATGTCCCCACGCCGCAGGACGCGCTTCAGCCGGCGTGCGGTTTCGCAGAGCACTTCGTCGCCGACCTGGGTGCCGTGGGCCACGTTGAGCAGCTTGAACTGGTCGATGTCCAGGCAGATGACGCCCGTCGGCCCCGCGCCGCCTGCCACCAGGCTCTGCTCCGATGCCAATTGTTCGAGCAGGTTCCGGCGATCCATCAGGCCCGTCAGGGCATCCCGCTGCTGTGGTGCCACGACGGCCGGAAGGCCGGCCTCTTCCCGGGATTCCGGGGCGTTTTCCTCCGGGCTGGCGACGCCGGTTTCGGCGATGGCGATCCCGCCTTTGCCTGCCTGCTTGACGGCATACATCGCCGCATCGGCGGCATGGATCAGCGTCTTGACGGTGGTGGCGTGCGCCGGGTAGCTGGCCACGCCGACGCTCGCGCCGACCCGGGCCGATTCCCCATTGGGCAGCACGAACGGTATCTTGAAGCTGTCGATCAGCTGCCGCGCCAGGTCCGACACGCTGGGGTGGAGCGCGTCCACGCCCGCGATGACTACCACCAGCTCGTCGCCGCCCAGCCGGCCGATGGCGTCGCAGTTGCGCTGGAAGAGCATGCGCAGCCGCCGGGCGGCTTCGACCAGCACCGCATCCCCGGCGGCGTGCCCCCAGCGGTCGTTGACGGACTTGAACCCGTCGAGATCGATGAACATCAGCGTGACGTCGCCCGGGTCATGGCCCGGGTGGACGGCATGGATATGCTGTCCGAGCAGGGTTTCGATATAGGAGCGGCTCTTGAGCCCCGTCAGCGCATCGTGCTCCGCGCGGTAGCGCGCGGCGCTTTCCTGGTTCTTGCGCCGGGTGATGTCGTAGAGCACGCCCTCGACGTACTGCTCCGCGGCATCGGCGGTTTCCATGCACGACACCATGCAGTGGACCCACACCTTGGTGCCGTCCGGGCGGACCAGTTCGAGATCCTCGGCTTCCGGCTCCAGGGAGGCGCGGGCCCTTTCGATCAACCGCTGCAACTGGGCCGAGCTGAAGAAGAAGGCGGAGGCGAAATCCCCGGCACGGGCTTCGTTCCCCCGTCCGGCCTGCAGGTCGAGCAACCGCTCGAAGGCCGGGCTGGCGTGCAGCAGCTGTCCGGCCGACGAGAGGATGAAGATGCCCGCGCTGGTCGAGTCGAATATGCCCCGGTAGCGTGCTTCCAGCGCGGAGATTTCCTCGCGCATGCCGCGTTCGCGTTCGAGTGCGTCCTGCTGCAGTTCCAGCAGGCGGTTGGCCGCGGTGGTGACGATGCCCACTTCATCGACGGCATGGCGCGGGTTGATCGATATGCGGCGGGCCGTGCCGGGCATGATCATGGCCAGTTCTGCCGCCAGCCGGTGCATGGGTTGGGACAGCATGCGCCGGGCCAGCATGCTGAACACGCCCAGCACGCCGGCCAGCAGCACGGTGATCGCCGCGACCAGCTGGGCCGCCTGCCAGCCCGCCTCGGCGTTCAGCCGCTGGTAGTTCAGCCAGACCTGCAGGTCGCCGATTTGCCCTTCGCGCCTGAAGGGCGACATCAGGGGCGACTGGAAGGTCGGCTTCGCCGGGGCGTTTCCGTCGGTGGCGCCCGGGCCGGCATCGGGGTTGGCCTTCGCCGCCATCGTGATGCCGGCGGCATCGCGGATGCCCACGCGGGCGACCGAAGGATGGTGGGCCAGGCCGTCCAGCAGTTCCTTGAGCAATACCTCGTCCCGCGCATACACCCCGACCGCCATCGTCTGCTGTACGGCCGCGGCGATGGCACGGGCGGAGGCTTCGGAGTTTTCCAGGTAGTGCGACTTGGCGCTGAGGTACAGGACGATGGCCACGAGGGGCGCCATCACGCCCGCCACGCTCACGACCGCCCACTGGAAGCGGCGATGGAGGCTTTTACTGCGCATGGGGAGCAGGGCGGTGGTTGGAAGACACGTGCGGAATCACGGAAGGTGCATCACCACGCGCACCGAGTTGTCCTGCGGGGGGCGGGTGACGTAGCCGATGGCCGAGGGATCATTGCGCAGGCGCTGCAGCATGGCCGCGTCGTCCTCGGCAGTCTGCGGCGGCCGCACCTGGCCGGTGAAATGCAGGCGGGCCCAGTAGCTGTTGATGCGGGCGATGTCCATGCCGGTCAGCAACTGGTAGAACTCGGCGCGCGCCGGACCGTCGCGTTTCTGGTCGAGAGGGGTGGCCGCGCTGCCATCGGGGAAGGCGCGGGTCCTGCCGGTGTAGATGGCCACCAGTTCGCTCTGTTTCACGGAGAGCAACGGACTCTGCGCGGACACCACCACGTAGATGGGGGCAGAAGCCACGGTGAAATGCAGCGCATGGACCGCCAGCGCGATGGCGGTCAGCATGCGCGGGAGTTTCGGGAGCGCGCGTGGCATCACTGGCCCCATACGAAATCGACCAGCAGGGACACCAGGTTGCCCTTGGCGGCATGCCCGTCGTGGTTGCGCCAGCCTGCTCCGCCGTTCTGCCGGACGTGGAATCGATCGACCTGGAACTTGAGCGCGGCATTCGATGCGAAATCCCACCGGAGACCCACGCCGAACGTGCTCTGATCGAAGCGGAGCTGGTTGGCCGCGTAGGTGGCGTAACCTGCCAGCATCTGGGCCTGCCGGGCCGCGGCGGGTCCCGCCACGGGCGCCAGCGAGGAGGCCACGTCGGGAGTCGCCAAGGCCGCCTCCCGCGGCTTCACCCGGCTGGCGAGGGCGTAATAGGTGACCGTGTCCTTGCGCCAAGCGGCGCTGGCATAGGCCCGGTAGGCATCCAGCGTGCTCCTGGGAATGCTCAGCCGGCTGCCTTCCGCCACGAAGGTCCAGGGGCCGCTGTCGTACTGGGTGGCGAGCGCCAGGTAGCTGGTCGCGCCGCCGGTCCAGAGCCTGTCGCGCAGCGGCGTGACAGCCTCCCGCACTCCGGGTAGGGGAGACTGCTGGAGGCTGTCCACGCCCTGGCGCAGCGCCGCATAGTCCGGGCCCGGGTCCAGGTTCACCCGGGAATGCAGGTAGCTGAGTTTCAGCAGCAGCCCGCCCGCTTCCCGCGACAGCCCGATCGCCAGGATGTCGTGCGCTTTCGCCGGCCGGTGGGACCGGCCACCGTCGGTGGTGCTGGTTCTCATCGTGCCGGTGGTGGCGCGCAGGCGCCACGACGAACTGCCCGTATCCCAGCGCTGCTCCACGTCCAGGCCATCGACGGCCACGACCGGCGCGAAGGCATAGAAATCGGTGGGCGGGCGCGCCCAGGTGAATGCATAGCCGACGTTGCGGCTCTCGGAGTACAGGAACATGTCCGGGCTGACCCGGCCCATTCGGAGGCGGGTATTCGCCCACGGCCGGTAGCCGACGTAGGCCTGCTCGATCGCTTCGCCGGAGAACGCACCCCTGGCCCTGTGCAACAGGACGCCCTGGGCGGCGGCTTCCCAACCGCTGCTGTGGTTCCAGTCGATTTGCGCGCCCAACCTGGAATCCGTCGTGGCGCTGAGTTCTGCCTCGGCGCCTTTCTGCGCGGTGCTGCGGATCAGTCCCCAATGCGGGGCTCCGGTCTTGTTGACTACACCCGCGGTGCCGAAGCCGCTGAGGGAGACACTGTTTTCCGTGGCCTCCTGGGCCTGCAGGGGCATGCCCGAGCCCAGCATGAGCGCCAGGGCGACAAAGGAGATTCTGCGCACAGAACGGGCTCCGGGATGCGAAGCTGTCTTCGACCGCCCCGCCGGAGGGAAAGTGGTTGTTCTGGTGATCAAGATGGTCTGCGAGCCAGGAAATCCCGAGTCCTCCGAAAATTGTGCGGATAATCGATATTTATGATTATTCGTTTATTTTCAGCAAAAACGGATGAATCAAATGTAAACAAATTGTACTTCTTGATGCATTTTTCTGCTGAAAAAGATATTTTTGTAATTTTTTTGTTGTTTTTTGGGAAGTATGTAATCAGATTTCCCGAGTGTATGTAGGACGCCAGGTGCAATTCGATGTTCGGGAAGGACATCCACCTGTTCATGGCCTGCACGGGCGTCACCGCCGCGGGCGAACGGACGCAGCGGGCGACCACGCGCTCGCAACGCGTGCCTGGATGCGCTCCGCCCAGGCCCCGAAACCATCCAGGTCGGCGCCCGTATTCCCGGAGCGGGGTCCCTCCATCGTGGAGAAGTTGATCGCCAACGGCGTGCTGATGGCCGTGGCCGGAATCGATGCCGCATCTCCACGCTCCGTTCAGGCCGGATCCGCGCAGGCCCGGGGTCGAATCGCGATATTGACCCTCCGGTATCGGAGGCTGCCGGCAGCAACGTTCCGGTATTCAATAAGTAATATATTGCTGCCGAAGAAAATCCGGCGGCTGGATATCGCTCGCGCGCATCCCTGGAAGAGGCGGTTGACCGTTCCATATTCATCCGCGGGCACCGGATCGGCGGCCGGGAATTCAAGGTGGATTCTCGATGAGGACAGGGGCCGGTGCACTTCGATTCGATGGTGTTTTCAGTATTTTCTCGTGCTTCGGCGCGGGACAACCGCAGATCATTTTGCCGCGCCTTCAATACACTTTTCGGACCAGCACGTCAGAAAGCGTATGTGAATTCTTCAAGCAGCCCCGAGAAGAACCGTATCGGAACGCGCCCGCTGCGCAGCGCACGGTGGTTCCAGAAAAACGACCTGCCCGGATTCATCCATCGTTCCACGCTGGCGGCGGATGGATGGACGCGAGAAGACCTGATGGAGCGCCCGATCGTCGGGATACTCAACACCTGGTCCGATCTCAATCCATGCAACAGCAACCTGCGATCGCTGGCCGGGAAGGTCCGGGAAGGGGTGCTGGAGGCAGGCGGCATTCCGTTCGAACTGCCGCTGATGTCGATCAGCGAGAACCTGATCAAGCCGAGCGCGTTCCCGTTCCGCAATCTGCTTGCCATGGCGGCGGAGGAAAGCATCCGGGGCTATCCGCTGGATTCGGTGGTCCTGCTGGGCGGTTGTGACAAGACCCAGCCGGGTCTGCTGATGGGGGCCGCGAGCGCGAACGTTCCGGCCATCGTCCTCAACAGTGGGCCGGGTACTCCGCGATCGGCCACGGGCGGTCCGCTGGCGACCGCCAATGGCGTCTGGCGATTCGTCGATCAACTGCGCGCCGGCAGTGTTTCGATCAAGGCATTCGAGGACTTCGAGCGCGGAGTCATGGGGACGCCGGGGCACTGCAGCGAGATGGGCACTGCGTCCACCATGTCCGTGCTGAGCGAGGCGCTGGGCATGGCGCTGCCAGGCAGCAGCCTCGTCCCGTCGAGCGACGGCCGGCGGATTCAATACGCGAAGGAGGTGGGGCGCCGCGCCGTCGCGATGACCGCCATCGAGCGCATGTCGCCGTCGAGCATCCTGAGTGCCCAGGCTTTCGACAACGCGATCACGCTGCTCTGCGCGGTGGGGGGCTCGACCAATGCCGTCATCCACCTTCTGGCGCTTGCGGGGCGGGTGGGCGTGCCGTTGTCCCTCGGCCGTTTCGATGAAATCGCCCGCCAGGTGCCGCTCATCGCCAACGTCCAGCCTTCGGGGCAACACCTGACGGAACGCCTGATGAGCGCTGGCGGAGTGCCGGGCCTCCTGCGGGCGCTGCGGCCGATGCTGCACCTCGATGCGCCGACCGTCGATGGCCGCACCATCGGCCAGATCGCGGACGAGGCGCACATCGGTGATCCGGACGTGATACGCCCTCTGGACGGGCCGGTGAAGCCCGGGGCCAGCCTGGTGGTGGTCAAGGGCAGCCTGGCGCCGGACGGTGCCGTCATCAAGACGTGCGCTGCCTCGCCCGCCCTGTTCCGCCATCGCGGGCCAGCGGTCGTTTTCGAGGATGTCCAGAGCATCGCGGACCGCATCGACGATCCCGGGCTGGATATCGGCGCCGACAGCGTCCTCGTCCTGCGCAATGTCGGGCCGGTGGGAGCGGCCATGCCCGAATGGGGCATGCTGCCGATCCCGCGCCGGCTGATGGAATCCGGAGTGACCGACATGCTGAGGATCTCCGACGCGCGCATGAGCGGCACCGCCTACGGTACGGCGGTCCTTCATGTTTCGCCCGAGGCGGCTGTGGGAGGGCCGCTCGCGCTGGTGCGCACCGGCGACATCATCGAACTCGATGTCGAGGCGCGCCGCCTCGACTTGCTGGTTTCCGAAGAGGAGTTGCAGCGCCGTCGCGCCGAACTTCCCCGGCCGCCGGCACCGGCCCGTGCCCGGGGCTACCGGCAGCTCTACGCGGAAAAAGTGGAGCAGGCGCATCTGGGCTGCGACTTCGGATTCCTGCGAGGCGCCGACGGCGAAACGCTCCCCGACGGGCTGTTCGACGGCTGGGTCGGGGGCTGGTGATACGGAGGCGCGACACACCATGGCTGTCCTCTACCGTCCCGACGTCTCCCGTGGCCCCGCATGGCGCAAGCTGTTCGCCGAGCAGGCACCCGACATCGATTTCAGAGTGTGGCCCGACGCGGGCAACCTCGACGAGATCGAATACCTGATCGCCTGGCAGGCTCCCGCCGCGTTCCTCGCTTCCCTGTCCAACCTCAAGGTGCTTTTCTCTTCCGGCGCGGGCGTGGACCACATCGACCTGACCGCCGTACCTGCGCATGTCGATATCGTGCGGATGGTGGAGCCCGGCATCATCAACGGCATGGTCGAGTATGTGACGATGGCGGTGCTCGCACAGCACCGCCACCTCTTCGACTACCAGGCGTCGCAGCGCGCGAGGCGCTGGGAGCCCCTCGAAGAGCTTCCGCCGTCCACCTGCTCCGTCGGCGTCATGGGCCTGGGGGTGCTGGGACAGGCGGTTCTCGACCGCCTCGGCCTGTTCGGGTTCGAGCGATCGGGCTGGAACCGATCGCCCAGGGACCTTCCGGGGGTTCGGTGCTTCGCGGGCACCGATTCGCTCGGCGAATTCCTGGGACAGGTGGATGTGCTGGTCTGCCTGCTTCCGCTCACCGATGCCACGCGGCACATCCTCGATGCCCGCCTTTTCGCGCGCATGCGTGACGGCAGTGCGCTGGTCAATGTGGGCCGCGGAGGCCACCTGGACCAGCAGGCGCTCCTGCAGGCGCTCGACAGCGGGCGCCTGAGCCGGGCGATCCTGGACGTCACCGATCCGGAGCCGCTGCCCGCCGAGAGTCCCCTGTGGTCCCATCCCCGCGTCGTGCTCACCCCGCATATCGCGAGCATGACGCAGCCGGAAACGGCCGTGCCGATCCTGATCCGGAACCTGCGCCGCCATGGCAGGGGGCAGCCACTGCCCGATCTGATCGATCGCCGCGCCGGCTACTGACCCTTTCCCTTCCGCGTTCCTGTCACTCCACCACAAAGGCTCCAATGACCGCCGTTTTCAAACCCAAGTACATCAGCTTCGACTGCTACGGAACCCTGACCAATTTCCAGATGGCTCCGAGCGCTCGCCGCCTGTTCGCCGATCGCATCCGTCCCGAGCAGATGGACGGGTTCTGCAAGGATTTCGCCGCCTACCGGCTCGACGAGGTATTGGGCGACTGGAAACCATACTACGACGTGGTTTTCAACGCGGTGATGCGGACCGCCAACAAATGGAAGGTCCCGTTCCGTGAAGCCGACGTGGCGGAAATCTACGCGTCGGTGCCGACCTGGGGCCCCCATCCGGACGTCACCGCGGGCCTCGCGAAAATCGCCGGAAAGATTCCGCTGGTGATTATCTCGAATGCCATGGACAACCAGCTGGTGCACAACGTCGAGAAACTCGGCGTCCCGTTCCATCGCGTATATACCGCACAGCAAGCCAAGGCCTACAAACCCCGCCTGCGCGCTTTCGAATACATGATCGACCAGCTCAACGCGAAGCCCGAGGATTTTCTCCACGTATCGTCGAGCATGCGTTACGACCATATGTCGGCCTCGGACATCGGAATCCGGGACAAGGCTTTCGTCAACCGCGGGCACGAACCTGGAGTCCCCGCTTACAACTACGCTGAAATCGCCGATATCGGCGGTCTGCCGGGCTTGGTCGGGCTCTGACCCCGCGCGCCCCGGACCGGTCGCTGTCCGGGGCGCCTCAGCCATCCAGCGCCACCGGCGGGCAGGGCGAGGGCACGTCCCGCGTGCTGTACATTGACCGACGCAACACTCCATCCCAAAGGACCGTATGCCGATGTCGATCCAATCCCTCCTGAAATCCTCCGTGGCAGCGCTGGCGATCGCCGGCGCCGGCGCGGCGTCCGCCCAGGGCACGCCCATCGATGCCGCGGCGTTCGATGCGCTGGTGGCGCAGGGCCCCGTCGCCAGCGCCGAGACCATCGCAGCCAGCCCCTGGGCCAGCAAGATCAAGCAGGCCGGCACGCTGCGCCTGGGCGGCACCCAGACCTCGAACCTGTTCTCGCTGCTCAACGAGAAGGACGGCAAGCTCCGCGGCTTCGACGCGGGCCTGGCGCAGCTCATCACGCGCTACATCCTGGGCGACGCGTCCAAGGTCCAGTTCACGCAGGTGAACTCGTCCACGCGCGAGCAGGTGCTGATCAACGGCCAGGTGGACATGGTCGTCGCCACCTATTCCATCACGCCCGCGCGCGCCGAGAAAATCTCCTTCGCAGGGCCGTACTACACCTCGCAGGCCGGTGTGCTGGTGAAGGCCAGCAACCAGGCGATCCAGTCGGTCAACGACCTGGGCGGCAGGAAGGTCGCCACGCAGGCGGGCTCCACGGGCCCGGCCATCCTCGCGCAGTTCGCGCCCAAGAGCACCGTGCAGGAGTTCCAGACGCACCAGGAAGCCCTGGATGCGTTGCGCCAGGGCCGCGTGGCCGCCTACGTGACCGACCACACGCTGCTGCTCAACACCCTGAGCCTCGGTACCGCCGACGCGAAGCTCGCGGGCGCGCCCTTCGGCGCGCAGGACCCGTACGGCATCGGCCTGCCCAAGGGCTCGGACGGCGTGGCCTTCGTCAATGCGTTCCTGAAGAAGATCGAAGCCGACGGCACCTGGGCCAAGCTGTGGACGATCGCCATCGGCCAGCGCACCGGCAGCACGGCCGTCCCCACGCCGCCCGCGCTGCCCTGACCCGATGGGCGAGGTTGCCAGGCTCCTGGCCGACCACGGGCCTGCCTTCGGGCAGGCCCTTTTGCTGACCTGGAAGCTCACCGCGCTGTCGTTCGTGCCGGGCGTCCTGCTGGGCATGGCGGTGGCGATGCTGCGGCTCTTTCCGCTGCCGCCGCTGCGCTGGGTGCTCACCCTCTACGTCGAGACCTTCCGCAACATCCCCAGCGTGGCGCTGCTGATCTTCATCGTGTTCGCGCTGCCCGATCTCGAGTTCGTGATCGACTACGAGCCCAGCGTGGTGCTGACCCTGGTGCTGGTCTGCTCCGCGTTCACGGCGGACTATGTCCGCTCGGGCATCAACACCATCCCCGGCGGACAGATCGAGGCCGCGCTCAGCCTGGGGATGCGGCCCGCGCGCATCATCTGGTCGGTGGTGCTGCCGCAGGCGCTGCGCTCGGTGGTGCAGCCGATGACGTCGCTGCTCATCGCGCTGATGCTGTCCACCTCGCTCGCGTCGCAGGTGCCGTTCCCGGGCCGGGAGCTCACCACGCTCGTCTCCAAGATCGCCACCGACTCCGCCGCCGGCATGGCCGCCTTCGCCATCGCGGCCGCGATGTACGTGGCCAGCGGCCTGTTGATCGCCTGGGCCGGCGCCGCCCTGGACAGGAAGCTGCGGATCCTGCGATGAACCGCTCCCTCGAAGACATCCTGTTCGGCGCGCCGAACCCCCGCGCCCGCACGCTCACCCGCGGGATGAGCGTGGTCGCGGCGGGCGTGCTGCTCCTGCTCGTGGCCGGCGTCGCGCTCCGCTTCCATTCCGCCGGGCAGCTCGATGCCCGCTACTGGAAATTCTTCGCCTGGCCCACGACCTGGGCCTTCCTGGCCAAGGGCCTGCTCGGCACGCTGGCCTCGGCGGCGATGGCCGCGGTCATCGCGCTGTCCCTGGGCCTGGTGCTGCTGGCAGGGCGCTTGGCGCGCACGCGCCTCGTGCGCTGGCCGGCCGTGGCGGCCATCGAGTTCCTGCGGGGCACGCCGACGCTGCTGCTCATCTACGTGTGCTTCCTGGTGCTGCCGTCGATCGGCATCAAGCTCGGCACCTACTGGATGCTGACCCTGCCCATAGCCTTCAGCACCGCCGCGGTGGTGGCCGAGGTCTATCGCTCGGGCGTGCTTGCCGTGCCCCGCGGCCAGACCGATGCCGCGCGCAGCCTGGGCATGACGGAGACGCAGGTGTTTTTTGCCATCGTGTTCCCGCAGGCCCTGCGCTACATCGTGCCGGCCCTGGTCGCGCAACTGGTCATCGTGGTGAAGGACACGACCTTCGGCTATGTCGTCACCTATGGCGAGCTGATGCAGAACGCCCGCGTGCTCATCGCCAACTACCACTCGCTGGTGCCGGTGTACCTCATCGTGGCGGCGCTGTACTGCCTGGTGAACTACGCGATCTCGCGGGCGAGCCGGCGGCTCGGGCGACCGATGCATTGAGCGCGGCGGACGCCACCCGCCCGGCGGCGTCGCCGCACTATGCCCGGCTGCTGCTCGCGACCAGCGATGCCGCCAGCAGCCGCGCGGACTTCGCGCTCACGCCCTTGCCCGTGATCGACAGCGCGGGCGGATGGGCGAGCATGCGCGCGAACACCTGCTGCACTTCGTCCGCACGGATGTCGCCGATCAGCGCGATCGTCTCGGCCAGCGGCGTCACGGTGCCGTGCGCGAACACCTCCTCCACGGCCCGCTCCATGGTCGCGAAGGGCCGCTCGCTGGCCCGCACGCGGGAGACGGTGAGCTGGTTCTTCGCGCGCTCCAGGTGCACCGGGTCGATCGCGGAGGCCTGCGCCTGCAGCAATTCGCCCGTGGCCTGCACCAGCGCCTCGACCTTGTCCGGCGTGGTCACCGCATGCACCACGAAATTGAGCCACGCGTCACCGCTGTCGATCGTGGCATCGGTGTTGTAGGCCAGGCCCAGCCGCTCGCGCACCGTGTCCACCAGCGGCGAGGACATGCCGCCGCCGAACAGGTTGGCCGCGAGCGCCGCGGCCAGGCGCCAGCGCGGGGGCAGCAGGGCTTGCACCGTGCCGGCACCCTGCCACTCCGGCGCGCCAGGACCGGGCAGCGGATAGGCGATGTTCAGGAACACCTGCGACACCTGCGTGAAGCGGCGCGCCATGGCCTGGCCGACGTGCGGAGCGGGCGTGGGCGGCAGCACCCCGGCGCCACCGGCCTGCGGCCCGGATGCGGACCCAGGCGCGGGCATCGCAGCAAACAATTCCTCCGCGCGCCGCATCCACGCACCGACATCGAAATTCCCCGCGGCCGCGACGATGGTCTTGCCGGCCACGTAGTGCCGCTGCACATGCCGCACGAGGTCATCGCGCGTGAAGCCCTCGATGTTCTCCACCGTGCCGATCACCGGCATGCCCATGGGATCGTCGCCCCACAGCGCGCGGTCCAGCAGGTCGTTGGAACTGTCCTCCGGGTCCTCGTCGTACTCGATCGCCTCCTGCCGAATAACGTCGAGCTCGCGCTGCAGCTCGGCCTCGGGGAAGGTGCTGTGCAGCACGATGTCCGCCGTCATGCCCAGCAGCTGCAGCGCATGCTGCCCCAGCCCGGTCATGAAATAGCCCGTGCTGTCCTTGCCCGTGTAGGCATTCACGTCCGCGCCCAGCCGCTCCGCATCGAGGTTGATCGCCTGCACCGAACGCGTGGCCGTTCCCTTGAACGCCATGTGCTCCAGCACGTGGCTGATGCCGTTGGTCTCCGGCGTCTCGTCGCGCGAGCCCACGCGCAGGAACACGCCGACGCTGGCGCTCTGCACGTGGGGCATGGGGAGGGCGAGGAGGCGGACGCCGTTGGGGAGGGTGTGGAGGAGGGGAGTGGGGGGATGGGCCATCGGTGGTTGGGGCAGGGAGTCTTTGCGACTTCTATCGGACAGACGCGGCGCATCGTCCCATGGATCTCTGCCTGCATGCTGCATTGTCGCCGGGCCGTGCTGGAGCATGCGATACGCAGGCGTTGCGTCCCGAGGACGCATGGACAGCAGATGGGTAGTTTGTTAACTATTAATAGATTCAATAAATTTTGTTAATGCTGATGGCTGCTTCCCATAGGCGCGCGTGCGAATAAACATTTGCAAACAAATTGCCTGCTTCGGAAGCCTTTTCAACCCATCCTTACGCCTCCTATCATCGCGGCCGTTTCAACTTGACTCTGCAGCAACGAGAGGGCTGCAGCCATAACAATGACACGCCGCGTCACCATCCGGACGCCCCTGGGAGAGCAGCTGCAATTCCGG
>NZ_FNEY01000055.1 GCF_900100305.1 Paracidovorax citrulli | reverse complement strand
CTACGCCAACATCGGCGTACGCATCGAGCGCGTCATGACCGACAACGGCTCTGGCTACAAAAACGCCTTCCGCGCGGCCTGCGAGGAATTGGGCATCCGCCACATCCGCACGCGGCCCTATACGCCCAAGACCAACGGCAAGGCCGAGCGATTCGTACAGACCAGCCTGCGGGAGTGGGCCTATGCCAGACCCTACGAAAGCTCAGCCCAACGCACGGCTGCCCTGCAGCCCTTCATTGACGGCTACAACTGGTGCCGGCCACACTCCGCGCTCGGCCATCAGCCTCCCATCACACGCATTCCGGGTGTGAACAACCTCGTGAGACTCAACAGCTAGCCCGCTCCTGCTCTTTTCCGCTCGTGCGCCGGCACGCCCCGTGGGGCGCCCGGCGCTCGCCGCCGTGGGCCTGTCCCGCATGGATGGCACGGGCCGCGTGTTCCCTTTTTCGCCCGCTCCGTTCACTGCCGCTCGCTGCGGGCATTCGCCGCGGCCGTGCACATTGCCGCAGACGGTTCGCATCCGCTGCGCCGCCTTCGCGTGGCGCTCCCGGACTGCGGAGGGCGGCTCTTAACGTGCCAGTGCGATCTCCTGATGCCTGCCGTGAGGGTTTCTGCTTCCGTGCACGCAGCGCGCCGTCGCTCCTTCCTGGTTCGGGGGGGCGGCGCGCTGCGTGCCCGCGGCGGAAAGTGCGCAGCCAGGAGCGGGAGGTCGGGACGTGTTGCCCGGCATGCCTGCCGCCGGCCGCCTTCGGGTGGCCGGCCGTGCACGCCGGCCATCGCTCGGCGGTGGTCCGGGAAGCGGTTGCTTCCCAGGACTGCGGCAACGGTGCCCGCCGCAAGGCGGCCGCTGCTTTTTGATTCACTTCACAGGAGTTCATCCATGGCCATTTCTCTCCAGACGCAGATGCAAACCTCCTCGCTGGGCTTTTCCAGCGATTCGTCCGCGGCATCCGGCAGCAGCGGCGGGGACAATCCGCTGCAGCAGATCATGATGCTGATCATCGAGCAGGTGCTCAAGGCGCTGCAGGACAAGCTCGGCAACAAGGAAGGCGGCAAGGCGCCCGGCGGTGCCGACTCCGCTTCCGGTCCTGGCGGCGCCGGCGGCAACCAGGGAGGCTCGGGCCCGGAGGGTGCGCTGCAGCGGTTCGCCGAACTGCTCAAGAACCTGGGCCAGGCCCTGGAGAAGTCGCTGGCGGCCGTGCGGGCGCATGCATTCGCGAACAAGCTGGCCCAGGCGCTGGGCACCGATGCCCGCACCCTCGACCGGCTGGACGACGGCGCGGACAACGGGAGCTTCCAGTCCTTCGCGAAGGATTTCCTCGAGAACCTCGATGCGCTCTCGGGCAACGGCGCGGCCAGCGGCTCCCGCCGCGTGGGCAGCGGCAGTGGCGATGACGACGGCGATCTGAGCGACCTCGTACGCCAGTTGATCCTGGCGATGCTGCTCGGCAATCCCCAGGCGCTCGCCAAGCTGCTGGGCCAGCGCGGCGGCTCCGGCTCCGATGTCCTCCTGAAGGTGCTGGAGCAGTTCGTGCAGCTGCTGGGCCTGGGCCTGCAGGCCGCGGGTGGTGGCGCGGCGGGCGGCAACCATGCCGCCGGCAGCGGTGGCGCCGAGGCCATGGCGGAGCTCGTCAAGCAACTGCTGGGCGCCTTCATGCAGGGCGATACCAGCGGTGTGGACAAGCTGCTGCAAGGCCAGGGCGGCAGGAATTCGCTCCAGCAGATCCTGGCGCTGCTGACGCAACTGATCACGATGCTGTCCGGCGGCAAGCCCGATGGCGGCGGCCCGGCAGGCCAGGGCGGCGGCCCGGGTGGCGGTCCGGGCGCAGGCGCGCCCGCATGCGGCGGCGGTGCCGGTCCCGGTCATGCCGGAGCAGGTACCGGTGCAGGTGCAGGCGGTGGTGCAGCCGGCAAGGGCGTGGACGGCGCGCACGGCGTGGCGGCGTCTTCCTGGCAGGGCGGCACTCCCGTGGTCCGTTCCACGGATCCCTCCAGGCCCCTGAGCAGCGCGCAGGCCAAACAGCTGGGGGAGGCGCTCAAGCCCGATGCGGTGGGGGCGGACGGCGTGGGCATCTACAACACCACCCGCGTGATCCCGGCCGGCGTGCAGGTGGATTTCAAAGGCGCACGGATCAAGGCCGGGCCGGCCTTGGGCGACGGCGGCCAGGCGGAGGGCCAGAAGCCGCTGATCCGCATGGAGCCGGGGTCTTCCATCGCCAACCTGGAGCTGTCCGGGGCGGACGGCATCCATGCGATGGGGGACGCGAAGCTCGACCGGATCAAGTGGGCCGATGTCGGGGAGGATGCCTTCACGATGAAGGGGCCGGGGCATGTGGAGGTCACCAACAGTTCCGCCTTCAATGCCAGCGACAAGATCTTCCAGCTCAATGCCGGCGGTTCCCTCAAGCTGGACAACTTCACGGCGAACACTTTCGGCAAGGCCGTGCGGACCAATGGCGGAAAGGACTTTCCCATCGATATCTCGGTGACCCGTTCGTCGTTCAGGAACGGCAAGGAAGCCGTGGTGCGTACCGATGCCGCGCAGGCCAAGATCCACCTGGCCGGCAACACGGTGGTGAACACGCCCCATGACGTGATCGCGCCCCGGGCCGCGCAGGTGGAAGGCGCACAGCACCGCGGAACCAAGAGCCACACCGACTGACGGCGGCTGCCGGGGGCCGGGGCGCCGGGCGCCCCCGGAGGGTCAGCCGGCCGCGCGGCTCACCCAGCGCAGCGCCGTGCCGCGGCGCCGCAGCCAGGGGGCGCAGGGGCTGTGGAGGGCCTTGTCCGTGACGCGGTTGTCCCACAGGTCCAGGCTGGCCAGGCTGGCACTGCCGGCGAGCGCGTGGGCGCCTGCGTTGCCGACCTGGTTGCGTGCCAGGCCGAGCCGGCGCAGCCGCGGGTTGGCGGCGAATGCGCGGGCGCCGGCCGATCCCACGGCATGGCCTTCCAGATCGATCTCTTCCAGCGACGGGCTGGCGGCGAGCGCGAGCGCGCCGCGCTCGCCGATGCGCACGCCTTCCGCCGAGGTGTTGGTGAGCACCAGCGAGGCCAGTCGCGGACAGCGCGAAAGCGCCAAGGCCCCGGCGTCGCCGATGCGGCAGTCTCCCGCATCGAGGATGCGCAGCGATGCGGACCCCGACAGGGCGATGGCGCCGGCATCGCCCAGCGGGTTGTGGGCGATCGCCAGCGTGGCGAGCGCGGGCAGGCCGGCCAGGGCGGCGGCCCCTTCGGCGCCGATGCCGTTGCGGGCGAGGCCGAGCTGGATCCATGGTGTGGCCGCGGCCAGGGCGCGGACGCCGGCATCGCCCAGGCGGTTGCGGTCCAGGTCCAGGCAGCGCAGCGCGGCATTGCGCGCCAGGGCCGCGGCTCCGGCGGCACCGATCTGGTTGGCCTGGGCCGAAAGCGTATGCAGGCAGGGCAGCGCCGCCAGTGCCCGTGCGCCGTCGTCGCCCAGCGCGTTGTGGCCCAGCGAAAGGGTCCGCAGACCCGGCATGCGCGCGATCACGGCGGCGCCGTCGGCGCCCATGCGGTTGCCGTCCAGGTCCAGTTCCGCCAGGCTGCGCAGGCGCAGCAGCGCGGGCGCGGCTTCGGGGCCCAGTCCGTTGCCGCGGGCCTGCAGGCGCGAAAGCCGTGGAAGGGCCGACACCGCCGCGAGGCCCTCCGGCGCGAGGCCGCAATGGTCCAGCCGCAGCGTGGCGAGCGCGCCCGCGCCTGCCAGTGCCTGGGCGCAGGCCGTATCCAGCGGCACGTGGTCCAGCTCCAGGGCCGCCAGGCGGGCATGGCGCGCCAGGGCATGCGCGGCTTCGGGCTCCAGGGGCATGCGCCGCAGGGTCAGCGTGGCCAGCGGCAGGGCGAGCAGCCACGAGAGGCCGCGCGCCGTCAGCGCGCTGCAGTCGGACAGCTCCAGCGCCTCGAGGGTGGCGGGCAGCATGCGCAGGTCATCGTCGCGGAAATCGCCGCGCAGCGTGAGCCTGCGCAGGCCCCGCATGTCCTGCCTGCACAGCGCGAGCAGGCCCTGGGCGTCGCGGATGGTGTGTTCTTCGGGACCGGGGCCGGCAGGGGCTTGGAAAAGGGCGTCCATGGTGTGTCGTGCAAGGGCGGTTCGTAGGCGGCCAGGGTAGGCGGGCCCGTGGCGTGGGGGCCCCCGGGGACACGAAGAGATCGCCGATGGGGCGATGGCGGAAACTGCCGTGCGGGGGAAGAGGGCGGCTTCGCGATGCCGCATGCAGCTTCGCGCGACATGCGCGGGCATGGCGACCGCTTCCTAGGATGGGGCCATGCAGTCGATCCGCGAGAGACGGATTGGGCTGCGGCGGCGCGGAACACGCGCTGAACCTATGGTCCGGGACATGCGGACCTTTCTAGAAATCGGAGGAGTATGACAAGCAAAACAACCGAATCCGCGCAGGCGCACGTGCCGCAGCGGATCCCTTTATCTCCCGCGCGCCGCGCCTGCCTGGGGGTCGCATTGCGGCACATGGGGGCGGACGACCACTCCGCGCGCTCCTTCGCCGATGAGGGCATGGTGATGGTGAACGACATCCTGCTGGCCATCGCGTCGCTGCAGGAGCGCGATGACGGCCGCTGGCTCGCTTGCGCCCTGGTGCCCCGCCCCGAAAGCGTATCGAGCGCCCGGTGGAACGAGGCGCTGCTGGTGGCGAACGGACAGGCCATCCTGCTCGCCCCGTGGGCCTTCAGCCTGGAGGAGAGCGGCGACGCGGTGTTGCTGATGCCGATCGATCCCGGCCTGACCGACGCCCGCGCGCTCGCGGCGCATTTCGACGGCATGCTGTCGCTGTGCGAAGCCGTCGCCACCGGTGCACAGGCGCTGGCCCAGGCCGGCCAGCCTGGCAAGGAGGCCGCATGAACGCCCCGCTCGACCTGTCGAACCATTCGCCCGTGCCCGCGCAGGAATTCGAAGCTTCGCCGGCCCTGCAGGCCCTGGTGTGCGATGCCGCGCTGGTGCTGGGCGCCAGCGCCGGACAGGCACAGGAGGCCGCGCGCACAGGCCGTCTCGAACTGGAGCGGCACACCGTCGCGGTGACGGCCGATGCCGGCGAAGAGACGCTGCTGCTATCGGTGGACCTGGGGCCGTCCTACCTGGCCGACCCCGGCCGCGCACAGGCCGCGCTGGTCGCCAACATGCACCTCTTCGTCAAGGCCGGTGTCACGTTCGCCCGGGGCCTCGCCGGCCCCGTGCTCGTCGGCCGCTGGCCCGCGGCCGATGCGCCGGCGCTTGCCAATGGCGTGCGCCAGATGGGCGCCATCGCCCAGGGCTTCCAGGTTCCCGGTTCCTCCGGGGCATCCCCTTCTCCTTACCAGCCGTTGCGCGGCGCCAGCGAACCCCAGGAGTGACGACATGACTTTACTTTCTTCGGTCAACAGGTCATACAGCACCCCTGTTTCCGCCGATCAGGCCTCCACTTCGCAGGCCGGTGCCTCCGCCACCCTTCTCCCGGCGTCCCGCGGAAGCCGGCGCCTCGGCGCCGACGGGGGGCTGCCGGTGCGCCATGCCGGGGGACACGCCCGCCCGGACGCGCTGTCGGCTCCGCGAGTCTCGCTGGAGCTGTCGCCCCAGCGGGAGATGGTGCCCCTGCGGGACCTCTCCGTGCTGCTGTCGGACCATCCTTCGTTCCGGACGGAGGTGTCGCACTACTCCGACGCCCTTCCGGACGAGTTGCCCTACGTCGAATTGTCTCCCTCCGGCTCGCCGGCGATCCGTGAAGCGGATGCCCCGGGCGGCGCCCATGAATCCTTCCGCACCGCCCTGAGCGAAACGCAAACCTCCCGCTCCGGAAGTGGCGATGGCCGCGCGGACGTGCCTGCGCGGCAGAGCTGGCGGCAGATGGCGGCCGCGGCACTGCGCCACAGGGCATCCGCCGTCGGCAGCGCCGTGCAGAGCGGTGGCGCGGCGTTGGGGCGCACGGCGATGGCACCGGTGTCCGTGGCCCGCAGCGGCGTCTCCGCGGCATGGAATCTGGGCAGCCAGGCCTGGCGCATTCCGAAGGTGGTCGTCGGCCACCTGACGCACCAGGGCATCTCCGTGGGGGTGACCACCGCGGTGCGCGAGGTGGCGGCGGAGGCCCTGATCGCGGGACTGCGCCAGGCGCCGGCCGGGGCGCTGCTGGGCATCGAGATCGGCATGGGCATCGTCAACATGTCGCTGCAGGCGCTGCGCCAGGCGCGCGAGAGGCGCAATCCCGATGAGGCGGCGCGCGGCTTCCATGCGCTGAGCCCCGAGCAGTGGGCGAGCAAGACGCCGGAGGAACAGGCCCTGCTGCGCAAGGAGCAGCAGCACCACTCCGACCGAGTCGCTTCGCTGCAGATGGCGTCGCTGATGGTGAACGTGGGTTTCGCGGCGTACGGCGCGGCGCACGGCGACAACTCCTTCGCGGCATCCAGCATCGCGAGCGAGGCCAAGGTGATCGCCTACTCGGTGCTGCGGGACGGCATCCAGTCCAAGTTCGGCATGATCAAGCTGGACAAGGAAAGCCATGGGGTGAGCGGCAGCCACATCGCCGGTGCGTCGCTGTTCTACGGCGCCGCCAACCTGGCGGGCGGCTATGCCTGGAGCGCGCTGCCGCCCCTGGGCCTGCCGCCGGGCGTCACGACGGCGAACGTGCGCGACGTGCTGCGCGGCGTGCCGGTCGAGGGTGTGTCCCTGCAGGACGCGGTCGGTGCCACGGCCAAGATGGTCGGCGTGAAGGCCGCCATCAACACCGTGCTGGAGGCCTCGGACTGGTTCTCCGTGACCGAGCAGGAAGCACGGCAGGCAGGCGCGAAGCAGCAGTTGGCCCCGCACATCAAGGGCAATGATTTCGGACGCATGAAGGACCATGTCCCGGCCCGGATCGCGATCATCGACAGTTCCAACTCGGTCGCAGACCTGGTCGGCTTCCTGACCAAGGATATGCCGCCCTCGGCCAGCGCCCTGCTGACCAACAGCGCGCTGGGCTTGTGGGTCGGGGTGAACTACAGGACCATCGGTGCCACCTGGCAGGCCGACAGTGCCGTGCGCGCCGCGGAAGACCATCGCCGTCCCGCCCGCGAGGGCGCGCAGAACGTCTGACCCTCGCACCAGGCCGCCCCATGCCCGACCCGACGGACGCCTGCACGGTTCGCGCCCGCAGTGGATGGGGCGGCCGGCTCCGCGCCACCGCGGTGCCGGCCGCCGGGGCGCGGTTGCCGCTGCGGCGGGCGCTGGTGTCGGTGCCCGCCGCCACGCCTGCTACCGCAGCGGACGGCCCCCTCCCTGGCGGTGACGACGTTGCACCGGTCTCGCCCGCGCGGCAGTTGCTCGAGCGCTTCCAGTTCTGCGAGCTGGATGCCATGCCCCAGGGCCGCATGCGCCAGGTGGTGGAGTTCCTCGGGGGCCGTGGCCGCGCCTTGCGGACCGCGCCGCTGCGCGCCAACTGGAAGGCCCTGCGCCTGGCCTTCGAAGAGCCCGCGCTGCGGGCGCTCCTCATCGAACACACCGACGAAGTGGTCGAGTTCCTGATGCGGCCCGATGTCGCCGGCGAAGGCCGTCAGCCCGTGGGGGAGTCCCTCCCGGGCGGGATGCTCCTGCCGTCCTCCTTTTCTCCAGCGGGTGCTTCGTCGGGATTGCTGGCTTCGCGGTGACTGGCGCAGTTCCTGCGGCATGGCTTGTCCGGGCTCGGGTTGGCGCCTCGGCCCGGAAGGGACGGGGCCTCCCCGTGGCCGGATCCGGGCGGGGAGGCATCAACCCGAGATGTCGGCGAGCGTATCGACGGAGCGCCCGAAATCCCAGAGGTCCGAGGTGGACTGGTTCAGGAAGTCGCGGATCGCGGCGTGCTTTTCCATGGCCTCGTCCGCCAGCGGATCGTTGCCGGGCCGGTACTCGCCCATCTGCACCAGCGGCTCGATCTCCTCGTACTTGGCCATGAGCTGGCGGAAGCGCCCGCCGGCCTGCTGGTGTTCCCGGGGAACGATCTGCGACATCACCCGCGACAGGCTGCCCAGCACGTCGATGGCCGGGTACTGGTTGCGCGCCGCGATCTTGCGCGAGAGGATCATGTGCCCGTCGAGGATGCCTCGCACTTCCTCCGAGATGGGGTCGTTGCCGCTCTCGTCCTCGTAGAGCACGGTGTAGAGCGCGGTGATGGAGCCGCGCGCGCCCATGCCGGCGCGCTCGAGCAGGCGCGGGATCTCGGCGAACACCGAAGGCGGAAAGCCCCGGCGCGCCGGCGGCTCGCCCGCGGCCAGCCCGATTTCGCGCTGCGCCCGCGCGAAGCGGGTGAGCGAATCCATCATCAGCAGCACCTTCAGGCCCTGGTCGCGGTAATACTCCGCCACGGCCGTGGCCACGTGGGCGGCCTTGGCCCGCTCGCTGGAGGAGCGGTCCGAGGTGGCGCAGACCACCACCGAGCGCGCCATGCCTTCCTCGCCGAGGATGAACTCGACGAATTCGCGCACTTCGCGGCCCCGCTCGCCGATCAGCGCGATCACGCTGACGTCGCACTGCGTGCCGCGCGCGAGCATGCCCATCAGCGTACTCTTGCCCACGCCGGCCGGCGCGAAGATGCCCATGCGCTGTCCCTCGCCCAGGGTGATGAGGCCGTCGATGGCCTTCACTCCCGTGGGCAGGGGGTGCTCGATCATCTCGCGCTCCATGGGGGTGGGCGGCAGCGCGAACACGGGGCGCGTCTCGCTGCAGTCCAGCGGCCCCTTGCCGTCGATGGGCTGGCCCAGGCTGTCGATCACGCGGCCCAGCAGCCGGGGGCCGACGGGCACCGAAAGCACCTCTCCCAGGCCCACCACGGCCGATCCGCCGCGCACGCCGAGGATGGAGCCGAAGGGCGAGAGAATGCTCTGCCCGTTGGCGAAGCCCACCACCTCGGCCGCCTGCAGCAGTTCGCCGCGCTCGTCCAGGACGTGGCACAGCTCGCCCAGCTTGGCGTCCAGGCCGTTCACACGCATGAGCGTGCCGATCACTTCGGCCACCTTGCCGCTGCGGCGCACCAGCGGGGCGGAGGCGATTTCGCGCTCCATCCAGTGGGCGATCCGCGCTGTTCCGTTCACGTCATGCATCGTCGCTCTCCCGGGCCGGGCGCCCTTCGTCCTGGTATTCGTCGTTGTCGTTGTCGTTGTCGTTGTCGCCTTGGTGGCCGTCGTCCTCGCCCACCCGGCTCGCATAGGCCACGGTGACCGGTTCCTCGGCGGCCACGCGGACCGCGCGTTCCAGCGCGCCGCGCAGGCCGTCCAGCTGCACCTGCAGGCTGGTGTCCAGGCGGCCGATGTCGGCATCGAAAATGCTGCTGCCGGGCGCCAGTCCGGCGTCGGCTTCCACCTGCACGCGCGGGGCGTCGGGGTCGTCGCCGATGGCCGAGAGCGCGGCGCGCGCAGCGTCCGCATCGTCCGGATGGACCCGCAGGCGCGCGGTGCGCGCATCGCCCAGGGTATCGCGCAGGGTCAGGATCGCCCGCTGCAGCAGGGCCTGCCGCGGCTCCGCCAGCACCATGCGCTCCACGGCCATCGCGACGACGGCCGCCAGGCGCTTTTCCATGCCTGCCATGGCGGCGCCATGCGACGCATGCAGCGCGGCGAACTCCGCGTGCCAGCGGCGCGCGGCTTCTTCGGAGGCCTCGGCGGTGGCCTGTTCCGCGAGGCGCCGGGCGTCGGCGCGCGCCTGCGCGAGCAGCGCCTCGGCATCCGCCGCGGCTGCGTCGCGCAGTGCCTGCGCCTGCGCGGCCGCGGCTTCCAGCAGGCCGGCAGCCTCCTGCCGTGCCTGGGCGAGAAGGCGATCGCCTTCGTCGCGCATGCCTTCCAGCATGGCCACGGCAGTGGTGGCCGTGTCGAATTCGTCCCGCCGGAGAATGCCTGCCGGCGCGTGCAGGCCGGCGCCCCGGGGTGAAGACCAGATCAGCATGGGCAGCCTTCCGAGAACAGGGATTCCAGCGCCCGCAGGCGCTCCCGGGCCGTCTCCGACGCCCGCGGCACCAGACGGGGGCTGGGTGCATCGGAGCGCGATGCCGGCAGGGCCAGCCGCACCATGCGCTGCAGTGCGCGGTCCGGCCATGCGCCAGCGCGCACCAGCTCCCGGTAGCCCACCCAGGACCAGGCAAGGGGCGGCCAGGCGGCCACTTCAGGGGACACGGCAGCGCCTCCGTCGCGCGCGCGCAAGGAGGCGAAGGCCGGGCCCAGGGTCTGCTGCAGCGCCGTGCGCGCGCTGCGTTGCACGCAACAGCGCAGCACGCCCGGACGTCCCAGCAGCGCCAGGGCGCACAGGCGCGCCAGCAGCGATGTCCGGTCCATCAGGGCGAGGCGCGCGCCGCTGTCCTCCAGCCGGTCCAGCGGCGGCAGCGGGCGGCAGTGGCGGGCGAACCAGTCCTTGGAAAGAGCGCCCCGTACCTGCGGCGGCAGCGCATCGCTGCGTGCCGTGGCGGCGTCCCCGGAGTCCGCGGGCTGCAGCCAGCTGGGATCGACATGGTCGGGCAGCGCATCGATGCGGGCCTGCAGTTCGCAGGCCAGCCGGGCGAGGTCGCGGGCGCGGCTCATCCCGCGAGACCCTTGGCCATGGCAGGGCCTGGCGGCAGAGGGGCCGTCGTGGATGCGGCGGATGTGTCCGCGGCGAGTTCGCCGGCGGCGGCTTCCGGCTTGCGGCGCAGGCCGGCGGGCAGCCAGGCCGGCCGCTTCCAGGCGATCCAGCCCGCCGCGCCGCCCAGCACCAGCAGGACGGCGGCGGCCAGCGCGGCCCAGAGGCCGGCGCGCGAGGCTTCCTTCTCCGGCGCGGGGCCGATGGGCATTCCCGGCACCAGGGTGACCGTGACGTTCTCGTACGTCAGGCCTTCGACGCTGCGCGCCACCATGTTCTTGATGCCGGCCGTCAGGCCGGCGATATTCGCGCTTTCGCGGTATTTGATGAAGACGGAGGCGCTCGCGGGCTTCACGGTCGAGGCGAGCGGGTCGTTGTTGGGCAGGACGATCTGCACCCGTGCCGTGACCACGCCGTCGATCTGCGACAGCGTGGCCTCCAGTTGCTGGGCGACGCCATAGATGAAGCGCACCCGCTCTTCCGTCGGCGTGGAGATCAGGCCTTCCTTCTTGAACATTTCGCCCAGGGTGGCATGGCGCTCGCGCGGCAGCCCGTACGAACGCAGCACGGCGAGCGATCGCACCACGTCGCTCTTTTCCACCTGCACGTTCCAGGTCTTGCCGGCATCGGAGGTCGCCTTGCCCGCGTCGATGCCGCTTTCGAGCAGCGCCGCCACCATGTCGTTGGCGTCGGCCTCGGTCTGCTTGGTGTAGAGGTCGTCCTTGCAGCCGACCAGCGCCAGCAGCAGGACCAGGGGAACGAGCCATCTGCGCAGCGGCGAGGCGGCTGCGGGTGAAAGCGTTTCATGCGTCATGTCGGACTCCGCTCACTGGTTGCGCATCAGCGTCTGCAGGCCGCTCTTGCCGCTCTGGGCCAGATAGACCATGGCGTGGAACTGGAACTGCATGCCGGACACCCGGTACATCAGCTCGATCTGGCGGGACGTCATGTCGATGTCGTTCATCGCGTTGTCCTTCTGCGCATGGGCCAGGGCATGCATGTCCTGCAGTGCCTTGCGCATGGATTCGTCCTGGTGCATCAGCGCATTGCCCAGGGTGGAGTCCGGCGCCATCTCGGAAAGGGGCGATTGGGGCTTGCCTTCCATCAGGCGCGCGAACTTCTCCGCCAGCGCGCTCAGGTTGCTGGGCTGGGCGGCGCCGGATTCGATGGCCGGCGCGGGGGATACGGGCAGCTGGAGGGCGTTCATGGCGTGGTCCTGTGAGGAGAGGGGGAACGAACACTGCGAGCGGTGTTCAGGCGCGCAGCTGGAATACGAAGGGGTTGGTGAGCGGGTCCACGGGCGCGAACTTGCGCGGGAGGGCGGCGGACTGCGGATCGGGCGCATCTCCGGGCGCGGGGGGCCTGTCGCCCTGGCCTGCGGCATCCGTACCGGCTTCGATGGATTGCTGGTCAACCAGCTGCTGGACCAGGTACAGGGCGGTGGGATCCTTGCAGCCTGCGAGCACCTCGTCGGCGTTGGCCCGCCAGGCGGGGTCTTTCAGGAAGCGCTGGCAGCGTGCCATCAGCGCCTTGGCCATTCCCCAGTGGGTGGGGCTTGCCTCCACGTTGCGCATGAGGCGGATGCATTCATCCACCTGGCCGCGCTGGATGCAGATCCAGCCTTCCAGCAGGTCCAGCTCGACCATGCGCGGGCGCAGGATGCGCGCACCCTGGAGAATTTCGGCGGCGTCATCGGTGAGTTCGAGCTCGACGGCTTTCGTCGCCAGATTGATGAGGCCTGCGACCACTTCTCGGCGAGAGAGTTGGGGGGTCATGGAGCGGTCTCCCTGGAGGAATTTGGGGACGCGTTCGACGCGTCGAATGACGGCCCGGCGGAGGCCGGCGGCTCGCGCAGCGCTTGCTGCGCGGCCGCTTCGGTGCCGGAAAGCACCAGAACTGCATAGGCCGCGCAGGAGAGCGTGGCCACGGCCAGGAAGACGGCATACGGCATATGCGTTGTTCCTGGATCGAGGGCTCGGGCTGCGCGGGATCTCGCGAGCATCAGTTGGGAGCCAGGCCGGACAGACCCTTCCCCATGGCGCCGATGGTCTTGGCGTTCATTTCCGCCATTTCCTTCTGGAAGTTGAGCAGGGC
>NZ_FNEY01000056.1 GCF_900100305.1 Paracidovorax citrulli | reverse complement strand
AAGTCCAGCAAGGGCGGGGCGTTCGGCGACGGGATGAAGAACGGCGCGGGCGATGCCAACGCGATCCGCTTCGAGGACAAGAAGGGCGCGGAGCAGGTGTGGCTGCATGCGCAGAAGGACCAGCTCACCGAAGTCGAGAACGATGAGGATAAGTGGGTGGGAAATGACCGGCGAAAAACGATCGACCGGGACGAGACCACCATCGTGCATCGCGACCGGACAGAAACTGTGGACCGCGACGAGAAGATCACGGTGCACAACAACCGCACGGAGCGGGTGGACCATGACGAGACGATCTCGATCGGCGACAACCGGAACGAAGATGTCGGCATCGACGAGACGGTTTCCATCGGCAAGAACCGCACGAAGACCATCGGCCGCAACGAGAAGGACAGGATCGGCAACAACTGGTCGATCAAGGTCGGCAGCTTCAAGACCGAAACCATCGGCCTGGCCTACCTGCAGAACGTGGGCCTGGCCAAGATGGTGAACATCGGCGCGGCCTACAACGTGAACGTGGGCGCGGCGATGGTGGTGAACGTGGGGCTCAACCAGTCCACCAACGTGCTCATGAACCGGTCCGTCACCGTGGGACAGAGCCAGACCACGAAGGTCGGCGCGGATCGCACGGACGAGACGTCCGACAACTACACGGAGAACGTGGGCAAGAACTCGGCCACCACCGTGGGCGAAGTGCGCACCCTGAGCGTGGGCAAGGAAATGTCCGTCAAGGTCGGCGACGCGATCGAGATCCAGTGCGGCAAGGCCGTGCTGCGCATGACCAGCGACGGCACGGTGCAGATCAACGGGCAGACGATTTCCATCGCGGGCAGCTCCAAGGTGACGGTCTCGTCGCCGGACAGCCACGTCAATCCTGCGTGAAGCGGGAAAAACAGGAGAGGAGGGTTCCGATGGCACAAGCGCAGGCTGTTTCCATCCCGGCGGACGACGCCGCGCCACGTGCCGATGCGGGTGCGGCGCCGGTGATGCGCACCGGCCGTGTCACAGGGGCGCTGGCCCCGGACCGCTATGCCGTGGAGTACCCCGGAGCGGGGGCGGACATGGCCCCCAGCGCCTCCGTGGGCGTGCTCCTGCCGGAACTCGTTCCCGGCGACGAGGTGCTGCTGGCGGTGCGCTCCGGCGGCGAGGCCGTCATCACCGCGGTGCTGGCCCCCTCGCCCACCGTGCCGTGGAACCAGCGGGCCATCCGCCTGCAGTCGCAGGACGCCGTGGTGCTGTCGTGCGGCGAGGCGTCCCTGCGCCTGACGGGCCAGGGTCTCGCGCGCCTCGTGGCCCTGAAGATCGAGCACGACGCGCGCGACCTCGTGGACATCGATGCGGCCGAGGTCCGCATCAACTGAGCGCCCGTCAGAGATGCACCTGCAGGCTTTCCAGGTACCGGGCGGCTTCCCTGTCGAACGTGTGGCGCCAGACCACCACCATGTGGCCGTGCTCGGGCTCCAGCACGAGGGTGTCGAACGCGGGGCGGACGGTGCCGCGCTCGCCCCGCACTGCCCAGGACACGGCCGGCTGCAGGTCCGGCACGGCGGTTTCCCCCTCGCCATGGGCGCACAGGTGCTTCCAGCGGATGCGCGTGCCCGGCCGGACCTGTCCCGGCGCGAACTGCATGCGCGGGTGCGCGCAGTTCCAGGCCGCCGGATCGAAGGTGGCCGGCATGCGCGCCACGAGGCCGGGCGCCTGCTGCAGCTCCTGCGGGGCATAGCTGCCCCACAGGGCGCGGCGGGGGAGCCACGTGCGTCCGATGCAGCCGAAGCCCGCGGGCGGGTCATTGCCGGAGGGCAGGCGCACGGGTGCATCCGCCCACTCGATCTGGTGCAGCGGCGCGCCGTCCCGCGGCACCCCGGCGCTGAAGCCGGTGCCCGACGGATTGCCGGCATGGAAGGCCATCGGGTCTTCCGCGTCCTGTCCGCCGAAGGCGAGGCCGTACACCAGCGGCATGCGCAGCGCCGGCTCGCAGGCCTCCGCCACGGGGAACAGCCCCATGCGCCGGCGCCACACGCGCCGCCCGTGGACGCGCACCGTGCGGGTTTCCGCGCCGATGGACAGGCCCGCGTCGAAGCGGTCCGCCGGACGGCCTCCGGGCGCGTAGGCGAAGCCGTTGAACACCACGTCCACCCGCGGCTTGAAGGGGGCGAGGTCGGCCTCGTGCCGCACGGTGCCCTGCAGCCCGTCCTCCGCGAAAAACGCGTCGCCGCGGTAGATGGGCAATGCGCCGCCCTGGGCGACGGGCCGGCCGGCGAAATCCAGCGTGGCCTTGATGACCAGCGTCCGGCACGCGCTGCCGTCCGGCCGGTGGCCCGGCAGCAGCTCCGCGGCGAAGGGCGTCAGGTTGTCCAGCATCGGGTGGGATCCTCCTGCCCGGCATTGTCTTTGATCCCACGCGCGCCGCGGCCTGCGGCGCGCCTTTTCGCATGAACGTCATCGAACTGCCCGTGCCCCGGGCCACCGACCTGCCGGTGTGGACCGATCCGCCCGCGCGCATGGCGCGGTCGCTGGTCACCCAGTACTGGCGCCGCAGCCACCTGCTGCCGCGTTCCGCCGCCCGGCCGCCGGCCATCGCCGTGTTCGACGATGCCATCGTTCAGGCGCTGGCCGGGCTGAAGCAGCACCTGGCGCACGCCCCCGAGGTGCTGCCCGCCTGCCGGGAGGCCATCGCCGCCGCGGGGGACGAAACCCTGCACGAGGCGTCGCGCATCTTCGCGCTCGCCTGCCTGGAGGTGCTGCAGCTGCAGCTCGGCCGCGCGGGCGCCGAACTGGCGCACCTGGGCGGCGAATACCTGCAGGCCCAGCCGGGCGCGGTCTGCGACGCCCTGCGCTTCGCCTTCGATGGCACGGTGGGCGACTACCTCGCTCCCCGGGTGGCGCTGCTGGCCGGGCAGCAGGGGGCGGAGCGCTCCCCGCTCGGCCGCCTGCTGCTGCGGCTGGCGATCGCCCGGCCCGCCGTGTCGGATGCCTTCGCGGAAGCGGTCGCGCCCTGGGCCGCGTCCCTGCCCGGCGGCATGGCCGTGCTCTGCGCGTGGCGCTGCACCGGCCGCGGCGACGAGGCCCGGGCCCTGGCCGCCGTGGAGCACGGCGACGACGCCGAAGCCGCGCTGGCGGCGCTGGCGCTCATGGGCAGCGCGCACGAGACACCGGCCGCGCGCGCCGTGCTGGCGCGCACCCCCGGGTCGCCCGCGGCGCTGGCGCTGCTGGCCGCGCGCGAGGGCTACGAACTCGCGGTCGCCCTGCGGGAGGGGCGCCATCCGGACATGCCCTGGGCCCTCCAGTGCCAGGCCGCTTCCCTGGTCGGCGACGTGCCGCTGCTGCGCCATCTCGCCGCCCACGCGCCGTGGGACGACGAGGAGGCCTGCCGCGCGCTGGCCGATGCCGTGGCCCTGCTCACGGGCACGCCGGCCGACGGGCTCTTCGACCTCGCGCTGCCCGCGCCGGACCGGGCCTCCGCCGCCGATGCGGTACTGGCCGCGCTGCCGCTGGAAGGGCCGGCGCTGCGCCTGGGCCGCGCCCGCGGCCAGGTCACGCTGGAAGATTCCACCGCCTTGGTGGGCGCGCCCCTGCGCCACCTGCTCCATCTCGAACATGCATCGCGCCTTGCGGGCGCGCTCTGGATCGAAGCCGACGACCTGATGCCCGTGCAGGGCCTGGCAGCGGCCACGGCCTCGGTCCTGGAACGGGCGGCCTTCGGCGCCGCGCAGCCCCAGCCATGACGCCTCTTTCCATCGCCGCCACCGGCGCCTGCTCCCCCATCGGTACCCGCGCCTGGCAGACCGCTTCCAGCCTCGCCGCGGGCCTGTCCGCCTTCACCCGGCAGGCCATCGCCGGCCAGGCCGACCACCGCGCCACGGTCTCGCGCGTGCCAGGCATCGACCCGGCCTGCACCGGCACGGAGCGCCTCGTGCGCCTGGCCGCCCCGGCGCTGCACGAGGCCCTGCGCTCCGGGCCGGCGCCCGCCACGGGCTGGCCCCTGCGGCGGCCGATCCCGCTGTTCGTGGCACTGCCCGAGCCCTGGGCGGAACTGCCCGGCGGCATCGACACCGACCGCTTCGCGCTGGAACTGCCGCGCGCCCTGGACCTCGCCCCCGAATTCCTGCCCCTGATCCTGTATGCGGGCGGCGCGGTGGGCGGCGCCGATGCGCTGTCCGGCGCCTACCGGTTCATGCAGGCGCACCCCGACGTGCCCGAAGTGCTCGTGGGCGGCGTGGACAGCCTCGCCGACCCGGCCGTGGTGGAGGCGCTCTACCAGCGCCGCTGGGTGCAGGTGGCCGGCCATTGCGAAGGCTTCGTCGCCTCCGAGGCCGCCGCCTTCGTGCGCCTGACCCGCATGCCCGCGGCCGGCGAATTCGCCACCGTCTATCCGCCGGCCTTCGGCGAGGAAGCCGCCCCCCGCGTGGGCGAGGCATCGCTGCTGGACGGCCGCGCGCTGATCCAGTCTGCCCGCGCCGCGCTGCAGACCGCGCACATGCCCGCCGATGCGCTGCACTCCTACTGGTCGGACATGGACGGCTCCCCCTGGCGCGGGGCCGAGCGGGCCAGCCTGTCGGCGGCCTTCGCCGCCGACGGGGGGCTTGCCCCCGCGCGCGATCCGGCCGCCTTCCTGGGCGAGGTCGGCGCCGCGTGGGTGCCCCTCATGCTCTCGCTCTTCCATGAAATGCGCCAGGCGCTGTCCCACCCCGTCATGCCCGCGCGCCTCGCGGGCCATGCGGGCCTGCAGACCGTCACCGGCCTGTCCACGCGCACCGCCGCCTGGGTCGCCACCTGGGACCATGCGCAGCCGGCGCGCCCGGCGGCGGGCGCCGGCCGCGGAGCCCTCCCGATTCCTTCCTGAGCAGAGACATGGCCACGTTCGTCAACGACCGCAGAGTGATCCACGAAGGCCGCAGCCCGGCGATGATCCCGGGCCCGGTGAACCCCGTGTTCCCCAAGCCCAACGGGCCGCCCGTGCCGATCATGAACATGGCGCACGGGCCGGGCCTCAAGAACGGCACCGCCACCCTGAAGATCGACCGCCAGCCCGTGGCCATCGCCGGCAGCCGCTTCGAATCCATCCCCGCCACGCCCGACCGCCTGGGCGGCATCGCGGGCGTCAGGTCCACCGTGGTGGGCGGCGCCGCCGAGCCCACCAGCTACAGCAGTGACACCAAGTTCGAGAGCCGCGGCAGCGTGCGCTCGTTCGACACCACCAAGAGCAATGCGCTGGTGATCCAGCCCGGCTGGGCCATGCGGCTGGCCATGAAGGCGCTGCCCGGCCCCTACGACAAGCTCGCCCGGAAGGTCATCGAGAAGCTGCCCGGCGCTTTCGGCGACCAGCTCGCGGCCCTGGGCGAGAGCCTCACGGACCCGAGCGTGCTCATCGGTCCTGCGCTCAAGCTGGTGGGCAAGCTCATCCCGGGGGTGAACCTCGTGGTGGGCGGCGCGGCCATGGCCGAATCCGCCGTCCAGGTGGCGGAACTGGCCAAGGAAGTGCAGGAACTGCTGACCCCGCCGCTCACCGACGAGAAGATCGACCAGATCGCCGACGTCATCGCCAACGGCGTCGCCTCGGTCACCATCGGCTTCGTGCTGGGCAAGATCGTCAAGCGGGCCAAGGGCAAACCCAAGCCCGTGGCGAACCGGGGCGACAACCAGGTCAACCCCAACGCCCCGGGCACCATCATGGACGACGCGCGGCCAGGCCACATGCCGCAGCCGTCCTGCGAGCTCGGCACCTGCCACCCCGTCATCTTCGCCACCGGCGCCAAGATCCTCGCCGACACCGACTTCGAGCTGCCCGGGCCGCTGCCGCTCGCATGGCGCCGCTTCTACCGCTCCAGCGACCGGCGCCCGGGCTGGCTCGGCTGGGGCTGGAGCACGCCGCTGTCCATCGAGCTCACGCTGGCCTACGACGCCGTGCACTACTACGACGCGCGTGGCCGCCTCGTGCGGCTGCCCGTGCTGCCGCGCGGCGCCAGCCACTTCGATGCGCGCGAGAAGATCACCGTGCGGCACCACGAGGGCGGCGGCTGGAGCATCGAATCCACCGACGGCCTGCGCCATGAGTTCCCGGCCCCCGTGCCCGGCCAGTGGCGCCTGCCGCTGGCGCGCATGGCCGACCGCAACGGCAACGCCGTCACGCTGCATTACCCCGCGTACGACGCCACCGGCGCCGACGGCTGCGCGCCGCGGCCCCTGGGCCTGACGGACAGTGCCGGCCGGCAATTGCGCTTCGAATGGAGTGGCGAAGAGGGCACGCCGGACCGGCTGCTGCAGGCCATCCACCTGGAGCCGCGCACGCTGGATGGCGTGCAGCACGCGGGCGGCGTGCTCGCGCGCTACGCCTACGGCACCGAGGGCAACGAGGCTGGCGACCTGCGCGCCAACCTGGCCGAGGCCGCCGATGCCCTGGGCGGCACCGCGCGCTACCGCTACCGCCACCACCTGATGGTGGCCTATGCCACCCGCAACGGCTTCACGCACCACCAGCAATGGAGCCGCCACGATGCGGGCGGCCGGGTCGTGCGCACCTGGACGGACACGCCGGGCCTGCTGGACACGCGCTTCGACTACGACCCGGGCCGGCGCACCACCCACGTGACCGACGCGCTGGGCCGGCGCAGCAGCTACGAATACAACGCGGCGCACGAAGTCGTCGCCATCACCGAACCCGGCCCCGACGGCCGCCCCGTGCGCACCGAGACGCGCCTGGACGCCGCCGGCAACCCCGAGGAAGCCCGCGACGCGCTGGGCCGGACCACGCGCTGGCGCTTCGATGCGCGCGGCAACCTGCTGGCCGTGACCGACGCAGCCGGCGCCACCACGCGCCTCGCCTACGGCCACCTCGACCTGCCGGTGGAGATCACCGATGCGCTGGGCCATGTCTGGCGCCAGCACTACGACGAACGCGGCAACCTCGCCGAGCGCGTCGATCCGCTGGGCCATGCCACGCGCTGGCGCTACGACGCGCGCGGCCTGCCCGTGGCCATCGAGGACGCGCACGGCAAGACCCGCCGCCTGCTGTGGGACGACGCCGGCCAGCTCGTCGCCTACACCGACTGCTCCGGCCAGACCACGCGCTACACCTGGGACACGCTCGGCAACCTGCTGACCTCCACCGACGCCCTGGGCCAGACCACCCGGTACCGCCACGACGCCCTGGGCCGCCTGCGCCACGTGGTGGGGCCCGACGGCTCGGAGCACCGCTACGACTTCGATGCGCAGGGCAACCTGACCGCCTACACCGACCCGCAGGGCGCCGCCACGCGCTACGCCTACAACGGGCTGGACCAGCCCGTGCTGCGCCAGGACGCGCTCGGCGGCACGCTGCGCTACCAGCACGACGCCGTGGGCCGCCTCGTGGCGCTGCAGAACGAAAACGGCGACATCACCCGCTTCACTTACGACGCGGCGGACAACCTCATCGAGGAAATCGGCTTCGACGGCCGCATCCAGCGCTACCGCTACAACGCCGCGGGCGAACTGGCCGAGCTGCACGAGCGCGACGCGCGGCTGCCCCCGGACACGCCGTACGACCCCGATCCCGCGGCGCCGTTACCGAAGCGCACTGTGTTCCGCCGCGACGCGGTGGGCCGCCTCGTCGCCAAGGCGCACCTCGGCCCGGAGGGCAGGGAAGAGGCGGCCGGCAGCGGCGGAGTCACCACCTTCGCCTACGACCTGCTGGGCCGCATGCTGCACGCCGGCAATGCCGATGCCCGCGTGCACTTCGCCTACGACCCGCTCTCGCGCCTGACCGAAGAGGTGCAGGAGCATCTGGCGCCGGAAGGGGCGGGCACCCTGGGCCGCTATGCCTGGCGCCATGCCTACGACGCGCTGGGCAACCGCACGGACAGCCGCATGCCCGGCGGCCGGCACGTGCAATGGCTCTACTACGGCTCGGGCCACCTGCACCAGATCCGGGTGGACGGGCACGTGCTCTCGGACATCGAGCGCGATGCCCTGCACCAGGAGATCGAGCGTACCCAGGGCGCACTGGAAAGCCGCTACGGCTGGGACCCGATGGGCCGGCTGGTGGCGCACAAGGTGGGCCGGCGGCAGGCGCTGCAGGGCCAGCCGGGCATGCCGTCGCCACAGGCGCTGCGCGACCGCGACCAGGGCCTCCCTGCGATGCCGAATTTGCCTTCGGGCGACCGCATCGCGCGGCAGTACCGCTACGACCCCACGGGCAACCTCGCCACGCGCGACGGCCTGCGGGGCGAGAGCCACTACCGCTACGACCCGCTGGGCCGCATCCTGGCGGTGCAGCGCGGCGACGGCAAACCACAGTCACAACAGTCCATCGAGCGCGAAGCCTTCGCCTTCGACCCGGCCGGCAACCTGCTCAACCCCAACCGGGGCGGCGCGCAGTCCAGCGGCGGCGTGGGCCAGCGGGACGTGGTGCCCTACAACCGCCTGGCGGTATACCAGGACCTGCGCTTCACCTACGACCTGCACGGCAACACCATCGAGCGGCGCATCGGCTGGCACACGGTGCAGCACTACCGCTACAGCCCGGAGCACCAGATCGTGGAGGCGCGCGTCGTGCGCTACCGCGACCGCCCCGCCGAAGCGCAAGGGCAAGCGGAGCCTGCGACCACGGAGCAGGTCACCCACTACCGCTACGACGCCCTGGGCCGGCGCATCGAGAAGCGGGACGCGTTCGGGCGCACAGCCTTCCTCTACGACGGGGACCTGCTGGCGGGCGAGCTGCGCGGCAGCAGGCTGTCGGAATACCTCTACGAGCCGGACAGCTTCGTGCCGCTGGCGAAGCTGGAGTCGGAATGGAAGGGCGAGGCCGCAGAGAAAGAGGGGGCACGACCCAAGGACTTCGCGGCCTACTACTACCAATGCGACCAGATCGGCGCGCCGCAGGAGCTGACTGATGAGCAGGGCCGTATCGTGTGGGCGGCGAGCTACCAGGTGTGGGGGCAGACGCAGGCGCTGCAGGTGATGCGCACGGGTACGGACGACGCGGCGGTGTTCACCCAGGCGGAGCGGGCTTTGGCGCTGGCGGCGAAGGGGGATGTGCAGGCGCTGAGCTTCGTGGAGCAGCCGCTGCGGTTCCAGGGGCAGTATTTTGATGGCGAGACGGGGCTGCACTACAACCGGTTTCGGTACTACGATCCGGTGACGGGGCGATTCGTGCACCAGGATCCAATTGGGCTGGAAGGTAGTGAGAATTTTTATGAATATGCACCCAATCCGTTGGAATGGGTGGATCCGGCGGGGCTCAATAAAAAGCGTAAGCGTTGCGGTTGTCAATTGCCGTGCATTGTTATCGACAGCTCAAAGTATCCTGAGACGGCTCAACATGTGAAAGAAGCAATCGCTGCAGGGCATCCCGATGAACTAACAATTGATCGTCCGGGGTCTAAAGCCCGTCGTCGGGCATCCCTTAAGGGAGTTAAAACAAAACCTACGAAAGATAGGGATGAGTATCCTCCCGCTATGTTCAAAGAAGGCGGCAAAGGTGCAGATGTCAAATTGATTGATTCCTGTGATAATAGAGGGGCTGGCTCTTGTATGGGGCATCAATGTGCTCCATATCCCAATGGAACAAAGGTAAAGATAAAGGTCAAGTAATGTCAAAGAAAGAAATCGATAAGCTCTTGAGTTTATGCGCTCCTGCGTCTGGCTCCGCGCTGAAGGCTGATGTTCAAGTATTTCGCAATTGTGCAGGTTCTATAGGTGAAGAACTGCACTACATGTTGTTGAAAATGAACGGTGGTTATGGATTTGAAGGTGCTCTACATTTTTTCAGTGCAGATGAGGCTTGCAAGGACCTTTCCATTGAGCGTTGGAACTCCAGTGATCTGTGGCGGAGTGACTACAAGGATTTGGATCCGTTAGGGTATTTTTTTGCCGAAGATGTTTTTGGAAATCAATTTTTTATAAAGGATGAAAAAATTTCCACCTTCGACCCTGAGACAGGGGAGACGGAGGAGATTGCAGATTCATTGAACGATTGGGCGTCAGAGATTATGGGTGACTATGATTTTTATACCGGTCATTCTTTGGCACATGAATGGCAAGAAGTTCATGGTCCAATTCCTCAGGGAAGTAGATTGCTGCCGAAAATTCCTTTTGTCACAGGCGGTGAGTATGAGGTGGAAAATCTTTATGCCTTGGACTCTGTTAAGGCTATGAAGTACAGAGCTTCTATTGCATTACAAATCAAGGATATGCCGGATGGTTCAAAAATCAATATAAAAATAGATTAGTTAGATTTAATGGTTTAGTCATTTGGCCGCGGAGTAGGTCACTCACTACCGCTACGACGCGCTGGGTCGGCGCATCGACAAGCGCGACGCGTTCAGGCGCACGGCCTTCCTCTACGACGGGGACCTGCTGGCGGGTGAACTGCGCGGCAGCAGGCTGTCGGAATACCTCTATGAGCCGGACAGCTTCGCGCCGCTGGCGAAGCTGGAGTCGGAGTGGAAGGTCGAGGCCGCAGAGAAAGAGAGGGAGCAGGCGAGGGCAGATGCCGGGCCACAGGCACAGGAACAGGTGCGCCCCAAGGACTTTGCTGCCTACTACTACCAATGCGACCAGATCGGTGCGCCACAGGAGTTGACGGACGAGCAGGGCCGCATCGTGTGGGCGGCGAGCTACCGGGTGTGGGGGCAGATGCAGGCGCTGCAGGTGATGCGCACGGGTACGGACGACGCGACGGTGTTCACCCAGGCGGAGCGGCCTCTGGCGCTTGCCGCCCAGGGCCACATCCAGTCACTCTCCTTCGTCGAACAACCCCTCCGATTCCAGGGACAGTACTTCGATGGCGAGACGGGGCTGCACTACAACCGGCATCGGTACTACGATCCAGTGACAGGGCGGTTTGTACATCAGGATCCTATTGGAATACTTGGCGGAATAAATTTCTATGAATTTGGTCCGAATTCCTCCATGTGGATTGATCCGCTGGGAATGGCTAAAAAGCTTCCCAGAGGAACGTATGAGACTCATTCAACCAGAACAAAGCCTGCGCAAGTTAACGGCCGTAGCGTAATTAATAAGTGCTATGCTGGTAAGGTTTTTCCGGCTGAACATTTGCCTAAGGAAATAAGGGGTAAATATCCTCATGGAGTTCCTTTTAATATGCAGGGGTTTCCTGATTTTTCGCGTTACGCGCTTACGACTGTTCAGATAGAGCCTGGCTCATCTCGGGGGACTGATTTTTCGAGGGCTAATGCTGAAGCCTTCGGAAAGGGTAATCCATATGGAAGCTCTTCTCCCACCATAGACGGGAAGAGGTATACATGGAATCATTATCAAGACTCTGGAAAGATGCAGTTAATTCCTGAGGATATACATGAGGCAGTAAAGCACACTGGTGGTTTTTCTAAAAATTGTCCATAAAGGAGAAATTGTGCTGGATGAATCTGCAATTGGAGTTTTAGAAGGATTTTTAGGACTGAAAATTCCCGGTGATTACAGGTCTTTTCTTTTGGATGGTAATGGCCAATGGAAAGGGGGGAAAGATTTCGATGTTCCTGAGCAAGGGAGTACTTCGCTGAATTATTTCTTTCCGCTTTTGTCGAAGAATTCCACTGATAACCTTCCTTACAAGATAAAATTGTACAAAGGAAGGGTTCCGGAGGAAATGTTGCCAATAGGGTCTGACAGCGGGGGGAACTTGTTGCTTCTTTCGTTGAAAGGAAAGGATCGAGGGGCTATTTTTTTCTGGGACCATGAAATGGAGGCTGAGGACGAAGATCAACAGCCTTATTACGAGAATATTAAGGTCCTATCAAAGAATTTCAATGATTTTTTAAAATTATTGAGAGATTAGTAGCCAAATAATATGACTTTGACGCAGCGGCTACGGCTGGGATCCTATGGGCCGGCTGGTGGCGCACAAGGTGGGCCGGCGGCAGGCGCTGCAGGGCCAGCCGGGCTTGCCGTCGCCACAGGCACTGCGCGACCGCGACCAGGGCCTGCCCGCATTGCCGCAGCTGCCTTCGGGCGACCGCATCGCGCGGCAGTACCGCTACGACCCCACGGGCCACCTGATCGCCACGCGCGACGGCCTGCGCGGCGACAGCCACTACCGCTACGACCCGCTGGGCCGCATCCTGGCGGAGCATGTCAAGGTAGTTGTCGCGTTGATCAAGCAGCCCGAGGCTGCGTATTCGATGCGGTCGCCGCGGCATTGGAGATGCCGTCGCGCTCAGGGTTGAGCGTGACCGATTGGACCGGCGCCCAGTTGCGGGTGCTGCCCGACCAGCGCGCGGGGTTGCGCTGTCGGGCCTGGGTGTAAAGGTGATGGCGAGCCTGCAGGATGGCCTGGTCCTGCCCGGCATGGCGCTGCGTCGGCGTGACGTAGCCGATCGCGCTGTGGCGGTGCTCGCAGTTGTACCAATGCACGAAGCCGCTGGCCCACTGGCGTGCCTGGTCCAG
>NZ_FNEY01000058.1 GCF_900100305.1 Paracidovorax citrulli | reverse complement strand
TGCTCCGGCCGCAGCCAGTCCTGGCGCCACGGCGCCTGGGGCGAGGTGCTGGAGGCGACGGACGCGCTGGGCCAGCGCACCCAGCTGCACCACGTGCTGGAGCATGGCGCGCTGCGGCTGGTGGGCGTGCAGCAGCCGGGCAACACGGCGGTGCGCCACCGCTGGTCGGCCGCCGGCATGCTGGAGGCGACCACCTACGGCGCGCACGACGTGCTGGAAGGCACGGGCGAGCCCGCGGGCACCAGCACGACAGTCACCTACCGCCACGACCTCTGGGGCCGGGTGGTGGAGCAGGTGCAGGCGGGCCGGGGCGTGCAGCTGCGCTACGACGTGGCCGGGCGGCTGCAGGAGCTCGTCAACGAGAACGGCGATGTCACACGCTTCGTGCACGACGCGGCCGACCGGCTGGTGCAGGAAGTGGGCTTCGACGGGCGCAGCCAGGTGTATGGCTACGACGCTGCCGGCCAGCTCACGCACACGGGCGACGGGCATGGCGAAGGCCACCACCCGGGAGCGGCGGCGCGGCCGGAACTCGGGGCGGTGGTGCGCACGCGGCTGCACTACGACCTGGGCGGCCGGCTGGTGGCGCGTGTGGCCGTACGGCTGCCGGCAGCGGCATTGGCCGGTGTTGGCGTCAGCGTCGCAGGTGATGCGCCCGACAACCCCACGGCTGAACCGCATGCCGTGCTGCAGATCCAGCGCTTCGGGCACACCGCGGCCGGAGCCCTGCTGCAGGCGCGGACCTGGGAGACAGAACTGCCCCACGGGATCGAGCCCATGGCCCTGCCAACGGCCCTGTCTCCCGACTCCTCGCGCCCAGGCGCTGCCACAGGCCGACCCATCCCTCTCGCCGAACGCTGGCTGGCGTTGGATACGCAGGCCTTGCTGTCCCTGCTGGACCGCCCGGGCGACCCGGTGCATGCGCCGTTGGCCGCCGCGCTCCAGGCACAGAGGCTGCATCCAGAGGCCCGCGTGGCCCTGGCACGCGATGCTTTCGGGCGTATGTGCGGAGAGACGCAGACGCTGTACCGGCAGGCCACCCAGCCGCAAGCGTCCCATGCCGGCGGCGAGCCGCCCGTGGAGTTCGAGCACGCGATCACCCACACGCTGGGCCCGCTGGGCCAGCGCACGGCCACTCAGGCGCAGGGCCTGGGCACGCTGCAGTGGCTGGCCTACGGATCAGGCCACGTGCACGGGCTGCTGCTGGACGGCCAGCCGCTGGTGGATTGGGAGCGCGACGCACTGCACCGTGAGGTGGAGCGCACGCTGCACCTGCTGGAAGGCCAAGGCAACGACGACCTGCCGGCGATCGTGCATGCGCGGCAACTCGATCCGATGGGCCGGATGCTGCACCAGGACTGGCGCGGCCTGCGCCATGCGGCGGCCATGCCTGCGGCCGGAGATACCGGTGGCACGGACACGGGCCCGTCCTCGGCCGCAGGGCGCATCGCCCCGGCCCTGGGCCCCCTCTCCACACTCGCGCAGCGCCGCTACTGGTACGACCCCCTGGGCCAACTGGTCGGCGTGCAGACGCCGGGCGAGGCCACGCGCTACGGCTACGACGCCTGGCAGCGCCTGAGCGGGCTGCACCGTGCGGGCCAGGGAGCGCCGGAAGTCCGGCAGCACTGGGCGCTCGACCCTGCAGGCAATCGCCTGCCCGCGCCCCCGGAGGCCGGCGTGGCGGCGCTGCACGCCGACCGGCAGGCGTGGGCCCGCGAGGTGCGCGACCACCTGCAAGACCCGGACTTCGACCTGCTGCGCGCGGGCGGCGCACCCGGCGAGGGTGCGGGCCCGGTCACGCACTGGCCGGGCAATCGCATCGGATGGAGCACACCAGAGCGGGATGGCGACGGCCACGGCACCCCGATCCGCTATCGCTACGACGCCTTCGGCAACCGGGTGCAGGCGCTGCACGCCGACGGCCGGGCGCAGCGCCTGCGCTACGACGCCCTGCACCATTTGCGCGAAGTCTGGCAGCGCGAGGGAACGGGTGGCGCCTGGCAACGGGTGGCCTGCTACCGCTATGACCCCTTCGGCCGGCGGCTGGCCAAGACCGTCGTCGGCGATAGCCGGCACAGCCACGGAGCCGCACCGGGCTCTGCGGCCACGACCCATGCTGGCTGGGACGGTGACCGTCTGGTGCATATCGAAGGCCCGCAGGGGCTGCAGCACACGCTGTACGAGCCGGACTCCTTCGTGCCGCTGTTGCGGCTGGAGCGGGACCAGGCCATCCCCACGCCCGTGCAGGCCATGTTCGCGCTGGAAAACCAAGGCGGCGAATCCCACGCGGCGGCTTTGTTCGCGGGATTGCCGCGCGCACAGCGCGAATGGCTGGCGCAGGCGCTGACCGACGCCCTGGGGCCGCAGGGCGATGCACCGCGATCCCGCCTGCAGGCAGGCCTGCCCGAAGCAACCGGCGCACTGCTCTCCGCGGGCCTCCGAGCCGTGCGCCAGCAACGGCAGGACGCCACCCAGGCCCACGCGACGCGCATCCGCCATGTCCTGTGCGATCACCTGGGCACGCCCATCGCGCTGGTGGATGCCAACGGCCCGCAGGCGGGCCTGGTCACCTGGGCCGCGACCTACCACGCCTGGGGTGCCGTGCGCGAGGAATACGATCCGCACGGTATCGGGCAGGACATCCGTTTCCAGGGCCAGCAGTTCGATGACGAGACGGGGTTGCACTACAACCGGTTCCGGTACTACGACCCGATGCTGGGGCAGTATGTGACGCAGGATCCGATTGGGTTGGCTGGAGATATAAACAAGCTAATTTATCCAACGAACCCGACTTCAAGCAACGATCCTCTTGGACTGAAGGAGGAAGGGGGATGGCTGTCGAAAATATTTGGTTGGGGTGAGAAAGCAAGCTCGGTGAAAGATGCTGTTGAAGCAGGGGCGCTTGTATCGGAGAACAAAAAGCTGCAGAAAGAATTGGATAAACTTGACGAAGAATTGCTGTCATGCTTGTCTCAGTCGCCTACTTGTCAAACGGGTAAAATCGAACAGATTGAAAAAAGAATGAGTGAAATAAGGAAGAAAATCCTTTCAAACACAGGAGAAGTAACAAAAATCATGATGGAGACTCCCGGCACGTCCGCAGGAGGTCCTATTCATATCCCAGGGATGAAGCCATGAAGAAAATGAATTTGAGGTTCATCTTTCTAGTCTTGTTTTTGTTTGCTTCTTTTGGCGCCATTTTTTATAATTTTGGTGGTCACGAAGACGTTGCCGATTTGGTGCCAAAAGATAGGTGTGTCAAGTCTGCATATAACGATGATTCAAAAACCCATAAAATATCGATCAACTGCAGAGACTACAGCGGCGAAGTGTACACAATCATTGCGAGAAGGTGGAGTGATAAGAGCAAGATAGAAAATATTGCATCAAACCTCAAAGGGGGGGAGGCGGTGAAGAGTTTCATTTGCTCTGAATTCAAGCCTTCGGGCGAAGAGCGCTTTTCGGAAGAAATTCGGCATCTCCATACTTGTTTGTCTAAAGAGAATGGAATAACAATTACTTCCAACAGTAGAGCTGCGGTAGTGTTTTACATAAATCATTTTGAGAAATAATCCTTGCCGCGCCTGTGGGATTGCGCCATTTTGCTGGCTCCGCCAGATTATGGGGCAAATGTGGATTTTCTTATGAAGTGCTCGCCAAAAATACTTCGATGTAACGGCGAATTTTTTCTAGATGCCCATTCTAGGGAGTGGCTGCATAACTCGCTCTCCAAATCGCTGTAGTGCGGCGGTGAACCCATGATCGTCAGCTGCTGTTTGTGCCTGCCTCTGGGAGCTCCCCGGAAATCCTGCGAGTGATCGCTTTGCCCTTCCAGGAAGGACGCCTTGAAAAAGAATCTGATTTATTTTGTTGCGGTTTCTGGAGTTGCTGCTTTGATGGCATATTTCTTATTCTAGATAAAATCTGGAATACCCAATCTGGATGCACTTATTCCTCCAGAGCGCTGTGTGAAATCTGCATACAACAATGAAAACGATAGAAAAAGGATCTCTGTAAACTGTCGAGACTACGCAGGCAAAGTTCAGACAGTTATTGTTAGGAAATTTGATAACAAGGATGATCTGGCCAGACTGAAATTCGCTTTCAAAAATGGAGTGGTTTTGGATGGTTTCTTGTGCACTCAACTAAACGGCTTGCATACGTGTTTTTCTGAAGGCGGAAAAATAATGGTGTCGTCGATTGCCGATGAGGCAGTTGTCTTCTATGTTTTACAGTATAACGAGGGATCAAAAAAGAATAATAAATGAGGTGAATCTTTTGCTGAGAGGGCGTTTGCTCATGGTGGTAGCTGCTGATCCCCATTTGGCGTCAATTTTTTTCCATTCAAAGCCGTTCAGGGTGAACTTGAAAAATAAAATTCATTCCGTGCTGTTGTGGCTATGCCAATTATGTGATATTCGATTTGCAGGGGATGATATTTGTCAGGGAGTGCGATGATCAGGAAATTGATGGCCGTGGCAGCCACGTTCTTTGCTGCAGGTTATTTTGCTTGGGTGATTTTTGCTTCAAGTACTATCAAAGAGTTCTGCACTACTGCTGGTGACAGGTGTGTGACCGTTCATGGATGGTGGGTGGATTCACCCATCATGAGAGGTGAACGATCGATAGTGATTTATAAGCGTGGAATATTTTCATCGGCTGTTGAAATAATGACGGTGGATTTCTTTGACGAGGATATGCCAATCTTGAGTACTCTGGCTGACTCTGTTGAAGGAGGGAAGAGGTTCGGCTGGGGGGAGGTGTATGATTTGAATTTAAATAGTGAAGCCATGAGAAAAATACAAGTGGCTTCCGTATTTTCAGGGTCAGTTTATGTGCCGTCGCAAAGAGCCTTGGTGAATTGCGCTGACTTCAAATGCCTGAATGAAATAAGGCGTATCCATAACAGCAAGTAGGAGCAGTGCATCCAGAGTGCGTGAGACGTCCCTCCGCACGGGTGCTCGCTTGGGCGAGAAGTTCATGACGCGCTCTAGTATTCACCGTCGGTGGAGGGCTTTTCATGCAAAAAGATAGCGAATTTTTCTTCTATATAAAGTTTCTGACGACTCTGATGCTTGCCATGGTGCTTTCTGCCGGCTATTTGTTATTTTTCTACAGGCTGACTCCTGGCGTCGAAAATTGGCTCTCATGCTTGTGGCTTGCATATCCGATCTATTTGCCGATGGTCTTGGCGGCCTATCGCAAGTCCAGTGCCTTGGTTTTTTTGGGGCTAGGTGCAGGGGGTGTATTTGTTTTGGCCGGTTCTTTTGTTTTTTCTACTGGCGATGGAGGCGGTGCCTCGCTTGCTCAAATTCCATTCTTGCTCTTCGGATTGGCATTTTCTTCCGTGATCATGCTCTTAGGTATAGTCATTGAAGGGTGTGGCAAAAAATCTGAAAATTAAAGTAATGCATGCACTTTATTCGATGTTGCCATGAGTGATCTTGACAGTTCAAAGACAGTGCGGGCTTTCGTGGTCGTGAATTTTAAGTCCGCTTCATTATTCGTTTTTCTTGTTGCGTATGACCTGTTGGTGATCTTCTCGGGGTTGGGTAACTACTATCATGGTGGAAGCTATTTAGGTTCCCTGGTAATCGATGTCGCGGCTGTACTTTTGCTATGGGCTGGAATGAAGTTGTTTGCGGAAACGGGTTTAGTTCTTAAATTCGTCATGATCGTTTTGATGATCGTGCCTGTGGTTGTGCTTTTGGGTGTTTTTTATCGAGTGTCCCTTTGGTTCTGAATGAAGTGCTGTGGCGTAGACGGTATGTGTGAGGCAAGGTGTGGAGCGCATCGGCATGAAATTCAGTTCTGCGATATTGTCTGTTGTCGCTGTGGTGCTTGCAGGTCTGGTTGCTCTTTCGCTTATTTCACCGCCGGGAAAAGTGCGAGTGGGCATTTATATTTCTATAGGCGTGCTGGCGTTCCTTTTTGTCTGGTTGAGGGTGCTTGCAAAGAAGGTCCCAGATAAAGAAGACGAGCCGTGGGATATCTAGAGCGTGTCCTGAACTTCCCGTCGCAGCAAAGTCCCACGCAGGCGGACATACCCCCCACAGGTGGCGCCGCGTGGCTGATCCGCCCGCGCTGCGTGGCGCATGCCCTCACGGACGCGCAGAGCATTGTTGCCAGCCGGGCTGCGACGTACGATCCACGGCATTTCCGGCCCTGCGCGGCCAGCCTCCCGCGAACCCGTCGCGGCAGGCGCGCGCACTCCCTGCCCCATGCCTCTTCCCGACCCGAACGACATTCCCGCGGCACCGCACCGCCTTGCCGGCCGCTTCCGTCTTCTCGGCCCGGTCGCCCGCACGCTGCGGTGGTGGATGTGGGCCGCGGTGGCCGGGGCGCTGGCGGCGGCGGCCACGGTGGCGTTCCGCGCGCTGGTGCAGGGGGTGGAGCACCTCGCCACCGGCCATGCCGGCGGTCTGGTGGAGGCTGCACGTTCCCTCTCGCCCTGGCACCGCGTGGTGGTGTGCACCGTGGGCGGCGTGCTGGCGGGCCTGGTGCTCGAATGGGGTGGCCGCTGGGCGGCGGCCGGCCCGCGTGGCGATGCGCACCTGGATTACATCGATGCCGCGCGCGCCGGGCGGGTGGACCTCAACGACCGCACCACGCTCGTGCGTTCGGCATCGGCGCTGTTGTCGGTGGGCACGGGCGCCTCCATCGGGCGCGAGGGGCCGATGGTGCAGATGGCGGCCTGGCTGGCCGCGTGGCTGGCCCGGGTAGTGCCGATCGCCCCCGAGCAGCGCAGCGCCCTCATGGTGTGCGGCATCGCCGCCGGCATCGGCTCGGCCTACCACGCGCCGGTGGCGGGCGTGGTGTTCGTGCTGGAACTGGCGCTCGGCTTTTTCGCACGCCATGCGGTCGCGCCCGTGCTCATCGCCGCGGGCACCGCCAGCGCGCTCATCCAGTTGCTGGTGGACCCCAAGCCGCTCTACGACGTGCCGGCGGTGGCCGTGGAGCCGACCAGCCTGGGGCTGGCCCTGGTGGCGGCCGTGCTGTTCGGCGCGGTGGGCTGGACGCTGCTGCACCTGCTGGAAGGCAGCCGCCGGGCTTTCGGGCGCGTGCGCTCCCTGCCGGCGCGCCTGGGCCTGGGCGGGCTGCTGGTGGGCGGGCTGTCGGCCTGCGTGCCCGAGGTCTGGGGCAATGGCTACAGCGTCGTGTCGTCGGTGCTGCAGGGCGGCCACCTGTGGCAATGGATCGTGGTGGTGATGCTGACCAAGATCGTGGCGACGGCGCTGAGTTCGGGCAGCGGCGCCATCGGCGGCGTGTTCACGCCCTCGCTGTTCGTCGGCGCCACGGCCGGCAGCGTGCTCGCCCAGCTCGCGGCGCTGGCGCTGCCCGCCGCTTGGGTGGGCGACCCGCGCGCCCTGGCCATCATCGGCATGGCCGCCGTGCTCGCGGCCGTGACCCATGCCCCGCTGATGGCCATCGTGATGGTGCTGGAGATGACGAACCAGTTCCAGATGACGGTGCCGGTGATGCTGGCCTGCGCGGTAGCGTATGCGGTGAGTACGCAGTTCGGGGGGCGGCCGTTGTATGGGAATCCGATTGAGGCGAGGCGGTGAGGTGGTGTTTAAGTTCTATCCAGTCTGCTGGGAGTGTGTCTATGACCGATTCAGGCTGAGAGCCACCGCTCGTCGCATGTGTAGCGAATGGCAGCGTTCGACCCTGAGCGGTCGGTCGCGTATAACTGCGTGCGCGCCGCTGGTCATTGTTGCGCCAACAAGGCACCAATGCAGCAGAATTCAAGCACCTGCAGGAGGAAGCAATGTGAGCACGCCAAAGGTCATCTATCTGACGGGAGCGCCTGCAACCGGCAAATCAACGCTCAGTCGTAACCTTGCCCGGCTCGAGCCTGAACTGAAAGTCTTTGCCTATAGTGAGGAGCTCCGCAAGCTCATTCAGCGCAAGTCAGGTGGCAGAGCAATGACAGAAGATGACATCAGACGCCAATCAGCGCTTGTGGTAACACCGCAGGATGTCGAGCATCTCGATGATGAGCTCGTCGAGTTGGTTCGGCGGGAGCGAGCCCATAGGAGCATCCTGATCGACTCCCATCCTGTGACCAAAGAACAATACGGGTTTCGCGTCACGGGCTTCGACGCACCGACAATTCAACGCTTGAGTCCAGACATCCTGGTATGCCTGTACGCACCGGCCGAGGTGACCCGAAGTCGTATTCAGGCTGACGCCATGGGGCGCCCGCTTATCTCCGAATTTGAGTCCCAAATGCACACGCATCTGCAGGCGGCGGTCGTCACTCAGTATGGCGTCCTCACTGGTAAAGCTGTCTACTTCTTAGACAGTAGCGCCACACCGAACGCTCTCACGGAGGCTGTCTTGAAGTGGCTGCGCTAGCTGTGATGTCTCAATAGGTTGTTCATCCAGGCCCGACCTGGGAAGCTGTGGTTACCAGGCCCCAGCAACTCAGGACAGGACACCGGATGAACAGTCATAAGCATGCGCGATTGACCCGCGCAGGTCGAGCCCTTCTGGTCGACAGAGTGCTCCAGCAGAACTGGACGATGCGCCAAGCCAGCGAAGCCGCAGGCGTGAGCCTGCGCACCGGCTACAAGTGGATGGCCCGCTTTCGCAACGAAGGCCCCGATGGCTTGCTCGACCGCAGCTCCCGCCCGCACCGCAGCCCCCAGGCCTGCCCACCCG
>NZ_FNEY01000060.1:0-2500 GCF_900100305.1 Paracidovorax citrulli | reverse complement strand
CAGGGTTCGTGACTGGGGTGAAGTCGTAACAAGGTAGCCGTATCGGAAGGTGCGGCTGGATCACCTCCTTTCTGGAAAACAGCATTCAATATTGAACGCCCACACTTATCGGTTGTTGGAAGAAGTCGGTGCTAACCGACATGGGTCTGTAGCTCAGCTGGTTAGAGCACCGTCTTGATAAGGCGGGGGTCGTTGGTTCGAGCCCAACTAGACCCACCAAATCTTCCGAACATAAGATGCGAGGATCAGTGGGGGATTAGCTCAGCTGGGAGAGCACCTGCTTTGCAAGCAGGGGGTCGTCGGTTCGATCCCGTCATCCTCCACCAACCAATACGCTCTGCGGTAGGGCGAAGAAACCAACACCAAAGCGGCTTCGCGAGAGGCCTCTTTGTTGTTGGTCCGGTATAGACCGGATCAATCGGCTGTTCTTTAAAAATTCATAGAGTCGAATCAGCGTTGCCGGCGGAAAGCAGGAAACTGCACCGTGCCGCCGGTGACAAAAATTTGATTGCGTCAAAACGAATATTCAATTGAGCGAAAGCTTGTTGAAATTCAGTAATGACGAATTGTTCTCTAGGTAGCAATACCGAAGAAGAATTCACATTACGGCATAACGCGCGAGGTGAAAGACCTCGCAAGTCCTTGAAAGAAAGCGGAGATGTCTCGCAAGAGATGTCAAAGTTATAGGGTCAAGTGACTAAGAGCATGTGGTGGATGCCTTGGCGATGATAGGCGACGAAAGACGTGATAGCCTGCGATAAGCTTCGGGGAGCTGGCAAATAAGCTTTGATCCGGAGATTTCTGAATGGGGAAACCCACCTCGCAAGAGGTATCGCATGATGAATACATAGTCATGCGAGGCGAACCGGGTGAACTGAAACATCTCAGTAGCTCGAGGAAAAGACATCAACCGAGATTCCGAAAGTAGTGGCGAGCGAAATCGGAGGAGCCTTCTAGTGATAGCACGACTGTTAACAAAACGGAATGGAAAGTCCGGCCATAGTAGGTGATAGCCCTGTATGTGAAAGCAGACGTGTGGTACTGAGCTAGAGAAAAGTAGGGCGGGGCACGAGAAACCCTGTCTGAATATGGGGGGACCATCCTCCAAGGCTAAATACTCATCATCGACCGATAGTGAACAAGTACCGTGAGGGAAAGGCGAAAAGAACCCCGGGAGGGGAGTGAAATAGATCCTGAAACCGCATGCTTACAAAAAGTCGGAGCCCGCAAGGGTGACGGCGTACCTTTTGTATAATGGGTCAGCGACTTACATTCAGTGGCAAGGTTAACCGAATAGGGAAGCCGTAGAGAAATCGAGTCCGAATAGGGCGTCCAGTCGCTGGGTGTAGACCCGAAACCAAGTGATCTATCCATGGCCAGGATGAAGGTGCCGTAACAGGTACTGGAGGTCCGAACCGACTAGTGTTGCAAAACTAGCGGATGAGCTGTGGATAGGGGTGAAAGGCTAAACAAACTTGGAAATAGCTGGTTCTCTCCGAAAACTATTTAGGTAGTGCCTCAAGTATTACCTTCGGGGGTAGAGCACTGTTTTGGCTAGGGGGTCATGGCGACTTACCAAACCAAGGCAAACTCCGAATACCGAAGAGTAGAGCTTGGGAGACAGAGCACCGGGTGCTAACGTCCGGACTCAAGAGGGAAACAACCCAGACCGCCAGCTAAGGTCCCTAAAATTGGCTAAGTGGGAAACGAAGTGGGAAGGCTAAAACAGTCAGGATGTTGGCTTAGAAGCAGCCATCATTTAAAGAAAGCGTAATAGCTCACTGATCGAGTCGTCCTGCGCGGAAGATGTAACGGGGCTAAGCCAGTTACCGAAGCTGCGGATGCACAGTTTACTGTGCGTGGTAGGAGAGCGTTCTGTAAGCCTGTGAAGGTGTCTGGTAACGGATGCTGGAGGTATCAGAAGTGCGAATGCTGACATGAGTAGCGTTAAAGGGGGTGAAAAGCCCCCTCGCCGTAAGCGCAAGGTTTTCTACGCAACGTTCATCGGCGTAGAGTGAGTCGGCCCCTAAGGCGAGGCAGAGATGCGTAGTTGATGGGAAACAGGTCAATATTCCTGTACCGATGTGTAGTGCGATGTGGGGACGGAGAAGGTTAGCTCAGCCAACTGTTGGATATGTTGGTTCAAGCCTGTAGTCGTGCCCGGTAGGCAAATCCGCCGGGCTTAGATGAGGGGTGATAACGAGTCTGCTTGCAGACGAAGTGAGTGATACCCTGCTTCCAGGAAAAGCCACTAAGCTTCAGCTACACACGACCGTACCGCAAACCGACACTGGTGCGCGAGATGAGTATTCTAAGGCGCTTGAGAGAACTCAGGAGAAGGAACTCGGCAAATTGATACCGTAACTTCGGGAGAAGGTATGCCGCAAGTAGGTGAACTTGTACAAAGGGAGCCCAAAGCGGTTGCAAAAAATCGGTGGCTGCGACTGTTTAATAAAAACACAGCACTCTGCAAACACGAAAGTGGACGTATAGGGTGTGA
>NZ_FNEY01000061.1 GCF_900100305.1 Paracidovorax citrulli | reverse complement strand
GACCTTCGACCACAACTACACAGCCTCCTACTACCTTCATGAACTCCGAACACCGGAGTCCTATCGAGGCGACAACTATTCTGACGCGGGGGGGGACCGCGCAGGTGCGCATATGGGGAGCAATCTTCAAGGCTTGGTATTGGGGCAACTCGGTATCTGCGCCTCTTTCGTGCATTCCGGTGGGATGCTTTCGAAGAGCACATCGCGACCGACACGTACGCGGTTCATGTCAACCGGCGGGTCCAAGTACCAGTGGATTTCGCCGTTCAGCCAGAGATCGACCACTTCGCTCTGGCCCAGCAAGGTCTTGGGCTCGATGCGATACAGCCGGACCACATAAGGCATCTTGAAGCGCGGATGGGTGATGCGCTGCAGGAAAGATGCTTTATGGAACTCCAGGCGGTACACCCGGTGCGGGCTGTTTTCGGCATCTGCGAAGGTGGGCGTTGCCAGAGCCCATCCCGCCAGGAACAACGCGTTCAGGCCCAGGCACCAGACGATGCATGGCACGTTCTTGAGGTTGGAAAGCTTCATTACCACTCCAGCTTGATCGGAAAAGGAAGGCGCACACGATGCACGTCGGAGACGATCATGAAATCTCCGCCCAGGCCGTACAGGGCGCGCCACTGCCTGAAATGCTGGTTCTGCACAAGATAGCTCTGGCGGTCCGCTTCGGCCGCATTGGCATGCATCCATTGTTCCGTGAGAGGGATGGCCAAGGTGGACCTGGGTGTCCGTTTCACACCACCGGGCCCCCAGAAGCCCAGCGGCTGCGACAGGAAGGAATCGTCGTTGAAATCATAGGAATCGCGCAGGTAGAAGGCCAACTCATCGATTGAGATAGTGGTCTTTCCAGCCTCCTTGGGCGTTACCATGCCCGACACCGCGATCTTGAGCGTCGCCTCGCCCATGGCGCCGTAGAAGTCATCCATGGGATCGCCAAGTCGGCCAACATTCAAGAAATTCACTTGGTAGTTTTCGTCCAAGGCTTTGGCTGGCTGGTTCAAGTTCCCAAACCGCCAAGGCTGGGTCTGCCGCATCGACTGCTGTTTGATCCGCTCTTGTAACTGCGCGATTCCGGCAGGGCTATTCCATTGCGCCTGCAACAGCGACATCGCAGCCCGCACGCGCGCAAATCCCAATGCCCACTGCATGGTGACGGTGTCCTCGTCCAATTGCGCGGAATTCAAATCGATCAGGTGGCGCTGCCCACTTTTGATGGTGTCCGGCATCTCGAACGCCGCTCCCCTGAACCACCGCTCCATCAACGCCGCCGCCACCGGCCAACCCAAACGAGAGCGCATCACTCCCGGAATGTCATCCAGCCGGAACCGCCGTACCTTCGGTGGCAGCTTGTCTTCCAATTGCGCGCGCAGGCGCTCCGTATCGACATGGACGATGCCGTTCATGTGTCCCTTCCCTCTGCTGTTTTTCTTCGGGCCGGATTCTGGAGGGAAACATCTGCGGGCGCCACAAAAGTGGGGTTGCGGCATGGTTACGAAGCGCAACTGCCGCGCTTATCTAAGCCCTCACCTGCAGGGATGGGTTGGCGCACACCGAGGTCTGCGGCGCCATGCGTGCGCCAAAGCTCCCTGACTTGCTGAAGGCCGCCGAACTGGTTTTTTCACCGTACACGTGAAAACGGGCGCAAATCGCCGCTAGTATGGCAATAGTTTACAAATGGACACGAGGCCCGTCATAAGAAAGCTCTTGGGAGGGGCTCCATGAACCAGTTCAAGACATGAGCGCGCTCCGCTTTCGGGCGGGGCGACTACTTGCTGTACCGCTTGCACTACGGCGACCTGCAATTCATGCATGCGATGGGTACCTACGATGGGAAACCGCGGCTGAAACGGTGGAGCGCACGAAGATGTGGGCCGAATTACTATGGGGCGTGGCTTCCGGGACAAAGCCGACAGGCGTCTTCATCTGGGACCTGGGTCACCCTAACTGGCCAGCTACTTCCCGGGTGACATCATGACTATGAACCCGTTCGCCATTGGCATCGTCGAGGTGCGTAAGGACCTGGACAAGGTCGCCATGGGCGTTTTGCTGCATATGGTGCAGAACAGCTTTTAGCAGGCCAATGCGAAACCCAGACAGGAGGCCGGCGCATTCATGTTGCCGGAAATTTCTTGAAGACGATGCACGGGTCGGCATCGGGCATCAAGATGGTCGTGCGAAGCTTGCCACGGGTGATGCTCACCCGCAGGTTCTGTCGGGCCTGTTCATCCAGATTTTCTTTAGCGTTTCCTCGAATGATCCTGTCCGGGTTTCCGATGATCTGCTTTTTGTAGTAACGCGGCCAGCCTTCGAAAATGACGACTTCGTCGAACTGCTTTCCCTTGGCCTTGTGCATGTTCATGACGAAGACGCCTGAGGGAGGGCTCGCTTGAGTAGAAAAGTGCTCGCGAACGAACGCCTGACGCGTGATTTCCAGAGCGTTTTCATAGTGGCCAAAGGTTCGCCAGTCCTCCGAGAGTTCCTGACGTAGCTGGGTGCCGCGTTCAAGCAGGCGGATGTTCTTGACTTCAAGCCCAACCTCCTTGCAACGCGGACAAGAACTCGCATCGAGCACTTGTCTGATGGCGCGCCAATCCGCATCAGGATCACCTGATAGAGCTACAACCCGGGCTTGCTCGTAAGTCTTCAAGAGTCTTACCATGATGCTATTGGCGGGCAGCGCCTTTCCGGCTGCCTTTCTCTGCGCCGACATCGCAAATGCCTTGCGGATGTTGTCCGCCTCCTGCAAGTCACCTTTTGCAGGAGCGTCGCCGCCCTTGCCTTGGTAGAAGTTGCAGAGTAGATCGATGAAGCCGTCCAAGTGGAACAGCGTTGTCGGCTGCATCAGGTAGGAGACGACTTCGGCCGCCAGGATGGCAGCGTCGAGTTCGACCGCAGCGGTATGAGATATTGCAGTAAGTTTGCTTGGCGGCTGCCTGAAAAGATCCGACACGTTACGCGTCATCTTCTTCGTTGGAACGAGCACTGCAAGGGACCAATCTGCCTTCTTCAAAGCGACCAAGCGTTTTCGGGCAGCGTAGGTCGTCGTGATGAGGGCGACGGCAGCTTCGTTCTCGTTTGCAGGGTAGCCTTTCAGTTCGATACCCGTATACCCGCCGGCCTTCCGGCTGAACTTGCCCGTGAGAACTTCGTTTGCAAACAGCAGGATGTCCGTGCCAGAACTGCGGTGGTTGTCCCCCGCCAGCGGGATCTCCTGCGCCTTGAACACTCCGAGGAACTGGTTGAGTCGCTCAGGGTCCGCGCCAATCCAGTCGTAGATGCGTTGCTCCGGATCCGCCAGGGCGAGCAACGTGCTGGTACGACCAAGTTGTTGCACTACTGCCCACTGGTCGCTATTGGTATCTTGAAATTCATCTAAGATAATGAACGGATAGCGCGTGGCAACGAGCTTACGCAGTCGCTCGCTGCGCGACAGAAGCCGGGCGACCAAGCTGGCGAACAGGTCGAAGCACACCCGACCATCTTCCGTCGCGAGTCTTAGGCGCTCTTTGCTCTCTCGTCCTTTCTTTTGGGATCGTTCTTCATCCGTCAGCTTGCTGGCCGGCTTGTTCCCTGCGGATTGTCGATAGCGCGATCGCTTCGTTGGCGGGCGTCAGAATGGACAGCTTTCGGGGTAGCCCCAATAGATAGCCGTGCGTCTTCAGGATGCGCCAGAAGAAGGAGTGATACCGGAGCATGTCAAGGTAGTTGTCGCGTCGATCAAGCAGCCCGAGGCTGCGTATTCGATGCGGTCGCCGCGGCATTGGAGATGCCGTCGCGCTC
>NZ_FNEY01000062.1 GCF_900100305.1 Paracidovorax citrulli | reverse complement strand
TCATCCGGTGTCCTGTCCTGAGTTGCTGGGGCCTGGTAACCACAGCTTCCCAGGTCGGGCCTGGATGAACAACCTATTGAGACATCACACCTAGCTCCGCGCAGGAGGTATGCGCAGTCCCGGGCACGGTATCGCCCGCCCCTCCCCGCCCGGTGGACCACGCCAATCCCCGGGCTCCCACGGACTACCTGGCGCTGGTGCTGTCCTGGTCCCCCGAACACTGCGAAAGCCAGCGCAACAAGACCGGGGCGGCGAAGGACCGGCATGCCTTCCAGTGCTTTTCCGGCAACCGGTTCGAATGGGTGGTGCACGGCCTGTGGCCGCAGAACGGCAAGGCCCGGTCCGTGGACGACCATCCGCGCAATTGCCAGCCCACCCCCGCCGCCCTGCCCGCGCCGCTGGTGCGGCAATACCTCTGCATGATGCCTGGCACCGATCTGATGCAGAACGAGTGGCAGGCGCATGGCACCTGCGGCTGGGCATCGGCAGATCGATATTTCGCGGATATCCAGCGCGTGTATGGCGCACTGCGCAGGCCCACCACGGCGCAGATGGTGCCGGGCGGAACCAGCGCGGGGCCGAACCAGTTGCTGGATACCCGGGTTGCGGACGTGAAGCTGGCCTTTCTGGCACTCAATCCTCAACTGCAGGCGGAGAACCTGCGGGTGAATGTGGCTTCCGGCAATCGGCTGAAGGAAATTTGGATTTGCCTGGACAAGGGGTTAAAGCCTATGGTCTGCCCTGTGGGAGGGACGCCGGATGGGCAGAGGATTCGACTGAGGACACCGGGGCAGCAGGGATGATGGCGGGAGCATTCTTCGCTTGGTTGCTAGGTTGTCCGCACTCCATAGCAAACCCAATTGATGCAAAGAACTGTGTATGGCAACTGCGGCTTTGTAGCGGGAGCGGGCCGTTCGCCGTGCGACCTAGGATGTACGCTGCAGCGAGGACCGTTCATTCAGCCATTCTGACCTGAACGACTTTAATAACCATGAGAAAACATGTCACGCGCGCACGTGACGTTTGAGTTGCGGGCACTGAAAACTTCCGCAACAAGAGCCATAGACCCAAAAGGGAGATTCAATGCAGGTAGCCCGTATCGAGATCCACAACTTTCGCGGAATAAGGGAAGCCACGCTGGACCTCGTTCAACATGCCGTGCTGCTAGGCGACAACAACACCGGGAAGACAACGGTATTGGAAGCGATGGACCTCGTTCTTGGACCGGACCGACTTAATCGCACGCCGCCAGTAGACGAACACGATTTCTTTCTTGGCCGGTATCTACCTGAGTCTTCGGTGGGAGCCGAGGAAGACAAAGCTGATGAAGAAGTAGTTGACCACCCTGGAGATATCCAACAGGTTGCAGAGGGACAGGTTCCGGAACAGGGCATCCCGGTCGCAGGGGAGCAAACTGAGGGTGCGGGAGCACCTGCCGGCGAACCGGAGGTGCCAGCGCCCCAAATCCGAATTGGAGTCACCATCGCTAACCTGTCGGAAGAACAGCAGGGGCGCTTTGGCGACTACATCGAGTTCTGGGACAGCAAGGAGAAGAAGCTGTATCAGGACCCGGCTCCCGAAGGTGTTGACGCAGCGACCGTCTCGCCGGCCTTGCGCGTCACGTTCATCGGGCAATACGACCCCGAGGAGGACGACTTTGAGGGCAAGACCTTCTACACGGTGACCCTTTCTGATGGCGCCCCCGTGCCCTTCACGAAGAAGGACAAACAGGTGTGCGGATTGCTATACCTACGCTCAGTGCGAACGGGCTCCAGGACGTTGAGCCTAGAGCGCGGCAGCTTGTTGGACATCATCCTCCGCCTCAAGGAAGTTCGGCCCCAGATGTGGGAGGATGCCATCGGCCGAATCTCGGCGATCTCCGTAGCCGAAGACCCCAGCCTGGGCATCTCCGGTGTGCTGGAGAGTATCAATACCGCATTGAAGAAATACGTGCCTAAGGAGTGGGGGATCGAGCCACATCTGAAGGTGTCGAACCTCACGCGCGAGCATCTGCGTAAGGTAATCACGGCGTTCATCGCCACCGGCGACGGCACGCACGCAGCCCCCTTCTACCGTCAAGGCACAGGGACGATAAACATGTTGGTATTGGCGATGCTCTCGCAGATCGCCGAAGACAAGCAGAACGTCATCTTTGCGATGGAGGAGCCCGAGACGGCGATCCCTCCTTACGCACAGAAGCGCATCATTCACGAGGTTCGCAAGCTCGCATCGCAAACGCTATTCACTTCGCACTCGCCTTATGTGCTGGAGGAGTTCTCGCTGCCGGAGACCATCATCTTGTCGAGAGACGGCTCCGGGTCATTGAAGCAAAGCGGCGTCACGCTTCCCGACAGCGTGAAACTTAAGCGGTACAGACAGGAGTTCAGGACTCGGTTCTGCGAGGGCCTTTTGGCGCGCCGCATTCTGATCGCGGAGGGTGCGACCGAGGCTTCCGCTTTCCCCGCAGCTTGCCGTCGCTTGGCCGAACTGAACCCGGCCGTCTATGCCTCGCTCGAATCGCTGGGCGTCTGCGTCGTAGACGCCGGCGGCGAGGGGAGCATTCCGGACATGGCCAAGATGTACCGGAGCATCGGCAAGCGCACCTTCGCATTGTGCGACCTGCAATCACCCGAAGCCCAAGCGCTGATCAAAGCCCAGGTCGAGCATATGTTCATGCACGGCGAAAAGGGCATCGAAAACCTGGTACTCAAGAACACATCCAAGGCGGCGCTGGATCGTTTCTCGGATCTGCTTGATTGGCCTCAGGACCTGCTGGAAAAGTTCAAGGATCCGAAGGCTGACGTAGTCAACGCATTGATGGCCTACTTTGCGAAAAAGAAGGGAGACATGGGGATCGCCGAGTTCATCGCCCAATGTGATGAGGCCGAAGTCCCCCAGTGGATCAGGGAAGCCTGCGTGCACCTTAAGGCTCTGTGCCAGCCGACGGCTGCGGCGCCCGCTGTAGCCACTGTGGTCGCGGCACTTGCGGCGGACCCGGGCGCCGCTTGATGAAACTCACCGATAAGCAGAAGGACGTCCTCGAGACCTCCGGCCACCTGTTGGTGACGGGCGGGCCGGGCTCGGGGAAGACGACGATCTCGATTCTGAAAGCTGCCGAAGTAGCCGTGGCCGCGCGACCGGGACAGGAGATCCTGTTTCTGAGTTTCGCCCGCGCGACCATCAGTCGCGTGATGGAAGCCATCGAGAACGAGCACGACATTCCTCGGCATATCCGTGCCCGGATCACGGTGGAGACGTATCCCCCCGCGTCAGAATAGTTGTCGCCTCGATAGGACTCCGGTGTTCGGAGTTCATGAAGGTAGTAGGAGGCTGTGTAGTTGTGGTCGAAGGTC
>NZ_FNEY01000065.1 GCF_900100305.1 Paracidovorax citrulli | reverse complement strand
CATCCGGTGTCCTGTCCTGAGTTGCTGGGGCCTGGTAACCACAGCTTCCCAGGTCGGGCCTGGATGAACAACCTATTGAGACATCACAGCTAGGCCCGCTTTCCTGCCAGTGGGCCCCACTTACCCGTGCCGGATCGAACACAAGCTTGAAGAAAAAGCGAGGACACGGCCAACCCGCACCACCCGAACCGATCGCAGCAGGTTGGCGTCAGAGAGCACGGCGCACGCTGCTGGGCCCGTAGCCAGGCAGGGCTTCAAGAAGGTAGGGAACCGTACCCAGCCGAGCGCTGTGCGGAACGCGCGGAATTGAATGCGGAAAACGCTCTAGAACCATAGCGCTGCAGCCATGGTGCCCGGGGCCGGAATCGAACCGGCACGCCTTGCGGCGGGGGATTTTGAGTCCCCTGCGTCTACCAATTTCACCACCCGGGCGACGCGAAGAAGGAAGCCCGGGATTATGGCACAGTAGGGGGCTATGGCTACCACCCCTTCCCCGACGTACCCCACCATCGAAGACGCGATCGGCCGCACGCCGCTGGTCGCCCTGCAGCGCATCGGCGCGCGGGAGAACGCCGAGCGCGGCACGGTCGTGCTGGGCAAGCTGGAGGGCAACAATCCGGCGGGTTCCGTGAAGGACCGGCCCGCGCTGTCCATGATCCGGCGCGCGGAGGAACGTGGGGAGATCAAGCAGGGTGACACGCTTATCGAGGCCACGTCGGGCAATACGGGCATCGCGCTGGCGATGGCGGCGGCGATCAAGGGCTACCGGATGGTGCTGGTGATGCCGGAAGACCTGTCGGTGGAGCGGGCGCAGACGATGAAGGCCTTCGGCGCGGAGCTGATCCTCACGCCCAAGAGCGGGGGCATGGAGTACGCGCGCGACCTGGCCGAGACCATGGTGCGGCAGGGCAAGGGCGTGGTGCTCGACCAATTCGCCAATCCGGACAATCCGCGCATCCACTACGAGACCACCGGGCCCGAGCTGTGGGAGCAGACGGGCGGGCGCATCACGCATTTCGTGAGCGCGATGGGCACGACCGGCACGATCACCGGCGTGTCGCGCTTCCTGAAGGAAAAGAACCCCGCCATCCAGATCATCGGCGCGCAGCCCAAGGAAGGGTCGCGCATTCCGGGCATCCGCAAGTGGCCGCAGGAATACCTGCCCAAGATCTACGATCCGCGCGCGGTGGACGAGACGATCAATGTCGGCCAGGACGATGCCGAGGACATGTGCCGCCGCCTCGCGCGCGAGGAAGGCATCTTCGCGGGCATCTCCGCGGCGGGCGCCTGCTGGGCCGCGCAGGAGATCGCGCGGCGCGAGCGGGATGCGACCCTCGTCTTCGTGGTGTGCGACCGGGGGGATCGTTACCTCTCCACGGGCGTGTTCCCCGCCTGACGCGGACTGACGTCTCTACACGCCTGGGTCCCGCTCCATGAACGCCGAGCCCCGCTTCTGCACCCAGTGCGCCACGCCGCTGGCCTGGGTGACGGCGCTGGAGGACGGCGGGGAGCGGCAGCGCCTGCGCTGCCCGGCCTGCGGCTGGACGCACTGGAACAATCCCACGCCCGTGCTGGCCGCGGTCGTCGAGCTGGACGGGCGCGTGCTGCTGGCGCGCAATGCCGCGTGGGAGCACAAGGCCTTCGCGCTCATCACCGGCTTCATGGAGGCCGGCGAGACGCCGCAGGAAGGCATCGTGCGCGAGGTGAAGGAAGAGACGAACCTCGACGTGAGCGCGCTGTCGCTCATCGGGGTGTACGACTTCCAGCGCATGAACCAGGTCATCGTGGCCTACCATGCGGTGGCGCACGGCACGGTGCGGCTGTCGCCCGAGCTGGTGGACTACCGGCTGATCGCTCCGGAGCACCTGCGGTGCTGGCCCGCCGGCACGGGCCAGGCGCTGGCCGACTGGCTGCGCGGTCGCGGCATCGAGCCCGCGTTCATGGAATGGCCGGGCCAGCGCAGCGAGGTGTCCGCGCCCGCGGCCCCGGTGGAAGCGGGCGCCGCTGCAGACCCGGCAGCAGGGCTGGCGCAGCCCGGGCCGCTCTAGAATTCTTTCTCTCTTCGCCAGGAAGCCGACGACGATGCACATCCACAAGGAAATAGACACCCGCGGGCTCAACTGCCCGCTGCCCATTCTGAAGGCCAAGAAGGCGCTCGCCTCCATGGCCAGTGGCGAGGTGCTGAAGGTGGTGTCCACCGACAACGGCTCGCTGCGCGACTTCCAGGCGTTCGCGAAGCAGACGGGCAATGAACTGCTGGACCAGAGCACGGCGGGCGAGGAATATACGCACGTGCTGCGGCGGCGCTAGGTGTTGAGTCTCACGAGGTTGTTCACACCCGGAATGCGTGTGATGGGAGGCTGATGGCCGAGCGCGGAGTGTGGC
>NZ_FNEY01000067.1 GCF_900100305.1 Paracidovorax citrulli | reverse complement strand
TTGACTTCCACTCCGAGGAGCAAAGTTCATAACACGCTCTAACGGCAATCCTGTGGGGCCAAGCCCTGCAATTTCACAAGATTACCGAGCACTGGAATTGAAAGGTGTAGTTCACGTGTACCAAGGAACCAAGTCGGGTTATTTTGGAACCCGAACTGGCTGGCTAATGACTTTACTTAAGAGAGAAGTCGGCGAACTTGCTCTCCAAGTCATTCAAAAGGGTGACGTGAGCGACCAGTCACTCACGGCACTTCCAAGCGCTACAATCACCAAATATCTAGGTCCAGAAGAAAATAGGGCAATCAATCGCAAGCGTCAAGTAGATTCAGATCCCGCAGCGACGAACAGTATCTTGAACATTCTTCGCTTTGGAAAAGAAAATGGCTAATGTTCTTAAAAAAGGGCCCAGCATGGAAGAGGCTTTGAGGACCTATTTTTCCCAAGCGGGATATTTTGTAGTCCGAGGTGTTCCATTCAAATACATGGGACAGGATGTTACGGATATCGATGCGTGGATCTATAGTAGAAGTTCGCCGGTATCTCGCGAAATAGCGATTGTTGACATCAAGAACAAGAAAACACCACAGGCTATTGAGCGAATTTTTTGGACGCTCGGGCTCCAAAAAACCATCGGCGCAGATCGCGCCATTGTTGCCACGTCCGATAAAAGACCAGAAGTCAAGGAATTTGGCAAGCGCTTAAATATCTTGGTCTTAGATGGAAACTTCTTATCCAAGTTAGAGCAGAAAAAACGTTGGGATGAGCGCATTTCTGACGAGGAATTTTTCAGTCTTCTATCGGTAAACACTTTTGGGAAATTAGATGGAGATTGGCGAGGGCGTATTTCTTATTGCAAGTCTTTGTTGAGCCGAGGATTATCATTCGACATATGCAACGACTTACTTTCCCAAGGGCGCTATTTTGCCGAGATAGCCATTACCAGACGTGAACATTCTTCAACCGCCCTTCGGTGTTTGTATTTCATTTGCGCACTGGTTTGCATATGCATAGATTATCTTATGCGCGGTATTGCATTCGAAGAATCGAATGAGCGGGCCGCTCTTTTAGATGAAGGCTTTCGATACGGCTCCCGGGGCAAAGAAGGATTTGATTCCACCGTCAATTTATCGATGGGCTTAATTACTGAATACGCTGCTGGCGGAAAAGCTTTAGCCGGACAGATTAAGTTCAAGATTCAAGGCAGTCTTAATCAAATCCCTGCTTCTGCTTTGGGGGAATTTTTTGCCAGACGTGATGTCTTTGGGGGACTATTTGGAGTTGCAAAGGAACTCGAAGAGTTGGCGATGTACAGATTATTCCGCGACCACGCAGTAGCGTCCTCGTTATCGAAAAGCGTAATCGGATGTTTGCTTGATTACTGGAGCATCGATAGGACGCACTTGTCGATCATAGACCCAGAAGCGGGAGTTCAGCCATCCTTACTTTCGGTACCGCCACCAGTTCAAGGAGAGGAACAGTCATGATTGATGTTGCCCCCGTTTTCCCGGCCCCATCCTATTCGCAATAAGAGCGGCTAACACCACCGATCCACCAAGCGCGCACAGATGATCGCTGCAGCCAGTTTCAACAGCGCTTCGTGGATGTCCAGCCGCCGCTCGAAGCGAATGCGCAGCTTGCCAAAGCCTG
>NZ_FNEY01000068.1 GCF_900100305.1 Paracidovorax citrulli | reverse complement strand
TGCTTGATGCCCTCGACCTTGGACGTGACCTGCCGGTAGAGCGTGTTCTGCTGGTAGAGCGCGTTCAGGATGTGCACGGCGCCCTGCAGCGCATCAATGCGTGGCTACCCCACGATCTATCTTTGGATTGCAACTGGTAACTTTCCACTGAGCGGCCATTGCTCTACCGTTGCTGTTCATCTCTATCATTCGCGCCTGTTGGTTGAATAGTCATTCGAACGGGAGGGTGGACATGAATGGCATAGTGAAGGTGCCCCAAGAGGCGCTACGCGCTGCATTGGCGCGAAAACTTGCACCGAAGCACGCGACGCGGCTTTTTCAGTTGCGTGATATTCCGGGTGTGATGCGTTCGCGACTGGGCTGGCCGGTGGCCAGTGCGTTGATGGAGCGGTGGTTCAATGGAGCGCCGTTCCGGATGCCCCGAGAAATGAAGTTCAGCGAGCCGCCGTACCGGTTGAGCCAACTGCCTTCGGCCTATCTTGATGACACCACCGTCACCATGCAGTGGGCGCTCGGTTTCGCCCGGGTGCAGTCCGCTATGGCCCGATTGCAGGCGAATTGGGCCAGTCCGGCCGCAATCACATTGTTGAAGCAACGTGTCGTCAGGCAATCTCCTGGGAGAATTCAAGAATGCTGGCGCTTCGGGGATCTATCGAAGCCGGCTCGAATCCTGGATGAAACCTGTCAGGTGAACTACGCTGTCTTTGGTCGTTGGAGCGATCCGTTGGACGACTTTTATGGCGCGATGGGCGAAGCGCAGATCAAGCTGGCTGTTTCTGGCATGGTCATCGCGCGAGGCCCCGTCCATGCCAGAATTGAAATAGACGAGTTGGGATTTTATTTGAGAGATTCCTACGACTTCAACGACGGCAATTCTTTTATTTCGCAGCCGCTGGGATGCTGGGGATTTGATGGGATGCAGTGCGGTGTCCGGACAAACCTGGATGTGCCTATTTCAGAGACCGTGGTGGATGAGGAGCCTTCGGTCGTGCAAGGCTACAAATATATTGTGCAGAACTCGGATTTCCGTCGATGGAGCGAAAGGAATCAAAGGGGCGGCGACTTCATGGTGTTATCCAATGTGCACAGGGTGCGACTGCCATTTCCTGTGCAACTGGAGTGGTGAATTGATGGTTGAATTATGAATGGAAAAAGATTGGTGAAATGGGCCGTCGCTGCAGTGTTGTCTGCGATAGTGCTCGGATATTCCGCCATCCCAAGGTACGATCGCAGCCACTACAGCCCACGGCATGTTTACCGGCTCGATTACTACGAAGCCTCATGGCTGCAGCGGCTCATGCACTGGAATATGAAATATCCCCATGTGATCCGCTTGTACCGAATCGAACCAGAAACCTTGTTGGGCGAGAGCGGTGTTGTGGACCTCTGGTTGAATGGGGATATCAATTGGTGGTTCGACCCCCCGCTCAATGTCGTGCGCATCGGGCAAGACGTGGTCTTCGAGAACATTCCTCCAGAGTGCGTCGATTGTCCGAGACTGCCAGACTCCGTTCTCATGCCCTAACCGGCAGGCGGTCGTCCCCCCTCAACCCAGCAGATCGTGCAGCGCCCGCGCAATCACCTTGGTGGCGCGGCGCAGGTC